>NZ_CP019562.1:0-1200000 GCF_001983955.1 Streptococcus oralis | reverse complement strand
GAAGTTAGTTGCATGATCTTTTGTAAATAGTTTTCTTAACTATAGTATAGCATAGTACAGTATGCATTTTATTTTTTTCCAATAAGTCTATTATACTCCAAAGACAGCTAGTTTTATTTTTTTCTCTGAACTGTACGATTTTGCGCCTGAAATGTAGGAATTACCTTTCGTTGTGATGTGATAAAACTTACAAGTTCTTTTTGTTATTCTTGACCTAGTTTTTATAGAAAGAAGGTCTAAGATGTTAAATAAAGTCAAAACTAAAGCCTTAATTAGTGTTGGAGCAGTAGCCGCAACTAGCTTTATTCTCATGATGGGATATACTGCTGGCCAACATTCTACTGCTAAACAAAGTCGCAAAGAAATCGAATTGGCTGCATCTAAACTTGTAGAGGACAAACAAGCAGAAGATAAAGCAAGTATTTTGTCATCAGATACTGTAAAAGAATTTTTGACACAGTACTATACGAAAGAAAAACTAGGGGAAAATAATACACGTATTCAACCTTATATGACTGAATCAGCTTATTCTCAAGAATTGTCAAGTCAAAATGATGCCATGAACCAAGTTTATAAGGACTATATTTTGGATTATCATTTTGAAAAAGCTGATATCTTTGTCAATCAGACTACGAATCAAGCCATTGCCATGGTCTCTTATAATGTAACCTATGTATCTGATTTAAAGAATGCCAACCAATCAAAGACCAGTCAGACAGAAACCAGAACGGTTAAGTTGTCTTATTCGAAACTACCAGGTAAGTTATTGGTCAATCAAGTGCAGGTTTGGAAATCTGGGTTGGATGATTTGGATAAGGCCACTCCTAAAACTTTAGAAGAATCTTCATCTGTTCCATCACTGCCAAATACTACGACAAAATGATGATGTTTTATGAATATAGAGGAATGTAAGCAAATTTCAATTCTTGATGTAGCCAATCGTTTAGGTATCTCCTTTAAACAAGTTTCGAGCAGTGTCTATGAGCATTCTGAACACGATTCATTTCGGATTTTTTCAACTACCAATACTTTTAAATGGTTTTCAAGAGATATTCAAGGTGATGTCATTGATTTTGTTCGAATTGTTAAGGGAATTTCCTTTAAAGAAGCTCTAGCCTTTCTTTCTAAAGAACCTTTTCAAAAAGAAGCTGTTCAAGAAAAAAGAGAGAGACCATTTTATTATCCTTTAAAGAGAGTAGAGGACTCTAACTGCAGTCTGGCTAGATATTATTTAACAGAATGTAGAGGAATCTCAGAAGAAATCATACAAAAGATGATCCAACAAGGTTTGATAGCACAAGCTAGTTGGAAAACAAATGAAACAGTTGAACCTGTTATCGTTTTTAAAAGCTTTGATCATCGTCACATACTACAGGCAGCAAGCTTACAAGGGATTTATAAGAATCACTCTCTTCCTAGAGAGAGGTTAAAAACGATTCTAAAAGGAAGCCATGGACATGTTGGAATATCCTTTGATATTGGTAAACCAAATAGACTGGTCTTTTGTGAATCGTTTATCGACTTGATGAGCTATTACGAACTTCATCAACAAAGTCTATTTGATGTTCGTTTGGTATCTATGGAGGGATTAAAAAGGTCTGTTGTCGCTTATCAAACTTTACGACTGATAACTGAAGAAAATCAGAAGTTGGAATTTTTAGATACAGTAACACCTTCAAAGTTATTGCCCTTAATCAATACAATTCGTGATACCACTACCTATTTCGATAATCATCCTGATTTATTGACACTTGCGGTAGATTGTGATGATGCAGGAAAAGATTTTTCTGATAAGTTATCTCAAGAAGGATTGCCTGTTTCACTGGATTTACCTAATAATGAATTTGGGAAAGAAAAAATAGACTGGAACGATATTCTTCGAGAAAACAAATCAGATTTTCAATCTATGATTGAGACTGCAAAAGAGATGTTTGGAAATCCATTAGTAAGACAATCATCTAAATGTTTAGAATTGTGATAACAAAATCAAGATGTTCTAGCTAAAATTAGTATGAAGGGGGATCGTATATGACCATAATTGAACGCTTAGAAGAAAAGGTCACTAGGCAAGAAAGCAAGGTAGCAAGAGAGACAGAAAAACTAGCTGCTTACAAAGAGCAACTGGAGACAGCGATGTTTGCGACGTTCAAAAGACGTCACAGCATCAGTCACATGAGTTTTGAAGAAGCTCTTGACCATGCCTTTGGTAAAGAAAGACAATTCGATGATTCTGAATTTAGAAAGGATGAAATGAGTGAATGACAAAAGATTGGAATTTTAATCAACCATTAGAAAGTAAATCAGAAAATCAAGAAGATCCAGATAAAATTGCGGCCTTATTTGGAAATCATCAAGGAGGTAATGATGTAAATTATGAAGCAGCTTTTCAAAAGAGAAAACAAGCACCTGTAACGGAATCAAATCCTAGCTCTAAACCCAAAGTTACAGAGGTTAGAACAGGAAAAGAGACAGATATCACTACAAGTTATCAGCAACATCTTAAAAGACTTATTGAGGATAACAATAGCGATATTCAAAGCAGTCAAAAGAAAATTGAAGAGCTACATACGTTGATTGACACAAAGAATAAAGATAATAAGAAATTGCAGTCAATTTATGATGCGATTTCCGAATTACACTAAGCAGTCCTGATAGGCTGCTTTTTTTGAGAGGTTATAGATGTTTACAACATTTTTTAAGGAAAACCAAGACAATAGTGATATATTTAAGAAGCTAATTCATAGACTATCTGATATGTCTGTCCAAGATCTTGAAAAAATAGATCGACTGTTAGATATCATTTTCACTCCAGACCAAGGATCAGAACAAGTAAAAACAGAATCGATTTATAGAGAAGAAACTTTAGACGACACATTAAAGGAAGCTAAAAATCAACTTCATAAGGAACAATTGGAGAAGAATTTAGAGAGATTTAGGAAAGACGGAAGGAAGTAAATATTTTGGAGTTGACTACCAAGCAGGAAAAGCAACTAGGTCAGATGCAGTGGTTTCATGCTACATTATTGAGATATTTAGAATCCTTAAAAAAAGGAATCGATGTTCAATTTAATTTAGGAAGTGAGCTAGACTTTGGACCTGGTTTCTATATCACGCCGGACTTTGAACAAGCTAGAAAATTTATTAACAAGCAGGTTGAAGTATTAAATCGAAGCACCTCTAATAATAATATTTTTGACTCTGAAGAAGAAGTAGTTATTATAGTAGAATTTCGTATTTCAAATTTTATAGAAATTTTTAAGAGCACTGACTCTCATTGTCACTATTTTGCAAAACATAAAAAGTCAGAGTCAGATTTAGATTTTGCGGAATTTGTAATTCAAAATCGGGAAAATCCAGATGAATTACAACACCATTTTGATTTTATCTATGGTGTTCAGACTGATGACAATCCAACCCAAGTTTTAGCTCGTTTTCGTCAGAATGAAATTACAAAAGAAGAAATGCTTGATGAGTTTAGAAAACCGGTAACTTCTAAAACTAACTTCCAGTTTCCCACAACCTAGCTTTTAGTATGAGAAAAACGCGTGAAATCAGTGGAAATTCTTTTTACACTAACTTCCACTGGTTTTCTTTTTCTTGATATATAAGGGTTCAAAAGCGAAAAGACTCAGAAAAAAGTGCACGACAAATAGCCCTAAAACAGAGTCGTCTTAGAGTAAATTCCAGTTGCTAGCGTTTAGTGTGAGACTTTTCGGATCAAAAAAACTATTGCATAACAAATAAAAAACTATTGCATAACAAATAAAAAAATGATATAATTAAAGCGCTTTCGGAAGTAAATAAATTAGTGAGGTGAAAACCATGAAAAAATCAGCAAAAGTTGTTTTATTAGCTAGTTTGTTATCTATTGGTCTTTTTCAGTCTAGTGTATCTGCTAAGACCGTTCTTAAAAATTATCGCTATGACTGGAATACCTTCTATGAGTCTAGAATGAATTACCATGCATATAGATATACGGTCATTCCGGAATGGTCTCGTTATTACAGCTATTCTGAGTATAAAATTGGCGGAGGATGGAATTACAATCGTTATGAGGTCATAAACTACTACAGCGGAGGCTATTAATCGATAAAGAGTGAGAAAAGGAGGGCTGTATATGATAACTCTTACTCATGTTACCTTAAAAACGCGACAAGTCATCTTGCAAGATGTTGATTTCACCTTTAAAAAGGGTAGGATTTATGGCCTTCTTGCTATCAATGGCTCGGGAAAGACGACACTATTCCGAGCTATGAGCAAGTTGCTTCCCCTTAGTAGTGGACACATCGCAGTTCCTCCTTCTTTATTTTATTATGAGAGCGTTGAATGGCTGGATGGAAACTTAAGTGGGATGGACTACCTTCGTCTCATAAAAAACATCTGGAAGTCAGACCTAAACTTGAGGGATGAAATCGCCTACTGGGAAATGGCTGACTATATCAGTCTTCCCATCCGCAAGTATTCCTTAGGGATGAAGCAACGCTTGGTTATTGCCATGTATTTTCTTAGTCAGGCGAAATGTTGGCTCATGGATGAGATTACAAATGGCTTAGATGAGTATTATCGACAGAAATTTTTTGATAGACTGGCACAAATCGATAGACAAGAGCAGCTGGTTCTTTTAAGTTCCCACTATAAGGAAGAGTTGGTTGATATCTGCGATAGAATAGTAACCATTCGTCAGGGACAGATAGAAGAGGTTTAGTTTATGAAAGATGTTAGTCTATTTTTATTGAAAAAAGTTTTTAAAAGTCGCTTAAATTGGATTGTCTTAGCTTTATTTGTATCTGTACTCGGTGTTACCTTTTATTTTAATAGCCAGACTGCAAACTCAGTCAGCTTGGAGAGCAGGTTGGAAAGTCGTATTACAGCCAACGAGAGAGCTATCAATGAAAATGAAGAGAAGCTCTCCCAAATCTCTGACACCAGCTCGGAGAAATACCAAATTGCTAAAAGTGATTTAGACGTGCAAAAAAATCTTTTGACGCGAAAGACAGAAATTCTGACTTTATTAAAAGAAGGGCACTGGAAAGAAGCCTACTATTTGCAGTGGCAAGATGAAGAGAAGAATTATGAATTTGTATCAAATGACCCAACTTCTAGCTCTGACTTAATAATGGCGGTTGACCGCGAACGGAAGATTTACCAAGCCCTATATCCCTTGAATATAAAAGCACACAATTTAGATTATCCGACCCACGGGATTGATCAGATTGTCTGGATTTTAGAGGCTATCATCCCAAGCTTGTTTGTGATTGCTATTATTTTTATGCTAACGCAACTATTTGCAGAAAGATATCAAAATCATCTGGACACAGCTCAGTTATATCCTTTTTCAAAAGTGACATTTGCAATGTCCTCTCTTGGAGTTGGAGTGGGCTATGTAACTGTGCTGTTTATCGGAATCAGCGGATTTTCTTTTCTAGTGGGAAGTCTGATAAGTGGCTTTGGACAGTTAGATTATCCCTACCCGATTTATAGCTTAGTGAATCAAGAGGTAACTATTGGAAAGATACAAGATGTATTATTTCCTGGCTTGTTATTAGCTTTCTTAGCCTTTATCGTCATTGTGGAAGTCGTCTACTTGATTGCTTACTTTTTCAAGCAAAAAATGCCTGTCCTCTTTCTTTCACTCATTGGGATTGTTGGCTTGTTGTTTGGTATCCAAACGATCCAGCCTCTTCAGAGTATTGCCCATCTAATTCCCTTTACTTACTTGCGTTCAGTAGAGATTTTATCTGGAAGACTACCTAAGCAAATTGATAATGTCAATCTAAATTGGAGCATGGGGATGATCTTACTTCCTTGCCTGATTATCCTTTTGTTAGTGGGGATTCTATTTATTGAAAGATGGGGAAGTTCACAGAAAAAAGAATTTTTTAATAGATCCTAGCTTTCCTATAGGGAAAATAAGTAAAAACTAACATAGAGAGGGAATCAACTTGATTCTCTCTTTTTGATTCGAAAACCAAGCCAAAATACAAACACAAACTTTTCAAAAAGAGTTTAGAAAACCCTATTCTTTTAAAAAATTATCCATTCACAACCAATCTTTTTGCGATATAATGAAAATAGAGAAGATTTATCAATCAAAAAAAGGAGAGGAGTTACAAAAATGGCAGTAGTATCATTGGAAAATAATATAAAACTATATAGTTCAGAATTATTTCATGCATTATTAAAAGCCTCCAATTATAAATTGGATGAGCATATTGTTCAGACTGTTGCAGAAGGCTATGCTCGTAATCTAGATTATTCTGATCCTGAACTGATGCATGTTGGTGTAACTTCGGTTGCTAATAATCTGCTTACAAAAATTAAACAAGAGTATTTTAATGTATAGTATTTTGAACAGCCACCGAAAAAGAATGACTCTTTAAGGTGGCTTTTTTAGAAGTAAAGTTTAGGCTAGAAAAACAAGAAACAACGCACCAAAAATGGTGCATTTCTTTTTTTCTAAATGTTATAATGGTGTTATCAAATAAAAGGAGTTTGCCATGATTGGAAAGAACATAAAATCCCTACGTAAAACACATGACTTAACACAACTCGAATTTGCCCGAATTATAGGAATTTCTCGAAATAGCTTGAGTCGTTATGAAAATGGCACTAGTTCAGTTTCTACGGAACTAATAGACATCATCTGCCAGAAGTTTAATGTATCTTATGTCGATATTGTAGGAGAAGATAAAATGCTCAATCCTGTTGAAGATTATGAATTGACTTTAAAAATTGAAATTGTGAAAGAAAGAGGTGCTAATCTACTATCTCGACTCTATCGTTATCAAGATAGCCAGGGAATTAGCATTGATGATGAATCTAATCCTTGGATTTTAATGAGTGATGATCTATCTGACTTGATTCATACGAATATCTATTTAGTGGATACTTTTGATGAAATAGAGAGATATAGCGGTTATTTGGATGGAATTGAACGTATGTTAGAGATATCTGAAAAACGGATGGTAGCCTAATGGAAATCCAAGATTATACCGATAGTGAATTCAAACAGGCTTTAGCACGGAATCTTCGTTCACTGACAAGAGGAAAAAAGTCCAGTAAGCAGCCTATAGCGATTTTGCTTGGGGGACAAAGTGGTGCTGGTAAGACTACAATTCATCGTATTAAACAGAAAGAATTTCAAGGAAATATTGTTATCATAGATGGCGATAGTTTTCGTTCCCAGCATCCACACTATTTAGAACTGCAGCAAGAATATGGCAAAGATAGTGTAGAATACACCAAAGATTTTGCAGGGAAAATGGTAGAGTCTTTAGTAACCGAATTGAGTCATTTGGGATACAATCTTTTGATAGAGGGAACTTTACGAACAATTGATGTTCCAAAGAAAACAGCACAACTCTTGAAAAATAAGGGATATGAAGTACAATTAGCCTTGATTGCGACAAAGCCTAAGCTATCCTATCTGAGTACCCTTATCCGATATGAAGAACTGTACGCTATTAATCCAAATCAAGCTCGCGCAACACCAAAAGAACATCATGATTTCATTGTAAATCATCTAGTTGATAGTACACGGCAATTGGAAGAACTAGCTATCTTTGAAAAAATCCAAATTTACCAACGAGATAGAAGTTGTGTATATGATTCAAAAGAAAATACAACATCAGCAGCAACCGTTCTTCATGATTTACTATTTGTAGAATGGAATCAAGTTGAGAAAGAGATGCTTAAATTTGGAGAAGAAAGATTGAAAGATTTAACTAATCGAAATGGTTGTTAGAACACAAATTTTATAATATAGTCTATTTAGGATTGAAAAAAGTCTTTAAAATCAGAAAAACGCATAGTCTCAGGTGTTGAAGAACTTGAAACTATGCGTTTTCTTGTGGGAAGATTTACTCCATTTTCTTCAGGAATTGAGATTTTGCCTATCTCTTTTTATTATATTTAAGGATATTTGAAAGATGTATTTTAGAAAAACAATTATGGAGTTCTTAATACGGAATATAGTATAAATGCTAATTCAAAGTGAAGCTTTATATGGTTTTTGCTTTTGTTGAGTATAAAATCTATTAACTAAAGTCGAACTACAAAAATTAATTTAAGATGAAGTGAATTGTAGACTTTGGAAATGTCTCTTACTCGATTTCAGAATGAATCGCTGATACAGGATTAAAAGAACTAAGTATTTCTTTTTGTTTTGAATGAGATACGTGAGTATAGATTTGTGTGATTGATATAGAACTGTGTCCAAGAATTTGTTGAATATATCGAATATCTACATCACTATCTAGAAGCATTGTCGCAAAGCTATGTCTAAACATATGTGGTGTAATAGTTCTAGAAAAGTTATTTTGTTCAACGATTCTCTTTATTACTAAACGTACACTTTGCTCTGACAATGGTTTAAGTGAATGTTTCCCTGGGAACAAGAAATCATTGGATTCATTTCTTGTTTTATTTATATATGTTTCTAATAAATTGAATGTTTTTTGATCTCCTAAAAATAGGATACGTTCTTTCTTACCCTTTCCTATAATATGGAGTGTCTTATTGGACAGATTAATGTCTTTGAGATGAATGTGGCAAAGTTCAGAAATTCTGATGCCTGTTGAAAGTAAAAGTGAAATAATTAGTAGATTTCTTTCAGCGTGTTGTTTTTGATAGTCAGTTTTAGATACAATTACTTTCTGTTCTAAATATATAAAAATGCTTTTCAGCATGTCATACGGAATCGTTTTAGGCAATACTTTTTCAGTTCTAAATTGAAAGCGCAATTGATTGAAGGGATTCTCTTCAATTATGTTCTGGTATTTTAGATAGTTATAAAATACCTTCATACAAGCAATTTTTCTTCTTAATGTATTCGTTTTTATGTTAGATCGTGTCAACTGTTCTATATAGGATTCGACATTATCATAGTCTGAGTTATAAAATTGCATAAGATCATTCTTATAAGCGCGAATCGTGTGTGAACTCAAACGCTTATGAGTTTTGCAATAATCTAAGTAAGTAGAAATAAGTTTATAATCCATAAAAATCTCCTTTATCAATAATCATGCTATTATAAACCTATTTGGGTGCTTTGTATAGTGATAATAAATTGTTATCGGTAGGAGAAATAAGTGTATATAACTAATAAGTTTGAAGGAAAAATTTATCAGAGATTGAATAAAATTCTTGAATCATATAATCAAGATCAAAATAGTATCATAAATCTTGCTGCTTGTATTAGCTATCCATTCAATGAAGTATTAAAAATACAAAGCTTTCCACTTTCTACACTTCCAACTGAAGGCGTTGTTGAAAAACGTTATTTTCCTCATTGTACTTCATTAGATGATATTGAAGTATATGCTGAGGAATTGTGCTGCAAACTCTTTAATTTAAGATCCAATGATTATCGAGTTAGTTTACAACCAAATTCTGGAACTCAGGCTAATCAAATTGTTTATAATGGAATTTTAGAAAGAGATGATTTTATTCTATCATTATCACCAAAAGACGGGGGGCATATTTCACACACTTACACAGGTAGAGGTAAGGTTATATATTATCATTTAGATAATAATTTAAAAGTAGATTTTACTGAACTAAGGGAATTATTAGAGCTATATAAACCCAAACTAATTGTTGTCGGTGCTTCATCGTATGGAAATGAGTTTAATTATAAAAAAATTTATAAGACGGTTAAAGAAACTAGTCCTGACACTCTCATATTGGCAGATATCTGCCATAGTGTCTTGTATATTATGGCAGATATTCATCAGGCAATTTTCCCTTTTGTAGATTTTGCTACTTTTACAATGGATAAGTGTTTACGTGGACCTCAAGGAGGTGTGCTAGTTTATCGTAGCTCTTTTGAAAGAGAAATAAGTTATTCTATTTTTCCTAGAACTCAAGGTGGGCCGACACAATCTGCATTATTTGCTAAATGTATATGTTTAATTAAATTATTGTCAATAGATATTCAAAGTTATGCTAAAGAAGTCCTTAAAAATACTCAACTGTTAATAGATTGCTTAACTAGCTATGGAATCGATGTCATCTATAAACAGTCAAAAACTCATGTTGTTTTAATCAACTTATCAAATCTAAACTTTAATGGTAAGGAAGCAGAGGAGTTACTTTTCGAGCATAGAATATTGGTTAATCGTAATCAAATTCCGAATGATATATATGGTCCGATGACTACTTCAGGAATTAGGTTAGGAACAGTTGGTATTACAAATCTAGGATACACAGAGGCTGATATACAGAAATTAGCTGAACTAGTAGCTAATTTACTAAAATATAAACAGTTCAACTACTCTATACACTCTGAACTCATTAGCAAATATCACAAACAGATTAATATCTCCAATTAGGAGATAGACCAAGACAAAAATTATAATTTTTATATGAAATTAGTATATAGTATTTAGTTAATCCATCCTTATAATTTTCAATATATGATTGATCATAAACAGAAGGAATATCACTAATCTGTTTTAGATTATATACAACTTGAAATTTATACCAAGGATCATCTATTAGTGGAATTTCTGCCTCAAAGTATCTTAAAGAATTCTGAAAATCTATAAGAGAAATATTTTCAGACACCAATTCAACAACTAATTTATTTAGTTTAAGCATACGAACATCTAAAGTTAAAGATTTAGGACACATTTGAAGTGATTTATTGATATATTCTAGAGATTGTTGATAATCTTTCTTCATTAGAAATAAAACTGATTTATTACAATATGATTCAAAAATTTCATTTGAATCATATTTTTTTAGTATTTTTTCTGCTTTGTTGAGATTTTCTAAAGCTAAATCATATTCTCTATTCCATGTATAAATGACTCCTAAATTATTATATACAGTTGCAACAGGAATATACTGCTCATTCACTTGAAAATACTCTAATGCTAATTTGAGATTTCTAGTAGCTTGTTCAATTGGAAAATAATGGGCAGAATTTCGTAAAATAATATAATAAAAATCATCTTTTTCTACTGAATTAAGATTTTCATTAAGAAGTTTTATTGCTTCTTTATCTTTACCTAGATGTCCATAAGCGTTTAATTTATAGAGTAAATTTCCTGAGTTGTTTTCTAATTTTTCAAGTAAATTTAACGCTTCATTAAATTCATATAGTTGAATTAAAAATCTAGGATAATATAAATTTATATGTTCCGAATAATACTCAATTTTAAGATTTCTAAGAATTGTTAAACCATCATTAAAATTTGAAGTCCATTGATGTGAATTCAAAATATAATGTATATATTTCTCTGGTAATAATTCTATTAAATTAAATATCTTTTTACTCAAAGATACGATATAAAAATAAGAATTTTTTCTATACTCTATTTCGAGTAATTTTTTAATGTATTCTATATTTTGTCTTAACTCTTCAAGACTACTGATATGTATTAAGCAGTGAATTAAGTAAGCTAATTCACCACCTATTCCTATGGATAAGATAGTCTGTTCCAAATATATTTTAAGATTCTTTGTGACTAATTTAAGATCAGAATCAGTAGTTTGATTTAATATACTATTAACAATTGATTCATGTGATATTTTTATCTTATCATTTGTATCTCCATTAATGTATACAAAGCCTGCATTAATAAGAGCATTTAACGAATTAGATACTTCAGTAGTGTCCTCTATAATAGATTTTATGTAGTTAAAAACTATTTCTTTACTCATACCAGCTGGAAAAATTGATGATATAATCAAAATATTTTTTTGGGTGTCTGAAAGTTTATTATAAATATCAGAAATACTAAGTAGTTCTGAATTAGGGTTGTCTGCCAGTTTATTAATAATTAATTCAATTTCTTTATAATTTCCTTTAGTTAACTGCCAAATTTGATTTAACATGGTATTATCTAGAAAATCAATCTGATTATTTATTAATAATTTACACTCTTCTTCTGTCAGATAAGATAAATTTAATACATTAGAAGTATAATTATCTAGTGTATCTAATCTATCAACTAAACTGACATCTTCATCAGTTCGATGTATTATGGTTAAAGAAATTCCTTTTTGAAGTGTGTTGAAGTCATCTTCAAATTTTATTTTTATATTATCAGGTAAAAATTGATAATTATCAATAATTATGTTAACTCTGACTTTTTTTGAAATATTATAGAAGTAACGTAAATATAGATCACTTTCGAAAATTTCTTCTTTTATTTCAGAAATAACTTCCTCCCAAGGATAGTCAATAATTTTCTTATACGGAACGTTTAATGAAATTAATGATTTGATAAGTTTAAAACTATGCTTCAATGTTAAATTAGTTAGTTTTTGTTTTCTTAAATAATTTGAGAACGAATATTTATGTGGTATAGATAAACAAAGATTTCTCCTGAATTGAGTGGCTATATAAGCTCCTTTTAATAAATTTTCAAAAAATTTATTACTTTCAAATCCATCATTTGCAACATCAACATATAAAATAAAAATTTCTTTATTATTTCTATATATTTGTTGACTAACTTCTTTAACTAATTCAGTCTTGCCACTGCCACTAAAACCATTTATAATGAATAAACTATTTTTATCATTGCTAGAATACTTAAAATGGTGTTTTAGCTGTTCTATTTCATTGTTGCGTCCATAGTACATAAACATTCTCCTACCGATAACAATTTATTATCACTAGTATACCATAAATTCATTTTTAGTTGTTTGATTCGTATAATGATTTTTTTAGTTAGAATTAAATAGCAAACTATAGTATTGGCCAACTATGGCTTAAAATACTGTTTTAAAATTATATCTAATACTTTTGAGTTAATTACAAACTTACAACAACGTGGTATTTGTATAGTTTGAAGAAAACAAGTACAAATTTATTAGAAAAGCAACATTTTATAGAATTATCACTAAAAATTCTAATTTTAGAATTATACGTTCTATTGATTTAGAATCTGTTTTTTAATTTCTAAATGTTATAATAGTATTATCGAGTAAAAGAAGCATGCCATGATTGGAAACAATATAAAATTTATACGAAAGGCACATGGCCTGACATGTCCAGAATTTGCACGAATTATAAGCATTTCACCCAATAGCCTTAGCCGTTATGAAAAGGGAACAAGTATAATTTCAAAAGAATTAATAGACACAATCTGCCAAAAATTCAATGTATCGTATGTGAATATTGTTGGGAAAGAAAAAATATTAAATCTAGTGGGAAGATAATAAACTGACTTTAAAAATGGAGATTGTTAAGAAACGTTGAACAAATCTCCTAACTCATCACTATTGTTATCAAGATAGCCAGAACCTCGTCTTTAATGATGAGAGCAATCACTGGATTGTAATGAGTGGCGCCTTATCTGATATGGTGAATACCAACATTTATCTAGTGACTACTTTTGAAGAGCTTGAGCGTTACAGGTGCTACTTGGATGGTATTGAGTACATACTAAAAACATCAGAAATGTGAATGGTAGTTTAATGAGTTTATATGATTCTAGTGAGAATGAGTTTGCCTGTGCCTTAGGTCGAAATGTTTGCACACTGACGAAAGGAAAGTGAATGAGCCAAAATCCAATAGCTATCTTTCTCCATGGAAAAAGCGAACTAGAAAGACAATTATCAATTGTATCAAGCTCAAAGAGTTTCTGTTCGGTGAGTGGAGTAAGGTAAGAAGTAAATGTTGAGACTGGGGAAAATAAATTGAGAAAATTTTAATCAGTCATGTTTTATGTTAATATCAAATAGCAAGAATAGGTGAAAACTATGGAATTAAGAGAATTAAGAGAAATAATAGGCAAAGAAATTGAAGAGATTGTTACAGAGTTTCAAAATAGAGGAATAATATTTGAAGATCAATTTAAAGTAATGACTTCAATGTTTTGTAAGCAATATTCACATGAGCTACTCCAATTATTGGAAGAGGAAACAGGATTAAACGTGTGGTATGGTTATGGTTATCAGGCTCCTTATTTTTTCTATTACGATAGTGAAAGATACGATTATCAACTGGCTTCTTTTGTTGCAGAAAAGTATCAAATTAGAAAAGGAAATATGTAATAATTTTCGTATAGGAGCTATAAAACTGCAAATATTTATTATGAGGGAACTATTTATATGGGGATTGTTATGAGACAATACAATGAGTTTTACATAAAACTACAAAAAGAGTTTAAACCAGCTCATAATATGGTCATAGAGACTATGCCAGAGAAATTTTCTAACAAGGACTATGTTGATAAATTTACTTATATGTTTCCTGACAAAATTTCTAAGCTGGAAAAGGAAAGAAATTATTGGTATGGTAAACGTATTATTAAAAAGAATTTAGTTAAAATTCAGAGTAAAAGGATGTCTTTAGAAACTAATGATTTTATTCTTGAAACATCTAAATATATAAGAAGACGAGTAAGAAAAAATATTTTGTGTATTGAAGAGAGAAAAACTCAGGCAGATGAAATTCGAAAAAAATCTTTAGCAAAATTAAAGCTACAAACTATAAAAAGAAAAAAATCATTAGATTATATTCAAGAAATAAATCCCTCTTATCTGGAACATTATCGCAAAAGATTTTTTAAAACACATGATTTACATGAAAGATTAGAAATCATTAGAGAACTTTCGAAGTATGATTCAAAGGAAGTTCATAATTTTTTCTATGCAATAAATGGTCATGTAAGAAATCAATCGCTAAAAAAAGAAGTTCAGTCGTACTTTCAAAGATTATCTCTACCGTTTAGATTGAGTAGAAAAAAGAAAGGAAAAACAAATTTTATTGATAATGAAATAGTAACAAATAGGAAAGGACCAGAAGAGTTGAAGAAGAGGTTATACATTGATGATCTAGAAAAGATAAAAAAATTTGATATCTTTCTTTCACATAACTCTAAAGATGAAGAAAAAATTATAACCTTTTATAAAAAACTAAACAAAAATGGCCAAGTCGTATATATTGACTGGGTTAATGATAAATACGATCTGAAACGAGAATGGTGTAATACTTCAACAGTCGATATTATCAAAGAGCGTATAAAACAATCGGATGTATTTGTTTTGTACTTTTCAAGTAAGACACTTAATTCTCAGTGGTGTGCTTGGGAATTGGGATATGCAGATGCAATTGGAAAGAAAATATGTATCTATTTTTCAGAAAAAATAGATAGAACAATTATTCCAAAGTTCTACTTTAAATATCCAAAATTACTTTTTTCTGAAGATTTTATAGTTAAAAATCATGGACAGTCAGATATTCCATTTACTAAATGGAAAGAGAATAAAAAATAATAGAAGGATTCAAGATGAGGAAAGAGCAATTTATTAAAAAATTTACGAAAGCTGTTCAAGATAGCAATGCGGCAGTTTTTGCTGGCGCAGGAACATCAGTTGACGCAGGATTTGTTAACTGGAAAAAGCTCGTAAAGCCATTTGCGGATGAGATTGATTTAGATATTGATAAAGAGTCAGATTTAGTGGGATTGACTCAATATTATATCAATTCTAAAATGGGAAATCGAGGTTCTGTAAATCAGGAAATAGTTTATCAATTTTCTAGTCAAGAAGCAGAAACAAAAGTAACGAATTTACTAACACGACTACCCATTTCTACATATTGGACGACAAACTATGATAACGTAATTGAAAACGGTTTAAAGAAAAACAATCGTAGAGGAGATATAAAGAGAAAGATAGATGATTTAGCAATTAGTATTCGTGATAGCGATGCCATTGTTTATAAGATGCATGGTGATGTAGATTCGCCTAATGATGCAGTTATTTCAAAAGATGATTATGAAAGATATAGTGATAAAAACTCTTTATTTGTAACAGCTTTACGAGGTGACTTAGTTTCTAAAACATTTTTATTTGTAGGTTTTGGTTTTGAAGATCCTAATTTAGAATCTATTCTGGGGAAGGTAAATGTCTTGCTGGGAGATAATAAGAGAGAACATTATTGTATTCAAAAACAAGTGTTAGAGAGAGACTATGACGCAGATATCGAAGGATATAATTACGCTAAAATAAAACAAGATTTAAAAATCAAAGATTTACAGAGATATGGAATAGAGACCGTTCTAGTAGATGATTATTCTGAAATATCTGACTTAATACAAAAAATTGAGGAGGAGTACTTAAAAAATACAATCTTCATTTCAGGTAGTATATCAGATTATAATGAGAATTGGAGTGAAGAAAAGGTAAATCAATACTGCTATGATTTATCTAGTTTTCTTATTTCAAAAGATTATAAAATAATATCAGGGTTTGGACTGGGGATAGGAAGCAGTGTTATTAACGGTGCGCTGGATCAAATTTATAAAACTAAATATAGACATGTGGCTGAACACCTTGGTTTGTTTCCTTTTCCACAAAATGACAATGGAAAGAAATCGTTAAAAGAGCGTTGGACAGAGAATCGTGAACAAATGATTAGTGAGTCAGGTGTGTGTATTTTTTTATTTGGTAATAAACTTGTCGATGGTAAAGTCAAAATTGCTTCAGGCATGATGGAGGAATTTCAAATAGCTAAAGCAAAAGAAAAGATAATCATTCCGATTGCTTCTACTGGATTTGCTGCAAAAGAAATTTTTGATGAGATGAAACAATCAGGAGAATATAGTTATTTAGATAATTACTGGGAAACTTTGGAGACTGAAAAGGATTTCGCTAAAGTATTTTCCACGATTGATAAAATTATCAATGAGGTACGATAATGGCGACCAAAGTATTTATTTCGTTCCGTTTTAGTGATGGAAAAAAGATTAAAGATGAATTAGTTGATTTATTTGATGGTTCTACCGAGGTAATAAATAGATCTGAAGATAAAGATAGAAGTCAAATGAGCGAAGAAACAATTCAGGATTATTTATACGATAAATTGAAAGATACCTCTGTTACAATTGTATTATTGACACCAGAAGCAATTTCTTACAAAAAAGATTTGCGAGGGAACTACGATGATTGGCTTTATGATGAACTTAGATATTCTTTAGAGAATAGGGAAAATAATAGAACAAATGGTGTGATAGCTATCTATACTGATGAAGCTAAAGATAAGGTACTAGACGATAGTACTCATTATTGTCAACATTGTCAGCAAACTAAGTCGTGTAGGTCTTTGAAATATTTTGATAATTTAGCTAGAGAGAACATGTTAAATATTAAGTCGGCTTATAAGAAAAATCCATGTAATGATCTTTATGATAATGAACACGATTCTTATATTTCTTTAGTGAGTTTGAACGATTTCAAAGAAGATTATAGTCGATATATTCAGAATGCAAAAGACAAAAGAGAACGATTAGATGAGTTCAATATAGCTAAGAGGATGTAATAAACACTTCTTGTAGATAATTCTGCTATTGAGATAAGTTCAATTTTAAGAGTCGAAAGGCTCTTTTTTCATCCTCTCATTCTCCTGTGATAAAATTTCCAACTTTCCTTTGTTATACTTTTCTCAACTTGTAAAAATCCAACTAAGATTTTTCTCTGGGGGTTTGGGGGCGAAGCCACCAAGTTATCTTATCGTTGGCTATCAAAACTAGAAGGTTTTGGTCGGCTGGCGATATGATTTTTGGGATATTGTGGACACAATATCTGAGCTCGCAAAGACCGAACAAGAAGCAAGTGAGGTCTTTAGGAAGCGTACTGACAATGTGAGGTAGACTTACACTGTCATACAAGTAGAATGTTGAAGGGATATCAGAATGGGACAAGAAATTAAGTCAATCCGAAAGCAATTTAGAATCACGAGACAAGAAGAAAAACAGATAAAAGAAATGATGAGGGAACAAAAAATGGAAAGTTTCTCAGAATTTCTTCGTCAGAATTTATTGAAAAAGAATTATCAGGATAGAATTTTTGAAAGTTGGTTCTCTCTTTGGAACTCTCAGAAGTTAGAACAGATTAGTCGAGATGTGTATGAAGTTCTGGTTGTTGCAAGAGAAAATCATCAAGTGACTCAAGAGCACGTCTCAATCTTATTGACTTGTGTTCAAGAATTAATTGTAGAAATCAATCAAGCTCAGCCACTCAGTCGTGAATTCTGTGAAAAATATATGGGATAGGAGACTGCTATGGTTTATCGCTATCGTACCAATCTCAAAAAAGTATTTCTAACTGATCCAGAATTACACCAATTGAATGAACGGATTGCTAAGAGCAATTGTCAAAATTTCTCAGTCTATGCCAGAAAAGTTTTACTTAATCCCAATATGTCATTTGTCACGATTAACACTGATACTTATGACCAGTTAGTTTTTGAATTGAGACGGATTGGAAATAACATCAATCAAATTGCGCGTGCGATTAATCAAAGCCATCTGATTTCTCAGGACCAATTACAAGAATTGAGTAAAGGAGTTGGAGAGTTAATTAAGGAAGTGGACAAAGAATTTCAAGTTGAGGTGAAAAGACTGAAGGAGTTTCATGGTAGTTACTAAACACTTTGCGACGCACGGGAAAAAATATCGTAGGCGTTTAATCAAGTATATTCTCAACCCTGATAAAACGGACAATTTGAAATTGGTATCTGATTTTGGCATGAGCAATTACTTGGACTTCCCTAGTCATGCAGAAATGGTAGAGATGTACAATGTCAACTTCAGCAATAATGACAAGTTGTACGAATCCAGAAACGACCGACAAGAAAAACACCAACAAACTATTCATGCTCATCACCTCATTCAATCATTTTCTCCTGAAGATAGTCTGACACCTGAAAAAATTAACCGCATTGGTTATGAGACCATGATGGAATTGACAGGAGGTCGTTTTAAGTTTATCGTAGCAACTCACACAGACAAAGATCATGTTCATAATCACATCCTAATCAACGCTATTGACCGCAATTCAGATAAAAAGTTGATATGGAACTATGCCTTGGAACGAAACCTCCGTATGATTTCAGACCGTATTTCTAAAGTGGCTGGTGCAAAAATTATTGAGAAACGTTATTCCTATCGAGATTATAAAAAATATAGGGAATCTAGTCATAAGTTTGAATTGAAACAACGTCTTTATTTTTTGCTGCAGCAATCTAAATCGTTTGATGATTTTTTAGAGAAAGCAAAGCAGTTGCATGTTCAGATTGATTTTAGTCAAAAGCATAGCCGTTTTTTGATGACAGATAGAACGATGATAAAACCAATTCGAGGACGCCAACTCAGCAAACGAGATCTATATGATGAAGAATTTTTTAGAACGCATTTTGCTAAGCAAGAGATTGAAAGTCGTTTAGAATTTTTGTTGAACCGTGTCAATTCTTTAGAAGAGTTAAAAACAAAAGTAAAAGAATTGAATCTAACCATTAACTTAAAACAAAAAAATGTAACTTTTATTCTGGAAGAAGATAATCAAAAGATAAGTTTGGGTCATCAAAAAATAAGTGATAAGAAATTATATGATGTCAAATTTTTTCAAGATTATTTTAAAAATAAGGAAGTCGGTGCTTCAGAAGAATTAGAGAATTTACAGGAACAGTACCATGCTTTCCAAAAAGAGCGAGATAAGGATAAAGTATCCACTGAAGAGATTGAGGAAGTCTTTGAGACATTTAAGGAAAAACGAGATACCGTTCATGAATTTGAAGTGGAACTTGCAGAGAACCAAATAGATGAGCTAGTTGATGAGGGTATTTATATCAAAGTGTCTTTTGGTATTAAGCAGAGTGGTCTCATTTTCATTCCCAATTATCAGCTAGATATTATCGAAGAAGACAATCAGAAAAAATATAAAGTCTATATCCGAGAGTCAACCTCATATTTTGTCTATAACAAAGAACATTCGGATAAGAATCAGTATATTAAAGGGCGAACCTTGATTAGACAGTTAACCAACGATAATCGAGTAATACCATACAGAAGACCGACTGTTGATCGACTTCAAGAAAAGATTTCTGAGATTAACCTCTTGATTGAGTTAACAGAGAGAGACAAAAAATACCAGGACATCAAAGACGAACTGGTTGCAGAAATAGCAGAGCTAGACATCAAACTGACTCAAACAAATGAAAAAATCGCCACCTTAAACAAGATGGCGGAAGTGCTTATCAATTTGAAGAGTGAAGATGTGAGCAGTCGAAAGCTTGCAAGATATGACTTTTCAAAATTAAATTTGCCAGAATCAATTACAGTCGAACAAGTAACCGAAGAAATAAGAGTGTTTCAAGAGGAGCTAGGTCATTATCTTTATGAGTATGAAAGACTGATTAGAATATTGGAAGAATTTGTAAAAATGTTAAATATTACTACTAATAATCCTAATCCAAAATTTCAAGAGAATATTTTGATGGACTAATCTCTCTAATTGACATAGTGGTATAAAATATTTGATAACTAAAGACTAGACTGGTATATAAATAGTGACAAGAGCACCGTTCTCAAAATTACTCAAATTTACTTCTCCGCCATGAATTTTCGCTACCCGATTAACAAATGCTAATCCAATTCCGAAATGACTTCCTTGCTCTGAATTTGTTGCCTGTTTGTCTTGATAGTATAGTAACTCATATTTCTCGAGTATATTCTCAGAAAATGAAGAATCGCTATTCCATATGGAAATATAAAATTTATTATCTATTAACTTATAGTCTACTCTTATTAATGGATAATTACTTTTGGAATGGTCAATTGCATTATTAATAATATTTAGGATTGCTCGTAGGAATAAGTTTAAATTAAGTGTTAAATTAATAGTGATTGGTAGATTATTTGAAAATTGGATTTTAGCCTTTTTATCAGTAATTAACTTAATTTCTTGTTCAAATAATTCAAGTAAGTAATCCGAAGAGAAACTCTCCCAATTAGAACTATCATTATAGAATGTTTTAGAGTAATTAATTAGCTGATTAAAGTATCTATTAAGTTGTTGGCTAGCAATTTCGATATCTCCTAAACATTGACCAATATTTCCAGTAATATCTATAGATTGTAAAAATTGAGCATTTCCTTGAATAATTGTTAAAGGTGTCTTCAAATCATGTGCTGCAGCTGAGACTTGAAACATCAATTCCTTTTTTTGCTGTTTTTCAGATTGAATCATTTTTTTAATCGTTGACTGCATTTCCTGAATTTTTTGTCTTGTTTCAATCAGTTCAATCAAAGTTAATTTAGCTGGGGCTTGTTCATTTATATCAACCAATAGACTTTGATTATAAACAATATTTGTTTCTTGCTTTATCTTTTCTAGAAGGTTGCTAATATTTTTAGCAATAATAGAAAATAAAATTAGACTAATATAAATCCAAGAAATTGTGCTGAAATAGATAGTAAATGCACCTGCATTTTTTTCAGTAATATTAGTAAAAGCAGTAAATAACAATGGTAGCAAATAAAATAGAAAAAGACTAATAAGAAATTGTCTTAAAATCTTAAAATATGTTTGTTTAATCAGTTGGTTAAAAGTCAGAGCGTTATCCACTGATAACCACCTCCCCAGATTGTTTTAATTGGATTAATTTCATAAGGTTTTAATTTTTGCCTGATTTGGTATACATACTCTGTAATAGACCTTCCCAGTGTTTCAGAATCATGAGGGTAAAGATAATCAAAGAGTTCGTCATTTGAAAATATTCTATTTGGATTGCTGGAAAGCAACAAAATTAATTGGAATTCTCTTTTTGTAGTTGGAATATGTATATCCGAAATTCTAAGTTCTTCTTTAGTTTTATCAATTGCCAGAGGTCCAAATTGTAGAATCTCACTAGAATGATTATTGCGCACTTCTCGACGGATATGCATCTGTACTCTAGCTACTAGTTCAGGTATGCTAAATGGTTTTGTAATATAGTCATCTGCACCGGACTGTATACCATATACAATATCCTCTTCTAAATTTTTGGATGTTAAAAATATGATTGGAACAGAAATAAATTCTCGGATATACTTACAGATTTCAATTCCATCGTGGGGCATCATAATATCTAAAATAATTAAATCATAGCCGATAAAATGACAGATATCAATTTCTGGAATAGCAGTCCGCGTATCGACGACAAAGTTTTTATTCTCTAGAACATTTTGAATAAGTCTTAAAATGGCAATATCATCATCTATGACTAGGACTTTATATTTCATAATTGTCTCTCCTTTTAAAATATATTCTAATTATACCATGTTTACCCTCAAGTAATGATATAGAATAATAATAATCTAAATAATACAGACTTCTTGTGGAAATTATAGTAGATTAAAATAAGATATGAACAAATCTATTAAGAAAGTCACATTCATTTCTAGAAATGTTTTAGCAGTTGTGGCGTACTATTCTAACTTCAATCTACTATAGTATATGACAATACGATAATCTGGAATCAAAAAAATTACCTAGAAATCAGAAATTCTGATATTTTTCCGATATTCGTTTTGTAGAATATGAAATGTAGATGACAACTTATCATCTGCCCTAATAGTCACTATTATGGATTGGGAATTATTCTATAGCATGTTTTTCTGAGAGTAGTTCAAAACTCCAAATCAGCAATATATGTGGTAAGTTAAATCAATTTGCTCAGAATTTAGCAGGTAAACATAGTTGTTACTCTATTGAAATTGCTGTAGGGTAATATGAATAATAGGAAGGAGAATGTTATGTACCAAAAATTAACTATTACAAAAACGGTAGCTATCGAACTTCGACAAATGGTGCAGGTAATGGGTGTTTACAAAGGGCAGTTGCAGTCATGCTACGAGGAATAATAGGTAGACGAACTTTAGTTCGGGTTTCAGCTTTCCAAGTAGTACAATTTTTAGTTCATGTATGGCTAAAAATTGATGGAATACCAATTGGTTAAGAAATGGATTTATCTAAATTTCAAATAATTATATTTGTAAAAGGAGGACAAAGGTAAATGATTAAAATAGAAAATGTTAGTAAAGCTTTTAGCGATAAGGTTGTTCTTTCAAAAATTTCGTTTACAGCAAACGAAGGGGAGGTAACGGCACTAATTGGACCAAATGGATCTGGTAAATCAACTTTAATAAAAATATTGCTTGGCTTGATTTCGACAGATGAAGGTAAAGCGACTTTTGATGGAAAAAATTATGAAGAATTAGGAAAATACCCCTTCAGATATGTAGGTGCATTTCTAGATAGTTTTCAACCCAATCCAACAAGGACGGCCTATAATCACTTGAGGTGGATTGCTTTAACGAGTGGTATAGATAAACAGAGATGTTTAGAATGTTTAAAAATAGTTGGCCTTCAGGATGTTGGTAATAAAAGGATAAAAGACTACTCTCTTGGAATGAAACAAAGACTGGGGCTGGCTACGGCTATTTTAGCGAATCCTAGAATACTTATTTTGGATGAACCAATTAATGGACTTGATCCAGATGGAATTAGATGGGTTAGAGAGTTTCTAAGAGAATTTGTGAGAAACGGTAAAATAGTTTTAATCACAAGCCATTATATGAATGAGTTAGAACTTACGGTTGATAAAATTGTAGGATTATCTAATGGTAAGGTAGTCATTGATGGTAGCAGCAAAGATGTTCTTGAAGAATATGGCTCTTTTGAGGAAGCATATTTTAAATCTGTTACAAGTTAGATGGGGGTAATGCTTTATGAAAAATACTCGTAGTGAACTATACAAAATACTATCATTACCACTTTTTTGGATTGGTGTAGCAATTGTGATTGCAATCAGTGTATTCTTTACCTTTCAAAATATTCAAGTTATTAATGCGATAGCAAATGGTCATACAGAGATTCTTATACTTGAAGATACGACTAGTCAATTAACAGAGTTTCAAACGGTAAGGGATGCGATATTATCTTCCCCTTACCAATCTAGTATTCTATTTTCTCCAATCTTATTTGCACTGATTCTATCTACGGAGTACAAATTTGGTCAGGAATCATTAACTAAATTGTTAACACCAAAATGGCAGACCGTTTTAACAGGTCAGATTTGTTCTGGAATGATTGTAGCCAGTACGTTGACGATAGCTCTATCTCTTATAAATAGTGCAATGCTCTATGTGATGTTAGATGAAACATTACAAAAATATCTTAGCCTAGGTCTTGTTTTAGAAGTAACGTTAAGAATCATTATCTTTGCCATAACATTGACATTGCTTTCAATGTTTTTAGTAAAAATAACAAGAAAGCCTATTCCATCTGTCATTGTTATTGTAAGTATTCTTATTATAACTTTATCAGGTATATTGAGAGTCCTTTCTCCGACACTCGAACATTTACTCCCTCTAATAGGTGCAAAGTCATTTGCATTCGGAAGAGTAGAAAATAACAATCCTTCGGAAATGTATGGTTTGTTATTATTGTTATCTCAAGCATCAATAGTAACTATTTTGATGTATATTAAAGCTTGGTATGAAAATCAGAAGGACAAGTAATATGGATGAAATAGTATATGCTCTTATTTATAAAAAATATAGTTTGAATGCAGTGAAAATACAAATTTTAAGTCATTTATTGCTTATTCTATTTACATGTATTCTTAGTTTGATAACATTTGAAATCAATGGAAGTTATATTGTGTTATCAATTAATCAAATTTTGGCAATTACATCTTATTTATTTATGATTGGTGGACTGATAAATGGATCTATAGAAGTCGAGAATCCAGAATCTAAAATAGTCTATTTATTAACCGGAAACAAAAAAAGCAGTACACAAAAAATCATTATTGTTGAATTGATAGATTGTGTATTACAAGCCATTCTATCATTCTTAGTTATCGCAATCTTCTTCATTTTTAAAGGAAGTATTAAAGAAGTTAGCATAATACAGTTTTTTTCTTATCTATTCAGTAGCGTTTTGTGTTTCTTCATTGCATATTATTTAACTTTATTTTTTAAGAGTTCGATGACAGCGATAGCTACTTTGCTACTATTTCCAATATTAGTTATACCCTATATTGAGCGTGTATTTCCTGGAGTATTACCATTCATTTATTATGAAACTATTTCTGAAAGTTTTAAAATATCAGCAGTATCTGATAGTCATATCATATTGTTATTGTGGAATTTGATTTTACTCCTATTAATTTATTTGAAAGTCAAAAAGAGGTTGAAAAATGAATAGTCAAAAACATTCAGAAGTCACGTTCGGGGAATTTTTAACATTACTAAAACCTTATAAAATAGCTATAAGTATTGCTTTGATTATTGCACTGATTTCGTCAACATTATCAATTTTTCAACCAATACTTCTTTCAAAAATTATTGACAATATTAACGATAACATTTTAGGACAAACTGTAATATTTTTCTCCATAATAGTATTGTTATCTGCAATCCTTAACTCAATTAAGCAGTATATATTGGAGAGTATTAGTGAAAATTTAGTGAGTAGTTTACGAATTCAAATTGTAAATCGATCAATAAAATATAAGATTGAAGTATTTGATACTAAAAAGATTGGGGATTTGGCATCAATCTTGAGTGCGGATACAGCCCAGCTAAGGGGGATTTTGAGCCAAGGAATAGTAGAATTGATATCACAAACATTTACAATGATATTTGCATTAATTATGATGTTTTATCTTGATATTCAATTATTTGGTGTATCTTTGTTAGCCGTACTCTCTCTTTTAATTTGTGGCTTATTGCTTGGAAAAAAAACTAGACCGATTGCAAAGGATTTACAAGAAATAGTTGGAGAGTTATCCTCTGAGTTAGAACGAACTTTGCGGGGGATTAGGACTATTCGAGCATTTTTATCAGAAGTTGTTTTTATTGAAAGAATGAGTAGTGTTGTAACTAATGCGACAAAAATTGGTAAAAAAGTAGCTATTTTTAAATCGATTATAAGTGGCTTTTCCAATATAGCACTACAAATAATGCTAATAATAATTATTGGAATTGGTTCAATTAGAGTTGCTACAGGGATTATATCTATTGGAAATCTAAGTGCCTTTATAATGTATGTAATGCTAGTACTGACTCCAGCTGCAATGCTAGGAGGAGTATTGTCATCAATAAATGAGGGGTTAGGAGCTTATTCTAGGATTAAACTTGCATTGGAACTTCCGATAGAAGATGATGTAAATTCTTTAAATGTTCTTGATAAAAAAACGAATCTAGTTTTGCAAATTAAAAATTTAACCTTTAAATATAATGGCAATTCTGATAAAAATATTCTAAACAAGATTAATATTTCAGTTAATGGTCCGGGAGTGACAGCATTAGTTGGACCATCTGGTTCAGGAAAAACAACAATATTTGAACTTATTGAAAGATTTTATGATTCAGATAATGGGTCAATAGAATTGTATGGAAATAATATTTATGATTTGCCAATTAAAGTTCTTCGTTCAAAGATAACCTTTGTGGAACAAAATGCTTCAATCTTTTCTGGAACAGTACTAGAGAATCTACAAATTGCTAATAAGAATGTTTCAAGATTTGACTGCTTGTATGCACTTAATTTAGTTAATCTTTTTCAGGATATTCCTGAGGAAGAAATACTAGATAGGGTAATAGGGGAGTCTGGACTCACTTTGAGTGGTGGTGAACAACAAAGGTTATCGTTAGCTAGGGCTTTAATTTCTCCGAATGACATAATATTATTGGATGAGAGTACATCGAATTTAGATAGTATAAACGAGTCAAAAATACAACAAGTAATTAAAGATTTATCTAGTAAGAAGACTGTTTTAATAATTGCTCATAGATTATCTACGATTCAAAACGCTGATTCAATTTATTTAATAAGAGAAGGAGAAGTACATGACTTCGGTACTCATCAAGAACTATTATCAAGGAATAAACTCTATAAAGAATTGGTTGAAACTCAGTTTATTAATAAAGGAGCGTGAAAGTCAGCAAATTAATAGAATTAAGGTTTAGACGATTTTTTCAGTAAACCAATTAGGATTTAAGAAAAACTCAAAAATCAATGGGCCTTGATCAACGATAAAAATCAATAGGGTGAATCAATATTTTCGACATATTTTATATATGAAAAAGATAGCAGTACCTAAAATGATATATAAATCAACAATCGGCATTTAAGATAGTAAAAACTATTAAATAGAAAACGAACGGATTAAGAATGTACCTTATTAGAAAATTAATCTTGTTCGTTTTTATATTTTACACTATTAATCATTAACAATAGTTAATAATATATTTATTTAATTTATAAGTGTGTTTTTAAATATTTTTATGTCAATTTGGCATAAAATACAAGTCTCGTTCAGATCTTAACTATAATTTTCTTAGAAGTGAACGAGTGTATAGGCGCGTCAGAGATTTGATTTACGCAAGAGTATATTGCACAGTACTTGTTCTGGAGTCAATTTCATACTCTAAGATTGAGGGTGGTCAACGAACGCTAGATACCTATTGACTATTTAATAATGCTCTCTTCCCTCTATAAAGTATATATTAGGGCTGGTATATTATCCTTATTACCTGAAAAATAAAAAATGGTCCCTCCTGATTTGTTCATTGATAATTGAATAATCTTAGGTGGGACTTTATTTGTTGAGCAATAGAATGTAATGTGCTAGGAAATGAGCGAGAATCATTTATTCAAAAATAGTATGCTAACCTATCTGCCATGACACAAATAATGATACTTCTGACCGTTCAGGCCGCCATCGTAAAAAGATAGTGGGTGAAACTCCCATGAGTGATAATACCAATCATTCCCACTGAGAGCAACTTAGAGTAACATGTTATCAGGAGGGAAAGTTCTGGAATAATCAGTAGTAAAATATAGTATGCAATTTTCAATCCTTAAATTTTTATACTCCCGAAATATGCTAACTAATAGTCACATAATCAAAAGGTTGGAATTTATAAGTGTGGACGAAAGTTTTCATACTATGTCCCCTTGTTTTTTCTTTCATCACTTCAGTGAACTCTGTCAGAAAGTCAGGCTAAATCTTATTTAGTTATAAGTAATAGCTAGCTTCTATAGAATGATAATGAAAATTCTAGATTGGATTTGCATAATACTGTTATCAGTAGATCTTCTATCCATTGATTTGTTTCGCCTGTGTTACAAAATTTCTATTAGTTTTACAAGTAAAAATAGAACGGTTTCTATCCTAATTACGAGCAGTCTAAGCAGCTTTTTCCTTTGTTTAAATAAAACTAAAATTTAGTATTGTTCAGCTTCAGAGAAGTGATTGAGTGACTGATTTGTGAACAATTTCCTATAATTTTGAAATATTTTTGAGACTATAATATATCAGATAAACATGTCTTTTGTGTTTTACTTTATTTTACAATAAGACTAAATTTTGAATGTCAGTAATTTTAAATAGTTGATAAAATCTTTGCTCTCAGTCGGTTAATAGATATGCTTATGAGAAGTGTTTAATAAATTAATTTTAGTTCAAAATGTCCAATTTGGACACTTTGAAAGATTTCTTAGTTTTATATATTATACTTTTCTCAGGAGAAAGCTAGATGTACAGACGTTTGAGAGATTTGAGGGAAGATCACGACTTGACCCAAAAACAAATAGCTGAAATACTTTCGTTTACAAACTCAGCTTATGCTAAAATTGAACGGGGTGAGCATACGTTAACAGCAGATGTATTGGTCACTCTCTCAAACTTTTACGATGTCAGTTCAGACTACCTATTGGGATTGACAGATTTTCCTGATAAAATTCGCTTTAGAAAATAATCTCCTCAATTGCATAGAGTGTGAAAATGAGGAGATTTTTTTATTTGTTCTTTGACAATTGAATAGTCCAAAATGGTACTTTCCTCATTTGTGGAGCAGATTTGAATGGCTCGCCATGATAAGAGCGATTTTAAAACCATCAATAAAATAGAGCGATACTTTATATGCCAAGATACAAATGATATACAATGATACTTCTGACCGTTCAGGCTGCCACCGTAAAAGAGCAGCAAGTGAAATTCTTATGATGACTTCATCAGTCATGCCATGGAGGTGAAAAAATCTAAGAAAGGAAGTAGTAAAATCATGGAAACAGTAAACTATAAAGATTTAGTTGCGATTGGTTTTCCAGAGCACACATCTAGAAATATTATTAGACAAGCAAAAAAGATTGCTGTAAAAAAGTTTGAAGAAGCTAGAAAAAATGATAAGAATGCGGTACAATTAGGATGTTCACCTTTCGATAATAAAAGGTTAGGCATTGCTCCTAAAAATATTGTAGAAAATTTAATTGGTATTTCTTTTTCAGATATAGAAGGTGAGAAAAATGGTTATATCAAAGACAAAGAAATATAAAGGTGTATACAAAGATTCAAAAGGAAAAATTTATTTTCAAATTGAATTAGGAGTTGATCCAATAACTGGGAAAAGAATTCAAAAGAAAGGAAGGAAAAATCAACAGGGACTACCGTTTAATTCTTTTAAGGAAGCATATGAAGAGATACTTCGTTTAAAACATGAATTTGTGAACTCTACTATTAATAATAGTTTTCTAACTTTTAGAGAGTTTATGGAAGAGATTTATTTAAAATATTATCAACAAAAAGTTCAATTTGTAACTTATCAGACTGCTTTACCACATCATCAGTTATTTATTAAGCAATTTGGTAGTAAAAAATTATCAGATATTAGTACTATTGACTGTGAAAGATTTCGCTTAGCTATTATAGACAAGTATTCTAGTAACTATGCTAAAAATATGTGGTCTAGATTTAAAGCATGTCTGGGCTATGCAGAAAGATTGGGTTATATTGATAGAGTTCCTTTTAAAGGATTAGATAATCCTAGAGGAAAGCACCCTGATACAAAATTTTGGACATTTGATGAATTTACGAAGGTAATAAACTCTTTTGATATTAGTGAGTATGAGGGACTCCATAATTACATGACGATCTGGTTATATTTTATGACTGGCTTAAGAGTTAGTGAGGGTATTGCTCTTAAATGGGAAGATATTGATTTTGAACGTAAATGGATTCATGTTCATTCGACAATTGAGAAAGACAAAAACGGTGTATGGTATGCTAAACAACAAACAAAGACAGTAGCAGGAAATCGTAAAATTGATTTAGATGATTTTACGATTACAATACTTAAAAAATGGCGAGAAGTTCAAATCAAGAATGATGATAAAGATTATGTAATATCACGTTTTGGTGCCCCCTTGTGTAAGTCTACAATTTCTAGGATAATAAAAAGGCATGCTAAGATTACTGGTGTACCAGAAATTACGGGGAAAGGATTAAGACATAGTCATGCATCTTATCTTATAAATGTGTTACATAAGGATACTTTATATGTTTCATATCGATTAGGACACGCTGATAAGTCGACCACGTTGAATACATATAGTCATTGGTATTATTCAGGTGATTCAACAATTTCAGAAGAGATTACAAACAGTTTAGATAATCTTGGATTATCAATTTACCTACCAAATTCCTGCCAGAGTTGAAAATTGAGGAATTAACCCACTAATGCTGGGAGAAAATAGGATTTGCAAATTGTTACTCTTAAATAATAGAGCAACTACATTAGTAGCTTAAAAAAACATATAAAACCGCTATTCTTAGGAGTAGCGGTTTTTCTTTTTATCTTTCATGGGGAACAAATGGGGCAAACTAATTATATAGTATATCTAGGAGACAAACAAGTTTTGAATAATAGGTTTTCCATAAAAAATGATACAAGTTTTTACCCTTCAGGATTTATTTTTTTCTGCTATCATCATTCCTATGAACAGTAGAAAAGTAAGTTTTTAATTTATTGATACTCCGGATATTATAATCTCAGTATTAAAGAACTTTATTGAAGGTAATTTTCGAACGGTTTGAGGTAATTTCAATGAAATTTTAATAGATATTTCAATTTTCTTCTTGACCCTGACCTTAGGGAAGGGATTATACTAATAGTAGATAAGAAAGGAGTTTATTATGCAAATCAATACGATTCGTTCAGATAAAGTTTATCAGGAGATGCTCGAGCTTCCTTTAGAAAAGAGAGAAGGTCTCTTTCGAGCTAAGATTTTAGCACCTTTTGCTTCCAAATACCAAACTCAACACATTCCTCTGAAAGCGAAGTATCCTGGAGGATTTGATGCTCTATTTTTACTTGGATTTATGAATCAGTTGCCCGCAACTCTCTCGGAAGAGGATAGACCAGCTATCAACGCTCTGAGCTCTGATCAACTCTGGCAGGACTGCCAGGAAACCATCAAGAGGAGTATCGGTCTTTTTAAGCAAGCTGGCTATGATTTAGAGGTTGAGGATTACCATTTTACTATTTTATTGGGCAACCCTGAAAAGGCCATGTTACAGCTCCATAAGGGTTACAGCGGAGATGGTGGAATCCCAGGTTATCTCATGTTAAGCATACTGCCTAATGACTATACTTTGCCACGTATTCAAGCGGCATTGGCTCACGAGTGCAATCACAATGTCCGCTTCCAATTTATCAAATGGAATCAGCAGACGACACTAGCAGACTGGGTAGTTAGTGAAGGATTGGCAGAGTCTTTTGCTGCTGAGCTCTATGGCAAGGAGCTCATTGGACCCTGGGTTACTTCAACCAGTCCAGAGCAATTAGAGGAGATTAAGCCCATCATCTCAAGTCAGCTTCAGCTAACAGGGATGGCGGAAATGGCTCCTTATCTCTACGGTGATGAAATTGCAGAGATTCAAGGTCAGATACCGGTTGGTATGCCTTATGCTGCGGGCTATGCTTATGGCTATCATCTTATACAAGCTTATCTGAAAAGAACAAGCAAGAGCATTATTGAGGCCACAGTAACACCAACAGAAGAGATTTTAGAGGCGACTGAAGACTTTTGGAAATGACACTTTTGTTTGAAAATTTGCCAGAACATGATATAATGTAGGTGATTTCAGGAGGTGATAGTATGCACTATAAAAGAATTGAATTGAAGGTGACAGATCAAGGAATTCATGAGCGCAAGATTTTTCAAGGTGTTAAAATTTTTAGCCGTAGCAAGTTATCTAAAGATCAGAAAAGCATTCTAACACAGAAGCTTTACCTGACTCCGAAGCAAAACATCGTTTACTATCAACGGACAGATGTCAACTATGACCAGAACTGGCAGCATAATAAGGACTATTACGAATTAGCTTATGGTCAGTTGGACAGAGAGACTGTTTTTAAGGTTTGTCAAGATTTTGACGAACTAAGTCCTTTTCTGGAAAATGAGCTGCTTGAGAAGCTAAAAGAAAAGCAGTTAACAGGCAAATTTTTTGAAAAATTAGATATATAAAAATCCGGCCGCTTTTATAAGCAGTCGGATTTCTTCTAGTTTGATAGTGCTTAAACAATACCTTTACTATCATAGCATTGGCTACATTAGTATACTGCCATCTATTCATCTGATAAGAGAGATTTTATCATCCAGATATTCATAGCTGGGTGGCCGGCGGCGTTAGCAAGTGGTTGTTGCAGTGATGTGAAACCATAGTGTTGATAGATGGCGACAGCCGTAGCCAGTTCAGTAGAGGTTTCTAGATAAAGCTGTTCATAACCAGCTAGACGGGCTTCCTGGAATATCCGCTTTATCAACCTGCTAGAATAACCTTTGCCACGGCTATTTTTAGTGACATACAGTTTTTGTAATTCAGCAATCTTATCAGACACAGGTGCAAAGCCACCACAGCCAACCAGCTGACCTTCATCTTCCAGAATAAAGTAAGCTGACCTCTCTTGCTGTTGATAGTAGTCGGCCAAATGATCTAGATGAGAATCAAAGTAGACAGTTCCAGGTTTGTCAAGCCCGAATTCTTCAAGACTAGCTCGAATGAGTTGTGCTACAGCTGGATTATCTCTTACTTCCATTGGCCGTAAGTTCATCATTTGTCCTCCGATAGGATGTATCGACTAATTAAACAATACCTTGTGCAATCATAGCGTTTGCTACGTTTTCGAAGGCAGCGATATTTGCTCCTGCAAGGTAGTCAGTACCAAGACCGTATGTTTCAGCAGTTGTTTTAGCTGTATTGAAGATGTTTGTCATGATGTCTTTGAGGCGTCCATCAACTTCTTCACGGGTCCATGAAAGGCGAAGGCTGTTTTGGCTCATTTCAAGCGCTGATACAGCTACACCACCAGCGTTGGCAGCTTTGGCAGGTCCGTAAAGGATTCCGTTTTCTTTGTAGACTTTAATCGCATCAAGGTCACTAGGCATGTTAGCACCTTCAGATACACAGATAACGCCTTGAGCAACCAAACGTTTAGCTGCTTCACCGTTGATTTCGTTTTGAGTCGCACATGGAAGAGCGATGTCGTAGTTACCAGCGTAAGTCCATACAGAACCTTCATGGTAAGTAGCAGTTGCTTTCTCAGCTGCATACTCAGTCAAACGAGCACGGCGTTTTTCTTTAACATCAACCAAAAGATCGAAGTCAATACCATTTTCGTCGATGACATAACCGTTTGAGTCAGATACAGAGATAACAGTAGCGCCGAGTTCAGTCGCTTTTTGAAGAGCATATTGAGCTACGTTACCAGAACCTGAAATAACCACTTTCTTACCAGCAAAACTGTTACCATTAGCTTTGAGCATTTCTTCAGTGTAGTAAACCAAACCATAACCAGTTGCTTCTGGACGAATCAAGCTACCACCAAATCCAAGAGGTTTACCAGTCAAGACACCCGCATCAAATTGGTTAAGACGTTTGTATTGTCCGTAAAGGTAACCAATTTCACGTCCACCAACACCGATATCACCAGCAGGTACGTCAAGAGATGGTCCGATATATTTTTGCAATTCAGTCATGAAGCTTTGGCAGAAGCGCATCACTTCAGCGTCAGTCTTACCTTTAGGATCGAAGTCTGATCCCCCTTTACCTCCACCGATTGGAAGTCCAGTTAAGACGTTTTTAAAGATTTGTTCGAAGCCAAGGAATTTCAAGATCCCTTGGTTTACAGTTGGGTGGAAACGAAGTCCGCCTTTATATGGTCCAACAGCTGAGTTGAATTGAACACGGTAACCACGGTTGACTTGGACTTTACCTTCACGGTCAACCCAAGGAACACGGAAAGAAATCACGCGCTCAGGCTCAGTGATGCGTGCCAAGATGTTTTCTTCGATATACTCAGGGTGTTTTTCAAATACAGGTTCCAAAGTGCTGAAGAATTCTTCAACCGCCTGGAGAAATTCAGCCTCATGCCCGTTACGAGCTTTCACAGTTGCAAACACGCTTTGGATATAGTCTTTAGCAGATGTCATATCGTTCTCCTTTTTGTTGTTATATTTTATTACATGAGCCATTATAGCAGAATTTTTTTTGAGTGTAAAGAAAAAAACAGAAATTTTCTAAAAATTCTTTCAATTTACAAAACCGAACGTTTTATATAGAAATTAGTTTCTCAAAGAGAAAATCTTAAAGTATGGTATAATATTAGAAATAAAAGGAATCTGGAGGATCAGAATCATGGTATCAACGAAAACACAAATAGCTGGCTTTGAGTTTGACAATTGCTTGATGAATGCAGCAGGTGTGGCTTGTATGACGATAGAGGAGCTAGAAGGGGTCAAAAACTCAGCAGCGGGTACTTTTGTTACGAAGACTGCGACCTTGGACTTTCGTCAGGGCAATCCTGAGCCACGATACCAGGATGTTCCACTTGGTTCTATCAACTCCATGGGCTTGCCAAATAATGGCTTAGACTACTATTTGAACTATCTTTTGGACTTGCAGGAAAAAGAGCCAAACCGAACTTTCTTCCTATCTCTAGTTGGCATGTCTCCAGAAGAAACACATACCATCTTGAAAAAAGTGCAAGAGAGTGAATTCAAAGGACTGACAGAGCTTAATCTCTCTTGTCCAAATGTTCCAGGAAAACCTCAGATTGCTTATGATTTTGAGACAACAGATTGTATCTTGGCAGAAGTCTTTGCCTACTTTACCAAACCTCTTGGAATAAAATTGCCACCTTATTTTGATATTGTTCACTTTGATCAAGCGGCAGCTATTTTCAACAAATATCCGCTCAAGTTTGTTAACTGTGTTAACTCTATCGGAAACGGCCTTTATATAGAAGACGAGTCGGTCGTGATTCGTCCTAAAAATGGTTTTGGTGGCATTGGTGGAGAGTATATCAAACCGACTGCTCTAGCGAATGTGCACGCCTTTTACCAACGTTTAAATCCCCAAATCCAAATCATCGGAACAGGTGGCGTTCTGACTGGTCGTGATGCCTTTGAACATATCCTCTGTGGAGCAAGTATGGTGCAGGTGGGAACCACTCTTCACAAAGAAGGCGTCGGTGCTTTTGAACGCATTACCAATGAACTGAAAGAAATCATGGCGGAAAAAGGGTACGAGAGACTAGAAGATTTTCGTGGGAAATTGCGCTATATTGATTAAAGTTAGTAAAAAATCAGAAGAAAGGAGAGATGATGCTAGCCATTGAAGACAGTAAGAAGTTGACTTTATCAAATCTATCTAGCTTGAATCTATTTACAGGGACAGATCAGGGCCAGTTTGAAGTGATGAAGAGTCAAGTGTTGAAACAGATTGGTTATGATCCAGCTGATCTTAACTTTGCTTACTTTGATATGAAAGAAGTAGCCTATAAAGAGTTAGAGTTGGAGTTGGTCAGTCTCCCTTTCTTTACGGATGAGAAAATCGTAATATTAGACCATTTTGTCGATATCACAACAGCCAAGAAACGTTTTTTAACAGATGATGAGCTCAAGTCATTTGAGGAATACCTTGGTAACCCTTCGCCAACAACCAAGTTGTTGATTTTTGCAGAAGGAAAGTTAGATAGTAAAAGACGGCTGGTCAAATTGCTCAAACGAGATGCGACTGTCTTTGATGCTATTGAACCTAAGGAACAAGAGATTCGTCAGTATTTCCAAAAATGGAGTCAGACACAAGGTCTGCAGTTTGTGGGGCAATCCTTTGAAAATCTACTTCTCAAATCTGGTTTTCAATTTAGTGAAATCCAGAAAAATCTCCTTTTTTTACAGTCTTATAAGTCAGATGGCATGATAGAGGAGAAGGACATTGTCGAGGCTATTCCAAAGACTCTGCAGGACAATATTTTTGATTTGACTCAGCTTATCTTGGGCAAAAAGATCGACCAGGCCCGTGACCTGGTTAGAGACTTGACCTTGCAAGGGGAGGATGAGATCAAGCTCATAGCTGTCATGTTAGGACAGTTTCGAACCTTTACCCAAGTGAAGATTTTATCAGAGACTGGTCAGACGGAATCGCAGATTGCAAGCAGTCTGGGAACTTACTTGGGGCGCAACCCTAATCCTTATCAAATCAAGTTTGCATTGAGAGATTCGAGAGGGATTTCCTTGGCCTTTCTCAAGCGAGCGATTTCTTATTTAATTGAAACGGACTACCAGATTAAGACAGGTGTCTATGAAAAAGGGTACCTGTTTGAAAAGGCACTTTTGCAGATCGCGGCAGAAGCAAATTGAGCAAAAAACTTGAAAAAAGAGGATGATTGCGTTATCATTTTCATATAGAAAGAAAAAGAGGTATTACAGATGGCTATTATCTTACCAGACCTTCCATACGCATACGACGCTTTGGAACCATACATCGATGCAGAAACAATGCACTTGCACCATGACAAACACCACCAAACTTATGTCAACAATGCAAATGTAGCTCTTGAAAAACACCCTGAAATCGGTGAAGACCTTGAAGCTTTGCTTACTGATGTAGATTCTATCCCAGCTGATATCCGTCAAGCACTTATCAACAATGGTGGTGGACACTTGAACCACGCTCTTTTCTGGGAATTGATGACTCCTGAAAAAACTGCTCCATCAGCAGAACTTGCAGCAGCAATCGACGCAACATTTGGTTCATTTGAAGAATTCCAAGCAGCCTTTACAGCAGCAGCTACAACTCGCTTTGGTTCTGGCTGGGCATGGTTGGTTGTCAACAAAGAAGGGAAGCTTGAAGTGACTTCAACAGCAAACCAAGATACACCAATCTCAGAAGGTAAAAAACCAATTTTGGGCTTGGACGTTTGGGAACATGCTTACTATGTGAAATACCGCAATGTACGTCCTGACTACATCAAAGCTTTCTTCTCAGTCATTAACTGGAACAAAGTAGATGAGCTTTACGCAGCAGCAAAATAATAAAATATGGAGGGAAGAATTGTTCTTCTCTTTTTAAAGTTATAAAGCAGAAGTCTGACAGAATCGTCAGACTTTTTTCATTTACAGGATATTCGTGCCAACTTGTAGAAAATATGGTAAAATAGAGTGTTAAGTAATCGTGGAAAAGGAAGACTATGCGTAAAGAAATTGCACCTGAATTATACAACTATAACAAGTTTCCTGGCCCAGAATTTCATGTGAATGGGGATAAGGTTGAGACTGAAGGGATTGCTTTTACCTTGGTTGAAAATATCAAGGATGCTTTCGATGTGACAGTCTTTAATCAACGCTTTTCTGAGGTGTTGACCAAGTTTGATTATGTCGTGGGGGACTGGAGCAATGAACAGCTCCGTCTACGTGGCTTTTATAAAGACGACCGAACAGAGGAAAAAATTGAAAAAATCAGTCGCTTACAGGATTATCTTTTAGAGTATTGTAGTTATGGTTGTGCTTATTTTGTCCTAGAAAACCAAGCACCGAAACGGGCTTCATTTGACAAAAAAATGCGTAAAAAGGATGAGGAGAACCTTCCTAGAAGAGGCAAGAAACCTTCGCAAAATAAGAGAAAACCAAATACGGATAAGCGAAATAGACGTCGTCATAAGGACCAAAAGTCTCAGAAAGAGGACAAGGGACAGCGCCATTTTGTCATTCGTCAGAAATAGATAGAGAATAAGGAGAAGAGATGAAACCTTCTATTTATAGTTTAACACGTCAAACAATGCAAGAATGGGTATTAGAACAAGGGGAAAAGAAATTCCGTGCAGATCAAATCTGGGAATGGCTCTACCGTAAACGTGTGCAGTCATTTGAAGAAATGACCAACCTTTCCAAGGATTTGATTGCTAAGCTCAATGACCAGTTTGTCGTAAATCCTTTGAAACAACGGATTGTACAAGAGTCAGCTGACGGTACTGTTAAGTATCTTTTCGAGTTGCCAGATGGCATGTTGATTGAGACAGTACTCATGCGTCAACACTACGGTTTGTCAGTCTGTGTGACCACTCAGGTCGGTTGTAATATCGGTTGTACCTTCTGTGCGTCAGGCTTGATTAAGAAGCAACGTGATCTTAATAATGGGGAAATCGTAGCGCAGATTATGCTGGTTCAGAAATACTTTGATGAACGTGGTCAGGATGAACGTGTCAGCCATATCGTTGTTATGGGAATTGGTGAACCATTTGATAACTACAACAATGTGTTGAATTTTGTCCGTACCATCAATGATGACAAGGGAATGGCTATCGGTGCTCGCCACATCACTGTTTCAACCTCAGGTTTGGCCCATAAAATTCGTGACTTTGCTAATGAAGGCGTACAGGTCAATCTGGCTGTGTCTCTTCACGCACCCAATAATGAATTGCGCTCAAGCATCATGAAGATTAACCGTGCCTTTCCGATTGAAAAGCTCTTTGCAGCTATTGAGTACTATATCGAAAAAACTAATCGTCGTGTAACTTTTGAATATATCATGCTCAATGAAGTCAACGATGGCGTTGAACAAGCCTTGGAATTGGCTGAATTGCTCAAAAACATCAAGAAATTGTCATATGTCAACTTGATTCCCTATAACCCAGTTAGTGAACATGACCAATATAGCCGTAGTCCTAAAGAGCGCGTGATGGCCTTCTACGATACCCTCAAGAAAAAAGGGGTCAACTGTGTTGTCCGTCAAGAGCATGGTACAGATATTGATGCAGCTTGTGGACAATTACGCTCCAATACAATGAAACGTGACCGCCAGAAGGCAGTCGCAGCGGTAAATCCATAAAATGACTAAAAAAAGAGAATTAATCTTAAGATTGGGAGTGGCTATTTACAGTCTTTGCATTGTCTGTTTTTGTTTTACTCCCCAACCTCAACTTCCTACAGGAGTGGAAACTCCAGGTATTCAAACTTTTGGACGCCTGGTTTTTCTTTTAACTCCCTTAAACTCCTTTTGGAAACTGGGTGAAGTGACTAGTTTGGGACAAGTCCTTTGGATCTTTTTGCAGAACATTTTAAATGTCTTCTTGCTTTTCCCACTAGTCTTTCAACTGATCTATCTCTGCCCAAACTTGCGACAAACCAAAAAAATCATCCTTCTCAGCTTTCTACTGAGTTTAGGAATCGAGTGCACGCAACTGGTCTTAGACTTTTTCTTTGATTTTAATCGCGTCTTTGAGATTGATGATTTGTGGACCAATACCCTGGGAGGCTATCTGGCTTGGGTCCTCTATAAAGGACTGCATAAAAACAAGATAAGGAATTAGAATGAGTATTTTAGAAGTTAAAAATTTAAGTCACGGTTTTGGTGACCGTGCAATTTTTGAAGATGTGTCCTTCCGTCTCCTCAAGGGAGAACATATCGGTCTAGTCGGCGCCAATGGTGAAGGGAAATCAACCTTTATGAGCATCGTGACTGGTAAGATGTTACCAGATGAAGGGAAGGTGGAGTGGTCCAAATATGTGACTGCTGGCTATCTGGATCAGCACGCTGTACTAAAGGAAGGTCAAACCGTGCGTGATGTCTTGCGTACAGCCTTTGATGAGCTATTTAAAGCAGAAGCTCGTATCAATGACCTCTATATGGAAATGGCTGAAGACGGAGCGGATATCGACGCGCTCATGGAAGAAGTTGGCGAACTACAAGACCGTTTGGAGAGTCGTGACTTCTATACTTTGGATGCTAAGATTGATGAAGTAGCGCGTGCTCTGGGTGTCATGGACTATGGCATGGATACAGATGTAACAGCCTTATCAGGTGGACAAAGAACCAAGGTGCTTTTGGCTAAACTCCTCCTTGAAAAACCAGATATTTTGTTGCTTGACGAGCCAACCAACTACTTGGATGCTGAACACATTGACTGGCTCAAGCGTTATCTCCAAAACTATGAGAATGCCTTTGTCCTTATTTCTCACGATATTCCTTTCCTCAACGACGTAATCAATATCGTCTACCATGTGGAAAATCAACAGCTGACGCGTTACTCTGGTGACTATTACCAGTTCCAAGAAGTCTATGCTATGAAGAAATCTCAACTGGAGGCAGCCTACGAACGCCAACAGAAAGAGATTGCAGACCTCAAGGATTTCGTGGCTCGAAACAAAGCGCGTGTTGCAACGCGTAATATGGCCATGTCCCGTCAAAAGAAACTCGACAAGATGGATATTATCGAACTGCAAAGTGAGAAGCCAAAACCATCCTTTGATTTCAAAACAGCTCGTACGCCAGGGCGTTTTATCTTCCAAGCCAAGGACTTGCAGATTGGTTATGACCGTCCTCTGACTAAGCCTTTAAACCTCACCTTTGAACGCAATCAAAAGGTTGCTATTATCGGGGCAAATGGTATCGGGAAAACAACCCTCTTGAAGTCTCTCTTGGGCATTATTCCGCCAATCGCTGGGGTAGTTGAACGCGGTGATTACCTAGAACTTGGTTACTTTGAGCAAGAAGTAGAAGGTGGCAATCGTCAAACCCCTCTTGAAGCTGTCTGGAATGCCTTTCCTGCACTCAATCAGGCAGAAGTTCGTGCGGCCCTTGCTCGTTGTGGTTTGACAACCAAGCACATCGAAAGTCAAATTCAAGTCTTGTCAGGTGGGGAACAGGCCAAGGTGCGTTTCTGTCTCTTGATGAACCGTGAAAATAACGTCTTAGTGCTGGACGAGCCGACCAACCACTTGGATGTAGATGCCAAGGATGAACTCAAACGGGCGCTTAAAGAATACAAAGGAAGTATTCTAATGGTTTGCCACGAACCAGACTTTTATGAAGGCTGGATGGACCAAATCTGGGACTTTAACAAGCTAACTTAAAGGTGCTAAAAAAGCCAAGTCGAAATGACTTGGCTTTTTTGACTAGTAATTTAAATAGTTTTCAACTTCAGATTTCTCAATTTCTTTACCGTAGTGGCAAATCGGACAAGAAACGAAGTAACTTTTACCATAAGGAAAAAGTGGAATCCAGTAGAGGGTAAATTTGCGTCCAGTTTCTACGATCTCCCATGTGTCGACATTGTTACAGTGACCACATTCGATCGCTGTTTGCGTATGTCCCAAATCTTTCTGATAACCTTTAGAACCCCAAAATAAAATCATGTCATCGTCTCCTTATCTGTTGATGGCTTATTTTTTGCTGAAATCGTAGTCTTTTACCACTTCGATACTATCAATGGTGATAGCAGACGTTGGTTTGTCTTTCTCATCTTTTTCAGCCTTGGCAATTTTGTCAACAATATCCATGCCATCGATGACTTGACCAAAGACAGGGTGTTTGCCGTCTAGACTTGGATTTCCACCTTCTTTATAGGCTTCGATGATTTTCTTTGGATACTTGCTTGTAGGGAGTTTAGCTGAAATATCTGTTGAATTTTGGTTGATGAAGAACTGGCTACCGTTGGTGTTTGGTTGACCAGTGTTAGCCATAGCAAGGGCTCCTCGGATATTGTATAGGTAAGGAGAGATTTCATTTTTGAAACCAGTTCCCTTGTCCTTCGTTTTATCCTTATCATGCCAGATAGATTGGCCTCCTGTACCATCTCCCTTAGGATCTCCAGTTTGAACCATAAAGCCATCGATGACACGGTGGAAGGTGATGCCGTTATAGTAGCCTTCCTTAGCGTGAGTAAGGAAGTTTTCAACCGCAAGAGGTGCTAGTTTTGGAAAGAGTTTGATGCGGATATCGCCTTGATTTGTGTGTAAAATGACCTCAGCTTCGTCTTCAGCAACTTCCTTAGAAAGTTGAGGGAAGTTGGCATTGTCATTTGTCAAAGCGTCATTCAAATCTTTGGCAGCCTGAGCAGCTGCTTTTGAGCTTTCTTCAGCAGAGATACTAGAGTCGACATATTCATCACCACGGAGACCACGTTGGATACTAGTACATCCAACAAGGGCTACAGTTGATAGTAAAAGAAGGGTTGCTAGTTTTTTCATTGTTAACCTCTCAAAAATTCATTTCTACCATTGTACCTTAAAAGGAGTTTGATTTCAAATGTAAAAGATTTTACTAAAAATTTCTAGTAGTTAAAAAAATTAAGACTCTGTCAAGTTTTTTTCTTGACACCTGTCAGAAATCTGCTATAATAGAACATGTGCTAAATAGCTCAGCTATTTCACCGAAATAAAAAAATAAGAAAAGAGACATTAAAAAATGGCAGTTAAAATCCGTTTGACTCGTATGGGTTCTAAGAAAAAACCTTTCTACCGTATCAACGTAGCAGACTCACGTTCACCACGTGACGGACGTTTCATCGAAACAGTTGGGACTTACAACCCACTTGTTGCTGAAAACCAAGTAACTTTGAAAGAAGACCGCGTTCTTGCATGGTTGGCTGATGGAGCTCAACCTTCAGATACAGTTCGCAACATCCTTTCAAAAGAAGGCGTATTGAAAAAATTCCACGATTCTAAATTCTCAAAATAAGTTTAAAGTAGGTTGACAGATGGATACGATTGAAAATCTCATTATTGCGATTGTGAAACCTTTGATTTCACACCCTGATGCCTTAACTATCAAGATCGAAGACACGCCAGAGTTTTTGGAGTATCACTTGGATCTTGACCAAAGCGATGTCGGTCGTGTTATCGGTCGTAAGGGTCGCACTATCTCAGCGATAAGAACGATTGTCTACTCTGTCCCAACTGAAGACAAGAAAGTAAGAATCGTTATCGATGAAAAATAAAGAAAGCGGGACAGATGTCTCGCTTTTTTGTGGAGGAGAAGATGAAGGATTTAACCTTTAGACAATTACAAGCTTACTTACTCGAACATTACCAACAGTCTCGAACTGAGGAAGGCCTCTTTATCAAACTAGTGGAGGAAGTCGGAGAAGTAGCTGAGGTCTTGAATGGGCGCTCTGGTCGAAAAGAGGGCGTTCAGGACTCAAACGAGGAACTAGCCAAAGAACTGGCAGATATCATTCACTATACGGTTGCAATTGCGGCCATCAACGATATTGACCTAACCAAAACCATCTTTGACAAAGATAAGAAGTCTGCCATTAAGTATCAGCATGAAAGAGATTTGGAAGGATTTTTGAAGAGAAAGGAGAGTTGATGTCCTCTTTCTCCAACTTGTGAAAATCCATAGAACGTGATAAAATAAGGATAGAAATAGATACAGGAGACAAGATGAACTACTTTAATGTTGGAAAAATCGTTAATACGCAGGGTTTACAGGGTGAGATGCGAGTCTTGTCTGTGACGGATTTTGCTGAGGAACGGTTTAAAAAAGGGGCAGAGCTGGCTTTATTTGATGAAAAAGATCAGTTTGTCCAAACAGTGACCATCGCAAGTCATCGTAAGCATAAGAACTTTGACATTATCAAATTCAAAGACATGTACCATATCAATGCGATTGAAAAGTACAAGGGCTATAGTCTCAAGGTCGCTGAGGAAGATTTGAACGATTTAGATGATGGTGAATTCTACTATCACGAGATTATCGGTTTGGATGTTTACGAGGGAGATAACTTGGTTGGAACCATCAAGGAAATTCTGCAACCAGGCGCCAATGATGTCTGGGTGGTCAAGCGAAAAGGCAAGCGAGATTTGCTTTTACCTTACATTCCGCCAGTAGTTCTCAATGTTGATATTCCAAACATGCGGGTTCAAGTGGAAATCTTAGAAGGGTTAGATGATGAAGATTGATATTTTAACCCTCTTTCCGGAGATGTTTTCTCCGCTGGAGCACTCGATTGTTGGGAAGGCTCGAGAAAAAGGGCTCTTGGATATCCAGTATCATAATTTCAGAGAATATGCTGAAAAGGCCCGTCATGTTGACGATGAACCTTACGGAGGCGGTCAGGGGATGTTGCTAAGGGCTCAACCCATTTTCGATGCCTTTGATGCTATTGAAAAGAAAAATCCCCGTGTCATTCTTCTTGATCCTGCTGGAAAACAGTTCGATCAAGCCTACGCTGAGGATTTGGCTCAGGAAGAGGAACTGATCTTTATCTGTGGTCACTATGAAGGGTATGACGAGCGTATCAAAACCTTGGTAACCGATGAAATTTCTCTAGGAGATTATGTTTTGACTGGTGGTGAATTGGCAGCCATGACTATGATTGATGCGACCGTGCGCTTGATTCCAGAAGTGATTGGTAAGGAGTCTAGTCACCAGGATGATAGCTTCTCTTCGGGACTTCTCGAATATCCTCAGTATACTCGCCCTTATGACTATCGAGGCATGGTCGTGCCAGATGTGCTCATGAGTGGGCACCATGAAAAGATTCGCCAGTGGCGACTGTATGAGAGTCTAAAGAAAACCTACGAGCGCAGACCTGACCTGCTAGAAAACTATCAACTAACAGCAGAGGAAGAAAAGATGCTGGCTGAAATCAAAGAAAACAAAGAATAAAGGAGAACCTTATGCAAGTAATCAAACGTAATGGAGAAATTGCTGAATTTGATCCAGATAAAATTTACCAAGCTGTCCTAAAAGCAGCTCAAACAGTTTATGTTTTGACCGATGACTTACGTCAAAACTTAGCTCAAGTTACTAAAAAAGTCGTTTTGGACTTGGAAGAAGCAAAAGTAGAACGTGCGACTATCAGCATGATCCAGTCAATGGTTGAGCACCGCTTGCTTGGAGCTGGCTACATTACAATCGCAGAACATTATATCTCTTATCGCTTGCAACGCGATTTGGAGAGAAGTGGTTATGGCGACCATATCGCTGTTCATCTTCATTTTGAACAAATCCGTTAAGAAAAAGAGTGGGATGCAAAGAACATCTCACTCTTTCTTAAATAGACTTTTCTGAGCTTTTTGTACAGTTGAGGGAACGAAACGAAGTCGCTTAATGTCACTGATACGAATGATTCGAGTTACGTTTTTTGAAAAATTTTTGACGATAATTTGTTGGCGATTAGCATCGTGTTTAACAATATCACCCGTAAAACTTGTCTCAGCAAGTATAACATGAACAGCCGTCTTTTTCTGGATGGCTTGTTCAATCATAGCAGTGAGGGAGTTATCCTGGATTTGCGGATGATCATCATTCCCATTGAGAAAACCATGTAGTTTATCTAGAACTAGTTTGAATGTCTGTCTCATAGAATCCTCCCTTCTTATATATCCACATTATATAAAATTTTCCTAAAAACCACAAGATTTTTACGAATAGACTATAGAAAGCATATCACATAAAGGAGTTAAAATGGCAGAATTTACATTTGAGATCGAAGAACACTTACTGACCTTGTCTGAAAATGACAAAGGATGGACTAAAGAACTAAATCGCGTTAGCTTTAATGGAGCACCAGCAAAGTTTGATATTCGTTCTTGGAGTCCTGACCATACCAAAATGGGCAAAGGAATCACGCTTTCCAATGAAGAATTTCAGGTAATGGTCGATGCCTTTAAAGGGGGACAATAAAAAGAATCTTGAGTGTAACTCAAGATTCTTTTTTAGGACACAATATAGTCACAGAGAGAAGTCTTAGACAATTGAATGAAAGTCTCTCTATACTCTTCAGGGGGGATTGGATTATCTTTACGAATCCAGACTTCAATGAAAGAGATTGCCATGGTCGTAATGATATAAGCGATGTCCTCTTTACTAAAATTATATTTCAGTTGGTAATTAATATTTTTTAGTACCCACTCCGAGTATGTCCCACGCAGAAACTCCTTCCAACATGGGTCGGCTTGAGAATTGTACAAGGCACCGATGACTTCTCGCTTTTCATAGATGAGAGGAAGAACGCGGTCCGCTAAGAGAGTGATGGGATCGCCATCTCTTTCAGGACAGTAGTTGTTAAAAATATTGAAGATTTGTTGATCGGTCTCCTTGTGGATATAATCGATAATATCTTCAAAGTTATTAAAGTGCTTTTGATAAATCGCTTGGCGGGAAATACCAGCTTCTGCAGCAATCTCAGTCATGGTAAAAGAAGTTCGCTGAGGGTTTCTCCTTGCAAGAGTGATAAAAGCATCTAAGATTAACTCTCTAGTTTTGTTTGCCATAACTTTACCTTCCTATCTATAAATATTAAAAATACTAGATTTAGTATTACCCAAGCTTTCCCTTTAGCATAAATAAACTGAATAGATGATTATTTGAAAGCCTCTATAAGACTATTATATCATAGATTTATTAGAAATAACAGATTGTTACAAGGAGGCATTACTTTTTGCAAACTCCTATTATGTCAGTATTTTCAGACAATTCTTAGGAAAGTCATTTTTTATATGGTGTTATGAAATAATATATCAAAACGCTTGACAATGTGTAAATAAATAACTTGATAGATAAAAAGATTTTAATAAAAATATTCAAAGATATGTAGTATAATAGTCGTGGACGATATTTTGCTATATTTCCATCTGATCATGAGTAGTGATACTCCTGCTAAAGATTGAATTTAATATTTTGAATAATGCTAACAGTATATTCTTTACCCAAGCAAAATTACATAGTATAAGGCTCATAACTATGTAATTAATCTACGTGATTGAAAGGGGGTGTTGCTTACGGGGAGAAGACGATGCACTATTCAATCAATTTCAATCATTTAGAAAGGAATATTATGAAAAAGAAAAATTTCAAAAAATTATTATTAACAGTTCTTTTTCCTCTGATGCTCTTGGGGGTGTTTGCTAAAACAACTCAAGTCGAAGCAGCAGACATCACCAATAAAGTTGTCTTTTCAGACGTTAAAATCCTTGCTGAGGATACAGGAAATGCTGATGAAATTTTCTGGCATGCTAAGGGAAGCACTTACAAAGGTGTTTTATTTAATGGGAAGTTTGCTTTTCCTGGCTTAGCTGCCGGAGATATTAAAGAAGGGGATTACTTCACAATCAAAGTTCCAGATGGTTTGTCTCTTAAAGATGCCACTTTGGATTTGATTGATACCTCAAGTAATAAAGTCCTGGGTAAAGTAGTAGCCGACAGCGTAACAGGTGTTATAACTTTTACTTTCAGTAAAGAAGTTGAAGATAAACAAAATGTAAAAGGAACCTTTACCGTTGCGTCAAATGCAACGACGACGGGCACGGAAAACACGGTAACCTATAACCTCCCCGGGGGTACACAAACCATTACCTTTAAACCTTATAAAGATGAAGATGCCGTTAATGTTGAAGGTGAGATTATCCACAAAGGTGGTTGGTCGAACGGTACGGTTAATTATGTAGCGTGGTGGATGCGTGTCAACCGTGCGGCTGAAGATTTAACAGGTAAGACTGTTATTATTAAAGATGCTATTGATAAAGATGGCGGTTCCTTGGCTACCTTCATCGCAGACAGCTTTGTTCTTAAGGCCGTTACTTATGAATCAACGAATACTTCAAAGGCAGACCTAGCTAGTGAGTTGGAAACTTATCAAGTAACAACCGATCCTGCTGCTTATAAGGCTGATTCAGATCACAAAGCTCTTTTGAAGATTACAAACAGTGGTTTTGGTTACGAACTGCTCTTGCCAACCAACACGGGAACAAAGGCTTTCCATCTCGAATATCACACAACTACCCCAGCTGATGGCACAAAAGTTAAAAACTCAGCTGGTATCACTGTAGATGGAGAAGCTCGTCCAACATGGAAATCATGGAATGGTACTACAAACACCAAAACAGTGCACTCAACTGAAGTTTTGGCTGTTAAATCGGTAGGTGCGACAGTTTCGGTTGACCTTGCTGGTAAAGTTAAAATCGTTAAATATGATGAAGGCGATGCTAATGTTAAATTGAAAGATGTTGAATTCGATATTGTCAATAAAGACGACAAATCGAAGAAATACACTATCAAGACAGATGAAAACGGTGTTGCCATCACACCTGTATTGTCAAACGGAACTTACGTTGTTACAGAAGTTCGCACTAAAGACGGATATATTCTAGATAAAACAGAACGTGAAGTTAAGATGACTGGTGAACCTGTTATCTTGAACATTCCGAACAAACGTAAAACAGTTGACTTTACAGCCACTAAAAAATGGACTAAGGGTAACGCAGGAGACTACAAACAAGTAAGTGTAGGTCTTTATGTTCGTAAAGAAAGCGAAGCAGAAACAGACGCTAAACCTGTCACTGGTTCTTATACACCAACTGTAACTGAAAATGATGGTGTCTACACTTATGAGTGGAAAGACCAATTACCGGAACTTGATACAGATGGCAGCAAATTAGTTTACTCTGTTCGTGAGTTGGAAGACGGAACAGGTATCCCACTTGCTGAAGGTGCTACTATTAATGGTGCTAGTGGTGCAACTTATACTGTTAAGTATAACACTAACGGCAAAGAAATCACTAACGAAGGCCCAACGCCAGTAAATGCTCAAATCCAAGCAATTAAAAAATTGACTGGTCGTGTTATGAAAGCTGGTGAGTTTGAATTTGACTTGTTCGATGACAAGACAGGTAAAGTTGTTGAAACAGTAACAAATGATGTGGATGGTAATATCATTTTTGCCGAATTAACATTTGACAAAGCTGGTACATACAACTACCACATTGTTGAGAAAAAAGCGAACACAACTGAAAAAGGTGTTACTTACGATGCCAACCCTGTTGGCGTAACAGTTACTGTATCAGCAGATGCTGAAGGCAAATTATCTGCAGCTGTCGCATACGAAAACGATGATAAGACTTTTGAAAACACATACGCTCCTAAGAAAACGTCAGCTCCTATTGAAGTAACAAAAGCTCTTTCAGGTCGTACCTTGAAAGCTGATGAGTTTGAGTTTGTCTTGAAGAATGACGCAGATGGTTCAGAAGTTCAAAAAGTGAAGAACACTGCTGACGGTAAGGTCACATTTGCACCAATCGAATACACTAAAGCTGGAACATACAAGTACACTATCGTTGAAACAAACGCTGGACAAACTATTGACGGTGTAACATACGATAGTCTCGAAGTTAAAGTCACAGTAGAAGTAACAGACGATGGTGAAGGAAAACTTACTGCTAACGTAACTTATCCAGCTGACAAAGAGTTCAACAACAGCTACGGAGCTTCAAAAATTCCGGCTACTCTTGCAGTTAAGAAAACACTTACTGGTCGTGAGTTGAAAGCTGATGAGTTTGAATTTACTTTGACAGACCAAGATGGTAACGTGAAAGAAACAGTCAAGAATGACAAAGATGGAAACGTTAAGTTCTCAGCCTTGGAATTCGATAAAGCTGGAACTTTCACTTACAAGATTGCTGAAAAAGCTGGAACTGCTACAGGCATCACGTACGACTCGAAAACAATCACAGCTACAGTTACTGTAGCGGACAATGGTAAAGGTGCCCTTGAAGCAACTGTTACTTACGACGATGAAAAAGCATTTGAGAACACTTACACTCCAGCAGGGGCTACAAGTGTAACTCTTGGAGCTAAGAAAGTTCTTGAAGGTAAAGACCTTGAAGCTGGTAAATACAGCTTTGAATTGAAGAAAGAAGACGGAACTGTTGTTGAAACGGTGAAAAACGCTGCTGATGGAACAGTGACATTCTCACCAATCTCATATGATGAGAGCCAAGTGGGAACTCACAAGTATACCATCTCTGAAGTTGCTGGAACTGAAACAGGCATCACTTACGATAAGACAGTTCAAGAAGTTGAAGTAACTGTTGTGAAAGTAAGTGCAACTGAATTGAAAGCAACTGCTTCAAAAGAAGCTAACGATCTTGTATTTACAAACAAATACACTCCAGCGAAAACTGAAGTTCCTGTGAAGAAAGTATGGAAGGACGCAAACAACCAAGACGGTAAACGTCCAACTTCTATCACAGTTAAATTGCTTGCAGATGGTCAAGATACAGGTAAAACACTTGAATTGACTGAAGCAAACGGTTGGGCAGGAAGCTTCACAAATCTTGATGCTGATAAAGGCGGAACACCTATCCAGTACACTGTAGTAGAAGTAACTGTTACTGGTTACACTTCTGACGTTACTGGTGACGCTGCATCAGGATTCACCATCACAAATAGCTATTCTCCAGAAACAGTTGATGTAAAAGCAACTAAGAACTGGGATGACGCAAACAACCAAGACGGTAAACGTCCAACCAAGATTACAATCAATCTTTTAGCAGACGGTCAGAAAGTTGAATCGAAAGAAGTTCAAGCAGCCGCAGACGGAACTTGGACTGTCGAATTCACGAAATTAGCAAAATATAAAGATGGTAAAGAAATCAAATACACTGTAACAGAAGATGCCGTAGCAGAATACGAATCAACGATTACAGACTTTACGATCACAAACAAATATGCTCCTAAAGCAATCGACTACAAGGTAACAAAAGTATGGAACGATGCGAACAACCAAGACGGCAAACGTCCTGAGTCCGTAACGGTTCAACTTTATAAAAAAGTAGGAGATGCAGATCCAGTAGCTGTTGAAGGTAAGAAATTGACCTTGACAGCTAGGGATAAGACAGACGCTAACACTTGGGTAGCATCCTTCACAAATCTTCCACAATACGAAGCTGGTAAAGAAATCACTTACTCTATCAAGGAAGTAGACGTACCGGCTGGTTATGAATCCTCTGTAACTGGTCAGGTCGTGACAAACACTCACACACCAGAAACAGTCGTTCTTTCAGGAACTAAGGTTTGGAAAGATAACAACAACCAAGACGGCAAACGTGCAGATAAAGTGAAAGTTCAAATTCTTAACGGCGACAAAGTTGTTCAAGAAATTGAAGTTTCAGAAGCAACTGGCTGGAAGTTCGAATCAAAAGCACTTCCTAAGTATGAAAATGGTAAAGAAATCAAGTACACTGTCAAAGAAGTAGCTGTGAAAGAATATACCTCAACAGTTACTACGGACAAAGATGGTAAGTACACAGTTACCAATACACATGCTCCAGAGAAAACATCTGTAAAAGGTCATAAGATCTGGAAAGATGAAGAGAACAAAGACGGTATCCGTCCAGCATCTATCACAGTGAAACTTCTTGCCGATGGTCAAGACACTGGTAAGACTGCGGTAGCCTCAGAAGCAACTGGTTGGACTTATGAGTTCACAGACCTTGATCGTTATAAAGACGGTCAAGCAATCGAATACTCTGTAGTAGAAGTTCCAGTTGAAGGTTATTCATCTAAAGTAGAAGGCTTCAATATCACAAATACACACACTCCAGAAAAACCAACACCAGGTAAACCAAATGAACCAGGAAAACCAGGTCCAAAACCTCAACTTCCTAACACTGGTGAAAAAGCATCTAGCGCAGCAGTAGTTGCAGGACTTGCTTTGATGGCAGTGACTGGTGGATTGTACTTTGTAAGCCGTAAAAATAAATAATCTCTATATTAGAGTTGATTTTCAGTTAGTTCTTAGGAAGTAATTGGAAAGGAAATAGTCCAGAACAATGGTTCTGGACTATTTTTTTATCTTGAAAAATATGGAAGGCTTTTCAATCGTTCGAGTAGGGGACGACTAATGAAACTAATGGCAATAATCTTACCAAGGTCAGGGAGGATAAAGGGAAGGACACCGACAGCGAGTGCCTTATCGAATGGCATCCCGGCAAGGAAGTGGAGGCTGAGAATACCTCCGACAAAGACGAGGGAGTCACCCAAGAGGTTGGCTAGGAAAATGCGAATGTAGCCACTGTTTTGATGGATGAGATAAGATGTAAGTCCAGCATAGACAAGGTCGAACCAAAGATAGCCTGCACTTGGGCCGACTAAAACGTGAAATCCAGCTCCTCCCCCTGCAAAAACAGGTAAACCAATGGCACCCAGCAAGAGATAGAGAGCTACAGATAGAACAGCTTCTCTGGGTCTAAAAACAGTAGCAATCAGACCGATTGCAAAGTTTTGCAAAGTGAAAGGTACAGGACCGATAGGGAGACTGATTTGTGCCAATACGGCGATGAGAGCAGCGCCGATAGCAGGGATAGCATAGATATGAGCTTTTTTCAAAACTGTTAACCTCTTTTCAAAATTATAGTAACTATTATACTAATTCAGAAACAAAAGTCAACCTATTTTTTAATTAAGGGTAACATTTTTTGTAACAGCCGATTTTACATGTAAAAAGAGACCTCTTCAGGTCTCTTGCGATAATTAGCGCATGGTCACAAATTCTTCAGAAGCAGTTGGGTGGATAGCTACTGTAGCGTCAAAGTCTGCCTTGGTCGCTCCCATCTTGATAGCGACTGCAAATCCTTGAATCATCTCATCCACTCCGTATCCTAGTCCGTGAAGACCAACAACTTTTTCATCAGCACCAGCGGTGATGAGTTTGAAGCGTGATTCTTGACGATGGTTTGTAACAGCAGAGTACATAGATGCAAAACTTGACTTGTAGACTTTGATGTTATCTTGGCCGTATTCTTTGATAGCTTGATCCTCGGTTAAACCAACCGTTCCGATTGCTGGGTGTGAGAAGACAACAGTAGGGATAGTCGTGTAGTCCATCTTGGCATTTGTTTTCCCGTTGAAGAGGCGTTCAGATAAGGTACGTCCTGCCTTGATGGCTACTGGGGTCAGTTCCTTCTCACCAGTAACATCTCCAAGAGCATAGATGCCATCTACAACTGTATTTTGATATTCATCCACTTGGATAAATCCACGTTGGTTGAGTGTGACGCCAGCCTTTTCTAACTCCAGACCGTCTACATTTGGACGGCGACCGGTAGCCCAGATTACTTTGCTGGCAGTGTGACTAGAACCGTCTTCGAAATGAATGGTAATACCTTGCTCCGTTTCTTCGAGCTTGACGGGTACCTTGTGTGTGTGTAAAGGTAGACCTGTTTTTTCCATTTCATTGACAAGTCCTTCAACTATGTAGCTGTCAAAACCACGCAAGGGACGATCGCGACGGACAAACAAATCCGTTTTTACTCCTAGCGCGTGGAGAACACCTGCTAATTCAACGGCGATATAACCAGCTCCAAGAATCGCAACGGATTCAGGAAGTTGCTCCCAAGCAAAGACATCGTCTGAGCTACCACCGAGTTCAGCTCCAGGAATAGTTGGGATGCTTGGACGAGCGCCAGTCGCAATCACGATATGCTTGGCACGAATCAATTCACCATTGACGCTAACGGTGTGGGAATCAACAAAATGAGCACGACCTTCAATCAAATCAACACCGTTGCGCTTGAAACTTCCATCATAAGACGAGCGGGCACGATCGATGTAGGCTTCACGATTTTGACGAAGTTTTGCGAAATCAAATTGCACATCTGAACTTGTAAAACCATAGTCAGGGCCGTAGTGGTGGAAGCTTTCAGCGATTTGCGCTCCATACCACATGATTTTTTTAGGAACACAGCCGACATTGACGCAGGTTCCACCTAATTTTTTCTCTTCGATAACAGCAGCTTTAGCACCGTGTTCGCCAGCGCGGTTCATAGTGGCAATGCCGCCGCTTCCTCCACCGATGGCGATGATATCATATTCTCTCATAAAAAACTCCTTATAGCTTTGATAGTCATATTCTATCGTTTTTATTTTTTGAATGCAAAAATCTGCTACGATAAAAAAATTATAAAAACGCTTGCCAAATTCAAAAAGATATTGTATTATATATCTAGCACAATAATCCAATAAACGAATACCGAACGAAATAATGATCCTGAATTGTCATTGTTTCCATCTGAACTGTCATTGTTTGGGCTTGGTGTTTCTGATATAATGGTTTTTGTAAGGCAAAAGATTAAAGGAGTTTAAATATGAAAAGAAATAAGAAGGCAAAAAAATGGCAATTATACACAGCGATTGGTGTTGCCAGTGCTATTGTTATCGGTGCTGCGGGGATTTTGATTTTTAGACAACCTTCCCAGTCAGCAATCAAGGAGGAAACCTCTCATATCGTTACTGCTAAGGAAGGTTCTGTTGCTTCATCGGTTCTCTTGTCAGGTACGGTTACAGCAAAAAATGAACAATACGTTTATTTTGATGCTAGTAAGGGAGATTTAGATGAAATTCTCGTTTCGGTTGGAGACAAGGTCGAAGAAGGGCAAGCTTTGGTCAAATACAGCAGTGCAGATGCTCAAGCTGCCTATGATGCAGCCGATCGTGCAGTTGCAAAGGCAGACCGTCATATTGAGGAGTTAAACAAAGCTCGTGAGAATGCATCAGCTGCACCAGCTTCTCCACAAGTTCCAGCAGAAGCTGGACTCCCAGAACAAGCGCAAGCAGCGACTTCTTCCGTATCCTCTATCGACTCTCAAATCAGTGATGCCAAGGATAACCGTGCAGATGCTGTTGCCCAACTCAACAAGGCTCAAGCTCAGCTAGATGCTGCAACAGTCCTCAGTACACTAGAAGGGACTGTAGTTGAAGTTAATCGTAATGTTTCCAAATCGCCAACAGGTAATAGCCAAGTGGTAGTACATGTCGTAAGTAATGAAAACTTGCAGGTCAAAGGGGAGTTGTCTGAATACAACCTTGCCAACCTCTCTGTAGGGCAAGAAGTTACCTTTACTTCTAAAGTGTATCAAGATAAGAGTTGGACTGGTAAGATTAGCTATATTTCTGATTATCCTAAAAACAATGGAGAAGCAGCAAATGCAGCCCTTGGAGGAAATACTGGCTCTAAGTACCCTTATACTGTTGATGTGACCAGCGATATCGGTGAGTTGAAACAAGGCTTCTCTGTCAGTGTGGAAGTCAAAAACAAGAGTAAAGCCATCCTTGTTCCTTTGGCAAGTGTTGTTACCGAAAATGACAAAAACTATGTCTGGCTCGTTGACGACCAGAAAAAAGCCAAGAAAGTGGAAGTTACTTTGGGGAATGCGGATGCAGACAACCAAGAAATTACTTCAGGTTTGACAGACGGAGCCAAGGTCATCAGTAATCCAACATCTTCCTTGGAAGAAGGAAAAGAGGTGAAGGCTGATGAAGAAACTAATTAGTCTCAAAAATATCTGTAGGAGTTATCGAAATGGTGACCAAGAACTGCAGGTCCTTAAAAATATCAATCTAGAAGTTCATGAAGGTGAGTTTGTTGCCATTATGGGACCTTCTGGTTCTGGTAAGTCTACGTTGATGAATACCATCGGAATGTTGGATACACCAACTAGTGGAGAGTACTATCTTGAAGGTCAAGAAGTGGCAGGTCTTGGAGAGAAACAATTGGCCAAGGTCCGCAACCAGCAAATCGGCTTTGTCTTTCAGCAGTTCTTTCTCTTGTCCAAGCTTAATGCTCTTCAAAATGTCGAATTGCCCTTGATTTACGCTGGTGTTTCGGCTTCAAAACGTCGGAAATTGGCTGAGGAATTTCTGGAAAAGGTTGAACTGACGGAGCGCAGTCATCATTTGCCTTCCGAGTTATCAGGTGGTCAAAAGCAACGTGTAGCGATTGCGCGTGCTTTGGTAAATAATCCTTCTATCATCCTAGCAGACGAACCCACAGGAGCCTTGGATACCAAGACAGGAAATCAAATCATGCAGCTGTTGGTGGAGTTAAACAAGGAAGGGAAAACCATTATCATGGTCACGCACGAGCCTGAGATTGCGGCCTATGCCAAACGCCAAATTGTCATTCGTGATGGGATCATCTCGTCCGACAGTGCCCTAGAAAAGGAGGAAAACTAGATGCAGAATCTGAAATTTGCCTTTTCATCCATCATGGCCCACAAGATGCGTTCCTTCCTCACCATGATTGGGATTATCATCGGAGTTTCGTCTGTCGTCGTCATCATGGCACTGGGAGACTCCATGTCTCGTCAGGTCAATAAAAACATGACCAAATCACAGAAGGATATCCATGTCTTTTTCTCCCCTATCAAAAGCAAGGACGGCTCCTTCACGCAGAAACAATCCGCTTTGACAGTCAGTGGGAAAGAAGAGGATGTTCATGTTGAACCACCAAAACCACTAGAATCCTGGGTCAAGGAGGCTGCTAAACTTAAAGGAGTAGACAGCTACTATGTCACCAACTCGACCAACGTCACCCTATCTTATAAGGATAAGAAAGTTGAACGAGCGACTCTGACAGGCGGAAATAGCACCTACATGAACGCAGTTGAAAATGAAATCGTTGCGGGTAGAAGTCTAAGACCGCAAGACTACAAGGAATTTGCCAGTGTGATTTTGCTGGACGAAGAACTAGCCAAGAGTTTGTTTGATAGTCCAGAAGCTGCGGTTAATCAAATCATCTCTGTTAATGAATTTAGTTACCGTGTGATTGGTGTTTATACTAGTAATGAAGCTAAAACTGCTAAATCCTTTGGGATTGGTGGTCTTCCAATTACGACCAATATTTCTCTCGCAGCCAATTTTAATACTGATGAAATCTCGAACATCGTCTTTCGTGTCAATGATACTAGTCTAACGCAGACCTTGGGACCAGAGTTGGCTCGAAAATTGACTGAGATTGCTGGTCTTCAGCAAGGGGAGTACCAAGTTGCGGATGCAACTGCCGCCTTCCAAGAGGTACAACAACTATTTGGTTTTATGACAACGATCATCAGTGCCATCGCAGGAATCTCTCTCTTTGTCGGGGGAACTGGTGTCATGAATATAATGCTGGTTTCGGTCACAGAACGCACGCGGGAGATTGGTCTACGAAAAGCTCTCGGAGCTACTCGGGCTAATATCTTGGTACAGTTTTTGATTGAATCCATGATCTTAACTTTGCTAGGTGGTGTCATCGGTCTTGGGATTGCTGCTGGAATGACCATGTTAGCTGGAGTATTGCTTCAAAACATGATTGCAGGTATCGAAGTTGGGGTTTCCCTCCCAATCGCTCTCTTTAGCTTGGCTGTGTCAGCCAGCGTTGGGATGATCTTCGGAGTCTTGCCGGCCAATAAAGCCTCTAAGCTCGATCCAATCGAAGCCCTTCGTTATGAATAAGATATAGAACAGAAAAAAACAAGATGGACATTTATCTGTCTTGTTTTTGTATGGATTTTCCTGTCGAAAATCACTAAAAATATGATATAATGAAGTGTTAGAAAAACAGGTTTCATTTGCCTGGAAAGGAAAAATTATGTCTGAAAAGAATTTTTATATTACAACACCGATTTACTATCCATCTGGTAAACTTCATATCGGTTCTGCCTACACAACTATCGCATGCGATGTCTTAGCTCGCTACAAACGCCTCATGGGCTACGATGTCTTTTATCTGACTGGTCTTGATGAGCATGGTCAAAAGATTCAACAAAAAGCAGAAGAAGCTGGTATCACACCTCAAGCCTATGTTGATGGGATGGCGATTGGTGTCAAAGAACTCTGGAAATTACTCGATATCTCATACGATAAATTTATCCGTACAACTGATGATTACCATGAAAAAGTTGTAGCTCAAGTCTTTGAACGCTTGCTTGCTCAAGATGATATCTACTTAGGTGAATACTCTGGCTGGTATTCAGTTTCAGATGAAGAATTCTTTACAGAAAGTCAGCTTGCGGAAGTTTTCCGTGATGAAGCTGGAAATGTGACGGGCGGTATCGCTCCATCAGGTCACGAAGTGGAATGGGTTTCTGAAGAATCTTACTTCCTTCGCCTCAGCAAATACCAAGACCGTTTGGTAGAATTTTTCAAATCTCACCCTGATTTCATCACTCCAGATGGTCGTCTTAATGAAATGTTACGTAACTTTATTGAGCCAGGTTTGGAAGACTTAGCGGTTTCTCGTACAACCTTTACCTGGGGTGTGCCAGTACCATCTAATCCAAAACACGTTGTCTATGTTTGGATTGATGCCCTTCTCAACTATGCGACTGCTCTTGGTTATGGTCAAGACGATCATACTAACTTTGACAAGTTCTGGAACGGAACAGTCTTCCACATGGTCGGAAAAGATATTCTCCGTTTCCACTCAATCTACTGGCCAATCTTGCTCATGATGCTCAATATCAAGTTGCCAGAACGTTTGATTGCCCACGGTTGGTTTGTCATGAAAGACGGCAAGATGTCTAAGTCTAAAGGGAATGTCGTTTACCCTGAAATGCTAGTAGAACGTTATGGACTGGATCCACTTCGTTACTACCTCATGCGTAGCCTTCCAGTTGGTTCAGACGGAACCTTCACTCCTGAAGACTATGTAGGCCGTATCAACTATGAATTGGCCAATGACCTTGGAAACCTCCTCAACCGTACGGTTTCCATGATCAACAAGTACTTTGATGGGCAAATTCCAGCCTATGTAGAAGGTGTGACTGAATTTGACAATGCTCTTGCTCAAGTAGCAGAGCAATCTATCTCTGACTACCATACACACATGGAAGCAGTTGACTACCCACGTGCACTTGAAGCAGTCTGGACTCTTATCTCTCGTACTAACAAATACATCGATGAGACAGCCCCATGGGTCTTGGCCAAGGATGAAGCCCTTCGTGACCAATTGGCAAGTGTCATGAGCCACTTGGCAGCCAGCCTTCGTGTCGTAGCTCACATGATTGAGCCATTTATGATGGAGACAAGTCAGGCAGTCTTGACTCAGCTTGGTCTCGCAGAAGTTTCTAGCCTTGAGAACTTGAGTTTGGCTGACTTCCCAGCAGATGTGACTGTAGTTGCCAAAGGAACACCAATCTTCCCACGTCTGGACATGGAAGAAGAAATTGCCTATATCAAGGAACAAATGGAAGGCAACAAACCAGCTGTCGAAAAAGAGTGGAATCCAGATGAAGTCGAACTCAAACTAAACAAGGATGAAATCAAGTTTGAAGACTTTGACAAGGTTGAAATCCGTGTCGCAGAAGTCAAAGAAGTGTCTAAAGTGGAAGGTTCTGATAAGTTGCTTCAATTCCGCTTAGATGCTGGTGATGGCGAAGACCGTCAAATCCTCTCAGGAATTGCCAAATACTATCCAAATGAGCAAGAATTGGTCGGCAAGAAAGTCCAAATCGTTGCTAACCTTAAACCACGTAAAATGATGAAAAAATATGTCAGTCAAGGTATGATTCTCTCAGCTGAACATGATGGCAAATTAACCCTTCTCACAGTTGATCCAGCTGTACCAAATGGAAGTGTGATTGGGTAAAAGCAAAAAACCAACGTTATACACGTTGGTTTTTCTTGTTATGCGCGAGATTTTCTAAGAAGTGGTCCATCTCCTTTTGATACCGGAGGACAATTACTTTCTCTGGATAGGTTTCTTGAATCTGCTGATAGCGTTCTTTAGCAGTTTTGGTCCGCCCATCCCAGAGAATCCATCTGATAAATTCCCAGTCAAAGCGTTCAGGGCAACCTGCAGCCATACTTTCTCTGACCTTGCCTCGGTATGTGAGATACCGTTTAAAGGCTCGAAAGAGACAAGTCCATGGTGAAAAATTGAGAAAGATGATTTTGTCAGCTTCCAGCATTCTTTCTTCATAGCAACACCAAGAGTAGTTGCCGTCGATGACCCAAGCTTCGTGCTTTGTGAGAAAGTTTTTCATCTCGTCCAGCATCCATTCGCGGTCACTGTCTTGCCAACCAGGTTGAAATTGGAGTGTGTCCATATGCAGTTTGGGGATGGAGTAGTAGTTTGACAACTTTTCAGCTAGAGTTGACTTGCCGGCTCCAGAATATCCTATGATTGCGATTTTCATTTTCTACCTTTTCTGATTAGAGGACAAAAAAACAGCCTCTATGGACTGTTTCTTATTTAGCAAGTTTAGCTGAAAGACGAGCTTTGTCGCGGCTTGCTTTGTTTTTATGAATCAAACCTTTAGTTTCTGCTTTGTCGATAGCTGAGCTAGCAGCACGGAAAAGTTCTTCAGAAGGGTTTGCTTCGAAAGCTTTGATAGCAGTACGCATAGCTGATTTTTGAGCTGAGTTTTTTTCGTTTTGTTTAACGTTCAATTCAGCGCGTTTGATAGCTGATTTAATGTTTGCCAATGTTCTTACCTCCATATTTACTAACTATACCATTATATATGAAAACTTAGGTTTTGACAAGGGGAAATTATTTTTTTAGGTAAATTTCATCGATTTCATGGTTTTTAGTCTTGTGGAGAATGACCTCGGCGCGATTCCTTGTTGGTTCGATATAGTTTTGTAGATTTGTGAGATTAATACTGGTCCAAACCTGATGTGCAAAGGCTTCAACTTCTCCAATTGGCATTTGCGTAAAGCGGTGGTAGTAGCTGTTGGGATCATTTTGGGCAAAGCTGAGGAGTTTTAAGAAACGATCCAGATACCAACTTTCAATGTCCTCAACTGCTGCATCCACATAGATGGAGAAATCAAAGAAATCAGTGATGTAAAGGCGCTCATTTTGAGGGTTTTGAAAGACATTGATGCCCTCGACAATGACAAAATCAGCAGCTTTGACACGTTGCTTCTCTCCAGGAACAATGTCATACACTTCATGAGAATAGACAGGAATATCGACATCTTGCCCATTCTTTAGGCGGTCAAGAAAATTCAGCAAGGTTTCCATATCATAACTTTCAGGAAAACCTTTGCGATTTAAGATATCTTGGTCTATCAAGGTTTGATTGGGATAGAGAAAACCGTCAGTTGTCACCAATTCTACAGTAGCATCTGGGAGAGTGCGTGATAGTAGAATCTGAATCAAGCGACTAGTAGTAGATTTCCCCACAGCAACGCTTCCAGAAACCCCAATGATAAAAGGCTGAGATTTACTTTCGCGTTGAAGAAAAATTCCTTTTGAAAATGCCAAATCATCCTTAGTGCGCTTGTAAATATGGATAAGATGGACAAGGGGAAGATAGACGTCTGTTACGTCCTGCAGACTAATCTGGTCATTGAAACTCTTGATGGATTCTAACTCTTCCTCTGTCAAGGGAGGGGTTGTTTTGCGATGCAATGATTGCCAAGTCTGGCGACTGATTTTTTCAAAATGTAAAAATTCGTTGGTCATTTGTTTTCCCCTAGATATTTTGTTTATCATACCATAAAAAGCTAAAAAGATAAAGCGGTTTCTTGATGGTAGTAAGTCAATATCGTATAATAGAGGTAGATGGAGGTTGAATAATTTAATGATGAGATGGGGAATGGTTTCTGAAGACTTATCAGTTATTAAAAGTGGGCTTTTTAGTTCGCAACTTATAGGAGGTATACAATGAAAATCTTGAGATGTTACATATTGGAACTCTGTTTTATTTTAAGTTTTACACTACCTTTTATAAGGGGAGCGAATGCGGATAATGGTAGACGCTTTGTAGAAACCTATTACGGTTTTACCTTCTTAATGGATCATCTCCTTGTAACAGTTATCTTTATCTGTTCACTCTTGATTGCCTGGCTAGTAAAAAAGCAGTGGACGAAATGGCTTGCTGCTGGTAGTTATCTATTTTTGATTTTGTGGATTGCTACAGAAGGATATCTATTCCGTATGTCACTAGAAGATTTGATACGACTTTGGACAAGTTTGGAAATCTTGACACAAACTTATCAGTTGGGTTTTTATCTAAACATCATATTGGGAATCCTGTTGATAATAAAGTATTTTAAGGTTAAGCAATAGTGATGAAAATGTGCTTGATTACAGGCGATCTGTTTTTTCCTGACTATGATAATTTGTAGTTCCCGATAGATTGTAATGTATTTCTAATAATTGAAAGAGATTGAAGAAAAGGTTTTTTGACTAGGATTCTTCAGTCTTTTTCATTTGATCATCACTTTGTAAACGATTTACAATTCAAGCCAAATTATGGTAAAATAGTTTTATGAGTAAAATGTATTATGCAGAAAATCCTGATGCTGCTCACGACATTCATGAGTTGAGAGTGGAATTGTTGGGAGAAAACATGACCTTTTTGACGGATGCGGGTGTTTTTAGCAAGAAAATGGTTGACTTTGGGAGTCAGCTTTTATTGAAGTGTCTAGAGGTTAACAAAGGAGAAACTGTTCTTGATGTAGGTTGTGGTTATGGGCCATTGGGTTTGTCGTTAGCCAAGGCTTATGGAGTTCAGGCAACCATGGTCGATATCAATAATCGTGCCTTGGACCTAGCGCGACAAAATGCTGAACGTAATAAAGTAGAAGTAACGATTTTCCAATCCAATATCTATGAACAAGTTGAAGGGAAGTTTGACCATGTTATTTCCAATCCGCCTATTCGAGCGGGCAAACAGGTTGTTCATGAGATTATCGAAAAGAGCAGAGATTTCTTGAAAGACAGAGGAGATTTAACCATCGTCATTCAGAAAAAACAAGGGGCTCCAAGTGCTAAAAGTAAGATGGAAGAAGTTTTTGGAAATTGTGAAATCGTAAAGAAAGATAAGGGATATTATATCCTTAGAAGTGTGAAAGAATGAGAGCAGTTGATTTAATCCAAAAGAAACGAGATGGTCAAGAACTGACTTCAAATGAAATCAAATGGTTGGTAGAAGGCTATGTGGCTGGAACTGTTCCAGACTATCAAATGTCTGCCTTTGCTATGGCAGTTTATTTCAAAGGAATGACCACACGTGAGATTTCTGACCTGACGATGAATATGGTTAAGACGGGCCAAGAGTTTGATTTGTCAGCCATAGAGGGTATCAAAGTAGATAAACACTCGACAGGTGGTGTTGGTGATAAGGTGACCTTGATTTTAGCTCCTTTGGTGGCCAGTTTTGGTGTTCCAGTAGCCAAGATGAGTGGTCGTGGACTAGGACACACTGGAGGGACCTTGGATAAGTTAGAAGCAATCAAGGGCTACCAAGTGGAACGTAGTCAAGAGGATTTCATTCGTCAGGTACAGGACATTGGTGTATCTGTCATTGGGCAGTCAGATCAGCTGGTTAAAGCAGACAAACTTCTCTATGCTCTTCGTGATGTGACAGCGACAGTCGACACGATTCCTTTGATTGCTAGTTCTGTCATGAGTAAGAAAATCGCTGCTGGGGCAGATGCCATTTTGCTAGATGTGACTGTCGGTGAGGGTGCCTTTATGAAGACTGTTGAGGAGGCACGCGAATTGGCTCAAACCATGGTTGATCTTGGAAAGGCTGTTGGAAGAAAGACTGTAGCAGTTATTACCGATATGAGTCAGCCCTTGGGTCGAGCTATTGGCAATCGTCTCGAAATTCTAGAAGCAATCGAAATTCTTCAAGGAAAAGGTCGAGAAGATATCAGTCACTTTATCTGTGAACTAGCTCAGATTATGCTTAGTTTAGCAGATGTTGAGAAGACGGTAGAAGAAGTACGTCAACACCTTGAAAATGGGCAAGCCCTTGCCAAATTTGAAGAAATGGTGGCGGCTCAAGGCGGTGATCTAGAAGATCTCTACCGACCAGTAAATGTTGCACATGTAGTGGATATCCCGGCTCAAGAGACAGGTGTCATTTCAGCCCTTCCAGCTATGGATTTTGGCCTATATGCCATGCGATTAGGAGCTGGTCGTGCAGTCAAGTCTGATGACTTGGACTATGAAACAGGGATTGTTTTTGAAAAGAAAGTTGGTGACTCAGTTCAAAAAGGAGAAATTGTTGCAAAAGTTTATACAAATGGAAAAATTTCTTCTGAACTAGTTACAGAATTTCAAAAATATGTTAAAATAAATGATGGAGTGCAAAGTTTACGAGAAATTATAGAAATTATCTCATAAAACTAGGGAGAATCCGAATATGAAATTAAATAAATACATTGATCATACGCTTTTAAAACAAGATGCAAGTCAAGAACAAATTGATCGTTTGCTATCTGAAGCGCGTGAGTATGATTTCGCCAGTGTCTGTGTTAACCCGACTTGGGTTGCTTATTCAAAGGCGGGGCTTGAAGGTTCAGATGTAAAGGTTTGTACAGTAGTTGGTTTTCCTTTGGGAGCAACAACTTCAGCTGTCAAAGCTTTTGAGACCAAGGAAGCCATCCAAAATGGAGCAGATGAGATTGATATGGTTATCAACGTCGGAGCTCTCAAATCAGGAAATCTTGATTTAGTTGAATCAGACATTCGTGCTGTTGTAGAAGCAAGTGGCGACAAGCTAGTGAAAGTTATTATTGAAGCTTGCTTATTGACTGACGAAGAAAAGGTTGTGGCCTGCCAACTCTCTCAAAAAGCGGGAGCAGACTTTGTTAAAACATCTACTGGTTTCTCAACTGGAGGAGCAACTCTGCCAGATGTCAAGTTAATGCGTCAAACAGTGGGACCTGATATGGGTGTTAAGGCTGCTGGTGGAGCGCGTTCTTACGCAGACGCTCTTGCCTTTGTGGAGGCAGGTGCTACCCGTATCGGAACATCTGCTGGTGTAGCAATCTTAAAAGGAGAATTGGCAGATGGCAACTACTGAGTTGATTGAACTAGCAATTGAAACTAGCAAGAAAGCTTATGTGCCTTATTCTCACTTTCCTATCGGAGCTGTTTTAGTTGCCAAGGATGGTAGCATTTATACGGGTGTGAACATCGAGAATGCTAGTTATCCCTTGACTAATTGTGGAGAACGTACTGCTATTTTTAAAGCAGTTTCGGAGGGGCAACGGGAGTTTTCAGAATTGATTGTCTACGGACAAACTGAAAAACCTATCTCGCCATGTGGTGCTTGCCGCCAGGTCATGGTTGAATTTTTTGAACAAGATCTAAAAGTGACTTTAGTCGCTAAAGATAAATCGACGGTCGAGATGACGGTCGGGGAGTTACTTCCATACTCATTTACAGACTTAAATTAGTCTGAGTCACTCTCTGAGTGACGCGGTCCTTGTGGCCAACCAATCCATACTTGCAACATCGTTGCACATCTTATTTAGGAGGTTCAGTAATGAACAAGAAACAATGGCTAGGCCTTGGTCTAGTTGCAGTAGCAGCAGTTGGACTTGCTGCATGTGGTAACCGCTCTTCTCGTAACGCCGCTTCATCTTCATCAGAAATGAAGACCAAAGCAGCAATCGTAACAGATACTGGTGGTGTTGATGATAAATCATTTAACCAATCAGCTTGGGAAGGTTTGCAAGACTGGGGTAAAGAACACAATCTTTCTAAAGATAAAGGTTACACTTACTTCCAATCAACAAGCGAAGCAGACTATGCTAACAACTTGCAACAAGCGGCTGGAAGTTACAACCTGATCTTCGGTGTTGGTTTTGCCCTTCACAATGCAGTTGAGGAAGCAGCAAAAGACCACTCTGACCTAAACTATGTCTTGATTGATGATGTGATTGAAGGTCAAAAGAATGTTGCGAGCGTAAGATTTGCGGATAACGAAGCAGCTTACCTTGCTGGTGTTGCAGCAGCGAAAACTACGAAAACAAAACAAGTTGGTTTTGTAGGTGGTATTGAATCTGAAGTTATTTCACGTTTTGCAGCTGGATTCAAAGCTGGTGTTGAATCAGTAGACCCATCTATCAAAGTCCAAGTTGACTATGCTGGTTCATTTGGTGATGCTGCTAAAGGTAAAACAATTGCAGCAGCTCAATATGCTGCCGGTGCAGACGTTGTCTACCAAGCAGCTGGTGGTACAGGTGCTGGTGTCTTTGCTGAAGCAAAATCATTGAACGAAAACAAAAATGAAAACGAAAAAGTTTGGGTTATCGGTGTAGACCGTGACCAAGCAGCAGAAGGTAAATACACTTCTAAAGATGGTAAAGAATCTAACTTCGTTCTTGTATCTACATTGAAACAAGTTGGTACAACTGTAAAAGATATTGCCAACAAAACAGAAAATGGTGAATTCCCTGGTGGACAAGTGATTGTTTACTCATTGAAAGATAAAGGGGTTGAGCTAGCAGTAACAAACCTTTCAGAAGAAGGTAAAAAAGCTGTTGAAGATGCAAAAGCTAAAATCCTTGACGGAAGCGTAAAAGTTCCTGAAAAATAATGGATAAAAGTCATTTCTTAGGAAGCGGCCATTGGTCGCTTCTTTAAGAATTGAGGCAATTTTTGTCTCAATAGAGCTTGTTAATGTGATTAGCAGGTTTTATTGAAATAAAATAAACCTCTGAAAGGAAGAGCATATGGCACACGAAAATGTCATTGAGATGCGGGATATTACCAAGGTGTTTGGTGAATTTGTAGCAAACGACAAAATCAACTTGCAACTGCGAAAAGGTGAAATCCATGCACTTTTAGGAGAAAATGGAGCGGGTAAATCCACTCTGATGAATATGCTGGCAGGACTTCTTGAACCAACGAGTGGTGAAATTGTGGTGAATGGTCAGGTTGTAAAACTAGACTCACCATCTAAAGCCGCTGGTCTTGGAATTGGGATGGTTCATCAACATTTTATGTTGGTTGAAGCTTTTACAGTAGCTGAGAATATCATTTTAGGGAGTGAAATCACTAAAAATGGTGTTCTAGATATAGCTGGTGCTACTAAAGAAATCAAGGCTCTTTCTGAACGTTATGGTTTGGCAGTGGATCCAGCTGCTAAGGTGGCGGATATTTCCGTTGGTGCCCAACAACGTGTAGAGATCTTGAAAACACTCTATCGTGGTGCTGATATCCTTATCTTTGACGAACCTACAGCCGTATTGACTCCTTCAGAGATTGATGAGTTGATGGCAATCATGAAAAACCTTGTCAAAGAAGGGAAGTCCATTATTTTGATTACCCATAAACTGGATGAGATTCGTGCGGTATCGAATCGAGTGACGGTTATCCGTCGTGGGAAATCAATCCAGACAGTTGAAATCGCAGGGGCAACAAATGCGGACTTGGCAGAAATGATGGTTGGACGCTCAGTCTCCTTTAAAACGGAAAAACAAGCACCACAACCCAAAGAAGTGGTCTTGTCTATCAAAGACTTGGTTGTCAATGAAAACCGCGGTGTACCAGCTGTGAAGAATCTTTCTTTGGATGTTCGTGCTGGTGAAATTGTCGGTATTGCAGGTATTGATGGCAATGGTCAGTCTGAACTCATTCAAGCCATTACTGGTCTTCGTAAGATTGAGTCAGGTAGCGTTGAATTAAAAGGCGAATCAATCGTGGGAATGCATCCTCGACAAATTACAGAACTAAGCGTGGGGCACGTTCCTGAGGATCGTCACCGGGATGGCTTGATTTTGGAGATGATGATTTCAGAAAATATTGCTCTTCAAACCTACTACAAAGAACCACTCAGCAAGAATGGTATCTTGAACTATGCCAATATCACTTCACATGCCAAGAAATTGATGGAAGAATTTGATGTTCGTGCGGCAAGTGAATTTGTTCCAGCAGCAGCTCTTTCAGGAGGAAATCAACAAAAAGCGATTATCGCTCGTGAGATTGATCGTGATCCTGATCTCCTTATCGTCAGCCAGCCAACTCGTGGTTTGGATGTCGGTGCCATTGAATATATCCACAAACGTTTGATTGAAGAACGTGATAACGGGAAGGCTGTCCTTGTTGTCAGCTTTGAATTGGATGAGATTTTAAATGTCTCAGACCGAATTGCTGTTATTCACGATGGTAAGATTCAAGGTATTGTATCGCCAGAAACGACTAACAAACAAGAACTTGGTGTCTTGATGGCAGGTGGAAACTTGGGAAAGGAGAAGAGTGATGTCTAAAAAATTACAACAAATTTCGGTTCCCTTGATTTCCGTATTTTTAGGAATCTTGCTCGGAGCCATTGTCATGTGGATCTTCGGATATGATGCTATCTGGGGTTATGAGGAGTTGTTCTATACAGCTTTTGGTAGCCTCCGTGGAATTGGAGAAATTTTCCGTGCCATGGGTCCTCTTGTCTTGATAGGTCTTGGTTTCGCAGTTGCCAGTAGAGCAGGTTTCTTTAACGTTGGACTTCCTGGTCAAGCACTTGCAGGCTGGATTCTCAGTGGTTGGTTTGCCTTGTCAAATCCAGATATGCCTCGTCTCGTTTTGATTCCATTGACAGTGATCATTGCTTTGATCGCAGGTGGAATTGTTGGAGCAATTCCAGGTATTCTCAGAGCCTATCTCGGTACGTCAGAGGTCATTGTGACCATCATGATGAACTACATTGTATTGTATGTGGGAAATGCCTTTATTCATGCCTTTCCTAAAGATATTATGCAAAGTACAGATTCAACGATTCGTGTTAGTGCCAACGCTACATACCAGACACCATGGTTATCGGAGTTGACTGGAAATTCCCGTATGAATATCGGAATCTTCTTTGCAATCATTGCTGTTGGCGTGATTTGGTTCTTGCTCAAGAAAACGACTCTCGGTTTTGAAATTCGTGCAGTTGGTCTCAATCCCCATGCTTCAGAGTACGCTGGTATTTCAGCAAAACGTACAATCATTCTATCAATGATTATCTCTGGTGCTCTGGCTGGTCTTGGTGGAGCGGTCGAAGGTCTTGGTACCTTCCAAAACGTTTACGTTCAGGGATCATCATTAGCTGTCGGATTTAACGGGATGGCAGTTAGTTTGCTTGCTGGAAATTCACCAATTGGAATTCTCTTTGCAGCCTTCTTATTTGGAGTTTTGCAAGTAGGAGCACCGGGTATGAACGCAGCGCAAGTTCCGTCTGAGCTTGTTAGCATTGTAACAGCGTCTATTATCTTCTTTGTCAGCGTTCACTACATTATCGAACGCTTTGTCAAACCTAAAAAACAAGTTAAAGGAGGTAAGTAAGGATGTCTATTACAACATTACTCACCCTCTTGGTCTCTTCTATGCTGATTTACTCAGCACCACTTATTTTTACGAGTATTGGAGGAGTCTTCTCTGAACGTGGTGGTGTCGTTAACGTCGGTCTTGAAGGAATTATGGTTATGGGAGCCTTTTCTGGGGTTGTCTTTAACCTTGAGTTTGCAGAACAACTTGGAGCAGCTACTCCTTGGATTTCCTTGTTAGTTGCTGGTATCGTGGGAGCTATTTTCTCTCTCATCCATGCAGTCGCTACAGTTCATTTCCGTGCGGACCATGTTGTCAGTGGTACAGTATTGAACTTGATGGCTCCTGCCCTAGCGGTTTTCTTGGTTAAAGTTCTTTATAACAAAGGACAAACGGATAACTTAAGCCAAACTTTTGGACGTTTTGATTTCCCAGTTTTGGCTGATATCCCAGTGATTGGAGATATCTTCTTCAAGTCAACCAGTCTACTAGGTTATATCGCGATTGCCTTCTCTTTCCTTGCTTGGTTTATCCTCTTCAAGACCCGCTTTGGTCTTCGCCTTCGCTCTGTTGGTGAACACCCTCAGGCAGCGGATACCTTGGGGATCAATGTCTACAAAATGCGATATCTTGGGGTTGTTATTTCAGGTTTCCTTGGTGGAATTGGGGGAGCGATTTATGCTCAATCAATCTCAGTTAACTTCTCAGTGACAACTATTGTCGGTCCTGGATTTATCGCCCTTGCTGCAATGATCTTTGGTAAATGGAACCCAATCGGTGCTATGCTTTCTAGTCTTTTCTTTGGACTTTCACAAAGTTTGGCTGTTATCGGTTCTCAATTGCCTTTCTTACAAGGAGTACCAGCGGTTTACCTTCAAATCGCGCCTTATGTCTTGACCATTCTTGTCTTGGCAGCCTTCTTTGGAAAAGCAGTTGCACCTAAGGCAGACGGTATCAACTACATCAAGTCAAAATAAGCATACAAAAAAACGTCAGTTTCAAACTGGCGTTTTATTTTTTTGGATTTTGATGGGTTAGGTTCAATCCCCAAGGAACGAGATTTTCAGTTTTATTTTTGATACGTGTGATATTATCTTTGTGACGAATGATAATCAAGCTAGCAAGTGCTAGGATAATCAAAATGAAGAGAGGGTCATAGTTGTTCAGGATAAATCCAAATAGTGGAAATAGGAGAACTCCAATAACGGCTGCAATAGCAGCAGTAACGCTAGACAGTGAAATCATACTACCTAGATAGAGGCTTCCAAAGAATACGATTGCTAGATAGAGACAGAAAACAGGCGCAAATCCGAAAATCACTCCAGCACTGGTTGCGACAGCCTTACCACCTTTAAATCCTGCAAAGATAGGAAAGGTATGTCCAATTACGGCCAAAAGTCCAAATACAAGAGGTGATACACCTTGAAGTTGGAAAAGGATTGGAAGGAGAGTGGCCAAGGTTCCTTTAAAGAAGTCAATCACAAAGGTTGCCATACCCGCTTTCTTACCTAAAATTCGGAAAGTATTGGTTGTTCCGGTGTTTCCAGAACCATGTTCACGCAGATTTGTTTGAAAGAAGATTTGTCCAATCCAAAGACCAGATGGAATCGAACCTAGCAGATAAGCTAAAATTAATAATACAAATGTCATCATAGACCTATTATACCATGAAATGGTATAGAAAGTCAGAGAATATCCTGTGAAATTGTGACGGCTGAAAGGGAAAAGCTTTGCAAAATCGCTAGAAAACCTGTAAAATAGAAAAGATGAACAAATAGGAGGTTCCTTGTGTCAAAAAAGGAAATCAATATTAATAACTACAATGATGACGCCATTCAGGTGCTAGAAGGGTTGGATGCGGTCCGTAAACGTCCAGGGATGTATATTGGATCGACCGACGGAGCAGGTCTCCATCACTTAGTCTGGGAAATTGTGGACAATGCAGTCGATGAAGCCTTGTCTGGATTTGGTGATCGCATTGATGTGACCATCAATAAAGACGGCAGTCTAACGGTTCAAGACCATGGTCGAGGGATGCCGACTGGGATGCATGCCATGGGAATTCCAACCGTTGAGGTTATCTTTACCATTCTCCACGCTGGAGGGAAATTCGGTCAAGGGGGTTATAAGACATCTGGTGGTCTCCACGGAGTGGGATCTTCAGTCGTTAATGCCCTATCAAGTTGGCTAGAAGTGGAAATTACCCGTGATGGAACGGTTTATAAACAACGTTTTGAAAATGGTGGAAAACCCGTTACAACCTTGAAGAAAATTGGTACAGCACCCAAGTCTAAGACAGGTACCAAAGTCACTTTCATGCCGGATGCTAGTATCTTTTCTACGACAGATTTCAAGTACAATACCATTTCAGAGCGCCTTAATGAGTCAGCCTTTCTCTTAAAAAATGTGACCTTGTCTTTGACAGATAAGCGAACAGATGAAGCAATCGAATTCCATTATGAGAACGGGGTACAAGACTTTGTTTCTTACCTCAATGAAGACAAGGAAACCTTGACGCCAGTCCTATACTTTGAAGGCGAAGACAATGGTTTTCAAGTAGAAGTAGCCCTCCAATATAATGATGGATTTTCAGATAACATCTTGTCCTTTGTTAACAACGTTCGTACCAAGGACGGTGGAACGCATGAGACAGGACTCAAGTCTGCCATTACCAAAGTAATGAACGACTATGCGCGAAAAACTGGACTTCTCAAAGAAAAAGATAAAAACCTAGAAGGTTCCGATTACCGTGAAGGGTTAGCGGCAGTTCTTTCCATCCTTGTTCCTGAAGAACACCTCCAGTTTGAAGGTCAGACCAAGGATAAACTAGGGAGTCCTCTGGCTCGTCCAGTTGTAGATGGGATTGTGGCTGATAAGTTAACCTTCTTCCTCATGGAAAATGGGGAACTGGCTTCCAATCTGATTCGTAAAGCTATCAAGGCGCGTGATGCTCGTGAGGCGGCTCGCAAAGCGCGTGATGAGAGCCGAAATGGTAAGAAAAACAAGAAAGACAAGGGCTTGTTGTCTGGAAAATTGACCCCAGCCCAGTCTAAGAATCCTGCAAAAAATGAACTCTACCTGGTTGAGGGGGACTCTGCCGGTGGTTCTGCCAAGCAAGGCCGTGACCGTAAATTCCAAGCTATCCTACCTCTTCGTGGTAAGGTGATTAATACAGCCAAGGCCAAGATGGCAGATATTCTCAAAAATGAAGAAATCAACACTATGATTTATACCATTGGTGCGGGTGTCGGAGCAGACTTCTCCCTTAAAGATGCCAATTATGACAAGATCATTATCATGACCGATGCCGACACCGACGGTGCCCATATCCAAACTCTTCTTTTAACATTCTTCTACCGTTATATGCGTCCGCTAGTTGAGGCAGGACATGTCTATATCGCCCTTCCGCCTCTTTACAAGATGTCCAAAGGAAAAGGCAAGAAAGAAGAAGTGGCTTACGCATGGACGGACGGGGAGCTAGAAGAACTCCGCAAGCAGTTTGGTAAAGGTGCAACCCTCCAACGCTACAAGGGACTTGGTGAGATGAATGCGGACCAGCTCTGGGAAACAACCATGAACCCAGAAACGCGTACCCTCATCCGTGTCACCATCGAAGACCTAGCACGCGCCGAACGCCGCGTCAATGTCCTTATGGGAGACAAGGTCGAACCACGCCGTAAGTGGATTGAGGATAATGTCAAGTTTACGCTGGAAGAAGCGACTGTGTTTTAAAAACTATAAAGAAATACAAATGGAGGACAAAATATGTCTGAAAATCTTAGTGAAGAGCAAGTAAAGGAAGCTCTCGAAAGTGGCTATGCCCAGTCTGAGGCATTATTAAATGATAAGGACGAATTAGATAATTTTTTGTATCATTTAGAGCAAAAAATTAAGGAAATACCAAATGTTGGTGAACAATTATCGATGGTTCCAGTTATGATTTCCTTAGTGAAGAATTATGTTCAAGGTAAATATACGACTGTTCCTTATGGAACTATTTTGGCTATTTTAAGTGCATTAATTTATCTTTTATCTCAGATAGATTTGATTCCAGATTTCTTACCAGGTATAGGCTACTTGGATGATATCGCAGTAGTTGGATTTTGTATAACAATGGTTAAAGCGGATATCGATTCTTATGATGTATGGCGTCAAGCTCAAGGGTTAATTTAAGACAATAAATTAGATTATTAACAGTCAATTCCGTATAAACAGGAATTATCAAATCATTTTAAATCATCACTTATAGACAATACTTAATTTTATTATCTGATACCTTATTTCATTTTTATAATAAACAAAGAAGTGATAAACATGAGAACTGAAACCGAAATGCTTGATTTAATATTACAAATCGCAAAAAGTCTAAAAGTCGAGGCTGTCGCTATGTCCGGTTCACGAACTGATACAAAAGCACCAAAAGACGAGTTTCAAGATTATGATGTAGTCTATGTCGTGGACGATTTAGATAATCTGACGGATGACCTTACTCAGACCCGTTTCTTTAAGGGTATAACCTATACCAGACAGGGGAGTTGTAAAGTTCAAGTAAAGGTGATGATTATCTTTTTTAGGTAAACAATCGCTAAAACTATTGGAGGTGCTGGATTGATTACGTTATTAATGATGCCTTTTTTCCTTGTTCTCTTGGCCATTTTTGGAATTATATATGATTTAATGACCAATAAAGGTAGAAAAGAGTGTGCTCGCACAGTATCTTTGTTTATAATGAACATCCTCACTGTTGGTATCTGTCTATTAGATCTACCAATTGAAAGTAAACCATACTCAGGAATAGGGTTTATCTTATTTTATGCACTTGCCTTCACACCTTTGATGATTGTTTTCTCACTATATACCCTCTATCGGATTGGAAAACATTATAGGTATTTTAAGAGTAAGTTTGCTATAACACTCCTATTCAATGCTATTTTACTTTTCCTTCTTTCATTAGTAAATACTTTTGTATTATGGAGAAGCTTTCAAATATATCATAGAAACGATATGAATTTGTTTTATTTTATTTTAATCGTTTCGGGGATTTGTTCAACTATCCAATTAATCGTAGGCGAACTTGAGATGAAAAGAATACGAGGCATCCAAAAACAAGAGGAGCAAGACGGCAATGAAAAATAATTCTATAAAAGATATGTGCAGACAACATAGAAGTGAAGCGCAAATGCTGAGATTGATTTTACAAACAGCTAAAACTTTACAAGTTGAAGCTGTCGCCATGTCTGGTTCACGGACAAATCCAAAAGCTCCAAAAGATGAGTTTCAAGATTACGACGTGGTCTATGTTGTGGAGGATTTAGATAATCTGACGAGTGACCTTTCTTGGTTGGATCGGTTTGGCAAACGCTTGATTGAACAGTATAATGTACTGGGACACCGTCGCCTTTATCTCATGCTCTTTGAAGATGGCAATCGGATTGATTTGACCCTCTGCCCCAAAGAGCACATGCAAGAGTGGGTGGATAGTGAGGCAGGATTCACCATTTTAGAAGATCCTAATGGTTTGTTTGAACCTTATTCACCGAGTCCTCAACGTTACTGGACGAGCCCAGCTAGCCCGATTGATTTTGAAAAAGCCTGCAATGAATTTTGGTGGGTGTCAGCCTACGTAGTCAAAGGAATCTGTCGTAAACAACTACTCTATGCCATTGATCATCTTTATGGTATTTGTCAACAAGAACTCTTGAAGGTCTTAGCTTGGCAGGTAGCCAGTGATAGGGGAAGAGTCGATATCGGCAAGAACTATAAGTATCTCTTTAACTATTTACCTGCTGAGAAAGAGAAGCAATTCTCAAATCTGCTTGATTTATCCAGTTTAGAAAAAATCACTCAGTCTTTATTTGCAACAATGAAACTTTTCCACCAAGAGGCTCAATCTTTTGCTAACAAGATAGGCCTTGACTATGATAAGGCAGTGGCGGAGAGGATGATTGAGTATGCTGAGGAGAGACTTTCGAATCACTAACTAAATAAAGTATATAATTTAAAAGATTAAACTACAGAAAAGATAGTTTTGTTATATATAGTAACTGAACACGGGACTAATTTCTGTAAATTATCCCTTATTCTATAAAACCCCACTCTACATTCTTTGAAAGGAGTTGAACACGCCCTAAATACTGTGTGAAAAAGATAAATTTCCTTTGCATTTTACGGGCTTTGTATCCTATATGAGTAACATTCAAAACATGTCCCTTGAGGACATCATGGGAGAGCGCTTTGGTCGCTACTCCAAGTACATCATTCAAGACCGGGCTTTGCCAGATATTCGTGATGGATTGAAGCCTGTGCAACGTCGTATTCTTTATTCGATGAATAAGGATGGCAATACCTTTGACAAGAGCTACCGTAAGTCGGCCAAGTCTGTCGGTAACATCATGGGGAATTTTCACCCACACGGGGATTCTTCTATCTATGATGCTATGGTTCGTATGTCTCAGGACTGGAAAAACCGTGAGATTCTGGTTGAAATGCACGGTAATAACGGTTCCATGGACGGGGATCCACCTGCTGCTATGCGTTATACAGAGGCTCGTTTGTCTGAGATTGCAGGCTACCTTCTTCAAGATATCGAGAAAAAGACCGTTCCTTTTGCATGGAACTTTGACGATACCGAGAAAGAGCCGACAGTCCTGCCAGCAGCATTTCCAAACCTCTTGGTCAATGGTTCGACTGGGATTTCGGCTGGTTATGCCACAGACATTCCTCCCCATAATTTAGCTGATGTTATTGATGCCACGGTTTACATGATTGATCACCCAACGGCCAAAGTTGAAAAACTCATGGAATTCTTGCCTGGACCAGACTTCCCTACAGGGGCTATCATTCAAGGGAGTGATGAAATCAAGAAAGCCTATGAAACTGGGAAGGGGCGCGTGGTTGTTCGTTCTAAGACGGAGATTGAAAAGTTAAAAGGTGGTAAGGAACAAATCGTTATCACTGAGATTCCTTATGAAATCAATAAGGCTAATCTCGTCAAGAAAATCGATGATGTTCGTGTCAATAACAAGGTGGCTGGTATTGCTGAGGTTCGTGATGAGTCTGACCGTGACGGTCTTCGTATCGCTATTGAACTTAAGAAAGATGCGAATACCGAGCTGGTTCTTAACTATCTCTTCAAATACACTGACTTGCAAATCAACTACAACTTCAACATGGTTGCGATTGACAATTTCACCCCTCGTCAGGTTGGCATTGTGCCTATATTGTCTAGCTATATTGCCCACCGTCGTGAAGTGATCTTGGCGCGTTCTCGCTTTGACAAGGAAAAGGCCGAAAAACGTCTCCATATCGTGGAAGGTTTGATTCGCGTTATCTCGATTTTGGATGAAGTCATTGCCCTTATCCGTGCTTCTGAGAATAAGGCTGACGCCAAGGAAAACCTCAAGGTCAGCTATGAGTTTACTGAGGAGCAGGCTGAGGCCATCGTTACCTTGCAACTTTACCGTTTGACCAATACAGACGTGGTTGTCTTGCAGGAAGAAGAAGCAGAATTGCGTGAAAAGATTGCCATGCTTGCGGCTATCATTGGTGATGAACGGACTATGTACAATCTCATGAAGAAAGAACTTCGTGAGGTTAAAAAGAAATTTGCGACACCACGTTTGAGTACTTTGGAAGATACTGCGAAAGCAATCGAGATTGATACAGCTAGTTTGATTGCCGAGGAAGATACTTATGTCAGCGTGACTAAGGCAGGCTATATCAAGCGTACTAGCCCACGTTCCTTTGCAGCTTCTACGCTGGAAGAAATTGGCAAACGTGATGATGATCGTTTGATCTTTGTGCAAACTGCCAAGACAACCCAGCACCTCTTGATGTTCACTACTCTTGGAAATGTCATTTATCGACCAATCCATGAATTGGCAGATATTCGCTGGAAGGATATCGGAGAGCATCTGAGCCAGACCATTACAAACTTTGAAACGAACGAAGAAATACTCTATGCAGAAGTAGTAGATCAGTTTGATGATGCGACAACTTATTTTGCAGCAACTCGCCTCGGCCAAATCAAGCGTGTAGAACGCAAAGAGTTCTCTCCATGGCGGACCTACAAGTCTAAATCTGTCAAGTACGCTAAACTTAAAGACGAGACAGACCAAATTGTAGCAGTGGCTTCAATTAAACTAGATGATGTTCTTTTGATTAGTCAAAACGGTTATGCCCTTCGTTTCAATATCGAAGAGGTTCCGGTTGTTGGTGCCAAGGCTGCAGGTGTCAAGGCTATGAACCTGAAAGAAGATGATGTCCTCCAGGCAGCCTTCATCTGTAACACCTCATCCTTCTACCTCTTGACCCAACGTGGAAGCTTGAAACGTGTTTCCATTGAGGAAATTCCAGCGACCAGCCGTGCTAAACGAGGTCTACAAGTCTTGCGTGAGTTGAAAAACAAACCGCACCGAGTCTTCTTGGCTGGAGCAGTTGCAGAGCAAGGTTTCGTTGGTGATCTCTTTAGTACAGAAGTTGAAGAAAACGACCAAACGCTGCTTGTCCAATCTAACAAGGGAACAATCTATGAAAGCCGATTGCAAGACCTCAACTTGTCAGAACGTACTAGCAATGGAAGCTTTATTTCAGACACGATTTCAGATGAGGAAGTTTTCGATGCTTACCTCAAAGAAGTCTTTAAAGAAGATAAAGCAAATTCTTAAAAAGAATCAGTCCAGAGGGCTGATTTCTTTATGTTGAAAAAATTTTCAGAAAATTACAAATAATACTTGAAATTTCACTAGAAAAGTGTAGAATAGAACACATAGTTTGATTAGTATAAAGGAGAAACACATGACAGTTGCAATTGATTGGGAAAACCTTGGATTTGCTTATATGAAATTACCTTACCGTTATATCGCTCACTACAAAAATGGTCAATGGGATCAAGGAGAATTGACAGAGGATGCAACCTTGCATATTTCAGAGTCTTCTCCAAGTCTCCACTATGGACAGCAAGCATTTGAGGGATTGAAAGCCTATCGTACCAAGGACGGCAGTGTTCAATTGTTCCGTCCTGACGAAAATGCTAAGCGTTTGCAACGTACTTGTGACCGTCTTTTGATGCCACAAGTTCCAACAGAAATGTTTGTAGAAGCTTGTAAAGCAGTTGTGCGTGCAAATGAAGAATACGTCCCACCATATGGAACAGGTGGAACCCTTTATCTTCGTCCACTTTTGATTGGTGTTGGGGATATTATTGGGGTTAAACCAGCAGAAGAATATATTTTCACCATCTTTGCTATGCCAGTAGGTAACTATTTTAAAGGTGGTTTAGTCCCAACTAACTTCTTGATTCAGGATGAATACGACCGTGCAGCTCCAAATGGTACGGGTGCGGCTAAGGTTGGAGGTAACTATGCTGCTAGTCTCCTCCCAGGTAAAATGGCCAAGTCACGCCAATTTTCAGATGTTATCTACCTAGATCCATCTACACATACAAAGATTGAAGAAGTCGGATCAGCTAACTTCTTTGGAATTACAGCTGACAATGAATTTGTAACACCATTGAGTCCATCCATCTTGCCATCCATTACCAAGTACTCTTTGCTTTACTTGGCAGAACACCGCTTGGGATTGACTCCGATTGAAGGCGATGTTCCAATCGATAATTTGGAGCGTTTTGTAGAGGCAGGTGCTTGTGGAACAGCAGCGGTCATTTCTCCAATTGGGGGAATCCAACATGGCGATGATTTCCATGTTTTCTATAGTGAAACAGAAGTAGGTCCTGTTACACGTAAACTCTATGACGAATTGACCGGTATCCAATTTGGTGATGTAGAAGCGCCTGAAGGATGGATTGTCAAAGTGGACTAAAAGACATGAAGTAAAGAAGAACTCCGTAGCAGTTGTAATGGCTGAAATGGAGTTTTTTCTTGCTAGTTTGAACATTTTCTTGTACAATAGAAAAAGTGAAAAGAGGTACAGTATGAGTAAAAAAGATAAGAAAATTGAAATCCAATTAACGGATGCAAAAGTGACTGTTGGAAAAGACAGCTATGAAGGATACGTTTTGACGATCGGGAAAAAGGTTATTGGGGAAATTGCCGAATTAGATAGCCAATTTGCCATCATAAAGAATGGAAATGTCGATAGTTTTTATAAAAAACTTGAAAAAGCTGTGGAAATTTTGATTGAAAACTATAATTTGACAAAATAATACTTGTTTTATTGAAAATTTCATGATATAATAGTTCTCGTTAAACATTGGAGAGATAGCGAAGAGGCTAAACGCGGCGGACTGTAAATCCGCTCCTTCGGGTTCGGGGGTTCGAATCCCTCTCTCTCCATTCATCAATGGGGTATAGCCAAGCGGTAAGGCAAGGGACTTTGACTCCCTCATGCGTTGGTTCGAATCCAGCTACCCCAGTTCTTAGGTAATAAATTCAAGATAAAAAGAAAAATATCTTAGGGTATTTTATTTTTATAATTGAAAGACGTGAACGATATGAACATGTCTTTGCGGGTGCTTAGGAAAAAAATTATAAGTATGTCAAGTTTGGAAAAACTTGATTGTTGGAGGATTTTTTAGATGAACGAATTTGAAGATTTGCTAAATAGCGTTAGCCAAGTTGAGCCTGGTGATGTTGTTAGTGCTGAAGTATTGACAGTTGATGCGACTCAAGCTAACGTTGCAATCTCTGGGACTGGTGTTGAAGGTGTCTTGACTCTTCGCGAATTGACAAACGATCGCGATGCAGATATCAATGACTTTGTTAAAGTAGGAGAAGTATTGGATGTTCTTGTACTTCGTCAAGTAGTTGGTAAAGATACTGATACAGTTACATACCTTGTATCTAAAAAACGCCTTGAAGCTCGCAAAGCATGGGACAAACTTGTAGGACGCGAAGAAGAAGTTGTTACTGTTAAAGGAACTCGTGCCGTTAAAGGTGGACTTTCAGTAGAATTTGAAGGTGTTCGTGGATTTATCCCAGCTTCAATGTTGGATACTCGTTTCGTACGTAACACTGAGCGTTTCGTAGGTCAAGAATTTGATGCTAAAATCAAGGAAGTTGATCCTAAAGAAAACCGTTTCATCCTTTCACGTCGTGAAGTTGTTGAAGCAGCTACTGCAGCAGCTCGTGCTGAAGTATTCGGTAAATTGGCTGTTGGTGATGTCGTAACTGGTAAAGTTGCTCGTATCACTAGCTTTGGTGCTTTCATCGACCTTGGTGGAGTTGACGGATTGGTTCACTTGACTGAATTGTCACACGAACGTAACGTATCACCTAAATCAGTTGTAACTGTTGGTGAAGAAATCGAAGTGAAGATCCTTGATCTTAACGAAGAAGAAGGTCGCGTATCACTTTCACTTAAAGCAACAACACCTGGACCATGGGATGGCGTTGAGCAAAAATTGGCTAAAGGTGATGTAGTAGAAGGAACAGTTAAACGTTTGACTGACTTTGGTGCATTTGTTGAGGTATTGCCAGGTATCGATGGACTTGTTCACGTATCACAAATTTCACACAAACGTATCGAAAATCCAAAAGAAGCTCTTACTGTTGGTCAAGAAGTTACTGTTAAAGTCCTTGATGTTAACGCTGACGCAGAACGTGTATCACTTTCTATCAAAGCTCTTGAAGAACGTCCAGCTCAAGAAGAAGGACAAAAAGAAGAAAAACGTGCTGCTCGTCCACGTCGTCCAAAACGTCAAGAAAAACGTGATTTCGAACTTCCAGAAACACAAACAGGATTCTCAATGGCTGACTTGTTCGGTGATATCGAACTTTAATCAAATTGATAATCACAAAATCCTTTGTTTAAAACAAGGGATTTTTCTTTTGTCTCTTTCTCATTTTTGATATAATAGTTCTATGTTAGATTCAGAAAAACAATCACAATATCAATTGTTAAATGAGGAACTTTCTTATTTACTTGAAGGTGAGACCAATGTTCTTGCCAATCTTTCGAATGCTAGTGCCCTCCTAAAATCTCGCTTTCCGAATACTGTATTTGCAGGGTTTTATCTGTTTGATGGTAACGAGTTGATTTTAGGGCCTTTTCAGGGCGGCGTTTCGTGCATTCGCATTCCGCTTGGGAAAGGCGTGTGTGGAGAAGCTGCTGAGTTTCAAGAGACTGTTTTAGTTGGGGATGTGAGCACCTATCCAAACTACATTTCTTGTGATAGTATGGCCAAGAGTGAAATCGTGGTTCCCATGCTCAAGAATGGTCAATTGCTGGGTGTCTTAGACCTGGATTCTTCACTTATTGATGATTACAATGCCATTGACCGCGATTACTTGGAACAATTTGTCGCTATTTTGCTTGAGAAGACAGAATGGGACTTTACGATGTTTGAGGAGAAAGCCTAATGTATCAAGCACTTTATCGAAAATATAGAAGCCAGACTTTTTCACAACTAGTAGGTCAAGAAGTCGTGGCTAAAACCCTAAAACAAGCGGTCGAGCAGGAAAAGATTAGTCATGCCTATCTTTTCTCAGGCCCTCGTGGGACTGGGAAGACCAGCGTAGCCAAGATTTTTGCCAAGGCTATGAACTGCCCGAACCAAGTGGACGGAGAACCATGTAATAACTGCTATATCTGCCAAGCAGTGACAGAAGGTAGCTTAGAAGATGTTATCGAAATGGATGCGGCTTCGAATAACGGAGTTGATGAAATCCGAGAAATTCGTGATAAATCCACCTATGCTCCTAGTTTGGCACGTTATAAGGTCTATATCATAGACGAGGTTCATATGCTGTCTACAGGAGCTTTTAATGCGCTTTTAAAGACGTTAGAAGAACCAACTCAAAATGTTGTCTTTATCTTGGCGACTACCGAATTGCACAAGATTCCAGCAACTATTTTATCGCGTGTCCAACGTTTTGAGTTTAAATCGATTCGAAAGCAAGATATCACGGCACATATTCATCATATTTTAGAAAAAGAAAATATCAGTTCTGAACCAGATGCTGTGGAAATCATTGCCAGACGAGCTGAAGGTGGAATGCGGGATGCCTTGTCTATTCTGGACCAAGCCTTGAGTTTGACACAGGGAAATGAGCTCACGACTGCTATCTCTGAGGAGATTACAGGCACCATTAGTCTATCAGCACTTGATGACTATGTAGCTGCCTTGTCTCAGCAGGATGTTCCAAAAGCGCTTGATTCTTTGAATCTTTTGTTTGAAAATGGCAAGAGCATGACTCGTTTTGTGACGGATCTCTTGCAGTATTTGCGTGATCTACTAGTTGTTCAGACAGGTGGCGAAAATACTCATCACAGTCCAGTTTTTATGGACAATCTAGCTCTTTCTCAGGAAAGTCTCTTTGAAATGATTCGAATAGCGACTGTGAGCTTGGCGGATATGAAAGCTAGCCTGCAACCTAAGATTTATGCTGAGATGATGACCATTCGTTTAGCGGAGATTAAGCCTGAACCAATGTTTTCAGAAGCTGTCGAAGGTGAGATTTCTGCACTGAGACAGGAAGTCGCTCGTCTCAAACAAGAACTTGCTAATGTTGGAACGGTGCCTAAACAAGTGGCGCCAGTCCCTAGCCGTCCAGCCACTTCCAAGACAGTCTATCGAGTAGACCGTAATAAGGTTCAGGCTATCCTACAAGAAGCTGTTGAACATCCTGAATTGGCACGGCAAAACTTGATTCGCCTACAGAATGCGTGGGGAGAAGTGATTGAGAGTTTAGCTGGACCTGATAAGGCTCTTCTCGTAGGTTCTCAACCAGTTGCGGCCAACGAACACCATGCGATTTTAGCTTTTGAATCCAATTTCAATGCAGGACAAACCATGAAACGGGATAACCTCAATACCATGTTTGGCAATATTCTCAGCCAGGCGGCTGGATTTTCACCTGAAATCCTGGCAATTTCCCTAGAGGAATGGAAAGAGGTTCGTGCAGCATTTTCAGCTAAAAACAAGTCTTCTCAGGCAGATCAAGAGGTAGAAGAAGAGAGCCTGATTCCAGAGGGATTTGAATTTCTGGCTGATAAAGTCATGGTCGAAGAAGACTAAAAGTGGATTTCATGGTACAATAATCCTATGACTAGACAACAATTTATCGTGATAGCACTATTTACTGCTGCTGAGACTTATTTTTTCAATGAAGCTTGGATGACTGGTCGCTATTTCATGGCAGCCTTTTGGGCCATTCTACTTTTTCGAAATTTTAGATTAAGTTATGTAATGGGGAAAATAGTAGATGCCATTGATCAGCACCTAAACCGCAAGGATTAGTCACTAGCTTCTAAACAAAATCAAAGCCTTTTAGGCTTTTTTTTGTTATACTAGTAGAGTATATTTATGGACCTTTTCTTGTATTTTTTGAGAAATGTAAGTGATTTCTCTAAGGATAAAGGGAGTAGGCTAGAAAAAGAAAGGAACTATCATGTCAGTATTAGAGATCAAAGATCTTCACGTTGAGATTGAAGGAAAAGAAATTTTGAAAGGAGTCAATCTGACTCTGAAAACAGGAGAAATCGCAGCTATCATGGGACCAAATGGTACTGGTAAATCGACTCTTTCTGCCGCTATCATGGGGAACCCTAACTATGAAGTTACTAAAGGTGAGGTCTTGTTTGATGGCGTAAATATCCTTGAGTTGGAAGTGGACGAGCGTGCGCGTATGGGACTTTTCCTTGCTATGCAATACCCATCTGAAATTCCTGGAATTACCAATGCAGAGTTTCTTCGTGCAGCCATGAATGCTGGTAAAGAAGATGATGAAAAGATTTCGGTTCGTGAGTTCATCACTAAACTAGACGAGAAAATGGAATTGCTCAACATGAAAGAAGAAATGGCAGAGCGTTACCTAAACGAAGGTTTCTCTGGTGGTGAGAAAAAACGTAATGAAATTCTTCAACTCTTGATGTTGGAACCAACTTTTGCCCTTTTGGATGAGATTGACTCAGGTCTTGATATTGACGCCCTTAAAGTTGTATCGAAAGGTGTCAATGCCATGCGTGGTGAAGGCTTTGGTGCTATGATTATCACACACTACCAACGTCTTTTGAACTACATCACACCTGATGTGGTCCACGTGATGATGGAAGGTCGTGTGGTCCTTTCTGGTGGTCCAGAATTGGCTGCCCGTTTGGAACGTGAAGGATACGCAAAACTAGCTGAAGAACTTGGCTACGACTACAAGGAAGAATTGTAATTCCCTCGTATCTTTTAGGAGAAGTAAATGACTAAAGAGAATATTAAACTTTTTTCAGAAATGCACGCTGAACCAAGCTGGTTGGCTGACCTCCGTCAAAAAGCTTTTGATAAGATTGAGAGTTTGGAATTACCAGTTATTGAGCGTGTCAAATTTCACCGCTGGAATCTGGGAGATGGAACCATCACAGAAAGTGAACCTTCAGCAAATGTTGCAGACTTCACAGCTCTAGATAATCACTTGAAGTTGGTTCAAGTAGGAACGCAGACTGTTTTTGAACAAACTCCAGTTGAATTGGCTGAACAAGGAGTAATCTTTACAGACTTCCACTCAGCTTTAGAAGAAATTCCAGAACTTATTGAGGAATTCTTCATGTCATCAGTTAAGTATGATGACGACAAGTTGGCAGCCTACCACACAGCTTATTTTAACAGTGGTGCTGTTCTCTACATTCCAGATAACGTAGAAATTACAGAGCCAATCGAAGGTATTTTCTACCAAGACAGCGATAGTGATGTGCCATTTAACAAGCATATCCTTATCATTGCTGGTAAAAACAGTAAGATAAGCTATCTTGAACGTCTAGAGTCACGTGGTGGAGGTAGTGCAAAAGCAACTGCCAATATCACAGTTGAAGTGATTGCACGTTCTGGTGCGCAAGTGAAATTTGCTGCTATTGACCGTTTAGGTGAAAATGTCACTGCCTACATTAGCCGCCGTGGTAAACTAGGCAACGATGCAAGCATTGACTGGGCGATTGGTGTCATGAATGAAGGAAATGTCGTTGCGGACTTTGATAGCGACTTGATTGGAAATGGTAGCCATGCTGACCTTAAAGTCGTAGCTCTTTCAAGTGGCCGTCAGGTTCAAGGGATTGATACTCGAGTGACTAACTACGGTTGCAACTCTATCGGAAATATCCTCCAACATGGGGTTATCCTTGAAAAAGCAACTTTGACCTTCAACGGTATCGGTCACATCATCAAAGGCGCTAAGGGAGCAGATGCCCAACAAGAAAGTCGAGTTCTCATGCTTTCAGACCAAGCGCGTTCCGATGCCAACCCAATTCTTTTGATTGATGAAAATGACGTAACTGCAGGTCACGCGGCTTCTATCGGTCAGGTGGATCCAGAAGATATGTACTACCTCATGAGCCGTGGCTTGGATAAGGCAACTGCTGAACGCTTGGTTGTTCTTGGTTTTCTTGGCTCCGTAATTGTTGAGATTCCAGTCAAGGAAGTTCGTGATGAAATGATTGCAACGATCGAAGAAAAATTGTCAAAACGCTAAGGGGAAGCCTATGTTAGATGTAGAAGCGATTCGCAAGGATTTTCCAATTTTAGACCAGATTGTCAACGATGAACCTCTGGTCTATCTGGACAATGCCGCGACGACACAAAAACCACTAGCAGTTCTGGAAACAATCAACCGCTACTATGAGCAGGACAATGCCAATGTTCACCGTGGTGTTCATACCTTGGCTGAGCGGGCGACAGCTTCCTATGAGGCGGCTCGTGAGACCATTCGTAAGTTTATCAATGCAGGCTCTACAAAGGAAGTTCTCTTCACCAGAGGAACGACAACCAGCCTTAACTGGGTGGCATACTTCGCTGAGGAAATCCTGACTGAGGGAGACCAGGTCTTGATTTCTGTCATGGAACACCATTCCAATATCATTCCTTGGCAGGAGGTCTGCCGCAAGACTGGGGCAGAGCTTGTCTATGTTTATCTCAAGAATGGAGCTCTGGATATGGATGACTTGCGAGCTAAATTGACTGATAAAGTCAAGTTTGTCTCCCTAGCTCACGCCTCAAATGTTCTTGGTGTGGTCAATCCGATCAAGGAAATCACTCAATTGGCCCACCAAGTTGGAGCTATTATGGTGGTGGATGGTGCTCAATCTACGCCCCATATGAAGATTGATGTCCAGAACTTGGATGTGGACTTCTTTGCTTTTTCAGGTCACAAGATGGCTGGACCAACTGGTATTGGTGTTCTTTACGGTAAAGAAAAGTATCTGGAACAAATGTCACCAGTTGAGTTTGGTGGCGAGATGATTGATTTCGTCTACGAACAATCTGCTAGTTGGAAGGAATTGCCTTGGAAATTTGAGGCTGGGACTCCCAATATGGCAGGTGCTATCGGACTTGCTGCAGCAGTGGATTATCTGGAAAAGATTGGTATGGATGCCATTGAATCTCATGAACAGGAATTGATTGCATACGTCTTTCCAAAATTGCAGGAAATTGAAGGGTTAACCATTTATGGTTCGCAAGACCTGGCTAAACGTTCAGGTGTCATTGCCTTTAATCTAGGTGACCTTCATCCCCACGACCTCGCGACAGCTCTGGATTATGAAGGAGTAGCGGTTCGTGCCGGTCACCATTGCGCCCAACCTTTGCTTCAGTATTTGGAAGTTCCAGCAACAGCTCGTGCAAGTTTTTATATCTACAATACCAAGGCAGATTGTGACAAGCTAGTCGATGCCCTACAAAAGACAAAGGAGTTTTTCAATGGCACTTTCTAAACTAGATAGCCTTTATATGGCAGTGGTGGCAGACCATTCGAAAAATCCACATCACCAAGGGAAGCTGGAAGATGCTGAGCAAATCAGCCTCAATAATCCAACCTGTGGGGATGTCATCAACCTCTCTGTCAAGTTTGACGCAGAGGACCGTTTGGAAGATATTGCTTTTCTAAATTCAGGATGCACGATTTCAACTGCCTCTGCTAGTATGATGACAGATGCAGTTTTAGGCAAGACCAAACAAGAAATTTTAGAGCTTGCGACCATTTTTTCAGAAATGGTTCAAGGTCAAAAAGATGACCGCCAAGACCAACTTGGCGATGCAGCTTTCTTATCAGGTGTTGCCAAATTCCCACAACGGATTAAGTGTGCAACTCTAGCTTGGAATGCACTTAAGAAAACAATTGAAGATCAAGAAAAACAGTAAGACAAGTTTCTTTTGTCTTATGAATCAGTAGAAATGAAGAATGAAAGAAAGGATATTATGGCTGAAGAAAGAGTAGAACCAAAACCAATTGACCTTGGTGAATATAAATTTGGTTTCCATGACGATGTAGAGCCTGTCCTATCGACAGGAAAAGGATTGAACGAAGAAGTCATTCGCGAATTATCAGCTGCCAAGGGTGAGCCTGAGTGGATGTTGGAGTTCCGTTTGAAGTCTTATGAAACCTTCAAAAAAATGCCCATGCAAACCTGGGGAGCAGACTTGTCAGAGATTGACTTTGATGACTTGATCTACTACCAAAAACCATCTGATAAACCAGCCCGTTCTTGGGATGATGTACCTGAAAAGATTAAAGAAACCTTTGAACGTATCGGTATTCCAGAAGCTGAGCGTGCTTATTTAGCAGGTGCCTCTGCCCAGTACGAGTCAGAAGTGGTTTACCACAACATGAAGGAAGAGTTCCAGAAATTGGGGATTATCTTTACAGATACAGATTCTGCCCTCAAGGAATACCCAGACTTGTTTAAACAATACTTTGCGAAGTTGGTACCACCGACAGATAACAAGTTGGCAGCCCTCAACTCTGCAGTATGGTCTGGTGGAACCTTTATCTATGTACCAAAAGGTGTTAAGGTAGATATTCCACTTCAAACCTACTTCCGTATCAACAACGAAAATACAGGTCAGTTTGAACGTACCTTGATTATCGTTGATGAGGGAGCAAGTGTACACTATGTCGAAGGATGTACAGCACCGACTTACTCAAGCAACAGCTTGCATGCAGCCATTGTAGAAATCTTTGCTTTGGACGGAGCCTACATGCGTTATACAACCATCCAAAACTGGTCTGATAACGTCTATAACTTGGTAACCAAACGTGCTAAAGCTTTGAAAGATGCGACTGTTGAGTGGATTGATGGTAACTTGGGTGCTAAAACAACCATGAAATACCCATCTGTTTATCTGGATGGAGAAGGAGCCCGTGGTACCATGCTCTCTATCGCCTTTGCCAATTCAGGGCAACACCAAGACACAGGTGCTAAGATGATCCACAACGCTCCACACACAAGCTCGTCTATCGTGTCTAAATCCATCGCTAAAGGCGGAGGAAAGGTGGACTACCGTGGACAAGTAACCTTTAACAAGAACTCTAAGAAATCTGTTTCTCACATCGAGTGTGATACCATTATCATGGATGACTTGTCAGCGTCAGATACCATCCCATTCAATGAAATTCACAACTCGCAAGTTGCATTGGAACACGAAGCCAAGGTATCTAAGATTTCAGAGGAACAACTATACTACCTCATGAGTCGTGGTTTGTCAGAATCTGAAGCTACTGAGATGATTGTCATGGGATTTGTCGAACCCTTCACTAAAGAGCTTCCAATGGAATATGCAGTTGAGCTGAATCGCTTGATTAGCTATGAAATGGAAGGTTCAGTCGGATAAATCCAAAATGGAGAAGCAAATGGGATTTTTAAAAAAATTATTTGGTAATGTTGAAAAAGCGAATAAAGGTGAAATTCCTGTCGAGGAAATTGTTCCACCGTTTACAAATGATCTAGCAGAAGAAGCAGATGATTATTGGCGACAAATGGAACAAAACCTCTTGATAAACGCTGTAAAAGCTGCTGGTGGTCCTGAGTCGGTAGAACGTGCTTTTGTTCTTGCTAATTTTAAGGAAAATCAAGAAACCTTTGAGCTCTTTTATCAGGTAAATGGTCAACTTCTTTCATGGAGAGAGATGGATGCGACTGTTGTCGATAAAATCAGCAATCAACTCCTTCCACAAGCACTAGGTGTGGCACGTGCAGTAAATGAGAATTATGAAGAGGCAAATGTACCAGTAATCGAGTACGCCATGCTTCAGTTTGAGACTGCAACCATGGCTTGGTTTGGACGGAAGCTGACAACGGCTTCTCCAGAAGCACAACTGACTTTTGAAGAATTGGTAACAGGTTGGTGCGCTATTTTGGAACAAGAAGTTCCAAATCGTCCTTTAGATAGTGACCGTCCGTTCCCTTACTTTGAAGTTTAAAAAATCTCAAATCCCCAAAAAACTTTCAATGGAGTATACTGTTGAGCCTACTCGCTTGATAAGTAACAAATTGAAAGAATCAGTGGGTAAAAATGCAAATTCTGAACAGGAATCCCTTCTGTTCAGAATTTTTTTCAAAAAATAACCTAATAAATATTCACAAAAATACTTTTATATGGTAAAATAAAACAATTACATTTAGTGGAGATGAAGTATGAATATTTTTAGAACCAAGGATGTTAGTCTGAGACAGACAGAGATGCATCGCCATTTGAAATTATGGGATTTGATTTTACTAGGAATTGGGGCCATGGTGGGAACGGGAATTTTCACCATTACTGGAACAGCAGCGGCTACACTAGCTGGTCCATCACTAGTGATTTCCATTGTGATTTCTGCTCTGTGTGTTTCTCTATCAGCCCTCTTCTTCGCAGAATTTGCCTCTCGTGTGCCTGCAACTGGTGGTGCTTATAGTTACCTCTATGCGATTTTAGGAGAATTGCCAGCCTGGATTGCTGGCTGGTTGACCATCATGGAATTCATGACGGCTGTTTCAGGTGTGGCGTCTGGCTGGGCAGCTTACTTTAAGGGATTGCTCAGTAATTATGGTATCTCCATGCCCCAAGCCTTAAATGGAACCTTTAATCCTGAACAGGGAACCTATATCGATCTTCTGCCTATTTTAGTACTTACCTTGGTAACGGGATTGGTTTTATTAAATTCTAAGGCAGCTTTGCGCTTTAATTCGCTTTTAGTGGTCTTGAAATTCTCAGCTCTCGCCTTATTTATCCTAGTTGGTATTTGGTACATCAAGCCAGAAAATTGGACGAATTTTGCTCCATTTGGTTTTGGTCAACTATATGGTGGAAGTACTGGGATTATGGCGGGAGCCTCTTTGATGTTCTTTGGTTTTCTCGGTTTTGAGTCGATTTCCATGGCAGTTGATGAAATTCAAAGTCCGCAAAAGAATATTCCTCGCGGAATAGTGCTTTCTCTGACAATCGTCACCATTCTCTATGCTTTGGTAACCTTAGTATTGACAGGGATTGTTCACTACAGTAAGCTCAATGTGGACGATGCAGTAGCATTTTCATTACGGAGTATAGGTATCGGCTGGGCGGCAAATTATGTTTCGCTTGTAGCCATTCTAACCCTGATAACCGTATGTATCTCCATGACTTATGCTTTGTCTCGGATGATTTATAGCTTAGCTCGTGATGGACTTTTACCTCAAAGTTTTAAACAATTAAGCAAGACTAGTCGCGTTCCTAAAAATGCGACTCTCTTAACAGGAGTTGCTTCAGCCATTGCTGCAGGAGTGTTTCCTCTAGCCAGTATTGCAGCCTTCTTAAATATCTGTACGCTAGCTTATCTCATTTTGCTAGCCTATGGAATAATAAAACTCAGAAAGGATAAGGGTATGCCAAAAGAGGGAGAGTTTAAAACTCCCTTGGTGCCACTTTTGCCAATTCTTTCCATTTTTATCTGTGTTTCCTTTATGCTTCAATATAGTCTAGATACCTGGATTGCCTTTGGCATTGCTCTTCTAGTTGGTCTAGTCATTTACTTTACTTACGGGTTCCGCCATTCAACCCTCGCAGAAGAAGAATAAAAGCTGGGAATTCCCAGCTTTTTTAATCTTTCACATAAGTAAATCCTTCACCCAGAATTTCATGAGCCTCAGTGATGGTGATAAAGGCTTGAGGATCAATTTTGTGAATCATATCTTTCATTTTAACGATTTCATTTCGACCGACGATACAGTAGATAATTTTTAAGTCCTTTTTGCTGTAGTAGCCTTGACCAGATATAAAGGTAACGCCACGTCCGAGTTCATCGTTAATCTCTTTGGCCAATTGATCAGGATATTGGGTAATAATCATAAATCCTTTACCAGCATAACCTCCTTCGCCTATCAAGTCGATAACACGAGCGATGATAAAGTCAAATAAGAGGGTATAGGTAACTAGACGAAGATCCTGGAAGATAATCAAAATCAACATTAGGATAAAAAAGTCAATCCCAAAGAGCAATTTACCAATCGAAATATTGGTGTATTTGTTGAGGATACGGGCAACGATATCAGAGCCACCAGTGGTTCCACCAGCATTAAAGATAATTCCTAAACCAACCCCCAGTAAGACTCCTGAGACTAAAGCGACAATGATGAGATCCCCTTGCAAGTCGATGTGCAAAGGAATACGCTCAAAAATTGCTAGCCAAACGGAAAGTGAAATAGATCCTAGAAGGCTGGAGTAGAGGGTCTTAGGTCCAAATATTTTCCAAGCCAGGATAAATAAAGGGATATTAATCAAGAGGTTCATCAATGAGACAGGAATCTTAAAGAGATAGTAGGTAATCAGGGTAATACCTGTCGCCCCTCCCTCAAATAAATGATAAGGAACAACAAAGTAGGTAAGACCGAAGGCATAGATAGCAGCTCCAAGAATAATGGTGATAATCGGTTGAAGTTTTCGAATCATGGCTATTCCTCACTTTTCTATAGATAGATTATACCAAAAATTCAGTTCTTTTCATCGGATCACTTATGATTTTTTATCATTTTTTTGATATAATAAAGAAGAAAATCCCAATCCTATCGAGAAGAATAGAAAGATTGAATTATGACACAAGTAAAAATTGTAACGGACTCTTCTGTTACTATCGAACCAGAAGTAGTTAAAGAATTAAATATCACAGTTGTCCCTCTATCAGTTATGATTGATAGTGTGCTTTATTCGGATGCAGATTTGAAAGAGGGAGAATTCCTTCATCTTATGCAACAAAGTAAGAATCTGCCTAAAACAAGCCAGCCCCCTGTGGGAGTCTTTGCTGAGGTCTTTGAAGAACTAAGTAAAGACGGCAGTCAAATTATCGCGATTCACATGTCCCATGCCTTGTCTGGAACTGTTGAAGCTGCTCGCCAAGGGGCAAGTCTCTCAACTGCTGATGTAACGGTTATTGATAGTTCCTTTACAGATCAAGCGATGAAGTTCCAAGTTGTTGAAGCCGCAAAACTTGCTAAAGAAGGTAAAGACTTAGAAACGATCTTAGCTCATGTAGAGGACGTTAAAAATAATACAGAACTTTATATCGGTGTTTCGACGCTAGAAAACTTAGTTAAGGGTGGTCGTATTGGACGTGTGACAGGATTACTAAGCTCACTCTTGAATATTCGTGTAGTAATGCAGATGAAAAACCACGAACTCCAACCAATCGCCAAAGGACGTGGAGCGAAAACGTTCAAAAAGTGGCTTGAGGAATTAACCGAGACTCTTTCCAAAAAATCAGTTGCAGAAATTGGAATTTCCTATGCTGGAACGAACGAATGGGCGAATGAGATGAAGGCATTATTGCAACCTTATGTCGAGAAGCCAATCTCTGTATTGGAAACTGGCTCTATTATTCAAACTCATACTGGAGAGAATGCTTGGGCGATTCTAATTCGCTACAATTCCTAAAAAAATAGAGAAAAAATGGTCAAAATAGTGTTTTTGACTTGACCTATAGCCGATTTTAGGATATGATTATATTTGTTAATTAGAAATTATTTGGAGGATTTGTTAACATGGCAAACAAACAAGATTTGATCGCTAAAGTAGCAGAAGCTACAGAATTGACTAAGAAAGATTCAGCAGCAGCAGTTGACGCTGTATTTGCAGCAGTAACTGAATACCTTGCAGCTGGTGAAAAAGTTCAATTGATCGGTTTCGGTAACTTTGAAGTTCGTGAGCGTGCTGCACGTAAAGGTCGCAACCCACAAACTGGTAAAGAAATCAAAATCGCAGCTTCTAAAGTTCCAGCATTCAAAGCTGGTAAAGCTCTTAAAGACGCTGTTAAATAATGAATTTTCAAAAAGCCTGTCATATCAAGTATTTGAGCTTGTGCGACAGGCTTTTTTTATTTGAGAAGTTGAGTTATGATTCTGTGCAAAAAGAAAAAAGGTTCCCATGTTTGGGAACCTTCTTTTCATTAGTTTTTAGAAGCTGCTTGGAATTCAGGGTTTTTCCATGCTTCATCAATGATAGCTTGCAATTCTTTAGCAGATGCTTGCATTTTTTGAGTTTCAGCATCGTTCAAGGGGATGTTTACTGGACGAACGATACCGTGTGCACCAACAACAGCTGGTTGACCGATAAAGACGTTTTTAACACCGTATTGACCTTCTTGGAAGACTGAAAGTGGAAGTACTGCATTTTCGTCATCAAGGATTGCTTTTGTAATACGAGCAAGTGCTACAGCGATACCGTAGTATGTAGCTCCTTTTTTGTTGATGATTGTGTAGGCAGCGTCACGAACACCTTCGAACAATTCAATCAATTCAGATTCTTGAACGTTTTGAGTGTCTTTAAGGAATTCTTCAAGGTTTACACCAGCGATGTTAGCGTGTGACCAAACCGCAAACTCAGAATCTCCGTGTTCACCCATGATGTAGGCGTGAACTGAACGAGCATCGACATCCAATTTTTCAGCAAGTGCTTGACGGAAACGTGCTGAGTCAAGTGAAGTACCTGAACCGATAACACGTTCTTTAGGGAATCCAGAGAATTTCCAAGTTGAGTAAGTCAAAACATCAACTGGGTTAGCTGCAACAAGGAAGATACCATCGAAACCTGATTCAACAACTTGTGTTACGATTGATTTGTTGATAGCCAAGTTTTTACCTACAAGGTCAAGACGAGTTTCGCCTGGTTTTTGAGGAGCACCTGCAGTGATAACAACAAGGTCAGCGTCTGCACAGTCAGAGTATTGAGCAGCGTAGATTTTTTTAGGTGAAGTGAAGGCAAGGGCGTGGCTAAGGTCAAGCGCATCACCAACAGCTTTTTCGTGTAATTGTGGAATTTCGATAATTCCAAGCTCTTGTGCAATTCCTTGGTTAACAAGTGCGAAAGCGTAAGATGAACCTACGGCACCGTCACCAACAAGGATCACTTTTTTGTGTTGTTTAGTTGAAGTCATTATCTAAACATCTCCTTCATTTTTTTTAGGGGAATCCCCAGACACTTTCATTCTATCACTTTTAAAAAGCTTTGTCACGAATATTCTATTCGGTTATTGATGTAAACGTTTTAGTGGTTTCAGAAGGCTGAAATGAAGGACAAATTATGGTATAATATATCTAATTACTAATAGTGAAATGAGGCATTTATTAATGCAGGATAAAAACTTAGTGAATGTTAATCTGACAAAGGAGATGAAGACCAGCTTTATCGACTACGCCATGAGTGTTATCGTAGCGCGTGCTCTTCCTGATGTTCGAGATGGCTTAAAACCAGTTCACCGTCGTATTCTTTACGGAATGAATGAACTAGGTGTTACTCCAGACAAACCCCATAAAAAATCAGCCCGTATTACAGGGGATGTCATGGGTAAATACCACCCTCACGGAGACTCGTCTATTTATGAGGCTATGGTTCGTATGGCCCAGTGGTGGAGCTATCGTTACATGCTCGTTGATGGACATGGAAACTTTGGCTCTATGGACGGGGACGGTGCTGCCGCACAGCGTTATACTGAGGCACGTATGAGCAAGATTGCTCTGGAAATGCTTCGTGACATCAATAAAAACACAGTTGATTTCGTAGACAACTACGATGCTAACGAACGTGAACCCTTGGTTTTGCCTGCTCGTTTTCCAAACCTTTTGGTCAATGGAGCAACGGGTATCGCTGTTGGGATGGCAACCAATATTCCACCTCACAACTTGGGTGAAACCATTGATGCAGTGAAGTTGGTTATGGATAATCCTGAAGTGACGACTAAGGACTTGATGGAAGTCTTGCCTGGTCCAGATTTTCCGACTGGCGCTCTTGTCATGGGGAAATCAGGTATTCATAAGGCTTATGAGACTGGTAAAGGTTCCATTGTCCTTCGTTCTCGTACAGAGATTGAAACCACTAAGACGGGTCGTGAGCGCATCGTTGTAACAGAATTCCCTTATATGGTTAATAAAACCAAGGTACATGAGCATATTGTTCGCTTGGTTCAGGAAAAGCGAATTGAGGGCATTACAGCCGTACGTGATGAGTCCAACCGTGAAGGCGTTCGCTTTGTAATCGAGGTTAAACGCGACGCGTCTGCCAACGTTATCCTTAACAACCTCTTCAAGATGACACAGATGCAAACCAACTTTGGTTTCAACATGTTGGCGATTCAAAATGGCGTACCAAAAATCTTGTCCCTTCGTCAAATTTTGGATGCTTATATCGAGCACCAAAAAGAAGTGGTTGTTCGCCGTACTCGTTTTGACAAGGAAAAGGCGGAGGCGCGTGCGCACATCTTAGAAGGTCTTTTAATTGCACTTGACCATATCGACGAAGTGATTCGTATCATTCGTGCCAGTGAAACAGATGCGGAAGCGCAAGCTGAGTTGATGAGCAAGTTCAAGCTTTCTGAACGTCAAAGTCAAGCTATCCTTGATATGCGTCTTCGTCGTTTGACAGGATTGGAACGTGATAAAATTCAGTCTGAATATGATGAATTGATTGCCTTGATTGCAGATTTGGCTGATATTCTTGCCAAACCTGAGCGCGTGGCGCAAATTATCAAAGAGGAATTGGACGAAGTCAAACGCAAGTTTGGAGACAAGCGTCGTACGGAGTTGATGATTGGAGAAGTCTTAACTCTTGAAGATGAAGATTTGATTGAAGAAACGGATGTCTTGATTACCCTATCTAACAAGGGCTATATCAAACGTTTGGACCAAGGTGAGTTCACTGCTCAAAAACGTGGTGGCCGTGGAGTTCAAGGTACGGGAGTTAAGGATGATGACTTTGTGCGTGAGTTGGTTTCAACCAGCACCCATGATCATTTACTCTTCTTTACCAATAAAGGACGCGTATACCGACTAAAAGGTTATGAAATCCCTGAATACGGCCGTACTGCTAAGGGCTTGCCAGTTGTCAATCTATTGAAGTTGGACGAAGGTGAGAGTATTCAGACCATCATCAACGTTGAGTCTGAACGTAGTGATGATGCCTATCTCTTCTTTACAACTCGTCACGGTATTGTGAAGAGAACCAGTGTCAAAGAGTTCGCTAATATTCGTCAAAATGGACTGAAAGCCTTGAATCTCAAGGATGAAGACGAATTGATTAATGTCTTGCTGACAGAAGAAGATACGGATATTATCATTGGTACCAAGTTTGGTTATGCCGTTCGCTTTAATCAATCAGCTGTTCGTGGCATGAGCCGTATCGCGACAGGTGTCCGAGGAGTCAATCTTCGTGAGGGTGACACAGTAGTTGGTGCTAGCGTGATTACGAACCAAGATGAGGTTCTTATTATCACTGAAAAAGGATACGGTAAACGTACACTTGCTACTGAATATCCTACTAAAGGCCGTGGTGGTAAAGGGATGAAGACAGCCAATGTTGCTGAGAAAAATGGTCCTCTGGCAGGTCTCCTCACTGTTAAGGGGGATGAAGACCTGATGATTATCACAGATACAGGTGTCATGATCCGTACAAATGTTGCCAATATTTCACAAACTGGACGCTCAACTATGGGAGTTAAGGTGATGCGTCTAGATCAGGATGCTAAGATTGTGACCTTTACAACGGTTGCTGCGGCAGAAAAAGAAGAAGTTGGGACTGAAATTGAAACAGAAGGTGAAGCATAATGTCTCATAAAAAAACGAAAAATAAAAAGAGTAAGAAAAATAAGCGCAGAAATCTATTTATCAATATTTTAGCGGGTTTCTTAATTCTTTTATCGCTAGCTTTAATTTTTAATTCAAAGATTCGCGATATCTTTTTGGTATGGAATACCAATAAATACCAAGTCAATCAAGTCACTAAGGAAAATATAGATGAAAATCTAAAAACTGAAGGGAATTTTGATTTTGACTCTGTTAAGTCTATTTCATCCGAAGCTGTATTGGCTTCACAATGGGATGCTCAGAAACTTCCCGTTATTGGAGGTATTGCTATTCCCGAAGTGGAGATTAACCTCCCTATTTTCAAAGGGTTGGATAATGTAAACTTGTTCTACGGAGCAGGGACCATGAAACCAGACCAAAAAATGGGAGAAGGCAACTATTCTCTAGCCAGTCACCATATCTTTACTGCTGAAAATGCCAGTCAAATGCTCTTCTCGCCTTTGGTCAATGCCAAAGCAGGTATGAAAATTTATCTGACTGATAAGGATAAAGTTTATACTTATGAGATTACAGAAGTAAAACGTGTTACACCAGACCGTGTAGATGAAATCGATGATCGTATTGGTGTGCAGGAGATTACTTTGGTTACTTGTGTTGATTATAATGCGACTGAGCGTATAATCGTCAAAGGAATCTTTAAAGAATCAAAAGCTTATTCTGAGACTTCTGAGGATATTTTGAAGGCCTTTAATCAACCGTATAGACAACGTTATTAAGAATGAATGAACCAGTGAAGTGCTATTTCACTGGTTTTTTTGTCAACAAATAGAATCAAAATAGTTCGTATGAAAAAGGATAAGAAGGCTTAGGATAAAGATTTTTAAGATAAATATTTTAGAATTTTACAGAAAACGCTTTCTAGAAAACAAGAATTATGTTATAATTATCACAAATTAAAGTTTAGGAGTTTTTTATGGTCTCTTCAGAATTTATTTCAAAGATTGAATTTGCTTGCAAGAAGAAAGAAAGTCTTTATAGCCAAAGTAAGTTTAAGTATGCGATTCGTTCCATGTTTGCAGGTGCCTTTTTAACATTTAGCACGGCTGCGGGTGCAGTTGGGGCTGACTTGATAAATAAAATCGCACCAGGTAGTGGTCGCTTCCTTTTCCCATTCGTTTTTGCTTGGGGATTGGCCTACATTGTTTTTTTTAATGCTGAACTGGTAACTTCAAACATGATGTTCTTGACAGCTGGTAGTTTCTTGAAAAAAATCTCTTGGAGAAAAACAACTGAGATTTTACTTTACTGTACCTTGTTCAACCTTATCGGTGCTTTGATAGCAGGTTGGGGCTTTGCTCATTCGGCAGCCTATGCACATCTGACTCACGATAGTTTCATTTCAGGGGTTGTAGAGATGAAGTTAGGCCGTTCAAATGAGCTGATTTTGCTTGAGGCTATTTTAGCCAATGTCTTCGTAAACATTGCTATTCTTTCCTTTATTTTGGTCAAGGATAGTGCAGCTAAGCTATGGCTCGTTTTATCAGCTATTTACATGTTTGTATTCTTAACAAACGAACACATCGCAGCCAACTTTGCTTCATTTGCGATTGTAAAATTCAGTGTTGCAGCTGATTCTATTGCAAACTTTGACATTCCTAATATTCTTCGTCACTGGGGTGTGACCTTTATTGGGAACTTCATTGGGGGCGGTCTCTTGATAGGATTACCATACGCCTTCCTCAATAAAAACGAAGATACTTATGTAGATTAAAGAAAAAAGCACGAGTCAATCGTGCTTTTTTGTTTGATGTGTATGACTAGTCATAGTTGTTCCTTATATCAAAATATAGAAAATCAGTATTGGAAAAGACTAGCACAAGATGATACAATATCCCTAATGAAGCTATTTGGAGGTCGTCTTATGACTCGTGATTTTAAATTTGAAACTCTACAATTACATGCTGGGCAAGTAGTTGATCCGGCAACCAAGTCTCGTGCAGTACCGATTTATCAAACAACATCCTTCGTTTTTGATGACACGCAAGAAGGTGCTGATTTGTTTGCCTTGAGAAAACCAGGGAACATTTATACTCGTATCACAAACCCTACAACAGCGGCATTTGAAGAAAGAATCGCTGCACTTGAAGGTGGTGTTGGAGCACTAGCGACCGCATCAGGTATGGCTGCTGTAACCTACACTATTTTGGCGCTTGCTCACGCAGGTGACCATGTGGTGGCTGCGTCAACTATTTACGGTGGGACCTTCAACCTCTTGAAGGAAACCCTTCCTCGTTATGGGATTACAACAACCTTTGTCGATGTGGATAATTTAGAGGAAGTGGAAGCAGCTATCAATGACAATACCAAGCTTGTCTTGATTGAAACCTTGGGGAATCCCTTGATTAACATTCCTGACTTGGAAAAATTGGCTGAGATTGCGCATAAACACCAGATTCCTCTCGTTTCGGACAATACTTTTGCCACACCATATTTGATTAACGTCTTCTCTCACGGTGTAGATATTGCCATTCACTCAGCAACTAAGTTTATTGGTGGACATGGTACGACTATTGGCGGTGTCATCGTGGACAGTGGTCGTTTTGATTGGGCAGCTTCAGGGAAATTTCCTCAATTTGTTGAGGAAGATCCTAGCTACCACAACTTGAGCTATACTCGTGATGTGGGTGCAGCAGCCTTTATTATCGCTGTTCGTGTTCAATTGCTCCGTGATACAGGTGCGGCCTTGTCGCCATTTAACGCCTTTCTCTTGCTCCAGGGACTTGAAACTCTCTCTCTTCGTGTGGAACGCCATGTGCAAAATGCAGAGAAAATTGTTGATTTCCTTGTCAACCATCCTAAGGTAGAGAAGGTAAATTATCCAAAACTAGCTGACAGTCCATATCATGCCTTGGCTGAGAAATATTTGCCAAAAGGTGTGGGTTCAATCTTTACCTTCCATGTCAAAGGTGGAGAGGCAGAAGCTCGCAAGGTTATTGATAATTTGGAAATCTTCTCTGACCTTGCAAACGTGGCAGATGCCAAATCTCTTGTTGTCCATCCTGCGACAACCACTCACGGTCAGTTGTCAGAAAAAGATCTAGAAGCAGCAGGTGTAACACCAAACCAAATCCGCTTGTCGATCGGTCTTGAAAATGTAGAGGATTTGATTGAAGATTTGCGTTTGGCCTTGGAAAAAATTTAAAGTAACAGATATAAACAGTGGGTTTCGACTCACTGTTTTTGATTTTCCCTCAGGCATGATATAATGGTTACAGAAGTCTAGAAAGAGGAACGTTATGAACGAAATTAAATGTCCTAATTGTGGAGAAGTATTTACAGTAAATGAAAGCCAGTATGCCGAACTCATATCTCAAGTGAGAACGACAGAGTTTGACAAGGAATTGCATGATCGCATGAAGCAGGAACTGGCTCTAGCTGAGCAAAAGGCTATGAATGAGCAACAATCTAAACTAGCTCAAAAAGACCAAGAAATCGCTCAATTACAGAGTCAAATCCAAAACTTTGATACAGAGAAAGAGCTGGCTAAGAAAGAGGTTGAACAGTCAAGTCATGAGGCTTTATTGGCAAAGGATAAGGAAGTACAGGCCTTGGAAAATCAATTGGCTACCTTGCGTTTAGAGCATGAAAATCAACTGCAAAAGACCCTCACTGACCTAGAAAAAGAACGAGATCAGGTTAAAAATCAACTTCTTTTACAAGAAAAAGAAAATGAGTTGTCTTTGGCTTCTGTTAAGCAGAATTACGAAGCCCAGCTCAAGGCTGCTAGTGAACAAGTAGAATTTTACAAGAATTTCAAAGCTCAACAATCAACCAAAGCTATCGGGGAAAGTCTAGAACACTATGCGGAGAGTGAATTCAATAAGGTTCGCAGTTTTGCCTTTCCAAATGCCTACTTTGAGAAGGATAACAAGGTTTCTACGCGTGGGTCTAAAGGCGACTTTATCTTCCGTGAATGTGATGAAAATGGGGTGGAAATCATTTCCATTATGTTTGAAATGAAAAATGAAGCGGACGGAACAGAGAAGAAGCACAAGAATTCGGACTTCTACAAGGAGTTGGATAAAGACCGTCGGGAGAAGAACTGTGAGTATGCAGTTTTAGTAAGTATGCTTGAAGCTGATGACGACTCCTTTAATACAGGCATTGTCGATGTTAGCCATGTGTATGAGAAGATGTATGTGGTTCGTCCCCAGTTCTTTATCCAGTTGATTGGTCTCCTGCGAAATGCGGCTCTTAATTCTTTGAAATACAAGCAAGAGTTGGCCTTAGTCCGGGAGCAAAATATTGATATTACGCATTTTGAGGAAGATTTGGATGCCTTTAAACTAGCCTTTGCCAAGAACTACAACTCTGCTTCGACCAACTTTGGTAAAGCAATTGATGAAATCGACAAAGCCATCAAACGCATGGAAGAGGTCAAGAAGTTCCTAACCACATCTGAAAACCAACTCCGCCTCGCTAACAACAAATTGGAAGATGTTTCGGTTAAAAAATTGACTCGTAAAAATCCAACTATGAAAGCGAAATTTGAAGCGCTGAGGGGGGAGTGAGATTACCTTAAAAACAGGAGTTACTATGAAAAAATCTTTGAAATTCTCGGAAATTTATATTGCTTATTTACCATTAATTGTATTTTTTCTTAATCTCCTATATGGTCTTTTAAATATTGAAGGCGTAGGCGATACTGACTCAAGATATAATTTATTCTTTGCTATTTTTGGATTTATTCCAACTATATTCGGTTATGGAATTAGTTTTTTGGCTAATCTTCTGGTGGGGATATCTTATGTGCGAAAAGCAAAAAATGAATCGAAACGCATCATTGCTTTTCTATTGATTGGAAATATTTTTTTAGCAATTTTTCTGATGTTTTTGCTAAGATTTAAAATGATCGTTTCCTTTGACTTTATAAAAGATATTGACCTTTGGAGTTTCATTTTTTCATTATTTTTATTTCCGTATTTAGATTGGATTTATCAAAAGGAAAACTATAATCCAAAATTAAGTCGTAAGTTACTTATTCTATTTTTGATTGGTATTTTTTCTCCATTTGTAGGAAGTAGAATTCAAATCCACTTTAGAAATAATGCTAAAGTTCAACAATTAAAAGAGTTTTATTCTTCTAGGGGAATGAATTTTGATGTCGCTCTTAAAAGCGTAGAAATAGATAGCAACGTTTCAGATATTAGTATTTTTGATGTATCGGATAATGGGATAACGATTCAAGTAGGTGCTAAGTACATTCGTCAAAAATTAACAGAGGTCAGTTTCATTAATGAGAATTATGGTCTTAAAGAATTCTTGAAGCTCTCTGTATCAAGCCAAGAAGCGCAGACAGTTCTGAATGATTTTAAATTAGCTGTAGAAAGTGCAATACAAAAGAAAGGATATGATTTAGTAGTTATTGATGATAAAGAACAGCCATTAGCTAGCCCTGGTTTTAAAATATCAAATTCATATAGGATAACTCCTTTAATAAAAGAAAAGGCTCTTCAAAATCAAAATTCATTCAGTAAAGAAAAACAAGCTTTTAGAGGATATGCGACTCTTTCTGTTAAAGACTTTATGAAGGAGGGAGCACTTTGCTTGCATTTAACACTTAGCAAAAGCAACCTATTGGAACTAGGAGATATTGATTTTTCAAGCTTTCCAGATGGATATTACAACATAAATGCTGACTACTTTTCGGTTGTTAATGGAAAATATAAACAGCTTGAAAAGGATGATAATTTTGAATATATTTTACCAATTGAGTCGGGTAAACCATTTTACTCTGAGGATTTATATGATATTAAAAAAATTGATTTAAACAATGAGGAATAGAAGTGAAAGGGAAACTAGAAAGCAACACATGAACGGTATTATCAATTTAAAAAAAGAAGCGGGGATGACTTCGCATGACGCGGTTTTTAAGCTGCGTAAGATTTTGGGAACCAAGAAAATTGGTCATGGTGGGACCTTGGATCCGGATGTAGTGGGTGTTTTGCCTATTGCGGTGGGCAAGGCAACCCGCATGGTCGAGTTTATGCAGGATGAGGGCAAGGTCTATGAGGGGGAAATCACTCTCGGCTATTCAACGACGACCGAGGATGCTAGTGGGGAAGTGGTCGCAGAGACACCTGTTTTGTCGCCCTTGGATGAAATCATTGTCGATAAAGCCATTGCGAGCCTGACTGGGCCTATTACTCAGATTCCGCCTATGTACTCGGCTGTCAAGGTTAATGGTCGCAAACTCTATGAGTATGCGCGTGCTGGTCAGGAAGTGGAGCGTCCAGAACGTCAGGTGACCATTTATCAATTTGAGCGGACAAGTCCGATTTCTTATGAGGGCGAACTTGCGCGTTTTACCTTTCGTGTGAAATGTAGTAAGGGGACTTATATCCGTACCTTGTCTGTTGACTTGGGAGAGAAGCTGGGTTATGCGGCCCATATGTCCCATTTGACTCGGACGAGTGCAGCAGGTTTACAACTGGAGGATGCTCTTACCTTGGACGAAATTGCTGAAAAAGTGGAGGCTGGTCAACTGGACTTTCTCCATCCTCTAGAGATTGGTACAGGGGACCTTGTCAAAGTTATCCTAACTCCAGAAGAGGCTACAGAAGTGCGGTTTGGTCGTTTTATCGAGCTAGACCAAACAGACCAAGAACTGGCTGCCTTTGAGGGAGATACATTGCTAGCCATTCTAGAAAAAAGGGGCAATTTCTACAAACCAAGGAAGGTTTTTAGCTAGTTTCACTAGATTGTGGGGATAGATTGATGTTTCCCCTAGACTATCCAAAATCAGACTATAAATTTTGCAAAAAATGTGATAGAATAGACGACGGATAAAAAAACGGAGGATAGCATGCAAAATAGACCAATCATTATCGGAGTGACAGGTGGTTCTGGTGGTGGTAAGACCAGTGTTTCAAGAGCCATTTTATCTCATTTTCCTGATGAAAAGATTTCCATGATTGAGCATGATTCATACTACAAGGATCAGTCTCACTTGACCTTTGAAGAGCGTGTCAAAACCAACTACGACCATCCTTTTGCCTTTGATACAGACTTGATGATCGAGCAGATTAAGGAATTGTTGGCAGGGCGCCCAGTAGACATTCCAACTTATGACTATACAGCGCATACACGGAGTAGCAAGACCTATCGTCAGGAGCCTCAGGATGTCTTTATCGTTGAGGGGATTTTGGTCTTGGAGGACAAGCGCTTGCGTGATTTGATGGATATCAAGATTTTTGTGGATACTGACGATGATGTGCGCATTATTCGTCGGATCAAGCGTGATATGGAAGAGCGTGGCCGTAGTCTGGATAGCGTGATTGACCAATATCTAGGTGTGGTAAAACCCATGTACCACCAGTTTATCGAGCCGACTAAGCGTTATGCGGATCTCGTCATTCCTGAAGGGGTCAGCAATACCGTTGCTATCGACCTTTTGACCACTAAGATTGCAAAGATTTTGGAAGAAGCGCGAAACAGCAAATAATCAGATGAGGAGGCCTAGCCTCCTTTTTCTATTTTTCCTTTAGTTTCAGTAGGAAAAAGGTGATTTTTAAGCATGTTTTTGGTATAATAATACCCATGGAAAAGCAAGAAAATGAATAGTAGGTGGAGATGGAAAAGTATTTATCGGTAACAACTTTGACCAAGTATCTGAAAATGAAATTCGATAAAGACCCTTACTTGGAACGGGTCTATTTAACTGGTCAAGTTTCCAACTTTCGTAAACGACCTACTCACCAATATTTCTCCTTAAAAGATGATCATGCAGTCATTCAAGCGACCATCTGGTCTGGGATTTATCAAAAATTAGGTTTCGACTTGGAAGAGGGAATGAAAATCAATGTGATTGGGCGTGTGCAGGTCTATGAACCAAGCGGTAGCTACTCTATCATCATTGAAAAAGCTGAGCCTGATGGGGTTGGGGCGCTAGCGATTCAGTTTGAACAACTTAAGAACAAATTGACGGAAGAAGGTCTATTTCAAGAGAGATTCAAGCAACCTCTTCCCCAGTTTGCTAAGCGAATCGGTGTGGTAACCAGTCGCAGTGGAGCTGTTATTCGAGATATTATCACGACCGTCAGCAGACGCTTTCCAGGTGTTGGCATTCTTCTCTATCCGACCAAGGTGCAAGGTGATGGAGCTGCGGAGGAAATTGCTCGAAATATTGCGCGTGCCAATCAACGTGAGGACCTAGATGTTCTCATCATTGGTCGTGGTGGGGGTTCCATCGAGGATCTCTGGGCTTTTAACGAAGAAATTGTGGTACGGGCTATTTTTGAATCTCGTTTGCCCATCATCTCTAGTGTTGGTCATGAGACGGATGTGACCTTGGCGGATTTTGTGGCAGATAGACGGGCTGCAACGCCAACAGCTGCAGCTGAACTGGCAACACCTGTAACCAAGTTGGATCTATTGACGCATTTGCAAAATCAAGAAAAGCGGATGGCAACGGCTGTTCAGAATGTCCTGTCAAGGAAAAAGGAAGTTCTGAAAAAATGCAGTCAGTCTGTTATCTTTAGACAACCAGAGCGTTTGTATGATGGTTATTTGCAACGGTTAGATCAACTGCAACTGCGATTAAAACAAAGTTTGCGAACACGGATTTCTGATAATAAACAGCTAGTCCAAGCAAGGACTCATCAACTGGTGCAATTATCACCTGTTACCAAAATTCAACGCTATCAGGACCGGCTTACTCAGTTGGACAAGCTCCTTCGTAGCCAAATGGCTCTGGTTTATGATGCCAAGGTTGCTGAGGTCAAGCGACTTTCGGAAGCCTTGCTGATGTTGGATACTAGCCGAATTGTGGCGCGTGGCTATGCTATTGTCAAAAAAGAAGAGACAGTTGTGGATTCGGTTGAGAAGTTGAAGAAAAAAGACCAAGTGACGCTTTTGATGCGAGATGGTCAGGTAGAATTAGAGGTTAAAGATGTCAAAACAAAAGAAATTTGAGGAAAATCTAGCAGAACTAGAGACCATTGTCCAAAGTTTGGAAAATGGTGAAATTGCTCTAGAAGATGCGATTGCTGCCTTTCAAAAGGGCATGATCTTGTCAAAAGAACTCCAAGCGACGCTGGACAAGGCTGAAAAGACCTTGGTCAAGGTCATGCAAGAAGATGAAACAGAAAGTGATTTTGAATGAAGAAGCAAGAAAAATTAGCTCTTGTGGAGTCGGCTTTGGAAGACTTTTATGGAGATCAGCAGTTTGCTTCTAGTTTACGAGAGTCTGTTCTCTATTCTATTCATGCTGGCGGCAAGCGTATTCGTCCTTTTCTCTTGTTAGAAGTTCTGGAATCCCTGCAAGTAGTTATCCAACCAGCACATGCTCAAGTGGCAGCGGCCTTGGAAATGATTCATACAGGGAGCTTGATTCACGATGACCTTCCTGCTATGGATGATGACGATTACCGTCGAGGGCGTTTAACCAATCATAAGAAATTTGGCGAAGCGATGGCAATATTGGCAGGTGATGCCTTGTTCCTAGATCCCTATGCCTTAATAGCGCAGGCAGATTTCTCAAGTCAGATCAAGGTGGACTTGATTGCCAACTTATCCCTTGCATCAGGTAGTCTAGGCATGGTAGCAGGGCAGGTTCTGGACATGGAAGGCGAACACCAGCATTTGTCCTTGGAAGAACTTCAGACCATTCATGCCAATAAGACTGGAAAATTACTAGCCTATCCTTTCCAAGCCGCCGCTATCATAGCAGAATTAGCGCCTGAAATCCAAGCAAAACTGAAAACGGTTGGTGAATTAATCGGACTGGCCTTTCAAGTCAGAGATGATGTGCTGGATGTGACCGCTAGTTTTGAGGAAATCGGCAAGACTCCACAAAAGGACTTGCAGGCTGGAAAATCAACCTATCCAGCCTTGTTGGGCTTGGAAGAGGCGACTGCCTTTTGTAACCAAACTCTGGATCAAGCTAATGAAAAATTGGAAGAAATTTCCCAGCAAGTCAGCTTTGAAACAGCGCCGATTGTGAAAGTAGTAGAAAGTTTGAGAATCAATGGCTAAGGAAAGAGTGGATGTACTAGCTTATAAACAGGGTTTGTTTGAAACGCGTGAACAGGCCAAGCGCGGTGTCATGGCTGGTCTAGTCGTAGCAGTCCATAATGGAGAACGATTTGATAAACCAGGAGAGAAGATCCCAGATGACACTGAGCTAAAACTCAAAGGTGAAAAACTCAAGTATGTCAGTCGTGGTGGTCTAAAACTAGAGAAGGCCTTGCAGGTCTTTGATTTGTCAGTGGAGGGAGCAACCACGATTGATATTGGGGCTTCCACTGGAGGATTTACTGACGTCATGTTGCAAAATGGTGCTGAGTTGGTCTTTGCAGTCGATGTTGGCACCAATCAGTTGGCTTGGAAATTACGTCAAGACCCACGGGTTGTCAGCATGGAGCAGTTTAATTTTCGTTATGCTGAAAAGACTGATTTTGAGCAGGAACCGAGCTTTGCCAGTATTGATGTGAGTTTCATTTCCCTCAGTCTGATTTTTCCTGCCTTGCACCGTGTCTTGGCTGATCAAGGTCAGGTGGTAGCTCTGGTTAAGCCCCAGTTTGAAGCAGGTCGTGAGCAGATTGGGAAGAATGGAATCATTCGCGATGCCAAGGTTCATCAAACTGTCCTTGAATCTGTCACTGCTATGGCAGTTGAACAAGGTTTTTCAGTGCTTGGTTTGGACTTTTCTCCCATCCAAGGTGGACATGGAAACATCGAATTTTTAGCATATTTGAAAAAGGAAGAGGGAGCAAGTAACCAAGTTGCCCCTGAAATAGAAAAAGTTGTAGAGAGAGCGCATAGAGAATTTAAAGATGAATAAAAAAGAGAGACTTGAAAAAATTAGAAGATTTGTTACGGATTATCAAATCGGGACTCAGGAAGAAATCGTTGAGCATTTGAAGGAAGCAGGTATTTCTGCTACGCAAGCCACTGTCTCAAGGGACATCAAGGAACTTGGGATTGTTAAAATTCCTTTGAAGAACAACACCTATATCTATGAGTTGCCAAAATCAGTCGTCAAAAGTTTGCAGTTGGCTGAGGACAATATTGTGAGTTCTGAGTTAATGGGAAATATGATCAATCTTGCTGTCATTCCTGGAAATACTATTTTTGTGAAGAGTCAGTTGGTTGAGGCATTCTCTGAACAGATTTTTAGCTGTCTAGCTGATGATGATTCTATCTTAATTGTAGCTAGAACAGCAGAGGCAGCTGAAGAAATTGTTGAACAAGTCAAAAAATGGTAGGTCAGTATGTTACTTGAAATTTCGATAAAAAACTTTGCCATTATTGAGGCGATTTCCCTCAATTTTGAAAAGGGTATGACTGTTTTAACCGGGGAAACGGGTGCTGGAAAGTCTATCATTATCGACGCTATGAATCTCATGTTGGGGGCTCGTGCAACGACAGACGTTATTCGTCACGGTGCGCCAAAGGCAGAGATTGAGGGGCTTTTCTCAGTTGAAAATAGTCGCCTTTTACAGGAACTTTTTGATGAGCAAGGTTTGGAAATGGGTGATGAAATTATCATCCGGCGTGAAATTCTGCAAAATGGTCGTAGTGTTAGTCGCGTGAATGGCCAGATGGTCAATCTTTCTGTCTTGCGTGCTATTGGGCAACACCTTGTGGATATCCATGGTCAGCATGACCAAGAAGAGTTAATGCGTCCTCAACTGCATATCCAGATGTTGGATGAGTTTGGTGATGCTGCTTTCTTGGACTTGAAGGAGACCTATCAGACGAGCTTTGATGCCTATCGCAAAATGCGTAAGCAGGTTTTGGAAGTCAAGAAAAACCAACAGGAACACAAGGCTCGTATTGAGATGTTGGAATTTCAAATGGCAGAGATTGAGGCTGCAAACTTGCAGGCTGGTGAAGACTTAGCTCTCAACCAAGAACGTGATAAACTTCTCAACCATAAAAATATTGCAGATACCCTAACCAATGCCTATAGTATGTTGGACAATGAGGAATTCTCCAGTCTTGCTAATGTCCGTTCAGCCATGAATGACATGGAAAGTGTCGAAGAATATGACCCTGAATACCGTGAAATTTCAAGTTCTCTATCCGAAACATACTATGTTTTAGAAGATATTACCAAGCGTTTAGAAGATATTATTGAGGACTTGGATTTTGATGGCAATCGCCTCATGCAGGTTGAAAATCGCTTAGACCTTATAAATACTATTACTCGCAAGTACGGTGGGACTGTAGACGATGTTTTGCTTTATTTTGCTAAGATTACGGATGAGTACAATCTCTTGACTGGAAATAACCTTTCTTCTGAAGACATGGAAGCAGAGCTCAAGAAATTGGAAGTTAATCTTGTCGATTTGGCAGGGCAACTTGCATCAGCTCGTCATGATTTGGCCCAGCAGCTTGAGGCTGAGATTAAACAAGAACTTCAGGATCTCTATATGGAGAAGGCACAGTTCCAGGTTCGCTTTAGCAAGGGCAAATTTAGTCGTGAGGGGAATGAAACAGTCGAGTTTTATATTTCCACCAACCCAGGTGAGGACTTTAAGCCTTTGGTCAAAGTTGCGTCCGGTGGGGAATTATCCCGTCTCATGTTGGCTATCAAGTCTGCCTTTTCTCGTAAGGAAGGCAAGACCAGTATTGTCTTTGATGAGGTGGATACGGGAGTTTCAGGTCGTGTAGCCCAGGCCATTGCTCAAAAAATTCATAAGATTGGCCAGCATGGTCAGGTTCTTGCTATCTCTCACCTTCCACAAGTGATTGCCATCGCGGATTATCAATTCTTTATTGAGAAGATTAGCGATGAGCACTCAACGGTGTCGACGGTTCGCCTTTTGACTTTAGAAGAGCGAGTAGAGGAAGTAGCTAAGATGTTGGCTGGGGAAAATGTAACTGAAGCTGCCCTTACCCAAGCCAGAGAATTATTGCAAACGAGGATGAAATAAATGACAGACTATTATGTAATTGGAGATGTCCATGGAAAAGCAGTTATGCTGGAAGATCTTCTCAAAACATGGGATGGTCAAACTCAGTTGCTCTTTCTAGGGGATTTGATTGACCGTGGTGAAGACAGTCGCCGTGTTCTAGAGATGGTCAAAGACTTGGTCGACAATCAAGGAGCTATTTGTTTATCAGGTAATCATGAGTATATGTTTCTGACTTGGCTCGATGACCCAGAAGAAAGCTATGACCATTATCGTCGCAATGGTGGTGATACAACCATTAACTCAATTTTAGGTCGTCCCTTGGATGCACCAGTTGATGGCGTAGAAGATGCCAAACGGGTTGCGACAGAAGCAGCAGACTTGGTCGAATTTATTCGTCAAATGCCATTTGTAGTAGAGACAGACAAGTATATCTTTGTTCATGCGGGTATTGATTTAACTTTGGATGATTGGCATGAAACCACAGATTACAAGAAAGTCTGGCTCAGAAAACCATTCCACGAAGCCGAAAATCATACTGGGAAAACCATTGTCTTTGGGCATACACCAGTTTATGGCTTACTGAAGCAAGACCGAGGTACAGCTGAGCTTTGGATAACAGAGGATGGCAAGATTGGCATGGATGGAGGAGCTGTCTATGGTGGTGTCCTTCATGGAATCGTCTTTACAGACCAAGGAATGACAGAACACCACTTTATCGAAAATGATGGTTTTGTTGCCGAAGATTAGTACTCCTAGCAGGGTATGGTCTTGTCAAAATGTTAAAAACAATTTATAATTAATAGATACCCTGAAAGGAAGAGCATCATGAACTTAGAAGAATTGAAGAAACGACAGGAGAAGATTCGGAACTTCTCTATTATCGCCCATATTGACCATGGGAAATCAACCCTAGCAGACCGCATTTTGGAAAAGACGGAGACGGTTTCTAGTCGTGAAATGCAAGCCCAACTTCTGGATAGTATGGATCTTGAGCGTGAACGTGGGATTACCATTAAACTCAATGCCATTGAGCTTAATTACACTGCGAAAGATGGTGAGACCTATATTTTCCACTTGATTGACACGCCAGGGCACGTGGACTTTACCTATGAAGTGTCGCGTTCGCTAGCTGCCTGTGAAGGAGCAATTTTGGTGGTTGATGCGGCCCAAGGGATTGAGGCGCAAACTCTTGCTAACGTTTATTTAGCCTTGGATAATGATTTGGAAATTCTGCCAGTCATTAACAAGATTGACCTTCCAGCAGCCGATCCAGAGCGTGTGCGTACAGAGATTGAGGATGTCATCGGACTGGATGCCAGCGAAGCGGTCTTGGCTTCAGCCAAAGCTGGTATTGGTATTGAAGAAATTCTTGAGCAGATTGTTGAAAAAGTGCCAGCTCCAACTGGTGATGTTTCAGCTCCATTAAAAGCCTTAATTTTTGACTCAGTTTATGATGCTTATCGCGGGGTCATCCTCCAAGTGCGTGTTATGGACGGAGTGGTCAAACCTGGCGATAAGATTCAGCTCATGAGCAATGGCAAGACCTTTGATGTGACGGAAGTTGGTATTTTCACGCCGAAAGCAGTAGGACGCGATTTTCTTGCAACTGGTGACGTTGGTTATATTGCGGCTTCTATCAAGACGGTTCAAGATACGCGCGTGGGTGATACAGTTACTCTAGCAAGCAATCCAGCAGCAGAACCGCTAGATGGATACAAGCAGATGAATCCTATGGTCTTTGCGGGTCTTTATCCAATCGAATCAAACAAGTACAATGACCTTCGTGAAGCCCTAGAAAAATTGCAACTTAACGATGCCAGCCTGCAGTTTGAACCAGAAACATCTCAGGCCCTTGGATTTGGTTTCCGTTGTGGATTCCTTGGACTTCTCCATATGGATGTTATCCAAGAGCGTTTAGAGCGCGAGTTCAACATTGACCTCATCATGACAGCTCCGTCTGTTATTTACAAGGTTAACCAAACTGACGGTGAATCTATGGATGTGTCTAACCCCTCTGAATTTCCAGATCCAACCAAGATTGCGACTATTGAAGAGCCGTATGTCAAGGCGCAAATCATGGTACCGCAGGAGTTCGTCGGAGCAGTTATGGAACTAGCTCAGCGCAAGCGTGGGGACTTTGTAACCATGGACTATATTGATGACAATCGTGTCAATGTCATCTATCAGATTCCACTTGCTGAAATCGTCTTTGACTTCTTTGATAAACTTAAATCTTCGACGCGTGGTTATGCAAGCTTTGACTACGAATTGTCAGAGTACCGCCCATCTAAGCTAGTCAAAATGGATATCCTTCTCAATGGTGATAAGGTGGATGCCCTCAGCTTTATCGTTCACAAGGATTTTGCCTACGAACGTGGGAAACTCATTGTGGATAAGCTCAAGAAAATCATCCCTCGTCAACAATTTGAGGTGCCAATTCAAGCAGCTATTGGGCACAAGATCGTGGCCCGTACTGATATCAAGGCCCTTCGTAAGAACGTACTTGCCAAATGTTATGGTGGTGACGTTTCTCGTAAACGTAAACTCCTTGAAAAACAAAAAGCTGGTAAGAAACGCATGAAAGCTATCGGATCAGTAGAAGTCCCACAAGAAGCCTTCCTTAGCGTCTTGAGCATGGATGAAGAATAGAAATAAAAAAACTCTTGAAGATTTTTCAAGAGTTTTTGCTTTAAATGAGAGTGATAAAATCGGAAGCTAACAGAATCGATTAGGTTAGAATTTGACAGAAGTCCTTATTTTTCTTATAATGCAGATGGAAAGGTGGTAGGATGAAAAAATTATTAATTTTAGGTACTGTAGTTACTGTTAGTGCTTTTTTAGCTTCATGCTCCAATAAATCGCAAACAGCAACCGAAGAAAGTTCGACTGCGGTTGTTAGTTCTTCAAGAAGTCAGGAAACGAATAGCACTAGTTCTGCTGTTTCTGAAGCGAAAAAGGAAGAGACGCAAATCATCGGTTCGAATGAATATGGATTTGTCAAGGTACCCAAATCATGGGTTCGATTCCATGAAGTAGAAGGTGGAAATGATATACAGTATTGTGATGGAACAGATATCAACATTGTTACGCTGAATACCTTTAAGGCTGAGCAGTTCAATATCAGCGAAGAAGAATATGCTAAACTGGATGTTGTGACTGTCTCATCTAGTATTTTAACTTCCAAAGAACAAAGCTCTGATTTCAGTAAGGTTTGGGGCTCCAAATCGACCATTGGAGGCTATGAAGCCTATGTTGTCAATGCAATTGCTAAGTCAGGGAAATACCTCGTTACCTGGGTTTTCCGATCAAATGATGGTAAAATCCGCTATGTTTCACTTGAAGGGGATGGGGAAACTTTAAAAACAATCTTACCGATGATTGAAAGTAGCTGGTCAACTACTAAATCTGAATAAATGAAAAAAGAAGATCCTTGGTCTTCTTTTTATTTTTTTTACGAATAGATAGATGAGTAGAAAAAGAAATGGAGTTGTATATGAAGATCACAAACTATGAAATTTACAAATTGAGAAAAGCTGGGCTGAGCAATCAACAAATTTTAACAGTTCTTGAATACGATGAGACTGTAGATCAGGAGCTCTTGCTAGGTGATATTGCAGAAATATCTGGGTGTCGTAATCCTGCTGTCTTTATGGAACGCTATTTCCAGATAGATGATGCACAGTTGGAGAAGGAGTTTCAGAAATTTCCATCCTTTTCTATTCTTGATGACTGTTATCCTTGGGATCTGAGTGAGATTTATGATGCTCCAGTGCTCTTGTTTTATAAAGGAAATCTAGACCTGTTGAAATTTCCAAAGGTTGCTGTTGTAGGGAGTCGTTCATGTTCTAGTCAGGGAGCAAAATCGGTTCAGAAAGTCATTCAAGGTTTGGAAAACGAGTTAATCGTTGTCAGTGGTTTAGCCAAAGGGATTGATACAGCTGCCCATATGGCTGCACTCCAGAATGGAGGAAGAACGATTGCCGTCATTGGAACAGGATTGGATGTTTTTTATCCCCGAGCCAATAAACGTTTGCAGGAACACATTGGCAATCACCATTTGGTACTTAGCGAGTACGGACCTGGTGAAGAACCCTTGAAATTTCACTTTCCAGCTCGTAATCGCATCATTGCTGGCCTTTGCCGTGGCGTTATTGTAGCAGAGGCAAGGATGCGTTCTGGTAGTCTTATCACCTGTGAGCGAGCTATGGAGGAAGGGCGTGATGTTTTTGCCATTCCAGGAAACATTTTAGATGGCCATTCAGATGGCTGTCACCACCTGATCCAAGAGGGAGCAAAGCTGATTAGCAGTGGACAAGATGTGTTGGCTGAGTTTGAATTTTAAGGAGAAATTTCTTCACTCAGATAAACTTTTCTTCTATATATAGGACTTAGGTCTTGACAGCTATAGAAAAATGGTTTACACTTTATAAAGTTTATTACTTTGAAAAGGTGTGATAGTGTGGCTACGGCAACAAAGAAGAAAAAATCAACAGTTAAAAAAAATCTAGTCATCGTGGAGTCGCCTGCTAAGGCGAAAACGATTGAGAAATATCTAGGCAGAAATTACAAGGTTTTAGCCAGTGTCGGGCATATCCGTGATTTGAAGAAATCCAGTATGTCAGTCGACATTGAAAATAACTATGAACCGCAGTATATCAATATCCGAGGCAAGGGTCCCCTCATCAATGATTTGAAAAAGGAAGCTAAAAAGGCCAATAAAGTCTTTCTTGCGAGTGACCCGGACCGCGAAGGAGAAGCAATTTCCTGGCATTTGGCCCACATTCTCAACTTGGATGAGAATGATGCCAACCGTGTGGTCTTTAATGAAATCACCAAAGACGCAGTAAAAAATGCCTTTAAAGAACCTCGCAAGATTGATATGGACTTGGTCGACGCCCAACAAGCTCGTCGTGTCTTGGACCGCTTGGTAGGGTATTCGATTTCGCCTATTTTGTGGAAAAAGGTCAAGAAGGGCTTATCAGCAGGGCGGGTGCAGTCTGTTGCCCTTAAGCTCATCATTGACCGTGAAAATGAAATCAATGCCTTCCAACCAGAAGAATACTGGACAATTGATGGTGTCTTTAAGAAGGGAACCAAACAATTTCAAGCTTCTTTCTATGGTATGAATGGCAAAAAGATGAAATTGACCACCAACGAAGAAGTCAAAGAAGTCTTGTCCCATTTGACTAGCAAAGATTTCACAGTAGACCAGGTAGATAAGAAAGAGCGCAAACGCAATGCGCCCCTACCCTATACGACTTCAACCATGCAGATGGATGCGGCTAACAAAATCAATTTCCGTACTCGAAAGACCATGATGGTGGCCCAGCAGCTTTATGAAGGAATCAATATCGGATCAGGCGTGCAAGGTTTGATTACCTATATGCGTACAGACTCGACTCGTATCAGCCCTGTGGCTCAGAACGAAGCGGCAAGCTACATTAACAACCGTTTTGGTAGCAAGTATTCCAAGCATGGTAGCAAGGTCAAGAATGCCTCAGGTGCTCAGGATGCCCACGAAGCCATTCGTCCATCTAGTGTCTTTAATACACCAGAAAGCATCGCTAAGTACTTGGACAAAGACCAGCTCAAGCTCTATACCCTTATCTGGAACCGTTTTGTAGCTAGCCAGATGACGGGAGCTATTTTTGATACCATGGCTGTTAAGCTCTCTCAAAATGGGGTTCAGTTTGCGGCAAATGGTAGTCAAGTTAAGTTTGATGGTTATCTTGCTATCTACAATGACTCTGACAAGAACAAGATGTTGCCAGATATGGCTGTTGGAGATGTGGTCAAGCAGGTCAATAGCAAGCCAGAACAACATTTCACTCAACCGCCAGCTCGCTATTCGGAAGCGACTCTTATCAAGACCTTGGAGGAAAATGGGGTTGGACGTCCGTCAACCTACGCTCCGACAATTGAAACCATCCAAAAACGCTACTACGTTCGTCTGGCAGCAAAACGTTTTGAACCGACAGAACTGGGAGAAATTGTCAATAAACTCATCGTTGAATACTTCCCAGATATCGTAAACGTGACCTTCACAGCTGAGATGGAAGGAAAACTGGATGATGTCGAAGTTGGTAAAGAGCAGTGGCAACGTGTCATTGATGAATTTTATAAACCATTCTCTAAAGAGGTAGCCAAGGCTGAATCCGAAATGGAAAAAATCCAGATCAAGGATGAGCCAGCTGGATTTGACTGTGAAGTTTGTGGCAGTCCGATGGTGATTAAGCTCGGTCGTTTTGGTAAATTCTATGCTTGTAGTAATTTCCCAGACTGCCGTCATACTCAGGCAATTGTCAAAGAGATTGGAGTCGAGTGTCCAAGCTGTCATCAAGGACAAATCATTGAACGCAAAACCAAGCGTAATCGTATCTTCTATGGTTGCAATCGTTACCCAGAATGTGAATTTACTTCCTGGGACAAACCAATTGGCCGTGATTGTCCAAAATGCGGACACTTCCTTGTGGAGAAAAAAGTCCGTGGTGGTGGTAAGCAGGTTGTATGTAGTAATGGCGACTACGAAGAAGAGAAAATTAAATAAAATGCAGAGTCCTGAAAATGAATTTCAGGCTCTTTTTACTTGAAACTTGACAAATTTCCCCCTTGTGTGCGAAACTAGAGGAAGAGTAATTTATCTAGGAGAAATCATGCGTATCATTTACCTCAGTATTGGTTTTATTTCTTTAGCCTTGGCTCTTGTTGGAGTTGTCTTACCACTTTTACCAACAACCCCCTTTCTTTTGTTAGCTATTGCTTGTTTTTCTAAATCTTCTAAGCGTTTTGAAGACTGGCTTTATCATACAAAGCTTTATCAGACTTATGTAGCGGACTTTCGGGAAACCAAGTCAATAGCGCGAGAACGAAAGAAAAAAATCATCGTATCTATCTATATCTTGATGGGAATTTCTATTTATTTTGCTCCTCTTTTGCCAGTCAAAATCGGTCTGGGAGCCTTGACTATCTTTATCACCTATTATCTCTTTAAAGTCATTCCTGACAAAGAATAGATAAAAATAGTAGTTATTTGCCTTGATAAAAATGAAAGCATATTTAAAATAATATGATATAATAAATTTAAAGAAAACATCAAGGAGAATCAAATGATTTACGAATTTTGTGCTGAAAATGTGACCTTGCTAGAAAAAGCCATGCAGGCTGGAGCTCGTCGAATCGAACTTTGTGACAATCTAGCAGTGGGAGGAACAACACCTAGCTATGGAGTGACCAAGGCAGCGGTTGAACTGGCAGCTAACTACGACACCACCATCATGACTATGATTCGTCCCCGTGGTGGCGACTTTGTCTATACTGATCTTGAAATAGCGATCATGCTAGAAGACATTCGTTTGACTACTCAGGCTGGAAGTCAAGGGGTTGTATTTGGGGCATTAACTGCTGATAAGAAGTTGGATAAGCCTAATCTTGAGAAGCTGATTACCGCATCTAAAGGAATGGAAATTGTCTTTCACATGGCCTTTGATGAATTGAGTGATGAAGACCAGTTGGAAGCCATTGACTGGCTCAGCCAAGCTGGTGTTACCCGTATCCTAACTCGTGCTGGTGTATCTGGAGACTCGCTAGAGAAACGTTTCGCTCATTATCACAGAATTTTAGAACATGCTAAAGGTAAAATTGAAATTCTACCAGGTGGGGGGATTGACTTGGACAACCGTCAAACCTTTATCGACCAGCTGGGTGTGACACAATTGCATGGAACCAAGGTTGTCTTTTAAAAAATAGAAAGGAACTGCTAGCTTTGGGTAGCAGTTTTCACTTATGTTTGAAATTTTTAAATCCTATCAGTTTAATCAAGAAAAGGCTCGTGCCTATGGTTTTTTAGAAAGTAGTGGAGTTTGGACTTATAGTTGCCAGATTTTACAGGGTGACTTTTCCATGACAGTCTCTATCACTCCTGATAATGTGAGCTTTCAGGTTTTTGATCAGGAAACGGGTGACCTCTATCCTCAAGTACATATGGAAAGTATGCGGGGAAGTTTTGTCGGAAGTGTCCGTGAGGCTTGTTTGGAGATTCTTTACCAGATTCGGAAGGCTTGCTTTGATGTACAGGATTTTATCTGCCCTCAGACTAAGCGTATCATGGATAAGGTTCAGGAAAAGTATGGTAATCAGTTGGAGTATCTGTGGGAAAAGTCTCCTGATACAGCTGTATTGCGCCATGAAGGTAATCAAAAGTGGTATGCTGTTTTAATGAGAATTCCTTGGGATAAGCTGGAAAAGGGCAGAGAAGGGCTAGTCGAAGCAGTCAACCTCAAACACGACCAAGTAGCTGATTTGCTTTCAAAAAAAGGTATTTATCCAGCCTTTCATATGAACAAACGCTACTGGCTTAGTCTGGCTCTTGATGATAGTTTGCAAGATGAAGAAGCGTTAGAACTTATCGAAAGAAGTTGGAACTTGACCGTGAAAAAATAAGGAAAGTTACTTGAGTTTTCAAATACTTTCAATTAGCAAAATATTCTTTACTGAAGAAATTTTCAGAAAATAATGGATTTTTTCTTGACAAGTGTTTTTAGCTATGCTAAAATACTAAACAAGATATCAAACGAAGGAGAAAGTCAAACATGAAAACAACTAAGTTTAATCAATTTGCTTTGTTGTTGAGGTACTCGGGCTAGTGCAAAAGCATTAGTCCTGTTTGGCTTACCAAGCGGGAGTAAATCAACATCTCGCTTGGGCTTCTGAGCGAGATGTTTTTTTAAAACCACATTTGGAAAAGGGGAAATCTTATGCGTAAAGTTGAATTTTTTGATACAAGCCTTCGTGATGGGGAACAAACACCTGGTGTTAACTTCTCAATAAAGGAAAAAGTTTCCATTGCAAGACAGCTGGAGAAATGGGGAATTTCTGTAATTGAAGCTGGTTTTCCGGCTGCTAGTCCAGATTCATTTATAGCCGTTCAAGAAATTGCTAAAGCCATGAAAAAAACAGCAGTGACAGGATTAGCTCGTTCTGTAAAATCTGATATTGATGCTTGTTATGAGGCTCTTAAGGATGCCAAGTATCCACAAATTCATGTCTTTATCGCTACCAGTCCGATTCACCGCAAGTATAAGCTCAATAAGAGCAAGGAAGAGATTTTAGAAGCTATCAAGGAACATGTTTCTTATGCTCGTTCTAAGTTTGAAATCGTCGAATTCTCTCCTGAAGATGCGACTAGAACAGAGTTGGATTTCCTCTTACAAGTCGTTCAAACAGCGGTCGATGCAGGTGCATCTTATATCAATATCCCTGACACAGTTGGCTTTACGACTCCAGAAGAGTTTGCACGTATCTTTGATCACTTGACTGAAAATATTAAATCAGATCATAAAGTTGTCTTTGGTGTCCACTGTCACGATGATCTCGGTATGGCAACTGCAAATACTTTGACAGCAATTAAACACGGTGCTGGACGTGTCCAGGGAACTATTAATGGTATCGGTGAACGCGCAGGTAATGTTGCTCTTGAAGAAGTAGCTGTTGCTTTGAAGATTCGTGAGGATTTCTTCCAAGCAACTAGTGATATTGTTTTGGATGAAACAATGAATACGTCTGAAATGGTTTCTCGCTTTTCTGGTATTCCAGTTCCTAAAAACAAGGCTGTGGTTGGTGGTAATGCCTTCTCTCATGAATCGGGCATTCACCAAGATGGAGTCCTTAAAAATCCTCTCACTTATGAGATCATCACACCTGAATTGGTCGGTGTTAAGAGTAATAGTCTTCCGCTTGGAAAATTGTCTGGTCGCCATGCCTTTGTTGAAAAACTAAGAGAATTAGCCCTAGATTTTACAGAAGAGGATATCAAACCACTCTTCGCTAAGTTCAAGGCTCTAGCAGACAAGAAACAAGAAATCACAGATGCAGATATTCGAGCTCTGGTAGCTGGAACCATGGTTGAAAATCCAGAAGGGTTCCATTTTGATGATTTACAACTTCAAACTCATGCAGACAATGACATTGAAGCCCTCGTTAGCCTAGCCAATATGGATGGTGAGAAAGTCGAATTTAATGCAACAGGGCAAGGTTCCGTTGAAGCAATCTTTAACGCTATCGATAAGTTCTTTAACCAATCTGTCCGCTTGGTGTCCTATACCATTGATGCTGTGACAGATGGAATTGATGCTCAAGCTCGTGTCTTGGTTACTGTTGAAAACAGAGAGACAGAAACCATCTTTAACGCAGCAGGTCTCGATTTCGATGTATTGAAGGCTTCGGCTATTGCTTATATCAATGCTAATACCTTTGTTCAAAAAGAGAATGCAGGTGAGATGGGGCATAGCGTTTCCTACCGAGACATGCCTAGTGTGTAAAGGAGAAGGCTATGACAAAGAAAATAGTAGCTTTAGCAGGGGATGGAATCGGTCCAGAAATTATGGAAGCTGGTTTAGCGGTTCTGGAAGCTCTAGCTTCAAAAACAGGTTTTGACTATGAAATAGACAGATGCCCCTTTGGAGGTGCAGGTATTGATGCTGCGGGGCATCCCTTACCTGATGAAACCCTCAAGGCATGTAGAGAAGCAGATGCTATTCTCCTTGCGGCTATCGGTAGTCCCCAGTATGATGGTGCAGCTATTCGGCCTGAACAAGGCTTGCTGGCTCTTCGGAAGAAACTCAATCTCTATGCCAATATTCGACCTGTTAAGATTTTTGACAGTCTCAAGCATTTATCACCTCTCAAACCGGAACGAATTGCTGGTGTAGACTTTGTCGTGGTACGTGAGTTGACAGGTGGGATTTACTTTGGAGATCATATCCTTGAAGAGCGACAAGCGCGTGATATCAACGACTACAGCTACGAAGAAGTAGAGCGGATTATTCGCAAGGCATTTGAAATTGCAAGAAATCGGAGAAAACTCGTTACTAGTATCGATAAGCAAAATGTTCTAGCAACATCAAAACTCTGGCGCAGAGTAGCTGAGGAAGTCGCGCAGGATTTCCCAGATGTGACCTTGGAACACCAGTTGGTGGACTCGGCTGCCATGCTTATGATTACCAATCCTGCCAAGTTTGATGTCATCGTGACGGAAAATCTTTTTGGAGATATTCTATCTGATGAATCAAGCGTTCTATCAGGCACTCTTGGTGTTATGCCATCAGCCAGTCATTCTGAAAAGGGGCCAAGTCTTTATGAGCCTATTCATGGTTCGGCACCTGATATTGCAGGTCAAGGAATTGCCAATCCTATCTCTATGATTTTGTCAGTTGCCATGATGCTGAGAGACAGCTTTGGACGTTGTGAGGATGCGAAGCGTATCGAGCGTGCTGTTGAAGCTAGTTTAGCGGCTGGCATTTTAACAAGAGATATTGGAGGACAGGCTTTGACCAAGGAAATGACAGAAGCCATCATTGAAAGATTATGAAGATAAATGAAGGAATCACGCTTGCCCTTTTGATTTGGAATTTGCTGGTTTTCTTGATTTATGGCATTGACAAATCCAAGGCAAGAAGAGGTGCTTGGCGCGTCCCAGAGAAAATCTTACTCATTTTAGCCCTTACTTGTGGTGGTTTCGGTGCCTGGTTGGCAGGAATCACCTTTCACCACAAGACTAGAAAATGGTATTTTAAAACAGTTTGGTTTCTCGGGATGGTAATCACACTAGTAGCCTTATATTTTATTTGGAGGTAATGGATGGCAGGAAAATCGATTTTTGATAAATTATGGGACCGTCATGTCATCACAGGAGAAGAAGGGCAGCCCCAACTCATGTATGTGGACCAGCACTATATTCATGAAGTGACTAGTCCCCAAGCTTTTCAAGGATTACGAGATGCAGGCCGCAGATTGAGACGACCAGACTTGACATTTGGGACCTTTGACCACAATGTACCAACTGTCAATATCTACGATATTCGAGATGTCATTTCTAAAGCACAAATTGATAAGCTTGCTGAAAATGTTGAGGAGTTTGGAATTGAACATGCTGCCCACGGTTCTGAAAAGCAGGGAATCGTTCACATGGTAGGTCCAGAAACAGGACGGACGCAACCAGGAAAATTCATCGTCTGTGGAGATAGCCACACAGCTACTCACGGAGCTTTCGGAGCTATCGCTTTTGGGATTGGAACCAGTGAGGTCGAGCATGTCTTTGCTACCCAGACCCTCTGGCAGGTCAAACCCAAGAAAATGCTGGTAGAATTCACTGGTGTTCCTCAAAAAGGAGTTTATTCTAAGGATTACATTCTCGCCTTAATTGCCAAGTACGGCGTTGCCTGTGGTGTTGGCTATGTGGTGGAATATCGTGGACAAGCAATTGATGCACTGACCATGGAAGAGAGAATGACCATCTGCAATATGTCCATCGAGTTTGGTTCTAAGATGGGAATTATGAATCCAGATCAGACTACCTATGACTATCTCAAGGGACGGGAATGCGTTCCTGAAGCTTTTGAGGAGGCGGTTGCTGACTGGAAGACGCTTGTCAGCGATGATGATGCTGTTTATGATAAGGTTATCCGGATGGATGTCTCAGACTTGGCTCCTATGGTGACTTGGGGAACCAATCCTGCTATGGGCGTCGACTTTGACAGTAGTTTTCCAGAAATTAAGGATATGAATGATGAGCGAGCTTATCATTACATGGACTTGGAGCCTGGTCAAAAGCCAGCGGACATTGAACTAGGCTATATCTTTATCGGGTCTTGTACCAATGCTCGTCTCAGCGATTTACAACTGGCCGCGCGATTTGTCAAAGGGAAGAAAATAGCTCCTAACTTAACTGCTATCGTGGTTCCAGGCTCTCGTCCTGTCAAACGAGCTGCGGAGAAATTGGGCTTGGATAAAGTATTCTTAGACGCTGGCTTTGAGTGGCGAGACCCTGGTTGCTCAATGTGCCTAGGGATGAATCCTGACAAGGTCCCTGATGGGGTCCACTGTGCCTCAACCAGTAACCGCAACTTTGAAGATAGACAGGGATTTGGCGCTAAGACTCATCTCTGCAGTCCAGCCATGGCAGCAGCAGCAGCTATCGCAGGGCGTTTCGTAGATGTTCGACAGATGCCAGAAGCCCAGTAAGGAGAGGATATGGAGAAATTTACAGTTTATACGGGAACGACCGTTCCTCTCATGAATGATAACATCGACACCGACCAAATCCTACCCAAGCAGTTTCTCAAGTTGATTGATAAGAAAGGCTTTGGCAAGTACCTCATGTATGCTTGGCGTTATCTGGACGATAACTACACTGAGGATCCAGACTTTGTTTTTAACCGACCAGAATACCGCAAATCCACTATCCTCATCTCAGGGGATAACTTTGGGGCAGGGTCTTCGAGGGAACACGCAGCTTGGGCTCTAGCTGACTATGGTTTCAAAGTCGTGATTGCAGGATCTTTTGGGGACATTCATTACAATAATGAACTCAATAATGGCATGTTGCCTATTGTTCAGCCTAGGGAGGTTAGAGAAAAGCTAGCTCAACTCAAACCGACCGACCAGGTAACTGTAGACTTGGAACAACAAAAAATCATCTCACCAGTTGGAGAATTCACTTTCGAAATTGATAGTGAATGGAAACACAAGCTTTTAAATGGTTTGGATGATATCGGCATTACTTTGCAGTATGAAGACTTGATTGCTGCCTATGAAAAACAACGACCAGCCTACTGGCAGGATTAGAAAAATAGAAAAGGAAATAGAATTATGACAAAACACATTCAATGGAACGGAACACTTTCACAAGAAGGCTATGAAATCTTAAAAGGTGAGGGCGGATGTATCGTTTGCCCCACAAAAGTTGGTTACATTATCATGACGAGCGATAAGGCAGGTCTTGAACGCAAATTTGAAGCTAAAGAGCGTAACCGTAACAAACCAGGTGTTGTACTTTGTGGTAGCATGGACGAGCTACGCGCTTTAGCACAACTCAACTCAGAAATTGAAGCCTTCTACCAAAAACATTGGGACGAAGACATTCTTCTAGGTTGTATCCTTCCTTGGAAACCAGAAGCCTTTGAGAAACTCAAAGCATACGGTGATGGCCGTGAAGAACTTATGACTGACGTGCGTGGTACTAGCTGTTTTGTCATCAAGTTTGGTAAAGCTGGTGAACAACTGGCTGCCAAACTTTGGGAAGAAGGTAAAATGGTCTACGCCTCATCAGCTAACCCATCTGGAAAAGGAAACCGCGGTAAGGTGGAAGGTATCGGAGAACGTATAGAAGGAGCAGTGGACCTTGTCATCGAGGCAGACGACTATGTGGCATCCATCCAACCGGACAAAACAATCGAAACTCGCTACGAGCAAGGTGTGATGGTGTCTATGGTCGATAAGGACGGAAAACTCATCCCAGAACAAGGTGGAGCACGTTCAACCTCACCAGCACCAGTCGTTATCCGCAAAGGGCTTGACATTGATAAAATCATGATGCACCTGTCAGACACCTTTAACTCATGGGACTACCGTCAGGGAGAGTATTACTAAGATAAAAAAAGAAGTCTAGTGTTAAGAGTCATTGAAGCTCCTAACGCTGGGCTTTTTTTAGAAGTTCTTTTCTTTTTTATATAGATATGATATTCTATATATGAAATAGGGTTTTGAAATATTAAATACTAACTAGCCTATAATATGAAAATGGAGCTACAAAATGGAAGAAAAATTAAATTATTGGATGATAGTTGCAGGAGGAGGTGGAAAAGTTTGGTCTTTATTTAAAGAAGAGAGTATAGCTTGTATAGATTTTGATTCTAATTTATCTAATATTTTAGATTACAATAATCCTGAAGAATTGAAGCAAGGAAAGCAGAGAAATTTATTTATTTGGAAGTTTGCGCATGACATAAAAATAAATGATTATATAATAGCTACCTCAGGATTTAACAAAATTTTAGGTATTGGACAATGTGTGAAAACATATTACTTTGATGAAACAAAAACAGAGTTTAAACATTGTATTGGTGTTAATTGGTTGAAAGTAGATGGTGGATGGGAATACCAAGGTAAAAAAGGTACAAGACAAACCATCAACTGGGATAGAAATTCAGAACGTATCAATTTATATAAATCCATTCTAAATGGTACATACAGAAAAAATATAGAGAAAGTTGTTATGAATAAAAATATTAACGATTATTTAGATAAATTAAGAAAATCCAAAAACCTCATCCTCCGTGGTGCACCTGGTACAGGAAAAACTTATCTTGCTAAAGAAATTGCCAAAGAATTAACGGGTGGCAACGAAGACCAAATCGAATTTGTACAGTTTCACCCTTCCTATGATTATACGGATTTTGTAGAGGGGTTGAGACCAATCCTGGTAAATGATGGACAGATTAACTTTGGCTTGCAGGACGGCATTTTTAAGAAGTTTTGTCAGAAGGCTAAAGAAGCTCAAAAAACTGGAGGCCAAGATAATTTTGAGGAAGCGTGGGATCTTTATCTTGAATATGTAAATAGCAGAGATGAAAAAGAATATTTGACAGAATTTTCCTATCTCACAGTAAATAGTAGAAATAATTTTAATATCAATTATGAAACTAAAGCCCAAGGAACTTGCTTAACAAAATCTTATGTTTATGAACTCTATAAAGATGAAAAATATCTGAAACAGCCCTATTATCGTAATCAAGGAAAAAAAGTCCTAGAAACTTTAAAGAAAAGATTTGGTCTGAAAGATTATATTTCTCCAACAGAAATTGACACAGACAAGAAATTCGTTTTCATCATCGATGAAATCAATCGTGGAGAGATTTCAAAGATTTTTGGTGAACTCTTTTTCTCTATTGACCCTGGTTATCGTGGTGAAAAGGGAAGTGTTTCTACCCAATATGCTAATTTACATGAGACTGATGAGAAATTTTATATCCCTGAAAATGTCTATATCATCGGAACTATGAATGATATTGACCGATCAGTGGATACCTTTGATTTTGCTATGCGTCGTCGTTTCCGTTTTGTTGAAGTTACTGCCGAGAGTCAAGTTGGTATGCTTGATGAGGTGCTTGGTGATAAAGCCGAAGAAGCAAAACTTCGTCTAAGAAACTTGAATGCTGCTATCGAAAACGTTCAAGAGCTAAATAGTCATTATCATATCGGACCAAGTTATTTCCTTAAGTTGAAGGATGTGGATTTTGACTATGAGTTACTCTGGTCTGATTACCTCAAACCTCTATTGGAAGATTACTTACGTGGTTCTTATGAGGAGGCCGAAACTCTGGATACGTTGAAAAAAGCATTTGACCTGACAAATAACGAGCAAACAGTTCAGCAAGATACTGGTGATGATAATGCGGATAACTGATAATCATTATAAAATTGCTAGAGAAGATTTTGTCGCAGAATTTCCCAAACTAAGTCAAGCCCTTCTTGATAGAACACTGGATAACCTTTCTATAGAGGACAGTATCTTTATTTTCCCAAATGATTTAAAGAATTCTTCTGACTTAGAAAGGGATCAAAAAATCTTTGAAACGTTCAATCAGGAAATTAAGACTGGGAATGTGATTGGTTTTCTTGGATATGGTCAGGAAAGATTAACGATTGCCTCTCGTTTTTCTGATGAAAGTAATGACCATTTTTTGCATTATCTTTTACAAAAGGTTCTCAATATCAATCTGACTAGTTTGGATGTCGGTTTATCTCCTGAAGATAAACTCTATCAACTCTTGGTTTACCTCTTTCCCAAGTATTTACAAGCTGCTCTCAGAAAAGGTCTTTATAAGGAATACCAGAGATTTTCTTATAACGACAGTCATGTACAGGGAGTGATAGATGTAGGAAATCATCTTAAGAGAAATGTTCCTTTTATGGGAAATGTTGCCTATACAACAAGAGAGTTTACCTATGATAATCCACTCATGCAATTGATTCGGCATACGATTGAGTACATAAAGACTCAAAAAAGTTTTGGAGCACTACTCGATAGTAATCGTGAAAATATAGCTGAAATTATCCGTGCAACTCCAGCTTATAAACTAGCTGATCGTGCCAAGATTATCAGAATGAATAAAACGAAACCCATCCGACACGCCTACTTCAGAGAGTACAGAAAGTTACAGGAACTCTGCTTGATGATTCTGAGTAGAGAAAAGCATGGTCTTGGCCCTCAATCTCAAAGGGTACATGGTATTCTCTTTGATGTTGCCTGGCTTTGGGAAGAGTATGTTCACAGCTTGTTGCCAAAAGGTTTCATTCATCCACGAAATAAAGATAAGACGGATGGAATTTCAGTATTTTCTGTTGGGAAACGAAAGGTATATCCAGATTTTTATGACAGAGAACGAAAGACTGTTTTAGATGCTAAATATAAGAAACTGGAGTTTACTGAAAAAGGAATCAATCGTGAGGACTTGTTCCAGTTGATTTCCTATTCTTATATTATAAAAGCTGAGAAAGCTGGACTTGTTTTTCCGAGCAAGCACAAGGTTGTTGATAATGAGATAGGAAAGCTAGCAGGTTATGGAGCTTTGTTGAAGAAATTGTCTATCCATATTCCTCAGAATGCTTCATCTTATAATGAATTTTGTGAAATGATGGAAAGCTCCGAAGCAATTTTTAAAAGAAATATTGATAAGGAAGTGGGGAGAAACTAATCTCCTCACTTTTTATATTTGAATTATAAAAACCGAACATTATTGTTTTATAATTGAAAATATTTGACAAAAACTGTACTTTGGTTTATAATTAATTAAGGAAACGTCGGAAAAAGACGTAGAGATGCGCAAGCATAGGTAGGTCATTACAAAAGAAACGAGACATCGATATGTTAAATGAATTTCCAATTTTTGATTACGAAGATATTCAGTTGATCCCAAATAAATGTGTCATTAAAAGTCGTGCAGAAGCGGATACAAGTGTCACACTTGGAAATCACACTTTCAAACTACCTGTTGTACCAGCAAATATGCAGACGATTTTGGATGAGAACGTAGCAGAGCAACTGGCTAAAGGCGGTTACTTTTACATTATGCACCGTTTTGATGAAGAGGGGCGCATTCCTTTTATCAAGTGTATGCACGATCAAGGGCTCATTGCTTCCATTTCTGTTGGTGTCAAGGATTACGAGTATGACTTTGTTAGCCAACTCAAGGCTGATGCTCCTGAGTATATCACGATTGATATTGCTCATGGTCATGCGGATAGCGTGATTTCTATGATTCAACACATTAAGAAAGAATTACCAAATACTTTTGTCATTGCTGGCAATGTGGGGACACCAGAAGCTGTTCGTGAATTGGAAAATGCCGGTGCGGATGCTACTAAGGTTGGCATCGGTCCTGGTAAGGTTTGTATCACCAAGGTCAAGACTGGTTTTGGTACAGGTGGCTGGCAATTGGCTGCCCTTCGCTGGTGTGCTAAGGCTGCTCGCAAACCGATCATCGCTGATGGTGGCATTCGTACTCATGGTGATATTGCCAAGTCTATCCGTTTCGGTGCCAGCATGGTCATGATTGGTTCCCTATTTGCAGGACATATCGAAAGCCCAGGAAAGACGATTGAAGTCGATGGCGAACAGTTCAAAGAATACTATGGTTCAGCTTCTCAATATCAAAAAGGAGCCTATAAAAATGTGGAAGGTAAGCGCATCTTACTGCCTGCCAAAGGACACTTGCAAGATACCCTTACTGAGATGGAGCAGGACTTGCAAAGTGCCATTTCCTACGCAGGTGGACGAAAAGTTGCCGATCTCAAACACGTTGATTATGTTATCGTGAAAAACTCTATCTGGAACGGGGATGCATCCCACTAATGGATGGATAGTCTACCCATAAAAAACTTGTTATTAGAGCAAATTTCTGTTATAATAAGACAAGTTTCCACCCTTAGTGTAATGGATATCACGTAAGATTCCGGTTCTTGAGATGGGGGTTCGATTCCCTCAGGGTGGATGTAAATAGCCTATGAAAGCCTTAAATAAGGCTTTTTTCTTTATCTCGCCCCAAGTTTGCTCCTAAAATTGAAAAGTTTGTTCTAAAAAATGCTTAACCCCCCTCTACCTCTAGTCCCGTTTTAAAGTGACTCAGGGGGCTTTTTTTGATATAATAAAAGAGACTGTTATCAGTTAGAAAGAGGTTGGTATGAAAGAATTACAAACTGTACTAAAGAAGCGTTTTGCAATCGAATTTGCAGACAAAAACTTACTGGAAACGGCCTTTACTCATACGAGTTATGCCAATGAGCACCGCCTCTTAAAAATTTCACACAATGAGCGCTTGGAATTTTTAGGAGACGCTGTTCTGCAATTATTGATTTCAGAATATCTGTATAAAAAATATCCTAAGAAACCAGAGGGAGATTTGTCCAAACTCCGTGCTATGATTGTCCGTGAGGAGAGTTTGGCTGGTTTTGCGCGTGATTGCCAGTTTGATCAGTTTATCAAGCTAGGAAAAGGAGAAGAAAAGTCTGGTGGGCGCAATCGTGACACCATTCTTGGAGATGCCTTTGAAGCCTTTTTGGGAGCATTGCTTTTGGACAAGGATGTTGCTAGAGTAAAAGAGTTCATCTATCAGATCATGATTCCCAAGGTTGAAGCAGGTGACTTTGAAATGATTAAGGATTACAAGACACACCTGCAAGAGTTGCTCCAGGTTAATGGCGATGTGGATATTCGCTACCAGGTGACCTCTGAGACGGGGCCTGCCCATGATAAAGTTTTTGATGTAGAAGTTATGGTTGAGGGCAAGAGTATCGGAAAAGGTCAAGGCCGTTCTAAAAAATTGGCAGAACAAGAGGCCGCAAAAAATGCAGTTGAGAAAGGGCTGGATTCATGTATTTAAAGGAAATTGAGATTCAGGGATTCAAGTCCTTTGCTGACAAGACCAAGGTCGTCTTTGACCAAGGTGTGACAGCTGTCGTTGGGCCCAATGGTTCTGGGAAGTCGAATATCACAGAAAGTCTGCGATGGGCCTTGGGTGAGTCTAGTGTCAAGAGTCTTCGTGGTGGTAAGATGCCCGACGTTATCTTTGCTGGGACCGAAAGTCGTAAGCCACTCAATTATGCCTCTGTTATCGTGACCTTGGACAATGAAGATGGTTTTATCAAGGATGCGGGGCAAGTCATTAAGGTAGAGCGTCATATTTACCGTAGTGGAGATAGCGAGTATCGAATTGATGGCAAGAAAGTGCGCTTGCGTGATATTCATGACCTCTTCTTGGATACCGGTTTGGGACGGGATTCCTTCTCCATCATTTCCCAAGGGAAGGTTGAGGAAATTTTTAACTCCAAGCCCGAAGAACGCCGAGCTATTTTTGAAGAAGCTGCTGGAGTTCTAAAATACAAGACTCGTCGAAAAGAAACAGAAAGCAAACTGCAACAAACTCAAGACAATCTCGACCGCTTAGAAGACATTATCTACGAGTTGGACAATCAAATCAAGCCCCTTGCAAAACAAGCCGAGAATGCTCGCAAGTTTCTCGACTTGGATAGTCAACGCAAGGCAATTTACTTGGATGTACTGGTTGCCCAAATCAAGGAAAATAAGGCTGAACTAGAGCTAACAGAAGAAGAGCTAACGCAAGTTCAGGAACTCTTGACTAGCTATTACCAAAAGCGTGAAGAGTTAGAAGAGGAAAATCAAAGTCTTAAAAAGAAACGCCAGGATTTCCAAGCTCAAATGACCAAGGATCAAGGAAGCTTGATGGATTTGACCAGTTTGATCAGTGACTTAGAGCGAAAACTAGCCCTATCCAAACTGGAATCCGAGCAAGTTGCCCTTAATCAACAAGAAGCGCAAGCCCGTTTGACTGCTTTGGAAGATAAGAGAAAGGCTCTAAGTAAGGAAAAGGCTGAAAAAGAAGCGAACTTGGAACAGTTAGAGGAAAGTCTAGCTGAAAATAATAAGGAACTCAATCGCCTAGAAGCGGAGTTGTTGGCTTTTTCAGATGATCCTGACCAGATGATTGAGCTCCTGCGTGAACGTTTTGTGGCCCTTTTACAAGAAGAAGCGGATGTCTCAAACCAGTTGACCCGCATCGAGAATGAGTTGGAGAACAGCCGTCAACTATCTCAAAAACAAGCTGATCAACTTGAGAAATTGAAAGAACAACTGGCTACAGCTAAAGAGAAGGCTAGTCAGCAAAAAGACGAGCTTGAAACTGCCAAGGAGCAGGTTCAGAAATTATTGGCAGACTACCAAGCTAGTGCCAAGGAACAAGAGGAGCAGAAAGTTTCTTACCAAGCCCAGCAGAGCCAACTCTTTGACCGTCTGGACAGTCTCAAAAACAAGCAGGCTAGAGCCCAGAGTTTGGAAAACATCCTAAGAAATCATAGTAATTTTTATGCGGGCGTTAAGAGTGTTCTCCAAGAAAAAGACCGCCTTGGTGGGATCGTTGGTGCAGTCAGTGAACATTTGACCTTTGATGTTCATTATCAAACTGCATTGGAGATTGCACTTGGAGCTAGTAGTCAACATATCATTGTGGAAGATGAACATGCGGCAACCAAGGCAATTGATTTCCTAAAACGTAACAGAGCTGGTCGTGCAACATTTCTTCCACTGACGACTATCAAGGCTCGTACGATTTCTAGTCAGAATCAAGATGCTATCTCTGCAAGTCCAGGATTTCTGGGCATGGCTGATGACTTGGTGTCGTTTGACAAGAGATTAGAAGCCATTTTCAAGAACTTGCTAGCTACGACAGCAATTTTTGATACTGTAGAACATGCGCGTACGGCAGCTCGTCAAGTTCGCTATCAGGTTCGTATGGTGACGCTTGATGGTACCGAATTGCGCACAGGTGGTTCCTACGCGGGGGGGGCCAATCGTCAAAATAACAGTATCTTCATCAAGCCAGAGCTGGAGCAATTACAAAAAGAAATTGCTGAGGAAGAAGCTGACTTGCGGTCAGAAGAAGCGAGTTTGAAGATCTTGCAAGATGAGATGGCTAGATTGACAGAAAGATTAGAAGCTATCAAGTCTCAGGGTGAGCAAGCTCGTATTCAGGAGCAAGGCTTGTACCTTGCTTATCAACAAACCAATCAGCAGGTCGAAGAACTGGAAACTCTTTGGAAACTTCAAGAAGAGGAATTAAATCGCCTTACTGAAGGAGATTGGCAAGCGGATAAGGAAAAATGCCAAGAGCGCCTTGCTACTATCTCCAGTGAAAAGCAAAATCTGGAAGCTGAGATTGAAGAAATTAAGTCTAACAAAAACGCTATTCAAGAACGCTATCAAAACTTGCAGGAACAAGTAGCGCAAGCACGCTTGCTTAAGTCAGAACTGCAAGGACAAAAGCGGTACGAAGTTACTGATATTGAACGCTTAGGCAAGGAACTGGATAATCTGGATATCGAGCAAGAGGAAATTCAGCGCCTTCTCCAGGAAAAGGTTGATAATCTTGAGAAGGTTGATACGGATCTGCTAAGTCAGCAGGCGGAAGAGGCCAAAACTCAGAAAACAAACCTCCAACAAGGTTTGATTCGCAAGCAGTTTGAGTTGGATGATATCGAAGGCCAGCTGGATGATATTGCCAGCCATTTGGATCAAGCTCGTCAGCAGAATGAAGAGTGGATTCGCAAACAAACACGTGCTGAAGCTAAGAAAGAAAAGGTCAGCGAACGCTTGCGCTATCTACAAGCTCAATTAACAGACCAGTACCAGATCAGCTATAATGAGGCTCTAGAAAAAGCGCATGAACTGGAAAATCTCACTCTGGCAGAGCAAGAGGTTAAGGATTTAGAGAAGGCTATTCGCTCACTGGGTCCTGTCAACTTAGATGCTATTGACCAGTACGAAGAAGTTCACAACCGTCTGGACTTCCTCAATAGTCAACGAGATGATATTTTGTCTGCGAAAAACCTGCTCCTTGAGACCATCACAGAGATGAATGATGAGGTTAAGGAGCGCTTCAAATCAACCTTTGAGGCTATTCGTGAGTCCTTTAAAGTAACCTTTAGACAGATGTTTGGCGGTGGTCAGGCAGACTTGATATTGACTGAGGGCGATCTTTTAACAGCTGGTGTGGAGATTTCTGTTCAACCACCAGGTAAGAAAATCCAATCTCTCAACCTCATGAGTGGTGGTGAAAAAGCCCTATCTGCTCTGGCTCTGCTCTTCTCAATCATCCGAGTTAAGACTATTCCTTTCGTCATCTTGGACGAGGTAGAGGCGGCGCTGGACGAAGCCAATGTCAAACGTTTTGGGGATTACCTCAACCGCTTTGACAAGGATAGCCAGTTTATCGTCGTAACCCACCGTAAGGGGACGATGGCGGCAGCGGACTCTATCTATGGAGTTACCATGCAAGAATCAGGTGTATCTAAAATTGTTTCGGTTAAGTTAAAAGATTTAGAAGAAATAGTAGACTAGTTACCAAACGATAGCATCTCTTAGGAGGTGCTATTTTTTTAAACTAAAGTGCTAAATTTTCTCTTACGGTCAGTTCAGGTGCAAAAAACAACATTTGGGATTTCCTCTTAGCGAAAAGACTTTCTCTATGATATAATAGTTTCATGATTACAACAGTACCTATTAAGAACGAAAAAGATATTGCAGTACCAGGGAAAACAGTCCTTGTACTAGGTTATTTTGATGGCATCCACAAGGGACATCAGAAACTTTTTGAAGTGGCCAGTAAGGCTTCTATGAAGGATTATCTGCCAGTTGTCGTGATGACCTTTACAGAATCGCCAAAACTTGCCTTACAACCTTACCAACCTGAACTCATGCTCCATATCGTCAATCACGAAGAACGGGAGCACAAGATGAAATGGCATGGAGTAGAGGCTCTATTCTTACTCGACTTTAGTAGCAAATTTGCCAATCTAACAGGGCAGGAATTCTTTGATACCTATGTTCGAGCTTTAAAACCAGCGATTATCGTAGCGGGATTTGATTACACGTTTGGTTCAGATAAGAAAACCGCGGATGACCTGAAGGATTATTTTGATGGAGAGATCATCATTGTTCCTCCGGTCGAAGACGAAAAGGGCAAGATTAGTTCTACACGGATTCGTCAGGCAATTCTTGATGGAGATGTAAAGGAAGTCAATCATCTGCTCGGCACACCGCTCCCATCTCGTGGGATGGTCGTTCATGGAAATGCTCGTGGGCGTACTATTGGTTATCCAACAGCCAATCTGGTCCTAAGAGACCGAACTTACATGCCAGCAGACGGTGTTTACGTAGTCGATATCGAAGTGCAACGTCAGAGATATCGTGGAATGGCAAGTGTTGGGAAAAATGTTACCTTTGATGGTGAAGAACCACGCTTTGAAGTCAATATTTTCGACTTTTCAGACGATATTTACGGTGAGACAGTCATGGTCTACTGGCTGGACCGTGTTCGCGATATGGTCAAATTTGACTCCGTAGAGGAACTGGTAGACCAACTCCAGAAAGACGAAGGGATTGCTCGAAACTGGAAGGATGGAGAGTAAGAGTTTGCTATCAATTCGAAAGAGACGGTAGAATGAAATTTATATAATGAACAAAAAAGTAGCCTGAAAAGGCTACTTTTTATTAAAACACACGATAGACATAAGGATTTTCTGGTTTGTCTACTTTTGTGAAACTCTCAACCTCTAGTGTTGGGAGTTTTTGTTTGAGTTCTTTATGGTAGTGGAGGGTCAGGGTTCCTCTAGCGGTAATCCAGGTATTGTCAGGATACTGGCGTGAGTTTCCCTTGGTCAAGAGTCCATATACTCCAGAGTCGGCTATACAGTGGATGATTCCAAAGCGAAAGAGGAACTGGCTATCTGGATGGCTAGGATCGTTATAGACAAAGCCTGTAAACTCTATTTTCTTTCCTTCAAACTCTTGTGGATAGTCATAGAGAACTTCCATGACCTCCATATAGTTATCGTCTGTAATTTGAATGGTTGGCTGGGAGAGGTATTTGTCAGCTGTAGTCCTCATTTCCTTTTCATAAGCAGATTTGGAAAAATAGGTACTGGTATCGGGTTTGAGGTATTGACTGGATGTTCCTTCGCTTGCCTGAATAGCAGTATCGATTCCCTCAGCAAGTGGGAAATGATAACCTTTGGCAGATACAGTTCTCGAGTCCAAACTTACTGTCGGAAAGGCAACCCCAATCAACAGAGGTAGTGACAGTAAAAGGATACTGATTCGTCTAGATCGACGACTTTCCAAATGGCTGTGGGAGTTGATTTTCTTGATCCAGATGTAGAATTGGACCAGAGCCAACAGAAGAGAAAGGACCATGGAGATATAGACTAGATAGGAATAGTGGAGATTGATGTAGTGGCTAAGCTTGCCAGATAGCTGCAGATAAAGGGTCAGAGCAAAATAACCTAGTAGAATGATAAATCGGATCATAGCATCACCCCCAACATGTAAGAATAAAGCAAGACAAGCACTGTCACGATGCCCATGAATTGCCAGATGAAGCGTGCTTTTAGATAGTGTTTCATCATGAGGAGATTTTTGATATCAAGCATGGGGCCAATGACCAGAAAAGCAAGGACTGGGGCTAGGCCGAAGCTCGAGAGGAGAGAAGCACCGATAAAGGCGTCCGCCTCGCTACAAAGAGAGAGGAGAAAGGCTAGAAACATGAGCAAGAGAATCGCAAGGACTGGACTTGCGCTGATAGAGGTCAGAATCCGTGTCGGGACATAGACCTGCACGATGGCTGCAAAGAGACAGCCAAAGACAAGGTAACGCCCCATATCGAAAAACTCATCAATAGCTTGTATAAAGACCTGAAACACTTTTCTAGAGGGACTCAAGTGTGAAAAGTCATGTTCATGGCAAGCGATAGGATTCTCTTTTTGAATGGATTCCTTCCAGAAAAATCCTAGGAAAATCCCAAGCACCAAAGCAATCACAATAGCTCCTAGCGCTCGCAAGAAGGCAAATTTTAATGAATTGCCAAAAGCAGAATAAGTAGCGAAAAGAACGATGGGATTGATGATAGGAGCGGTCACCAGAAAGGGAACGGCCGTGTAGCTGGGCACTTTCTTTTCCAGAAAACGATTGATAATCGGAACGATACCACACTCGCAGGATGGAAAGAGAAAGCCAATGAAGGTACCAAAAAAGATCCTCCCCCAACGATTGCGAGGGAGAAACTCATAAACTTTATCAGGTGTGATATAGACCTCAATCAATCCCGAAATGAGACTCCCAATCAAGACAAAAGGAAGGGCTTCAATCATGATGGAGAGAAAAATAGCTCCCGCTTGTAATACACTAGGAGGAAGAGATTGGAAAATCGTCATCTATTTTTTCTTCTCAACTTTTTCTTTTTTGTCTTTGTCATCTGGGAAACTGACTTGTGTTAAGTCAGGAAGTTTGGCGAATTCTTCAAACATCTTATCCAAGTCGTCGGTTTTTGTAAATTTAACAGCCATGGGCCTACCTCTTTTCTACATTCTACCTCTATTATACTATTATTTTGTGGAAAAGGGATTATTTTTATTTTGATAATCAAAGATGTAAAAAGGGTAGGACGAAACAAGGGCAGTTCCTTATGGTATAATAGGTTTATGGATAAAAAATATGAAAAAATTTCCCAAGATTTGGGTGTAACCTTAAAGCAAATCGATACCGTTCTAAGTTTGACGGCTGAGGGGGCGACGATTCCCTTTATCGCGCGTTATCGAAAGGACATGACTGGTAGTTTGGATGAGGTGGCGATTAAGGCCATTATCGACTTGGATAAAAGTCTGACAAATCTCAACGACCGTAAGGAAGCTGTCTTGGCTAAGATTCAAGAACAAGGCAAGCTGACCAAGGAATTGGAAGAAGCTATTTTGGCAGCTGAAAAATTAGCAGACGTAGAAGAACTCTATCTTCCTTACAAGGAGAAACGTCGGACCAAGGCAACCATTGCTCGTGAAGCTGGACTCTTTCCTCTTGCACGCTTGATTTTGCAAAACGTAGATGGATTAGAGAAAGAAGCTGAGAAGTTTGTCTGTGAAGGATTTGCGACGGGCCAAGAAGCCTTGGCAGGTGCGGTTGATATCTTGGTAGAAGCCCTATCCGAAGATGTGACCTTGCGTTCACTGACCTATCAGGAAGTGTTGAGACACTCTAAAATCACTTCGCAAGTCAAGGATGAAAGTCTTGATGAAAAACAAGTTTTCCAGATTTACTATGATTTTTCAGAGACAGTTGGCAACATGCAGGGCTATCGTACCTTGGCCCTCAATCGTGGGGAAAAACTAGGCGTCTTAAAAGTCGGTTTTGAGCACGCGACGGATCGTATTCTAGCTTTCTTTGCTGCCCGTTTCAAGGTGAAAAATGCCTATATAGATGAAGTTGTTCAACAGTCAGTTAAGAAAAAGGTCTTGCCTGCTATCGAACGACGCATTCGGACAGAACTGACTGAGAAAGCAGAAGAAGGAGCTATCCAACTCTTTTCTGACAACCTGCGTAATCTCCTATTGGTTGCTCCACTGAAAGGGCGCGTGGTTTTAGGATTTGATCCTGCCTTTCGTACAGGTGCCAAGCTTGCTGTCGTGGATGCAACAGGAAAAATGCTGACGACCCAAGTCATCTATCCTGTTAAACCAGCTTCAGCTCGTCAAATCGAAGAAGCCAAGAAAGATTTGGCAGATTTGATTGGTCAGTATGGCGTGGAAATCATTGCCATCGGAAATGGAACGGCTAGTCGTGAAAGTGAAGCCTTTGTGGCGGAAGTTCTGAAAGATTTTCCTGAAGTCAGCTATGTTATCGTCAATGAAAGTGGCGCTTCTGTCTACTCTGCCAGCGAACTTGCTCGTCAGGAGTTTCCAGAATTAACTGTTGAAAAACGCTCTGCTATCTCTATCGCTCGACGTTTGCAAGATCCCCTCGCTGAATTGGTCAAAATTGATCCCAAGTCAATCGGTGTTGGTCAATACCAGCACGATGTCAGTCAGAAGAAACTGTCTGAAAGTCTGGACTTTGTCGTGGATACCGTGGTTAACCAAGTCGGTGTCAATGTCAATACAGCCAGCCCAGCTATTCTCTCCCATGTGGCTGGACTAAACAAAACTATCTCTGAAAATATTGTCAAATACCGTGAGGAAGAAGGAAAAATCACTTCACGCGCACAAATCAAAAAGGTTCCTCGTCTCGGTGCCAAAGCCTTTGAACAGGCTGCAGGTTTCCTCCGTATCCCAGAAAGTAGCAATATCCTTGATAATACAGGAGTTCACCCAGAAAACTATGCTGCGGTTAAGGAACTCTTCAAACGCTTGGATATCAAGGACTTGAATGAAGAAGCCCAAAATAAGCTTAAGTCCCTTTCAGTTAAGGAGATGGCGCAAGAACTGGATATTGGCCCAGAAACCCTTAAAGATATCATTGCCGATCTTCTCAAACCAGGTCGAGATTTCCGTGATTCTTTTGATGCACCTGTTCTCCGTCAAGATGTACTGGATATCAAGGACTTAAAAGTCGGCCAGAAGCTAGAAGGTGTGGTGCGTAATGTTGTTGATTTCGGTGCCTTCGTTGATATTGGGATTCACGAGGATGGCTTGATCCATATTTCCCACATGAGTCGCAAATTTATCAAACATCCTAGTCAAGTGGTGTCTGTTGGAGATTTGGTAACGGTTTGGGTCAAGAAAATCGATACTGAACGTGAAAAAGTTAATCTGTCGCTCTTAGCTCCAGATGAAACTGACTGACTACGTTCAGTCTGTTTCCCTCGAAGACTTTGGTAGACCTTTTATACACGAAGCCCAGTGGAATTCTCGTCTGCGAACGACAGGTGGGCGATTTTTCCCTAAAGATGGGCATTTGGATTTTAATCCCAAGGTTTATAATGAACTAGGTTTGGAGATCTTTCGGAAGATCGTGCGCCATGAACTCTGTCACTATCACCTTTATTTTCAGCAAAAGGGGTATCGCCATAGGGACCGAGATTTTAAGAAACTTTTGAAAGAAGTGGATGGACTTCGCTTTGTTCCCCCGTTGAAGAACCAAAGTAATTTTCTAGTTTATCAGTGTCAATCTTGCCAGCAAACTTATCAGCGCAAGAGGAAAATTGATACCAAACGCTACCGCTGTGGCGTCTGCCATGGCAATCTTGTCATTTTAAATCGGCCTAAGGACTGATGTTTGTGACCCCGTTTCATGCTATACTACTTGTAAGAATACCGAAAGAGGAAACAATCATGAATAACAAATTTTATAAAATGAAACGAAATAGTATGGTATCGGGAGTTTTAGCTGGTCTATCAGACAAGTGGAATTTTGATGTAACCTTAGTCCGCTTTCTCTTTGCCATTTTTACCATATCAAATTTTGGGATTGGCATGATTATTTACATCATCCTAGCCTCTATCCTGCCAACTAAGGAAGAGATTGAAGCAGAAATGTATGGAACAGGACCACGCAAACGTAAGGAAGCCCAAGCCATTGATGACAATGATGGACGGTTTTGGTGAGTTGGGTTTTGAAATAGTTTACAGACACTTTCCTTAATTCTCAAAGAAGTCAGAAAAAGAAGTGAACCCTTAACCCTTGCATCCGCAAGGGTTTTCTTCTTGCCTTTCTTTTATGGTAAAATATTGATAGCGAAATTGCTTGATATTCTTCAATCTTACAAAAATGTAAGATTAAAGTCTCTTTTGTAAGGTTAGGTTATGGCAGGCTACTTTTTTTTGCGATAAACTAGACTCATAAAGAACAAAGGAGCAAAACCATGAAAAGAATTTTACAAAAGAAAACAAGAAAACCAAGTCAAAAAGATATCGAGCGTGTTCAACTGGGATGCGCTATGATGCAAGCACAGTTTCAATTGATGGGATATTAAGAAGGAGAAAATCATGACACTTTTAGATGTAAAACACGTTCAAAAAATCTATAAAACACGTTTCCAAGGCAACCAAGTAGAAGCACTCAAAGATATTCACTTTACTGTAGAGAAGGGTGACTACGTTGCCATCATGGGTGAGTCTGGTTCAGGAAAGTCAACCCTGCTCAACATTCTAGCTATGCTGGATAAGCCAACTCGCGGGCAGGTTTACCTGAATGGAACCGACACAGCCACTATTAAAAATTCACAGGCTTCGAGTTTTCGTCGTGAGAAGTTGGGATTTGTCTTCCAAGACTTTAATCTGCTAGATACCTTGTCTGTTAAGGACAATATCTTGCTTCCGTTAGTGTTGTCACGAAAACCTATCACAGAGATGATGAAGAAATTGGTAGTAACCGCTGAAAATTTGGGCATCAACCAACTGCAAGAGAAGTACCCTTACGAGATCTCTGGAGGTCAAAAACAGCGGGTAGCAGTAGCACGCGCCATCATCACTGAACCTGAAATTCTCCTTGCAGATGAGCCAACTGGGGCACTTGACTCCAAGTCATCTGCAGCCTTACTCGACGTTTTTGATGAAATCAATGAACGCGGTCAAACCATTCTCATGGTAACCCACTCAACAGCTGCAGCTAGCAGGGCCAAGCGCGTTCTCTTTATCAAGGACGGCATTCTTTACAACCAAATCTACCGCGGAGACAAGACAGAACGTCAGATGTTCCAGGAAATCTCTGATACTTTGACTGTTATGGCAAGTGAGGTGAATTAGTATGTTCCGATTAACCAATAAGTTAGCGGTATCTAACTTGATTAAAAACCGCAAACTCTACTACCCCTTTGCCCTTGCTGTTCTCTTAGCAGTGACCATCACCTATCTTTTTTACTCATTGACACTGAATCCTAACATTGGCAAGATCCGAGGGGGAGAAACAATCTCCGTGACGCTTGGTCTCGGTATGGTGATTGTCACTATAGCCTCTGCCATCATCGTCTTCTATGCCAATAGTTTCGTCATGAAAAACCGTTCCAAAGAACTAGGGATTTATGGCATGCTAGGATTAGAAAAACGCCATTTGATCAGCATGGTCTTTAAGGAGCTTCTTATTTTTGGCTCCCTAACCTTGACAGCTGGACTTGGCCTAGGAGCTCTCTTTGATAAACTCATCTTTGCTCTGCTACTGAAGCTAATGAATATGAAGGTGGAGCTCGTTTCTACTTTCCAACCAATTGTTTTTATCCTGGTTCTCATCGTCTTTGGAGCTATCTTCCTAGGTTTGGTTTTTATCAATGCCTTTCGTATTGCACGCATGAATGCCCTTCAGCTCTCTCGTGAGAAGGCAAGTGGTGAGAAAAAAGGACGTTTCTTAGGCCTTCAAACCATTCTAGGTTTGATTAGTATGGGAGCTGGCTACTACCTAGCAGTTACCGTTGAAAATCCACTTAATGCTGTTCTAATTTTCTTTGTAGCAGTCTTACTGGTAATCTTTGGTACTTACCTCTTGTTTAATGCAGGGATTACAGTATTTCTACAAATCTTGAAGAAAAACAAGCGTTACTATTACCAACCCAACAACATGATTTCCGTATCCAATCTTATCTTTCGAATGAAGAAAAATGCAGTTGGTTTGGCAACGATTGCCATCCTTTCAACAATGGTCTTGGTAACTATGTCAGCAGCTACCAGTATCTTCTCTGCTTCTGAAACGTTCAAGAAATTCATGAATCCACATGATTTTGGAATTACAGGACGAAATGTTGAAAAAGAAGATTTAGATAAACTTTTGAGTCAATATGCTAGCGATAAGGGATTAACTGTCACTAAAAAAGAAGTCTTTCGTCATAGCAGTTTTGGCATCGAGAGCCAAGATGGAACCAAGCTCCGTATCTTTACAAAGGGGAATAACTTCGTCCAACCGAAAACCATTTTTATGGTCTTTGACCAAAAAGACTATGAAAACATGACTGGTCAAAAACTCTCCCTTTCAGGCAATGAAGTCGGCTTGTTTACCAAGAATAAGGTACTTGAAGGACAGAAAGAAATCACTCTAAATGATCAAACCTACATAGTTAAAGAAGAAATTAAAAATGATTTTATTCTGGAACATGTGCCAAATCAGTATAACATTCTGACATCTGACTACAATTATCTTGTTGTCCCTAATCTGCAAGCCTTTATTGACCAATATCCGGATTCCTCTCTCTTTGATCAACTTTATGGTGGTATGAATGTAACAGCAAGTGAGGAAGAACAGCTCAAACTCGCTGACGATTTTTCAAAATTCCTTAATAACTTTAATAGAGAATTAAACAAAGAAGGAAGTTATGTATTTGGAAGCAATTTGGCTGATAGCAGTGCGCAAATAAGTGCCCTCTATGGAGGGGTATTCTTCATTGGTATCTTCCTCTCTATCATCTTTATGGTGGGAACAGTCCTGGTTATTTATTACAAACAAATTTCTGAAGGCTATGAAGACCGTGAACGTTTCATCATTTTGCAAAAGGTCGGACTTGATCAAAAGCAAATCAAGCAAACCATTAATAAACAGGTTCTAACTGTTTTCTTCCTCCCATTGATTTTTGCCTTCCTACACCTTGCTTTTGCCTATCATATGCTTAGCCTCATCCTAAAAGTCATTGGTGTGCTAGATGCGACCATGATGTTGACTGTCACTTTATCCATCTGTGCGATCTTCCTCGTTGTCTATGTCTTAATCTTTATGATTACCTCAAGAAGCTATCGCAAGATTGTGCAAATGTAAAAAAGATACCTCGATGTTTATCGAGGTATTTCTTTATCTTAAATGCTGAAGAGTTGTCCAAGCAGGTAAGTCACTCCCATGGTGAGAAGTCCGATACAGAGGTTACGGATCATGGCAGTTTTCGTAGGTGCCTTGCCTAGTTTAGCACTGGTATAGCCAGTGACGAGAAGGGAAAGGGCAACGATAAAAACAGTAGCAGGAATGCGATAATCACTTGGAAAGACGGTGATTGAAAGCATAGGAGGAAGACTTCCCAGTACAAAGGCGATAAAGCTAGAGATGGCAGCATGCCAAGGATTGGTAAATTCTTCGTACTCGATACCGTATTTCTCCTCAACCAACGCTTTGAGTGGATTTTTTAAAAAGGCCTTGTTGGTCAAAAGTTGGGCGGACGTTTCACACTCACCATTTTGTAAGTAAGCAGCATAGAGGGATTGTTTTGCTGATTCCATATCTTTATCCAAGAGCAATTGCTCTCTAGCAACAGCGGCTTCTTCCGTATCTTTCTGAGTGGATACAGAGACATATTCGCCACCGGCCATAGAAAAAGCACCAGCGAGGATAGCAGCCAATCCTGATAAAAAGATAATCCAGATATTGCTTGTCGCACTGGCAACCCCAATAACGACTCCAGCGATGGAAATAATCCCATCATTGGCACCCAGAACACCCGCGCGTAGGATATTGAGTCGGCCTGTAAAGTTTGCATCAATTTCGTGTTTTATTTCTGTCATAGTCATCTCCTTTCTCTCCATTATAGAGAAAAGAGTAGGGGAATACAAACTTTTTAAACTATCTGAAAAAAGTTCTACGATTCTAATTTTTAGGCCCTTTGAAGATTCTCCGAAAAAGTAGTGCTATCCTACCGTACTGGACCATTTTAAACTTATCTATGGTATAATAGAAGGTAGATTTATCAATTGGAGTATGAAGGATTTTATGATTAAACTTGTAGCAACCGATATGGATGGAACCTTTCTGGACGGAGAGGGTCGGTTTGATATGGAACGCCTCAAAAACGTACTTGTTTCCTACAAGGAAAAGGGGATTTATTTTGCTGTGGCTTCAGGTCGCGGTATCTTGTCCCTGAAAAAGTTGTTTGCGGATGTGCGTGATGAAATGATTTTTATAGCTGAAAATGGGAGTTATGTTGAGTTTCATGGGGAGGATATGTACGAGGCTACGATGTCACGGGACTTTTACTTGAGTACTTTTGTAGCATTAAAGAAATCGCCCTATTTTGATGTAAGAAAAATGCTTCTGACAGGGAAAAAAGCTTGTTATGTATTGGATACGGTGGATGAGACTTATCTCATGATTAGTCGTCACTACAATGAGAGTATTCAAAAAGTAGCGAGTCTGGAAGATATCACAGATGAGATTTTTAAATTCACTACGAACTTCACAGAAGATACGATAGAAGCTGGTGAGGCCTGGGTCAACGAAAATGTTCCTGGTGTGAAAGCCATGACAACAGGTTTTGAATCCATCGATATTGTCTTGGACTACGTTGATAAGGGTGTGGCTATTGTTGAGCTGGCCAAAAAACTGGGGCTTAGCATGGATCAGGTCATGGCGTTTGGAGATAATCTCAATGACCTTCACATGATGCAGGTTGTGGGACACCCAATCGCTCCTGAAAATGCGCGACCAGAGATTTTAGAATTAGCAGAAGCGGTGATTGGCCACCATAAGGACCAGTCAGTGATGGCTTATATGGAGGGCTTGTAATGGCAGATATTAAATTGATTGCACTCGATTTGGATGGTACCTTACTGACAACGGATAAAAAGCTGACAGATCGAACTAAGGAAGTCTTAAAAGCTGCGCGTGATCGTGGCATCAAGGTCGTACTGACAACAGGCCGTCCTCTGAAAGCTATGGATTTCTTTCTCAAGGAGTTGGGAACAGATGGACAGGAGGATGAATACACCATCACCTTTAATGGAGGGCTTGTTCAGAAAAATACGGGAGAGATTCTCGATAAAACCGTCTTTTCAATCGACGATGTGGCACGATTGTACGAGGAAACTGAAAAACTAGGGTTGCCGTTAGATGCCATTTCTGAAGGAACAGTCTATCAAATCCAGTCGGACCAAGAAAGTCTCTATGCTAAGTTCAACCCAGCTCTGACTTTCGTGACAGTCGCTTTTGAAGAGTTATCTAGTCAGATAACTTATAATAAATGCGTGACTGCCTTTGCCCAAGAACCTTTGGATGCAGCGATTCAACAGATTTCTCCTGAATTGTTTGACCAATATGAAATCTTCAAATCGCGTGAACTCTTATTGGAATGGTCACCGAAAAATGTCCACAAGGCAACAGGTTTAGAGAAATTAATTAAACACCTAGGAATCGACCAAAGCCAGGTCATGGCTTGTGGGGACGAGGCTAATGACCTTTCCATGATTGAGTGGGCAGGTCTGGGAGTTGCCATGCAAAATGCAGTTCCAGCAGTTAAGGAAGTTGCCAATGTGATTACCCCAATGACCAACGATGAGGAAGCTGTTGCCTGGGCTATCGAAGAATACGTGCTAAAGGAGAACTAGAATATGGGATTGTTTGACCGTTTATTCGGGAAAAAAGAAGAGCCGAAAATCGAAGATATTGTAAAAGAAGCACTGGAAAATCTTGATTTGTCAGAAGAGGTTGAAGAAAACCAAACGGCAGTCGAAGAAACTTCTCAGGAAGAGACAACAAGAGACAAAGTGGAAGAAACACCTGCTCAAGAAGAAACCCCTCAGATCTTGACAGAAGAAGTTATTGAACCAGAAGCAGTCGAGGAAACTGCTCAGGAAGAGCTTGAGCTAGAATCTGATGAATTGGAACAATTCCAAGATCCGGAAGAAGTTTTAGAAGAAGAGAGCCAAGAAACTGAAGAAGAACTAGCGTCAGAAGTAGTAGAAGAAGAACTTCCTCAGGTTGAAGAAACCGTGCAGGAAAAATATGACCGCAGTCTAAAGAAAACCCGTACGGGATTCGGAGCTCGTTTGAATGCCTTCTTTGCCAACTTCCGTTCTGTCGATGAAGAATTCTTCGAGGAATTGGAAGAACTGCTCATCATGAGTGACGTCGGTGTTCAGGTCGCTTCAAACTTAACAGAAGAACTACGCTATGAAGCCAAACTCGAAAACGCTAAGAAGCCTGACGCACTTCGTCGTGTCATTATCGAGAAATTGGTTGAACTCTATGAGAAGGATGGCAACTACGATGAACAAATCCATTTCCAAGATGGTTTGACAGTCATGCTCTTTGTCGGAGTCAATGGTGTTGGGAAAACAACTTCTATCGGGAAATTAGCTCATCGCTACAAACAAGCTGGCAAGAAAGTCATGTTGGTTGCGGCAGATACCTTCCGTGCGGGTGCTGTGGCCCAGCTAGCAGAATGGGGCCGTCGTGTGGATGTTCCTGTTGTGACGGGACCTGAAAAGGCTGATCCAGCAAGCGTGGTCTTTGATGGGATGCAACGTGCTGTAGCTGAAGGGATTGATATCCTTATGATTGATACAGCAGGGCGTCTGCAAAACAAGGACAACCTTATGGCCGAGTTGGAAAAGATTGGTCGCATTATCAAGCGTGTCGTTCCAGAGGCACCCCATGAAACATTCTTAGCCCTTGATGCTTCAACAGGTCAAAACGCTCTTGTACAGGCCAAAGAGTTTTCAAAAATCACTCCATTGACAGGTATTGTATTGACCAAGATTGATGGAACTGCCCGAGGTGGTGTTGTACTAGCTATCCGCGAAGAACTTAATATCCCTGTAAAATTGATTGGTTTCGGTGAAAAAATCGATGATATTGGGGAATTTAACTCAGAAAACTTTATGAAGGGTCTCTTAGAAGGCTTGATTTAATACAAAATAAATATCCTGCAAGTCAATCTTGCAGGATATTTTTGCTATTCTAAACGGCCATCTTCACGATAGGCGATATCTGGTTGCCAGGTCCATTTAGCTCCATACTTCACAAGTAAGTCAAAGCTAGCTTGTGGCCCCATGCTTCCAGCTTTATAATCGTAGAGTGGAGCTCCATTTTCAGCCCAGAGCTCTTCGATACGGTCAATCAATTTCCAAGAAGCACTTACCTCATCCCAGTGGCTAAAGTTGGTAGAGTTGTTATTCAAGACATCGTAGATTAATTTCTCGTATGGGTCTGGTGAGGCTCCAGTAGCAGTAGCATCTGTACGGTAATCCAGAGAGCTTGGTGCCAGGTTAAATTCTTCACCGACTCGCTTCCCATTGAGGCTGAGAGAGAATCCTTCAGTTGGTTGGATATAGATGGTCAAGATATTTGGTGCTAATGGTTCTCCAAAGATAGAGTCCATTTGCTTAAAGACGATATTGACATGAGTTCCTTTTTCGGTCAGGCGTTTACCAGTACGGAAGAAGAAGGGAACACCACGGAAACGATCGCTGTCTACAAAGAAGGCGCCAGATGCGAAAGTTTCTGTTGTGGATTCAGGATCGACATTTGGTTCGCTTCGATAGGAAATGTATTTCATGCCATCGATTTTACCAGAGCGATATTGACCACGAATAAACTGTTCTTTCAATTCTTTCTCAGTTGGATGATAGAGGTTTTTAAAGACCTTTATCTTTTCAGCGCGAATCTCATCTTTTGTAAAGCTAGCTGGTTTGTCCATGGCTAGAAGAGAGAGAAGTTGGAGTGTATGGTTTTGCACCATATCACGAAGGGCACCAGATTGATCATAGTAGCCACCACGTTCTTCTACACCCAAACGTTCTGCAAAGGTAATCTGAACATTATCGATGTGTTCGCGATTCCAAACATTCTCAAAGATCATGTTGGCAAAACGAACAGCAAAGATACTCTGAATCATCTCTTTACCTAGGTAATGGTCGATACGGTAGATTTGCTCTTCATCAAAGGCCGCAAGGAGATCTTCATTGAGTTTGCTAGCTGTTTCGTAGTCTGTACCAAAAGGTTTTTCAACGATCAAGCGCTCAAAACCTTTGCCATCGACAATGTTTTCAGATTTGAGGTGTTTGGCAATGGTTCCGAAGAACTGTGGTGCCATAGACAAGAAGAAGAGCTTATTGTGTTCAGCTTGGTATTTTTCATTAAGCTCAGCTTGTAATTGACGCAAAGCAATGTAATGTTCCGTGTCATTCACATCATGGCTTTGATAGTAGAAGTGGCTAGCAAATTCCTGGGCTTGCTCGGTACTATCTGCCAAATCAAGGATGGACTCGACAACTACAGATTCAAAATATTCCTTACTCCAAGGTCTACGAGCTGTTCCGATAACAGCAAAATGCTCAGAGAGATTGCCTGATTTATAGAGTCTGAAAAGGGAAGGGTAGAGTTTGCGTTTAGCTAAATCTCCACTCGCACCGAAAATTGTAACAATAACCTTTGATGACATCTAGCTACCTAATTTCTATATTTTTTCCTAGTTGGACTAGGGATGAGATTTCCTCATTATCATAGTTTTTATTTTATCATAATTTTCAAAAAAAACAAAAAATCCAATACGCAATTAAAAAACTGTAAGGAGAACCTTACAGTTTTGTTTTATACATTTAAGACCTTGTCCAAGAACTCTTTTAGACGAGGGTGTTGTGGGTTATCGAAGATTTGATCTGGAGTTCCATCTTCCAGGAACTCACCATCAGCCGTAAAGATAACACGGTTGGCCACCTGACGAGCAAATCCCATCTCATGGGTTACGATAATCATGGTCATGCCTTGTTCCGCCAATTCCTTCATAACATTCAGTACATCTCCAACCATTTCAGGGTCAAGAGCGGAAGTTGGCTCATCAAAGAGCATGATATCAGGATTCATGGCAAGTCCACGAGCGATAGCTACACGCTGTTTCTGACCACCTGAAAGGCTATCTGGGTTGGCATTAGCTTTATCTGCTAGTCCTACCTTTTCAAGCAACTCCATCCCCATTTTTTCAGCTTCTTCTTTGGTCATCCGTTTGTGTTCAATAGGTGCAAAAGTGATATTTTCTAGGACGGACATGTGAGGGAAGAGGTTGAAATGTTGGAAGACCATTCCCACGTTTTCACGAACATGGTCGACATTGGTTGATTTTTCAGTCAGATCATAACCATTTACTGTGATGTGGCCACTCGTTACCTCCTCGAGAAGGTTAAGGCTACGGAGGAAAGTGGATTTACCAGAACCAGAAGGACCGATGATACAAACAACATCTCCTTCATAAAACTTAGTAGTAATACCTTTTAAAACTTCATTTTTTCCATAATACTTATGCAAATCATTTACATCAATTTTTAGTTTTGCCATTAACGAATCCTCTTTTCTAAGCGTTTCGCTAGTCTAGTCAAAAGCGTGATAATTACAAGATAGAAGATAGCAAGGATTGCATACATCTTGAAACTTTGGTAGTTACGGGCAATGATGATCTTACCAGTTTGGAAGAGTTCAACCAAACCGATAGCAGACACGATGGTTGTATCTTTAAGAGCGATAACAAATTGGTTGACGAAGTTTGGCAACATCAATTTAGTCGCTTGTGGCAAGATAATCTTACGCATGGTTTTTCCATAAGAAATACCAAGACTGCGACTGGCCTCCATTTGCCCAACTGGAACAGCTTGAATCCCACCACGAACAATTTCAGCGATATAAGCAGCTGCATTGAGTGAGAGGGCAATAGTACCAGCTACAAAGTCATTGATTGGACTTTGTTGGCCGGTAATCGACTCGATGAAGTTTGGTATTCCCCAGAAGATGAAGGCTGCAAGAATCATCAATGGAATTCCTCGAATAACGTCAACGAAAATCTCAGAAATCAGACGAAGAGATTTGTATGGGCTAACACTAAACATACCAAAGATAATCCCGATGACAATGGCAATTGCAAATGAAATAAGCGCTAAGGCAAGAGTGATTCCAAGTCCACTAAGAAGTTGTTTGTAGTTGTTTTGAAGCAAGCCCCAGATAGTTGTTTCGTCAACCGTACTTGTAGAGTCAGTTGAAGTTTCGCTAGCTAGATACTTGTCAAGAATCTTTTGGAATTCACCGTTAGCTTTGAGGTTCGCAAGTCCGTTATTGAACATCTGGATCAATTCAGGGTTTGTTCCTTTTTTAACCGCAAAGGCAGTTTCACCGATTGGAGTTCCAGCGATTGGTGTTTTCAATTTTTGACCTTGGCTGATAGAATATTTGAGAACTGGCTCATCATCCATCACAGCATCAATAGCTCCAGTATTCAGACTGTCATACATTGATGCGCCATCAGCAAAGGTTTTAATCTTATAACCGTATTTGCTTTGATTTTCAGTAAGGAACGTTTGAGAAGCAGTTCCGTTTTTAACACCGACAGTTTTATCCTTGAGGTCCTCATAAGAAGCGATCGTGCTTGATTCTTTCACACCAAGAATCGTATTTGCTGTGTAGTATGATTCTGAGAAGTCGAAGGTTTCCTTACGGGCATCTGTTACAGACACACCAGCAATGATACCATCTGCTTGTCCTGCTTGAACAGCACTGATGGCTGCGTCAAATCCTGGGTTGGTAATTTCAATTTCAAAACCTTGATCTTTGGCAATGGCCTTGATAAGATCCATATCAATACCGGTGTATTGATTGCTTGAATTTTGAAAGACGAATGGGGCGAAAGATGAGTCGCTGGCAATAATGTACTTGCTTTTCACAGGAGTAGCTTTTTGTCCAGCAGCAGTAGTTGTTGGGCTTGCAGTAGTTTTAGAAGCCGTCCATTTTTGGATGATTTGCTCCAAGCTACCATCCTTCTTCATTTGGGCTAGGGCTTCGTTAAACTCGGTAACCAAGTGTTCATACTTGCTCCCTTTCTTGACACCAAAGGCAAAGCTTCCAACAGCCTCACCATCCATATTGATGCTGAGATCTTGTCCTTGGTTAATCGCATACTCAATAACAGGTTTGTCATCCATGATGGCATTCACAGCACCAGCACTTAGACTGTTATTCATCAAATCACTTGTATCAAAGGTTTTAATAGAGAAACCGTATTTATCTTTGATACTTTCGAGGAAACGTTGAGCGGCAGTTGCGTTCTTAACTCCAACTGTTTTCCCGCTGAGTTCCTCATATTTGGTGATTTTATTTGCCTTTGTGGTAGCAATGACAACTTTTGTATCATAATAGGTATCAGACATGGTAAAGACATTTTCACGTTCTTTTGTTTTTGTCATACCTGCCATAATGGCATCTGCTTGACCTGACTGCACTGCATTTACAGCTGCATCAAAGCCAGGATAAGACATTTGGATATTCCATCCTTTGATTTCTGCGACTTTATTGATAATATCAACATCAATCCCTTTATAGGTTTGATCTGAATCTTTAAACTCAAAAGGTGCGTAAGCTGTATCAGACACAATCTTAACAGTATCAGCTTTTGCCATACCTAGTGAGAAAATGGGAAATAAAATGAGCAAACATGCTAGTATTTTTTTCTTCATTTTTAGTCTCCTTTTCCGAATATTTTCCCATTATATCAGAAAATGAATGAAAAGGCAAATTTTATGGATTTTATGTAAGAAAATGTGACATAGAATCCTTGCTCTCATCAACCTAGAGAAGAGTCTGAAAAGTAAATTTATGGTAAAATAGAAGGATAGAAAAATGCAGATGAGGCAATCATGATTAATAGAATTACAGATAATAAATTTAAACTAGTATCAAAATATGAACCTTCAGGAGATCAACCCCAAGCGATTGAGCAGTTGGTTGACAATATCGAGGGTGGAGAAAAGGCTCAGATTCTGATGGGGGCGACGGGTACAGGGAAGACCTATACCATGAGTCAGGTCATTTCCAAAGTCAATAAACCAACTTTGGTCATTGCCCATAACAAAACCCTAGCTGGTCAGCTCTATGGGGAGTTTAAGGAATTTTTCCCTGAAAATGCTGTTGAGTACTTCGTATCCTACTATGATTATTACCAACCCGAGGCCTATGTTCCTTCGAGTGATACCTATATTGAGAAGGATAGCTCAGTCAATGATGAGATTGACAAGCTCCGTCACTCAGCGACTTCAGCCCTTCTGGAGCGCAATGATGTCATCGTCGTGGCTTCTGTCTCTTGTATCTATGGTTTGGGTTCGCCAAAGGAATATGCTGATAGTGTCGTTAGTCTCCGTCCAGGTCTGGAGATTTCTCGTGACAAACTCTTGAATGACTTGGTGGATATTCAGTTTGAACGCAATGATATTGATTTCCAACGGGGAAGATTTCGCGTTCGCGGGGATGTGGTGGAGATTTTCCCAGCTTCTCGTGATGAACACGCTTTTCGAGTAGAGTTTTTCGGAGATGAGATTGACCGTATCCGTGAGGTTGAGGCTTTGACAGGTCAGGTATTGGGAGAAGTGGATCATTTGGCGATCTTCCCTGCCACTCACTTTGTGACCAATGACGACCACATGGAAGTTGCCATTGCCAAGATTCAGGCAGAGTTGGAGGAGCAGTTAGCTGTCTTTGAGAAGGAAGGCAAACTGCTAGAAGCACAACGCTTGAAACAACGGACAGAGTATGATATCGAAATGCTACGTGAGATGGGTTATACAAATGGGGTTGAGAACTACTCACGCCACATGGATGGTCGTAGTGAAGGAGAGCCTCCTTATACGCTTCTCGACTTTTTCCCAGATGATTTCTTGATCATGATTGATGAAAGTCACATGACCATGGGGCAAATCAAGGGCATGTATAATGGAGACCGTTCTCGTAAGGAAATGCTAGTTAATTATGGTTTCCGTTTACCTTCTGCCCTAGACAACCGTCCTCTTCGTCGGGAAGAGTTTGAGAGTCATGTGCATCAGATTGTTTACGTTTCAGCGACACCAGGCGACTATGAAAATGAACAGACCGAGACAGTGATTGAGCAAATTATTCGTCCGACAGGTCTTTTGGACCCTGAAGTGGAAGTCCGTCCAACTATGGGACAGATTGATGACCTCCTAGGTGAAATCAATGCCCGTGTTGAAAAGAATGAACGTACCTTTATCACAACCTTGACCAAGAAGATGGCAGAAGACTTGACTGACTACTTCAAAGAAATGGGCATCAAGGTCAAGTATATGCACTCGGATATCAAGACCTTGGAACGGACAGAGATTATCCGCGACCTACGCTTGGGTGTTTTTGATGTCTTGGTCGGAATCAATTTGCTCCGTGAAGGGATTGACGTACCTGAAGTAAGTTTGGTTGCTATTCTAGATGCTGACAAGGAAGGTTTCCTTCGTAACGAACGTGGCCTCATCCAGACCATTGGACGTGCTGCCCGTAATAGCGAAGGACATGTCATCATGTATGCGGACACGATTACTCAGTCTATGCAACGTGCCATCGATGAAACGGCCCGCCGTCGGAAAATCCAGATGGCCTATAATGAAGAACATGGTATTGTACCACAAACCATTAAGAAAGAAATCCGTGATCTTATTGCCGTGACCAAGGCAGTTGCCAAGGAAGAGGACAAGGAAGTCGATATCAATAGCCTCAACAAACAAGAACGCAAGGAACTCGTCAAAAAACTCAAAAAACAAATGCAAGAAGCCGTCGAAGTGCTTGATTTTGAACTGGCAGCTCAGATACGTGACATGATGTTGGAAGTGAAGGCGTTAAACTGAAAAAATTATAAAGAAATAGAAATATATAGAGAGACATAATATGACAGCAAAAAAAACTAAACACATAGGCATTGAATGTTGTAGAATTCTAGCTATGTTGATGATTTGCAACTTACATGTTTTGGGTATGGGAGGAATTTTGGAGAAAGTTGATAGTCAAAAAGATTTTTACTATATTTTTGCCAATTTTTTAGAAGCTTTCTCATATTCAGCTGTAAATATTTATATTTTAATCAGTGGGTATGTCGGTCTTTATTCACAATTTAGTTATAAAAAAATGTTTAGTTTTTGGATACAGATTATTTTCTATACTATTTCAATTACTTTTGTATTTGCTATTTTTTCAAAATCATCTGTTAACTTAAGTGATTGGTTTTCAGCTTTAACTCCAATAAGTCATGGACAGTATTGGTATATGAGTTGCTATTTTGGTTTAGTCTTAATAGCACCATTTTTGAATCAAGCAGTGTTGACATTGAAAAAAGAACAATTGCTTCCAATTGTTAGTGGAGCATTTATATACTTTTCTGTCATACCTACAGTATTTAAACAAGATATTCTGGGCTTGTGGGGTGGATATAGTGTATTATGGATGATTCTTTTGTACACTATAGGAGCAATAATTAGAAAATCAAATTATGAAAGTCGTTTTCAAATACGTAATGTTAGTGGATTCATTTTATTTCTAACTAGTTTAACTTTTATATTGTGCTGGTTTGGTTTTGAACAGTGGAGAAGTTATATTTCTCCTACGGTCACACTGCAAGGAATAGCAATATTTTTACTCTTCTTGAATATTAAAGATATTCCCTTAACTTTTAAGAGACTAGTTCTTTTAATATCTCCACTAACTTTGGGGGGTTATCTGTTTCATGTACATCCTCTTATTTTTAGAAGAATTATACCAACCATCCATACTTTAGTTGAAGAACAAGAATTTCCCATTTTTGTCATTATGATTCTAGTTATGACACTGGCCCTGTTCTTTTCTGGCGCTATGATTGAGTATTTTAGAAATAAATTAATGGCGTATATTCTTACTTTAATAAAGAGTGTTAAAAATCTTAAACAGACTTAAAACTTTATTGTCTTATTAAAATAGGAGCAAGACGCATTAAAATATACACTTCACTGAGAACTTAAGGTTTACTGAACTTATCCGTGATCTAATCGCCGTGACTAAGGCAGTTGCCAAGGAAGAGGACAAGGAAGTCGATATTAATAGCCTTAATAAACAGGAACGTAAAGAACTTGTTAAGAAACTAGAAAAACAAATGCAGGAAGCCGTCGAAGTGCTTGACTTTGAACTAGCAGCTCAGATCCGAGATATGATGCTGGAAGTCAAGGCGTTGGGTTAGATAGGAGAAAATGAATGAAAATTTTAGTCATCAATGGACATCCTGACAAGGGAAGTTTCTGTCAAGAAATTTTTCGAACGATTGTAGAAAATATTGACTCAAATCATCATGAGCTTGAATCTATTAATCTAAATGAGATAGATTTTGATCCCGTATTACGTTATGGTTATCGAAAACGGATGGAAGAGGACTCTTTCATACTTCGCTCTCAGGAATTAATCCAGTGGGCAGATCATTTCATTTTTGTTTATCCAATTTGGTGGAGTAGTATGCCTAGTTTATTGAAGGGTTGGATCGATCGTGTTTTCACGCCAGGAATTGCTTACTCTGCCAATAATAAAGGAAGTTTTATTTGGAACTACTTAAGAGGTCAGCAGTTTAAAAAGTTACTAAAAGGAAAAACAGCCAGTATTTACGCAACATCAATGGCACCAACATGGTGGTACAAAGTATTTTCAGGTCCTATCAATATCCCAGACAGTTATGGAATATCAGTATTAAAGAATGCTGTCCTAAATCACTGCGGTATTAAAACAAAGAAAGTTTCAATTTTGGGTGAGTTAGGGCGTGAGGTGAATACAAATTCTATAAGACAAAAATATCTGCAAAAAGTTGCTGAGGAAGTCAAGGCGTTGGATTAGGAAAAAGTATGGTTTATTTAAGAAAACTAATTGAAGAAGATTTGGTGTCTTTGTGGGAAATTGCTTATTCACAATCTAATCCAATTTGGAAACAGTATGATGCTCCCTATTATGACGATTATCAGCATTTTCCTAATTTTCAAGAATTTAAACTACAAAAATCAGAATCTACTCTAAACAACTCAAATCGCCTTGGTATTTTTGTTGATGATAAATTAGTTGGGACTGTTTCGCGCTACTGGGTATGTAAACAAACAAGATGGATGGAATTGGGGATTTGTATTTATGATAACAAATTTTGGAACTCTGGCATTGGAAAAGCTGCTATGCTACAATGGATAGATCGGACATTTAAGGATTACTTGGTGTTGGAGCATCTTGGTTTGACAACTTGGTCAGGAAATCTTGGTATGGTAAAACTTGCTGAAAAATTAAGAATGAAAAAAGAAGCTCATATTCCAAAAGTTCGTTATTACCAAGGCAAATATTTTGATAGTATTAAATATGGTATTCTGAGAGAAGAATGGAGAAAAATAAATGAACCTAACTATCAAACAAATGGTAACTCCTGAAGAGATAGAAAGCAAGTCTCTCGTTCATTGGCAAACGTGGAGAGAGGCTTATGATGACCTTTTACCTGCAGAATTTCAGGAGACGATGACATTAGAAAGATGTCGATTTTTTAGTCAAAAATATCCAGAAAATACATTGATCGCGATGGATGGCATGAAGGTAGTTGGTTTTATCAGTTATGGAAACTTTCGTGATGAGACTATCCAAGCTGGTGAGATCATTGCCTTATATGTTTTAAAAGACTATTATGGAGAAGGTATTGCTCAGAAGTTAATGAAGGAAGCTCTGACGACTCTTGAACAGTTCTCTGAAATATTTTTATGGGTATTAAAAGAGAATAAGCGAGCCATTGATTTCTATCAAAAAATGGGTTTTACTTTTGATGGGCAAGAAAAAATACTTGACCTTGGAAAACCTATCACTGAAATTAGAATGGTACGTAAGAAATCCTCAAAATCTGAGAGTTAAATACTGGTAGAATTGCGATTTTGTTTTCAGATTACGCAATGAACAAACAATCATGTTTTAGATTATATTATAAATAGAGGGAAGTTATTATGAATTTGAAAGAGACGAAGTATAAGAAGTCATCAGGCTTAGATTCTGTTCGTTTTTGGTTACAAGGGCATCGATTTGTCAAATTTATGCTTGATATGTTCTTTTATATCATATTGTTCCTAGTTATAGAATTTACAACATCACAAAACAAAAGCCTTCCAGCTGATTTTCGGTACAGAGAACTCCTATTTCCCTTGCAATTGAATCTTTTTATCTTGGGTAATAGGTTCTATGCTCTCTTTTTGTCAGTGAAAACTGAAAAAGAAAGGACCCTTAAAAGATTTTGTGAACCCTTTATTTATATCAATATCCTTAGCTTCATTTTTCAACTGATTGGCGTGAGAAAAAGAGGAAGAGTTGTTCTATCACCTTTGTTTTCACTGGAGTCATCCTATATCTGGTTTCCTATTGTCGTCTACCTTCTAGTCTTGATGTTAACTTTGGCAATCTTCTTTCTCTCTAAAGGTTCAAAAAAAGGAGTAGATGAAAATGAAGATGAGTAGACAAATGAAGTACAAGACAAAAGAAAAGCCTTCTTGGACTAAAAGGATTTTTCTTTGGATGGAAAGGCACAGAAGGATTGGTCAACTTTTGGATACGAGTGTATTATTTGGATCTATGTTTGTATCATTTCTTGCCGCCTCTTACATTAGTTACCTATTACCGAACATAAACTATCTTTCCCCCTTAAGCTTCAATCTTATCCTTCTGATCTTATCAACCTATTTCCTTGTCTTTCGTTTTAGTAGTGATAAACTTCAGAAATGGCGTTACTTTTCATGGGGATTTATTGGGTTCAATGGTCTTCTTTTTCCCTTTCATCTCTTGGTAGGTCTGAATTGGCTAGGACGTCGTAAGTCAACGAATTTCCCTCCTATAATTTCTATGGATCCAGCATATGTCTGGGTTCCTATTGTAAGTTATCTCTTTTTCTTTTTCTTGGGGCTGGGCATTCTGCTTTTGATTATACAGAAAGAAAAGAGAAGAAGGAGGCGAAAATGGAACGAAAGATTAAGAAACCAAAGAAGATCAAACAAAAGAACAGAAAAATGAGAAAAATCCATAAAAAGGATTCTTTGATAGCTCACGTCCAATTGTGGATGGGAAGGCATCCAAAGCTTGCTTCTTTTATGGATGGTGGCATAATATTATTTTCTATTTTTGGTATCATGTATGTGTTGTTCGGGACGTCACTTATCCCAAAACCATATCAGGAAATGTCCTATGTCTTGCCAATTATTATGAATTTTGTCTTTTTGGTGCACACACTCTATCAAGGTATTTTTAGAGATGGTTTTAGCAATAAGGATTCAGTACAAGAATTTTTAGAACCTTTTCTATACATAAATGGACCTATTTTTCTTCTCCACTTAATTGTTGGGGTGAAAGGGAGAAATGTTAAAAAAATTCCTTCCCTATTATCTGTTGATTATCGCTACATCTGGCTTCCAATTGCTACTTATCTAATCTTTTTCTTTATTCCAGCGATAGTGATAGTGATTTTGAAATATAATGGCAAAAAGAGGAAAAATCATGACAAAAGAAAATCTAGTTAAGTTATTTTCATTTAAAAACCTCTATCTGGTCTTGCTGACTTTTATGGTTCTTCATTTGGTGTTGTTAGTTTTTGGTCTATCCTTTACTCCAATTTTGTGGAATAGTTGGTTTTTCATTCTTTGTTTGACCTGCTTAATCCATCCCTGGAGAATCTTTTATAGAATAAGAGATTTTCAATGGTACCACCTTATTTTTCAAATATTTAGTGGATTGGTGGCACTTTATCTTTGGTTTGCAGCATTTTTTGCTTTGTCAATTATGTCGGATCCAGCCATTCCCATCAATATAGACTATCACATACAAGATAAAGAAATCACCATTGTTAGAGGTTTTTTGGCCCGTACTACTTATGAACATCACGAGTTGATTAATCCATTCATCATGAAATCTGATATCAAGTTCGAAAAAAGCATATAACAACTTAGAAAGCGAGCAAATCTATGTCCCGTGCCCAAGCAACTATTTTAACCAATATCTGTCTGATTGAAGACATTGAAACCAAGCAAGTAGTCATGCAATATCGCTCTCCTGAAAACAATCTCTGGTCTGGCTATGCCTTTCCAGGAGGACATGTTGAGAATGGCGAGGCCTTTGCCGAGTCTGTCATTCGTGAAATATACGAAGAAACTGGCCTGACCATTCAAAATCCTCAACTAGTCGGCATTAAAAATTGGCCCTTAGATACAGGTGGGCGCTACATCGTTTTTTGTTATAAGGCGACAAAGTTTACTGGGAATCTCCAATCTTCAGATGAAGGAGAAGTATCTTGGGTACCAAAAGACCAGATTCCAAATTTGGATCTGGCCTATGATATGTTGCCTCTGATGGAAATGATGGAAGCACCTGACAAGTCTGAGTTCTTCTATCGCCACCGCACAGAGGACGGCTGGGAAAAAGAAATTTTCTAGTTGTATGATTACTGGAACGGTGTTAACCTTTAATGATTGGTACTTAAATATAGGATAAGTATGTCGGTGTATGTCAACTGAATACTTCAAAATTTCCTATTCTTCTTTTCTATCTTTATCTTTAACAATCTCCACCTTCAATTTTGAAATCGGAGATATTTTATTTTATGGTATAATCTTAAGATATGAAAGGAAGTAAAAGAAAATGGCTGATAGGGTAATTGAACAATATGCAAAACAAGATAATCTTGATATTAGAGTAAAACTACATAAGAAATATTCAAAAAATAAATTAGGGTTTAATAATTGGATATTTTTCAACTACCAAATCACTGATGAAGTAAAGGTCCTAGAATTGGGATGTGGTACAGGAGAACTATGGAAAAGTAATAGTGATTCTATTGATAGAATGAAGCAGTTGGTTGTTACAGATTTTTCTAAAGATATGGTAAAAACAACGAAGTCAGTGATTGGAAATAGGAACAATGTCAACTATACAATAATGGATATTCAAAAGATTTCTTTTGAGAATGAAACGTTTGATATTGTTATTGCTAATATGCTTTTACATCATGTAAATGATATTCCTAAAGCTCTCTCCGAGGTGAATAGAATCTTAAAAACAGGAGGTATTTTTTACTGTGCCACATTTGGTGAAAATGGAGTTGTAGATTATTTAGCAAGTTTATTTAAAGATGAGATCAATCAAGATTTGGAAAATAAAACGTTTACTTTACAAAATGGCAAAAGCCAACTGAGTATGTATTTTGGCTCTGTCGAAACATTACTCTATGATGATGAGTTACAGGTAACTAGTATAGATGACCTAGTTAAATACATCCAATCCTTTAAAGGAATTTCAGAAATTGGTTCGCTAGAAGAAAAAGTCATTCGTAAAAGATTAGAAATGAATTTTCATAAGGGTATGTTAATCATTCCTAAAGAATATGGTATGTTTATTGCTCGAAAAGAAAATTAAGGGAACGATATTGTAAAAAATTTGGAGAAAATTTTCAATGTAAAATTAAACGGATAGTGTTTAGAGCATGTTACAGCTAATTCTCCATATATAAACCTCAAATTTTTAGATTTGAAGAAGTATCTTGGGTGCAAAAAGACCAGATTCCAAATTTGGAACTGGCCTATGATATATTGCCTTTGATGGAAATGATGGAAGCACCTGACAAGTCAGAGTTCTTCTATCGCCACCGTACAGAGGACGGCTGGGAGAAAGAAATTTTCTAGTCTTTTACCAAATAACCTAACTGATCCAAGGCCTCCTCGATATAGTGGAGGTCTTGTTGTGTTTCTGCTTCAACAAGGTGGTAATGGATGCCGTCTGTCAATTCAGAAAGGGGTCTAAAGTCTGAATTCTCGACTTGTTCCAGAAAGTGCTGGACATCTCGGCGGCAAGTGAGTTTGAGTAGGGTTTCAATTTCGCCATAAACGGGATGATCGATTAAGATATTTTGAACACGACCGCCATTATCTACAATGGCTAGTAGTTCCTGACCGATTTCTTCCAGTTCATGTTTCACTTTAAAGAGTTTGTGGACGTAGGGGCTGGCATCATTTTCTTTGTAGATATAGCCACGATTGGTGGATAGGATAGGAGCTCCATCTGCTCGGAGAATAGCGATGTCCTGTACAATGACCTGACGAGTAACATGGAAGTGCTCAGCCAAGGTTTGACCATTGAGAGCTTTTGGCGCCTCTTTTAACAGTTTGAGAAGAGCTTGTTTGCGATCCTTTGTCATAGTTTTTCCTTTTAGCGACGTTTTCGAAGTACTTTATAGACAGCTAGTGCTAATGTATAGTCTACCATACTATGGACGATTGTGCCAAAACCAACTAGGACAAAGAGAACATAAAACATATTTTCAACATTTGTCCCTGAAGTAGCATAGAAGATAATACAAGCTATTACTTCAGCGATAGCATGAACAACACCCAAAACAAAGTTAAAAATCCAAGATGTCTTTGGTTTATCCAAGGTTTCAGGGAATTTCTTTAAGTACAAAGCCCCCAAAGTACCAAAAACGATGTGAGAAAAGGCGCGTAGGACAATAACCATAGGGTAGCCTGCCATCAGGAAACCGAGACTAGAAGCAATAATCACAAAAGCAGCCATCAAAGGCGAAAGAAACATGGCGATAAAGATGGGGATATGACTCCCCAAGGTGTAAGAAGCCGGTGGGATAACGATTTTAAAAGGCATAATGATTGGAATCAAAATCGCTATTGCAGTGAGTAGGGCAGTCATAGTCATAAACTGCGTTTTTTTCCGTATATCCATAAGAACCTCCATTTATCTGTATATACACAAGTATAGTACAATAAATCACCAATCAAGTCAAGAAGTATTATTGATTTTTCAGGAAAATTTGGTTAAAATGTGGTAAAGAATAATAGGAAACGAGGAGAAAATGTGATGATACTTTTTGTTTACCTAATAGTGGTAATCGTGATGATGTCAAAACAGAAAAGTGAAGGGAAAGTAGTCTCAGGTTGGACTCGCTTCCTAGTTTATAGTTTATTGGTCCTTTCGCTACTCTCTCTATTAGCAAGTAGCCTGGCTGTTTCACTCTTTAGCCTTCCTTTATTAGGTTTTCTTTTGATGGCAGCAATACTCGAAATTGCTTATTTCGTCAGATTGGTGATTGCATTTGGTTTGATTTTTCTATCACTAACCCTATATTTGGATAGCCAGAAAAGTCAGCAACCTACACCTCTTTCGTATCAGCTCCTGCGCTTTGGCTTTCACATTCTATTGATGTTTCTCATGTTTTAAATGCTAAACTCCACCTTCAGAATGAAAGTGGAGTTGATTTTTTATTTCTTCAAGGTTTCGAGACGGGGGACAATTGCTACTGTTAGAACGGCAGAAATGACAAGCTCGGCAATTGAGTTTGTAGAAATAACGGTTGCAAGGAGTTTTTGAATATTGCCGTCGAAGACATTTCCAAAAAGGAAGAAGATTCCCCCAAGGACAAAGACGGTGTTGGTAAGGGAACCGAGAGCACCAGCAAAGATGAGACCTGTTCTGTTTTTTAATAATTTATAAACCAAGTAAGGTGTCAGACCAATCAAAATGCGAGGAACAATAGCGATAATCGCAGAGTAAATGTTTCCGTTCGGTACGAAAGGTGAGAAGAGGTAGCTGGTTGGAAGGATGGTAATCGTGTTTACCGTTAAGCTCAATAGTCCCATAAGAAAACCAAGTGTAACCCCAACCCGAGGACCATAGATGATACTAGCAATGATTACTGGAATATGAACGATAGTTGGTTTGATTGGGAATGGGAAAAGGTTAAATAGGAGAGAACTCAAAAAGTGGATAACGAGCATAACTGCAAAAAAGATAGCAATCGGTGCAATGTTAGAGTGTTTGTTCATCGAGGGTTTCCTTTATTCTTTCTAAAATAGTATTCAGGTCAGCTAGGGCGCCTTTGCCGTGATCGCCACAGGCTAGTAGAGATTCTTTTGGAGAGATGATCTGATAACCATAGGTCTCTAATATTTTTAGATTAGCCTGAGTTGCCGGATGGTCATACATTTTTGTATTCATGGCTGGTGCGACTAACTTTTTGACGTGGTTTGGCAGGGCAAGCGCTGTGCTTGTCACCATGTTGTCAGCAAATCCGTGTGCTAACTTTGCAATGGTATTAGCAGTAGCTGGGGCTACAATAAAAAGGTCAGTTCTTTTGCCTAGTTCGATATGATTGACTTGATCAGGAGCTGGTTCCTTCATGACATCAAGGTGGACAGGATTTTGAGAGAGGACCTGTAGTGTCAACGGTTGGATAAACTCTCTCGCTGCCTCAGTCATTAAGACAGTGATCTGATGGCCTTGTTTCTTCAAGGAACTGACTAAGTCAGCTGATTTATAGGAGGCAATGGAACCTGTCACTGCGATGAGAATATTTGCCATGGCTTTCCTTTCTATGAATCGTATGCTTGAATTTTTTCAAGAAGGAGGTTTGCGATTTCTTCTTTGGTTTGAACGGTTTGGAGTTGCTCTTTCTCAACAAAGATTGCGCGATGCTGATTTGCTGAAATTTGAGTCAGGTCATTTGCAATGATTAAGTCTGCTTGGTTCTTGATAAGACTCTTTCGTGCGATCTCAATGAGATAATCCTCAGAGACATCAACCAGCAATTTAAACCCAATCAGATGAATGGCAGGATTCCATTCTTTGACCAGAGAGATGATTTTGGGTGTTTTTTTCAGGAATAAGACCTGAACCTCATCAGTTGAAGAAATCTTAGTCTGATGATTCTGCTTGCTTAAAAATTCTTCCAAATTAGGGCTAGCCTGAACTTCCTCAAGCCCTGTCATATAAACAGGAGTGTAATCAGATACGGCCATTGAGTGGATTAAGACCTGATATTCCTTAACAAGTTCTTGCATCACAACTAGAAGGTCGTTGGTATTGTCAATTTCTCGAATGCTTAAGTTGGGATGAGCTTCTGGCTTCAAAGCTCGTTTTGTCGTTATCAAACAAACTTCATGCCCCGCAGCAAGCAAGGTTTCTGTGATGATTTTCCCCAAACGACCTGTAGAATGGTTAGTAATAGAGCGGACACTATCAATAGCTTCACTGGTACCGCCCGATGTGACTAAAATTTTCATAGGACTATTGTACACAAAAATAAACAGTAAGTAAAATGAAAGCGATAAAATTTTGCTAAAACAAAGCTACACTATAGTTTATAACTATAAAGCCATATAAAATTTTTAAAAGAGCCCTAAAAATCTTGAAAATCAGGATATTTACGAACGTTTAGAGAGTTTATGGATGTTAAAAATCTTGTTTTGTGTTATAATGAATTATCACATTAGAGGTTAGAGGAGTTTTGAATGAAAACAGATATTGAAATCGCACAGAGTATTGAATTGAAACCAATCGTTGATGTTGTTGAGAAATTGGGCATTTCTTACGATGATTTGGAATTATATGGAAAGTATAAGGCTAAACTCAGCTTTGATAAAATTCGTGCAGTTGAGAGCAATCCAGTTGGGAAATTGATCTTGGTTACTGCCATCAACCCAACACCTGCAGGTGAAGGGAAATCAACCATTACCATTGGTCTGGCGGATGCCTTGAATAAGATTGGTAAGAAAACCATGATTGCCATCCGCGAACCATCTCTTGGTCCAGTCATGGGGATTAAGGGCGGTGCAGCCGGTGGTGGTTATGCCCAAGTGTTGCCAATGGAAGACATCAACCTTCACTTTACGGGGGATATGCATGCCATTACAACTGCTAATAATGCCCTTTCTGCCTTGATTGACAACCACTTACACCAAGGAAATGAGCTGGGAATCGATCAACGTCGTATTCTTTGGAAACGTGTTGTGGACTTGAATGACCGTGCCCTTCGTCATGTGACCGTTGGACTTGGTGGTCCTCTAAACGGTATTCCTCGTGAGGATGGTTTTGATATTACAGTTGCTTCAGAAATCATGGCCATTCTTTGCTTGGCTACGGATATTGAAGACTTGAAACGTCGTTTGGCGAATATCGTTATCGGCTATCGTTACGATCGTACGCCAGTTTCTGTTGGTGATTTGCAGGTTGAGGGGGCTTTAGCATTGATTCTGAAAGATGCTATCAAACCGAACTTGGTTCAGACAATTTACGGTACACCTGCCTTTGTACATGGTGGTCCATTTGCCAATATCGCTCATGGATGTAACTCTGTTTTGGCAACGACTACAGCCCTTCACTTAGCGGACTACACAGTTACTGAAGCTGGTTTTGGTGCGGACCTTGGCGCTGAGAAATTCCTTGACATCAAGACGCCTAACTTGCCAACTTCTCCAGATGCAGTAGTCATCGTCGCAACCCTTCGTGCCCTTAAGATGAATGGTGGTGTGGCTAAAGACGCTCTTACAGAGGAAAATGTAGAAGCAGTTCGTGCAGGTTTTGCTAACTTGAAACGCCACGTTGAGAATATCCGTAAGTTTGGTATTCCAGCAGTTGTAGCTATCAATGAATTTGTCTCTGATACAGAAGCTGAAATTGCAGCCTTGAAAGAACTTTGTGCTTCTATTGATGTACCAGTTGAACTAGCAAGTGTCTGGGCTGATGGGGCAAAAGGTGGTGTAAAACTTGCCGAAACGCTTGTCAATACAATCTCAGAAAATCCAGCTAACTACACACGTCTTTATGACAATGACCTTTCTGTCCAAGAAAAGATTGAAAAAATTGTCACTGAAATCTACCGTGGTAGCAAAGTGAACTTTGAGAAGAAAGCCCAAACGCAAATCGCTCAAATCGTTCAAAACGGATGGGACAAATTGCCAATCTGTATGGCGAAAACTCAGTACAGTTTCTCTGACAACCCAAGTGCACTTGGAGCTCCAGAAAACTTTGAAATTACCATTCGTGAATTGGTACCAAAATTAGGTGCAGGCTTTATTGTTGCCCTGACTGGTGATGTCATGACCATGCCAGGACTTCCAAAACGACCTGCAGCTCTCAATATGGATGTTGAAAGTGATGGAACCGTTTTAGGCTTGTTCTAGTAAATTGCAATTGATTTAAATGAGTTTGGAAATAATATCCAAGCTCATTTTTTTATCTAGATATGAGGAGTTGTCTTCAGCTGATGATAGAGTTACTTTCTAGACGCAATCAGTCTAGGTAAAGATATTTTCCCTGATTTTTGATATAATAGAAACATTGACTTCAAGAGTAAGGAAGAGAAAATGAACGCATTATTGAATGGAATGAATGACCGTCAAGCTGAGGCGGTGCAAACGACAGAAGGGCCCTTGTTGATTATGGCGGGGGCTGGTTCTGGAAAGACTCGTGTTTTAACTCACAGAATCGCCTACTTGATTGATGAAAAAATGGTCAATCCTTGGAATATTTTGGCCATTACCTTTACCAACAAGGCTGCGCGCGAGATGAAGGAGCGTGCTTATAGCCTTAATCCAGCAACCCAGGACTGTCTAATTGCGACCTTTCACTCCATGTGTGTTCGTATTCTACGTCGTGATGCGGATCATATTGGCTACAATCGTAATTTCACTATTGTAGATCCAGGAGAACAGCGAACACTTATGAAGCGCATTCTCAAGCAATTAAACTTAGATCCGAAAAAATGGAATGAACGGACTATTTTGGGAACCATTTCCAATGCTAAGAATGACCTAATTGATGATGTGGCTTATGCTGCTCAAGCTGGTGATATGTATACGCAAATCGTGGCTCAGTGTTATACAGCTTATCAAAAGGAGCTTCGTCAGTCTGAGTCCGTTGACTTTGATGATTTGATTATGCTGACCCTGCGTCTCTTTGATCAAAATCCTGATGTCTTGACCTACTATCAGCAGAAGTTCCAGTACATTCATGTTGATGAGTACCAAGATACTAACCATGCCCAGTATCAATTGGTCAAACTCTTGGCTTCACGCTTTAAAAATATCTGTGTAGTTGGAGATGCGGACCAGTCCATCTACGGTTGGCGTGGGGCTGATATGCAAAATATCTTAGATTTTGAGAAAGACTATCCCAAAGCCAAGGTTGTTTTGTTAGAAGAAAACTACCGTTCAACCAAAACCATTCTCCAAGCCGCCGATGACGTCATCAAAAACAATAAAAATCGTCGTCCTAAGAATCTCTGGACCCAGAATGCTGATGGGGAGCAGATAATTTACTATCGTGCTAACGACGAACAAGATGAGGCTGTTTTTGTAGCCAAAACCATCGATGAACTTGGTCGCAGTCAAAACTTCCTTCACAAAGACTTTGCAGTGCTTTACCGTACTAATGCTCAATCTCGTACTATTGAGGAGGCCCTCCTAAAGTCCAATATTCCTTATACTATGGTCGGCGGGACCAAGTTCTACAGCCGTAAGGAAATCCGTGATATTATCGCCTACCTTAATCTTATCGCTAATTTAAGTGACAATATCAGTTTTGAGCGCATTATTAACGAACCAAAACGTGGAATTGGCCCAGGAACGGTTGAGAAAATTCGCGACTTTGCGAATATGCAAGACATGTCTATGCTGGATGCTTCAGCCAATATCATGTTGTCTGGCATCAAAGGAAAAGCAGCCCAGTCAATTTGGGACTTTGCCAATATGATCTTGGATTTGCGAGAAAAACTGGATCAATTAACTATCACCGAGCTGGTTGAGGTTGTTCTAGAAAAAACAGGTTATATCGATATTCTTAATGCTCAGGCAACCTTGGAAAGTAAGGCGCGGGTTGAAAATATCGAAGAGTTCCTATCTGTTACCAAGAATTTTGATGACAATTCTGATAGTCAAGAAGAGGAAACAGGTTTAGATAAATTCAGTCGTTTCTTGAATGACTTGGCTTTGATTGCAGACACAGATTCAGGCAGTCAGGAGACATCAGAAGTGACCTTGATGACCTTGCACGCTGCTAAGGGACTCGAGTTCCCAGTTGTCTTTATCATCGGGATGGAGGAGAATGTCTTTCCACTTAGCCGTGCAGCTGAAGATCCAGATGAGCTAGAAGAGGAACGCCGTTTGGCCTATGTCGGTATCACACGAGCAGAAAAGATCCTCTATCTGACCAATGCCAACTCACGCTTGCTTTTCGGTCGTACAAATTATAACCGTCCAACTCGTTTTATCAATGAAATTAGTTCGGACTTGCTTGAGTATCAAGGTTTGGCCCGTCCAGCGAATACTAGCTTTAAAGCCTCTTATAGCAGTGGTGGAGTGGCCTTTGGTCAAGGTATGAGCTTAGCTCAGGCCCTTCAAGAACGGAAACGCAATGCTGCACCAAGCTCTATCCAGTCAAGTGGTCTTCCGTTTGGACAGTTTGCAACTGCTGCAAAATCAGCGTCTAGTGATACAAGCTGGTCTATTGGTGATATTGCTCTCCACAAGAAGTGGGGAGAGGGAACTGTTCTGGAAGTCTCTGGTAGCGGTGATACTCAGGAATTGAAAATCAATTTCCCAGAAGTCGGTCTGAAAAAACTCTTAGCCAGCGTTGCTCCAATTGAGAAAAAAATCTAATTTTTCATCCTTCTCACGAATAATAAAGTGAGGAGGATTTTTATGTACAGTATTTCATTCCAAGAAGATTCACTCTTGCCTAGAGAAAGACTAGTTAAAGAAGGAGTAGAGGCGCTGAGCAATCAAGAATTACTAGCTATTCTGCTCAGAACGGGAACGCGTCAGGCCAATGTTTTTGAAATCGCTCAGAAAGTCTTGAATAGTTTGACCAGTCTAACTGATCTGAAAAAAATGACCCTGCAGGAATTGCAGAGTTTGTCTGGTATTGGACGGATTAAGGCCATTGAATTACAAGCGGTGATTGAACTGGGACATCGCATTCACAAACATGAAACCCTTGAGATGGAAAGTATTCTCAGTAGTCAAAAGCTAGCCAAGAAAATGCAACAGGAACTTGGCGACAAAAAACAAGAGCACCTAGTGGCGCTCTATCTCAATACTCAAAATCAAATCATTCATCAACAGACCATTTTTATCGGATCTGCGACACGCAGCATCGCTGAACCAAGGGAAATCCTTCACTATGCTTTGAAGCATATGGCAACCTCTGTGATTCTCGTTCACAATCATCCATCTGGTGCTGTATCTCCTAGTCGAAATGACGACCATGTCACTAAGCTAGTCAAGGAAGCCTGCGAACTGATGGGAATTGTGTTTCTGGATCATTTAATTGTCTCTCACTCGGATTACTTTAGTTACCGTGAAAAAACGGATTTGATTTAGAGTTCGTTAACAACATAGTCAAATAGAGTTTTATCTTTGGGGCGATTTTCAAAGAGAAATTCAGGATGCCATTGGACACCAAGATAAGGAAAGTCGTCCGTAGTTGTCACAGCCTCAATGATTCCATCTTTAGGATCATGTGCTACAACCTTAAGATTTGAAGCTAGATCTTTAATACTCTGGTGGTGGAAGGAGTTGATATGAGAGATTTCTCCATAGATTTCTCGGAGAATGGTATCAGGTTCCGTTACGAGACGTTGTGTCGTGTATTCGGCTGAACAGTCCTGCCAATGATCCTCGATATCTTGGTGAAGCGTGCCTCCCATGGCGACATTGAAAAGTTGAGTACCCCGACAAACAGAGAAAATTGGCTTCTTCTGCTTAATCGCTTCTTTGATAAGTGCTAGTTCAAAAATATCTCTTTGAAGGTGGTAGTCATCACTATCAATAGCCTTTGGTTCACCATAGTATTTTGGATCAACATTTTGCCCACCCGTTAGGATGAGCTTATCAATGATACTGATGTAATAGGCAGCCATTTCTTGATCACCAATCGGTAGGATGATTGGAATTCCGCCAGCGTCCTTGACTCCTTCAACAAAGCCTTTTGCTGCATAGCTCATCATGATGTCATCATCTGGATGAGCTTTTTCATTTCCTGTAATCCCAATAACTGGTTTTTTCATAAATGTTTTCGCTTTCTAATCCTCTTTACGCATAAAATAGAGGAGGGTTTGGAGTTCGCTTGTCAAATCGACATACTGAACGACCACATCTTTTGGGAGGTGAAGGTGAACAGGGGAAAAACTGAGAATACCTTTTATACCTGCATCAACCAAAAGATTGGCAACTTCTTGTGATTTAACACTTGGAACAGTTAGGATAGCAGTTTTAACATCTGCTTCTTTGATTTTTTCTTTGATCTGTGAGATACCATAGATTGGAATTCCATCAGGTGTCTGGCTTCCAACTTCTGGATGGTCATCTAGATCAAAGGCCATGATAATTTTCATCTTGTTACGCTCGTGGAAGCGGTAGTGGAGAAGGGCATGGCCCATATTTCCAATCCCAACCAGCATAACATTTGTAATGGAGTTATCATTTAGGAGATCAGCAAAAAAATTCATCAATTTTTTGACATCGTAACCAAAACCACGACGACCTAGTTCACCAAAATAGGAAAAATCCCGACGAACGGTCGCAGAATCGATTCCGATAGCCTCTGCAATTTGCTTGGAGTTGGCACGTTCGATTTTTTCTGCATGAAATCTCTTGAAAATTCGATAGTAAAGAGAGAGCCTTTTTGCTGTTGCTTTTGGAATAGCAGACTGTTTATCTTTCACAAAATCACAACCTTTCTATTCTTCTATTTTATAGAAACATTGTGAAAAAATCAACAAAAACAAGAAAAAACTAAGAAATTTCTTAGTTTTTATCTGAAAAATGAGCTTGTGATAGAAAACGGTAGAGATCGCCAACCAATCCTTGATAAATCACCTTATCATTCAGCGTTAAGGAGCTGATTAGGAGAGTATCAGGTAGGGTCACACAGCCAGATAGAGATAACATGAGCTCTTCGTAATCCTTATATTCAAGTATACGTTCTACGTGATAGTTATCTTGATAGGTAAGTCGATACATAGTCAATTATCTTTCTTCTTTAGTGAAGATACCGCGTTCTACAAGGCTGTCCATGAGGAAGTAGAATTTTTCTTGATGAATGTGGTGGTCTTCTGATTTAAAGATATTCACCAAACGAAGGCCAGACTTGTCAGTAATGTTGAGTTTAGCACCTGTAAGGTCTTTGTTGATGATGATTTTTAGCTTGAAACCTTCACCACTGTTGGGTACTTTCTCAAGCAAACGAGTCAGTTCGTAGTTTCCAACCTTTGTTTCAAAGAAAGTATTATCTTTCAGTGTGAACTTTTTGACAGTTGGGCTAAGTGTGTAGTCGTAGCGGCAGTTTTGTAGTTTAATGGTTTTTTCGAATGCCATTAGATTAATCTCCAATAATATTTTTTAAGGTTTGTGCGAGTTGTTTCAGTTCCTCCTCAGTGTTAAGAGGAGAGAGACTGATACGGACAGATTCTTTCAATCGATGTGAATCTGGTCCATAAAATGCTTCAAGCACATGACTGGTTTGCACAATACCAGCAGCACAAGCTGAACCGGTAGAAATTGAAATTCCTTCAAGATCTAACCGAAGTAAAAGTAAATCATTTTTCTGACCAGGAAAACCGATATTAAAAACATAAGGCAGTTGGTGGTTACTTTCATTGAGGTAGTAGTCGAGACCTGCAATTTCTTCTAAAAAAGTAGATTTGAGTGCACTTAGTTTTTGGTAATGCTTAGCTTGGTCATTTAAATCTTCTTTGAGAGCAGCGACCATGCCTACAATGGCAGCGAGATTTTCTGTTCCAGCCCGTTTCTTTTGTTCTTGGTCCCCACCGTGAAGGTAGGAATCAAAGTCCACGGAAGAAGCATAAAGAAAGCCGACTCCTTTTGGTCCATGGAATTTGTGGGCAGAAGCGCTGAGAAAATCAATTCCTAATTCCTCGGGATGGATAGGGATTTTCCCGATAGCTTGAACAGCATCTACATGATAAGCAATAGGATGATCTTTTAAAATACGTCCAATCTCAGCGATAGGTAAGAGGCTACCTGTTTCATTATTAGCATACATGGTGGAAACGAGAATGGTATCGTCACGTAAGGCTTCTTGAATTTGCTGGGCAGTTATCTCTTGATTTACTGGTTGGATGATGGTCGCTTCAAAACCAAAATGTTGAACCAAATAATCGATAGTCTCAAGCACAGAATGGTGTTCAATAGCTGTCGTAATGATATGTTTTCCATTGTCTTGATGACGGAGACAATAGCCAATAATGGCTGTATTGTTACTTTCTGTACCGCCAGACGTGAAAAAGATATGTTGAGGTTTGGTTCCTAGTAAGTGGGCTAAGTCCTGACGAGCCTCTCGCAAGAGTTTGCCAGCCTGCCGACCATGACTATGAATACTAGAAGGATTACCATGAGTTTCTTGCATGACCTTGGTCATTTCTGCAATAGCTACTGCTGACATAGGAGTCGTAGCAGCATTGTCCAAATAAATCAAAGAATCACCTTATTTCTTTTTGTTGTAAGCAAAGAGCGGGCTGACTGGTTTTCTTTCATGGATGCGGACAATCGCATCTCCGATTAATTCGCTAGCAGTAATGTAACATACATTTTCTGGAGTTCTTTCTTTGGTTGCTACTGAGTCAGTCACAAGGATTTCTTTAATGTTAGTTGCATCTAGAAGTTCAGCAGCACCTTCAACGAATAAACCGTGACTAGAAACTGCATAAATCTCAGTTGCGCCTTCACGTTCAACGATTTTGGCTGCTTCAGAGAAAGTACGACCAGTATTTAGGATATCGTCAATCAAGATAGCCTTCTTGCCTTCAACATCCCCGATGATATAGCCTTCACTGCGTTCTGAGTCGTCTTGAGCATAGTCTATGATAGCGATTGGAGCATCCAAGTATTCAGCTAAGCTACGAGCACGTTTAACACCAGAGTTCTTTGGACTAACAACAACGACATCAGAACCAAGAAGACCTTTGTCACAGTAGTGTTTGGCAAAAAGAGGAATTGTATAAAGATTGTCCACTGGAATGTCGAAGAAACCTTGTACCTGTACAGCATGGAGATCGAGAGTTAGAACACGGTCAACCCCAGCTTTTACTAACATATTTGAAACCAATTTAGCTGTCAGTGGTTCACGGGAAGAAGCGATACGATCTTGACGCGCATAGCCAAAGTAAGGAAGGACGACGTTGATACTATGAGCACTGGCGCGAACACACGCATCAACCATAATTAAGAGTTCCATCAAGTGATTGCTAACAGGGTAGCTTGTTGATTGGATGATATAGACGTCATAACCACGAACACTCTCTTCGATATTGACTTGGATTTCACCATCAGAAAATTGACGTGAAGATAATTTTCCAAGAGGGACACCAACAGTATCAGCAATCTTTTGAGCGATTTCTGGGTTAGAGTTTAGGGTGAAAAGTTTCATGTTGTTTCTATCTGACATTATAGACCGTCCTCTGTAAACTTTGTGAATCATCATTAGGAAAAGTCTCTTTTTCCTAATGATGATTCTATTATTTTTATCTTTTCTATTTTACCAAAAAAAGGAGATTATTTCAGCTTTTTTTCATGCTTTTAATAAAACGAATTAATTTTGATGGAGCTTTCTGATAAGTTATCTGATTTTCATCTAAAAATCTCTGAAAATCGGCTTTGCCTTTTTCATGGTCAGTGACTTCAAGCTCGAGTTCATAGTCCGTCTGGTCAAGGTAGTGACTTTCATCTAAGGCCATTAAGCCAATTTCTGTTTTCGTTTCATAACGAAGGGTGGAAAGGCAGCCTAGAACAAGCCATTCATGGCTTTCAATACCAATCTTAGCAAGCTTCTCTAGAACGAGCCCTTGAGGTAGTTTTTGTTTTTCTAGGTATGATTCAGCTTCTGGAAGAGTTAGTTTCTGGTTGTATTCCATATTTCCTACAGTTTGAGGCACTTTTAAGGTCAATTCCGCCCAATCTGCAAAAGTGCGAATGCGCATGGCAACCTTCTTTTCACGCAATTGGAAACCTGGTGTATCAATGTAGTAGTTTTTCTGAAGGACGGGTTGGATATGGGAAAACTGTTTTTTTAGATGATCATATTCCTCTTTTTTCAGAAGTGTTTTCAATTCTATTTCTAAATGTTTCATTTTTTCAACCTTTTCTATATCTTTGAAAGCGATTTATGGTATAATGGACAATGTATTTATTGTATACGAATGTACTGAAAAAATCAAAGATTTTCGACAGAGCAATCAAACATTACAAGGGAGAAAGTATGACCATAGAATGGGAAGAATTTTTAGATCCTTACATTCAGGCTGTTGGTGAATTGAAGATTAAACTTCGGGGAATTCGCAAACAGTATCGTAAGCAAAACAAGCATTCTCCGATTGAGTTTGTAACGGGTCGTGTCAAACCGATTGAAAGTATCAAAGAAAAAATGGCTCGTCGAGGAATTACTTATGCAAGTCTAGAACATGATCTGCAAGATATTGCGGGTTTACGTGTCATGGTTCAGTTTGTTGATGACGTTAAAGAGGTAGTTGAGATTCTACGTAAACGCCAAGATATGAGAGTCGTTCAGGAACGAGACTATATCACTCATCGTAAGGCTTCGGGCTATCGTTCTTATCACGTGGTTGTCGAGTACACGGTTGATACGATCAACGGAGCGAAGACGATTTTGGCGGAGATTCAAATACGGACGTTAGCCATGAATTTCTGGGCTACGATTGAACACTCGCTCAATTATAAATATCAGGGCGATTTTCCAGAAGAAATCAGGAAAAGACTGGAAATCACGGCCAAAATAGCCTATCAACTGGATGAAGAAATGGGTAAGATTCGTGATGATATCCAGGAAGCGCAGGCTCTCTTTGATCCATTGAGCAGAAAACTAAACGATGGTGTAGGAAATAGTGACGATACAGATGAAGAATACAGGTAAACGAGTTGACCTCATAGCAAATAGAAAGCCACAAAGTCAGAAGGTCTTGCATGAGCTGAGGGAAAAACTCAAGAAACAACATTTTATACTGAACGATACCAATCCCGACATCGTCATTTCGATTGGTGGCGACGGGATGCTTTTGTCTGCTTTTCACAAGTATGAGAATCAGTTAGACAAGGTTCGATTTGTAGGTGTTCATACAGGGCATTTGGGATTTTACACAGATTATCGTGATTTTGAGCTGGATCAGTTGGTGACCAATCTTTTACTAGATACTGGTGCCAAAGTTTCCTATCCAGTCTTGAATGTCAAGGTAACGCTTGAAAATGGAGAAGTGAAAATCTTCCGTGCTTTAAATGAAGCCAGTATCCGTCGATCAGATCGGACCATGGTTGCGGATATCATCATTAACCACGTTCCGTTTGAGAGATTTCGTGGAGATGGAGTGACTGTTTCAACGCCGACGGGAAGTACCGCCTACAACAAATCCTTGGGTGGAGCTGTCTTGCATCCTACCATTGAAGCCTTGCAGTTGACGGAGATAGCGAGTCTTAACAACCGAGTCTATCGCACTTTGGGGTCATCGATCATTATTCCCAAAAAAGATAAGATTGAACTTTTGCCGACACGCAATGATTACCACACGATATCAGTCGATAACAGCGTCTATTCCTTCCGTAATATCGAACGGATTGAGTATCAAATCGACCATCACAAGATCCACTTCGTAGCGACTCCAAGCCACACTAGTTTCTGGAATCGTGTCAAAGATGCCTTCATCGGAGAGGTGGATGAATGAGGTTCGAATTTCTCGCAGATGAGCACGTCAAAGTCAAAACCTTCCTCAAGAAACATGAGGTTTCTAAGGGACTTTTGGCTAAGATTAAGTTTCGAGGTGGAGCTATTCTGGTCAATGGCCAACCTCAAAATGCGACTTATCTCTTAGATATTGGAGACAGGGTGACTATTGACATTCCAGCAGAGGAAGGATTTGAAACCTTGGAGGCCATCGATCGTCCACTGGATATTCTCTATGAGGATGACCATTTTCTAGTTTTGAACAAGCCCTATGGAATAGCTTCCATCCCCAGTGTCAATCATTCCAATACCATTGCCAATTTTATCAAGGGCTACTATGTCAAGCAAAACTATGAAAACCAGCAAGTTCACATCGTGACTAGGCTTGATAGAGATACTTCTGGTTTGATGCTCTTTGCCAAGCACGGCTATGCTCATGCACGGTTGGACAAGCAACTGCAACGAAAGTCTATCGAAAAAAGGTATTTTGCACTGGTTAAAGGAGATGGTGTCTTGGAGCCAGAAGGAGAGATTATCGCCCCGATTGCGCGTGATGAAGATTCCATTATCACGAGACGGGTTGCAAAAGGTGGGAAATACGCCCATACATCTTACAAAGTTGTAGCGTCTTATGGAAATATTCACCTAGTCGATATTCATCTGCATACTGGACGAACTCATCAGATACGAGTGCATTTTTCTCACATCGGCTTTCCTTTGTTGGGAGATGATTTGTATGGTGGTAGTTTGGATGATGGTATCCAACGTCAGGCTCTGCATTGTCATTATTTATCTTTTTATCATCCTTTTCTTGAGCAAGATTTGCAATTAGAAAGCCCCTTACCGGATGATTTCAGCAATCTTATTACTCAGTTATCAACTAATACTCTTTAAAATCTATCTGGAGTATAATTTATTTTCTTAAAGGAGAAAACTAATGGAAGTTTTTGAAAGTCTCAAAGCCAACCTAGTTGGCAAAAATGCTCGTATCGTTCTCCCTGAAGGGGAAGAACCTCGTATTCTTCAAGCGACAAAACGCTTGGTAAAAGAAACAGAAGTAATTCCTGTTTTGCTCGGAAACCCTGAAAAAATTAAAATTTATCTTGAAATCGAAGGGATCATGGATGGTTATGAAGTCATCGACCCTCAACACTATCCTCGATTTGAAGAAATGGTTGCTGCTTTAGTAGAGCGTCGTAAGGGCAAAATGACTGAAGAAGAAGCGCGCAAAGTTTTGGTTGATGATGTCAACTACTTTGGTGTGATGCTAGTCTACTTGGGCTTGATTGACGGTATGGTATCTGGTGCGATTCACTCAACTGCTTCAACAGTTCGCCCAGCCCTTCAAATCATTAAAACTCGTCCAAATGTAACGCGTACTTCAGGTGCCTTTCTCATGGTTCGTGGTACAGAACGTTACCTATTTGGAGACTGTGCCATTAACATCAATCCAGATGCAGAAGCCTTGGCTGAAATTGCGATCAACTCAGCAATCACAGCTAAGATGTTTGGTATTGAACCTAAAATTGCTATGCTAAGCTATTCTACTAAAGGTTCAGGTTTTGGTGAAAGTGTTGATAAGGTAGTGGAGGCTACTAAAATTGCTCACGACTTGCGTCCTGACCTTGAGATTGATGGTGAGTTGCAATTTGATGCGGCCTTTGTTCCTGAAACTGCAGCTCTTAAAGCTCCAGGAAGTAATGTAGCTGGTCAAGCAAATGTCTTTGTCTTCCCAGGTATCGAAGCAGGAAATATTGGTTATAAGATGGCTGAACGTCTCGGTGGTTTTGCGGCTGTCGGACCTGTTTTGCAAGGATTGAACAAACCAGTTAACGACCTTTCTCGTGGATGTAATGCAGATGATGTGTACAAGTTGACCCTTATCACAGCAGCTCAAGCAGTTCATCAATAAGATTTAGTCCTCTTTCCCATGGGAAGAGGCTTTTTAGTACTGAGAAAAGGACAGTTAGAAGCTTCTATGTTATACTAGATATATGTTAGATTTGAAAGAATACGGTATCGTCATGTGGCCAGAGGAGAAGATTATTTCTTTCCGTGAGAAACTTCTCACTTGGTATGATGAAAACAAAAGAGATTTACCCTGGCGTAGAAGTAAAAATCCTTATCATATCTGGGTATCTGAAATCATGCTTCAGCAGACTAGAGTTGATACAGTTATCCCATACTACGAACGATTCTTGGACTGGTTTCCAACTGTTGAAAGTCTGGCGAATGCCCCTGAAGAGCGTCTGCTGAAGGCTTGGGAAGGTTTGGGTTATTATTCTCGAGTGCGCAATATGCAGGCTGCAGCTCAGCAGATTATGACTGACTTTGGGGGGCAATTTCCAAACACCTATGAAGGAATTTCTATTCTGAAAGGGATTGGCCCATACACTGCGGGAGCTATTTCCAGTATCGCTTTTAACCTGCCTGAGCCAGCGGTCGATGGTAATGTCATGCGAGTTTTGGCACGCTTGTTTGAAGTTAACCATGATATCGGAGTTCCCAGCAATCGAAAGATTTTCCAAGCTATGATGGAAATCTTGATTGACCCGAAACGACCAGGTGATTTTAACCAAGCTCTGATGGATTTAGGTTCTGATATAGAGTCTCCGGTTAACCCTCGACCAGAAGAAAGCCCTGTTAAGGACTTTAGCGCAGCCTATCAGAACGGAACTATGGATGTATATCCGATTAAAGAACCCAAGAAAAAACCTCTCCCAATTTATCTCAAGGCTTTAGTTGTACGCAATGACCGTGGTCAATATCTACTTGAGAAAAATGAAAGCGAGAAACTACTAGCCGGTTTTTGGCACTTCCCCTTGATCGAAGTTGATGATTTCTCAAGTGATGACGATCAGCTAGATCTCTTTTCACAAGTCAAAGAGGAAAGCAGAGCATTTGGACCAAGCCCTCAAGAAAACTTTGAGCAGGATTATGATTTAGAAGTGAATTGGTCCCAGCAAGTATTTGACCAGGTCAAGCATGTATTTAGTCATCGGAAATGGCACATTCAAATCCTAGCTGGTCAAGTGTTGGAAACAAAACAGTTTTCGGACAGAGAAATTCGCTGGGTTTCTCCTCAGGAGTTTTCTGATTATCCACTTGCGAAGCCTCAACAAAAAATTTGGCAGGCTTATAAAACAAGTTTTGAAGATGAAGGCCTACAGTAGCCATTTGTGCCTTCTTTGCATTTTTTTGTTATAATAGATAGAGAAAAGGTGATAAAATGAAAAAAATATTAATTGTAGATGATGAGAAACCAATCTCAGATATTATTAAGTTTAATATGGCCAAGGAAGGTTATGAAGTCGTGACAGCCTTCAATGGTCGTGAGGCAATCGACCTATTTGAAGCAGAGCAACCAGATATTATTATCCTCGACTTGATGCTACCTGAAATTGATGGTTTAGAAGTTGCTAAAGCTATTCGTAAGACTAGTAGCGTGCCGATTATCATGCTATCAGCTAAGGATAGCGAGTTTGACAAGGTTATTGGTTTAGAGTTAGGTGCAGATGATTATGTTACAAAACCTTTCTCAAACCGTGAATTGCAGGCTCGTGTCAAGGCCCTGCTTCGTCGTACAGACCTGGTTTCTGTGGATAGCCAAGAGTCTGATGAGAAGAAGACGCAGCCTTTACAAATTGGTGATTTGGAAATCGTTCCAGATGCTTACGTGGCTAAGAAATATGGTGAGGAGTTAGATTTGACCCACCGCGAGTTTGAACTCTTGTATCACTTGGCATCTCATATTGGTCAAGTGATTACGCGTGAACACTTGCTTGAGACTGTATGGGGTTATGACTATTTTGGTGATGTTCGTACAGTGGACGTGACCATTAGACGCTTGCGTGAGAAAATAGAAGATACTCCAAGTCGTCCAGAGTACATTCTCACACGTCGTGGTGTTGGATACTATATGAGAAATAATGATTGAAGATATTAGACAAACTATTCTGACCAGCGATTTTATCTTTATCTTGATTTTACTTGGCTTTATCCTGGTGGTGACCTTGCTGTTACTGGAAAATCGTCGGGATAATATCCGTCTGAAGGAGATAAATCAAAAGGTTAAGGACTTGATTGCAGGTGATTATTCTCAAGTTTTGGACTTGCAAGGAAGTACAGAAATCACCAATATCACCAATAATCTGAACGATTTGTCAGAAGTTATTCGTTTGACCCAAGAAAATCTGGAACAAGAGAGTAAACGATTGAACAGTATTCTTTCTTACATGACAGATGGCGTTCTTGCGACTAATCGCCGTGGTCAGATTATTATGATTAACGATATGGCAAAGAAACAGCTCGGTGTGCAGAAAGAAGATGTTCTGAATAAAAGCATCCTCGAATTGCTTAAGATAGAAGATGAGTATGAGCTGCGTGATCTGATTACACAGATTCCTGAGTTGACGATTGACTCCCAGGATGTAAATGGGGAATACCTAAGCCTTCGTGTCCGTTTTGCTCTGGTTCGCCGTGAGTCAGGTTTCATCTCTGGTTTGGTTGCCGTTTTACATGATACGACCGAGCAGGAGAAGGAAGAACGTGAGCGGAGACTCTTCGTTTCAAACGTAAGTCATGAGTTAAGAACTCCTTTGACCAGTGTAAAATCTTATCTTGAAGCCTTGGACGAGGGAGCCTTGTATGATCCCATTGCCCCTGATTTTATCAAGGTTTCACTCGATGAAACCAACCGTATGATGCGGATGGTGACAGATCTCTTGCATCTCTCTCGTATTGATAATACGACAAGTCAGCTAGATGTGGAACTGATTAATTTTACAGCTTTCATCACATTTATTCTCAACCGCTTTGATAAGATGAGAAGTCAAGATGACGAGAAAAAATATGAACTTGTTAGAGATTACCCTATTAATTCAGTTTGGATCGAGATTGATACCGATAAGATGACTCAAGTGATTGATAACATTCTTAACAATGCCATTAAGTACTCACCAGATGGTGGGAAAATCACTGTCAGCATGAAAACCACTGACGACCAGATGATTTTATCCATCAAAGACCAAGGTCTAGGTATTCCAAAGCAAGATTTGCCGAAGATCTTTGACCGCTTCTACCGTGTGGATCGTGCAAGAAGCCGGGCTCAAGGTGGAACTGGTCTAGGTCTGGCTATCGCAAAAGAAATCATTAAACAACACAATGGCTTTATTTGGGCCAAAAGTGAATACGGTAAGGGATCGACCTTTACCATAGTGCTCCCTTATGATAAGGATGCCGTAAAAGAAGAAATATGGGAGGACGAAATAGAAGACTAGAATGAGTGAAATAGGCTTTAAATACAGTATTTTAGCATCAGGTTCCAGTGGAAATTCCTTTTATCTGGAAACCCCAAAAAAGAAAATTTTAGTGGATGCAGGCTTGTCTGGTAAGAAAATTACCAGTCTTTTGAGTGAAATCAATCGCAAACCTGAAGATTTGGATGCGATTTTGATTACGCATGAGCATTCAGACCATATTCATGGAGTCGGTGTCTTGGCTCGCAAATATGGCATGGACCTTTACGCCAATGAAAAGACCTGGCAGGCTATGGAAAATAGTAAGTATCTTGGCAAGGTAGACTCTTCGCAGAAGCATATCTTTGAAATGGGCAAAACCAAAACCTTTGGCGATATCGACATTGAGAGTTTTGGAGTCAGCCATGATGCGGCAGCACCACAGTTTTACCGATTTATGAAAGACGACAAGAGTTTTGTCATGCTGACTGACACAGGTTATGTTAGTGATCGTATGGCAGGAATTGTTGAGAATGCTGACGGTTATCTCATCGAGTCCAACCACGACGTGGAAATCTTACGAGCAGGTTCTTATGCTTGGCGTCTCAAACAGCGAATCCTGTCGGATCTCGGTCACCTCTCTAACGAAGACGGTGCTGAGGCCATGATTCGTGCCATGGGAAATCGCACAAAGAAAATCTATCTTGGGCATTTATCCAAAGAAAACAATATCAAGGAGCTGGCTCATATGACCATGGTCAATCAGCTAGCCCAAGCTGATCTGGGAGTCGGAGTAGACTTTAAAGTTTATAATACCTCACCAGATACTGCAACACCATTGACAGATATATAAAAAAGAAGGCGAGTGCCTTCTTTTGTTTTGTACTTTGTCAGGGTTTTAGTGTGGTATAATGATAAAAATAACTAAAGGAGCAGCAGTGTGAAGAGAAAATGGCTATTAAAGGATTACTATGACACAACGATTATCATACTTGCATTGATATCCGTTGTCCTTGTTTTGCTTGGATTTGCTGAGATAATTGATTTGGATAATCCACCCTATAGTATTATTGACTTACTACTTTGGTTTGTTTTTGTGGTGGATTATGGCTGGCGTTTCTTTTCAAGTAAAGAAAAATGGAGATTTATATTTGAAAATATCTTCGACTTGCTAGCTATTCTTCCTTTGAATGCTATTTTTACAGTATTTCGCTTAGGGCGTATCTTCCGTTTAGCAAGGCTGACAAAATTACTGAAACTAACTCGTCTTTTAAGAGTCGTTGGCTTGACTGGCAAGTTGGAAAAGAAGGTTGGAAAACTCTTACGAACAAATGGCTTACTTTATATTTTCTATCTCAATTCCTTTATTGTACTGGTAGGTAGTTCAATTTTATCTGTTGTTAAAGAAAAATCATTCTCAGATAGTCTTTGGTGGGCGCTTGTGACTGTAACGACTGTTGGTTATGGAGATATTGTTCCTGCGTCGATTTTTGGGAAGTGGTTAGCTGTTTTACTAATGCTTGTTGGTATTGGCACAATAGGGATGTTAACGAGTGCCTTGACAAACATTTTTGTAAAGGATAATCCAGATGAGCAGATAAAACTTGATAACCTCCAAGACGAATTACGGAGTCAAAGGATCTTACTAGAGAAACAATCTGAAAAGATAGAAGAACTGCATAGAATGATACAAGACTTGCTTGAAAAAAAGTAATTTAGACCATACAAAAACCACTCGACGAGTGGCTTTTTTACAATCCAGCAAATTCCTTGATTTCTTGTGCAGACATAGAAGAGTCGCAACGGACCTTGATTTGGCCATCTGCAATGTGAACAAATCCTGGTACAGTTGGAATTCCATAGCGTGAACGGAATTCTTGTAACTCATTGAGTTGGCTTGGTTCTTCACTGTTGATGAAGTAGATGTGAGCTTTAGTTTCAGCTACGACACCTGCCAAGGTACCTGCGAATTTACGGCAGTAAGGGCAAGTTTTACGACCAATAAAGAAGGTTGCAGTTTCTTTCTTATCAAGAGCTTCTTGCGCACGCGCAACTGTAGTGACTTCAAGGTCTTTGATGTTTTCTAAAAATTGTTCCATGAGATTACCTCGCTTTCATTGATAAGTCTAGTATGCCATAAAGTTTCTAAAAATGCTTAGATTTGATACGAAAAAAAGATGAGATTGGTTGGTCTCATCTTTTATAATTTCTTATTTAACAAAGGCATTGATTTCTGCTTCGATGTTGGCAATCTTAGCTTGTGAATCTTCATTGCTTTCACCCACAACAGCAATGTAGAATTTGATTTTTGGTTCTGTACCTGAAGGGCGAACTGCAATCCATGAACCGTCAGCAAGTGTATATTTCAACACATCACTTGGAGGAGTTGTCAAGTTTGTAACAGTACCATCAGCAGCAGTAGCAGTTTGAGCCTTGAAGTCTTCTACGACAGTGATAGCTGTTGCATTCCATTCTTTTGGAGCATTGTTACGGAACTTAGCCATGATTTCCTTGATTTGTTCTGCACCATCAACACCAGAAAGGGTAACAGAGATAGTCTTTTCAGCGTAGTAGCCGTATTCTTTGTAGATTTCTTCGATACCGTCAGCAAGTGTCAAACCGCGTGAACGGTAGTAGGCAGCAAGCTCAGCAACGACTAGAACGGCTTGGATGGCGTCTTTATCACGTACGAATGGTTTAATCAAGTAACCGAAGCTTTCTTCAAATCCCATCATGTAAGTGTGATTGTGTTTTTCTTCGAATTCTTGGATTTTCTCTGCGATAAATTTGAAACCAGTCAAAACGTTGAACATGGTTGCCCCGTAGCTTTCAGCAATCTTGGTTACCAAGTCAGTTGATACGATAGATTTACATAGGGCTGCATTTTCAGGAAGAGTTCCAGCATTTTTGTGGGCTTCCAAGATGTATTTAGCCATGATGGCACCAATTTGGTTACCTGAAAGGTTGAGGTAGCTTCCATCTTTTTGAAGAACTTCAACACCAACACGGTCAGCGTCAGGGTCAGTTGCAACAAGCACATCTGCACCAACTTGACGACCAAGTTCTTCAGCAAGGGCGAAGGCTGCTTGGCTTTCTGGGTTTGGAGATTTTACAGTTGAGAAGTCAGGGTCAGCAGTTGCTTGCGCTTCAACGACTTGAACAGAGTCAAATCCTGCTTGGGCAAGAGCACGACGAGCCAACATTTCACCCGTACCATGAAGTGGTGTGTAGACAATCTTCATGTCTTTACCGAATTCTTCGATCAAGGCTGGGTTGATGTTTACGTCCTTAACTTCTTTAAGGTATTCTGCATCAACAGCTTCGCCGATAACTTCAATCAAACCAGAAGCTTTTTCAGCTTCGACATCAGCAACTTCCACAGCGAATGGATTTTCGATAGCACGAATGTAAGTAGTCAAAGCGTCTGCATCGTGTGGAGGCATTTGCCCACCGTCTTCACCGTAAACCTTGTAACCGTTAAATGGAGCAGGGTTATGGCTGGCAGTAATCATGATACCTGCGAAACAGTTGAGGTGACGAACTGCAAATGACAGTTCTGGAGTTGGACGAAGGCTTTCAAATACGTAAGATTTGATACCGTGTTTAGCAAGAACTGCAGCAGATTCAAAGGCAAACTCAGGTGAGAAGTGACGGCTATCGTAGGCAATTGCCACACCACGTTCTTTTTCATTTCCACCTTTTGATTCAATCAAACGAGCCAAACCTTCGGTAGCTTGACGAACAACGTAGATGTTGATGCGGTTTGTACCAGCACCAATCAAACCACGCATACCAGCAGTACCAAATTCAAGATTGGTATAAAAGGCATCTTCCTTTGTTTTTTCGTCCATATTTTCCAAATCTTGACGAAGGTAGTCTGGAAGATCAGCGAAATCGAGCCATTTTTGATAATTTTCTTGGTAAGTCATAGAGTGTCTCCTTTGTTGTAAATTGTTTTAATCGGTTTCATTATACCATGATTTAGGATTTTAGTAAAACGGTAGCATAGTTGTTATTGCTCGAATCGAGCTTTTTTCATTTCCCTAAAAAGGATAAACAAGAGTTTATAACTAAACGGTTTCAGATTGAATTCCTAATAAATTTAGAAAAATATATAGAAAAAGTTTTCAAAGGAAAAACGTGACTTCGTATTGATTCTCTAAGATGATGCTTCTATACTTAAAATAATTTTTTGGAAAATTTTAAGCTATTATTCTAAAATTTTAAGTTTTTTTTAAAAGGTTCGGTTTCTATTTTGAATTTTATTATCGCTATGGTAGAATATAGTAAATAATAAAAGGAGATATTCTATTATGAAAAAAATTCTTAAGCATTCTGCTTTGCTGGTATCAGCTTTAGCACTTGTTGCTTGTGGATCAACAAAGAAGGCAAGCGACAACGGTACTGCCTCAAACTCCAACTTTGAAGTATCTGTTAAAGATGGGATGTTTGTATTGCCTAAAGATGAAGATTCATCTTCAAGCTACCTTGCTCTTCAAGTAGAAATCAAAAACAACCGTGACAAACAGTTCAGTTTCACTAGCCGCGATATCACCCTTTACAATGAAAAGGATGAAAAATTAGAACCAATTCAAATTTATGAAAGCGACAGCAAGACTAAATTCATGTCATATGGAGATAGCATCTCTAAAGGTAAGAGTGTAGCTGGTTATGTTGTTTATGAAGTAGACAAAGATGCTAAATATGAGCTTCATTTTGCACCTAGCTTCTACGATGATATCAAAGAAAACTCTAAAAAGAATAACGACGTAGCTATCAAAGTTGATCCAAGCCAATATGAGGATCACATTGATGAAGCTAAAGAAGTAATGAAAAAATATGTTGATGCTGTTTACCTTAATGGAGAAAGCTCAGGTGGCGGAACAAACCTAAGCACATCTGATAACAAGGCTCAAGTCGTATCACTTGCTGATGATAAAAAATCTTCTGATGGTAATGCTGAATTTACAAACGATGTGAAGGCTGATAGAGAAGAATTCATCAAGAAATTTGTAGAATCATTCGGAAAAGGTTTCTATAACTACAAACCTTCAGATGCCGAGCTTCGTACATTTGCTGAGGCGTATATCAAAGCAAACTCTAAACGAGCAAAAATTGATTACAAAGTTAAAACATACTTGCCTGATTACGCTGTTATCTATGTAAGACCTGAAACGATTGACTTGGACAACTTGAATGTCTATGAATTGAGCAGTAAATTCTATGACGAAAACAAAGGTAAGTACAGCAGCTACTCAGAGGCTATGAAAGCCGGTGAGAAGTACATCTTAGAAAACGCACCAAGCCAATTTGAATCTACTCCTCTAGATACTAGTGATAGTATGAGAAAAGAGGGATATGAAATCAAAATGACGAAGAAAGATGGTAAATGGACCATTGATACCTCTTCTAAGAATTACGACTTAAACGATATGGCTCGCACATTCCGTGGAGGCATTGGATATTAAGCTAAAAAGTTCGAGTGTTAACTCGAACTTTTTTCATTGCAATTGTCTAAAAGTGAAAAAGATAGTAAAATAGAATCATGATTATTTTACAAGCTAATAAAATTGAACGATCTTTTGCTGGTGAGGTTCTCTTTGAACATATCAACCTGCAAGTAGATGAACGGGATCGGATTGCCCTCGTTGGAAAAAATGGGGCAGGAAAGTCCACACTTTTGAAGATTTTAGTTGGAGAAGAGGAGCCAACTAGAGGGGAAATCAATAAGAAAAAAGACATCTCTCTTTCCTACCTAGCCCAAGACAGCCGATTTGAGTCTGAAAATACCATTTACGACGAAATGCTCCATGTCTTCGATGATCTACGGAGTACAGAGACACAACTGCGTCAGATGGAGTTGGAGATGGGTGAAAAGTCTGGTGCTGAGTTGGATAAACTGATGGCGGATTATGACCGTTTGTCAGAAAATTTCCGTCAAGCAGGTGGCTTCACCTACGAAGCAGACATTCGAGCGATTTTAAATGGATTCAAGTTTGATGAGTCTATGAGGCAGATGAAAATTGCTGAGCTTTCAGGTGGTCAAAATACCCGTCTGGCACTGGCTAAAATGCTCCTTGAAAAGCCAAATCTCTTGGTCTTGGACGAGCCTACCAACCACTTGGATATCGAAACCATAGCCTGGCTAGAGAATTACTTGGTGAACTATAGCGGCGCCCTCATTATTGTCAGTCACGACCGTTACTTTTTGGATAAGGTTGCGACGGTTACACTGGATTTGACCAAGCATTCCTTGGATCGTTATGTGGGCAATTATTCTCGTTTTGTTGAGTTGAAGGAGCAAAAGCTAGCTACTGAGGCAAAAAACTATGAAAAGCAACAAAAGGAAATCGCTGCTCTAGAAGACTTTGTCAATCGCAATCTAGTCCGAGCTTCAACGACCAAGCGTGCCCAATCTCGCCGTAAACAACTAGAAAAAATGGAGCGTATAGATAAGCCTGAATCTGGGAAGAAATCAGCCAATATGACCTTCCAGTCTGAAAAAACATCTGGTAATGTTGTCCTGACAGTTGAAAATGCAGCTATTGGCTATGATGGGGAAATATTGTCAGAACCTATCAACCTAGACCTTCGCAAGATGAATGCTGTTGCTATCGTTGGACCAAACGGCATTGGGAAGTCAACCTTTATCAAGTCAATAGTAGACCAGATTCCTCTTATCAAAGGAGAGAAGCGTTTTGGAGCAAATGTCAAGGTTGGTTACTATGACCAGACTCAAAGCAAGTTAACACCTAGTAATAGTGTTCTGGATGAACTCTGGAATGACTTTAAATTAACACCAGAAGTTGAAATCCGCAACCGCCTTGGTGCCTTCCTCTTCTCTGGTGATGATGTTAAGAAATCAGTAGGCATGCTGTCTGGGGGTGAGAAAGCTCGTTTGCTTCTTGCCAAACTTTCAATGGAAAACAATAACTTCTTGATTTTGGATGAGCCAACCAACCACTTGGATATTGATAGCAAGGAAGTGTTGGAAAATGCCTTGATTGACTTTGATGGGACCTTGCTCTTTGTCAGTCACGACCGTTACTTTATCAATCGTGTAGCCACTCATGTTTTGGAATTGTCCGAGAGTGGTTCAACCCTCTACCTTGGAGATTATGACTACTATGTTGAAAAGAAAGCAGAAGTAGAAATGACTCAGACAAAAGAAGCTTCAACTAGTAATCAAGCAAAAGAAACAAGTCCAGTTAATGACTACCAAGCTCAGAAAGAAAGTCAGAAAGAAGCCCGTAAGCTCATGCGACAAATCGAAAATCTAGAAGCTGAAATTGAAGAGTTAGAAACTCAAAGTCAAGCCATTTCTGAACAAATGCTGGAAACCAACGATGCTGAAAAGCTCATGGAATTGCAGGCTGAACTGGACAAAATTAGCCATCGTCAAGAAGAAGCTATGCTTGAGTGGGAAGAATTATCAGAGCAGGTGTAAGAAATGGAACATCTTGGAAAGGTATTTCGTGAATTTCGAACAAGTGGGAAGTACTCCTTAAAAGAGGCGGCAGGTGAATCATGTTCAACCTCTCAGTTATCTCGCTTCGAGCTTGGGGAGTCTGATCTAGCAGTTTCTCGTTTCTTTGAGATTTTGGACAATATTCATGTGACTATTGAAAATTTCATGGACAAGGCTAGAGATTTTCAAAATCATGAACATGTTGCCTTGATGGCACAGATTATTCCGCTTTACTACTCAAATAATATTGCAGGTTTTCAAAAGCTACAAAAGGAACAGCTTGAGAAAGCAAAGAGTTCGACCAATCCCCTCTATTTTGAGCTGAATTGGATTCTGCTACAAGGACTGATTTGTCAAAGAGATGCTCATTACACGATGAGGCAGAGTGATTTGGAAAAGGTAGCAGATTATCTTTTTCAAACAGAAGAATGGACTATGTATGAGTTGATTCTTTTCGGTAATCTCTATACTTTCTACAATGTGGACTATGTGGCTCGGATTGGCAGAGAAGTTATGGAGAGGGAAGAGTACTACAAGGAAATTGGTCGGCATCGTAAACTCGTTTTGATTTTAGCTCTTAACTGTTACCAGCATTGTTTGGAAAACCGTTCCTTTGCGGATGCGGACTATTTTGAGGGCTATGTGGAGAAGTTGATTGGAAATGGTATCAAGCTTTATGAGCGCAATATCTTCCATTATCTCAAAGGTTTCGCCCTCTACCAGAGAGACTTGAAAGAAGAGGGTTGTAGTCAGATGCAGGAGGCTATGCATATTTTTGATGTGCTTGGGCTTCCAGAGCAAGTGGCTTACTATCAGGAACATTATGAAAAATTTGTAAATGCTTAAATTTCCCAAATAAGGGAAAAATAAAGAGACTCCTTTCAGTTTTGATACAATAGTTTCAAAATTTGAGAGGAGCTTTTTATATGAATCGACATGCAATCCAGTTGATTAGTCGTGGTGCTATTAATAAAATAGGAAATATGCTCTATGATTATGGAAACAGTGTTTGGTTGGCATCAATGGGAACGATAGGGCAGACTGTTCTTGGGATTTATCAAATTTCTGAACTCGTCACATCGATTCTGGTCAATCCCTTTGGAGGAGTGATTTCAGACCGCTTTTCGCGTCGCAAAATTTTGATGACGACAGACTTGATTTGTGGCGTTCTCTGTTTAGCTATTTCTTTCATCAGAAATGATAGCTTGATGATTGCTGCCTTGATTTTTGCCAATATTGTTCAGGCAGTTGCCTTTGCATTTTCTCGTACAGCCAACAAAGCCATTATAACTGAAGTTGTAGAAAAAGAAGAGATTGTGACCTATAATGCTCGCTTAGAGCTCGTTTTTCAGGTTGTAGGTGTTAGCTCCCCTGTACTTTCTTTTCTCGTTTTACAATTTGCCAGTCTCCATATGACGCTTGTTTTAGATGCCATTAGCTTTTTCATCGCATTTACTTTAGTAGCTTTTCTCCCCCAAAAAGAGACTCAGGAACAAGAGAAAAAGACTTTCAGCTGGAAAAATATTTTTGCTGATATGAAAGAAGGGATTCGCTATATTTGGCGCCAGCAAGAGATCTTTTTCCTTTTGGTAGTAGCTTCCAGTGTTAATTTCTTTTTTGCAGCTTTTGAATTTCTCCTCCCCTTTTCAAATCGACTATACGGGGTAGAAGGAGCTTATGCAACTATTTTAACTATGGGCGCTATTGGTTCGATTATCGGAGCTCTTCTAGCTAGCAAAATAAAGGCAGGTGTTTATAATCTTTTGATTCTATTGGCCTTGACTGGAGTTGGGGTTTTTATGATGGGGTTACCATTGCCAACTTTTCTTTCCTTTTCTGGAAATTTAGTTTGTGAACTGTTTATGACGATATTTAACATTCACTTTTTTACTCAGGTTCAAACCAAGGTTGAGGGGGAATACTTGGGAAGAGTACTAAGCACAATTTTTACCTTAGCCATCCTATTTATGCCGATTGCAAAAGGCTTTATGACGGTGCTACCAAGTGTCCATCTCTCTTCTTTTCTGATAATTGGCAGCGGTGTTATCATCCTGTCTTGTTTCTCCCTCGTTTATGTGCGAGGTCATTTTGATAAAGAGTTATAATTTCTCTTTTTAAGAAAATATTACACTACAAACCATTTTTCAGCCCTTCTCTATTGTGAGGAGGGCTTGCTTTGTGGTAAAATGGGAATATGAATGAAAGAATGAATGAGTTAGTTGCCTTACTTAACCGCTATGCAACCGAGTACTATACGAGTGACAATCCCTCGGTTTCAGATAGTGAGTATGATTGCCTCTACCGAGAGTTGGTCGAATTGGAAGCCGCCTATCCGGATCAAGTTTTAGCAGACAGTCCAACTCATCGTGTTGGTGGTAAGGTTTTAGATGGTTTTGAAAAATACAGTCATCAGTATCCTCTTTATAGTTTGCAGGATGCTTTTTCACGTGAAGAGTTAGAAGCTTTTGATGCGCGTGTGCGAAAGGAATTACCCCACCCGACCTATATTTGCGAGCTGAAAATCGATGGTTTGTCTATCTCGCTAACTTATGAAAAGGGAATTTTGGTAGTCGGTGCCACACGTGGTGATGGGTCTATTGGAGAAAATATCACAGAAAACCTCAAGCGTGTCAAGGATATTCCTTTGACCTTGCCAGAAGAACTTGATATCACTGTTCGTGGAGAGTGTTACATGCCACGCGCTTCGTTTGATCTGGTCAACCAAGCTCGCCAAGAAAATGGAGAGCCTGAATTTGCCAATCCTCGTAATGCAGCAGCAGGAACCCTCCGTCAGTTGGATACAGCAGTAGTGGCCAAGCGTAATCTTGCGACTTTCCTCTATCAAGAAGCAAGCCCTTCTACTCGAGCTAGCCAAGAAAAGGTCTTGGAGCATCTTGAACAGCTTGGTTTTGTGGTTAATCCTAAACGAATATTGGCTAAAAGCATAGATGAGATATGGGATTTTATCCAAGAAGTAGGACAAGAACGGGAGAAACTGCCTTACGATATCGATGGGGTGGTAATCAAGGTCAATGACTTAGTAGGTCAAGAAGAACTCGGTTTTACCGTTAAAGCACCCAAGTGGGCAATCGCCTATAAATTTCCCGCTGAAGAAAAAGAAGCCCAGCTCCTTTCAGTTGACTGGACAGTAGGTCGTACGGGTGTTGTGACCCCGACTGCCAATCTAACACCTGTTCAGCTTGCTGGGACAACTGTTAGCCGTGCAACACTGCACAACGTAGATTATATCGCCGAAAAGGATATCCGAAAGGGCGATACGGTTATTGTTTATAAGGCTGGAGATATCATTCCTGCTGTTTTGCGTGTGGTAGAGTCCAAGCGTGTTTCTGAAGAAAAACTAGATATTCCATCAAATTGCCCAAGTTGTGACAGTCACTTGCTTCATTTTGAAGATGAAGTGGCTCTTCGTTGTATTAATCCACGATGCCCTGCCCAAATCATGGAAGGCTTGATTCACTTTGCCTCTCGTGATGCCATGAATATTACAGGACTTGGTCCATCTATCGTTGAAAAGCTTTTTGCTACCAATTTAGTCAAAGATGTGGCAGATATTTATCGTTTGAAAGAAGAAGATTTCCTCCTTTTAGAAGGTGTCAAGGAAAAGTCTGCTTCTAAACTGTATCAGGCCATTCAAGCATCCAAGGAAAACTCTGCTGAAAAACTCTTGTTTGGTCTGGGAATTCGCCATGTCGGAAGCAAGGCTAGCCAACTCTTGCTCCAACATTTCCACTCTATTGAAAATCTAGCCCAAGCTGATCTTGAGGAAGTAGCAAGTATTGAAAGCTTGGGTAATGTAATTGCACAAAGCCTTCAGACTTATTTTGCTACAGAAGGGTCGAAGATTCTCTTAGACGAGTTGAAAGAAGCTGGAGTCAATCTTGACTACAAAGGGCAGACAGTAGTGGAAGATGCAGCCTTGTCAGGTTTGACCGTTGTACTCACGGGGAAATTGGAACGTCTCACACGCTCAGAAGCCAAAAGTAAACTCGAAAGCCTCGGTGCCAAAGTCACAGGCAGTGTATCCAAGAAAACGAATCTTGTTGTAGCAGGAGCGGATGCAGGAAGCAAGCTCCAAAAAGCACAAGAACTTGGTATCGAAGTTAGAGATGAAGCTTGGCTAGAAAGTTTGTAAAGAATAGTTGAAAACTAGATGTTAGATAGTCTGGAACTATCTCTCCCGATGTGTTTTTATATTTATTAAACTATTCTCTATTGTGCTGAAATTCCCGCTAAATTCTTCAGCATGACTTAAAAATTAAAATTAGGAATTAGGAAAAGAAATGTATAGTTACCCTGTAGTCATCCATTTTCACCGAAAAAATGGGGATTATGATGCTTGTTCATTCAGTAGAAAACAAGCAGATGTTAAAGAAAATTTGTATTATGAAAATGACTATTTTGGAGCAAAATTCTCCTTTACAGTCACAAGTGAAGAAAGACTCAATACTTTAACCTTTTCTGTCGAAATAGATGGAAAGACAAAAGACTATCTCCTACGGTTTAACTATTATCCACTGTTGACTGAGGTTTGGATATTAGATGGTGATGAGACGGTTTATTATTCTGAAAATCCTGCCATTGCAAGTCCTTACTATAAAGATCGAAATCCCTTTGCTTTTGATAAAGCCTTTCACAGTGAAAGCTTTGATCATCATTGGGGATACCAAGGAGAGTTAGGTTATAGTATTTCAGACTACCAGACAAGCTTTAAACTTTGGGCTCCAACAGCTACAGCAGTCCAAGTGGTCGTTTATGAAAATACAAGTAACGACGCGCCGATTTGGAAAACCCTTAATCTAAAGCGTGGGAATAGCTATTCATATAGTCATAAGTACAATACCATTGGTGTTTGGAGTGTAGACCTGGATGAAAATCTTGCTGGCAAGGCTTATCAGTATCAGATTGAATTCCCTCATCACAAGAGTTTGACAAGAGATCCTTATACAATTGCAACAAGTCCTGACGGAAAACGTTCTGTTATTCTCTCACACAAAGAGAGACAAGTAGAAGGATTCGAAGTCAAACATGGGACAGATGCTCCTTGGCGTTTGGAAAACCCATGTAAAGCCGTTATCTGCGAGATGCACATTCGTGATTTTACAAAATCACCGACATCTGGAGTTCCAGAAAACCTTCGAGGGACCTTCCTTGGGGCTGCCCAGACTGGAACAGTTAACCAGTATGGTCAAGCAACTGCCTTTGACTATATCAAAGAACTCGGCTGTAATTATGTTCAGCTCCAACCAATCTTTGATCGCCATAAGGAATATGACGAGGATGGAAATGTAACCTATAACTGGGGTTATGACCCTCAAAACTACAATGCGCCAGAACCAAGTTTCTCTAGTAATCCAGATGATCCTGGACAGGTTATTCGAGACCTCAAGACCATGATTCAGGCTTATCATGATGCAGGAATCGGTGTCATTATGGATGTCGTTTACAACCATACCTTTTCAACGGTCGATGCACCTTTCCAAACAACTGTTCCTGATTATTACTATCGTATGAATCCAGATGGAACCTTCCAAAACGGCACTGGTGTAGGAAATGAAACCGCAAGCGAACACGAAATGTACCGCAAGTATATGATTGACTCACTCCTTTATTGGGTAAAAGAATACAATATTGACGGTTTCCGTTTCGACTTGATGGGAATTCACGATATCAAAACCATGCAGGCAATTCGTTGGGCACTGGATGAAGTTGATCCTCGTATTATCACTTATGGAGAAGGTTGGGATATGGGGACTGGTCTTGCACCTTATGACAAGGCCAAGAAGGACAATGCTTACCAGATGCCAAATATTGGATTCTTCAATGATGATCAGCGTGATGCCATCAAAGGAGGAGAAGTTTATGGCTCAATCAAGGCAGGATTTGTTAGCGGTGCAGCTACAGAACCGATTGTAGCCAAAGCTATTCTTGGTAGCCGAGAGTTGGGCTCATATCTTAGTCCAAACCAAGTTCTTAACTACGTGGAAGCCCACGATAATTACAACTTGCATGATTTGTTAGTAACCCTTCATCCAGATCACAGTTCAGATAAGATTATGCGACAGGTTGAGACAGCAACAGCGATGAGCATTCTTATGCAAGGAATGTCCTTTATGGAAATTGGCCAAGAATTTGGTCGAACCAAGTTGATTCCGACAGGTGAAGATGGACAACTCACTCCAGCAGACCGAGAACGTGCTATGAATAGTTACAACGCTCCTGAAAGTGTCAACCAAATAAACTGGAATTTGATCAATGAAAGACAAGAAAGCATTGACTTTGTCCGTCAGATTATTCGTCTAAAAACACAGACTAGCGCCTTTTCTTATCCAACATACGAAGAAGTTTATCGTCATGTCTTCGTCCATACAGCTGCTGAAAATAGTGGGTGGATTGTTTACGAAATTCACGGTGGATTAGAGCACTTATTGGTGGTATTCAATGCCAAGGGAACTTCCTTCTACTTTGAAAATGCAGGGAATCTAGAAATGCTTGTGACAAATAGTCGTTCTAAAGAGTCTAATGTGATTGATGATATCAGCGTTGCGGTCTTGAAGGTACTTTCATAGTAAATACCACAAAAAGGTTTAGATAATCTAGACCTTTTTTTGATTTTTATTGAAAAACCAATATCTAATAGGAATAAATTTCAAATAATTTGAAGAATCAAGTTTGTGAAAAAAATATCAATATTTTCCAAAAAGGGGTTGTAATTTTCTGAAAATTTGATAAAATAAGTTTTAATCATTTTCAGGAGGAAGAGAATTTGACACATTATCAGAATTTAGTGAATGGAAAATGGAAATCATCAGAGAATGAAATTGCCATCTATTCTCCCATCAATCAAGAAAAGCTGGGTACAGTACCTGCTATGAGTCAGGCTGAAGTAGATGAGGCTATGAAAGCAGCGCGTGCAGCTCTCCCAGCATGGCGTGATTTAGCACCCGTTGAGCGTGCAGCATATTTGCATAAGACAGCAGACATTTTGGAACGTGATAAAGAAAAAATTGGTACCATTCTTGCCAAAGAGGTTGCAAAAGGGATTAAAGCAGCCATTGGAGAAGTAGTACGTACAGCAGAATTGATTCGTTTTGCTGCTGAGGAAGGTCTCCGTATCACTGGACAAGCAATGGAAGGTGGCGGTTTTGAAGCTGCAAGTAAAAATAAACTAGCTGTTGTCCGTCGTGAGCCAGTTGGGGTCGTCCTAGCTATTGCACCATTTAACTATCCAGTCAACCTTTCTGGATCTAAGATTGCTCCAGCTTTGATTGCAGGAAATGTCGTTATGTTTAAACCACCAACACAAGGATCTATTTCTGGTCTTTTGTTGGCTAAAGCATTTGACGAAGCAGGAATCCCAGCAGGTGTCTTTAACACTATCACTGGACGTGGTTCTGAGATCGGAGACTACATCATCGAACACAAGGAAGTGAACTTCATTAACTTTACAGGTTCAACACCGATTGGGGAGCGTATTGGTCGTTTAGCTGGTATGCGCCCAATTATGCTTGAACTTGGTGGAAAAGATGCAGCAATTGTCTTAGAAGATGCAGATTTAGAAAATGCAGCTAAGCAAATCGTAGGTGGAGCTTTTAGCTACTCTGGTCAGCGTTGTACTGCCATCAAACGTGTTTTGGTTGTGGAAAACGTAGCAGACAGATTGGCAGAATTGCTCCAAGCTGAAGTTGCTAAGCTAACAGTAGGCAATCCATTTGACAATGCAGATATCACGCCAGTTATTGATAATGCTTCAGCTGATTTCATCTGGGGATTGATTGAAGATGCTCAGGAAAAAGGAGCCAAAGCGCTCAGCCCAATCAAACGTGAGAATAATCTCATTTGGCCAGGACTTTTTGATTATGTCACAAGAGATATGAAATTAGCCTGGGAAGAACCATTTGGACCTGTTCTTCCAATTATTCGAGTTTCAGATGCTAATGAAGCGGTAGAAATTGCTAATGAATCAGAATTCGGTCTTCAATCTTCAGTCTTTACAAATGACTTTAAGAAGGCATTTGAAATTGCTGAAAAACTTGAAGTTGGAACCGTTCATATTAATAATAAAACACAACGTGGACCAGATAATTTCCCTTTCCTTGGTGTAAAAGGTTCTGGTGCAGGAGTGCAAGGAATTAAATATAGTATCGAAGCGATGACAAATGTTAAATCCATTGTTTTTGATGTGAGATAATTTATAAAATCAGGAAAATAACTTCCTGATTTTATTTTTTTCAAAATAATACAGTAGAAAATTGATAAAAAACGAATATTCTGGTATTATAATAAAAAAATATATGGAAATTGTTTCGTGTTCTATTTTCTGGATATCTTTTTTAAAATGCTAGGTAATTTTTTGAAGGCTTTCATAAAAAAATATGATTTCCTTCGTAAATTACTTGAAAGTTATCTTAAAAGAGTGTATAATAGAATTATAGAAAACGCTTACAAAAGAAAGGGGATTGAATGAATAATCAAGAAGCATTAAGAACCTTTACTACAGGTGAGAACTTTCACCTCCAGCATTATTTAGGAGCGCATAGAGAGGAGAAAAACGGAGAAATAGGCTATACCTTTAGGGTTTGGGCCCCAAATGCACAAGCAGTTCATCTAGTTGGTGATTTTACCGATTGGGTTGAGAATCAAATTCCAATGGTTAGAAACGAGGCAGGTGTTTGGGAAGTCTTTACGAGTCAAGCTCAGGAAGGTCAGATTTATAAATATCATATCACGCGTGCAAATGGTCACCAGATTATGAAGATTGATCCTTTGGCAGTTTATTTTGAAGCTAGACCGGGTACAGGGGCAGTTCTGACCAATATCCGTGAAAAGAAATGGAAAGATGGCCTTTGGCTAGCACGTCGCAAACGTCTGGGATTTTTTGAGAGACCAGTTAATATATACGAGGCTCATGCAGGTTCTTGGAAGAGAAATCCAGACGGTAGTCCCTATACGTTTTCGCAACTGAAAGACGAGTTGATTCCATACTTAGTTGAGATGAACTATACACATATTGAGTTCATGCCTTTAATGGCTCACCCACTTGGATTGAGCTGGGGCTATCAACTTATGGGTTACTTTGCTTTTGAACATTCCTATGGTACACCTGAGGAATTCCAAGATTTCGTTGAAGAGTGTCATATAAATAACATTGGTGTTATCGTAGACTGGGTTCCAGGTCATTTCACTATTAATGATGATGCCTTGGCATATTATGACGGCACACCAACTTTTGAATACCAAGACCACAACAAGGCTCATAACTATGGTTGGGGTGCGCTGAATTTTGACCTTGGGAAAAATGAGGTCCAGTCTTTCTTGATTTCAAGTATTAAATTTTGGATTGATTTTTACCACTTAGATGGTATCCGGGTCGATGCAGTGAGCAATATGCTGTATCTAGATTATGATAATGCTCCTTGGACTCCAAATAAGGACGGTGGAAACCTTAACTACGAGGGTTATTATTTCCTTCAACGGTTGAACACAGTGATTAAGTTAGCTCATCCAGATATCATGATGATTGCAGAAGAAAGTTCATCAGCGACAAAGATTACTGGTATGAAAGAAATGGGTGGCCTTGGCTTTGACTATAAATGGAATATGGGCTGGATGAACGACATTCTCCGTTTCTACGAGGAAGATCCGATTTATCGCAAGTATGACTTTAATCTTGTGACTTTCAGCTTTATGTATGTTTTCAATGAAAACTATCTCCTGCCTTTCTCACATGATGAAGTAGTTCATGGTAAGAAGAGTATGATGCATAAGATGTGGGGGGATCGCTACAATCAGTTCGCTGGTCTGCGCAACCTCTACACCTATCAAATTTGTCATCCAGGTAAGAAACTCTTGTTCATGGGTAGTGAGTACGGACAATTCCTCGAGTGGAAGTCCGAGGAGCAGTTAGAATGGTCTAATCTAGAAGATCCAATGAATGCCAAGATGAAGCATTTCACTTCACAACTGAATCAATTCTATAAAGACCATCGATGTCTTTGGGAAATTGATACTAGTTATGATGGTATAGAGATTATCGATGCTGATAATAGAGATCAGAGTGTCCTTTCCTTTATTCGTAAGGGCAAGAAGGACGAAATGTTAGTCTGTGTCTTTAATATGGCACCAGTTGAACGTAAGGACTTTACGATTGGTTTACCTGTTGCAGGTATTTACGAAGAAGTTTGGAATACAGAATTAGAAGAATGGGGAGGTGTGTGGAAAGAGCACAATCAAACAGTTCAGACTCAAGAAGGCTTATGGAAAGATTATGAGCAGACTTTGACCTTTACCTTGCCTGCCATGGGAGCAAGCATCTGGAAGATCAAGCGTCGTTTGAAACCAGCTAAGAAAAAAGAATAATGGGCTGTTGATTACAATTTTTTAGATTTTAAAAACGGATGTACTTGTATTGGACTTGAAACACAAGAGAAATGGATTTCCTATTATTTTTATAAAAAAGTTTGACTTCCGACCTTCTTTCGATTTTAACGTTCACATGTCTTTATAAAGGAGTAGAAAATGAAGAATGAAATGCTAGCTTTGATCCTTGCGGGTGGGCAAGGAACACGTCTCGGAAAACTCACTCAAAGCATTGCCAAACCGGCAGTGCAATTCGGTGGGCGCTACCGTATCATTGACTTTGCTCTTTCCAACTGTGCAAACTCTGGAATCCATAATGTTGGTGTGATTACTCAGTACCAACCTCTTGCTTTGAATAACCATATCGGAAATGGCTCTAGCTGGGGATTGGATGGTATCAATTCAGGTGTCTCTATTTTACAACCTTATTCAGCCAGCGAAGGAAACCGTTGGTTTGAAGGGACTAGTCACGCTATCTACCAAAACATTGACTACATCGACAGTGTTAATCCTGAGTATGTTTTGATTCTTTCTGGTGACCACATCTACAAGATGGACTACGATGATATGCTTCAGTCCCACAAGGATAACAATGCCAGTTTGACAGTAGCTGTCCTAGACGTACCGCTCAAAGAAGCTAGCCGTTTCGGTATCATGAATACAGATGCCAATAACCGTATCGTTGAATTCGAAGAAAAACCTGCGCAACCTAAGTCTACAAAGGCTTCTATGGGGATTTATATTTTTGACTGGAAACGACTTCGCAATATGCTTGTTGCTGCTGAAAAGAGCAATGTGGATATGTCAGACTTTGGTAAGAACGTTATCCCTAACTATCTCGAGTCTGGTGAAAGTGTCTATGCTTATGAATTTAATGGCTACTGGAAAGACGTTGGTACGATTGAGTCGCTTTGGGAAGCCAATATGGAGTACATTTCGCCAGAAAATGCCTTGGATAGCCGCAATCGTCAGTGGAAAATTTATTCAAGAAACTTGATCTCACCACCAAACTACTTTGGTGCGCATGCACATGTTGAGGATTCATTGGTCGTGGATGGTTGTTTTGTAGATGGAACTGTTAAACGTTCGATTCTTTCAACAGAAGCACAAGTACGTGAAGGTGCTGAGGTCGTTGATTCTGTTATCATGAGTGGGGCTATTATTGGCCATGGAGCAAAGATTACTCGTGCTATTATTGGTGAGGGTGCCATTATTGCAGACGGCGTAGAGATTGACGGAACTGACGAAGTACAAGTAGTAGGATACAATGAAGTAGTGGGGGTAGCAACAGATGAAGATTGATAAATATTCAGCCATTTTAGGAAACACAGTTGGTTTTCATGATATGTCAACGTTAACAGAACACCGTCCGGTAGCTAGCTTGCCTTTCGGTGGGAAATACCGTTTGATTGACTTCCCCCTTTCCAGTCTTGCAAATGCCGGTGTTCGTAGTATCTTTGGTATTTTCCAACAAGATAATATCAGCTCAGTTTTCGACCATATCCGTTCAGGTCGTGAGTGGGGCTTGTCAACCCTTCTAAGTCACTACTATCTAGGAATTTACAATACTCGTGTTGAAAGCAGTACAGTTGGAAAAGAGTATTACCAACAACTTCTTACCTACTTGAGACGTTCAGGTTCAAACCAAACTGTTTCGATTAACTGCGATGTGTTGGTGAATATTGACTTGAATCAAGTCTTCCACCTACACAATACAACAAAAGGTCCGATTACAGTTGTATATAAGAAACTTCCAAAGAAAGACATTTCTGATGTGAATGCTATTCTGGAAATCGATGAGACTGACCATGTTCGTTCGCACAAACTCTTTGATAACAAATCTACGGATGAACTCTTCAACATGTCTACAGATATCTTTGTTGTGGATACTCCTTGGTTGATTGAACGACTTGAAGAAGAAGCTCAGAAAGAATATCCTGAAAAGTTGCGCTATGTTCTTCGCGATTTGGCTGTAAAAGAAGGTGCTTTTGCATACGAATACACAGGCTACTTAGCAAATATTCACTCTGTTCAATCCTACTATCAAGCAAATATTGATATGCTTGAATCTAAAAAATTCTACTCTCTTTTCTCACCAAATCAAAAGATTTATACAAAAGTTAAGAATGAAGAACCAACCTACTATGCGAATACTTCAAAAGTAAGTACTTCTCAGTTTGCTTCTGGTAGTATCATTGAGGGTGAAGTAGTTCAGTCAGTCCTATCTCGTAACATTTATGTTCACAAAGATAGTGTGGTGAAGGACAGCATTTTATTCCCTCGTGTTGTGATTGGGCAAGGTGCCCAAGTTGAATATGCTATCTTGGACAAGGGAGTTGAGGTTGCGGACGGTGTTGTCATTCGAGGCACAGCAGAACATCCAGTTGTAGTGAAGAAGGGTGAAACAGTAACAGAGGACATTTATTCATGAAAATTTTATTTGTAGCGGCAGAAGGAGCACCCTTTTCAAAAACAGGTGGTTTGGGCGATGTTATTGGCGCACTTCCCAAATCACTTGTAAAAGCGGGGCACGAAGTTGCAGTTTTCTTGCCTTATTATGATATGGTAGAAGCTAAGTTTGGTGACCAGATAGAGGATGTTCTCCACTTTGAAGTTAGTGTGGGATGGCGTAGACAATACTGTGGTATTAAAAAAACGGTCTTGAATGGGGTTACTTTCTACTTCATTGATAATCAGTATTATTTCTTCCGTGGTCATGTGTACGGTGATTTTGACGATGGTGAACGCTTCGCCTTTTTCCAACTAGCTGCTCTTGAAGCCATGGAGCGCATCCGCTTTATCCCTGACCTTCTCCATGTTCATGACTACCACACAGCCATGATTCCCTTCTTGTTAAAAGAAAAGTACCATTGGATTCAGGCATATCAAGGAATCAGAACCGTTTTAACTATTCATAATTTGGAATTTCAAGGTCAATTTTCTGAAGGAATGTTGTGGGATTTGTTCGGTGTGGGATTTGAACGCTATGCTGATGGGACCCTTCGCTGGAATGATTGTCTCAACTGGATGAAATCAGGTATTCTCTACGCAGATCGTGTCACAACCGTTTCCCCTAGCTATGCACATGAGATTATGACCAGTCAGTTTGGCTGCGGTTTGGACCAGATTCTTCGGATGGAGTCAGGTAAGGTTTCAGGTATAGTCAATGGTATTGACGCAGATCTTTATAATCCAGAGACAGATGCTCTTTTAGACTATCATTTTGATAAGGAAGATTTGTCTGGAAAAGCTCAAAACAAAGCAAAATTGCAAGAGAGAGTTGGGTTGCCTGTCCGAGCAGATGTTCCGCTAGTTGGGATTGTCTCTCGTTTGACCCGCCAAAAAGGTTTTGATGTCGTTGTAGAAAGCTTGCATCGTTTCTTACAGGAGGACGTTCAAATAGTCCTTTTAGGAACAGGTGACCCAGCTTTTGAACATTCCTTCTCATGGTTTGCGCAAGTCTATCCTGACAAGCTATCAGCAAATATCACTTTTGACGTCAAACTTGCTCAAGAAATCTACGCAGCTTGTGATCTCTTCCTCATGCCAAGTCGTTTTGAACCATGTGGCTTGTCTCAAATGATGGCGATGCGCTATGGAACTCTACCATTGGTTCATGAAGTGGGTGGCCTGCGTGATACGGTTCAATCCTTCAATCCGATCGAAGGAACTGGTACTGGATTTAGCTTTGATAATTTAACACCATACTGGCTTAACTGGAGTTTCCAAACAGCCTTGGATGTTTATAAGTACCAGCCGGACGTTTGGAGAAATCTACAAAAACAAGCTATGGAATGCGATTTCTCATGGGATACAGCCTGCAAATCTTACTTGGACTTGTACCATAGTTTAGTCAACTAATAGATAAAATCGTATGATTCTTTCATACGATTTTTGGACTGTTTAGAAAAGAGGAGAAGGGATGACTCAAGTAAAGGGACTTTGTATTATGGATGTTGATGGCACCCTGATAGCAGAGGAAGTGATTGATCTTTTAGGAAGAGAAGCAGGTTGTGAAGAAGAAATATCGCAGATTACAAGCCAGGCAATGCGAGGTGAACTGGACTTTGAAACAAGTTTACGAGCGAGAGTGGCTTTATTAGAAGGTCTTCCGATTTCAGTCTTTGATACTGTTTTCAAATCCATTCATCTGTCCAAGAATGCTCAGGAATTTATCTCCATACTTCAAAAGAATGGTATTCTAGTCGGTCTAGTGTCTGGTGGATTTACACCAATAGTTGAGAGATTAGCAAAATCCCTCGGTATCTCCTATTTCTCTGCCAACCAGTTAGAAGTCAAAGAAGGTTTTTTAACAGGTCGACTAGTTGGTGAAATTGTGACAGGTCAAGTAAAAAAAGCTACGCTTGAGATTTGGAGAAAGGAATTAGGACTTTCCAAAGAAAGAACGATTGCCATAGGTGATGGTGCCAATGACCTATTAATGTTGAAGTCAGCAGGTCACGGAATAGCCTTTTGTGCCAAAGAGGTCGTAAAAACAGAGATAGCTTCTCATATAGATACGAGGGATTTTTTAGAAGTTCTACCTTTGATTGATTTCTTAGAATGAGAGGGAACTATGAAAATTGTAATTGCACCCGATTCTTTTAAAGAGAGTTTGACGGCAGAAGAGGTCGCTCAAGCTATAAAAAGGGGCTTCCAAAAATCGATAGCAGATGTAGAATGTCTGCTTTGCCCTGTAGGTGATGGTGGGGAAGGAACTGTAGATGCTATTCGACATTCTCTTGAACTAGAAGAAAAATGGTTCCAAGTGACAGGACCTTTTGGCCTAAAAGAATCAATGCGCTATTTTCAAAAAGGCCAAATAGCGCTCTTTGAAGTTGCTGACTTGGTTGGTTTAGGAAAGATTCCGCAGGAGAAACGAAACCCTCTTCACATCCAAACCAGAGGTATCGGAGAGTTGATTCGCCATCTCGTTGATCAAGGGATGAAAGAAATCTATATCGGTGTAGGTGGTACGGCAAGTAATGACGGTGGGATAGGCATTGCCGCTGCTTTGGGTTATCGTTTTTATGATAAGAATGGAAAGGAATTGCCAGCTTGTGGTCAGACTTTGCTTGAGTTCGAGTCAGTTTCAGACAGCGAGTTATATAGGATTCCTGAAGATGTGAAAATCCGCATTTTAGCAGATGTCGTGAGCCCTCTATGTGATCATCAAGGGGCAACCTATACATTTGGAAAACAAAAGGGCTTGGATCCTGCTTTGTTTGAGATAGTAGATCTGGCTATACAGCGGTTCTATGAAAAACTTTCGCCATCAACCTTATCTCTTAAAGGAGCGGGAGCTGGTGGTGGGATTGCGGCTGGGCTCTGTGCCTTTGCTGAGGCCACTATCGTATCTGGGATTGACACTTGCTTAGATTTGATTGACTTTGACAAGAAAGTTGCAGGGGCCGACTTGGTTATCGTTGGAGAAGGTAGACTGGACAGTCAAAGCTTTGTTGGAAAAGCTCCTATCGGTGTAGCAAAAAGAACCCCTAGCGGAGTTCCTGTTATTGCTATTTGTGGTAGTCTTGCTGACGATTTGCCTCCCCTACCATTCGAAAATATACAAGCAGCCTTTTCCATTTTAGAGAAAAGTGAAACTTTGGAAGAGAGTCTGAAAAACGCAAGTCTCTATTTGGAGCACACAGCTACTAATATTGGTCGTTTATTAAATATGAGAAATCATTAACCAAACCATTTTTTCCAGATGGATTTTTTAGGTGGCTCTGCCTTTTTCTCTTCCCAGAGGCTTGAGAATGCAAGTCTAAGGTCCTTTTCGTCTACTTGAACAGGTTCGTTTGTATGAATGACAAGACCAAAAGGAGAAGTGATATGATCGTCTGAAACAATAGTCGCCTGACAGTTACTTTCTTTTGCTTGTTTTAAGTAAAAGACCTGTTTGTCAAACTCGATATTTGGTGAGATTTTCACAAAAAGTTCCTCTACCTTTTCTTGAAAACCCTCTAAAATAGAGAAAAATCCATGTTCTAATTCAGAACTATTGGCAGTACTGATATCCGCGTAGCCAAGAACTCTTTCCTCGAAAGTGCCGAGATAGCGGCGCTGTTCGTCAGGGTTTATTTTCGGCCCACCATGAGCTTTTTCTAGTAGTTGTTTTGATAAATCTGTCATAGTTTGATTTTACCATAATTCAAGTTGAATTCCAAAATAAAATCTCCTTCAAAATATGAAAGAGATAAGATGATCTAGTTATTTTTCTTTACGTAATCTACAATGTCTGCAACCTTTTTATCAAGATCAGAAAATACAGTGAAATTTTTAGAAATCAAGTATTTATTAAGTTCTTCTTTGCTTGAACCTGTTTCAGAACTCCCATCTGCGTTATTAATTAAATATGAACCATTTGCATAGAGGATGACATTGTCATCAGAAGGAAGTTGAATGGTATAAGAGCCACCACTATCTTTTGAGACAAAACTACCGTCAGTACCATGGTACTGATAGGTCTTGTCGTTGTCAAGATAAATAATTGATGAACCGTCTTCTTGTAAAAATGTAAAATCTTTACCGTTTGTCCCAATTACACTACCATCAGTATAAGTAATAGTTGAAGTACCATCACTGTTCTTCTCTACAACCTTACTATTATTATTAGCACAGGCAGTAAGTAAAATAACTGATATAAATAAAGCAATTAATAAGAATTTCTTCTTCATTATTAGTCTCCTTAATATTTTTCTTATAGTATAGTATCAAATTTAACTCAATTTTTAAAGTGAATAAAGTATTTGATATGGAATTGTAAAATACTAACACTTGTGACATATATTTTAAATTACTTGTAAAATTAAAGGTAGAACTTGTTTAATCGACATAAATGAATTATTATTTTGATTAATATTAATAAAGGTTATAACGATTTCATATTCAAACAAGTTGATAATTTTAAGTGGATAAACAGGAAATTGTGAAAGCGATTACTTTATAAAGTTAAGGAAAATTTGCACAAAGATAACGTTTTTTCTTGAAAAACGCTTATTTTTAAGGTATCATAGAGGTGTAAAAAATTTAACTCAAAGGAGAGTAAAAAATGTCAATTATTACTGATGTTTACGCTCGCGAAGTCCTAGACTCACGCGGTAACCCAACACTTGAAGTAGAAGTTTATACTGAATCAGGTGCTTTCGGACGTGGTATGGTTCCATCAGGAGCTTCTACTGGTGAACACGAAGCAGTTGAACTTCGCGACGGTGACAAATCTCGTTACGGTGGTCTTGGTACACAAAAAGCTGTTGACAACGTAAACAACATCATCGCTGAAGCAATCATCGGCTACGATGTACGTGACCAACAAGCTATTGACCGTGCTATGATCGCACTTGACGGTACTCCTAACAAAGGTAAATTGGGTGCAAACGCAATTCTTGGTGTGTCTATCGCTGTAGCTCGTGCTGCTGCTGACTACCTTGAAATCCCACTTTACAGCTACCTTGGTGGATTCAACACTAAAGTTCTTCCAACTCCAATGATGAACATCATCAACGGTGGTTCTCACTCTGACGCTCCAATTGCTTTCCAAGAATTCATGATCGTACCTGCTGGTGCACCATCATTCAAAGAAGCTCTTCGTTGGGGTGCTGAAATCTTCCACGCTCTTAAGAAAATCCTTAAATCACGTGGTTTGGAAACTGCCGTAGGTGACGAAGGTGGATTCGCTCCTCGTTTCGAAGGAACTGAAGACGGTGTTGAAACTATCCTTGCTGCGATCGAAGCTGCTGGATATGTTCCTGGTAAAGACGTATTTATCGGATTTGACTGTGCATCATCAGAATTCTACGATAAAGAACGTAAAGTTTACGACTACACTAAATTCGAAGGTGAAGGCGCTGCTGTACGTACTGCTGCAGAACAAATCGACTACCTTGAAGAATTGGTAAACAAATACCCAATCATCACTATCGAAGATGGTATGGATGAAAACGACTGGGACGGTTGGAAAGCTCTTACTGAACGTCTTGGTGGTAAAGTTCAATTGGTTGGTGACGACTTCTTCGTAACAAACACTTCTTACCTTGAAAAAGGTATTGCAGAAGGTGCTGCTAACTCAATCCTTATCAAAGTTAACCAAATCGGTACTCTTACTGAAACATTCGACGCTATCGAAATGGCGAAAGAAGCTGGTTACACTGCAGTTGTATCACACCGTTCAGGTGAAACTGAAGATTCAACAATCGCTGACATCGCAGTTGCAACAAACGCAGGACAAATCAAGACTGGTTCACTTTCACGTACAGACCGTATCGCTAAATACAACCAATTGCTTCGTATCGAAGACCAACTTGGTGAAGTAGCTGAATACCGTGGATTGAAATCATTCTACAACCTTAAAAAATAATCTAGTTCAGTGAACAAGGTTTGAAGCCCCTCGGATTTTTTCCGAAGGGCTTTTTTCTGTTCAGGGGGCAAAAAGGGGGCAGTGTTTATGGTATAATAGACAAAAACACTTGTATTAGGAAGAAATTATGTCTAAAGAGATTGATATTGAGTATTACCACCAACTAGCACTGCAAAAGCAGAAGGAGCACCGCAAAGTGTTAGCTAATCTAAAGAAAAAACCTCCTAAAAACTTAGATAAGATTGCGCAGCAGATTCACCAAGAAGTCTTTGCTGAGATTGATTGTACTGCCTGTGCTAACTGTTGCAAGACTTTGGGGCCCGACTTTAAAGAAGCAGATATCACCCGTATCGCTAAGTACTTTAAGATGAAATTACCGGCTTTTGAAGCGGAATTCCTTCAGGTGGATGAAGATGGGGATAAAGTTTTCAAATCCATGCCTTGCCCCTTTCTAGGAGGAGACAATCTCTGCTCCATCTATGATGTTCGTCCCAAGGCCTGTCGTGAATTCCCCCATACAGATCGGAAAAAGATCCATCAAATCAACCATTTGACGATTAAGAATACCTTGACCTGCCCAGCAGCCTATCTCTTTGTTGAGAAATTAAAAGATAAGTTATAGAATTTACCCCTTTAAATCTTTTACAAAGATTCTAGGGTGGAAGTATCTTGTATTTGTTAGAATATAGATAGAATTGAACACGGACTAAAAGCTATGCGAAAAAGAAAAAATTACCTAGAACCAGCATTAATTTTCCTATTTTCACTTTGCTTTTAATGACCTTTGTATCTTATGGAGGTAAGAAAAGAAGAATATGATGCATCAATTCAATCAAACTATGGATTATTTGGAGCAGCAACTGACTGGAGAAGTGGATATGAAAAGATTTCAGCAGCTATCGGGCTATTCTTACCCGCTCTTTAGCAGGTTATTTTCTATCCTGGCAGATATGACATTAGCAGAATACTTGCGCAATCGCAGGTTGTCAGAAGCTGTGACAGACTTGCGGGAAGACTCTGAGAAAGTCATCGATATAGCACTGAAATATGGCTACGACTCTGCGGATGCTTTTAGTGCGGCCTTTAAGAAATTCCATGGTGCAACTCCCTCAGAAGTTCGAAATGGAAAACCTTATCGGGTCTTTCCTAGACTTCAATTATCCTTAAAGATTACAGGAGGAAAGAACATGGATATCAAGATTCAAAAGAAGCCTGCATTTACCGTTGCAGGTGTCCTATTGGAAGCTATTGACAATAGCAAATGCCCATCTGCTTGGGAGCAACTCTATGCAACTCACAGTTTTGAAAGCCTAGAAGGTTTGGGTAGCGGCCAATCCTTTGGCGTCTGCTCGGATGTCAAAGAAGGTGAAATTATCGACTATATGGCCGCTTACGATGTGACGGATAAAGTAAAAGCAGAAGAATTGGGTTTGTCAATCAAAGACATCCCAGCAGCTGAATATGCTATCGTACCAGTCAAGGGGGCTATACCAGCTAGTATCCACCATACTTGGAAATACGTCTTAGAAGTCTTTTTCCCGGAAACTGGTTATCGCCATTCAGGAGCCCCAGACTTTGAAGTTTATTTCAAAGGAGATATGTCGTCCTCAGACTACCAAATGGAACTCTGGATACCAGTCATCAGGGACTAAATCATTTTCTGACTTTTTATAAAGATGCAAATCGAACTCTGTAGAAAGAATCTCTACAGAGTTTTTAATTGTTGACATTCATGTCTGTAAACAAACAGACCATATTTTTTGTTTGGATTTTATGGGGTATGAGAATAGTTTTCTCGGTATAATAGTCCCATAGAAGATAAGGAGGCAGGGATATGCAGATGTATTTTGGAGATGTGTCACTTTGCTATAGCTATTCATTGGCTATGGCACTGGATGCCTATGGTTATGACTTTAAAGCAGAGTTTTTAGAGGCAATTATGGTGATGGGAAATGGCGCTAGTATTGTAAAGGAAGATGAACGACACCCTCTAATATTCTTTGACAATGGAATGCCAGATCTTTCTATCTCTCATTCTTTAAAAATACTTGGATTTGACTATGAGGACTTCTATCTAAAGGATGGAGCGGAAGTAGATTTGGAAGAGATTAGAAGAAAGTTGGAAACCTTTCTGTCCAATGGACCTGTCGTACTGGGACCTCTTGATATGGGCCATCTGACCTACAATCCCAATCACACAATCCTTTATGGTGTGGATCACTTTGTAACCGTGTATGCTCTTGATGGTCAGTATCTCTATTTGCATGATCCAGCTGGTTTTGCCTGTATGAAGGTTGCTTTTAATGATATCTTAGAAGCCTGGAAGGCAGAGGCTATTGACTATAAGCGCGGAGCATACTCTATGTGGGGAAATTTTAAGAAGATCAAGAGTCCTAGTCAGACTGAAATCTATCAGGAAACAGCAAAGATTATAAAGTCCCGATATCTGAATGGTCAAAACGGTGTTTTGAAATGCTATGCAAAAGCAGTTGCTGAAAACGGCTTAAATACCGAGCAAAAACAATTGCATCAGTATTTCAGCTTTAAACTTGCAGCTGTTCGAAATCTCTATCTCAGTAAATTCTTAAAAGCGTATGATCCGGAAGGGGCAAGATTAAAAGAGGAATTGGCATCTCTATTTGGTCAAGCTCATCTTTCATGTTTAAAAGAAGATTACCAAGAACTATCCCACTTGCTCTATCAGATAGCAGAAGTGGATGGTCGCTTTAGAGATTTATATGTAAACTAGTGACTATAAGAATAAAAAAATAGTTAGTAAAAGCAGTTGTTCGTAAAATGAAGAACTGCTTTTTGATTATGGTATAATGAAGTAAGAAAATAGCTTATTCTAGTTGAAAATGAAGGGAGAACTCCTATGCCTAGACCGAGAACGAAAGAGGAGCTAGTGTTAGCCTCTAAGGAAAACTATGAAAAACTTAATCTCTTAATTTCTCAGCTAAGTGAAGAGGAGCTACAGACTCCTTTTGATTTTTCAAAAGACCAAAAGAAAAAAGAAGCTCACTGGAATAGAGATAAAAATCTACGGGATGTCCTGGTCCATCTCTATGAATGGCATCAGCTGCTTTTGACCTGGGTACATTCCAATCAAAAGGGTCATGAAAGACCTTTTCTCCCCGAACCTTATAATTGGAAAACTTACGGGGAAATGAATGTCGCTTTTTGGAAGAAGCACCAGAGAACTTCCTTAGAAGAAGCCATTAAACTTCTCGATCAATCACATAGAGAGGTTTTAGAGTTGATGGAAGGCTTCAGTAATGACGAATTGTTCACAAAAGGTATCTATAAATGGACAGGTGGGACAAGTCTAGGCTCCTACTTTGTGAGTGCCACTTCCAGTCACTATGACTGGGCTCTGAAAAAACTCAAAGCTCATCAGAAAAATTGTAAGTCCTACTAGTTAAAGTGAGTATGAAGTTTAGAAAAGGTTCTTCTAAGCTTCGAATAGCTTCATTCTCGTGATTTTAGAGCTATTCTAGCTTTAGAATCCTTCTAAAATTAAAATTTAGGGTTATCATAAACTTAGAATAGCTCTAAAACATTTATTTTATAGTAAATCTAAGTTTAGAATTACAATTATATTAAAGGAATTGGACTGTTCGACGCATAGAATGCCTTTATTCTGTGAAATTTTGATTATAAACTGATTCGAATGGCTTTTTTCTGAAATAGGATGATAGATAAATGGGGGAGATGATGAAGATACAAAAAGAGAGAGTTAGAAAAGAGTTGGTGTCCCTCTGTTTGGGAGAGTTCACAGCCGTCCTATCTATTTGGTTTTGTTTTTTCCTTTTGAAAAATCGGCTTGGTGATGTGAATAGTCTAGTAACCATTCTCTATCCTCTGTCTTTACTGACATTTATTTTGCTTCAAGGTTCAATCTATTGGGCGATTTTGATTAGAAGACTCTCGAAACCTCAGTTCGGAAGTGGAAATGTCCCTAAACTATATGGTGTTCTCAGAATACTAGACCTTGTTTTACTTATTTCAGGCTTTCCTTTTATTGTCTGGTACTCACAGAGTGTTCGAGTGGCTATTATAGCCACACTAATACAGCTTTTTGCCCTTATCGAATGGGTTAATTATTTCCTCCTACGTTTATCCTATAGTCTGAACCCACTTGTTTTATGGAAACGAATTACTAAGGGAAAACTTGAAAAAAGCAGAATAGCCAAGGAGTTGGGGTAGGGGGAATGAATGGAGGAAATATCTTGGATAATACAATTCTACGGACTGAGTGGTTCGATGAAACAGAAAAATTTTGTGAAATAAGACTGGATTGTGAGACAAAATATCTAACAATTTATCAAGTATGCTACATTTTTGAAGAGAAGATGAGCAAGGTATATATTGCTATAGATGAATATATAAAAAATCCTCATCAAATGAAAGAGATTATTTTTGGAGACGATAGTGAGGGGGGAAGTGGGTATTTTAGTTTCTTACTAACTCCTATCAATTTAAAAGAAGAATTAAAAGTTGAAGTAAACATGGAAATTGCTGATAATGAAAACAGCTTACATCGTTGCAAATTCTTTAAAATACTCGATTGGAAAATTTAAAGTATTTCAGAAACAATTTACCTAGAATATTTTCGAAAAACTCTAATAAGGAAATTAAATTGCATCCATATTTTTAGTAGAATTGAAAAATTTAATAAGGTTTTAAAGATAAATATTAAAGAAATTATTTTAAAAGAGACATCATATGAAATAGTTTAATTCAAATTTTGGAGATTATAAATGAGAACTATTGTTTTACAAATACATTATAAAAATATCGAACTGACTCAAGAGTGTCGACTTACTCTCATTGATAGCAAAATAGGAGTCCAATCATATGGAACTAGGTAAATTTAATTTTAAAAATAGAGGTCAGTCGCTAGCAGAATTGGGTGTTGCAAGTTATGCATATACATATCAAGATATGTTGGCCTATATAGACTGGATAGAGTTGAAAAAGTTTATGATTTTTGGTGGCGATGTCTATGTAGAGGGAGATGGGGGACTTGAGTTGACCTATGATAGCTGGTATTACTCTCCTAAAAATAATGATAGCGACTTACTCCAGTCAATTTCTGTAGCAAAAGATTATATCAACCAGTATGTAGATAGCAATGGAAAACATTTATATTTTACAGTAGTTACTTCAGAATAGATGGAATTGATAGTATAATAGCAATTAGAGGTCATAAATATGAGTAAAACAGGAATGGGATTAGGTGCTTCAATAGTGTCTAATAATATTTTAAGAAATAAGGCGAATATAAAATGGATATTCCGAGAGGATTCCGTTGATGAACTAGATAATGGATGGCGTTTTTTTTCCAAAATAGATACTGAAGAGTATCTATCACATTCAGAAAATATGTCAGTATGTGACTGGAGTACAATTGTTGAAATAGAACCTGCGGTATTATCAATTTTTAACATGCCTATTGGAACAGAACTCATACTTATTTACGAAGGTGAGAAGAAGTATTTCTTAGATTCAAATACTGGCGAAAAAATTTTTTAATAGAATTGGTATAGATTTAAGGATATTGAAAAATTAATATAAATCTCTCATTGAAAACCTAGTTTATTATGACACTTTATAATAATTAAAATTTTACTTAAGAATCTGATATATTTTAAATACCCTATCCATCTTTAATAGAACCATAGATAAAACTCTCGAGGATGAATTTCTTAGAGAGTTTTATGTTTAGATATTTTCATTTATGCTATAATGTTCTTAATGGATTTTCAGAAAGGAAACTCAATGTCCTACAAATTTCTACTCTTCGACCTTGACCACACTCTTCTTGATTTTGATGCTGCTGAGGATGTGGCTTTGACGCAACTTCTAAAGGAAGAAGGAGTTGCAGATATTCAAGCCTACAAAGATTATTACGTACCCATGAACAAGGCTCTCTGGAAGGACTTGGAGCAAAAGAAAATCAGTAAACAAGAACTGGTTAACACGCGCTTTTCTCGTTTATTTGCCCATTTTGAACAGGAAAAAGACGGTAGGTTACTTGCCCAGCGTTACCAATTTTACTTAGCCAAACAGGGACAAACACTTTCGGGTGCTCATGAACTCTTGGACAGCCTCATCGAACGTGATTATGACTTGTATGCTGCGACAAATGGCATTACTGCCATTCAGACGGGTCGTCTGGCTCAATCAGGTCTGGCTCCCTATTTCAACCAAGTCTTTATCTCTGAACAGTTGCAAACGCAAAAACCTGATGCACTATTCTATGAAAAAATCGGTCAGCAGATTGCAGGATTTGATAAAGAAAAGACGCTGATGATTGGAGATTCCTTAACCGCCGACATTCAAGGTGGAAATAATGCTGGCATAGATACCATCTGGTACAACCCACATCACCTCGAAAATCACACACAAGCCCAACCAACTTATGAAGTTCATTCTTACCAAGACTTGCTGGATTGTTTAGATGCTTTGTAGTGATTTCCCTAAGAGGTGTTGATATGGAAATTAAAGTCATTGAAGAGATTGATAACTTACTAAATCTCATCGAGCAGTATCAGTTAAAAGGTGTGGTTGCCCAAGTAAATTCTTTAAAAGAGTTAAAGTATATCATAAGCAATCATATAGAGTTAAGTACTCGAGAGAAGATGAATATCCACTGTTCACTCTTTCTCCCTAGGGGTGGTTTATCTGAACTCTACTATATGGACGCTAATCTTGAACGGATGATGTCTGTAAATAATCAACTTTCCTATGCTATTGATACAATCGAAAAGTTTTTAATGGCTGATTGATACTGTGAATACTAATGTCAAATAATAGGGTCAATAACAGTATATATAAGAACTGTAAAAAGTGGTTTAGATAGCCACTTTTTGCTATAATAGAGGCAGTAAAAATAAAGGAATGGTAAACGATGTCAAGACCAGAACTTTCTCTTTATGAACCATTGTATACACTAAAGGAAGTTGATCAAAATATCTGGATAGCAGATGGTGACTTGATACAAATGGACTTGAAGGTCTTCAAACTTCCTTTTCAGACACGTATGACAGTGATAAAGTTAAACGATGGAAAACTCTGGATTCATTCTCCTATTGCGCCAAATGAGGAGCTCTTTACTGAACTGGACGCTTTGGGCAAAGTCGCTTACCTAATTTCACCCAATAAGATTCACTACGCCTATATTGCAGATTGGAAAAAAAGATATCCTTATGCACAAGCATGGTCTAGTCCAGGAGTTGAAGAGAGAGCAAAAAGTCAGAATGTCATGGTGGAATTTGATGCTCCTTTAACTGATAAGGCACCTGACTTATGGTCTGATGAGATTGATCAACTTATTTTTAAGGGAAGTTCTGTCATCGAAGAGGTCGTGTTTTTTCATAAATCGACTAAAACACTCATTGTAACGGACCTTATAGAGAATTTTGAACCAGAAAAGATAGCTAGTCCAATCCGAAGAAAAATTTATCGTTTAGCCCGTGTAACAGCCCCTGATGGGCAAACTCCTATCGATTATAGGATGACTTTTTTTAGAAGACAAATAGAGGCAAAGGTTTCCTTTTCCCGTATGTTAAACTGGAAACCGGACAAGATCATTCTTGCACATGGTTTATGCTTTTTTAAAAATGGTACGGATGAATTAAGACGTGCTTTTAGATGGATACGATAAAGGAGAGAAAGATGCAACACTCATCATGGCATGCTTTGATTAAGGAGCAATTACCTGAAGGTTATTTTGGGAAAATCAATCAATTTATGGAACAGATCTATGCTCAGGGAACTGTTTATCCACCTAAGGAAAAAGTTTTTCAGGCTCTCTTGACTACACCGCTTGAGGAAGTGAAGGTGGTGATTCTAGGGCAAGACCCCTATCACGGGCCAGGTCAAGCGCAGGGTTTGAGTTTTTCTGTACCCGATGCTATCCCAGATCCGCCGTCCTTGCAAAATATCTTGAAAGAATTGTCGGATGACATCGGAGCTAAGAAATCCCATGATTTGACAGCTTGGGCTGAGCAAGGAGTCTTGCTTCTCAATGCTTGCTTGACGGTTCCTGCTGGGCAAGCCAATGGTCATTCTGGGCTAATATGGGAGCCCTTTACTGATGCTGTGATTCGAGTTGTTAATAATCTGGATAGATCAGTAGTCTTTGTGCTCTGGGGTGCTTATGCACGCAAGAAGAAGACCTTGGTTACCAATCCTCACCACTTGATTATCGAATCAGCCCATCCTAGTCCGTTATCGGTTTATAGAGGATTTTGGGGTTCCAAGCCTTTTTCCAAGGCTAATGCATTCTTAAAAGAGACAGGACAAGAGCCAATCGATTGGCTTAGATAAGGAGATAATATGCCTCAGTTAGCGACGATTTGCTACATTGATAACGGAAAAGAACTACTCATGCTCCATCGCAATAAGAAGCCCAATGATGTCCATGCTGGTAAATGGATTGGTGTGGGTGGTAAGCTAGAGAGGGGAGAGACGCCTCAGGAATGCGCGGCACGTGAAATCCTCGAAGAAACAGGTCTCAAAGCCAAGCCTGTGTTAAAAGGCGTTATCACTTTTCCTGAGTTCACGCCTGATTTAGACTGGTACACCTATGTTTTTAAGGTAACGGAGTTTGAGGGGGACTTGATTGACTGCAACGAGGGAACATTAGAATGGGTTCCCTATGATGAAGTCTTGAGCAAGCCGACTTGGGAAGGTGATCACACCTTTGTTGAGTGGCTTTTAGAGGACAAACCCTTCTTTTCAGCCAAGTTTGTTTACGATGGGGATAAATTATTGGATACCCAAGTTGATTTCTATGAATAAAGGAGAAAGCAGATGCTACTTATCAAAAATGGTCGTGTAATGGATCCCAAGTCTGGTTTGGATCAAGTGTGTGATGTTTTGGTCCAAGACGGAAAAATTGTCAAAATTGCGCCCGAAATCAAGGAAGAAGGAGCAGAAGTGATTGACGCTACGGGTCTTGTGGTAGCTCCTGGACTGGTTGATATCCATGTTCATTTCCGTGAACCTGGTCAAACCCACAAGGAGGACATCCATACTGGGGCCCTAGCAGCCGCTGCAGGTGGCTTTACAACCGTTGTTATGATGGCTAATACTAGTCCAACCATTTCGGATGTAGAGACTCTTCAAGAAGTTCTCCAGTCAGCTGCCAAGGAAAAGATTAACGTCAAGACAGTTGCGACCATTACTAAGAACTTTAATGGCCAAGACTTGACAGACTTTAAGGCGCTTTTAGAAGCAGGTGCGGTTGGTTTTTCTGATGACGGTATTCCGCTTGAGAGCAGTAAAGTGGTCAAGGAAGCCATGGAAGAAGCTAAAAAACTTAATACTTTTATTAGTCTTCATGAGGAAGATCCTGGTTTGAATGGGATTCTTGGATTTAACGAAAACATCGCTAAGGAACATTTTCATATCTGTGGAGCGACTGGGGTTGCTGAGTACGCTATGATTGCGCGTGATGTTATGATTGCCTATGCAACAAAGGCCCATGTGCACATTCAGCATTTGTCTAAGGAAGAAAGTGTCAAGGTAGTGGAGTTTGCTCAGGGATTAGGGGCGCAGGTCACAGCAGAAGTAGCGCCACAGCATTTCTCTAAGACAGAAGCTCTTCTTTTAACTCAAGGAAGCAATGCCAAAATGAATCCTCCACTTCGTTTGGAGTCAGACCGTCGTGCCGTTATCGAAGGTCTCAAGTCAGGTGTTATCACAGTTATCGCAACGGACCACGCTCCTCACCATGCAGATGAGAAAAATGTAGAAGATATCACCAAAGCACCATCTGGTATGACCGGTTTGGAAACCTCTCTTTCTCTTGGTTTGACTTATTTGGTGGAAGCTGGTGAGTTGAGCTTGATGGAATTGCTAGAAAAAATGACTGTTAATCCAGCCAAGCTTTACAACTTTGAAGCAGGTTATTTGGCTGAGAATGGTCCAGCGGACATCACTATCTTTGATGCCAAGGCTGATCGTACTGTTGGTCCAAACTTTGCTTCAAAATCAGCTAATTCTCCATTTATCGGTGAAACTTTAAAAGGGCAAGTTAAATATACCATCTGTAAGGGACAAATCGTCTACAAAAAATAGATGGGATTCTGCTCTATAAACTATAAGAATAGAGAGCGTATATGTATCCAACCCATCAATTTAAAGACAAGTTTGTCTTATTTCTTAAGATATTTTTCCCTATTCTGATCTATCAATTTGCCAATTATTCTGCCTCTTTTGTTGATACAACTATGACTGGGCAGTACAATACCATGGACTTGGCAGGAGTATCAACTGCAACGAGTCTATGGAATCCTTTCTTTACTTTTTTAACAGGGATTGTTTCGGCCATGGTTCCCATCATCGGCCATCATCTGGGACGGGGTAAAAAGGAAGAAGTAGCATCTGACTTTTACCAATTTATCTACTTGGCTTTCGGACTGTCTTTGGTCTTGCTTGGAATGGTAGTATTCTTAGCGCCACCTGTCTTAAACAACATCGGACTAGAAGCTCAAGTAGCTTCAGTTGCAGTTTCTTATCTTTGGTACCTTTCTATCGGGATTATTCCCTTGTTGCTTTTTAGTGTCATTCGGTCTTTGTTAGATTCTCTTGGATTGACCAAACTATCTATGTATCTCATGCTCCTATTACTTCCGCTCAATAGTGGTTTTAACTATCTCTTGATATATGGAGCATTCGGTTTCCCTGAGCTTGGTGGCGCAGGAGCAGGACTAGGAACTTCACTAGCCTATTGGGTTTTATTGGGGATTTCTATTCTTGTTTTATTCAAACAAGAAAGGTTAAAAGCGTTACATCTTGAAAAACGCATTCCACTAAATATAGATAAAATCAAGGAAGGTGTTCGATTAGGTCTACCAATCGGGGGAACCGTCTTTGCTGAAGTAGCTATCTTTTCTGTGGTTGGCTTGATCATGGCTAAGTTTTCATCGCTCATCATCGCCAGTCACCAGTCAGCTATGAATTTTTCGAGTCTCATGTATGCTTTTCCTATGAGTATTTCCTCTGCTATGGCTATTGTTGTGTCTTACGAGGTGGGGGCTAAACGTTTTGAGGATGCAAAAACCTATGCTCGTCTGGGAAGAGTAACCGCCCTTATTTTTGCAGGTCTTACCCTATCTTTTCTCTACATTTTTAGAGATCGTGTAGCAAGTCTATATGGAAATGACCCTCACTTCATTGAAACCACGGCTGTTTTCCTGACATACAGTCTCTTTTTCCAGCTAGCTGATACCTTTGCGGCTCCGCTCCAAGGAATTTTAAGAGGGTATAAGGACACTATCGTTCCTTTCTATCTTGGTCTAATCGGATATTGGGGAGTAGCGATACCTCTAGGATATCTACTAGATCAATCAACTGACTTAGGGGCATTTGCCTACTGGATTGGGTTAATTGCCAGCTTGATTGTTTCTGGTTGTTTGTATCAATGGCGTTTGAAAACCGTAATGAAAAGATTGAGCTAATTTTAAGAAATTATCCTGAAAAACAACTTTGTGAAAAAATGCTCTAACTAGAGAGAATCCCTGTTTTAACAGGGGTTTATTTTTTTATATTGTGAAATTTTATTAGCCATATACTTTGACAGTGTATACTAAAAAGGGTAAAATAGTAAGGTAAGTACAAAGTTAGAAAGGCAAGATTATGTCAACTTTAGATAAGAATCTTTTGCTAGAGATGTTCCGTAAGATGGAAGAAATCCGTCGCATGGACTTAAAAATCGCTCAGTTAGTGAAAAAGGGGAAAGTTCCCGGTATGACTCACTTTTCTGTCGGAGAGGAAGCTGCTAACGTCGGAGCGATGCTGGCTCTTAATCCAGATGATCTGATTACCTCAAATCACCGTGGACATGGGCAAGCTATTGCTAAGGGGATTGACCTTAACGGAATGATGGCTGAAATCCTTGGAAAATACACTGGAACCTGTAAAGGAAAAGGTGGTTCTATGCACATCGCCGACTTAGATGCGGGTAACCTTGGTGCCAATGGTATCGTAGGTGGTGGTATGGGAATCGCTGTTGGCGCAGCCCTCAGTCAGCAAATGCAAAACACTGGAAAAATCGTCGTCTGCTTCTTTGGAGATGGCGCGACCAACGAAGGTGTTTTCCACGAAGCAGTGAACATGGCTTCTATTTGGAAACTTCCTGTTATTTTCTACTGCATTAACAACGGTTATGGGATTTCTGCGGATATCAAGAAAATGACCAATGTGGAGCATATCCATCAACGTAGTGCGGCATATGGAATTCCTGGAATGTTTATAGAAGATGGCAACAATGTCATCGATGTTTATGAAGGATTTAAGAAAGCCGTAGACCATGTTCGTGGCGGCAATGGCCCAGTTTTGATCGAAAGTATCACTTATCGCTGGCTTGGTCACTCATCATCTGACCCTGGTAAATATCGTACCCGTGAAGAAGTGGAATTGTGGAAACAAAAAGACCCAATTGAAAACCTCCGCAATTACCTTATTGAAAATAACATTGCTAGCGCTGAAGAATTGGAAAAAATTCAAGCACAAGTCAAGGAAGCAGTAGAAGCTTCTGTTAAATTTGCAGAAGAAAGCCCATTCCCACCGCTTGAATCAGCCTTTGAAGATATTTACGCAGACTAAGGAGAAAGAGATAAAATGGAAACAAAAACAATGTCTTTCCGTGACACCATTATCCTTGCTATGTCTGAGGAAATGCGTCGCGATGAAAATGTATTCTTGATGGGAGAAGACGTCGGTATCTTCGGAGGAGACTTCGGAACTTCTGTTGGAATGCTCGAAGAATTTGGTCCAGAACGTGTCCGTGACTGTCCGATTTCTGAAGCTGCCATCTCGGGGGCAGCAGCAGGAGCAGCCATGACAGGACTTCGTCCAATTGTCGATATGACCTTCATGGACTTCTCTGTTATTGCCATGGACAATATCGTCAACCAAGCTGCTAAAACACGTTATATGTTTGGTGGTAAAGGTCAGGTTCCAATGACTGTCCGATGTGCAGCTGGTAACGGAGTTGGTTCTGCGGCTCAGCACTCGCAATCACTAGAGTCTTGGTTTACTCACATTCCTGGACTTAAGGTTGTAGCTCCAGGTACACCTGCGGATATGAAAGGGCTGCTCAAGTCTTCTATCCGTGATAACAACCCAGTTATCATTCTTGAATACAAGTCAGAATTTAATCAAAAAGGGGAAGTGCCAGTTGATCCAGAATACACAATCCCACTTGGAGTTGGCGAAATCAAACGCGAAGGAACAGATGTAACAGTCGTTACTTATGGTAAAATGCTTCGCCGTGTGGTTCAAGCTGCTGAAGAATTAGCAGAAGAGGGAATTTCAGTTGAAATTGTGGACCCACGTACCCTCGTTCCACTTGATAAGGATATCATCATTAACTCAGTGAAGAAGACTGGTAAGGTCGTTCTGGTCAACGACGCCCACAAAACAAGTGGCTATATCGGAGAGATTTCAGCTATTATTTCAGAATCAGAAGCATTTGATTATCTAGATGCGCCAATCCGCCGTTGCGCCGGAGAAGATGTGCCAATGCCTTACGCGCAAAACCTTGAAAATGCAATGATTCCAACAGTTGAAAGCATCAAAGATGCCATCCGTAAGACATATAACAAAGAATAATACATAATATAAGTTATGTAAATAAAATAAAAAAGACGAGAAACTTTGTATCTTTTAGGTGCAGAACTCTTTTCGTCCTTGATATTATAGATTAGAGCACGGGCTAAAAGCTCGGAAAAAAGATAAATCTCCTTGACTTCATCGAAGTCTGCGTTGATTTCCTATTTTTCGGTCGCTTTTAAACGCCCTTTGCATCATAAATAGAATTGGAGAGGTCATGGCTGATGACAAGCTAAGAGCGACTCCTGCGGCTAGAAAGTTAGCGGATGATCTAGGGATCAACCTCTACGACGTTTCTGGCTCAGGTGCAAACGGTCGTGTCCACAAAGAAGACGTGGAAACTTATAAAGACACAAATGTGGTTCGCATTTCGCCACTTGCAAAACGAATTGCCCTTGAACATAACATTGCTTGGCAGGAAATCCAAGGAACAGGTCACCGTGGTAAAATCATGAAGAAGGACGTTTTGGCCTTACTTCCTGAAAATATCGAAAACGACACCATCAAGTCTCCTGCTCAAATCGAGAAAGTGGAAGAAGTTCCAGACAATATCACTCCTTATGGTGAGATTGAGCGTATTCCAATGACACCAATGCGTAAGGTTATCGCGCAACGTATGGTTGAATCTTACCTAACTGCGCCAACTTTCACACTCAACTATGAAGTTGATATGACTGAAATGCTGGCCCTTCGTAAGAAGGTTCTTGAGCCAATTATGGAAGCGACTGGTAAGAAGACTACTGTAACAGACCTTCTTTCACTCGCTGTTGTGAAAACATTGATGAAACACCCATACATCAACGCTTCATTGACAGAAGACGGCAAGACCATTATCACTCATAACTATGTCAACCTTGCGATGGCGGTTGGTATGGATAATGGATTGATGACACCTGTTGTCTATAATGCTGAAAAAATGAGCTTGTCAGAGTTGGTCGTAGCCTTTAAGGATGTGATTGGTCGTACCTTGGACGGTAAATTGGCTCCAAGCGAACTGCAAAATTCAACCTTCACAATCAGTAACTTGGGAATGTTTGGCGTTCAGTCCTTCGGTCCGATTATTAACCAACCAAACTCAGCTATCCTCGGGGTTAGCTCAACAGTTGAGAAACCTGTAGTTGTCAATGGTGAGATTGTTATTCGTCCTATCATGAGCCTGGGGTTAACTATTGACCACCGTGTCGTAGATGGTATGGCTGGTGCTAAGTTTATGAAAGACTTGAAAGCCTTAATTGAGAACCCAATCTCAATGTTGGTTTAAAAATACAGTATTTATTTTTAGAGATATAGATAAAGGAAGTAAGACATGGCCTTAGAAGTAATTATGCCAAAAGCCGGCGTGGATATGACAGAAGGACAAATCGTCCAATGGAATAAGAAAGTCGGAGAATTTGTAAAAGAAGGAGAAATCCTTTTGGAAATCATGACTGACAAAGTCAGCATGGAATTGGAAGCCGAAGAAGATGGGTACTTGATTGCCATCCTCAAAGGAGATGGTGAAACTGTTCCTGTAACGGAAGTTATCGGTTACCTAGGGGAAGAAGGGGAAAACATCCCAACAGCTGGAGCAGCTGCACCAGAATCAAAACCTGCGCCTGCAGCTAGTGCTTCAAACGACGATGGTAAGAGCGATGATGCCTTTGATATCGTTGTGATTGGTGGAGGTCCTGCTGGTTATGTGGCGGCGATTAAAGCTGCTCAACTTGGTGGTAAGGTTGCCCTTGTTGAAAAATCTGAACTCGGTGGAACGTGCTTGAACCGTGGATGTATCCCAACTAAAACCTACCTTCACAACGCTGAAATCATCGAAAACATTGGCCATGCAGCAAACCGTGGTATCGTCATCGAAAATCCAAACTTCACTGTAGATATGGATAAACTCCTTGAAACCAAATCTAAGGTTGTCAATACTTTGGTTGGCGGAGTTGCAGGTCTTCTTCGTAGCTACGGAGTTACTGTACATAAGGGAATTGGTACCATCACTAAAGACAAGAATGTCTTGGTAAATGGTTCGGAATTGCTTGAAACCAAGAAAATCATCCTTGCTGGTGGTTCAAAAGTCAGCAAGATCAACGTACCTGGTATGGAATCTCCACTTGTGATGACCAGCGATGATATTCTTGAAATGAACGAAGTTCCAGAAAGCCTCGTAATCATCGGTGGTGGAGTTGTCGGTATCGAACTCGGTCAGGCCTTTATGACATTTGGGTCAAAAGTAACTGTTATCGAAATGATGGACCGTATCGTTCCAGCTATGGATGCGGAAGTTTCTAAGAACCTTCGCTTGATCCTTGAGCGTAAAGGAATGACCATCTTAACAGGTACAAAACTGCAAGAAATCATCGAGGAAAATGGTCAACTTCGTATCAAGGTTGAAGGAAAAGATGATATCATCGCAAGCAAAGCGCTCCTTTCAATTGGTCGTGTGCCAGATCTTGAAGGAATTGGTGATGTTGAGTTTGAATTGGATCGTGGTCGCATCAAGGTTAACGAATACATGGAAACTTCTGTTCCAGGTATCTACGCACCAGGTGACATTAACGGTACTAAGATGTTAGCGCACGCAGCCTTCCGTATGGGTGAAGTTGCCGCTGAAAATGCCCTTAAAGGAAACCATGCTGTTGCCAAATTGAACTTGACTCCAGCAGCTATCTACACTCTTCCTGAAGTAGCAGCAGTAGGTTTGACTGAAGAACAAGCACGTGAGAAATATGATGTAGCCATCGGTAAATTCAACTTTGCTGCCAACGGTCGTGCCATTGCATCTGATGCTGCCCAAGGTTTCGTAAAAGTTATTGCAGATAAAAAATACGGGGAAATCCTTGGTGTGCACATCATTGGTCCTGCAGCCGCAGAATTGATCAACGAAGCGTCAAGCATTATCGAAATGGAAATCACTGTTGAAGAAATGCTGAAGACCATCCACGGACACCCAACCTACTCTGAAGTAATGTACGAAGCATTTGCGGATGTTTTAGGAATGGCTATCCATTCACCTAAGAAAAAATAAATAAGATTTTCAACTAAATTTTCTTAAAGTAGTACGGACGGCAGCGACCTCTATTAGAGTTCCATGCCTAAAAATTGAGCCTCTTGTCTCAATTTTTCCGAGAAATGTAACGATAACACGTTACATTTCTTTTTACCACTTTAGAAAATTGGATTGCTATGAACAGAATTTAAAAACTAAATTTTTGGAAATACTATGAAATATATTATCAATCATTCAAACGACACTGCTTTTAATATCGCCTTGGAAGAATATGCCTTTAAACACCTTTTAGATGAGGATCAAATTTTCCTACTTTGGATTAACAAACCTTCTATCATTGTTGGTCGTCACCAGAATACTATCGAAGAAATCAACCGTGATTATGTTCGAGATCATGGTATTGAGGTAGTACGCCGTATCAGTGGTGGTGGAGCTGTTTATCACGATTTAAACAACCTCAACTACACCATCATTTCAAAAGAAGATGAAAACAAGGCCTTTGACTTCAAGAGCTTCTCAACTCCAGTTATCAATACCTTGGCTCAACTAGGCGTTAAAGCTGAGTTCACAGGCCGTAATGACCTTGAGATTGACGGTAAGAAATTCTGTGGCAATGCCCAAGCCTATATCAATGGGCGTATCATGCACCACGGTTGTTTGCTCTTTGACGTTGATTTGTCAGTCCTTGCTAACGCCCTCAAGGTTTCAAAAGATAAATTTGAATCAAAAGGTGTGAAATCTGTCCGTGCCCGTGTAACCAATATTGTCAATGAATTACCAGAAAAAATAACAGTTGAAGAATTCCGTGATTTGCTATTGGAATACATGAAAAAAGAGTACCCAGAGATGACTGAATACGTTTTTTCTGGAGAAGAATTGGCGGAAATCAATCGCATCAAGGATACCAAGTTTGGCACTTGGGACTGGAACTACGGCAAATCACCTGAATTTAACGTCCGTCGTGGAACAAAATTCACCAGTGGTAAGGTTGAAGTTTTTGCCAACGTCATTGAATCAAAAATCCAAGATATCAAGATTTACGGTGACTTCTTTGGTATCGAGGACGTTGCAGCTGTAGAAGATGTCCTTCGTGGAGTGAAATACGAACGTGAAGATGTCCTTAAAGCTTTAGAAACTATTGACATCACACGCTACTTTGCTGGTATTAGTCGTGAAGAAATCGCTGAAGCAGTAGTAGAATAAATCAAAAAGAAGTTGCTTGTTTTAGCAGCTTCTTTTTATGAGTGGTATTTTACATAAATAATTTTATGTATTTTATAAGCTATCCAAAGCATTCTTTTGTTCATCATTGACGATATGGGTATAGAGGTCAGTGACTTGTGTACTGGCATGTCCTAGCTGATGGCTGACCAAAACTTGCGATTTAGTAGCATCATAGAGCCTAGTCGCCAGGGTATGGCGTAGTTTGTGTGGAGTTACACGGACTTTGAAGTCCTCAGAGTACTTAGCAACCATCTTTTCAACACTAGAAGCATCAATACGATTGGGAACGCCTCGATATAAGGTCAAAAAGAGAGCTGTATCTGTCTTTTCCGTCTTATAGCGTTGATTTCGAATGGCTAGATAATTCTCTAGGTAAGGCTTAGCAAAAGCAGCGACATTGACAGAATCACGTTTCCCCCCTTTTCGAGTGACATCGATCACCATCATTTTGAGATTGAGGTCTCTTAGATCTAGATTAACAGCTTCAGATAAGCGGACACCAGACGCTAGGAGAAGGGCAATAATGGCCAAATCACGTTCTTTGTTCTTATTAAATGATGAGAGAGCGCGATTTGAGAGCTGTTGTGGGTACTCCTGATCGATATAAGTTAGAAAACCTTCTGTTTCATCACCTAGAAAGAGTTTTTGCTTGATGTTTTCAGCTCTAGCAGCAAGTGTTTCTTTCTTTTTCTTGGTTGAAACTTTCTTCATTACATTACGATAGAAATAGGGTTCTCCCAGGTCGTTTTCAACCTCCTCTGTTAGATACTTGTAAAGACTAGAAAGTGCTGATAAGGTCCGATTGATGGTCGTCTGAGATACACCTTGCTTGGTTGTATTAGCATTCAGCAATGGACGTTCACGTAGATATAGGATAAAAGCTTCCATATCTTTCTTAGACATATTTTCCAAGACAGATAAAGGAATATCAGACATTTTATCAGCATTTGAAATTCCAGACTCTAAAACCCATCTGAAAAATCGATCGTATTCCTTGAGATATTCGTACAAGGTTGTAAAACTGTAGGGCACAGCAAGCTTGGATTGGTAGTATTCCAGAACATACCAGGGCATGATTTGTTTTAGTTTGTCGATTCGTTCCAGTAAAATCTCACGTTTCATGTATTTTCTCCATAATTAAGTCTACTAGTAGTATAGCATAGACTCATATATTTTTCAAGAAAATTATAGTTTTTCGGAAAGATATTACATGAGTTTTTTTAAAGTGCAAAAAATAACTAAAAAATTTTTTTGGAACAAAAATAGCATAAAAGGTGGGATTTTTGTACATTACTCCTCTAAGCTACTGGATCAAAAAATGTACTTTATCTTGCCTTAAAATAAAGTACATTTCAATTATAAAGTACATTTTTCAAATAGTGTACATAAGGAAAAGTTCAAAAATTTCCAGTTTTTGGGTCAAACAGATCTCAATCTTTGGAGTTTCGTTGTTAATCATTATCTAGTGCTTTTTCTAGTTTCCAAATACTAAACCAGAATGAAATAGTCAGCAGAATAAGGAAAATAAAAAAAAGATTATCAGTAACGATACTTCTGTTCATTCTACATAACTGAAGAGCTATATAAGGAGCTATGAGATATAAAATACATTGTATAATTGCTATTGTTTTCTTTTTCATGATTTTAATCTTACTGTACAGATTTGATACAGTAAACTCCTTTCTAGCTTTATGCTTTATCATTTCTAACTTAATTATAGTCTTATTTTTACCCAAGTTCAATTATTTGTATGTAAATATTTTATCTGCAAAAAATAACCGATCTCATTTCTGAGAATCGGTTTTCTGATGTATTAAATTAAATTTTTACATAATATAAATTATGTAAAAAACCTACAACAACAAATCTTTGACTTTTCCAATTTCACTTTTTGGAATCACTAGGTGAATCATATCCCCCAGATACATTCTAGTTGAGCCGTTAACTGTTTGGCTTTTGCCATTATGGACTTGGGTGGTGATGAGTACGTTATGTGGCAAGTTGAGCTCGTGAACCTGTTTTCCAGCAATTTTGTCAGACACAGGGATTTCTATGAGGGTGACTTCTCCTTCGTCTGTTGCTTCTTCTGGTAGCATTTTTTCAAGCATGGCCTCATAGACTGGTGCCCCCTTGAGTAGATCCATGACGATGTAAGCCACCAAGGTCACTAAGCCCAGTGGCATGAGGTTGCGAATATCCCCAACCATCTCAGTTACGAGGATCATGGCAGTTAAGGGTGCCTTGGATATTGCCCCAAAGTAGCCACTCATTCCTAAAATGACAAATATAGGGAATTGCTCCTGACTGACAATCCCAAGGTTGACACAAATGACACCAACTAGGGCACCAAGTAAGGAACCTAGCGCCAGAATGGGAAGGAAGATTCCTCCTGGGAGGCCACTTCCATAACTAATCATGCTCCAAACAAAGCGAATCAAAAAGTAAGCTAATAGAACTTGAAAACTAAAATTTTGCTCAGTCAAGGAAAGAACGACCTGATTTCCACCACCAAGGATTTGTGGCAAGAAAATCCCGACTGGTATGATAAGGATAAAGGCTATGATTGGATAATAAGCACTATCTAAATGGATTGTTTGACCAACCCAATCATAAACTCGACCAACATTGAGTACAGCTTTCTCATAGAGAAAACCAGAAAGCCCGAGAAAAACTCCCATAAGGAGGTATATCCAATACTGGTCTAGGGTCATGAGAGGAATGTTGTCTGGCATATCTAGTACGGGTGTTAGGCCGAATATGAGTAGTGAGACAAAGTTTGCTACGAGACTGGCTGCTAGAGTTGAGACCCAGAAAAAGCGTGAAAAATGATGATAGACTTCTTCTACAACAAAGAGGAGGCCTGCAATCGGTGCATTAAAGGCAGCGGCTAAACCTGCAGCAGCTCCACTGGCAATCAGGGAACGTTCCTCTACTGGACTAGATTTGAGCCACTTGGCAATACCTTTACCACCAACAGCTCCAAGTTGAATACTTGGCCCTTCTCGCCCTAGCATAAGGCCACTGGCAATAGCAAGAATACCTAATACATATTTCTTCCAGAGGACACTCCACCAGTTTAGAGTCATGAGTCCCTTTAGTTCGGCTTCGACTTGAGGAATTCCTGAACCCTTGATATCTTTTTCTAGCCGAGTTAGTTTCGCACTGAGCCAGCAAACGAATACATAAAATAGACCAATGATAAAAAGATTGCGCACTAGGTGCGCTTGATCTTGATAGAATCCTTGTATCAGATGGAAACCCTTTTCGATTAAGAAACGAAAGGATCCGACGATGAGACCGACGACGAGACCAACAATGATCCCTCGTCCAACTTGGGATAATATAGTGCTTGAGGCAAAGGCAAATTCTTTCTTGGAGCGGAGTATTTCTGACTGTTCCTCCATAATCATTTCCTCTTACTTGTCTTTCTTAGTTGAAACCAGTGTTTTGACTGGTTCAAAACTGGTTCGGTGAATCGGGGTGACACCTAGTTTTTCTAGTCCTTCTAGATGTTTAGCTGTTCCATAGCCTGCATTAGCTGTAAAATCATAGCCAGGATATTGCTGATCGTATTTCTTCATCAATTCATCCCGTGTCACCTTGGCTACTATGGATGCAGCTGCGATAGAGAGGGAGTTAGCATCTCCTTTGATAATGGAGGTTTGTGAAATTGGTAACTCCAGTTTCATGGCATCTATCAAGAGGTGCTCAGGTTGCGGACTGAGCTGGGAGATTGCTTCTTTCATGGCTAGTTTGGTAGCTTCATAGATATTGACTTGGTCGATGACCTGATTATCCATGATACCAATCCCAATTGATAAAGCTTGGTCTTGAACGGCTTGATAAATCTCCAGATGTTTCTTTTTGGGGATTTTTTTACTATCGTTGAGGCCTTTAATCTTACAATTTTTAGGTAAAATAACAGCTGCAGCGACTACGGGTCCAGCCAGAGGACCACGGCCGACCTCATCAACACCTGCTATTAGGGTCAATCCTTGCTTATAGAGTTCTTTTTCATAGGAAAGCATAGATTCCAAACGAAGGTCTTCATCCAGTTCAGCCTGAATGGCTTTTTTACGTTTGTTGATTTCCTTTTGAACCCCAGAACGAGGATCTTTTTCCAGTTCAGGAAAAAGGGGATTGTCTAATTCTTTGACAGTGGCAAGAAGGTCTTTGATTTCTTTAATCGTCGTCATCGATGTCATCCAATGTATCTAAGGTATAGTTACCGAGCTTTCCATCACGGACTTCCTTGACGAAGAGGCTGTAAAAGCGGTCGTAGTCGTCTCGGAAACCAAGGGCACGGGTCATATCCATGATGATAACAGGTGCTTCTTCTTCAATTTTCATTTGTTTGAAGCGTTCAGCTAGCTTTTCTGGATAATGTTTTTTGAAATAATTGAGACCAAAAATGGTCACCTCATCCATAGGAAGCAACTGGTCTTTGATAGCTCCAGTCAAGGCTAGTTTCAGTGCGACAGCATCATCTTCAAACTTAGGCCAAAGAATCCCTGGTGTGTCTAGGATTTCAAGGTCTTTATTGGTTTTAAGCCATTGTTGCCCCTTGGTAACACCTGGTTTATTACCTACAACCGCAATCTTTTTCCCAGCCAAACGGTTCATGAGGGTTGACTTACCGGCATTTGGAATTCCGATAATCATGGTCCGCAAGGTTTCGATCTTGATACCGCGTTCTTTCTGGCGTGCAATCTTATCAGCCATGAGCTTTTTGGCTGCATCCGTCACAACTTTTACAGTCACTTGCTCTTTGGAGTTGATAGCCAGAGTTTGGATTCCCTGTGATTCAAAATACTGACGCCATTCTTTGGTCATTGCGGGGTCAGCAAGGTCTGCCTTGTTCAAAATCAAGAGTTTTGGTTTATCTCCAACAATCTTGGTTAACATAGGATTTTGACTAGATAAAGGTAGCCGAGCATCCACCAAAATTGTCACAAAATCAACAAATTTTAAATTCTCCTGAACCTGTCGCCGAGCCTTAGACATGTGGCCCGGAAACCATTGAATAGTAGCCATAATATTTTCCCCTTCCGACTAAAAAAAACGTGATAAAAACGTTTTCTTTCTTACCATCTATTCTATCATAAATGAGGAACTTTTGCACAGGCTTTGACCATAATAAATCACAAATAGTAATCGTCCGAAACATCCTTGAGGTCAGTAACGATTTACTTGACTTTTTTTGTTTTCAGGTATATACTTAGTGTATACTAATTCGTGGAGGTAGAGCAATGAATACAGTAAAGACTCGCAAGGTGGGAAATTCGCTCACTGTGACCATTCCTAAAAATTTAGGGATGTCAGAAGGTCAAGAAATGGTTGTCTACAAAGGAATTGACGGAGTCATTGTCTTAGCTCCAAAACTGAAAGATCCTTTTGATGGGATTACTGATTTGAGAATGACAAACGATTTTGAAGGGGTAAGGTCAGTTGATAGCGAAATCTGACTATATTCCTGAAAAGCAGGATATCATTTGGCTGGACTTTGATCCATCAGTCGGTCGGGAGATTCAGAAAAGGCGACCTGCCTTGGTAGTTTCTAGGAGAGAATATGCCTTGCAAACTGGTTTTGTAGCTGTCTGTCCTATCACTCACGGCCAACGTCGTTTGGCAGAAAAAGGCTTGCTCGTTCCTGTCTCGTCGGACAAGGTAGATGGCGCTGTCAATCCATTTCAACTCTATACCTTCGATTTTCGGATGCGTAATGCTCAAAAAATAACAAGAATGGACACACAATGTTTTCAGAAAGTCGTCCAACTTTACCAGTACATCTTTGGAGATACTTAAATCCTACCATGCATAGACAAGGTAGGATTTTTTCTATATGAGTAACCTATCTAAAAACGGATGAAGACAATTGAGGAGAATCCCTCTAGTCCAACTTTCTTGTGCAGATGATAGATGTTCTGCCTGAAGGCATTCTTTTAGAAAATCGCGGACTTGTTCTGGTGAGATTTCAAACTCAAAGGCTTTCATCTTGTAGAAAAAATCGATGAGATGCTCAGATAAGTAATCATCTGAAAAGGGTACTTCTCCACTTTTTCGATATTCTAATAGAAGCCGAGAAAATCTGGCTTTTTCATCAGGCAAATCACGAAAATAGGAATTAAGAAGCCAAGTCTGCTTCTGCTTTCGTTCAATAGGATCTTGATTTGCAATCCGCTGATCCTTTTCCAGCTCCTTTTGGTTTTGTTTAGCCTTGATAGCCCGTTCGTCTCTATTTTTTCCAAAGAGGATTTTCTCCCATTTTCGTTCTTCTTGGGTGAGGGGTTCTGTAAAGCCAAAGTAATCTTGATAAGCGCGTTCTGCAGGTCCCATGGCAAGAATGAGGTTATCAGCGTATTGCTTGGCGATTTTATCTCTCTTCTTGCGTTCTTTCTCTGCTTGAATTCGTAAATGCTGCTCGTAGTCGATTTTCTCCTTGCCTAGTTTGACAAGATAGAGTTGGTCATCGGTCTTACCAAGTAAAAAGGGTTTGATACACTTTTCCAGCACTTCTTCCATACGAGCCTTCTTCTTTGGCTCTGCCTTGGTCCAACTTCCGCCTTGAAAGACCTCTAGGAAGAGATGATAGTCTCTCTCAGGTGCGAATTGATTGCCACGATTGGCTTTGAAAACACCTTTCTCCCAAAACCATTTTAGAAGTCGTTCGTCAAAATCGCTTTTATTGATATTGATTTTTTCCTTTTTCTGGGCCTTTCTGGTTAGGTTTTCAACTTTTCTGAGAAGCTTGTCTTCCTCTTCCAGTTGCTGGTCTAAAGTCAGTCGATGAAAATGACGGACACAGTCACTGCCAATAGGAAAGAGACGTTGGCCTGTAACTCCGTTAAAGAGTTCGTAGGCGTATTTTATGGCATTCCCACAAACACAATTACTACGGCCAATGCCATTAAAGATCAAGGAAACTTCATTCCACTCCTTAGTGGCTTGATCCCAAGTATCAGCTTTTGAAGCCTGTAAAACTGCATCATGAAGGGATTTTCTAACTGGAAGTGTCATGAGATCTCCTTTCTAGGTTATACTTTTACAACTTGAACCTCATCTTTACCGAGTAAAATCAAGTATTTTTCAATGTTTTCTATCGAATAAGCTCGTGATAAGGCCTCACCGTATAGGGCTAACTGGCCACGATAGCGGTCTATGAGTTGACTTGGTTCATCATAACGGTCTGTCTTATAGTCGAAAAGAATAATTCTGTCCTCGTAAAGTAGATAGCCGTCCAAGATCCCACGAACAACAAAGTCTTCCTGACTTTTTTGGTCCCGCTTGAGCATAGAAAAAGGTTGCTCGCGGTAGAGATGGCCGGTATTAGCGAGAATCTCCTGACCAAGTGGTGTGTCAAAGAAAGCTAGGATTTTAGAAAGATTGATCTTGTCTCTAACAGCTAGACTAGTTTGAACTTGTTTGAGTGTTTCTGTCAGGCTAGCAAGTGTTGGTTGCTGACTGAGGTCAATTCTCTGCATGAGTTCATGAGTGGCACTACCAATCTCTGCTCCAGTTACCTTTTTTTTAGTTGAAAAATCAGGTAAATCAAAGCTGATTTGCTTTTCCGATGATTGAGTTTGGTTAGTAATTTCTACCCCTTCCATATCCATAACCGGTTCGTAGAATTTCTTGATTTGGCTTGGGGTTTGAACACTAGGAAGCTCAATAGCTGTGCGGTGAAGAGTATTATAAACTTCCACCTCTTTCAGCATTTCCAGAGCTTCTTTGATGGTTTCTGACTGGCGGTTGCTTGCTTGAGAGCTATCTTGGAGAGGGCTCTTGTTTTCCAATTCTCCGATAGCTTCTCTAGTCAGCTGGTCTTCACCAACAAAACGATAGCTAAAGTTGAGATTGTCCTTGGCAAATACTTTGCTGATAGCCCAGACCCAATCTTGGAAATTTCTTGCTTGCAGTCTGGTATTGCTATCTAATTTTCCATTGTTTGCTGCTGGGTATTCCTTGGCTTCTAGCTTTTCGCGAGAGCCCTTGCCAACAAGATAGAGCTTTTTCTCAGCCCTTGTCATGGCAACATACAGCAGACGCATCTGCTCTGAATAGCTAGCCAGTTGCAGTTCTTTCTCATTCTGCGTATAGGTCAGGCTAGGAATGGAGAGTTTGATGGTTTTAGGATAGTGTGCTTCCACTGCTCCTGTTTCCACCTTGGCAATGTATTTGACACCAAGCCCATTTTGACGGCTGAGAATGACGTCTGACATCGAGTCTTGCTTGTTGAAGTCCTGATCCATGTTGAGGATAAAGACATAAGGAAACTCCAGTCCTTTGCTCTTGTGAATGGTCAAGAGTTCCACAGCATCTTTAGGCGGTGCGACGGCTACACTTGCGAGATCGTGCTGGGCTTCTAGGACTTGGTCAATCATACGTATAAAACGCGACAATCCCTTAAAATTACTCTTTTCAAACTGGTCAGCACGTAGCGCTAGGGCATAGAGATTGGCCTGTCTAGCAGGGCCATTTGGCAAAGCTCCAACATAGTCATAATAAAAACGGTCATTATAAATCTTCCAAATCAAGTCATAGAGAGAGTGGGTTTTGGCATACAAGCGCCAAGAATCCAAAATATCCATGAACTGATTGAGTTTTTCAGCTAGGTCCTTGTGAATTAACTCTTTCTGATCAGTTACCTGTCTTTGAGCATTAACTAGTTTCTCATAAAGATTCTCTTGTACTTTATCTTCTGCTTTCTGAAGAGATAAACGTGCCAACTCGTCCTCATCGAAACTAAACATAGGAGACTTCATAAGGGCAACCAAGGCATAGTCTTGCAGGGGATTGTGGATGACACGAAGGGTGTCCAACATGACTTGTACTTCTAAGGATTGGAGGTAGTTGTTTTGCTCACCGTCGGTTTTGACAGGTATCCCGTACTCAGACAGGGCAAGTAGAATCTGGTCATTACGACTGCGACTGGAAGTCAGAAGGGCAATTTCTTTGAAGGCCACACCTTTTTCTTGATGTAGCTTTAAGATTTCCTTGATGACAAGGCGCATTTCCCCAGTGAGTTTCGTGTCTTCATCACTTTCTTCTTTCTCTTGCCCACTATCGCCCTTATCGTAGAGGAGAAATTCTGCCTTGTTGTCTGGATTAGGAGTCAGTTTGGTATTGGCAAAAACAAGCTGGTGCATGCTGTCATAGTTGATTTCACCGACCTCTTGGTCCATAAGGCGTCCAAAAACATCATTGGTTGCTGACAGCACTTCTGAACTACTACGGAAATTTTCCTTGAGCAAAATCAGCTTTCCTTCTTGAGGATTTTGCGCATAGCGTTGAAATTTTTCATTGATAATCTGCGGGTCTGCCTGACGGAAACGGTAGATGGACTGCTTGATATCTCCCACCATAAAGCGATTGTGACCATTCGACAGCAATTCCAGCATCCGTTCTTGAATGTGGTTGGTATCCTGATACTCATCGACCATGACTTCATGAAATCTCTCTTGATAAGTCTCGCGAACTTGTGGGAAATTCTCTAAAATCTCAATGGTGTAATGACTGATATCAGCGAATTCAAATGCATTTTCCTGGCGTTTACGTTCACGATAAGCTTCTACAAAGTCGCTCATGAAGGTTTGGAAAGTCTGAGCAAGTCCCCATGTTTCTTCGTGATAACGCTCTTGATAGTCGAGAATTGTTATCTGGTCTGCTAGTTGTCCAAGTTTTGCAAACTGGGATTTTCTCTCCTCGTTATAAGCATCTGCAAGTGGCTTCAAATCAGCCTTTCGACTAGAGTTAGCAAGAGCCCGACCATTTTTCTCTTTCGAGATGGCGACAACACGAGCAAGCACTGCTTGATAAGCCTGGCTATCGGACTCTTGATTTAAGGAGCTAATTTCATCCAGAACCAACAGCACATTTTCTAAATAGGCAGCTTTGGGAAACTCCTTGGCATCGTTATCCAGATGATAACGAAAGAAACTTTCCAAGTCCCAAAGCGCCTGCTTGATTTGCTCAGTTAGTTTTTCTTTTTCACTAGTAAAATCAGCTTCTCCAAATCCTTTGAGGAAAGAGTTACTCAGCCATTTTTGAGGATTACTAGTGGATTGGAGGAAATCATAGATTTTGTAGACTTGCTGGCGCAGACCTCGTTCATCCTTGCCTCGTCCAGCAAAGTTCTTGACCAAGCGACTAAAGTTCTCTTTATTTTCACCTTGGTAATGGGCTTCAAAAACCTGATGAAAAACTTCGTTTTTGAGGATTAACTGTTCACTTTCATTTTGTAGAATACGAAAATTTGGTGCGATATCAATCAAATAGCCATGTTTTCCTAGGAATTTTTGTGTGAAGGAGTCCATGGTTCCGATGGCCGCGTTTGGCAGATCTGCCAACTGACGTCCCAAGTGTTGTTTGAGGTCAACATCATCGGTTTCTTGGATTTGTTGGCTAATTTTCTTCTCCAAACGTTCTTTGAGTTCAGTAGCAGCCTTGACGGTAAAGGTCGAGATAAAGAGTTGACTGATTTCTACACCACGAGTTAATTGATCCAAAATACGTTCTGCCATGACAAAGGTTTTCCCTGAACCAGCAGACGCTGAGATCAGAATATTTTGCCCAGCAGTATAAATGGCTTGGATTTGCTCGGCAGTTTTCTTCTGTTCCTTGCTCGAACTCGCTTCTGCTTCTTGCAATTTTTTAATTTCTTCCTCAGTTAAAAAGGAAATGGGCTTCATTGATTCAACTCCTCTCTCATTTTTTCAAACCAAGCTTGCTTGAGCTTTTCTCCTACTAGGCGCTTGCCATCCGCTAGGTCTAACTTTTCTAGGAAACGAGCTTGACCCAAGTGGTAATTGGCTTCAAATCCTGTAATGGCTTGGTGTTGCTGAACGTACGGGGCAATACTTCTTCCGTTCTCTGTGTATGGATTGATGGCGAACTGACCTTCTAAAATCTTTTCAGCTGCCTTCTTGTAAAGATGGGCATTATAGTCTAGTAAGAGCTGGAATTCCTCGTCTGTCAGCTGATTGGCCTTGTTTTTATTGTAAAAATCGCCTAAATAACTGCTTTCTTTTTCTAAAAAGAGCCCTTGGTATTTCATAGACTTGCTGGCTTCTACTACTGCTCCTGCAAGATTTTTAACTGCTAATAAGGATTGGACAGGTTCAGCCATTTCTAGGTACATAGCTCCGAAAAAGTTCTGCTCTCCTTCTCCTTTAAGGGCGGCAAGATAGGTTGGCAGTTGGGAATTGAGCCCATTAAAGAAATGAGGAAACTGGAACTGAGTCAGACTAGACTTGTAGTCCACCACTCCTAGCGCTCCATCAGCTTTCAAACGGTCAATACGGTCAACCTTGCCTCGCACATGAACACTGCGACCATTTTCCAATTGAATAAAGGCCTGGTCCTTACCACCAAATGTTGCCTCCTCTTGGATGGTTTCGATAGCTGGATTATGACGAAGGATGTGGCCCGTAGTTCGCGCGACATCATGCAGAACTTCCTTGGTAAACTGGGCTTCCAAACTTTCCTGATAAATAGCTTCAAATTCGCGTTCTTGGCTGGTTTCTTGAATAGCTTGTTCCAAACGCTGATCAAACGGATTTTCAGTAGGCAGTTTCAAGGCACGTTCAAAAATACTATGCAAGAAATTCCCGTGACTGCGAGCATCTGGACGAAGGCGCAATTCTTCCTGCAAACCTAAGACATAACGGAGGAAATAACTGTATTGGTTACGGTAAAACTCCGTCAAACCAGAGGTAGACAGGTAAAACTCTTTGTCAGCTGGATAGAGAGCCTGCAAGGTCTCTTTCTCTAATGGTTTGCTACTTGGACTTGTTGGGATAGCTGGATTTGTAAGGCCTTTTTGATCTAGCTTTTTACCCATCACACGCGCCAGAACCTTGACAAAGGTCAAATCTTGCTCCCTATCACTCGTCTCGCCCTGTTGGTGATAGGCAACTAAGCTAGACAAGAGACTGTGATAAGAACTCATATCTTCCTTAGACAAACCTTTGTGATGAATCTTCTTCTCTGTCCGATTAAATCCAAAACTCACCAGTTCCTGAAGATAGGCCGATTCCTTACTCTCGTTTTCATTGAGAAGACTGGGTGCTGACAAAATCAATTGTTTACGGGCAGCATTAACCAAGGAAAGCATGGTATAGCGATTTTTCTTGAGGTTTTCACTGCTTGCAATCAGTAATTGCGCTCCATCATCAGTCGCTTGATTTAGGCTTTGTCTTTCTTCATCTGTTAACAGGCTGGTGTTTTGCGCAATTTTTGGCAAATGATCCTGAGTCAGCCCAATAGCGTAGACAAAGTCAGAAGTCAGTGGTGCGATCAAATCGTAACTCTGCACCAGAACAGTGTCTACTGTTGCTGGAATAGTGCGATACTGAGATAAAGTCATCCCTGAGTGGAGCAAGGCTAGGAAGTCCTCCAGACTAACTTGTGAACCATCAAAAACTGTCGCAAATTGTTCTAAAACATGATAAAAGGCTTTCCAAACTTCAGCTTGTCTTTCCTGTTCTAGAGCTTCCATAGTAGCTGTCAAGTCTTGCATCTGCTTGCTTAAAGCAGCGTTTTTTAGAAATGTACTCCACTTTTGCACGAGATTTTCAGCCTTTTGTTTTCGACTGGCTAATAAGGTTTCAAGTGGCGTCAGAACTCGCAGACGAATGGCGTTCAAACGTTCCAAATCGAATTTTCCATGGTGGGATTTAGTGAAGGTCTGCTGAAAAGCTGGCAAGCCATTGATGCCAAGATAGCGGAGATATTGCTCAAAAGCATCAATATCCGCTTGGCTAAGGTCAGTATACAGACCAGTTCTGAGGAGATTAATCAAATCCTCCTGACGAAAACGGTAGCGTTTCAAACGCAAAATAGATTCGACATACTGGGTTAAGGGATGATGAGCCATGGATTCACTTCTACCAAGATAGAACGGAATCTGGTACTGGTCAAAAATAGTTTTTAGTGATAACTGATAAGAAGCTACATCTCCCAGCAAAATACGGAAATTCTTGTAACTCAGTTCTGGATGGTCATGTAATTTCTGACGGATGCTGCGGGCTACCAACTCCAACTCTTCTTTTTGTGTCAAGCAAGACCAGATTTGCAGATTTTCACGGTCCTTCTCATCTACATCCAAAGTGAGTTCTGAAAAGTCATAAGAAGACTCTAGCAAACGAGAGGCCTTGTCAAAACTATCCATGTACGCATGAGTCTGAGAACGGTCTTGAGCAACCGTTTGGTATTTAGCACCTAAATGATGAAGAAATTCCACACTGGCTTGGTAGAGATTTCCTTCAGTGAACGGACTGGTATAGGCCTTCTTGCTTGCATAAGCACCAATGACAATCTCAACACCTTTACGCTGGAGCAGATCCACTACATGTTCTTCCTCAGCAGAAAAACGAGTAAATCCGTCAATGACTAAGGCAATATGACTGAAATCACTACTTACCTTATCATTCTCAATAGCCTCAATCAAATGGGACAATTGACTTCCCTGAGCCAACTGGCTTTGATTGAGATAGGCAGTCACTTTCTCAAAAATCAAGAGTAAATCTGCCCGCTTGTCCTCATCACTCAAACTTTCTAAGTCTAAAAAGTTCATCTGAGCAGTCGTCATCTCATGATAAAGTTCAATCAACTGCTGGATAAACTGAGGGTCTTGTTTAATAGCACCATAAACTCGTAACTCTTTGGGATCAAGTTCAGCAAGACATTTATAAAAGGCCATCCCAAGGCCGATGTCATCAAGACTGGTCTTTGTAGGCAAGTCATTTAAAACCAGGTAACGAGCCATCTGAGCAAAGCGCGTGACGGTAATCGCAAAAGAAGCCTGCTGGGACAAGCATTCCAGCACGGCGCGTTCCTTTTCAAATGAAAGAGAGTTGGGAGCAATGTAGAAAACCCGCTTACCAGTAGCAACCAGCTCTTCCGCCTCTCTGGTCAAGATTTCTGTCAAAGAAGTCCGAATATCAGTATAAAGTAATTTCATCTCAGCCTCGTTTGGTTTATCAAAGTTTCTTACTCTATTATAGCAAAGTTCGCTTCACAGTCCAAATCCAAAATTCTTGTTGATAATCATTTAACTAGCAAATCAATCATACTTCAGCATCCACTTTCATATGATGAAAGATATAGAGGAAAAAGTCTTTGGAAACTTCAAAATGTCCATAACGAAGTCGAGAAGTATAGTCTCTCCATTCAGAATGCTGTCTAGCTATTTCTATGGAACAATCTTTGACTGGTAGATAATACTCGACATTTCGTCTAAAGGGAAAGAATCCTTCAAATTGCTCTACTTGATAGGCTTTGTCATCTATAATTTTACCTACGGCCACAAAAGCCTGTAACTTATCTTGACCATTCATATCGTATTTTGGACTATAGTATAAAAGATAGTCACCTTTTTTCATACGATTTAAGGGGCCGCCCTTTCCATGACAGACCTGACAAAAATTTCCCTCAACTCCTCTTAAAACATGATTCTTTGAAACAACTCCGACCCAATATCTAGGCATTTTTATCCTCCAACACTGCTAACATGTGATTAAAACTTTCTCTATCGTTAGAAAGTTTTTCAAAAAATTTTTCATCAATCCCTTCTACTAAGGGTAAAGCTTGATTGACCTTCTCCGCGCCAGACTTCGTCACTGAGACCAGTTTTGCCCGACTATCCTTTGGATGTTGATCACGTCTAATGTAGTCTTTCTTCTCCAGTAGTCTAACAATCTGGGAAACCGTCATGACATCCATACCAGTGAACCGAGCAATATCAACTTGCGTTACATATTCCTCTCTATTAGACAAAAACAAGAGCGAGGTTAAAACGATAAATTGAGGCAAAGTAAGACCAACTGATTTCAAGACTCTTTTTAAATTGCTTTCCCATTTGTTGTAGACTTTGATGAAAAGAAGACCTGTAGACTCTGTTTCATCATTTTTGTAAATTGAATTAAAGTGATACTTTGACATTATTTCTCCTTAAATATTAAGTGTACATATTATATAAGATTTTATTTTCTTTTTCAAGAAAAAGAAAGTCGAATGTTACTATTCTGTCAGACATTTCATAGTCTATATGCTATAATAAAAGCAAAACACCTAGAAAAGGAAGTCTTATGATTAAACTACTTGCCTTGGATATGGACGGAACCCTCCTTAATGAAGCCAAGGAAATCCCACAAGCCCACATCACTGCCATTCATCAGGCCATTGAAAAAGGTGTCAAACTGGTTCTCTGTACAGGTCGCCCGCTTTTCGGGGTTCTTCCTTATTACAAAAAACTGAATCTTGATCTCCAGAATGAGTATGTCATTGTCAATAACGGTTGCTCAACCCACCAGACCAGTGACTGGAGTCTAGTTGACTGGCAAGAACTCAGTCCAGCTGACATTGAATACCTTTATGACCTAGCAGAAAAAAGCGACGTCCAGTTAACTCTTTTTGATGAGAAACATTATTTTGTCCTCGGTGGTAAGCCTAATCAAATCGTTCAAAATGATGCCAAGCTCGTCTTTTCAGACCTGACTGAAATCTCCCTTGAGGACGCGACTAGTGGCAAATATCGTATGTTCCAAGGTATGTTTTTAGGAACAAAAGAACAAACAGACGATTTTGAGCAGCGGTTCGCTGAGGAACTCTGCCAACGATTTAGCGGCGTTCGTTCGCAGCCAGTCATTTATGAAGCGATGCCACTTGGAACTACCAAGGCTACTGCTCTTTCTCGACTAGCAGCGATTTTGAAGATCGAGCCCTCAGACATTATGGCCATGGGCGATGCCAATAACGATATCGAAATGCTTCAGTTTGCAGGACTTGGCATTGCTATGGGAAATGCCAGCGACCATGTCAAATCCTTAGCCAATGACGTTACAGCCAGCAATGAAGAAGAAGGTGTTGCACGCGCGATTGAGAAGTATATTTTATAATTGAGAAGCCCAGTTCATATCAACTGGGTTTTGTTTCTTTTAAGAATTACAAAACTTTAGAAACTCTTTAGAATTACTTGAACTTTCTTTGATTTCTATACCTTATACTAAAGTTAGTAAAACAAATCAAAAGGAGAAAATCATGAAAACAGTACTCGAAATTCATGGACTGACCAAACAATTCGGCCAACAAGCTATTCTTCAAGATCTTAGTCTAACCATAAAAGAGGGAGATATTTATGGACTAATCGGAAAAAATGGAGCAGGTAAAACTACTCTTATCAAAATCATTACACAATTATTGTTTGCGGACAAAGGTACAGTTTCTCTCTTTTCTAGTCAAGGACAAAATGAGTGGACCAAGGCATTATCTCAAGTGGGTTCTGTTATCGAATCACCTGTAGCCCATAATCACTTAACAGCTTATCAAAATCTGAAATATTATTGTATGATTCGTCATATCCCAAATGCTGATAAGGTGATTCATGAGACCTTGGACTATGTTGGCTTGTCAGATACAGGGAAAAAAGTCTTTCGTGATTTCTCACTAGGAATGAAACAAAGACTTGGCATCGCCATTGCCCTCCTATCCAAACCTGACTTCCTTATTCTTGATGAACCCATTAACGGTCTCGACCCAATTGGAATCAAAGAATTTCGTCTCATGATCCAGCGGCTCAATCAAGAAAAAGGCATAACCATCCTCATCTCTAGCCATATCTTGTCAGAACTCTATCTTTTAGCTAATCGCTTTGGAATTTTGGATCAAGGTAAGATTATCCGTGAAATCAGTAAAGCTGAGTTTGAAACACTGAGTGAGGATTATATTGTGCTTAAAACAAGCGACAAAGAAAGAGCATGTCAGGTATTGAAAGAACAAATCCAGCTCCAGTTTAAGGTTGTCAATCCTGACAATGAAATCCATATCTTTGGTAATGAACAAGATGTCAAACAGATTCTCAAGCAACTTACTTTGGCCGATGTTGCTATTGATGAGATTTACTTTGCCCGTCAAAACCTAGAAGAATACTTCACCCAATTGGTAGAATAGGAGAAAAATCATGATACATACCATTCAAGCAGATTTTTACCGTCTTTTCCGCTCCAAAGGATTCTGGATTACAGAATTCATTCTCTTTGTTCTCTTGCTAATGGGTGCCACTATCGGGGCTACAGGACATTTAATGTCAGTAAATACAACACCACCAGAGACTCCAACCCATGGTTGGAATGGGATAGAAGCTCTAATCAACGCGTCCAGCAATGGTTCAAACCTCGTTTTTCTCTGCATTGTTCTAGCATGTCTAGTTCTAGGAGTTGATCTAATCGGCAAGCTCTATAAAAATAGTTTGACTGTTGGCGTTTCTCGTACAGAGTTTTTCCTTGCTAAATCCTTTGTACTAGCAAGTATCGCTCTCTTACAGCTCATCGCCAGCCTTGTGATTGCTTTTGTTCCCTCAACTCTACTAAACGGACTTGGTACGATGCCTGATGGTTTTATTACAAACCTCCTCTTAACGATTTTCCTTCAATTTCTCTGCCTCCTTGCTTGGCTTTCGATTGTTTCCTTCATTCTCTATGTGACTCATTCTTATCTTGCCGCATTTATTGGCTATCTAGTTACCTCTATCATCCTTTCTACGCCAATGCTTCTTTTCCCAGACATTGAAATTCTACGATATTTAATTCTAGATTTTGCCTATGCTATGACTACTAATAGTCAAGCTATTCTCTATACCATCACGGTTTGCGTAACGGTCATACTTTTCTTCTCTTTCAGTGGACTGACTGTTTTCAAGAAGAAAAGCTTATAAAAATGACCTCCTCTAGACTACTGAGGAGGTTTCTTTTCGTTAAAAATAAATGAAAACCGACAACCACTGATCATCTGTGCTTAGTTTCATCTCTGAACCGAGAAGATGAACTAATTCCTCGGTAATATAGAGACCTAAACCAGAGGATTCTTCGGTATCTGACATATTTTCAGAATAAAAACGATTGCTGAGATTGTCTATATTCTTGATAGGTTTTTTGACTAGATTATCAATTTCCAAAACAAGCCTATTTTCTTCCTTTTTCAAAGAAAGTCGAGCCTTCTCCTTGCCGTGCTTGAGAACATTTCCAAGCAGGTTTTGTATAATTCGATCCAGCAAGTCCTCATCAGTCGTCGTTTTCAATCCTGGTTCAACGTTAAAATCAAGAACAATATGTGATGACTGAAAAACATCGTAATAGGCTAAAGTCTTTTTCGTTATAAAAGTTGATAAATCAAGTTCTTCCAGTTTCGGTTTGACTGCTCCTTCCATCAAATGACGGTATTCGAGGAGAGCCTCCAAACGTTTGGAAACCAAATCCTGATGATGGGCTATTTTATTTAAGGTTTCTGAACTATTATCGGGGTGTTTTATTAGTTGCTGGGTATATCCTGAAGCGATTGTCAAAGGTGTACGAATATCATGAGCGATGTTACTGATTGCCATATCTAGGGTGCGTTTTTCACGCTTCATGATTAGTTGGTTTTGCTCCACTTCTTGAAATAGATTCTCAATTTGGTTATGTAGTCGCAAAATGGTCTTTGAAAAGAAATTTACACCGATCCTCTTCATGCTACCAGAGCGAATCTTTTCTTCGATTTGTCTGCTTAAATCTTTAATTGCTATATGATAGCGAATCAAAGAAATCGCCAAAATAATGTTAGTAAGGAGTAATATTGATATCAAAATGTAATTCATTATTTGTCTCCTTTTAATCGAACACCAACTCCCCAAATGGTTTCGATGTATTCGTGATTCGGATCCAGTTGGTGCAGTTTTTTACGGAGATTGCTTAGATGAGTGTTGAGCGTATTGTCTCCAGGCAGGTAACTTTCTTCCCAAATCAATTCATAGAGTTCTTCTTTGGTGAAGATTTTTTTAGGATGCTGGAGCAACATTTGGAGAATCTGACACTCTTTCTTTGCAAGGCGAATGGTTTCAGTTGCGTTACTTATTTCAAAACTATCAGCATCGAACTGGATATTTTTAAAGTTTTGTACGAAGTTATCAATTTCTCTTCGATTTCCTGACTGATGTTCACTACTTTGGCGTAATTGAACAGTGACTCTGGCAAAGACTTCGTCCAAATCAAAAGGTTTTACTACATAATCATTGGCACCATCTAAGAGATATTGGCTGATGAGCTTTTTATCACCTAAAGCAGTAAGCATGATGACCGGAGTCTGACTAGTTTGTCGAATAGCTTGCAAGACTTGGTCGCCATTTTTCCCAGGGAGCATGATATCTAGCAAGACGAGATCAATGCCACCTTTGTCAAATTGCATGATACCTTCTGTCCCAGAGAATGCTTGAATCACCTCGTGTTCCTCTGCAAGAAGGGTTCTTAAAATTTCCTGGATTTCATTATTATCTTCAATTACAAGTATGCTCGCCATAAACCTCGTCCTTTCTAAAACAATTATAACATGTTTTATTGTGAATTCCAGATACAGAAAAGCTCCTCTCACATTTTAAGCAAGATGGAGCTAATGAGTATTGAATCTACTTAAGCAAATAAGCAATCAAAGTTATAATCCATAGATGAGCTGGGTAGAAAATATAAAAGAAATATTTACTCCAACTGGTTTCTTTTCCTCGCTGTCCATTATACAAGGCCATAAAAGGAAAGACGGTGATAAAGAGCCAGTCAGAATTGAAAAGCATCATTTCTAGTGTTTGGTGCCAAGTGTCGTATATTTGGATGGAAGTCACTAACAAGAAGGCCCACAGAAAGGCATATAGGAGATTTCGCAAGCCCTTGCGATTTCGACAAGAGTAACTAATCAAGAGAAATGGTAGCATGGTGATGCCACCCTCAGTAAAAAGACACCCGAAAATCAAGAGACCAGCAAGCCCAATCCGACGCCACAACTTCTCTTTTTTATCCAGCTCTTTTCTGGGAAAACCAATCCAAAGCATGGTAACACCGATGGCCAAAGTTAAGAAAATATTATTAGTGACCATTACTCCCTTAGAGGAAAATAGGGCATTGAGTAGGCTATTTCCAGCAAACATGATCAGCGCCCAACTCCAAAGACGGATGAGGTAGTTTTTCAAATTTCGAGTATGGATGAAGCCTTCCATAGCCATATAGGCAAACCAAACTCCCACACAACGGGTCAAGGCGTGAAAGATACCTTCCCACAAAGGAGAAACAATCCCTGTGATATGCGGGATATGGTCCAGAACCATTACTGCCGCCATCAGATACTTCAACTGCGTCGCATTCCATTTTTTCATAATAAACCTCTTTCTTTTTGATCTACATAGAGTATAGCATACATTTCTACGCATAATCGTACACCCATCTTACATTTAAAAAGCCTATCTTACATTTTTGTAAGACAGGCGTGAATATCAAAAATTTATTATGAAAGTTACCTTCTAGTCGGTAATCCGTTGATACATTTCTGGTCTCCTATCACGAAATAGTCCCCAGTTGAGGCGCTCGCTTGCTCCCTTGTCAAGGTCATAAGTTGCTAACAGAACAGCTTCACCTTGTCTTTCAGCTTTCTCTAAAATAGCTCCTGTTTCATCCGTCATAAAGGACGAACCGTAGAAGTCAAGACTGGAACTTTGTCCACCATTTTCCTCACTAGGAGTGACTTCTTCCAAACCGTAACGATTGGCTGCAATGACTGGGACAATATTCGCTGCTGCGTGCCCTTGCATGGTACGTTGCCAGTGACCACAACTATCCGTATCTAAGATAGGCTCTGAACCGATAGCGGTTGGGTAAAAGAGCAATTCTGCCCCATTCAATGCAAGACAACGGGCTGTTTCAGGGAACCATTGATCCCAACAGATACCAATCCCAATCTTAGCATAGCGAGTATCCCAGACCTTGAAACCAGTGTTACCAGGCGTAAAGTAAAATTTTTCTTGATAATAATGATCATCTGGTATATGGGTCTTCCGATAGACGCCCAGCACTTCTCCATCAGCATCAATGACGGCGATTGAGTTATACAAGACATTGCCATCTTTTTCGTAGAAACTAATCGGTAGAACAACATTTAGTTCCTTAGCAAGCTCCTTGAAATGCTGAATAGCTGTATTTTCTATCACCGACTGGGCATACTGGTAGTAGTCATACTGGCGTTCCTGACAAAAATAAGGACGTTCAAACAACTCCGGCAAGAGAATGATTTGTGCGCCTTGTTTTGCAGCTTGGCGAACTAAACGTTCCGCTGTTTGGATATTCGTTGCCACATCCTTAGCACATTGCATCTGGATCGCTGCAACTCTTACATTTCTCATCTTTTTCTCCTATTCTGGGATTTGTTGGGTGATACAGTGGATATTGCCACCACCTAACAGAATGTCTCTTGCTGGTATTCCTACGATCTTACGGTCTGGGAAACACTTGCTGAGAATATCTAGGGCCACTTGGTCGTTTACATCCTCAAACTGGGGCACTAAGACAGCCTTGTTGGCAATATAAAAATTGACATAGGAAGCTGCAAGACGCTCGCCCTCATAACGCTCCTCTTCCCCATCTTCATAGGTATAACCTGGTAAATCTTCTTCAGTAACGACTTGTAGATTAGCTGGAATTGGCAGTTTATGAATGGTGAAGTGACGACCTTTTGCATCTGTTTCTTTTTCTAAAAGCTCAAGGTCAGCTGCAGACATGGCATACTGAGGATCATTTTGATCATCTGTCCAAGCCAAGACAAGCTCTGCAGGACCAACGAAAGCGGCAACATTGTCAACGTGTTCATTGGTTTCGTCCTGATAAATACCATAAGGAAGCCAGATAACTTTTTCAGCGCCAAGGCTCTCTAATAAGGTATTTTCAATTTGCTCTTTAGACAGGTGGGGATTCCGTCCAGGACTGAGTAAGCAACTTTCAGTCACAAGAATAGTCCCTTGACCATCGCTATGGATTGCCCCGCCTTCCAGTACAAAAGGTTTGGCATCGTAAACAGGCATTTCCAAGGTCTCTGCAAAACGACTAGCTACTTGGTTGTCCTCTTCATAATCTTGATAAAGACCATCGACAGCACCACCCCAGGCATTAAAAGACCAATCGACTGCCAATTTTTCTCTTTTATCATTGACGAGAATGGTCGGACCTGTATCACGCGCCCAGGCATCATTGGTGGGAATGTCTAGATAAACAACGCTATCTCCAAGATAGTCTTGGGCTTCAGATAGATGGTCCTGCTCCACCAAAAGATAAACCCTTTCCCCTTCTGCTATGGTCTTTATAATTTGGCTAAATGCTTTTTTGGCAGCCTTTCCTTGAAAGGGCCATGAACCTGGTCGAGTCGGCCAGATCATGATGGTGCCATGGTGTGGTTCATACTCTGCCGGCATACGGTAGCCTAATTTCTTTGGACTGTCCATCATGATAATCTCCCTTTAAAGTCTTGATAGCCAAAAGCTTTGACTAAGCTACAGTCACCTTGCTCGTCCATGAGATAGAGACTTGGCAAGCCAATACCGTTAAAGGTATTATTTTTGACAAAGGAGTAAATAGCCATGTCTTCAAAGTAAAGTCTGTCTCCAATCTCAACTGGATTTTCAAAGCTATAATCACCAATCACATCACCCGTCAGACAGGTATTGGAAGAAAGTCTATAGGTATGGGCTTTTTCCTGAGCCTCAAATCCATTTCTCAAAGGTGGACGATAGGGCATCTCAAGTACATCAGGCATATGGCAGGTTGCAGAGGCATCTAAAACCAAGATTTCCATACCGTTTTCTACAATATCCAATACCTCCGTTGCTAGATAACCCGCATTGAGCGCAATAGCTTCACCCGGCTCGATATAGACTTCAAGATTGTAAGTTTCTCGGATACGCTTGATTTCAGAAATCAGCAAATCCACATCATAGTCTTCTCTCGTTATGTGGTGTCCTCCACCCATATTGAGCCATTTGACCTTATATAAATAAGGTCCAAACTGCGCTTCTACAGCTTTCAAAGTTGTTTCTAAATCATCTGCCCCCTGCTCACAAAGGGTATGAAAATGAAGACCATCTACTAAGTCCAGCAAATCACTCGGTATCTTGTCTAAAGTAACTCCAAACCGAGATCCCGGAGCACAAGGGTCATAGAGCGCGTGATCTCCTTGAGTTGAACATTGAGGGTTGAGGCGCAAACCAACACTGATACCAGCCTCTCGACAACGAGAACCGTATTTACGCAACTGTCTCTCCGAATTAAAGACGATATGATCTGATATCTGAAGTAACTCTTCCATATCTGATTCCTTGAAAGCTGGCGCAAAGACATGGACTTCCCCTGGGAACTCTTCTCGTGCTAGTTTAGCCTCATAGAGACCACTAGCCGTTGTACCAGAGAGATACTGGCTAATTAAGGGATAGGTTTTATAAAGAGAATAAGCCTTCTGGGCCAGTAAAACCTTGCAGCCCGCTTCTTCCTGAACTTGCTGTAAAATACGGCAATTGGCTTCTAATTTTCCTAAGTCAATGACATAGGCTGGTGTGGGTACTTGTTCTAACTTCATTAGTCCACCATTTGCGGGTTTTCTACCACAACCCAAGGCAAGCCGTACTCATTCAAAGCTTCCATGAATGGATCTGGATCCAATTCTTCAAGGTTGTAAACTCCAGGTTGTTTCCAAGTACCATTCATCACTAATTTTGTCCCAATCATGGCTGGAACTCCTGTTGTGTATGAAATTGCCTGTGAACCAACTTCTGCGTAACATTCCTGATGATCACAAACATTGTAGATATAGATAGTCTTTTCAACACCGTCTTTGACACCTGTAAAGATACAGCCGATATTGGTTTTTCCAACTGTACGTGGGCCAAGGCTGGCTGGATCAGGAAGCAAGGCTTTTAAGAATTGAATCGGTACAATGTCTTGTCCATTAAAGTTAATAGCATCCGTACGAAGGAGACCAACGTTTTCCAAGCATTTCATGTGAGTTAGATAAGATTGGCCAAAAGTCATAAAGAAACGAATCCGTTTGACTCCAGGAATGTTCTTGGCCAATGATTCAATTTCTTCATGGTGAAGGAGATACATGTCTTTTTGTCCAACTTGAGGGAAATCGTACTCACGCTTGATTGACATAGCTTCCACTTCTACCCATTTTCCATCTTCCCAGTAAGAACCTGGCGCAGAAACCTCGCGGAGATTGATTTCTGGATTAAAATTAGTAGCAAATGGATAACCGTGATCCCCACCATTACAGTCTAGAATGTCAATATAATGGATTTCATCAAAATAGTGTTTGAGAGCATAAGCTGAAAAGACACTGGTTACACCTGGGTCAAAACCAGAACCAAGAAGAGCTGTTAAGCCTGCTTCTTTGAATTTTTCTTGGTAAGCCCACTGCCATGAGTAGTCAAAATAGGCTGTAAAACCTAGTTCCTTGCAGCGTTTTTCATAGATAGCACGCCATTCAGGGTCTTCTGTGTCCTCAGCCTCATAGTTGGCGGTATCGATATAGTGGACACCTGTTGCCAAGCAAGCATCCATAATGGTCAAGTCTTGATATGGGAGTGCTACGTTCAAAACAGCTTCTGGCTTGTAGCTTTCAATCAAGGCAATGACTTCTTCAACCTTGTCAGCGTCAAGGGCAGCTGTCTCAATCTTTGTACTTGTTTTCCCTTCTAATTTAGACTTTAAGTCATCACATTTTGACTTGGTACGGCTAGCAATCATAATCTCTGTAAAGGTTTCGCTATCTTGGCAAATCTTTGAAATAGCAACTTGGGCAACGCCCCCACATCCAATAACTAATAAACGACTCATTTTTTTCCTTCCTCTTCTTCTAAAATGTCTTCTACATACTTGGGCAGCATAAAGGCTCCCACATGTAAGTTTGCAGTATAGTATTCTGTGAAAAGCTGGCGTTTTTTCCAGCCTTCCTTGTCAAAATCTTTGATAGGGTGGTATTTTTTCGATGCAAATCCAAACAACCAATAGCCAGCTGGACTTGTTGGGATATGGGCCTGATAAACCCGACTGATTGGAAAGGCTTGATTGACCTTACGATGCATACTACGACAAGCAGACTCATCCTCGTCAAAAAACGGACTCCCATGCTGGTAAATCATGATACCGTCTTCTTTTAGAGCTCTGTAACTGTTACCGTAAAATTCCTTGGTAAAGAGACCTTCCGTATGTCCAAATGGGTCTGTCGCATCGTTGATGATAATATCGTAGTCATCTTCACAGTTTCGCAAAAAGCGTAGCCCGTTTTGATAGTAAATGGTGACACGAGGATCATCTAGCCCCGCAGCAAAGTCTTGGAAATACTCACGACAAACCTCAACCAACATCTCATCTGGTTCCACAATATCGATTTGCTCTAGTTCAGGATAGAGGGTTAATACTTGGGCAACACCACCGTCACCACCCCCAATAACCAAGACTTTCTTTGGATTTGGGTGGACAGCCATGGGAACGTGGACCGTCATTTCGTTGTAGACAAAATCATCCGCATCTGAGAATAAGACATGCCCATTTAAAATCAGTATTTTCCCAAAAGCTGGTGTATCTAATACCTCTATATCCTGCCATTCACTTTTACCAGCATAGAGTTGCTTGGCTGTTCTCAGGGATAATTTCACATCTGGAGTATGAACTTCAGAAAACCATAAATCCATCTAGTTCTCCTTTCTCTTAATGACGTTGATGTGATTGACCTCTGGATCTTCCGTCCCTTGGAGGGAGCAACCACGTTCCTTAGCAAATTGGATATAGTCTACAATTTCTCGTGTAATGCGTTCACCTGGTGCTAGGATTGGAATCCCTGGAGGATAACACATGACAAATTCCCCACAGACCTGTCCGACAGACTCATCCAAGGTTAAACTTCTTCTCTCTGAATAAAAGGCTTCCTGAGGAGACAGCACTAACTCTGGTTGGATATATTCTCCAGCAATCAAGTCTTTTCCATCTCTTGAGTAGAGTCTCTTGATATCCGCTAATGCACCGACCAAACGCTCGATGTCTTGGATGCGGTCACCGATTGAAATATAAGCCAAGATATTGCCAATATCGCCAAACTCGATCTGAATATCGTATTCGTCTCGCAAGAGGTCATAAACCTCTATCCCTGTTAAGCCAATACCCTGAGTATAAACGGACAGCTTGGTCACGTCAAAATCACAGACCGACACACCGTCTATGAGCTCTTTTGAGTAGGCATAGTAACCACCGATAGCATTGATCTCACGACGAGCGTATTCGGATAGCTCAATGACTTTCTCAAAAGACTCTTTACCACGAAGGGCCAAGTTTCGTCGAGAAATATCTAAACTAGCCATAAGTAGATAAGAGGCAGACGTAGACTGGGTCAGGTTGATAATCTGACGAACGTACTCAGGATTCATCTGCTCCCCGATAAGAAGGATGGAGCTCTGGGTCAAACTCCCACCAGACTTATGCATAGAGACTGCCGCCATATCAGCACCTGCATCCATAGCAGAAATTGGAAGTTTATCTGTAAAATGCAAATGCGCTCCATGGGCTTCATCCACTAAAACCAGCATGCCCGCTTCATGACCCATTTCCGTTAAACCCTTGAGGTCTGAACAAATTCCATAGTAAGTAGGATTGTTGATTAGGATAGCTTTTGCATCTGGATGTTCCTTAATGGCCTGGGCCACCCGTTCATTTTCAAGACCTAAAGCGATGCCGATTTTAGGATCCACACTCATCTCGATATAGATGGGAATGGCACCACATAGAACCAACGCATTGATAGCAGATTTATGGACATTTCTCGGTAGAATAATCTTATCTCCTGCCTTGCAGGTGGAAAGAATCATGGTTTGAACTGATGAGGTTGTTCCCCCAATCATGAGAAAGGCATGGGCTGCACCAAAAGCATCCGCTGCCAATTCCTCAGCATCTCGAATAATCGAAATGGGATGACCTAGATTATCTAAGGGTTTCATCGAATTGACATCAATGCCAACACATTTTTCTCCTAATAGTTCGACAAGTTCTGGATTTCCTCGTCCACGCTTGTGACCTGGCACATCAAAGGGGACAATTCTTTTCTTGCGTAGCTTGACCAAGGCCTCATAAATTGGGGCTTGGTTTTGATCTAACTTCTTCAAGACATACTCCTTTACCGTATTTTTAGCACCTCAAAAAGATAAAGGCGACTAAAGGTTGACTTATGAAAAAAGAGCAGGTTTTCACCTGCTCTGCAATCTTCTGACGTGTGTATTTTGGTTTCTGTTGAGTATGTCTGTTCCTGATGTTTCCTAACTCTCTAGTAGCAAATATTACGTACTTTATTGATCGTTTCACAAGATGACGTGTGCTTTCACCACACTAAAAATTTATGAATTAGGACAAACGTCCTAACATCAACTTATAAAAGTAGGCTTTTAACCCTATCAATAATGTGGCTTTTTAACCACGCTTCGGCATTCAACCCTGCCTGTCCGTAGGCATTTTTTACTCGGGTTTATATTTGCTAGAAAACATCATCTCATTTTCTAAGCCTTATAACTATATCATGTTTACAAGAGCTTGTAAAGTACTTTTTTTTAATTTTTTGAGTTTTTGTTCGCGAAATATCTTTCAACAATAAAAAGAAATCGTTTTAAATCGTTATCTGCATAAGAAAAAAGAAACTACAATCACTAGCTGCTTCAATAATTCTTCAAGTATGACTTGATATCGAAAATCAGTTCTTTTCATCAGATTTTATAAATATTTCCAGCTAGGAAGTTCGAATCAACTGCTCCAATTCTACTTCTGAAAGCTGACCTTGATTGTAGAGTTTTCTAAGTAAGTCCTCATCTACGGTAATTGAATAGTAATACGTCACAAACTCATGAAATCGCTCAAAACTGTCAAAGAAGTAGGATAATAACCATTCACCACCGTCCTGATCTTGGTAGGTATTTTGATGCTCTTGTCCGTCATACCAGATAAATAAGGTTGTTTCATCTTTTTGTTCTTCTGAGTATAGGTTTTGATACTTTTCATCTACTCCCTTATAAAATCCGTCTATGATGTCTTGATTCCACTCATCCGCAGCAAATTGACTCAAACTGCTTTCATGATCAAAACCCTTTATAAGGATTATTTTATCAGTAAAGATCACATCTAGAGAATCACCAGAACCGTTGTCTATAAGCTAACGGACTCCGTAGCTCTCCTCACTCTTACTGATCAATCGAAGCCAGGTCTTGTTTGGATCTGTTCGATACTCATCAATGACAAGCAAGGCATCTAAGCGAGTTTTTATCTGGTCCCATTTAATTTTTCCCATCTCTTTAATCCTCCGTCTTAAAGTTTAAAATCTATTATGCTTACAAATTCTATAACCAATTTCTATCTATCCCGTCCGACTACACGGTGGAATATTTCCTTCACCAGACAAATCATCAGGTGTACGATTTTCTGGATGTGCATTCATCACGCACCTGACTAACAGTTGGTAAAAGCACTTAGCAAATAGTCACTAAGACATTCCCCCTGAGAGTTAAGATTTTCTTGTAAAAGTCTTTCATTTTTACAAAGCTGGTTCGAATATCATCCTTGATTTCTTCCTCTTCTTCAAGATAATCCCAAATGTCAGGGTATAACTCTGCCTTCTCGCATGCTTCCATGCTAAAGTTAGCCAGAGCCCTATCCATGTCAAAATTCTCTAAAGCTTGAGCAATTTCAGCTATCTTTGACTTTTCAGTATAGGCTATATATTCCGACACATTTTCTAAAGGGGTCACTCCCAAGACAGCTTCTCTCAAAGGATCGTCATCCATAAATTCTGAACTACTAAAGCCTGTCATAACAAAGAGTAAGGCGTCCCACATTTTGTCAATATCTAGCAACGTCTCATTTTCCTTAGTAGAATCCTCGACTATGTCAAGCAATTCCTCTTCCTGACGAGAATCTCGCATTATTTGGCTTAATTCATTGTCAGATAGATATCGATAATTAGCAATCATTCCCATGATGTTTCCTCCTATTCGTTTCTTAGGATAGCACTAATGTTACTAGTTCCCTTTCTTGAAAAGGCATAATACTGTTTTTGGACTCTCCTCTTTATTTCAAATCCTCATCTTCTGTCACTTCCCAGACTTCTGACTGGTATCCCTCTCCGTCAATATCATAGCGCTGAGTATAACCTATAAATTTTTCCTTTTTATTTGAATTACGAGGCTTGAGAATGTTTATAGCCCAGAATCCGATAAGAATGACAACTAAAAGCGCTATTACAGTCTCCATATTACTTCTCCTTTGCCTATCTTAATAACCTTCAACCCACTTTTCATTATCCATAATGAAAGGCTTGGCCAGTCCATCACCTGTATAATCCGCATATTTGGTGGATAGATACTTGTAACAATCTTCCTTGCTCGCGAACTTAATAGCTTGATAAGGCTCTTCAAAAGTCAGTTTCTCTACAAATAAGAAACCATCATCAGCTGGCACTAAAACACCAACGTGTCCAACAAAAAGATACTCTCCATCCAAATTATCATGTAACACAACAGACAACATCCGAGCTTTATCATTAAATTGAAACTGGGAGAAGAATTTCTCCATCTTCTGCGCGTGAACTTTTACATCCGTTGTCGCTTCCGTCTCCACCCTAGAAAATAGAATATCAAACTCTTCCTTATCTTTCGCGTCAAATACTTTTCCCTTATCGATAGCATCATTATCCACAAAAAGTAGCTGATCATTCTTTTCAAGTTTTGGGATCGTGACTGAATTTTTTAATAGCGCATAGCTATTGATACGGCAGTTGGTCCCGACAAAGTCACCCTTTTTTTGATTCCAAAGATTGCTGATTTTCTCTACATCGTATTCTGTCTTTGTAAAGGAAGCAAAATCACCACTTAAGCCAGTGGAGCCGACAGTCGCATTATAGTCTGTAACAAGATTGAAAAATGCGTCAACACTATTTGGATCCAAGTGCGCTGATAAGAGAGATTTGACCTCTTCGATACTGACCTGATTATTAAGATTTGTATATGAAGCCGTCCAAGGAACTTTATATGAATTGGTCTGTGTTTGATTTGTAGCTTCAGTCCTCGTATTATTTTGGTGGCAAGCAGCCAATCCAAGTAATAAGGGTAAACACAGTCCCAAGGCTACTACTTTTCTCGTTCGTTTCATGAAATTCTCCTTCTAGACTACAAGTCTCTTTTTCATTTTAAACACCATTCGCTAATCATGCAGCTAGTAATCGTTGACTTAGCTATATTATACTACATAAGTCAAAAAAAGACTGCACGAATCACCCATTCATTACAGTCTTTTTAATCCTATTTTTATTGAATGACAAAACCTTTAGGCAAAATCATCAGTTGCTGGTCCAATTCTTGGCAATGACTGGCTAGCGCTACAGAATCACGGTCTACAAGATAGTTTTCACTTGATTGGTTAAAAATAGCTTGGATTTTTTGTCCATCATAATCCCATGCCAGAGATACCACATCTGGCTTGATTTCTTGCAGACTGTAGGTTCCATGTTGGATTATATCTGAGACACTCTTGCGAAGCTGAATCAATTTCTTCATGAAATGAAGCATCTCATTGCTATCGGAAACACGTTCCCAAGGCATGACACGACGACAATCTGGGTCTGGCCCTCCATCTAATTCTAACTCCGTTCCATAGTAGAAACACGGTGTCCCCCTTTGTAAAAAGAGGCAAGCAAGGGCAGACTTCACAAGTTGGGTATCTCCCTTGGCAGTAGTCAAAATGCGCTCCGTATCATGCGAATCCAAAAGATTGAACATCACTTCCGAAATCTGTTGTCTATAGTACATAGACTGGCTATTGATCTCATCGATAAATTGATGAGACTTCTTAACCCCACGCAAGAAATAATCCTTGATACTGTCAGAGAGAGGATAGTTCATGACTGCGTGGAATTCATCGCCATTTAGCCAAGGCTGTGAAGTGTGCCAGACCTCTCCAAGAATATAAAGGTCAGGATTTTTAGCCAGGACAGCCTTCCGAAAATCTCTCCAAAATTGGTGGTCCACTTCATTAGCCACATCCAAACGCCAAGCATCGATATCAAACTCTTCAATCCAGTAGGTCGCAACACTTAGTAAATAGTCCCTTACTTGAGGTTTTGCCGTATTGAGCTTGGGCATATAGCTGGCAAAGGCAAAGGTATGATAAGGGAGCTTTCTTGGATCACCGAGCTTATCCTTAGTCACTGGGAACTCTTGAACATGGAACCAGTCTTTGTAAACGGAATCTTCACCATATTTGAGAACATCCTGCCATTGTGGCGATTGGTCCCCAATATGGTTGAAAACAGCGTCCAGCATGATCTTCATGCCTCTCTGATGGGCTTGGTCCACCAGTTGACGGAAAGTTTCCTTATCTCCAAAATGACGGTCAATTTCGAAATAATCCGTCGTATTATACTTGTGATTGCTTGGGGATTCAAAAATCGGACAGAGATAAAGTCCTGTAATCCCCAAATCTTGCAAGTAATCCAGATGGTCAATAATACCTTGTAAATCACCACCAAAGAAATCGCTCGTCTTTGGTTTGATAGAGCTATCCCAAGTCAGAGCCCCTTCAGGTGAAATCTCAGGATTGCCATTAGCAAAGCGTTCTGGAAAAATCTGATACCAAACTGTATCGGCCACCCAGTCAGGAACATGGCAAGCATCAATCTCATGAATATAAGGAATTTTAAATCCATTTCCTTCATAATGAAGATTTTCTAGCGTGTTTTCAACACATCCCTTATCACCATACAAAATACTCTGAGCTTGCTTATCCTTAAGTTCAAAGAGATACTGGAGTCGGGCATAGTCAACTGAAATCTCCACTTGCCAATAATCAAACAAAGCATCGGAAGTTACTTTACTCATCTCCTTACTATCTTCATAACGGTCCTCTATAAAGATAAAAGGATCTCCATAATGTAAGTTGATGCTTTCAATATCATCTTTCTTGGTCCGGATACGAATGTGCATTGTCTTGTCTTTATAAAGATAAGCATACTCCGACTCTGGTCTGTGGTAAATGGCTGTTAATTCCATTGTTCTGTCTCCTAGTTTACTTTTATTCACTTTGTTGCGCAAACGTTTTCATAATCGTGACTCTAGTATACTACTTTCGTATTTTATTTGCAAGGCTTGTCCGCAGTTTCGAGTGGTTTGTTTTTGAGAATATAAAAAAGCAGTAAGACTTAACACCTACTACTTTCTGATTGATGATTTACAAATGCCTTTCCAGCCACTCAATCTTTTTAAAATCCTTATTGTTATTGTGGTCATTTCGATAGGAATCATGGGAAGAAGCCTTGTAAATACTTAAAAACTGTTCCAAACTTGGAACGCGAAACGTGATGTTCTCAAGATGAATCAGCTCTATATCCGATTCCGAAACTCCTGCAAAATCTGGTAAAGAATCAATACTTCCAAACTCAACACTCAGACCATCCTTTTGGAATTCATGCTCATGAATATCTATTAAGGCATAGCCTAAGTGGTTCATCACTTTCATTATCTTGTCCCAGTCATAAATTCTGAGATGATCAGGTGCTTCCCAACCTCTAGGGTCACCAGGCACATGAATATCAATGTCAGACGGCTGCCATTCTTCATTTGATCGGTATTCAAAACCCAAAGACCCCATGAGCGTCGGTGTGATTCCAACTTGGTTTAAATGAGAACAAATTGTTCGAAATTCATCAAATAGAGAATTCATTCCTCCTCCAATCGTTGATATAAAACTTGATTTCATTGTAAAAAATAAACTAATTTCTACCTTCTACTCTTTCGGCTTTGAAAATACTTCTACTCGCTGAGCTAGGACTTTGATTTCTACAGGTAGGTTATCCGATTTATCGCCGTCAACATCTGACTCCAATTCACTATCTGAAGAGATTTTAATATTACGCGCTCTGATATACTCAATATTATCATTGCCGACAACATCCCCTTTTAGTAAATCAGGAATGACAGATAATTTAGAGAATATAGAAGCATCTTTTAGAATCAAAATATTGGCATAGCCATCTTTGTCTTCTTCAAAGATTTTCTTATCAGCGAAGTAATTTGTCAAGAGTACCAAAACATGACTAGCTTCACCAACATAATTTCCATTTTCTGTCTCAACCTTAATGTTAAAGACCTGATCCGTCATGACAGACTTCATTGTATTTACAGCATAGGCAAAGATACCAAATTTTGTCTTGTCCTCGATTTCAACATTGTGAATCGCCTCAGGCAGAGAACCGATACTAAAGATATAACCAAAATAGTTATCATTTGCTTTACCGATATCAATCTTGTTGGTTAAATTAAAATCGAGTTCATCTATCGCGCCATCGATGTCTTGATTGATTTCCAACAGTTTTGTAATGAGGTTACCCGTACCGCCTGGGATAATACCCAACTTAGGAACGTAGTCTCTCTCAGCAATACCCGAAATGACTTCATTGACAGTCCCGTCTCCACCGAAAACAACCACTGCATCGTACTGCTCACGAGAAGCTTCTTCAGCAAAATTTGTTGCATCCAACGCTTTTTCGGTAATTTTGGTTTCAACATATTCAAAGTATTCTTTTGCTTTATTCTCCAGCTTTTCTTTATAATCCAAAGCCTTCTCCCCACCAGAGGTAGGGTTGATAATTAACATTGCTTTTTTCATTGATAATACTCCTTAATTTTTAAATAGAAATGTTAGTGTAACTACATCAGTCATTACATATAATGCTATTATATAATGAAACCTCAGAAAAGGGAACTTTGACGTACTGGAGATTAATATAATTTTATTCTATTTTCCCATCACCTAATTACATCCTTTAAGGATTCATCCAAATCAGAATAAACTTTATCCTTTATCCAATAAGGAATACCATAAGCTGCCTCTGCCACCAAGTGAGATGGCGTTTCTACTTACAATTGTCTTTTATTCTATCAGCATATTTAGTCAAAAGATTCTTTGAATAAAATTTTTCATTTTTTGAATTTCTAACTTCTTTCCAAAGAATAGAAGCAACTTTTAACTTGTTTGAGTAGTTACGACTATTTTCGTCTGCACAGAAGTCCTTTAAAAATCGGTTCCATTGACAAACCGAATTGTCATACTTAGCATAATCTGAATTTCCATAATAAACTTTTAGCATATCTTGGATTGTAAAACTCAAATCATTTTCTCTTTTTACTTTTCTCCAAGCTGTCGCCATATCGGCAGTAAACTTAAAGGGTGAAACATCTGTTAAAGTTGAGAAATATTCTCTAAAGTGTGCATTAAAGGAGAATCCGCACTCAAGTAAGGGCGTGTCCAAGGTAAGGACTTCTACTTGTTTCTTTTTCCTTTTTATTGATGATTTTTTAATCAAATTACCCTTAAAGTACTGCTCAATAATATGATTGAGTTCTTGTTTGGTACCTCTATATTCAAGCCCTAATGACTTGCATATCTGTGAAAGTTCATCACGATACCAATAGTATTTATTAAACTCATCAAAGGATGTGATTTTATCAAACTCAGGTCTGCTTTCTATCAATATAACACCTCCTTAAAAACAGTTTAGGTTTTCATCTTAAAATAATGGAGTTTAGTTTCTTTATTCTGAGGATTAGCTACGTTTCTCTAATAAATTTACACACTCCACGTGTGGTAATATTCTTCTTTTATACTAATAAACGAAAGGCAGTAAAAATCATTTTAGAATGATACGGTGGAACGGAAAGATTTTCGCCACTTCAAAAGAAACGACATTCATCACTCCACTTTAAATTATAATAGATAATTCTCTAACATAGATCATCTAATTAGCAAATCGTTACTTTCAATAATGGATATCCTGATCTAAATTTTAAAATGTTGTTCCCTTACTAATTCTATTACTCGCCAATATAGTATAAATCAAATAACCAATAAAAATGATAATAAAAATAAGATTAATTTTTAACACAAAATAGAGATTTAAAAAATTTGCGAACGCATGAAATAATATACAGTATCCCACAGATTTCGTTTGACGGTAAAGAAGCCCTAAAACAAAACTTAAAAATAATGTATATATAAAAAATAAAATAAAAGGAAATCCTTGATGATTTTCTCCAACTATAAACCATAAAGGCAGATGCCAAATCCCCCAAATTGATCCTACAATCAAATTAGATCGCCAATAAGTATATTTTTTATCAAGTAAGGGTTGTAGTATGCCTCTCCATCCTAATTCTTCGTGACCGCCACCAAAAAAAATTAATTGAATAAAGAATAGTGGCATCAGATAAATGGATACTCCGTTTAGTTCTAAGGAAGATACAGAAAATAGTATCAAAATTGCTAACAAATGAATAATGAAATAAATACTACTACTTTTTCTTTTAGTAAATACAAAATGTTTAAATTTTATATTATTCCTTTTCAAATAAAAGCCACTTGCAATAGCTGGTCCAAGTGCACCAACTATATGTAATATTCTACCTATAATCGTTTCCAATCCCAAAATATAAGATTGAGTAAAGATGGCAAGAAGCCCCCAAGCTATATAAGTAATTCCAAATGTACAATAAAGATAATTTTTTAAATTCTTTTTGTCAATTTCTGTCATTTTATCGCCCTTATCTTGATTATTTTATGAATAATATTTTTACTGCTTCTTAGTTGCTCTCGATTATAACTACCTATATTCTATCATAAAAACACAAAAAAGCCTTACAATCAAGGCTTTTCATTATTCATTTCGTCAATACCTTAGTTTCGTAAATTCAGATTCGCATGATTAAAACTAGTCAATTTTCTCTATGATATTTCCAAGTTTATCCAATACAAGACATGAATGATCATTTAGTGGAATTATGGGAACATTAACGAGTTCTTCAGCTCTATCCTTATTTGCTTTATCATTCCATGAATCATAATGGACACTAATTAAAAACTGACTAAAGACTCCTAATCCATTTTTTATCTTTATCTGATGATCTGAATTATCATTAGGTGAGACATAGACTTTTTCTCCTAATAATATGGCTCCTGAAGAAAATCCTATAACTTTTGTCCCTTTATTAAGCATATGATCGATATAATTTTTGAACTCCTGATTGACATAAGTAGCTAAATATTTTTCCGTATTTCCTCCACCGATGATGATTAGATCAGCATCTAAATAGCTATCAAAATCAATCTGATCAGTGTCCAAAAGTAAGTAATCAGCGTTTAGATTAGGAAATTGACTTTGGAAAACTTCCGTGTATTTTTTCATATAGGGTTACCAATTATCTCGAAAAACTGTAAAAATAACAATTCTTTCAATCTTGCTGGATAATACAATTTTATCAACAATGCTATATTTCGTTATTGGGGGATTCCCACCCATTAAAAAAATTTGCTCTTTCAAGTTATCACACTTTCCAAAGATACATAAAGTTAAACAAGTTTATTCATATTTGTCATTATAACTGTTACAAAAAAATTATTCAAATTCCTGACTATCTTAACTTGTACAAGCTGAGTCATACACATCATATGTCTTGACTGTTATTTCAGTGAATTCCTATAGAAAAGTATTGAATGCAATGCTTATCAATACAAATTCAAAACTCTCAGAATCGGAAGCAGTCAACTAAGTCCCGAATAAAACAGATGAGTCGATTAAATGATTAGACTTTAAATTGTCTCGGGATAACAATAAACAAAAGTGTTACTAGGACTGACAGTCCTACTCCTGCTGGGAAGATTGTCAGAGACAAGATAAGCCCTAACATTTTAATACCAATATCCCATCGTATCCAACGTTTTCGTCCTCGTCTTAACGCATGCATCTCAGCTATATCATTCACTTCATCCAAGGTACGGTAATACCATAATACTGAAAAGCTAATGAGTAGAACGATTACCCCATAGAATGCTTGCATGCTACCATTGTCGAAATGGGTTGCTATGAGCTGAGTGGTATAGGGAAAAAGGGAGGAGAAAAAGAGCATGATAATGGTTGCCCAGACTGTTTTTTGGCTAACTTTTTTAATGAGATGCGAAGAAGAATGGATATTGACCCACATAGCTCCCAGCCAAAAGAAAGAAATACCGTAGGCAAGAAAATTTGTTCTAAGCTCCCATAGTCCTTGTAAATCAAAGGTTTTTGGCTTTTCCAGCTCCAAAACCAAGATAGTCATAACGATGGCTAACACAGCGTCAATAAAGGCTCCCAAACGTTCCTTTTCCATTATTTGCGGTTGTTTTTTCATCAAATAGTCCTTTCGATTCTATTCTATCCAAGTGCCTGATTATTTCAGTCACACAATAACTTTATTTTTATATATGTTCAAGTCTCCAGTGGAGTTTTGAAGCATCTCGTCCTAAAATGAAAAAGTGAGAGGATTAACTACGTTTCACTAACAAACTCACACACTCTACGTGTGCTGAGAGCTTTCTTCTATACTAATAGACGAAAGGGTGTGAAAATGATTTTTAAATGATACTGTGGAACGGAACAGTAGCCCTAGTATTGACTACTGTCGTTTCTATTCATATTGGCTATTCTAGGACTGAGATGAAAAAATCTATAAATGCTCAGAATAAAATTGAACCCGCAAATCTCCCCAAAACAATGGTGAGTCATGTACTTGTATTATTCCGAAAAAATACACCTCTGGTGCAGTGAGACAAATTGGTGTATCTTATAGTGGCTTCGTAGATGAAAGCTATACTCTACTATCACTCTTTGATGATGTAGAACAAATTGAAAAAGATAATAGACTTCAGACAGCTATTGATGTTGTCAGAGAACAGTTTGGTTTTTTAGCCATACAAAAAGGAACCGTCCTAACTGAAGGTTCCAGAAATATTGAACGCAGTAAACTTATCGGTGGTCATTCCGCGGGTGGATTGGAGGGATTAAAATGAAACAAGAAAAAAATACAGTACAATTTTCAGAAATCCGTAGCAAAGGATGTAATGATATTGAAATGCTTGAAAGATTTTTACATGGAATCGTTGAAACAGCAACTTCAAAACTTCGTCAGAGAAAACTCAAAACAACTGAAATATCGATACGACTAGTACATGCTAAATCTGAAAACCGATTACCATTGGAATTTACATTTAGCATTAAGCCAACAAGCTCATCTGTGATAATCTATACTGAGGTAATCAATCGCTTTAAAGAATGTTACACAGGTGGGGGAATTCAAGGTTTTACGATTCAATTTGATAAAAATACCCTTGCCTCTGCATAGAAAGGATTTGATATGATTGACCGTTCATATTTACCATTTCAATCAGCAAGAGAGTACCAGGATACAAAGATGCAAAAATGGATGGGCTTTTTCCTATCTGAACATGCATCAGCACTCTCTGATGATACAAACAAAGTAACGTACATGTCTGACTTATCACTAGAGAAGAAATTATTACTCCTCAGTCAAGTATACGCCGGGCAGCTACGCACACGCATTCAAGTGATTGAAAAAAACAAGCGTGTTTCCTACACTGGAACAATACCAAGTCTGACCAAAGATTTCATTTTGATAAAAACTACAACAGGTCACATCAATTTGAAATTAAAAGACATTATTAGTATTGAACTTGTCGAGGAGGTGCTCTATGAATCAGCTTGAGTTTCAGCGTAATCACCTACAAATGGACTATTATAGCGAGAGCTACCAAGATTTTGAACGTGACTTCTACCGCTACTCTAACATGAATATTCCATTGACCTTCCTAACTGATGATATCCTAAAAACAATGGCGACTTCACGTAAGAATTACTTTGTCCTCAATAAGGAAAAGTCCAGAGATAACCGCGATCACTTCTTCATATTTGAAGTAAGTACCGTAGATGAGAATCCGCTAATCTATCATTATACATATAAGAAAACTACAATATATTTAGCAGAAAAATAGGAGCAGTTCAATTGACTGTTCCTATTTTTAATATTCATAAAATCTAAAGTCTTTATACTCTTTAACAATGGAGTCGCCAACCAGAACAGACTATACTGACCAGCGACTACCTTAAATTTAATGTTTCAGATTTATTTTCTTATCTCTAATTTCATAAACTACATCTGCTACATTTTCGAGTAATCGTTTATCGTGGGTGATAAACACGATAGTTCCGGTGTACTCCTTCATTAGTATTTCCAAAGCCTCTAAACTTGGTATGTCAAGGAAGTTACTGGGTTCATCCATTATTAGGATGTTATATCTACCCATGAGCATTTTAGCAAGCAACAATTTTATAATTTCTCCACCGCTTAAAACAGATAAACTTTTTCCAATATCGTTCTGTTTGAACCCCATAGATGCTAGCACTGAACGAATTTCTGATATATTGTAGTCACAATCCTTCTGCATAAACTCCATAACATTCTGATTACTGTTGTACTTGTAACCATTCTGTGCAAAGTAACCTATTTTTGCCTTAGGCGAAATAGAAATTCCTTCTTCATGGTTTAAGATCATTTGGATTAAAGTTGTTTTTCCGATTCCATTACCACCAGTTAACGCCACTTTTGCTCCTAACGGAATTTGAAAAGATGCATTTTCAAACAGAGCCTTATCCCCAAATACTTTATTAATTTCTGCACCGACTATAGGGTATGGATTATGGAGCTCCAATGCTTTACTTTGCCTGAAACGAATTCTGCGAATGCCTTCCGGAGCTTCTACTTTTCCTAAGGCCGCAATCCTGTGCTCTAGGGTTTTAGCAGCATTATACATCTTTTTTTCCTTACTTCCTATTGATTTTTGATGAGCTAAACGCCCTCCGTCTTCAGTACTTTTTTTCTTTGAAGAACCTTTTGCCTTCTGTTCTATTTTACGAGCCTGTTTTCGCTTTTCCTCCGCAGCCCTTTCCAATCGGGCACGTTCCGCAATAAATTGTTCGTATTCTGCAGCTTGGCTCTTACGTTCTTCCTCTTTCTGACGAAGATAATCAGAATAGTTTCCCCAATACTCAGTGATTTTGCCATCTTTCAGTTCCCATATTTTATCTACTATTTCATCAAGAAAATAGCGGTCATGGCTAATAACTAACAGTGCACCTGTAAAATATTTTAGCTGTCCTATTAGAAAATCAATTCCTTCACGGTCTAAATGGCTCGTAGGTTCATCCGCTAAAATACCATGAACCTGTGCCGATAAGGCCTGTGCTATTTTAAGCCTTGTTTCTTCACCACCGCTCATAGTCTGTATATTTAATTGCTCAACACCTAGCTTGCCTACAAGTGCAAAATCTTTTTCCTCCTGCAGAGTTACTTCGTCCAACTGGGGAATATAGGCAAGTTCACCCAGACGATTCATTTTACATCCTGGGGGAGTTAATTCTCCTAAAAGTACCCTGAGTAAAGTGCTTTTTCCAGCACCATTTGCTCCTACTAAACCAATACGGTCATAATCATATACTTCTAATTCATTTATATCTAAAACATCGCGTCCTTTGAATTCCACACGAATGTCTTTTGCTTTTAATATTAATTCCATAACATTTCCTCCTGTCTATAATCGCATGCTTTCATTTGCTTGTACGCAGGAAAAACCCTGCGATTTTAGCAGGAAGAATTACATGAAAATAAGATACATAAATATCCCTCCAATATTGTTTATTTTAAATCTAATTTTCTAATCTCATTTATCATTGGGCAAACTATTGCAATGCAAATAATTAAAATACCTGATAGTAAAAACCAATGATTTACACCGATTCTATCAGCAAAGAGTGCAGAAAGAATTAATCCAATTGGCATAGCAAGAGACATGATACTTCCAGTTAAAGAAAATACACGTCCTAAATATTCAGGCTTAATTTTCTCCTGAAAAAGAGCTGTTTGCACACCGCTGTAAAACGGAACAGAAAGCCCCATTATTGCACAGCAGACTACAAAAATGAAAAATCCACTTTGGGGAAGTAATCCTGAAATGGTTAAGCTTATCCCCATTATAAAAAATGAACTTGTTATTAGTAATACATGCTTTTCGAAGCCCCCTAATCTTCCTAATAATAAGCCTCCTGCTAGCATCCCAAATGCAAAGGAAATTTCCGTAATAGAAATATGCACAGGCGTTCCATTAAAGTGTTCCATGCTTATTAAAGGAAATAGTGCATTGATTGGCATATAAACAAAAGTATATAGTGTTCCTAAGAGTAATAAGGCAAACAATCCTTTGTTTTGTCTCAGAACCACAACTCCTTCTTTCATCTCCCTTATGAAATTTGGTTCTAAACTTTGCACTTGATTACCCAGCTTAGGTATACGTACAATTGCTACCGTAATAGATGCAATCACAGCACCCAATACGTCGATGGCAATAATAGCATTTAAATCCCAAACGGAGTATAAGAGTGCTGCAACTGCCGGACTAACAATATAGCTTATAGACTGCAAAGACTGACTATAGCCTGCGCATTTCGTTAGCTGTTCTTCTGGTACTAAAAGTGGTGTAACCGCATTGAGTGCTGGGGTATGAAAAGCTGTTCCAATGCTACGGATAAACAATACTATCATAATCATCCAGACAGGTAGCTCCATACAGAATGCAACAATAGCAAGCACTGCACCAGCTGCTGCGATAATTAAATCGGCACCAATCATTATCTTCTTCCTATCATGACGATCCACTAGCACACCAATGGCAGGTCCCAAAATCGCATAGGGTAAAAAACCTACTAATGAAGCCATAGACAAGACCATCGCAGATCCTGTTTTTTCTGTAAGGTAAAAAATAATCGCCATTTGCAGGATGGCACTAGTGATTAATGATACTGCTTGCCCTGCCCATATTGCATAAAATTTTCGTTTCCAATTGTTGTATTTTTCCATTTATATTATCTCCTGCATATTATTTTGCTTGAATTTCTATTTTGAATAGCATTCTAGGCAATAAAAAATGCAGGCCAAACCCCACAATGTGGCTTTTGGTCTGCATACATACAATTTGGAAACATTCATATTAAAGACATAGTTAAATAAAGGTATAGTTAAATAACCAATATCCTCACCGTAACTAATGAATGCTCAATATCGTATAAATAAGCACAACAAAAAAGCCTATCATCGGGTATAGATTCTGCTTTTTTTATTGCCAGCTTATCTTAAACGCATTGAGGCTGTCATAGTTTCGGTTCCTCCTACATCTTTGTTTATATCAATTTATAGTATAACACAACAAGATGATATGTTCAATATAAAAGTTATGGAATGAGACTCATACTTCCAATTCGATGCCAGATTTAAAGGATATGACGAAGTTTTCTTCATAGACTGTAACGCTCTGGATTATCTTCCTTAGTAGCAAGCGATTAGCTTTCACAAAATCTTCTGTTTGTAGTTTTAAAAATTCATCAGGATTTTCTAACTCAACCTCAAAATATTTCATTTTACATTCCCTCATTTCATTTATTGATAAATTGAGTTTGCAAAAAAGAGTGGACAATTTTTGTCTACTCTTAACCTTTAAAATAGTTTTTTTTAATCGATTTGAAGTTGCCTAAATTATTACTTATTCGGTAAAATGAAGTATTGCTTTCAACAGATTTCCTTCAACTACACTTCACTTGATTCAAACAAGGTGGGTACATTTCTATTCCCACAAACTCCTTGTCAATGGAAACAAACACGTACCCACAGGGTAAATGGAAATAGAAACTGATAATTTCTAGCTATCACTTCTACTCATTCCAAAAATTTTCTCACTCTGATACTTACCCACCATAAAGCAAAAAGCCTTGCAATCAAGGCTTTCATTATCCCTTTCGTTCAAAGGTTTCTAAGCTTTTACGAGCAGAGCGACACACTCAGCGGTTCGCTATCTCCGTTCTGTCTGCGTGCTAGCACTTGTCAATCACGGACAGCTATCGCATGGGCGGAAGTAAATGCTAATCTTCGTCGTTTTACTCCTTGACTAGCAAACTTACCGCCTCAACATGGTGCGTTTGAGGAAACAAATCCACCGGTTGGACTTTCTTCAATTCATATCCCAACTCTTGGTAGAGTTTGATATCACGCGCCATGGTTGCGACATTACAGGAGATATAGGCAATTCGGTCTGCTCCTGTTTGAGCGCTTGCTTTGATAAAGCTTTCTGTCAATCCCTTGCGTGGTGGGTCAACCAAGATAACGGTTGGTTGGATACCTTCCTTGAGCCAATTCCTCATGGCATTTTCAGCTGTGTCACAGACATAGTGTGCATTAGTGATATTATTCAAGGTAGCATTCTTCTGGCTATTCTCTACTGCTTCTGGAATCACTTCAACACCGTAGACTTCTTTGACATGCTTGGCAACGGATAATCCAATCGTTCCAATCCCAGAATAAGCGTCAATCACCACATCATCTTCTCTTAACTCCGCAAAGTCAATAGCTGTTTGATAAAGTTTCTCTGCCATTTCTGTATTGACCTGGTAAAAGGCTGGCCCGGATATTTGAAAGTCATTTCCCAACATCTGGTCCGTAATATAGTCTTGACCATAAAGAGTCTTCCACTCCTTGCCAAAAATCGCATTGGTATTCTGGTCGTTGATATTTTGCATGACAGACACAATCTCCGGGAACTGCTTGATAAGGTGTTCAATCAACTGCTCCACTCGGAAAACTTTAGGACGTGTAGTCACTAAGATAACCATGATTTGTCCGGAATAGTGACCACGACGCACCACAAGGTTCCGAATCAATCCAGACTGTTCCTTTTCATCATAAGGTTTCAAATCAAAACGACGAAGCAAATCTCGTAAAGCCACAATAACTTGGTCAATGACAGGATTCTGGATGAAGAAATCTTCAAGGGGCATAAGGTCGTGCGAATTTTTACGGAAAAAACCAGTTTCCAAGACACCATTCACTCGACGAACGGGTACCTGTGCCTTATTTCGATACTGGACTGGGTGCCCCATGCCGAGCGTTTCAGAGACCTCTACATCTGTAATGCCAGCAATCTTGTAGAGACTATCTTTGACTTGCTTGCTTTTAAACTTGAGCTGCTCTGGATAGGCAAGATGCCCTAAATCAGCGATACCTGAGCGTAGATAAGCTAGGTCAAGGTCTTGGTTACGATAGGGTGACTGAACAAGGTATTCTTCAACCTTCCCATAGCCAATCTTTTTGTTGACTTTAAGGACTCGCATGAGGATTTTCTCAGTTGGTAGAGCATTTTCTACAAAGAAAACCAAACCATCTACCTTAGCAACTCCAGCACCTTCATGGGTCAAATCGACAATTTCAACTTCTACAATATCATTTTTCTTTAGCATATTTTTCACTTTCTATCGGCCGACAAAAAAAGACGGCAACATTTCTGTTACCATCTATTATATCATGAAATGACCTAAGCACCAAAACTCTTGAAAAAGTTGACAATGGCTTGCCACAGGGAGCTAAAGAAGTTGCCCCCGTCTTCTAGCGCTTTATTGGCATCAAAGTTGAGGTTGATATTTTTAAAGCTATCTCCAGCTTGGGAAACAATGCTTTCCTTGAGGTCATTTAGGGTTTTAGTGAAATCAGCATTGTTCAAAATGTCACTCTTTGAGAGGTTAAGTGCAAAATTGATGATGATATTGACCTGGTTTCCTGTTATAACCTGATCAAGTTTGTAGTTTTTTAGCGTGTCTTCAACGATTTTGCGGACATCTTCTTCTGTCAGATTTCCTTTGGCTTCTTTTGCCTTTGCAATTCCTGCCTTGATATCTGCCAAAGCCACATTGAGCTTATTGGCGTCGTAACCTGACTTGTCCTTGTTTTCAGCATTGATATCAGACAAGGCTTTTAGCTCCTCTTGAGCTAGATCTTTATTGGCTTGCGGAACTTTAGCACCATTGGCCTCTAACGAGTAGTAAATCCCAGCAAGGGCGCTCTCACCTGTAACTGGTATAGGAGCTGCAACTGTGATTTTGGCATGCTCAACTCCCAGCGTCACCGCTGCGTTACGGTACATATCCTGCGTCACCTTGGTGATATTTTCTGGCGTTTCAATCTTGACCTCTAGAGGCGACTTATCACCTAGCTTTTGAATCTTAGCCGACGAATAGAGCTGTAGACTAGCATCATTAGCCACATTCATAATTTTCGAATAGATATCAGGTGTCATAGTTTTGATATCTTTGGTGTCTTTTGATGCGTCATAGCCAAGTTTGCTAAGAGTTTGATTCTTCTGGTCTTCGGATAGAGAAGAACCTAGGACGTATTCTGGTTGTACATAGGTTTCATCGATTACTTTTTGAACATCTGTTGCTGCGTGGACACTCGTCATAGCTGTTGCTGCCCACAATACTGCAGCACTTGTTAGAAAGAATTTCTTTCTCATGGGATATTCCCTCCTTTACCTTTCTAGGGTAATAAAACAATCTTAAAGAAAACTTATAGTGAAAAAACACCTGGTCAAACCAGATGTTTAAAAGAAATTAAAGAATCTCATGATATAGAGATTAAAGCGAACCTGTCTCGAGTAGTAATAATTTCCACCATTTTCATAGAGTTCGGCTCCGTGAAAGATAGAAATAGGGTTGATATAGGTGTAGGTCTTCCCTGTAGTATTACCTAGGATTGGAGCGACCGTTTCTCGGGAGTAACGCTTGGCTAGGGCCAGAGTATTTTCCTTGCCATTCTGAGCGATAAAGTCGATATAGGCAGGTCCAAAATTATAGGCTTGAACGGCGGTCCAGACATCTACTCCTTTGCTCTGTGCCAAATAGAGATTATCTGTTAAAGTCTGTACCCCTTGGCGAATACTAGAGGCATCGTCATTGATGGTATTGGTAGCGCCACTAGCAGACTCACTAGACTGCATGACATCCCGCTCTTTTCCCTTCGTTTCGGTATAAATCATGGCGAGCACCAACTCTTCATTGGCTGGAGTATCTCTTTCGCTCAAGATTTCTCGAACCATGGGTTGGTAGGTCATGACTTGTTTAACATCCTGATGGATATGATAAGCTTTGTATCCTGCGAAAAGGAAGACTGCTAGCACAAGCACTCTTCTTATAAATTTAAACATTATTTACTTTGAATATCCTCGATATTTTTGATTAAGATAGAATAGGTTCCATTGTCATTTTGGATAAACTCGACCGATTCCGCATCTTGATAGACGTTATTGGGAACGATGAGCTCGATTCCATTTGACAAGGAAAGTTTTTGGTTTTCAAATTTCTTGAGCTGACGACTGGCATCAATTTCATCGAACTGGACTGGTTCTGGTACGGCTTCCTTAACTTGGTCAATAAAGCTTAAACGAGCTGTCAGATTGTTATCAAAAAGATCATTAGCCAATTTCTCAGGAGACAACTCATTGTTTTCTTCAAGATTGTTGAAAATCGCTGATTTGACCTTGGATTGAAACTGAAAATCATCTGTGTTAAAGGACTCAGCAATTTTCTGGGCTGTTTTCTCCAGTTCCTTGATGGATTTCTTGGGAGAGATCTTAGGTGCGACAGCTAGGAGATTTTCTGAAAAATAGTTCAAAAAAGTCCCATTGTACTTGATGCGTTTTTCTATCAGGTGGTACTTGCGACTTTGAAGATTGACGACCAAGGCCTCATCAGCCCCCGTTCCAAATCCAGGCAAGTTATTCTGAGTTAGCTTGATTGGATTATCAACTTCTCCCCCAAGGTGGGTCAAGGTTTCCCGTAGAGCAATTCGCAAGAAAGCGAAATGTTCCACGCCTTCTTTAGAAAACTGAACAAAAACCAAGTCATTGGTCTTGAGATTTTCTGAAATACTGAATTCCTCTTTCCAAAGATTCGCCAGGGTTACTGATGTCTCCAACAAATCATCTGTGATGTGATTGAAGAAGGGATTTTCTTCTTCGAAAATCCCAGTCTTGGCTTCATCTGAATACACGCGTTCGATTTTTTTACGTAGGTATTCCTCGATTTTTGGAGTGATATTGAGAAACTTATCCGCTAGAAACAGCTCGGTATCATCCGGGCTGAACTGATGGATAATAGCTTTCTTAATATAAATGTCCATAAAAGTATTAGTCCTCGTATAGTGGGAAGGCATCTGTCAACGCTTTGACTTCACTTCTCACTTCTTCTAAGACAGCCTCATTTTCTGCATTCTTAAGGGTTTTAATGATGAGTTCAGCCACTTTACGGCTTTCTTCTTCACCAAATCCGCGTGCAGTGATGGCTGCTGCTCCGATACGAATTCCACTTGTCTTGAATGGTGACAAAGTTTCGTAAGGGATTGAATTTTTATTTAGGGTAATATTAACTTCATCCAGCAAGTTTTGAGCCACTTTTCCGTTTTCAACAACCTTAGTCACATCAACAAGGAAGAGGTGATTTTCAGTACCACCAGAAATGATACGGAAATCAGGGTCTTGCAAGAAGACACTAGCCATAGCCTTGCTGTTCTTGATAACATTGGCAGCATATTCCTTAAAGGCCGGATCCAAAACTTCTTTGAAGGAAACCGCCTTAGCAGCCACAACATGCTCCAAAGGACCACCCTGAATACCTGGGAAAATAGCAGAATTGATTTTCTTAGCTAGGTCCTCATCATTTGTCAAAATCAAGCCACCACGCGGTCCACGAAGGGTTTTGTGGGTCGTTGTTGTAGTGATATGAGCGTATGGTACTGGGCTTGGATGAAGTCCAGCTGCAACCAAACCAGCGATATGGGCCATATCGACCATGAGCTTAGCACCAACGGCATCTGCGATTTCACGGAATTTTGAGAAGTCGATAATTTGAGAATAGGCTGAAGCACCTGCTACAATTAATTTTGGTTTTACTTCTTGAGCTTGTTTCAAGATAGCATCAAAGTCCAAGAGTTCCGTTTCAGGATCCACACTATATGACACAAAGTTGTATGTTTGACCTGAGAAACTGACAGGAGCTCCGTGAGTCAAGTGTCCACCCGCTGCCAAATCCATCCCCATAACGGTATCACCTGGCTCAATCAAGGCCATGTAAGCCGCACAGTTGGCTTGGCTTCCTGAGTGAGGTTGGACATTGGCGAATTTAGCACCAAAAATTTCTTTTGCACGTTCAATAGCTAGAGTTTCTACCACGTCTACTACATCAGTTCCACCATAATAACGGCGTCCTGGGTAACCCTCGGCATATTTGTTTGTCAAGATAGACCCTTGAGCTTCCATAACTGCCTTGGAAACCACGTTTTCCGAAGCAATCAACTCAATGTTGTTTTGTTGGCGTTCTTCTTCTTTGGCAATAGCATTCCAGAGATCAGCATCGTATGCTTTAAAATCGTCTTTGTCAAAAATCATAGGTCTTCTCCTTTATAGTGTGACTGGTCCTTTAGTTTAAGAAAATATACTAAAAGATGCGAATAAACCGTTTCTGCACTTTATCACAAGTATAACCAACTTTTTCATAAAATGCATGAGCTCCCAGACGATGATCAGCAGAGTTTAAGCGGATAAACCCATAACCCCGTCTTTTTGCTTCTTGATCCAACCCTTGCAGTAAGCTTTTACCGATACCTTGCCCTTGTGCTTGAGGCGAAACCGCAAAGCCTAAAATATTAAATCCTGCTTTGGAATAGAGGGATTCATAAACTTCAGCATGGACATATCCAAGTAGGACATGGCTGACCTCATCCTCATAGCCAAGTAGGAAATGATGAGAATCCTGAGACAGTCTAGTTAGTTGACTAGCTGTGTCCTCTGGACTAAAAGAATAGCCCAAAGCCTCTTGGTTAATCTCACATATAGCATTCACATCTGTTTCTTGCAAATTTCTTAGCATCTCATTCCTCCTCAAAAGAAATCTCTGGCAACTGTGCAAGAATATCTTCTCGCTTAATCGCCCCCTGGCGTAAGATTTTCACCTTATCTCCAGACAAATCCAAAATCGTCGAATCCTGTCCAGTTAGAAAAGCGTCGTCCTCCAGCCCCAAAACCTCTTGGTCAAAATCCTCTAGAATTTGAGCAAAGGTCACTCCACTCGCCTGACCCGAGATATTGGCAGACGGCCCAATCAAAGGACCTGTCTCTCGAATCAAATCAAGTGTAATGGGGTGACTCGGCATCCGAAATCCGACAGTTGCAAGACCAGAGTTGACCCAATAGGGAACTCGGTCATTGGCTTCGAGGATAATGGTCAAGGGACCCGGTAAAAAGGCCTCTACAAGCTTTTGTAGATAAGTTGGCTGATTCTTTGAAAAGTGCAAGATATCCTCTAGAGAAGCGACATTAAGATTGAGTGCCTTGTCTCTGGGACGACGTTTTAGTTGGTAAACATGGTCGACAGCTTTTTCATCTAAGGCCTTAGCAAAGAGACCATAAACTGTCTCGGTTGGTAGAACAACAGCCCCGCCCTTTTCCAACTCTTGTCTAATCCTGTCCATCATCAACTACAACCATCCTATCTTGACCAAATTGGTCCTTGAGTGTTCGTACCCGTTTTTCAGGAAGATGTTTCCTAAAAAGCGCAGGAACACTTTGACCTTGCTTGTATCCAATTTCAAGGTAAATCTTACCACCATCTGTGAGATAGTCTTTTGCATCTTCCGCAATTCTGCGATAAATAGCTAGGCCATCCTCATCTGCAAAGAGAGCTAGATGAGGTTCTGAATGCAAAACATTCAAACCGACCTCTGACTCATCTTTACGAGAGATATAGGGTGGATTGGATACAATTATATCATATTTTTCAGAAATTTCTGCAAAACAATCAGATTTTTTAAAAAATATATTAAGATTTTGATTTTTAGCATTCTCTGATGCAAGCTCTAAGGCATCTTGGGAAATATCTGCTGCTGTCACTGACCAATCTGGTCTGTTTTTTGCTAATGCGAGAGCTATGGCGCCACTTCCAGTTCCGATATCTAGGACCTTAAGCTTATCCTCAAGATTTTCGACTAGGATAAGTTCCACCAACTCTTCTGTTTCTGGACGAGGAATCAAAACCCGCTCATCCACTTTTAACTGCATTCCAAAGAAATCTGCGTGACCAATGATGTACTGCGCCGGTTTGTGAGCCACTAACTGCTGGTAAATTTCTTCTACAAAATTTTCTTCCTCTTTTGTCACTTCCTGCTGAAGAGCAAAGACAAAGTCCGTAAAAGAGAGATTTTTTAGGCTACGATAGACAAAAGAGAGGCTTTCAGCTTCCTCTCCTTGTCTAACCAACTCTTCTTCAAAATCTGAAAATAATTGAGCTAATTTCATTATTTGTTTAATTCTTCTAATTTTTGTGTTTGGTCATAAAGAACCAAGGCATCCACAACTTCATCCAATTTACCAGACAAGATGGTATCTAGTTTTTGGAGAGTCAAGCCAATACGGTGGTCTGTGACACGGTTTTGTGGGAAGTTATATGTACGAATACGTTCTGAACGGTCACCAGTACCGATAGTAGACTTACGTTCAGCGTCTTGTTCATCCTGGGCAATTTGTGCAAAGTGGTCAGCAACACGCGCACGGATGATTTTCATGGCCTTCTCACGGTTTTTCTGCTGGGTACGTTCTTCCTGCATCTCAACCTTGATATTGGTTGGCAAGTGAACGATACGCACGGCAGTCGCAACCTTATTGACGTTCTGACCACCAGCACCAGATGCGTGGTAGATATCAACACGAAGGTCTTTTGGATCAATATCGTATTCTACTTCTTCCACTTCAGGCATGACAAGGACTGTCGCTGTCGAAGTATGTACACGACCTTGGCTTTCTGTCACAGGGACACGTTGCACACGGTGGGCACCTGATTCGTACTTAAGCTTAGAATATACAGATTGACCAGAAACCATAGCAACCACTTCCTTGAAACCACCGACACCATTCATAGAAGCTTCCATGACTTCAAAGCGCCAGCCTTGGGCTTCCGCATACTTTTGGTACATGGTTAGAAGGTCTCCAGCGAAAAGTGCTGCTTCATCTCCACCAGCTGCTCCACGGATTTCAAGGATGATGTTCTTATCATCGTTTGGATCCTTTGGAAGGAGCAAGATTTTGAGTTTTTCTTCGTATTCTTCTTTTTCAGCCTTGGCATCTTTGAGTTCTTGCTTGGCCATTTCTTCCAAGTCCGCATCTCCGCCTGATTCTTTAATCATCTCTTCGGCATCAACGATGTTTTGAAGAACTTGTTTGTACTCACGGTAGGCTGTTACCGTATCACGAGTTGAAGCCTCTTCTTTTGAAAGCTCCATGAAGCGTTGGGTGTCTGAAACGACATCAGGGTCACTCAGCAATTCTCCTAATTCTTCATAACGGTCTTCTACAGCTTGTAGTTGATCATAGATGTTCATTTTTTCTCCTTATTTCTCAATTGTTAAATCATAGATTGCTACTACTTCGTTCTCAAATATTTCCCCAGTTTCTTTAAATCCATAACCGAGGTAACAAGATCTTGCATGTTCATTTTCTGGTTCATAAGACAACCAAAGTTTATTGCCTAAACCTGCTGGCGCTGTCCGAACATAGTCCAGCACTTTATCCATAATTGGTTTAAAATATCCTTGATTTTGAAAATTCTTATCAATCATAAAACGAAATAGTAAATAATTTCCACTACTAATTCCGATCTTTTTATCATAAGCTATCATCACAAAACCTATAATTGCATCATTATCATAAACTGCCAATGGAGCTACAAAATCTCCATTTTTAGTGTAGACATATGCTTCAGCTAAACTAATTGCGTTGGTTGCAATGAATTGTTTTTGATATTCCTTGACATCCAAATTCAAAACATCAAAATAATTTCCCATTGTAACATCTCTTAGTTCAATTGTCATAGTTTTGCTCCTTATTAGATGATATCATTGGGGCAAAATAATGTTTTCGGCAGACTGATATATAGGTTTCATTGCCACCGATTTGAATTTGTTCGCCATCATAGACTGGCACGCCATCTTGAGTTCGCAACACCATGGTCGCCTTTTTCTTACAATACTGACAGATGGTCTTTATCTCATCGATTTTATCTGCTAAAAGCAAGAGATATTTGGAGCCTTCGAACAATTCATTGCGAAAGTCATTCTTCAAACCAAAAGCCATGACAGGTATGTCTAACTCATCCACCACACGAGCTAGGTCGTAAACATGGTGACGCTTGAGAAACTGAGCCTCATCGACCAACACACAGTAAGGTTTTTCAGGTAAGTCTCGGATATAGCCGAAGATATCTGTCGTTTCCTCAATCGCAATGGCTGGTCGTTTCATGCCGATTCGACTCGACACATAGCCAACACCGTCACGCGTATCCAGAGCCGAAGTCATAATCACAACTCCCTTTCCTTGCTCCTCATAGTTATAGGCTACCTTAAGAATCTCAATCGTTTTACCTGAGTTCATAGTCCCATAACGATAATACAACTGTGCCATGCTTCTATTTCACGTCCATTTCTAAATTTTTGCTACATTCTAGTATATCATAATTTTCTGAAGCTTTAAATGGCAAAATATGGTAAAATATAAAGAAATAAAGAATCCACGGAGGAAACCATTATGCCATTTGTTCGCATCGATTTGTTTGAAGGACGTACGCTCGAGCAAAAGAAAGCTCTTGCTAAGGAGGTTACTGAAGCAGTTGTCCGCAACACAGGAGCACCTCAGTCTGCTGTTCATGTCATTATCAACGACATGCCTGAAGGAACCTATTTCCCTCAAGGTGAAATGCGTACCAAATAAGCAAGCTTAAGCAAATTTGCTTAGGCTTTTTCAATCTCCAAGTAGCATCCATTGAAGAAATAACCTAAATTTGTTACAATTTGAAGAGATGTTTGGATACATATCCTAAGAAAAGAAATACAAAAGGAATTAGTATGATTACACGTGAATTTGATACCATCGCTGCTATCTCTACTCCACTAGGTGAAGGGGCCATTGGTATTGTCCGTTTGAGCGGAACAGATAGTTTTGCTATTGCGCAAAAGATTTTTAAAGGCAAGGATTTGAGTAAGGTTACCAGCCATACTCTTAACTACGGGCATATTATTGATCCTTTGACTGGTAAGGTCATGGACGAGGTTATGATTGGAGCTATGAAATCTCCAAAGACCTTCACTCGCGAGGACATTATCGAGATTAACACCCACGGTGGGATTGCCGTCACCAATGAGATTCTCCAGTTAGCTATCCGTGAAGGAGCTCGATTGGCTGAACCTGGTGAATTTACCAAGCGCGCCTTTCTAAACGGTCGTGTAGATTTGACACAGGCTGAGGCGGTGATGGACATCATCCGCGCCAAGACAGACAAGGCTATGAATATTGCAGTTAAGCAATTGGACGGCTCCCTTTCTGACCTCATTAATAATACCCGCCAAGAAATCCTCAATACACTTGCCCAAGTCGAGGTCAATATCGACTATCCTGAGTATGATGATGTTGAGGAAGCTACTACTGCTGTTGTCCGTGAGAAAACTATGGAGTTTGAGCAATTGCTAACTAATCTCCTTAGGACAGCACGTCGAGGTAAAATCCTCCGTGAGGGAATTTCAACTGCCATCATCGGTCGTCCCAACGTTGGGAAATCGAGCCTGCTCAACAACCTCCTGCGTGAAGAAAAGGCCATCGTTACAGACATCGCTGGTACTACCCGTGATGTCATCGAAGAATACGTCAACATCAATGGTGTTCCTCTCAAATTGATTGATACAGCTGGTATTCGGGAAACAGATGACATCGTGGAACAAATCGGTGTCGAACGTTCTAGAAAAGCCCTCAAGGAAGCTGACTTGGTACTACTAGTACTAAATGCCAGTGAACCACTGACCGCCCAAGATCGCCAACTCTTAGAAATCAGCCAAGATACCAACCGCATTATTCTACTTAATAAAACGGATCTTCCTGAAGCGATTGAAACTTCGGAACTACCTGAAGATGTCATCCGTATTTCAGTTCTTAAAAACCAAAACATTGATAAGATCGAAGAGCGTATTAACGATCTCTTCTTTGAAAATGCTGGTTTGGTCGAGCAAGATGCTACTTACTTGTCAAATGCCCGTCATATTTCCTTGATTGAAAAGGCCGTTGAAAGCCTACAAGCAGTTAATGAAGGTCTTGAGCTGGGTATGCCAGTTGATTTGTTGCAAGTTGACTTGACCCGTACTTGGGAAATCCTAGGAGAAATCACTGGAGATGCAGCACCAGATGAACTCATCACCCAACTCTTTAGCCAATTCTGTTTAGGAAAATAAGAAAAATCCATGATCGTTCTTTCAATCATGGATTTTATTGTCTTCATTAGTAATCTGGTCTAAGGACACCTGTTACGGTTGCCTTAGTTGCTTCGTAGTCACCATCTACAACAACCTTGATGATGCGTTTAGCATCTTCTTCTGGTGCTGGAACTAGAGGTAATCGAGTTGGTCCAGCTTCAAATCCCATATAGTTCAAAACAGCCTTAACTGGAGCAGGACTTGGATAAGAGAAGAGGGCGTTGACCTTAGGAATGAATTTACGTTGAATAGCTGCTGCTTTCTTCATATCGCTTTCTGCAATGGCAGTGAGCATCTCGTGCATCTCATCTCCATTTGTATGGGAGGCAACAGAAATAACCCCATCCGCACCAAGGTTCATGGCATGGAAGGCATCTCCATCTTCACCTGTATAAATCAAGAATTCTTCTGGCTTGTGCTCAATCAAGTAAGCCATATTGGCCAAGCTGGTACATTCTTTAACACCGATGATATTTGGATGGTCAGCCAAACGAAGCAAGGTTTCTGGAGTTAATTCAACAACTACACGCCCTGGAATGTTATAGATGATAATAGGTAAGTCAGAAGCATCTGCAATCGCTTTAAAGTGCTGATACATTCCTTCTTGAGAAGGTTTGTTGTAGTATGGTACGATAGCAAGTCCAGCAGCGAAGCCACCAAAGTCTGCGACTTCTTTGACAAATTCGATCGAGTCACGTGTATCATTGGTACCTACACCCGCAATCAAAGGAACGCGTCCATTAACAATCTTTTGTACAGCTGCAAAGAGTTGCAACTCCTCATCGTGAGTCAAAGTTGGACTCTCAGCAGTTGTTCCAGCTAGGAGAATGCCGTCTGTGTGATGGGCCAATAAATGCTCAATCAAGGCTGGAATGGCATCAAAGTTGATGGAACCATCCTCATGGAAAGGGGTAATAAAGGCTGTGATGATTTTACACTCTTTTAAATCTTGATAAGACATGAGAAACACCTCTCTATTTCAAAGAAGGAGTTCATCTGAACTCCTAAACGATATGACTATTTTAATTCAAATTTCAACTCAGCTGTTGGACGAACCAATCCACGTTCGTGAAGTGTTTCTGCGATCTGAACTGAGTTCCAAGCAGCACCTTTAAGAAGGTTATCTGAAACAACCCACATGTGGATTCCTTTTTCAGCATCCAAGTCTTTACGGATACGACCAACAAAGGTATCACGTGAACCAACTGCATTGATGGCTTGCGGATAGATTTGATGCGCTACGTCATCCTCAAGAACAGCACCTGGAAAGGCTGCAATAGCTGCTTTCACTTCTTCGATTGGAGCCACTTCTTTTGTTTCGATATAAACAGACTCAGAGTGAGCTGACAAGACAGGAATACGCACACATGTTGCAGACACTGCGATGCTATCATCTTCCATGATTTTCTTCGTTTCCTTGGTCATCTTCATCTCTTCATAAGTGTAATCATTGTCAGTAAAGACATCGATTTGTGGAAGAGCGTTAAAAGCGATAGGATAGTGTTTCTTGTCACCACCTGAAGGCAAAATTTCCGCATGCAAATCACGTGGATTCACACCGTCATTCAAGACTTCACGGAGTTCACGTTGTGTTTCAAGAATCGCTCCCATACCAGCACCTGAAACCGCTTGGTAAGTTGAAACTATGATACGGTCCAAGCCCCATTTTTGACGAACAGGCTCAAGAGCCACCATCATTTGGATTGTTGAACAGTTAGGGCAGGCAATAATTCCGTTGTGGGCATCAAGTGCATGAGCATTGACCTCTGGAACAACCAGTGGTACATCTGGATTTTGACGGAAATAAGATGTGTTATCTACTACTACAGCTCCAGCTTGAACTGCGTATGGTGCATACTTAGCTGATGTCGAACCGCCTGCTGAGAAGAGTGCAATATCAACACCCTCAAAAGCGGTCTCAGTCGTTTCTTCAATCGTAATATCTTGGTCTTTAAATTTCAAAGTCTTGCCTGCTGAACGTGCAGAAGCAAGGTAACGAATTTTTTCGATAGGAAGTGTTGATTCTTCCAACATTTTTATCATCTGAGCTCCGACAGCACCTGTCGCGCCGACTACAGCAACTGTATATCCCATAAATAACCTCTTTCGGAATTTTCTAAAAATTTCTATAATAGAAGTATTATACTACTTTTTCTAAAAATTGAAAAGTATTTTTGAGTTCTAATTTCTGAAAATAAAAAATCCCTAGCCATTGACCAGGGACTAAGAGGCATCTTCATGTGATGAGCAGGTTCACACAACTCATCAAGGTCCGCTCCTGCGTTATGACCTCCTTATGCTCAATAGTAGTCCGAAGACTACCTATCGACTCATCGCAGGTTTTATTCTACTATGCTTTGCTGACTTTGTCAAGGCTAATGCGGGGTAAATATAAAAAACTCTCGAATATCAAGAGTTTTACTGTCTATTTCATGCTAATTGCCGGGATTGAACCGGCGACCTCATCCTTACCATGGATGCGCTCTGCCAACTGAGCTAAATCAGCTTACCTAAAAAGTATACTATAGTTCTATGCTATTGTCAAGCGCTCTTTTTCTTTTCTGGAATGAAAAAAGCTAGATTTATCAAGTATCTAGCTTATAAACTTCTTATTTTGTTAAATCGATTCGCTGTCCCAGTTTTCCGATTAGGATTGCACCAACGATAAGCGATGCAAACTCTCCAATTCCTGTAGAAAACCAAGTGAAAAAGAATGGAGCTTCAGCAACGATATGAAGTTCTGCTGCAATGGTAATCATTGAAATTGAGAAGAGGATTGAAAAGAAGAAATGATCTTTTCGAATCAAACCATTGAACAAATAGTCTTCCTTATACTTGCTAAAGAGCCAAACACCTAGACTAAGGAAAATTAGAGTAGATCCTCCACCGACAAAGACATCAATTATGCCAAAACTAAAGAAATTAGCAATCATACAACCAATCGTCACACCGATGATGTATTTAGGGTTGTAAAAAGCCAAAAAATTCATCATCTCAGAAATACGGAACTGGTAAGCACCGTAGCTAATAGCATTTAGTGGTGGGGTAATGGTCAAAACCACATAGATAGCAGCAACAATAGCAATATCTGCCATGTCGCGAACAGTTAATTTTTTCATGTTTTCTCCTTTGGCGGTTTCCCGCGTAAAATATGCTTGGTGAAAGAAGCTAAGCACCAAGGGTTGAGTGAATCAACCTTACCAGTATAGCACAATATATGACTTTATGCTATACTAAAATCATGAAAAATCAAATTAAGGCTTTTTTTGATAATGAAATCCTCTCCTATCTATTTTTTGGTAGTGCTACTACCTTGGTATCTATTTTATCACGTTTAGCTATCTATCATATCAGCCATCAGGAAATCCTAGCAACTGCACTGGCAAATATTATCGGTATTCTTTTTGCCTTTATCACTAATGATACATTTGTTTTTAAACAAGAGAGGAAGAATTGGCCAATTCGACTAGTTAAATTTTTCTTAGCTCGTCTCTCTACTCTTGGTCTGGACCTTCTTTTAACTTATATCTTTGTTACAACCTTTCCTGATGTTATTGGCCAGTTTGTTAAATATAATATAGATAGAGTTAATACTATCGAGACCATACTAGCACAGATATTGATCATTATTTTAAACTATATTCTCAGTAAAATTTATATTTTTAAAGGGGGCAACTGAGAACTTTGAGCGTTCAAGTTGCTTTTTGTCACAATTTAGGATATAATAAATTAGAAAATTAGGAAAGGAATTTATGAAAATGTTAAAGGATCTTAAAGCATTTTTGCTTCGTGGTAATGTCGTTGACCTCGCTGTCGGTGTGATCATTGCCTCTGCATTTGGTGCTATCGTTACTTCATTTGTTAATGATATCATCACTCCACTTCTCTTGAACCCAGCCTTGGAAGCTGCGAAAGTACAAAATATCGCTGAGCTTGCATGGAATGGTGTTACATATGGTAAATTCTTGAGCGCTGTTATCAACTTCCTTGTTGTGGGTACAGTTCTCTTCTTCGTTATCAAAGGTATTGAAAAAGCGCAAAACCTCCGTAAGAAAGAGGAAGTGGTTGAGGAAGCTCCTGCTGCTCCAACTGAACTCGAAGTTCTTCAAGAAATCAAAGCTCTTCTTGAGAAAAAATAAGACAAATAAAGGATTTAGCTTCAAGCTAAATCCTTTTTTCTTTACTCTTTTGGTAACTTCCCAGCCTTTTCGAGCATTTTCTTAATCAAGTAAGGCATCTTCACATTTTCACGGCCTTTTTTCTCAATGAGTTTTTTGACAAATTCTGGCATCTGAAGATCGTCTGTCTCCTCCATGATGTCCTTTGTAGTTGCCGAAGGCGCTAACTCATCAAATGTTTCTTCTTCTGGGAGAAAAGCTTTAAATTCTTTGTCTTCATTGGCTCGTACAGTAGCAACTAAAGCGTCAATTAAACGGCTATCTGTATTGGGCATAGGTGGACGATGGTAGGTGACACCTAATTCTTGACACAACTCATAACATTCTACATCGTTGTCAAACAAGACTTCAATGTGCTCACTGATAAAACTAATCGGGATAAAAATATAATGCTCGGGATGTTGCTTTTGTTCTCGTAAATACTCTAAGACATCTGGCTTGATCCAAGGGATTCCAATATCGCTTTCGCTCTGCCAAGTATTGGTATACTGGTCAGCTGTTAGGCCGAGTTGTTCAGCAATTAGCTTGCTATTATCGAAAATCTGATCAATATAAGGATCTCCATAGTCTAAGGCGAAAATGGGAACACTGTGAGCTGAAAAGATTACCTTGAAAGTTTCTTCTCCCACATGATTTCGTAAAATTTTGCTAATCTCATCTGTCCAGAAGTCCAGCAAAGGCTGTTGTTGATACCAGTCCTTAATTACTAAAAATCGGATCTGCTGACTTTCCAAAAACTTTTCATACCCCATCACCGAGTAAAAGGAATAATGAGGTTCCAAAATCAAGCAGATACATTCTTCAACACCATCAGCTTCCATCTGCTTGATCACGTCTGGAATAAAGGGGCGAGAAAACTTATTGGCAAAGTAGATACCGTACTCCTCCCCTATACGTTCTCTTACTAAAGCAACTTCTTCCCTTGTAATCCGCTGCAAAGGTGTCCCACCGATAAGGACGTAGTTGTCATAGAGGGTCTGAATCTCGTGGTCTTGGGGTCTAACACCACGACGAATGTTTGTAAAAAATTCTGCGACTCCTTCAAAACTAATCTCCTCTGGAGATCCAAAGGTCATCATTAATATTGCTTTTTTCATGTTATTATCCTTATGTTATTATTTTCACTATCTATTCTATCATGAAAGAAAAAAATAGTAAACGCTTCCGACGTCTACTATTTCTTTTTGTCTTTAGTCTTTTTATCTCGTCTCATGATTAGGATGATAACGACAAGGAGTAAAATAACGATAATCAGGAGAAGAAAGGCAAGGATATAAATCCAATGCGTTGGTAGCCCTTGATCGAAATACCGCGTCCCTACAGCTTCTCCACTTTTATCCTGGGCTGCTTTTACTGGTGCATCCGTTATTTTAGCTAAGAGGATATGTCGTCCGTTGGTAATGTTAAGGAAACAGGTGCTTAACAAAACAATCTTGTCCGTTGAGGTCAAGGAGACATCTCGCTTGTACTTGGCTTTACTTAGCAAATACTGATAGTAAGCCTGGTGTTCCTCATCGTTGGAACTCAAAGTCCGGTAAATCTCCGTGTCATAGGCATCCACTTCTAAAATCCCAAAAATCTCAAGACCACGTTCACGACCATTGTAGTAGATAGAACCATAGCGATGATTTTCAAAAAAATCTTGATCTGCAAATTTTTGAATCTCCCCAAACATAGCACCAGAAGCCATGGAGTGACCGTAGATAATAGTGTTAAAGTCAGTAAAATTTGGATTAAAACGATAGTCTAGAAATATAGAACCTGACACAGTATAATCGCCAAAAGCATTGCGGTCAAGGTATTTGACATTGTCCTGACTCTGCAAGAGGGGATAGTCTACCTTGGTCCCATCGAGGCTAATCCAACCACAAACATCCTTGTTGAGGTGCTGCAAGGTTTCAAAGCCCGTACTGCTGGCATCCTTTTCAATGGGATTATAATGATCGTAGTCACTCGCAAGTACTCTATCAGCTGTAAAAAGACAGAAAAAAGCTAGAAAGAGGGATAGAATGACCTTTATAACTTTGCGACTCGTACTTGTTTTCATATTTCCTTCTTTCTCCTTTCTAGCCTTGAAAATAAAAGAGCAAGAGAGGCTGTCCCTTTCTCTTTTATTGGTAGTTTAGTCAGTAATGGTATCTTCCCCTTCTTCCTTTGCTTCTCTTCTACGACGCAAGATCAAGTAGAGGATGATGAGCAAGAAGATCAATAGCAAGAGCAAGATAAATAAGATGATATACCATATCCACAAAGGTATCGATGAGAGAAATCGTCCGAGCGACGAATCATCAAAGACACTGTAAGGGAATGGTTTTGATTTTTTCGTATGGAAGGTGTTCTTTGGAACCGTATCCGTAATCTTGGCAACTACGATATGTCTCCCATTTGTTACGTCTAGGAAACAGGTACTGAGAAGGATGATATGGTCATTTGGCCCCAGTGTAATGTCTCGTTTGTGAATGGCAACCGAGAGTAAGTGATCGATATATTCTTGGCGCCGATCATCCCCATTAATACCTGGATCGTAGATGTTAAAGTCATAGGCGTCCAACTCGAGCATCTCAAAGATCTCAAGACCTTTTTCTACGCCATTATAGTAAATACTACCGTAGCGATGCTGGTCAAAAAATTCCTTATCAGAAAACTTTGCTACATCTCCAAACATAACCCCATTTTCTACATGGTGTCCGTAGATGATGGTATTAAAGTCTTCGAACTTGGATTCATTTCGAGCCTCAAGGAAAATAGCTCCCGTAGCTGCAAACTCTCCTTTTGAGTCCTTGTTCAGGTATTTTTCATTGTCTTTGGCTTGAACTAAGGGATAGTCGATATTGGTGCCGTAGACATTGATCCAACCGAGAACCTCTGGATTGACTTGCTGTAGCTTGTGGAAGCCAGAAAAACTAGCAAGCTCATCCTTCTCAGTAGTACTCACTGGTCTATAGGCCTCATACTCACTTGATGAAGCCTGAGAATAAACCTGATTGGCATCCCAAAGGGCGTAGAAACCAAAGAGAAAGACTAAGGCTGCCAAGAGGAGCAAGATATGATTCATCAATGCATCTACAGCAAGTACCAGACGCCTAGACAGACTCCTTTTTGGTTTCTCACGCTTAATTTTCATAAGTCAAACCACTTATTTAAGCTTGTCTGCGTTTTTTAGACAAAACAACAAATCCAGCCAAACCAAGACCAATCATCAAGATGAAAGGAAGGTTGTCAATCAAGAGACCAGTAGGGGTAACGTCTTGAACGCTATTGGTGATTGTGTTTTCATTTCGTTTTTCGCCAACTAAAATACTATCTTGAGTCAAATCAGCTGAAATTCTGCCTGCTTGAGTTTTAGATACTCCATTTTCCCAATAAGCAGCTGAAGCTGTATAGCCCTGAGATCCTGTTTCAACCAATTTATAACGAGTACCTGCTGGGATTGTATCAAATACTAAGGATTGATCATGGTGTAGTGTAATTATTGTTTCTTTTCCGTATTCGAAAGTTTTAGAAACATTCCCGATTTTTCCTACAATAGATGTTCTATCTTCAGTAGATGCTTTTTTGAAAGTAAGCTTGAAAGTGAAATCTTTCGATTTATCTGCAGTTCCTCCTGAAACAACTTTTTTAATTACTAATGAGTCAACTTTAGGATTAAACTTCGCAAGGTGCGGATTATTAGGATGGGGGTGATTTGGATCTGTTATCTTACCAGCATTTTTACGATAGATATTTGTGAACAAATCATATTTGTAAGTAGGCCCTTTTTCAGATGGTTTCACTTTAGCTGTGGCCCCTGTTGTTTCTTGTTTAAAGTACACAGATGAGATATAGACACCACTCGTTGATTTATTTTTTACAATAACATGCATTTCATAGCTACGATTATCATATGTCATTGAGTCAATTGCATCATCACCTCTTTGAATTGCTCTCCAACCGTCATTTTGTTTTTCAGCTACAGTATAGACATATTCTCCAGCGTGTGTGTAAGTCACGTTTGCAAAAATATTTCCAGTTTCTTTCTTAATACTAGTTTGATTTGGTTGCAAAACATCTCTTTCAGAATAATTAATTGTTTTATCTGCTATTTGACCGTTTGAAGCATTGATTGTTTCATATGGTACTCCGTTATTCGAGTTACCGTTTTTCGGAGTGAAAGTAAAGGTAAAGTTAGCTAGTGGTGTAGTGATTCCTTCTGCAATATTCAACACCTTGTTAATGGATACTTGTGCATTTGTTTCTCCATTGGACATTGCGGTTGCATCAGAGCTTTCATCCGCAAATGTTGGCACTCCTCTAAAGACCGACAAGGCGGTTACAGCTGCAATGCTTGCAGTAACTAATTTTTTCAAAAATGTTTTTTTCATGATTATTCCTTTTATTTTTAAATTTCTTTTTTCATAAATTATCATCAAAAGCCCCGTCGCCTTAGGACTGTTACCACCTTGCCATGGGTATCCTGTATAGGAATGGTTCCAAAAGCACGACTATCTACAGCCGTTGTTCGATTGTCTCCGAGGACAAAGAGTTGTCCTGCTGGGACTTTCATTGGGAAGGTAGCCCCTTCCTTATAGAGCAGCGTTTCTTTGTAGATATCCTGCTCTTGTTGAGGAGAACCATTGATGATGAGACCATTTTCGTTTATATCGATCGTACTTCCTTCGGTTGCTATGACACGCGCCACTCTTTCCTTGCCCTTATAACTATAGACGAGCAGATCACCAATCGAATAACGTTTATCCAACCTATAGTAGACAACCAAGTCGCCATCTTTTAAGGCTGGCTTCATGCCATCGTCATTATATCTCAATAGTCCAAAAACAAAAAAGTAAAGGGTGGCCAGTACAAACCCAACCATCAGAAGCTTACTGACTAAGTAGAGGATATCTCCCCATACACTCGGCGGAGACTTATCCCGATTGACTTGTGTTACCGTTTTCTTATATTTCTTTTTTAGTAGCATTATTTTCTCCTATGCACCACTAGATATCCGAGTAGGATTGTAAAGAAGATTCCTCCTAGCGGAAGGATTATTCCTAACATGAGTGTACTGCTGAGGAAGTCAACTCCGGTTTCAGGTACACTATTCTTATTATTCGTGACTGTCGCGGACTTGTCCCCATCAAGCTTGCCTTCTTGATTTTCATAAGAAACCTGATATCCACGAGAAGAGTTTGATTCCTCTTCTACGGTATAGTAACTATCGAGTGGAAGTCCATCAATTTTTATGGTTTGATCTTTGTTGAGGTCAATAGACGCTCGACCATTCGTAAATTGCAAAGGAGTTCTTTTATTATTCACCGTTGCATTATAGGTTCCATTCAGTGGACTATTCTGAGCATCCCTAATGTTAATGGTAATCTTAAAAGATTTTAATAGATTGGCAAATACCCCAGTAATCTTTTTTGTAACGGATAAACTTGGAAGCTTGTGATTCGTAACAGTGCTGGTTTCGTCTTTATTCAGATCACCCTCTTGATTCTCATATGTAACGTGGTAACCGTTCGTTGATGCCGCTTCTTCTTCAACTTTGTAATGAGTTCCATACGGGAGATACTTTAGAGATTTTTCGGCATTATGTGTTAATGATATTTGAGCACGTCCATTAGTAACTTTGATATCACCGAAAGTACCATTTATAGGATGTCGTTCTTTATCAGTTAGTTCGATGTTAATATTAAAACTCTTATTTGATGTATCTTCAGGAACTAATATCTTCCTTATCGTCAAACTAGGTAATTGACGATAAAATACTTTAAAGGTTGGCGATTGGTCCGTTCCTTCTTTTTTTACTTCCTTAGTAAAACCGGGAACATCAGGAGCTATAAGATCATATTGATAACCCTTAGCTACTTTTTCAAAATTGGAAGTTTCACTTAGCTCACCTGCTTCTACTCCAACACTAGTTTTCCTGTATTCATTCTTGTCAGTTCCACCACTCTTGCCCTTTTGAATTAATTTAAAATCTAAAGCCTTAGGTTGACTAGCTGTTACCGTGTTACTTCCATTAACGCCTTCCCACTTCACTTCCACTGGAACTGTTAATGGATCTGAAGGCTTAAAGGTTGGGTTATCAGTGTATTCTTTGGTCTTAGTTTGTGAGGTGCCTATTCCATAGGAATATGTGACACTGGCACCTTTATTGGAGTAGAGTTTATTGACATCAGATCCCTCAGCATCACCAGCCTCTAGTTTTTTATCACCAGCAATGGCATCCAGGGCTTCTTGACTTGATGTAACAGTGAATTTTAGAACATATCTAGCTCCATCTTCTAAGGAATAATTAGGAGAAAATTTAGCTGTAACTTCCACTAATCCTTCTGACGTTGTCTTGGAATCAAAAGTTACTTGATTTTCGGTTAATGTTTCACTACTACCAGCCTTTTCTTTCACTACACGAAACTCTGACGATCCGTTTGGTAATAGCTGGACATACTTAGAAAGAACATCCTTGATGGTCACGTGGTGAATTCCCAGTGGCAGAATCTTATCAGTGATATCTTTAAAACTGTCCCGTAACTGGTCTTCATTGTTTGCGGATAGAATTTCATTAGGAATTGAAGAATTGTGGTACCTGATATAATACTGCAAACTGGTAATACTATCGACATTATTTGAATAACGAAACTTAATAGAGTAAAAGCCAGCTAGTTTTGGAGCGAGACTATAGGCGAGATTATTGATAGATACATCTAAATTATTCCAGAACCAATCTGGTGCCGTTTCTGATCCATCTTGATTATTATAGTTATAAACTGTATAACCACTGTCGTTGTAATACATATTGGCAAAACCATCTGAAAGAACAATAACAACCTTCTTGGCATTTGGTCTTGCACTATCTATCAATTGATTAGCAATACGAATACCCGCGCTAATATTGGTTCCTGTACCGATTCCTGATTCAGTCCCTATTGATTGACCACCAGCAATTCTCATATTACTGACTGCAGTCTTTGAACCACTAGCATCGTTATTCCAATTTAAAATTGTTTCCGCATCATCCCATGGGGATACACCATCATAAAATGCTGTTCTCTCTTCATACGGCCAATACCGATACCCCCACTCCCATTTTCGGTAGTAGGAATTCCATGCTTGTTCCGCAAACTTATTATCAATCTTTCCACCAAAACCTACCATAGATAATCGATTATTTGAATTGGATAAAATGGTATCAATTAATCCCTGACGATTTCGAGTTCCTTTAAGGGTATTTTTTAAAGCATCCAATCTTGTAATTGTTCGACCAGTAGAAGAAGGAACATCTCTCTTATTCATACTTCCTGACAGGTCTGCTACTAAAACAACATCCAAGGGATCCGTTTGGGTCTCTGTTCCCAGTTTGGATGTGATATCCAATGACAACTCATACTTGTCATCCTGTCCTGGTATCGGAGTAATCGTTTTACGAAGAGTTGTCTGAGGTTCTGTAGTAGAATCTGCATTTAACAGACTTATCGGAGCACACAAAAAGAGAATAGCTAACAGTGTAACTAAACGGCGCGCAATAATTTGAACTTTCTTAAAATCGAAGCGAATGTTCATTTTATTCTCCTTAACTAGAATGTACTAATATCATTACTATATCAATCTAGGGCATTTACAAGATAATTGTACAATAAAGTTCACGCAGTGTCAATTAATATGATTGATTTTATATTATGTTAATTAATAAAAGAGTATGATTCTTCTTTGTCTTTCAAACTTTTCTATGGTAAAATGAAAAAAGAATAAAAAAATCTCATAAAATATCAATGCATATATTTTAATCTAAAATATCCAAGATTTCATTTAAAAGTCTATTGAATTTGAATTATTATATTTTTTTAAAATTCGTGAAATTTTCAGAATGAGGCTTTTTCCGAAATTTGCATTCTATTTTATGATTGTTAAAGGAGTTTTTATGACTTATCCGAACCTTTTAGATCGTTTCTTGACCTACGTTAAGGTCAATACGCGTTCTGATGAACACTCTACTACTACTCCAAGTACGCAAAGCCAGGTTGATTTTGCGACCAATGTTCTTATTCCTGAAATGAAACGTGTTGGTTTGCAAAATGTCTACTACTTACCAAATGGTTTTGCTATTGGTACCTTACCAGCTAATGATCCAAAGCTCACTCGCAAAATTGGCTTCATCTCCCATATGGATACTGCTGATTTTAATGCTGAAGGTGTGAAGCCGCAAGTTATCGAAAACTATGATGGTGGAGCTATCGACTTGGGTGATTCTGAATTTAAACTCGATCCGACTGATTTCAAGAGCCTTGAGAAATATCCAGGTCAAACCCTCATCACAACCGACGGTACGACCTTGCTAGGTGCTGATGACAAGTCAGGGATTGCTGAGATTATGACTGCTATCGAATACTTGACTGCCCATCCTGAAATCAAGCATTGTGAAATTCGTGTTGGTTTTGGACCAGATGAAGAAATCGGTGTCGGTGCCAATAAGTTTGATGCAGATGACTTTGATGTTGACTTTGCCTACACTGTTGATGGTGGCCCACTAGGTGAACTTCAGTACGAAACTTTCTCAGCAGCTGCTGCTGAATTGCATTTCCAAGGGCGCAATGTTCACCCTGGTACTGCTAAAGGACAGATGGTCAATGCCCTTCAGCTTGCCATTGATTTTCATAATCAACTTCCTGAGAATGACCGACCAGAACTGACAGATGGTTACCAAGGTTTCTATCATCTCATGGATGTGTCAGGTAGTGTTGAGGAAGCACGTGCAAGCTATATCATTCGCGATTTTGAAAAGGATGCCTTTGAAGCTCGTAAGAAAGCCATGCAGGACATCGCTGACAAGATGAATCAAGAGCTTGGGAATGATCGCGTTACCTTGACTCTGACAGACCAGTACTACAATATGAAGGAAGTCATTGAGAAAGACATGACACCTATTACTATTGCTAAGACTGTTATGGAAGATTTAGGTATCACGCCTATTATTGAACCAATCCGTGGAGGGACAGACGGCTCTAAGATTTCCTTTATGGGAATCCCAACTCCTAATATCTTTGCAGGTGGTGAAAACATGCATGGACGCTTTGAATACGTCAGCCTTCAGACAATGGAGCGTGCAGTAGATACCATCATTGGCATTGTATCCTATAAAGACTAAAAAAGACGAGGTAGCTCAGCTACTTCGTCTTTCTTTTTATTCTACTGTTTTTTCTTGATTTTCAGTGCTTGTTGTAGATTCTGTTGTTTCCTTTTCTGAAGTTGATTCAGATGGTTTAGAATCTGTTGCATTACTCGGTTTGTTTTCGTCGCTGGCAGTTTCGCTGTTAGATTCTGCAGTTGCTGATGTTTCAGTTTCAGTACTTGTCTTACCACTATTTGCTTCAGCATTTCTTGCTGGGGTTGCTTCTTCACCGACGCTTGATTTTGACTTGATTTCTTGATTTAATACCAGAATAGCTTTTGTCAATTCAAGTAAAGCGGCTTTATCTTTACTCTTAGCAGATAGCTGATCTAGTAGAGCATCAACCTTATCAAAGTCTGCATCAGAACCCTTATTATTTTCTAAATATGAGTGAAGCGACATGAGAATATCGTAGAGTTTTTGATAGAGAACAAGTGTCTGAGGATCTTGCTCTGCATTTTCCTTCTCTTGTTTAAGGGCGCTAGCGATACGAGCCAAGACGTCTTTCACCTGACTATTTACTTCATCCAAGTCTGCATCAGCCTTGTTTGTGGCAGCTTTGAGATTTTCTACTTCTTCTGCCAAGGATTGTTTGATGCCTTCTTCTTGGATTTGTTCCAAGAGTTGATTTGCCTTGCTCAGGAGACTCTCTACTTGTTCCTTGCTAACATGGTTGACATGTTCCTCAGGCATAAAGTCTCCATACAATTCTTTCAAGAAGCCATAAATAGCTGTTTTGGCACTTTGATTATCGACTTTTTCAGTATCTAGAACTGTTTGCGTTGATTTTGCAGTAGTTGGTTGAGCTTTCAAAGCTTCTTCCACTTCTTGTTTTGCCTGATAGATGCTTGGGAATAATTTGTTCAATTCTGCTGCCTTAAGGAAGGATTGAGATTGATACAAGGTCCAAGTCAACTGAGCTACTTTATTTCGCAGTTCATCACTCAAACGACCATCATTTACGTGTTCGTAGAAATACTTGATGTATTCTACAGTTGTAACACCTGTTCGATCATTAAAGTCTTGTAAGGCTTGAAGTTGTGATTCAACCGCTGCTAAACCAGCCTCATCTTTAGCTAATTTAGCTTCTTGAAGTTGAACGAGAAGCTCTTTCTTAGGAAGACCATAAGAGTCTGTATCTAGTGTATTGATTTTATCAATCAAGGCCTGATATTTCTTATCTAGAGCGCTTGTTTCAACAGGTTTGATACTTTCATCAATATGGATATATTGCTTATCAAAAAGATCAAGTGTTGCAAGATAACCTGCCGTAGAGTTGGTTGCTAGTTTCTTCATATTTTCAGTAAACTGACCTAAAGCTAATTCAATCTGTCTTTGTGCGATAGGCTTGTCTTTGTAAATATTTCTGCTATATTCTAAAAGTTGATCCACTTTAGATAGAACAGTTTGTTCATCAAAAGCCCCAGGTTGATAGGTCGATTGTAGCGCCGGAATCTTATTTTTCAAAGCTACTTCATAGCCCTTGGTTTGAACCTTGATGTAGTGATTGTGGTCTCCGTGAGGAATTACAAAACTACCATTTTCTACTTGCAAACTATAAGGAGATACCCCATCACGTAGTGCAGTCGTATAAAGTTCATTTAGGAAATCCAGTTCTGGATTTCCAGTTTGGAGAGGAATACGAACATGTTCTTTTCGAACGGCATAGGGATGGATATGGGTTGGATCATAAGCTTGATCCGGATTTCCAAAGACAAAGAATCCATTTGAAATGCGAATGGCTTCTAGCGGTACACCGTAGGTCTTAGCAATATACTCCATTTTTTCTTTGTCACTGGCCTCTCTAGAAAATGCTTCTACATCTTTTGCAAGAGGTTTAACAGACTCAGTTTTATGACTGTTTAAATGTTCTTGAGCAGCTTTAATCTGATCTTTTGTTAAATCTTTTTTAAAGAAATAGTGGTTGTGATCTCCATGAGAAACGACAAATCCTTTATCATCTTCACTTATCACTCGATCTGCTGCAAAGCCATGATCGTGTTCTTCCTCATGATGGTTTCCATGGTTATCATGATGGTGTTCTTCTGGTTTACTAATGTGGTTATCAGGGCTAGTTTCTGAATGTTTATTTCCGTACAAGTGATCTTGTGCTGCCTTGATTTGCTCAGGTGTCAAATCTTTCTTAAAGAAGTAATGATTGTGATCACCATGACTCATGACAAAACCTTCTGAATCTTCACTTATAATTCTATTTGCATCAAAACCATGATCGTGTTCCTCTTCTTCATGGTGAACATGTGGTAACGGATTATTTGGTGTAGAATTAGAAGGACTTTCTAAGCTTGGAGTGTTAGATTGTGCTTGATGATTGTTAAGAGATGATTTAGGGATATAGTGATAGTGGTCCCCATGTCGTACGATATAAGCATCGCCAGTATCTCTGACAATATCATTAGGGTTAAAGACATAACCATCATCTGCTGCAGAAACACCATTATTCGGTGTCAGTGACAAGGGTTGACTGAGAGCTGAACTATTGCCAGATAAATAAGCCTTTGCGGCAGCTAATTCACCCGCTGACAGATCACTCTTAGGAATATAATGGAAGTGTCCTCCGTGGGGAACGATATAAGCATCTCCTGTATCTTCAATGATATCAGAAGCGTTAAAAACATAACCGTCATCAGTTGTATAACGTCCTTGAGCTCTAGCTGCCACAACTTCCTTAGAATCATTTTTTTGGTCAGATGTATGCCCTTGTTTTTGTTTTTCAATTTGTTCTTTGGTACGAATATTTTCAGCTTGACTAGCATTTTTTAGGTAGACATAATACTTACCATCAACCTTGATAATGTAGCCACCTTTGATTTCGTTGACAATATCAGCGTCTTTCAGTTGATAATTGGCATCTTTCATCAACAGTTCTTCGCTGAAAATCGCATCAAAAGGAACTTTCCCATTGTAATAATGGAAATGATCACCGTGTGAAGTCACATAGCCTTGATCAGTAATTTTCACAACAATTTGTTCTGCCTGAATATCTTCCTTTTTGCTAACTTGATCTGGTGTCTGAGTCTCTGTTTTTTGAGAGTCTTGTTTCCCATCAACATAAGACACACGGTTATTATCTTTGTTTCCTTCTACCTGGTGTTGGTTCAGTGCATAGATGCAAAGACTTAGGGAAAGGACTAAAGCCGATCCCGCCACAAGATACTTTTTCTTCATTTTCATCATCTCCTCATTTTAATTCTTCTGCAAGAACTTTCATATTTTCTTCTAGATTTTCTAAGTAAGTTTTGTCATTTTCGGGGTCTGCTTCCAAAGGATTCAGTGTTTTCAGACTAACCCCTGTTGATTTGACCAAGGTTTCAGCAACTTTAGAAGAGGCATTGCTCTCAGTAAAGATGGTTTTAACCTTATAGGTTTTGACAAATTCTTGGATTTCTGTCAACTGTCTCGGACTCGGCTCTTGTTCAGGAGAAATACCAGCAATCCCAAGTTGTTTCAAACCAAAGCGTTTAGCGAGATAAGAAAAGGCTGTGTGTTGTGTAACAAAGGTCTTTTGACTCGCTTTTTCAAAAATAGGCTGGTACTTCTTAGTCAATTCTTGGGCTTTAGCGATAAAGTTTTTAGCATTCTTTTGATACGTTTCCTTATTGGCACTATCAATCTCCGAAAGTTTATCCGCAATAATCTGCGCCTCTTCACCTGCTTTTTCTGGATCTAACCAAGTGTGAGGGTCATAGAGTGTTTTTTCATCGATGCCGTCACCAGCTTCAACATCTTCCAAACCTGGTACACGCTCCAAGGTCATTCCTTCAGAAGCTTCTAAAACCTTAACTTTTGAATTTTTCAAGTTAGGATCTAGACTTCCAGCCCAAGATTCGAGCGTATGAGAATGGTAGACAAAGACATCCGCGTCATAAATAGCAGCAATGTCATTTGCTGACGGTTCAAAGGAGTGAATCCCACTACTTGACTGAATCATCCGTACATCATTCAAGTCCCCCGATACCTCTTTGACCATGGCATAGATTGGATAAAAACTTGTTACAATCTTCATTCCTTTTGCTTCTTGTTTTTCTTTTTGACTACATGCTCCTAAGACAAGAGCCAACAAACTGGCCATCAATAATAGGATTGTTCTTTTTTTCATCATTACTCCTTAACTAGTATTTAACCATTTAATTAACTAGTAAATAGTTTATCTTTATTTACACTATATGTCAAGTTATTTTGCACATTTTCATGAAAAAAATGAGAACTAGAACTCACATTCTGCTCTCATTTTTCGATTTTATCTTTTCTAGCTCTCCTATCCTGTTTTTAGGAGTTAGAAAATGTTGCTACGACTACTTACTCTTCCTTAACAAAGCCAATAATTTTTCAGCTTCTGCCATAATAGTATTGTTGTCTTGGGAGCCAAATAACAAGTTATTCTTTAATCCCGTGAGAGTTTCTTTGGCATTAGACTTGATAATTGGATCCTGGATTTTTCCAAGTAAATCTTCAGCCTCTCTCAGTTTTTCTTCAACCTTTTCAGTTTCAACCTGAGGTTCTTCTGATTCCTCTGGCGATTCTTCTTCTGGCTCCTCAGTTGGTTTTGGAGACTCTGGTTTCTCACTCTGAGGTTTCTCTTCGCGAGGTTTTTCTTCCTCAGGTTTTTCTGTACGAGGTTTCTCTACTGATGGTTTTTCCGTATGATTGTTATCAGCTTGACCATTTTGGTTTCTTTGAACATGGTCACTTGCATTGCCCCAACCACTATCTGAATGCGGACGTTCGTTTGGATGTTCGACATAGTACTTCACAGTCGCAAAGAGATCCTCTAAAGTATACCCCTTAGGAGCCTCATAAAGACCTTCGTCAAACCATTCAAATTTGATGTTATGGTAATGGTCATAATGAGGAATAATCAAGCTTCCGTTTTTGACTTCCACAGTATGTTGAAGATTGTAAGGCATACGATCAAGCGGCACCTTCTTAGCTGCTTTCACGCGATTGTAGACAGCTTCTGCTCCTTTAGCCTCTGTATTTCCTGAATTCTGATGGTCTGTTGAAGGAGGCGTTAAACCTTTCTCTTTAGCATAAGCTTGGGCAGCCGCTCTTTCAGCTTCAGACAAACTATCTTTCTTAATCCAATGACTGTGGGTCATATGAGGAGTTACATAGGCATCCCCCTCATCACTTGTGATATCACGAGGATCAAAGATATAACCGTCTTCTGTTGTATACTTACCTGCCAACTTGGCTACTTGAATCTCATCATCTGTGTAAGCTATTTGCGCATTTGGTTTCCCTAGACGTTCTGGATGACGAATCGGTGCTAGGAAGGTAAGAATATCATCAACTAACTTGACTTTATCGCTTGAGACATCATTGAGACGTTCCAAGAGTTTATCCAAAGCCTCAAATTCAACTTGTCGACCTTTATTATCAAGTAAGTCTTGATGAACTCTTGCTAGTAAATCATAAGCCTTATTGTAAAATCCTCGATCACCAGATGGGAGGTTGGTTTTCTTAGCTCCGAGTTTATGAGACAAACTTTCTTGCTTGGCTAGTTTACTATCAATGGCTGCTGCTGTTTCTGCTGAAAGTTCCTTGGCAGGAGTATAACGTGAGATCCCATTCTCCTCAAATACATAGCCATCAGCTACTTTTCGAATCGCCTGTTTAACCAATTTTTCATCAATTGGATAGCTTGGAGCTGGTTGGGGATTTGGTGCAGGTTGCGGACTCGGACTAGGTTCTGGAGTCGGTTGTGGACTTGGTTCTTCTGATCTTGAATCTGGTACCCAATGGTTTGAACGATAGCGAAGCGGGATGATGCGAGCAATTCGTTCTTCCAATTCAGACATTTGTTCATAAGGGATAAAGTGGTAATGGTTACCATGAGGGACAGCTACACCTCTGGCGGTTCGACTTGTGATTTGTGCTGGGTCGAAAACAAGGCCATCAGACTCTACGTGTCGTTGACTTAAAGGCAGTTTGTAAAGCTGTTTCAAAAGACTATCAATGTCATCACTTTGACTTGCTTGACTGTTAGTATTGCTGTTGTTACTTGTGTTAGTATTGGTAGTTCCCTGATTGCTTACAGAAGGTACCCAGTTTGTTCTTGGAGTGTTATCGCTATTTTGTCGGCGATAGGTTCTTGAATTTGACAGATTTCCCCGACCAGATAGAAAGGCTTCTGCAGCAGCCAATTCGCTGGCTGATAACTCACTCTTAGGAATATAATGGTAATGGTCGCCATGAGGAACGATATAAGCATCACCAGTATCTTCAATGATATCGGATGCATTAAAGATGTAACCATCATCTGTGGTGTAGCGTCCCTGTGAACGTGCCAAGGCTACCGCGCCATCATTTGCTGAAGTCCCTCCTTCACGATACTGACTATGTTCTTGTTTTTGTCGATTGATTTCTTCTTTTGTACGGACATTATCCGCATGGGCTGCATCCTTAAGGTAAACATAGTATTTTCCATCTACCTTGATAACATAACCGCCCTTGATTTCACTGACAATATCCTCGTCCTTGAGCTGATAGTTTGGATCCTTCATCAGCAACTCTTCACTGATGATAGCGTCATAAGGGACCTTGCCATTATAGTAATGATAGTGGTCGCCGTGCGAAGTAACATATCCTTGGTCTGTTATCTTGATGACGATTTGTTCTGCGTTGATTCCTTCTTTTTTACTGACCTCATCAGGAGTCAGATTCTCTGTTTTTTGCGCAGCCTGTTTTCCATCTATATAGGAAACACGATTATTTTCTTTGACTGTTCTGGCTTGATACAGTCCCAACTCGTAAGAACAAACACTTAAAATTAAAGCTGCCGCAGAACCAGCTAGGTATTTTTTATTAATTTTCATCGAAACTCTCTTTCTTTTTTAATATTTCTATTTGCAATTCATTTCTAAATTGCAGAAACTCCTCTCTATTAATTAACTGGTTAATAGTTTACTCCTAAATTTGCAACTTGTCAAGAAATTTATGAACCAGTTAAGTATTTTTTTATTCTTCACCGCTACTTTCTCTAGAATGGACTTTATATAAAAAAGATTTTCTTGAAAATTATTTAAAAAAATCCCTGCAACTGGGTTGCAAGGACTTTTTGATTAATCAAAATTAACGTATTCTTTTTGAAGTTCAAGAACTTCTTCCATTGTTGAGCATTCTGTAAGGGCACGGTTTGCGTACTCTTCCATCTTAGCTGTATCGAGTTTCTTCATCAAGCTACGTGTACGAAGGACAGATGTTGCTGACATAGAGAACTCATCCAAGCCCATTCCGACAAGAAGTGGAACAGCTTTTTGGTCACCAGCCATCTCACCACACATACCTGCCCATTTACCTTCAGCGTGAGCCGCTTTGATCACATTGTTGATCAAGCGTAGGATTGATGGGTTGTATGGTTGGTAAAGGTATGAAACTTGCTCATTCATACGGTCTGCTGCCATTGTGTATTGGATCAAGTCGTTTGTACCAATTGAGAAGAAGTCAACTTCTTTAGCAAATTGGTCTGCAAGCATTGCTGCTGCTGGGATTTCGATCATGATACCAACTTGAATATTATCCGCAACTGCAACACCTTCAGCAAGAAGGTTTGCTTTTTCTTCGTCAAAGACTGCTTTCGCTGCACGGAATTCTTTCAAGAGCGCAACCATTGGGAACATGATACGCAATTGACCGTGAACAGACGCACGAAGAAGGGCACGGATTTGTGTGCGGAACATAGCATCTCCAGTCTCAGAAATAGAGATACGAAGGGCACGGAATCCAAGGAATGGGTTCATTTCGTGAGGCATATCGAAGTAAGGAAGTTCCTTATCTCCACCGATGTCCATTGTACGAACAACAACAGGTTTACCGTTCATTCCTTCAAGTACAGCCTTGTAAGCTTCGTACTGCTCGTCTTCTGTTGGGAAGTCTTGAGAATCCATGTACAAGAACTCTGTACGGTAAAGACCAACAGCTTCAGCACCGTTGTCATTGACACCTTCAACGTCTTTTGGAGTACCGATGTTGGCAGCCAATTCAAAGTGTTTACCATCAGCTGTTACTGTTTTAGCATCTTTCAAGAGAGCCCATTCAGCTTTTTGTTTCGCATAAGCTTCACCAGCAGCCTTGAATTCAGCCGCTTGCTCATCAGTTGGGTTGATAATAACCTCACCTGTGATACCGTTAACGGCAAGAATGTCACCGTCTTTAACGATTTCAGTGATGTTGTTTGTACCCAATACTGCTGCAATTTCAAGCGTACGCGCCATGATAGCCGAGTGGCTTGTACGTCCACCAATGTTGGTTACAAAAGCTTTTACAAAGTTTTTGTCCAATTGAGCTGTATCTGAAGGAGTCAAGTCATGCGCAATCACGATCACTTCTTCATTGATAGAAGCTGGGTTTGGCAATTTTTTACCAAGGAGATTGGCCAATACACGTTTTGTCACGTCGCGGATATCCGCTGCACGTTCTTGCATGTATGGGTTGTCTTCCATGCCTTCAAAGATAGTGATAAACATGTCTGTTACTTCTTTCAGACCTGCTTCTGCATTCACTTTCTTCGCACGGATTGTTTCCTTGATTTGGCTGATCATTTCTGGGTCAGCAAGAACCATTAAGTGAGCGTCAAATACTTGAGCAGCTTCTTCACCGAGCGTACCTACTGCTTTCTCACGAATAACAGAAAGCTCGTCTTGTGATGCTTTTAGAGCGGCATCAAGGCGAGCTTCTTCTGCGTTTGTATCTTCGACTGTAACAGTCTCAAATGACAAATCCGGTTGAACGAGTAGATATGCTTTTGCAACTGCAACACCGTCTGATGCTGCGATTCCTTTAAGCATTTCTGTCATTTCCCTTATGCCAATCCTTCTTTTTCCATAGTTTCAGTGATAGCAGCGATTGCGTCGTCAGCATCTGCACCTTCAGCTGAAATTGTAACGTCAGCACCTTGGCCAACACCAAGACTCATAACACCCATGATAGATTTAAGGTTTACTGATTTACCTTTGTACTCAAGAGTGATATCTGAAGCAAATTTGCTAGCTGTTTGAACCAACAATGTTGCTGGACGTGCGTGAATACCTGTTTCTGCCACTACGTGGAAATCTTTAGAAGCCATAGTTTGACTCTCCTTTAGTTATTTCTTTTTTGGATTATATGTGATAACCCTTACAAGACTGTATTATATCACCTTCTAGATTATTTTTCAAGTGTTTTATGGACTTTCTTTTATTTCCTTTCAGATAACTTGCTGAAAATCTTCTATTTATCTTACCAATATACAGTATATAGTTTTTTTGTTTTGATAAACTTTGATAGTTCAATGAAAACCCAATTTTACACTCTGACAAAACACTATATCTTGTGCTTTGTTTTTGAAACTGTAACTTTTTAGCACAAGATTTAGTTTAAAAAGTTTGACAAAGTTTTTTTTTCTGATATACTAAGAAAGTAATCTATTTTGAAAGAGGAGTTACGAAAATGGTAACCGTTTATTCTAAAAACAACTGTGTCCAATGTAAGATGACCAAGCGTTTCTTGGACAGCAACAATGTCGCTTATCGTGAGATCAATCTCGACGAGCAACCAGAGTACATCGATCAAGTTAAAGAGCTCGGTTTCAGCGCAGCTCCTGTTATCCAAACACCAACTGAAGTCTTTTCAGGCTTCCAACCAGGAAAACTGAAACAATTAGCATAATCTTAGTACATCATCCAGAAGAGATTGCTTCTAGGGCTAACTTAGAGGCCTTTCTTTTGTAATTAGATAAGGGAAATTTTATGGGATTAAAACATCTTGAGGACGTAACTTACTTCCGTCTCAATAACGAAATCAACCGTCCTGTTAATGGACAAATCATGCTTCATAAAGATAAGGAAGCCTTGGATGCCTTCTTTAAAGAAAATGTAGTACCAAATACAATGGTTTTTGATTCAATTACTGATAAAATCAACTACCTCATTGAACACAACTACATTGAAACAGCATTTATCAAGAAATACCGTCCAGAGTTTTTGGAAGAATTGCATCAATTCATCAAGGACCAAAACTTCCAATTCAAATCATTCATGGCTGCCTATAAGTTTTACAACCAGTATGCCTTGAAGACTAATGACGGTGAATATTACCTTGAAAGTATGGAAGACCGTGTCTTCTTTAATGCACTTTACTTTGCTGACGGGGATGAAGCGATTGCGACTGATATTGCCAATGAAATCATCCACCAACGCTACCAACCTGCTACTCCTTCCTTCTTGAATGCTGGTCGTGCTCGTCGTGGGGAGTTGGTATCTTGTTTCTTGATTCAAGTAACGGATGATATGAACTCTATCGGACGTTCTATCAACTCAGCTCTTCAACTTTCACGTATCGGTGGTGGTGTGGGAATTTCCCTCAGCAACCTTCGTGAAGCTGGCGCACCTATCAAAGGTTATGAAGGAGCTGCTTCTGGTGTCGTTCCAGTTATGAAGCTTTTTGAAGACAGCTTCTCTTACTCTAACCAATTGGGTCAACGTCAAGGGGCTGGTGTAGTCTACCTCAACGTCTTTCACCCAGATATCATCGCCTTCCTTTCCACTAAGAAAGAAAATGCCGATGAAAAAGTTCGTGTTAAGACCCTTTCACTTGGTGTAGTGGTACCAGATAAATTCTACGAATTGGCTCGTAAAAATGAAGAAATGTACCTCTTCAGCCCTTACTCTGTAGAGCTTGAGTATGGCGTGCCATTCAACTATATCGACATCACTGAAAAATATGATGAATTAGTAGCAAATCCAAAAATTCGCAAGACAAAAATCAAGGCGCGTGATTTGGAAACGGAAATCTCTAAATTGCAACAAGAATCTGGCTATCCATATGTAGTCAACATCGATACGGCTAACCGTGCGAATCCTGTTGATGGAAAGATTATCATGAGTAACTTGTGTTCTGAGATTCTTCAAGTTCAAGAACCAAGCTTGATCAACGATGCTCAAGAATACCTCCAAATGGGAACAGACGTGTCATGTAACCTTGGTTCAACCAACGTGGTCAACATGATGACCTCACCTGACTTTGGTCGTTCTATCCGTGCAATGGTTCGTGCTTTGACTTTCGTTACAGATAGTTCACACATCGTAGCAGTTCCTACTATCGACCACGGAAACAGTTTGGCTCACACCTTTGGTCTTGGTGCCATGGGGCTTCATAGCTACCTTGCCCAACAACTGATTGAGTACGGATCAGCTGAGTCAATTGAATTTACAAGCATCTACTTTATGCTTATGAACTACTGGACCTTGGTAGAATCTAATAACATAGCGCGTGAACGTGGTATCACCTTCCACAACTTTGAAAAATCAGACTATGCTAACGGTAGCTACTTTGACAAGTATGTGACAGGCGAGTTTGTTCCAAAATCAGATCGTGTTAAAGAACTCTTCAAAGATGTCTTTATCCCAAGTGCTGCTGATTGGGCTGAACTTCGCGAAAAGGTTCAAGCAGATGGTCTTTATCACCAAAACCGCCTTGCTGTAGCTCCAAATGGTTCTATCAGTTACATCAACGATGTTTCTGCATCTATTCACCCGATTACGCAACGTATCGAAGAACGTCAAGAGAAGAAAATCGGTAAAATCTACTATCCTGCTGCAGGTTTGTCAACAGATACTATCCCTTACTACACTTCTGCTTATGACATGGATATGCGTAAGGTGATTGATGTTTATGCTGCTGCAACAGAGCACGTGGACCAAGGGCTTTCACTCACTCTCTTCATGCGTAGCGACATTCCAAAAGGTCTTTACGAATGGAAGAAGGAAAACAAACAAACGACACGTGACCTATCTATCCTTCGTAACTATGCCTTTAACAAGGGTATCAAGTCTATCTACTACGTCCGTACCTTTACAGATGATGGTGGAGAAGTTGGTGCTAACCAATGTGAAAGCTGTGTGATTTAATTTTTATCTGGGGCAACCACATTTTCTCAGACTACTGATTAAGTTCCCCATCATACAAAACTTGATAAGTATCTTAAATACTATGAAAAACTAAAAAGTCGGGCTTCCGACTTTTTGTGCGATACTCTTCTCAGACTATGATAAAATAGAGAGGATTCGACAAACGCATTATTACATACAGAAAGAGATTTCAAATGGAAACTTACTACAAAGCCATTAACTGGAATGCCATCGAAGATGTCATCGACAAATCAACTTGGGAAAAGCTGACGGAGCAATTCTGGCTCGACACTCGTATCCCCTTGTCAAATGACCTTGACGACTGGAGAAAACTATCAAACAAGGAAAAAGACTTGGTAGGAAAAGTCTTTGGTGGTTTGACCCTTCTTGATACCATGCAATCAGAAACAGGGGTTCAGGCGCTTCGCTCAGACATCCGTACACCGCATGAAGAAGCTGTTTTTAACAACATCCAATTTATGGAATCTGTCCACGCAAAATCTTATTCTTCTATCTTTTCGACCTTGAATACTAAGGCTGAAATCGAAGAAATCTTTGAATGGACCAACACTAACCCCTACCTTCAAAGAAAAGCGGAGATTATCAATGAAATCTATCTCAATGGTAGCCCACTAGAAAAGAAAGTTGCCAGCGTTTTCCTTGAAACTTTCCTCTTCTACTCTGGTTTCTTTACGCCCCTCTACTATCTCGGTAACAACAAACTGGCCAACGTTGCGGAAATCATCAAACTGATCATCCGTGATGAGTCTGTTCATGGAACTTATATTGGTTACAAATTCCAACTTGGTTTCAATGAATTACCTGAAGAAGAGCAAGAAAAGCTCAAAGAATGGATGTACGATCTGCTCTACACTCTCTACGAGAACGAAGAGGGGTATACAGAAAGCCTCTATGACGGTGTTGGTTGGACAGAAGAAGTTAAAACCTTCCTTCGCTACAATGCCAATAAGGCCCTTATGAACCTAGGACAAGATCCACTCTTCCCAGATTCAGCTGATGATGTCAATCCAATCGTTATGAACGGTATTTCAACAGGAACTTCTAACCACGACTTCTTCTCTCAAGTCGGAAATGGTTACCTCCTTGGTGAAGTTGAAGCCATGCAAGACGAGGACTACAACTACGGTTTAGACTAATTTGGCTAATCATTCAAAATATCATGGTTTGTTTAAAACAACCATGATATTTTTGTTTTTGTTTTATTTTGTTTTTTTCTATTTGATTGATTGAGCGTTTTATGGTAAGATAATAATAGTAGAAATCGAGGTGATAAGGATGCTAAAGCAAGAAAAACTAGATAGTATTCTAGAAGCAGTAAACACAAAAGGCACTATTACTGTAAAAGAGATTATGGAGAGTCTTGATGTGTCAGATATGACAGCTCGTCGCTACTTACAAGAATTGGCAGATAAGGATTTGCTGGTTCGTGTGCACGGTGGCGCTGAAAAACTTCGTACAGGTTCTCTCTTAAACAACGAACGCTCAAATGTTGAAAAACAAGGCTTGCAGATTGCTGAAAAACAAGAAATTAGCCGTTTTGCAGGTCATTTGATTGACGAAGGTGAAACTATTTTTATTGGTCCAGGAACAACCTTAGAATGTTTTGCTCGTGAACTCCCAATTGATAATATTCGTGTTGTAACAAACAGTCTTCCAGTTTTTCTCATCCTAAACGAACGAAAACTAACAGATTTGATTTTGATTGGTGGAAATTATCGCTCTATCACTGGAGCTTTTGTGGGAACACTTACCCTGCAGGATTTAGCCAATCTTCAGTTTTCTAAAGCTTTTGTAAGCTGTAATGGTATTAAGGATAAGGCAATTGCTACTTTCAGTGAAGAAGAGGGCGAGGTACAACGAATCGCCTTGAACAATGCCAATAAAAAATACTTACTGGCAGACCACAGTAAGTTTAATAAGTTTGATTTTTACACGTTCTACAATATCTCAGAGATTGATACCATCGTTTCAGATGCCAAACTGAGTCAGGAAACATTTGAAGAGCTGTCGAAACAAACAACCATTCTTTTATCAAAACCATAAAAATTCCCCTGCCTTTTGGCGGGGAATTTTTGTTAAATTTTATTCAATAAGTTGTGTCTCAGCTAGTTTCTTGTACCAGTGAGCTGATTTCTTAGGATAACGTTCTTGAGTTTCAAAGTCTACATAAAAGAGACCGTAGCGTTTTTCATAACCGTTTGACCAAGAGAAGACATCCATCAATGACCAGATGAAGTATCCTTTGACGTTGGCACCATCAGCAATAGCATCAGATAATACTTTCAAGTGTTGTTTCACATAATCAATCCGCCCATCATCGTAGACTGTCCCATCCACAAACTCATCTTTGTATCCGAGACCATTCTCTGTGATGTAGATTTTCTTGTAATTTGGGTAATCTTTCTTCACGCGCATGATTTGATCATACAAACCTTGAGGATAGATAATCCAGTCCCAGTCCGTACGTGGGACATAGCCAGGCGCCACTCGACGTCCAACTCCCTTAATTTGATACTTAGAGCTTCCTTTTTCACCCTTACCGTTATGAATGATTTCTGTTTCGCCATCAAAGGCTTGCATCCAATCACTCATGTAGTAGTTAATTCCAAGGAAGTCATTCAGGTCTTTTGCAGCTTCTAGCACAGCGAAATCTTCTTCACGCAGATCTAAGCTTCCACCATTGACGGATAGAATATGGTTGACGCCTTCCATGGTTTCTTCGGAATATCGTCCAAGATAAGTTGCATCCAAGATAAATTTATTGTGGATGATATCTTCCAACTCAGCAGCGCGAACATCTGCTTGATTTTCAGGATCTAGAGGATATTTAGTAGGCAGGGCGTGAACCACACCAATTTCCCCTTTATAGCCTTTATCTTTATATAGCTTGACTGCACGCGCATGTGACACCATCATATTGTGATGAGATTGAAAGACTTTGGCAAGGTCGTACTGAATACCTGGAGGGAATTTCCCAACTAAATACTGACCATCTCCTATCGGCCCAATTTCATTAAAGGTTGTCCAATAGTTGACTTCAGGAAATTCTTCAAAACAGAAGGCTGCATAATCCACAAAGTGATCAATGTTTTCTCTATTCAGGAAATCTCCATTTGAATGAAGTGCTTCTGGCGTATCAAAGTGATGAAGAGTTACAAAGGGCTCAACATGCCGTTTGTGACATTCTGCAAATAGATTATGATAGAACTCAACCCCCTTGTCATTAACCTTCCCATAACCAGTTGGAAAGATACGTGACCAAGCGATTGAAATACGGATACCATTGACACCATACTCTTCTGCAAGTTTGAGGTCAACTGGGTATTTGTGATAGAAATCACTGGCTGGTTCAGCAGTGTACCAGTAGTTATCTTTGAGGTATTTGTCCCAGGCAACTGGTCCTTTACCATCAGTATTGGTCGCACCTTCTGCTTGATAGGCTGCTGTTGCCCCGCCAAAAATAAAGTCTTTTGGAAGTGTTTTTGTCATTTGATTCACCTTTCAAGAAATAGAAATGAGATGGAGATAGAGTTGGGAGGAATTCCGCCATCTCACTTCTTTGCTATTTACCTTTTATTCTTCAAACTGCGCTTGAACAAAGGCAAGAGCACCTTTTCCATCGCGAGTCAATTTAATGTATTGGCCACCTTCTGTCTTGGCAAGTTTGATACCAAGTTTGTCGGTCTCTGCTTTCATATCTTCAAAGTTAGAAGCAACTTGAGGAGCAAGGATAACCAGATCAAACTCAGGCAACATTTCACGGTGAGCACCATAGCCACCAGCTGCTGCTTTAACAGGAACCTTGTACTCCGCAGCTGCTTTATTTAAAGCATTTGCGAGGAGACCACTTGTTCCTCCACCTGCACAGAGAACCAAGACATTGGTTTCTTCAGTAATTGTGTTTTGCGCTGCTTCTACACCAGCTTTTTCAAGAATAGCATCTGCTTTGGCAGTATTGAAGTTTGCAGCTACTTTTTCTTTCAATTCATCATTGGCTTTACCAGAACGTTCTTCTTCAAGGATTTGTTCATCATAAACCTTGAGGAATGGATAGTAAATGGCTACGTCAACAAGGATTAACAAAGCAGCAAGTACAAATGACAAGAATTGGAAGTTTGTACCGAGAACAATACCGAGCGGACCTGGTGTTGTCCAAGGAAGGTTGGCAGTAAATGAGTTCATGCCAAGCGTTTCAATGAAGAATTTAAAGATCCATACGTTGGCAATTGGCGCAAAGATAAATGGAATAAAGAAAATCGGGTTCAAGACAAGCGGTGCTCCAAACAAGATTGGTTCATTTACACCAAAGAAAGTTGGAACTACTGAAGCACGTCCGATTGCACGGTTACGTTTTGATTTTGTTAACCACATGAACATGAATGGAACAACCAGTGTCGCACCAGTACCACCCATGGTAACGATAAACATTTGTGTACCAGAAGTAAGAATCTTGTCAGCGTGCATCCCTTGTTGGAGAAGGTTCAAGTTGACTTCGGCATTTGCATAGGTAATAGCCGCGATTGCTGGTTCAACGATGGAAGGACCGTGGATACCAACAAACCAGAAGAAGGCAAAAGCACCAAAGATAATGGTAATACCTAGATAGCCATCAGCTGCAGAGAATAATGGTGCAAAGAATTTTCCAATTGATTCTGCAACGCTGGCTCCAACAAAATGACGAGCTAGTAAATCAAGAGCATAAAGAGAAACCACTGATAGAGTGAATGGAATCACATCTTTAAAGACTTGTGAGATATTTGGTGGAACTTCGTCAGGCATACGAATAGTGACGTTGTTCTTAACACAAACCTTATAGATAGCTACAGTAACAAAGGCAGCAAGGAAGGCTGAAAGCAAACCTTTTGTCCCCAAGAATCCAGTAGCTAGGCCATTTTCGATAGGATCAGCTGCCAACATCAACAAACCAACAATTGCTGCCAACAATGTTGACATATAGTTGATTTGATTGGTTTTCTCCATGCTACGGTTTACTGAGTCGGTCAATGACTTAGCTGTTGTACCAGCTACCAAGAGAGCTAGAATCCCCATTGAATAGCTGTAAGGTTTCATCAGAAAGGCTACAACTTCGTCAGACCATTTAAAACCCCATGAGTTAGGAACAAAGGCAATCAAGATAAAGATACTTGAGAAGAGAATAACAGGCATACCTGCAATGAAACCATCACGAATAGCACGAAGATAGATATTACGAGACAGTTTTTCAAAGAAAGGCTTCCCTTTCTCGATAAATGAAATTAGTTTGTTCATTACTTAACTCCTCTCTTATAGAGTTCGATTAAATGGTGCATCAAATCTTTGAGCAAGATAGTTGTCATCAAGTGATCCTGACCATGCATCATGGTCACACTATAGGCCAAATCCTCACCAGCGGCTTCCTTGGTCAATAGACTTGTTTGCGCGTGATGAGCCTCGGCGATACAGCCACCAGCTTCCTCAACTAAACTATCCGCTTTCGCAAAATCGCCAGCTTCAGCAGCCTTTAAAGCTTCCAATAGTTTTGATCGAGCATCGCCAGCATAGGCAACAATTTCAAAACCTAACAATGTTACTTCTTCTCTATTCATGATAGAATTCTCCTTATGTATTTTTAATTAAATTTTTATGACAATAAACGTTGGATATGTAGAACTAGATAAACTCGTTCACTTTTATACAAATCAAGACCCGTATGTTGCGTAATCACATCATAGATCTTGGAACCAATCTCGAACGCTCTTGGATAGGATTGTTTAATATGATCTTCCATATCCAGAAGTGATTGGTTATCATCTCTAGATCTGTCTAAATAATCCAAGAAATAATTCAAATGAATCATAAAACGATCATAGAAATGATTATTCTCTTTGGTTCGTTGAATTGCATAACCCTTTAGCACTTCTTCAACATTCCTGAGAATTTCTTTCCTCTTATCAATCGACTCAACCACTTGAACTTCATTCTCCCCTTCGGCATTGATGAAATGATAAGCGATCCGAATAATTTCATCCTCAGGGAAATGATCTGTCAACTTCTGACGATAGATTTCAAAAGCTTCCTTTGCGATTTGAAAAGCGACAGGATACTTAGTGGAAATATCTGGCAGATTACTATCCTTGTACCTTCCTTGTGCTAGAGCTTGGTAAGAACAGTAAATATGATCTGTCAAGGTTACGTAGAGATACTCTTGAATCGGATAATGATATTTCTTTGATAGCTTATCAATGATTTCATAAGTCACTGTGATAAAATCCAGCGGAACATCTTTTAGCAGAGCCATAAAGTTTTCCCTAGACTCTTCTGTCTTCATCCGAAAGATTTTCTCAACTTGATCTTCAGCAATCAAATCCCCCTTCTTTTTCCCAAATGCAATCCCTTTACCAATCACAATCACTTCTTCTCCTTTGTCATTTCTGACAAGTGAGACGTTGTGATTCATTGGGTTTAGAATTCGATACATGGCAACCTCCTTTTATCTCTTAAAGGTATATGAGTATAAAAAATGACCACAAATGAACTAGAAAATCCTTTGATTTCTAATCCATCTGTGATCATGCCTAATATTACTTAGTAACACTCACCTTGTATTAACTTGTGATTTAAGTATAGCACAAGTCAGTTTTTTTGTAAACCTTTACATGTAACTTTTTTTAAAATTTTTATTTAGATCAATGTTCCTAAGATTAGGGGGGGAAAACTTATACACGTTCAGTCCATGAAGTCGCTGTTGTTTGAAGAACCTTGTTGAGTTCGTCAATGTTTTCAAAACCAGTTGTGCGAAGCCATTCGCGAGCTGCTGCTTCACCATCTTTGATGTAAGCTTCAACTGATCCAGCCCAGGTTGCACGGCCGCAAAGAACTCCGTTGAAGTTTGCGCCTGATTCGTGGGCAAAGACAAGGGTTTCTTGGAAGAGTTTAGCTGATACACCTGCACTCAAGTAGATGTATGGCAAGTTAGTTGCTTCATCTTGCGCTTTGAAGAAGGCTGCTGCTTCTTCACGTGTATGAACGATTTCACCATCGCCAAAGCCTTCAACGTATTTGACGTTGACTGGAACTTCCACTTTCAAGACATCGATGTTGAAGCGTGGGTCTGAGAAGACCTTCATAGCACCGATAACCTTGTGTGGCTTCACTTTTGCGTATTCTGCAGAACCAGCGTCAGCGATTTTTTCATCGTAAGCAAGGATTTCAAGGAAGAATGGAATGTCTTCCGCCACACACTCAGAACCGATGCGTTCGATGTAGGCTTGTTTTTGTTGGTTGAGTTCGTCAGAGCTGTCTACGTCATAGTAAAGCAAGAATTTGACTGCATCTGCGCCTTGTTCTTTGATGCGTTTGGCAGACCAAACATCCAAGCAGTCAGGCAAGCGTTTGGTGCTAGTTGTGTCATAACCTGTTTTCTCATAAGCAAGGAGAAGACCAGCATTTGGATCAAGCGCTTTTGTAGCTGGAAGACCATACTCTGGGTCGAGAAGCATAGAGGATGCGTATTTTGTTAATTCATCTGCTACCAAGACTTTGAGTTCTTCCATTTGAGCCACTGTTGGCTCTTCTGTTTGGTATTGGGCCATAAGGCGTTTCAAAGCACCACGTTGGTCAAAGGCAAGAGCTGAGATAATGCCGTTTTCATCTGAAAGTTTTTCTAAGCATGCACGTTTGTTTTCTGTTAAAGCCATTTTATACCTCTTTTACTATTAATTGATCATATAGAGCTTGATAGTTAGCCATATTGACATGACCTGTCATTTTTTCTTGAGCATTGAGCATACCAAGGACATTGGCCTTGATGAGGAGTTCTACATCCGATTCCTTATGAAGAAGTCCTGATGAAATCCCTGCCACAGTAGAATCACCAGATCCAACAGGGTTCACTACCTGAATTCTTGGAATATCTACCTTGTAGAAAGTATCACCGTGTTTTGCAAAAGCACCATTTGCTCCAAGTGAAACAATTATCCACTCAATCCCTGCAAATAGAGGCTCTTGAAGAACTTCTTTTAATAAATCCAAATCCTCAGAAACTTCTTTCCCAAGAAGCTGAGACAATTCTTCGTTATTTGGTTTGATTACTGTTGGTTTATGTGGTGATTCAAGAACCGCCTGAAGGGCAGCACCTGAGCAATCCAAAACAACTGGTTTTCCTGCGCGATTAGCAAGTTCTACTAAGCTCGCATAGTAATCAACTGGAAGACCTGCTGGCAGACTACCAGAGATAGCAACTACTTCCACAGTGTTAAGAAGATTTTCGAAATGAACCAAGAAATCTTGACCTTCTTGTTCCAGAACTTCGGGACCTTTTTCAAGGATTTCTGTTTGGTTGTCACCGTGCAGAATAGCGATACAGTTTCGAGTCTCTCCTTTGATTGAGAAGAAACGTTTCGTTACTTTATCGTCGATATGCTCTACTAAAAACTCACCAAGTTTACCACCGACCAAACCAGTAGCAACAACAGAATCACCAAATTCTGAAAGAACTCGTGTAACATTGAGCCCTTTACCACCAGCTGTCTTGGTCACGTCCACCACACGGTTGACAGTGTCAATTTTTAATTCATCCAAAGGATAAGAAATATCAATGGATGGATTCATTGTGACTGTTAAAATCATGCGTCACCTCTTAGTCGTGGTATTCACCGCGATCCCATTTTTCAAGGAATTCTGTAAAGAAGTTTGCATCTGCTTGATGAGCATTGTGAGTTTCAACGTGCTCAATTTTCGCAATCAATTTTTTGTTTTCTTCTGATGGTTTGTATTCAGCTTTGATGAAAGCTTCAATGATATCGCACATAAGCAATTCACCAGTAATTTTACCACCAAAACCAATAACGTTGGCATTCAATTGTTCTTTTGCATAAAGTGCTGTTGTCATATCACGAACCAAGGCAGAACGAACTCCTGGAACTTTATTTACAGCGTTGTTGATACCAACACCAGTACCACAGATACATACCCCAAGATCAGCTTGACCGCTTGTAACGGCTTCACCAACTTTTTTACCAAAGATTGGGTAGTGAGTACGTGTGTGATCATAGGTACCAAAGTCGATGACTTCATATCCTTTTGATTTCAAAAACTCTGAAACCGCCATTTTTTCATCTGTTACGATGTGGTCACATCCAATTGCAATTCTCATTTTTATCTTACCTTTCTTACTGTAATCTAATTAGCACATTTTGTTCAACATATCGACCCGAATTTGGTGACGACCACCGTCGTATTTACCATTAACAAAACCTTTAGCAATGTTTTTAGCCAATTCATCACCAACAAGTTGTGCACCCATAGTGATCATACGTGAGTTGTTGTGACCACGAGTCATATAAGCTGAACGTTCGTCAGATACTTCTGCAGCAACCATTCCTTTGATTTTTGTTGCAACCATGAAAGGACCAGCACCATAAGCATCAATCACGATACCAAGGTTTTGTTCTTCTTTGTTTACTTCTGCAGCAACAGCAAGAGTCACATCAACAAAGTCTTGACCTTCAGCTGTAACATCCACAACGTGGAAGTTTTCTTTTTCCAAGAAGTCTTTCACAACTTCTTTCAATCTCAAACCTGCAGCATCTGCACCGATAACAATAGACATATTGTATACTCCTTTTTATTATTCTAGGCTAGTAAAGACTTTTATAGTTAGCAGTTTACCTACAAAAGACTTTCTAGCAGTTTATTGACAAATTTGATTGAATAAGCTGTTCGATAGCTTATCCAAGTCTAGGAAATCAAGTTCCTAGAAACAAACTTTCTCCTCGAAAGAGAATATAACAAGTGATTATTTGTTTGTTACAAACATCATTTGTTGCTTACAAACATAATATACTCCTATTTATAGAAAAAGTCAACAGTAAATGTTTGTTTTTGTGGTTTTTTATCTAAAATATTTCAATATCAAAGCCAATCTGATCTACTTGACCCGGTTCTAGGAGACGAACGTTCTTCTTATCTTCTAAATGATCTCCTTCTTCAAGAGATGTTGATAATCCAGACCAAGGTTCAAAGGCAATGAATGGTCCCTTATTCAAAGTTGACCAAATGATGAGATTTGAGAACTCTTGGAAGTGTACTTTTAATCCCTTCTCATGCTTACGAGAACGAAGGGCAATTGTTCTGGAATGCAACTCATCCAAAGTCACTGCATCTACACTAAACAGATCGTAACTCAGATCCACTTCCTTTTGTGAATCCAACCATGGACTTCTATCTTGGAAGTCTAAGAGTCCAGTCTCTGGGAAAGGACGGGGAACAGAGCAAGTCTCTTCTTTCTCAAACTCTAAATAGTAATCTTCATAGACGTCATCATCAAGTAGAGGACAATTAAATCCTGGATGTCCTCCTATAAAGAATGGCATTACTTTATTCGTTTCTTTATTAAGGACTTTGTATTGAGTACGAACAGTCTTGCCAGTCACTAGATAAGTGATTTCAAGACGGAAATGATAAGGATAGTTTTGATAAGTATTCTCATCATCTTCGATAGCAAAGGTTACGCTGTTTTCTGTTTGATCAACTAAGTCAAATTCTTTTTTACGGACCAAACCATGACGAGGAATGTTTCCTTTCGTCTCCGTTCCATCTGCATGACTGTAGAAGGCTGTATCTTCTCTTAAAGAGCCGCAGATTGGAAAAAGTACTGGCGCTTGTCCACTCCAGTAAGTGGCATCTCCTTGCCACAGATACTCAATGCCTTCTCGATCCTTGATCGACGATAAGGCGCCACCTAAGGTTTTAAACTGGACCGTTAACTGGTCTGATTTGATTTCAATTACCATAATGTTCTCCAACTATTTTTAGATCTTTAGATAAAAAACTAGGTTGCCACTCCCAATGTCGGAAATTAACAACCTAGTTTTCACAATTTACATTTTATAGGAGCGAATTATTTAGCATTTGCTGCGTATTCTTCGTTACGTTTGATCATTTGTTTTCTATACCAAGCAAAGATACCTACATAGAATACAAGGAAGACTGCTGCACCAAGGATTGCTTTGATATCACCTGTTGTAGCATTACCGATTGCCCAACCAAATAGTTTTTCAATTGGTCCTTCAAGAGTTGAGTGAGTGATCAATTGAGTTTGGCTCACACCTTCTGGGAAGGCACCTACACCTTTAGCAAGTTCAGTTGCAAATGGAGCGATAAGAGTACCAGAAAGAAGGAAGAGAGGCAACAAGAGTGTTCCGAAGATAATCATACGGAGCAATTTACCACGTGTAACAACCAAGAGAGCTGGAGTCACACCCATAGCGATGATACCTGCAAGTGGCAAGATACCATTACCGACGTTTGAAAGAAGCACAGCTTCTACTAGCATGATTGGAGCAAGTACGTTAGCACAAGCCCAGATTTCAGCGCGACCAGCGATGAAAGGCCAGTCAAGACCGATGTTGAATTTACGTCCTTGAAGACGTTTAGTAGCAACGTTTGTAATACCTTGTGAGAGTGGTTCTACGGCTGCGATGAACCATGATCCGATAAGTGAGAAGAGTTCCAAAGCTACACCGGCAGTCAAACCAAGGCTCAACCAACCTTTAATAACAAGTTCCCATTTATCAGCTCCTTCTACTCCAGCAACTGGGTGTGGAGTCCCCATCAAACCAATAACAATACCAAGGATGAAACCGATAAAGAATTTAGATCCCCAGAAACCGATTTTTTTGTTCAATTTTGCAGCGTCAAAGTCATATTTATCGAGACCAGGCAATACTTTATCAAAGATTTTATCCAAGACCATGATAACTGGGTTCATCATGTAGTTCATGTGAGTTGAAGTCATTGGTGATGAACTTGGTGCATTAAGAAGGTCGTCGAAAGTTGGTTTCATCAAATCAGAGTTGATGATTTTCAAAATACCTACAAGGACAACTGCTGCAGTTGCGATGAAGAGTGAAACCCCTTGGCTAACTCCATTGTTGTCTGCGTACCATTTGATCAAAAGACCAGTGATTGACAAGTGCCAGATATCGAAGATATCGACGTCAAGTGTATCTGTTTTCTTCATTGCAAGCATCACAATGTTGACAATCAACATTACAAGCAAGAAGTAAAGTGTCCATGCAGATCCCCAAGTGATGGTTGCAAGTGGTGCCCAACCAACGTCAGTGATGTTCAATTGAATACCAGTATTTTCAACGAATTTTGCAAGTGATGCTGAGAAAGCTCCGTTGAGCATACCGATGATAGCACCGATACCAGTAAGGGCGATGGCAAGTTTGATACCACCTTCAAGCGCTTTGGAGAATTTCACTCCAAATAGTAAAGCCAATACTGTCAAGATGATCAGCATGATGATAGGACCACCCATTTCCAAGACTGGCTTGAAAATCTTATTGGCTAGTTCGATAATGACATCCATAATAGTTCCTCCCGTTTTTTTAGTTATATGAATGTTAACAAGATAAAGAATAAATTAGCTTAGTCCGTGTTCTTTGATAGCTGCTTCAATATTGTCAAATACTGGAGCGCTCATCGCTGGAATACGGAACAAGATTGGTCCAGCTTCAATTACTGGAATACCAGGTTCAAAACCAAGGTCAGTTGCAGCGATTGGTGTAAAGATATCGTAGCCCTTGATAAGGTCTTCGTTTACGTCTTTCACCATGACGGCATCACAGTGAACATCATAACCACGGTTTGAAAGTTCTTCTTCTAGAGCACTTTTAATTTGGTGACTTGAGTTAACACCTGCACCGCAGGCAGCAAGAATTTTAATCATTTGGATTTCCTCCGATTTTATTTTTTAATAGACAAGATTAAGCGGTTGCTTCAGCAATGTAAGCATAAAGTTTTTCTGGTTCAGAAATTTTTGATAAATCTTCCAGATGTCCATTTCCTGTGAAAAAGTCCATCAACTGAGCCAGAATATTTGTTTGACTTGAACTTGAGTTGTTAATAATAAAGAAGAGTAGGGATACTTCTACTTCCTTATCAGGAGCAATCATATTGTGAAAAGTTACTGGTTTTTCTAATCGAACAACCACAACTTTCTCAGCCAGATTATGAACAATATCTGTATGAGGAATCGCTACATTTGGCAAGTCCTTACCTAGAAATTCCATATCTAAGCCAGTTGGAAATGACTTTTCACGCGTGATCAAGGCTTCACGATAAGTTGGAGTGACAATTTCTCGTTCTTCCAACAAGCTTGCTACCTGATCAAAGAGTTGTTCTTGATTATCCGCTTCTAAGCAAAACACCAGGTTTTTGTCAAAGAAATGATCTAATCCCATAACATTTTCCCTTCTTTCAATTATCTTTTATGCTATAAGTATAACACTATATGAAATCGTTGTCAATAATTTTTGTTTTATTTTGTTCATTTTTTTGTAATTTTTGTTTCATTTAAAGAATACAATCAATATCGAACATTCTTGTTATAAAATACACAAAAAAAGAAGGCCCAAGCCTTCTTCTATTTCCTTACTCAATAGTAGATAAAATCTCTTCTAACTTATGGTAATCTTTTACACTATCAATTTCATAGATGCTATTTCCTTCTAATTCTTCGACATAGACATCCAATTCTTTGATATTATCCTTAACCATGTTATCCCAGTAGAGATCAACAAATTCACCACTTTCGTAAGCTTTGTCAATAAAGCCAACAATCTTCTCAGCAGTTGGTGCATCCCAGAATGAAACTCCGCTCAGAATGCGACCAGCCTTGCTGTCAACAATAATGTCTTGAACCTTGTAGTCATCACCGTAAACCAAGAACCACTCGTTGGTACAGTCTTCACGATAAACACTGAAATAGGTAGAACGTTTAAGATCGTTTCGAAACATATTTTTGAAAAGATAGTTATCTGCATCAATGACATAGCTGTTAGCTAAGTCTTCTTTTACTAGATAAAGTGAGTAAAAGTTATTGTAATCAGCATACTTGTCGTTAAAGACTAAACGGACACCATATTTTTCTTTTAGGTAGTCAAATTGTTCCTTGAGGTAACCGACAACGATAATAATCTCATCAATTCCTCTCTCTTTCAAAAACTCGATTTGGTATTCTACCAAGGGTTTTTGATTAACCTTAACCAAAGCTTTTGGGGTATTTTCAGTCATAGGGCGTAGACGAGTTCCTAAGCCCGCTGCTAAAATAATCGCTTTCACACGAATCTCCTTTATTCTTTAATAATAATATAAACACCAGCCATAACAATAAGTGAAGTGATGATTGTCAGCATATCTAGCGGTGCACCCAAGAAAATAACTGCAAATAAGACAGTCCAAACTACATAGCTCACATTCAAACCTGTCGCTTTCGCAGGTTGCAAACGATTAATGGCGATATAATAAGCTAAGTAGGAAATCATATCAAAGGCCGCAAAGACAATCAAGAGGCCGAATAATTGCCCATCTGCCACTTCTGCAAATGAATGGTGAGAAAAGAGCACAATCACAAGATAGGACAAGAATGAGGTTACTTGTCGAATTAACAAGGCTTCAATTTCACTTAAATCACTTTCCATAGCATAGGAGCTGAGAACACTTTCACTCCCCCAGGCAATGGCACAGATAAGGGCACAAAGAATCCCAATGTAAAACGAGTTTACTTGTTCAACCTTGTAGGTTTGAGCAATGATCGCTGCAATAATCAAGAAAACACCGAATACTGTATTCTTTGAAACCTTGTGTTTCAAAATGAAGAAGGCTAGTAAAACTGAAACTGCTGGGTAAATAGCCGATACAGATGAAGCTAGAGAACTACCAATATATTTAACCGCATAAAGATTGGCCTGCATACCAATAGGTCCTGCTAGTAAAGCACCGATAATTACACTCACATTTCGAATATTTAAGAAAATTGAAAGACGAACTTTTCTTTCTTTTACCAAAAGAAAAGCTAACAAGATAAAGATACTCAAGAAATCATGAGCAGCAGCCACCACAAAAGGTGAAAGATTTGTAAAAATTGAAAAGATATAAGCACTAATTGTTAGACCTAATCCCCAGAAGATACCAGAGAGCAGACCAAAGGAAACACCATTTTTATTCTTCATCCTAACCTCCATAATAAGTCAAACCTTCGACAGCTCTTTGGTAACGATTGACACCGTAATCTCCAAAATCAGCCCCTTGAGCTTCTTTGTACACTGTCCACAAACTCCAGATAGTATCTTGCAAGATTTTATAGATACGAATCTTCTCACGTGATACAGGCGTTTTATCACTTTCATAGTAGGAAAGGAAATCATCTTCCTCTTGCTTTGTAAATTCAGACTCTAAGAAAAGAGCTGCCAAATCCCACATTGGGTCATTCATAGAAGAGTATTCCCAGTCAATCAAATATAAACGACCTTGTGGTGACTCGATAAAGTTTTCTGGTACCAAATCGATATGACAGGACTTTCTATCAACACCCAAATCAGCCAATCTCTTTTCTAGTGAAAATACATCTTTTCTTACAGCTTCATAGTTTTCATAAGGGATAGCTCCCTCAATCAAGGATTCATATTTGCTGATTTCCTCAAAAGGAGCAAACTCTCCTCTTAATTCTTTCCCTGAAGCATGGATGGTTTGTAAAATTGGTGCAATCTTTTCAAACTTGGACTTGATTGATGTTGAATCTAGAGTTACTGCTGATTCGATGTACTCATTTACTTTAATCCCTGACTCAATATCAAAGAGATAATTTTCGACATCTAAATCTAAATCCTCTAAAAGTTCAAGATTGTACTTTTCATTTTGACGATTGATGAGTTTTTCAGTCCCTTTACCAAAAAATTTCACAATATACTGTTTGTTGGTTGTTTTGACCAAATAGTTTTGGTTGGTCATGCCTCCCAACTGTTCAACACTGAGTACTTCCTCTTCATCAGATAGTAAAGAAGAAATTTTTTCTTCGATGAGTTTCTCCACAATTAACCTCCATCTTCTACACTTCCCACTTAAATACTGTTTTGAAAGCAGTATTTAGGTCTGTAGCAAAGACACGGTGAATGTCCTTGATTTCTCTCACAGGCTCTTCAACATAAAGGATATTTTTCAGTCGATTCGCAAACTTTTTAACTTCCATCATCTGTATTGCATTTTCAAAATCAATCCGTCCAGATCGAGACGAACCGACCAATAATAAACCTTTTTCTAAAGAGTCTCGCGTATTGATATTAACCTTGTACTCGCTCACTCCCATCATGAGAATCGTTCCCTGTGGACGAATATAGCGAATCAAGTCATTGATAGCTGGGCCTGTACCATCGCCACCGCAACACTCAAACCCATGATCAAAGGTCAAATCCTCTGGGATATTATCCGTGATGTAGCACTCTTTTGCAAAAGAGAAGAGTTCCAGTTTTTCCCAATGGCGACCAATCACGATAATCTCTGCTTCTGGTAGAGTGTAATTGATAATATTCGCAACCACAAAGGCCAAACTACCATCTCCGATAACAGCGATGCGCTCTCTCTTGCTATGAGCAAGATGCAGGAATCGATCCATAGCATGCATGCCAACACTTACAAACTCAGTTATGGCTGCAACTGTGTCCTCAATATCATTATAAGACACAACACGATCTTTTGGAAGAGAGACAAATTCTCGCATAAAGCCGTCATAGCCACTAGATAGGAAGTAGGTTCCTGTCATGTAGTTCTCGTAGAACTCCTTGTCACTCTGCATAGGCGGTTGATTGGGAATCATAACTACCTTTTGACCAACTTCATAAGTCCCAGTGGGATCGGAAATAACAGTTCCACAAGACTCGTGAATCATGGCCATAGGAAGCTTTTTAGCCAATATCTTTGGATCGCGTTTTCCTTGATAGTAACGTTGATCCGCATGACAAACCGCCATATAATTTGGACGAATAAGGATATGATTCTCCTGATCAATGTCCTCTTCTTGGTATTTTACATTGATAAACTTTGGTTTGGTCAGTTGATAAATTTGATTAATCATAGCCTTAGTCTTTCTCAATCATGCTTTTCGCGATTTTCAAGTCAGTCACAGTTGTGATTTTAAGGTTTGAATATTCCCCTTTAGCTAGAGCAACATCCTTCCCTTTGATAACAAAAATCTTACATGCATCCGTCAGGATTTCCTTTTCTTGATCAGATAGGGAACCATACAAATCCATGAAATCCTTACAACGGAAAGTCTGAGGTGTTTGACCTTGATAAAGGTGAGCACGATTTGGAATATCCGTGATAAACTGACCATTAGTACTTTCAACAATGGTATCAACTGCTTCTACTACTGTGTCAACCGCATCATGATTTTGCGCTAGTTTGATATTGTCCTGGATCATGCGAAGTGTGATAAATGGACGAACAGAGTCATGCGTAATCACGATATCTTCTGGAGTGATTGGACGATAGGCATCAATAGCTTCTATAATTTTCTCGATACTGGTATTGCGATCAGCACCACCCTTGGTAATGATGATACGATCCTTGTGGAGAGAAAGATACTTGTCAACTAGGTCCTCAGCGTGTGACACCCAGTCTCCATGAACTCCAACTACAATTTTTTCAACACTTGGTTCCAAAACAAATTTTTCAATTGTGTGGATCAAAATAGGTCGATCACCCAACTCCAAAAATTGTTTTGGTAAATTACTGATTCCCATGCGTGTGCCAGTTCCTCCGGCTAGGATTCCTGCATAGATCATTTATATTCTCCTTTAGTTTATTCTAAAAAACTCATTACCATCTATTATATCACAATCTGTCTCCATCATGAAAAAAAGACAGAGTGTCATTTAATCTAATCAACACACCATTTAAGGCAAAAAGTGAACAATGCCTTGCTAAATCTGGAAAGACCATAACAAATTAAGAAATAAAATTAGGTTATCCTCTATATTCTCCTCTCAACGTTCGGTTAATATAGAGTTCTTTAGAATATAATAGAAACCTTAAAGAAAACTTAAACACATTTTTTGGAATACAAAAATAAGCTAGGAAACTGTTCGAACTCGCAAAGACAGATACAGTTCCTAACTTTATTGTTTTTATTTGTAAAAGATGGAATAGATTATTTTTCCTGTTCTTGGTCACTAAGTCCTTTAACTGCCTTCTTAAACTCAGACAGCATTTTACCGATTGATTCACCCAGTTCTGGTAAACGTTTTGGTCCAAAGATTAAGAGTGCACCTAGAACAATGATAATCAATCCTGGAGCACCGATATCACGTAAGATTCCCATTCTTTTCTCCTTTCATTTTTTTCTTTATTATTCTCTTGCTAATTGCAATACTAAGCTCATAGAGCGAGATTAAAGGAATAGTCATGGCTAAATCGCTGATAAAATCAGCTGGTGTCAAAATAACAGCTAGCACCAATAAAATAAAGTAGGCATAACGTCTATAGGTAACTAAGAGCCTTGGTCCAATCAAGCCAATCGACGTTAAAAAAGCGATGATGACTGGCAATTCAAAGATGAATGCCAAAGGGATAGTTGTTTGAAAAACAAAGTCTAAGTAGTTCTGAGCTGTTAATTGGGTTTCAAATAATCCTTCCCCAAGTCCTAAAAGCACTTGAAGTAAGGCAGGCGTTACAAAGTAGAATCCAAAGGCTAGTCCAAGTAGAAAGCAAATAAAACTAGCTGGAATATAGGCAAAAATAGCTCTTGCTTCTTCTATTTTCAAGCCTGGTTTGATAAAACTCCAAATCTGATAAATTGTAAAAGGTAGAGTAATAGTAAAGGACATTAGGCTCGCTAAGCGAAAATAAATCCACAGAATATCATTTGGACCTAATACAATCAATTTTTGATTAAAGGACTGAGTTAGATAGTAGTAAAGCTGATCTGCAAACAATAAAGCTCCACAAAAGACTATAGAAAAGCAGGCTATAACAGCAATGAACCTCTTTCTAAATTCTACCAGATGTTCAACGATTGTCAATTCTTTTGTATCCATCTACTTTTCACCCTGTCTCAATGTGACAACCAAAACAATTATCAAAAAGACTAGCTGACTTCCTAAACCTTCCCAACTTGGATAGATACCCAATAGGTCGATAGTAGGGAAACCTGGTAATAAGTGGTTAGGTGCCATATTGGTCAGCTGGAGAGCATGTATGCTAACACCTAGCATCTTGAAGGCAAGAGCATAAATCATCCATGTCAGGATAAAGAAAACCTTATGAGGTAGGAAAAATTGACTCGCCTTGTTCATCAAAAATGCAATAATCAGCAAGACCAACAAAGCCAGAGAAATACCTAGAATAAACTCAAAATGAGATATTCTCGGTAAAATTCCTACATAAAATAGTATGGTCTCTGCCCCTTCACGAAAAACAGCTAGAAAACTTAGAGCAAACATGGAAATGAATGAACCTGTCTTGGTCACCGTTTTCATCTGGGAATCCATAAAGTCATTCCATTTTTTGACCGAGGATTTACTGTGAAGCCAGATACCAATCAAAATCATCATCACTACTGCGAAAATACCAACAGATCCTTCGATGATTTCTCGATTGGCCCCTGATGTTACAGCTGGAAAGGCAATTTGGAGTATAAATGCAATCACTAGACTCGCTGCTATTCCTGATAGTGCTCCACCATATACCCACTTGAGTCCTTTGCGCATCTTGGCTGCTTTTAGAGTTGTGACCAAAGCCATGACGATTAAAAGGGCCTCCACTCCTTCCCGTAGGAGAATGAGCATAGCATCAAAGGCATTGTAGCTTGCATTGGTATCAATTTGAGATAAATCCGCAATCAGTTTTTCTAATTTTTCTTGATGTTCCTTCTCACTTCCCTTGACCATGATTACAGGACTTTCGCTTTCCACTCGGGTGTAGAGCGCAGGTTTGGTTGTTCTAACGGTTCCTTCAACTGTTGGCCAAATTGTGATAAACTCTTTCATGGTAGCTGCCCCTGATGCTTGGTCACCAGCTTGGAATTGTTCCAAAGCCTTCTTCAAAAGGGCAATACCGTCTTTGAGACTTAAATCAGAAGATGCTTCTGCGACTTCTTTTCCAGTTACAAAATCATCAATAGCCTTTTTTAAGTCCTCAAAGGAAGTCTGGATGGAGTTAAAATCAGTAGGCTCAGTTTCTATGCTACTCCGTAAGAAAGAAATAGCTGTTTCTACTTGACCATAATGAGCTGTACTGTTGTCACGGACAACACTCTCATTGATCGTCCAGGTTGAATTCATCTTTTTATAAGCTTCTCGGATTTGCTCTATATCTTTTGAAGTAATTGCCTTATCCAGAACCTCAAAACGCGGTCTTAGTCGACTAACAAGCTTTTCTTTTTCAGCATCAAGATCTACTGGATTTTGCTCTTTCTCAAATGCAAGAAGAGCAGATGAAATCTGTGTCAGATTTTCCTCACTTATATCTCCTGTCAGAGCAAGCTTTTCCTTGACGATCTTACCAGCTTCCGAATCAGAATGTTCTACTTTTTCAAAATCCGTCGCCATTTCTCTAACAAGAGCTTTGGCTTCTGCCTGATTATCATTTTTTACAGCCTTAGAGGCATCCGTTATCTTTACAAAATATGAACTCAGGCTTTCCTGTGCGCTAACGGGAAAAACAGCTAACAAGAGAAAAGACAAAGCTAAGAAACAAATGTTAATCTTCCAATAATTTTTGACCAATATAGCCTCCTTTCTCTACTCCACCAAAACAGGCAAAGAGACCGCTACCGATGTGGGTTACATACTCATTCATCTTGTCTGTAGCTCCGAGGTTGGTTTGAACCTTGACAAAATGATCTGGATCCTTTTGGAAAGAGATAAAGAGTAAACCTGTGTCAAATTGTCCAGTCTTTTCATCAATGCCATCTGAATATGAATAGGATCGGCGTAAGAGAGGCTTATCTACCTCTTTGGCTAATCGAACATGCGAATCATCTGGCAAAAGACTCAAATCTACTTCATCAAACTCATTCTTCTTACCAAAGGGAGCGCCACTTTCCTTGTAGCGACCAAAGGTATTTTCTTGCTCTTCAAGATTGGTTCGATCCCAAGTATCGAGAAACATCTGGATGCGGCGAACGGCCATATAGGATCCATTTTGCATCCAATCCTTGCTGTCTGCCCAGACAACACGATCAAAATCCTTTTCTTTGGTCACATTGGCTGTTCCATCCTTGAAACCAAAAAGGTTGCGGGGTGTCTCAAGACGATCTCCAATGGCTGCAAAACCTGACTGACTCCAACGGAGAGTCACCGCATTTCTCCCTTTACGGATAAGGTTGCGAATAGCATGAAAAGCAACTTGCTCGTCATCTGCACAGGCTTGGATAACAATATCTCCCCCAGTATATTTTTCACGCAGTTGCTCTTTTGGGAAGGGTGGTAAATCCTTAAAAAGTTGAGGACGTTTTTGTTCTAAATTCATTTTTTTCAGGAAACTTGCAGACACACCAAAAGTCAACGTTAAACGATGAGGATTTAGCCCCACGGTTTCTCCAGTGTCACTAGGTGGCAAGAGAGCATTCTGACCATCTTTTTTAACCAATTCCCCCTCGACCAACTTGGCACTATAATCCGTCCAATCCTTGAACAACTGGATAATCTTATCCCTATCTGTCGTATGCAAATCTAGGACAACAAAATAAATATTCTTCTGCATAGGTGTTGTAATACCCGCTTGGTGTTTGCCATAAAAAGCAATCTTTTCATTACCGTACGAGATGTTTTCTTGATTTCCTAGCTTAGGTGCGAAAAAAGCAGAAGCACCAGAGAGCCCTAGCGCTAAACCAGCCCCTCCAATCCCTGCTTTTTTTAGAAATTCTCGACGGTCCATTTTTTTCTCAAAAAACTTTTCATCTTTATCAGTCATACTGCTTATTCTCCATCAAGAAATTTGCCCATTTGTGATAGAGGTTCACCAAGTTTTGTCACGGCTTCAGCCAATTCCTTGGTGTCTTCTTTTGTCAAATCAGTATAGAGTTTGTAGTGTTCCTTGTCTGTCATGTGTTTATCCAGCAAACTATTAACAGATTTGAAATCTGCTTCCAATTCTTTAACTAAATCAGCATCTGATTTTTCTAGTAAAGGTTTAAATAGTTGGAAAATTTTCTCAGCACCCTCGATATTAGCACGGAAATCGTACAAATCTGTATGAGAATAGATTTCCTCTTCACCTGTAATCTTGCTTGTCGCTACTTCATTAAGCAAGTCAACTGCTCCAGTCAACATAACCTTGTAGTCCACATCTACAGTCGCAATCTTAGCTTTCAATTCCTTAATATCATTGACCAATTGATCACCATAACTTTCAGTCCCTTTTGTGGTATTATCTTCCCAAAGGATACGCTCAATACGGTGGAAACCAGACCAGCCTTCCTCAGTCTTATTTTCATCTACGTAGTCTGCCAAACGAAAGTCAATCTTGACATCTGACTCACCAAAGCTCTCAGCTATGGGTTCTGAACGCTCATAAGACATACGAACTAATGGATAAGCTTTCTTTGCTTCCTCCAGTTTCCCCTCTTTCAAAAGTTGAACAAAGCCCTCAGTATCGGTCAAAAGTTTATCAATTTGCTCTTGTACAAAAGTCTTATAGTCAGCAGTGGCCTTATCCAGCATTTTTTGCTTGTCTTCAGACAAGGCTGTCACCTTAGAGGAATCATTTGTCTCGGTTGATTTTTCAAAACGGACTGCACATGCTGTCAATAGCAAGGCTGAAGATAAAAGGACAAAACCTAGTTTTTTCATTGTATACTCCTATTGGTTCAGAAGACCTGAATTTATTTTACGCTCTATTATAACATGTATTTCCTCATTTTTCAATAAATTGTCAGAAAATTTAATGTTAGCCATCTAAAACTAATAATAGACTTTTGCCCCTAAAATTGATAAAATAAAAAAGAAAATAATAGAAAAAGGAAACTGTAAACCGCCATGATGAACATGCAAAACATGATGCGCCAAGCACAAAAACTTCAAAAACAAATGGAACAAAGCCAAGCAGAACTCGCTGCCATGGAATTTGTTGGAAAATCAGCTCAGGACCTTGTCCAAGCAACTTTGACTGGAGACAAAAAAGTTGTCAGCATTGACTTCAACCCAGCAGTTGTAGATCCAGAAGATCTCGAAACACTTTCAGATATGACTGCGCAAGCAATTAACGCTGCTCTTGAACAAATTGATGAAACGACTAAGAAGAAACTCGGTGCTTTCGCTGGAAAATTGCCTTTCTAATCCACAAAAAAAGAGAAACAGATGTTTCTCTTTTTTTCTTAGAAATCAAAGAATTCCATTGCTTTCTTTAAGAGTAATTCCGTATATTCTGGATCGTCTTGAGCCATTGTGACTTGTGACTGGACCATTTCAAGATCATCAGTAATCATGCCATCTGCGCCGAGACGAACTGCTTTATCAAATGCCTCCGAACCATTTACGGTCCAAACATAGAGCCTCTGATCGGTTGTCCAGAGTTTATTGACAAAGTATTCATCCAAAGTCGAGTACTCCATAGTGTAACCCGTTGCCTTGGTTCTTGGGAAGATACTGTTATAGGGAAGAATAAAGTAAACTGGAATTTCAGAATCATAAGTCAACACTTTATCAATCACATGATAGTCTAGTGATTGCATCTGATGTCCATATTTCTTGATAGTCGCTCCGTACTTTTCGAGGAAATGGTCCATCATTTGCGGACTATCTTTTTTACTGGTCTTAATCTCAATCAGCAATTTTTGATTTAAAGCATTTGCTCGTTCTAAATAGGCATCAAAGCTTGAAATCTTTGTTTGATAACCATTCTCATAAATATCTGTATTTGTTAATTCATCCAGAGTCAAATCTTGCGGCGTAGCATTAATACCTGTTAAATTTTTTAGGTTAGCATCGTGCATCATCACGAACTGACCGTCTTTCGTTTCCTGCACATCCATTTCGATGAGATCTGGTTTTAGCTGAGCTGTTTTTTCTAAAGACTGCACAGTATTTTGAACACCATTTTTATTACTTACTCCTCTGTGCGAAATCACTAAAGGTGTATTGGTATCCGGAGATTCCAGATAAACGTAGCCTTCTATGGCAAAGAAGATGCTTGCACACCCCATGACACCCCATCTCATCAGATGATCTTTCTTTCTCCTTGGCATGATCTCCAACTCTTCTCCTGTCAGGAAGGAAACAAACTTCACTAGGAAATAAGTCAGGGTCATGTAATGGAAATTTTTAATCAAGACAAAATTAATCACACCGAGAATCAAGGATTCTTTTTGAGTGAGATTATCCATCACTGCTTGCGCAAAAAGCAAGGGAATTAACAAACCAAAGAAGAAGAGATAGGTTTTAATAATAATGAGTAAGAGATGCCAAGAGAAGAAAAGGACATTTTTCTTTGTCTTTTGGAGACTATATTTCACACTTTCTCTTACTGTCTTTCTTTCAAAGAGAATCTTAGGGAGGGCAAACATAAATCGGACAGAGATGTAGAGAAAGATCCAAGCGGATGCTATGATCATCAGACCTACCATCCAATGCTTACCTTCCCAATAATTCACAATAAAATCAGGAATAATAATCTTGTTGAGGTAGTAGATTTTTAAAATCTTACGGATGAACGGGAAAAGCATAGCAATGTAAAAAAAGACAAAGGCCATCTTACAAAAGCTCAATCGCTTAACGAATAGAAAGCTCTGGTGAAATACTTTTCTACTGTACTCGATTAAAGTTCTCTTTTCATGATAGAGAAGGTGACGAGCCCCGATAAACAAAAGACAAATCTGGAAATAGGCAACCAGGAGATTGATTGCAATTAAGATGAGAAAGGCTAAACTGATAAAAGGCGAGCCTTGTATAATCGCCCAAAAGTTATTGTAGGAGATAAACAAGTAACCTGTTTGTCTCAGAAGGATGCCAGCAATCCATGAATTCAATGGTAGCCAGACAAACTCAACCATCATAAATATCAAGAAAAATAGAAATAAAATCTTATCTAGGTTATAGTATATCTTCCTAAAACCTAGCTTCTTAGGTTTTTCAGGTTTCATAGGCACTCCTAGTCTAAAAATTGGGATAAATCTAAGCCACCGAAAGGATTATTCATAGAAAAACTACTCTGGTCTTCTATTAATAGCTTTCCTTCATCCGATTCCAAAAAAGCTTCGTAAACACGCGCCGTCATGCGGGCGTCTTCTAAACTGTTATGAGACTTCCCGTGAAAGCCTAAAAAATTCGCTACAGTTTGTAATTTAAGATTGGCTATGCCGTGTAGGTCAGAACTACGGCGTTCAAAAGCCTCCTCATATAGATCAACCTTATACTGGTCACGATAATCAATACCATGCTCCAAGAGAATAGGCAAATCACTCTTAGCTGCATTGTAACCAACAATAGGTAAGTCGCCAACAAATGCTTGAAAGTCCTTTAAAACTTGTTCTACTTTTGGCGCATCTTTCAAGGTTTCAGCTGTGATTCCAGTCAAACCATTGATAAAACTCTTCAATGGGGCTGTAGTATGAACATAAGAATCAAAAGCAGCACTTTCTTGTCCATCTTGAAAGCGGACTGCCGATACTTGAATTAAATGGGTAACCCCCTCGTGTTGATTGAATTCCAAATCAAAGGCGATATAATCTCTTAATTTTTCCATTATTTACCTCAATTACTACCCAAACTAAACTATAAACAATAAAAGAAGCCATTAGGTTAGTGAGTAACCCAAACAGCTTCTTTATTTTCCTCCAAAAAGGCGAGCAAAAAAGCCTTTTTTGGTTGCTTGGACTTCTTCTTTTGCTTGGTCCAACTCGAGTTTCAAGGTTTCTTGATCCTTCATGGCTTGAAGAGTTAACTGTTGCTGTTGGTCCAACTGTTTGTCCTTTTCAGCAATCTGTCGGTCTTTGATACGCATCTGTTCATCTTTTTCTGATAACTGGCGGTCTTTTGCCTTGAGCTGCTCGTACAAACGAAGAATTTCAGCATTTTTCTCATCGACCAAGATTTCCATCAGTTCACGTTGTTTAACATCATCACTGACTGGTTCATCTTCAAAAATCGTTTTTTTGTAGATTTCCTCTAGCTTGATTAAGCCACTTCGAGTAACTACAGTTACACCTTTGTCATTTTTTTTCGTGTCCTCTTCTGGAAGTTCTTTGACACGATTGTTGATTGCTTGACGAGATAGTCCTAAGACCTCTGCAATCTCACTGACGGTCATTTCAATACTCATAATATCCTCTGAAACGTTTTCTAGCTTTTCTTTATTTAAATCTTATCATAAGCTAGATAAACTGTCAAATTTCCGCTTAATCTAAGGCTTTTAAAAAGGCTAGTAAGACTTGGGCAGAACGACGTCCAGCTTCGATAATAAACTCATCAAAAGAGACAGAGGCTTCGTGATTGGCATTGTCACTCATAGCACGAATGACTAGGAACGGTAAATTAAGAGACTGAGCCGCTTGTGCAATAGCAGCCCCTTCCATTTCAACTGCTAAAACATCAGGGAAGTGGGATTTGATACTAGCAATCTTATCATCTCCAGCTATAAAACTGTCCCCTGTGGCAATCAAGCCTAGATGCCATGTCTGCTCTAACTGAAATAAGTTTTCTTTAATCCAAGCGATAAATTTCTTATCTGATTCAAAGTACAGAGGTTGACCAGCCATTTGGCCATAAGCATAACCAAAAGCAGTCACATCCACATCATGGTAAGCTAGTCTATCTGCAATCACGACATCACCAACAGCAATCCCTTCGGCAAGAGCACCTGCTGATCCTGTATTGATGATAGCTTCTACCTGAAAATGGTCAGCTAGAATAGCTACACTCATAGCTGACATGACCTTTCCAATCCCACTCTGAACTAGAACGACTTCAGTATTGCCAACAGAGCCTGTGTAGTATGTATTTCCTAAGACTTGGACTTCTTGAGGTTTATCCAAATTCTGAGTCAAATATACGAGTTCTTCTGGCATGGCAGCAATGATTCCAATTTTCATTTCAAGTCCTTTCAATTACAAGAGTTTCATCGCTAAAATTAACAAAATCAAAAGTAGGATAACTGCAAACAAGATGCGATTGAGTTTTGAATTAAAAACATTTCTCTTGGTATTCTCAATGCGGCGACTCTTATGAATCGTTGGCTCTACTTCGATTGTTAAGGTATCTTGACTAAAACCGTGGTCTCTAGAACGTGAATAACCAAAATGTTGTGAAGATGTTGGCAGGATTTTGGTTTCCTCCTCATCTTGAAGGGGTGGTCCTGAGATTTTCTCACCACGATTGGCACGTTCAATCATTTCATCTGTTAATAAAGGTTTTCCCATGGGTTTCTCCTCTATTTCTTTTGTAGTTCCCAGTACTGGATTGCCATGATAGTCTTAGCATCACAGATATGACCTGACTGGATCAGGTTCTTGGCTTCCTCTAGGCTTACTTCTAAAACTTCCAAAGTTTCATCATCATCTTGTGGGCGAGGATTTTCCACCTTGACCAAATCACTAGCGAGGTAGAGTTTTAGTTTTTCATTACAAAATCCAATCGCAGAATAGAAATCGTACAACAGTTCTAACTTAGCTGTGTAGGCAACTTCTTCTTCCAATTCACGAAGGGCCGCCGCCATTGGATCAGCATTTTCACCAAGTTCTAGTTTACCTGCAGGAATCTCATAAGAAACCGCCTCGATAGCCTTTCGGTATTGCTTAACGAGAACGATTTTGTCTTCGGCTGTCACAGCTAGCACACAAACAGCTCCATTGTGAAAAATCAAGTCACGTTGGGCAGTACCCTTTCCTTCTGGTAGCTCCACCTGATCCTGTACTAGTTTGAAAATAGGACCTTGATAGATTTCCTTCCGACTAATCGTTTTTTCTTCAAATTCCATGACAAACTCCTACTGGTTCTTAGGATGATGAGGTAAGCGTGTTGCGTACTCATCTTTGTTAACTTGTCGTCCACGGCCGATAGCAATGGCATCAGCAGGAACATTCTTGGTAATGGTTGAACCCGCTCCAACCAGAGAATTATCCCCAAGTTCTACAGGAGCAATAATAGTTGAGTTTGAGCCAACAAAGACATTATTGCCAATGACAGTTTTGTATTTATTTTTGCCATCGTAGTTGACTGTAATAGTTCCTGCACCGAAATTAACGTTGCTACCCACTTCACAGTTTCCAATATAAGTCAAATGACCCGCCTTGGTATTTTCACCGATTGAAGAACCTTTGACTTCTACGAAGTTACCAATATGAACCTGAGAAGCTAGGCTTGAACCTGGTCGGATATGGGCATAAGGACCTACAGTCACGCCGTCTGCAACCGCACTTTCCTCAATCATGGAATTCGTAATCACAGCCCCAGCTCCGATAGTGCTATCCACTACATAAGTACCGTTTGTCAAAACAGTCTCAGCACCAATCTTCGTTTTACCTTTCAAGGTAACATTAGCTTCGATTTGGACTTCGGGAGCAATCTCAACATCAATGTCGATGAAAGTTGCTTCAGGATTGACAAAGCTAACACCATTAACCATATGCTTTTGGTTGATACGGCGACGCATCACTGCTTCTGCAGTCGCAAGAGCTACACGGTCATTTACGCCAAGACTTTCATCAAAATCCTTGAGAGTATAGGCCCCAACCTTTTCACCCGCATTACGGAAAATACCAATCACGTCAGTAATATAGTACTCACCTTGGGCATTGTTGGTGTTGATGTTTTTAAGAGCCTCAAAAAGACGTTCATTGTCAAATACATAAGTTCCAGTATTGATTTCCTTAATTTGCTTTTCAAAGTCTGTAGCATCTTTCTGCTCCACAATGCGAAGAACTTCAGCATTATCGTTGCGGACGATACGACCATATCCAAAAGGATCAGCTGCTTCAGCTGTTAAAATCGTCGCCACATTTTTGTGATTGATATGGAAATCCAAGAGGTTTTTCAAGCTTTCACCTGTTATCAGAGGAGTATCCCCAGCAATAACCAAGGTGTGGCCGGTACGTTTTTGAAGAATAGGCTCTGCCATCATGACAGCATGCCCAGTTCCTAGTTGTTCTGATTGGGTAACAAAGTCTGTCTGATCGGCTAATACTTGCTCAACTAGCTCTGCCTTGTGACCAACTACAGTAACTGTTTTTTCAGGTTGAATAGCACCAACACTACGAAAAACATGTTCCAACATCGAAATTCCAGCTACTTTGTGAAGTACCTTTGGAAGATCTGATTTCATGCGAGTACCTTTACCCGCTGCTAAAATAATGGCATAATTTGACATAATCTTCTCTTTTCTCTAGAAATTCCCTTATATTATACCATAATTTAGTTTCTTAGGAGTAAACAAACAGAGAAATAGGGAAAAGACGCCCATATATTCACTTTTTCCGATGTTTTCTTTGATTTTTTTATCTATTTACGTTAAACTATTTAAATATGAGAAAAAAGATTCATCCAGCTATTATTTTTACTTTATTTACTATATTTATAGCTATTTTGATCCTCAATAGACCAACTTATGAAGACCATCCTGTCAAGTCAAAACCCAATGCAGTCCAGGTTGAAAATCAGGCCTTGCATAATCTTGACAAACCTATTATTGATGTCTCTGGTTGGCAAAGACCTGAGGAAATCAACTACGATACCTTGTCTCAAAATATTTCAGGTGTTATTGTTCGCGTCCACAATGGGGCTCAACATACTGAAAAAAATGATGCGGCTTATGCCAATGGTATTGATAAAGCCTATAAAAGTCATATTACAGAATTTCAAAAGCGGAATGTTCCAGTTGCTGTTTATGCCTATCTAGCAGGTACTAGTAAGGAAGAAATGGAAAAAGCTGCTGAGGTTTTCTACAATGCTGCTTCTCCATACAACCCTAGTTACTATTGGTTGGACGTGGAAGAAAAAACAATGTCTGATATGAATGAAGGGGTTGAAGCCTTTCGTGCTAAACTGGAATCTTTAGGTGCTAAAAACATCGGCATCTATATTGGAGTTTACTTCATGCAAGAACACAGTATCAATACAGATAAGTTTACTGCTATTTGGATTCCTTCCTACGGGACAGACTCTGGTTACTTTGAAACAACACCCAATACCAGTTTAGACTATGACCTCCATCAGTATACTTCAAAAGGAAGAATTGCTGGATTTGAACACCATTTAGATATTAATCTCATTTCTACCTTGAAGGAAAAAGAAGAAACCTTCAGAAAACTATTTTTAAGACCATAAGACAAGTGAAAATTGCTCTCTTTTTCACTTGTTTTTTCATTTTCTTCTCGTCTGTGTTATAATTGATAGAATAGAGAAAGAATTTTATGAAATTGAGGATTTTATGATGTTTTCATGGATTGCAAGAGTTATTAAGGGAATCGTCATCGCCTTAGGATTTATCCTACCTGGAATTTCTGGCGGTGTTTTAGCAGCTATTTTGGGAATTTACGAGCGAATGATTAGCTTTCTGGCTCACCCCTTTAAGGATTTTAAAGAGAATGTCCTATACTTTATCCCCGTAGCAATCGGGATGTTGCTAGGCATTGGTTTGTTTTCTTATCCAATCGAGTATCTGCTTGAAAATTACCAGGTCTATGTTTTATGGAGTTTTGCTGGAGCTATCATCGGTACGGTTCCTAGCCTCCTTAAAGAATCTACTCGAGAATCTGATCGTGACAAGATCGACCTAGTCTGGTTCTGGACCACCTTTATCCTTTCAGGTGTCGGGCTCTACGCGCTAAACTTTGTTGTTGGTTCACTCAGTGCCAGTTTCGCTAGCTTCATCTTAGCGGGTGCTCTTTTAGCGCTTGGTGTCTTGGTGCCTGGTTTAAGCCCGTCAAATCTACTCTTGATTTTAGGACTGTACGCTCCGATGCTAACTGGCTTTAAGACCTTTGATTTATTTGGTACCTTCCTTCCTATCGGGATTGGTGCAGGTGCAACTCTCATCGTTTTTTCAAAATTAATGGACCATGCCTTGAACAACTACCACTCCCGTGTTTATCACTTTATTATTGGAATTGTGCTATCAAGCACCCTCTTGATTTTGATTCCAAATGCTGGAAGTGCTGAAAGTATCCAATACACTGGACTTTCTATCGTGAGTTATGTTCTCATCGCCTTCTTCTTTGCACTTGGCATTTGGCTTGGTATCTGGATGAGTCAATTGGAGGATAAGTATAAATAATGGCAAAAAAAGTCAAGATTAAAAAAACTTTGGTCGAGCAAATCTTGACCAAGGCGGGTATTGACCATACTGGTATTCAGATCAACGCGCTTGAGGGTGAACTTCCTTCGGAATATGATCGAACACATATCTTTAAAACCTTGGCTCTGCTGGGTGATAAGACGGGGCCAATCATCGGAATCGTTCCCATAACAGAACACCTCGCTGAGAAAAAACTAGCAAAGGTTTCTGGTAATAAAAAAGTGAGCATGATTCCTCAAAAAGATCTGGAAAAAACAACAGGCTATATTCATGGGGCTAATAACCCCGTCGGCATTCGCCAAAAACACAATTATCCCATTTTTATTGATCAGACTGCTTTGGATTTAGACCAAATGATTGTCTCTGCTGGAGAAGTCGGGCACAGTATCATCATCCGACCTCAAGACTTAGCCAGCTTTGTAAAAGCGGACTTTGCTGACATCTTGGAGGAAAACAACTGATGAAACTCTATTTTGTCCGTCATGGTCGGACTGTCTGGAATCTTGAAGGACGTTTTCAAGGTGCTAGCGGCGACTCTCCCCTTCTTCCAGAGTCCATTGACGTTTTAAAACAACTGGGGCAGTATCTCAAGGAAATTCCTTTTGATACGATTTATTCTAGTGATTTACCCAGAGCAGTTAAGTCTGCTGAAATTATCCAGAGTCAACTCCAATCCCCTTGTCCTTTGAAGAGCATTCCTGACCTACGTGAATGGCAACTTGGCAAACTAGAGGGATTAAAAATTGCTACGCTCAATGCCATCTACCCACAACAAATCAAGGCCTTTCGCTCTAATCTGGCTCAGTTTGATACGAGGATGTTTGAAGCCGAATCTCTCTACTCTACGACTCAGCGAACCATTCAGTTTATCAAATCTCTGAAAGAAAGTCCGGCTGAAAGAATTTTGATTGTCGGGCATGGGGCAAATCTCACTGCTAGCCTTCGTACACTTTTAGGCTATAAAGAAGCTCACCTCCGCAAAGATGGAGGCTTGGCCAATGCTAGTCTGACAGTTTTAGAGACCGATGATTTTGAAACCTTCACTCTGGAAAGATGGAATGACACTTCCTTTCAAAGAAAATAATGGAACTTGATCTTAATAGTCAAGTTCTTTTTAGTTTTCAAAGAATATCCGTGAATTTCTCTGCTATTTATGATAAAATGGGAGTATCGCAAAAAATGACTCATCGTATCAAATTTTGAGTAAAATTAGGAGGAACCCATGTCTACAGAACATATGGAAGAACTAAATGACCAGCAGATCGTTCGCCGTGAAAAAATGGCTGCGCTCCGTGAACAAGGAATCGATCCCTTCGGAAAACGTTTTGAACGTACTGCTAACTCACAAGAACTAAAAGACAAATTTGCAGAACTTGATAAAGAACAATTACATGAATTAAACGAAACTGCTACTATCGCTGGACGCTTAGTAACTAAACGTGGTAAAGGGAAAGTCGGCTTTGCCCATCTTCAAGACCGAGAAGGTCAAATCCAAATCTACGTTCGTAAAGATGAAGTCGGTGAAGAAAACTACGAAATCTTCAAAAAGGCTGACCTCGGTGACTTCCTCGGTGTCGAAGGTGAAGTCATGCGTACGGATATGGGTGAACTCTCTATCAAGGCAACTCATATCACTCACTTGTCTAAAGCACTTCGCCCACTTCCTGAGAAATTCCACGGTTTGACAGACGTTGAAACAATTTACCGTAAACGTTACCTTGACTTGATTTCTAACCGTGAAAGCTTCGAACGCTTTGTTACTCGTTCAAAAATCATCTCTGAAATCCGTCGTTATCTAGATCAAAAAGGTTTCCTTGAAGTGGAAACACCTGTTCTCCACAACGAAGCTGGGGGCGCTGCTGCCCGTCCATTTATCACACATCACAATGCCCAAAACATTGACATGGTACTTCGTATCGCGACTGAGCTTCACTTAAAACGTCTTATCGTTGGGGGTATGGAACGTGTTTATGAGATTGGTCGTATCTTCCGTAACGAAGGAATGGACGCCACTCACAACCCTGAGTTCACTTCTATCGAAGTTTACCAAGCTTATGCTGACTTCCAAGATATCATGGATTTGACCGAAGGCATTATCCAACACGCTGCTAAGGCAGTTAAGGGTGATGGTCCAGTTAACTACCAAGGAACTGAAATCAAAATCAACGAACCATTCAAACGCGTTCACATGGTAGATGCTATCAAGGAAATTACTGGTGTAGACTTCTGGCAAGACATGACTTTCGAAGAAGCTAAAGCTATCGCTGCTGAGAAGAAAGTTCCAGTTGAGAAACATTACACTGAAGTTGGTCACATTATCAACGCCTTCTTTGAAGAGTTCGTTGAAGAAACCTTGATTCAACCAACCTTTGTCTATGGTCATCCAGTAGCTGTCTCTCCACTCGCGAAGAAAAATCCTGAAGACGAACGCTTTACTGACCGTTTTGAGCTCTTTATCATGACTAAGGAATACGGTAATGCCTTTACTGAGTTGAACGACCCAATCGACCAGCTTAGCCGTTTCGAAGCCCAAGCAAAAGCTAAAGAACTTGGTGACGATGAAGCAACAGGTATCGACTACGACTACATCGAGGCTCTTGAATACGGTATGCCACCAACAGGTGGTTTGGGTATCGGTATCGACCGTCTCTGCATGCTCCTCACTGATACAACTACTATCCGTGATGTATTGCTCTTCCCAACAATGAAATAATACTCTTCGAAAATCTCTTCAAACCACGTCAGCATTTCCTTGCCGTAGATATATGTTCCTGACTTTGTCAGTCTTATCTACAACCTCAAAACAGTGTTTTGAGCAGCCTGCAGCTAGATTCCTAGTTTGCTCTTTGATTTTCATTGAGTATAAACCCTTATCCTCTGGTACTTGCCAGAGGATTTTTCGATGCAAAAAGAGACTGAGGAAAAACTCAATCTCTTTTCTTATTCTTGATTTTTAACTTGACTGGTGGCTACATCTTCCCCAAACCACTTCTGACTGATTTCCTGAAATTTTCCTTCTTGGTATAGTGATACAAAAGCCTGATTCAGAGCAGCTAGCAAAGTTTTATCAGCAGGTCTAACACCCACTGCAAAAGCTTCACTTTCAAATCCAGCTGAAAAGACATTGTAGTCATTTAATATTCCTTCAGACTGGAGATAATAATTGGCATATACCCGGTCAATCACAAGGGCATCAATCCGATCATTTTTCAAATCAATCAAGGCTTCATTGAAACTTTGGTATTGATTGGCCTTCTGGTCTTTCACTCTATTCTTAAGTAGTTCGGGTTGTCCTTCAAAATTCAAATAGCCAGAAGATCCTGCCTGGGCCCCTAGAACTTTATCAGTCATATCCTGAACTGAGTGGATATTTTGAGACTTTTTAGAGACCAAAACTTGTTGATTTTCCATGTAAGGAATGGTAAAAGCAACCTTCTCTTTCCGTTCATCTGTAGCTGTATAGCCATTCCAGATGGCATCAATGGTACCATTTTGTAGTTCGGTTTCTTTCATATCCCAGTCGATGGGTTGAAATTTAATCTGAATTCCTAGCTTTTCAGAGACAGCTTGGGCTAGGTCAATATCAAAACCTGCATACTGGCCATTCTTTTCCTCAAATCCCATGGGAACAAAGGTATTGTCAAAGCCAATGGTAATGCTTCCCTGTTTTTGATATTTGGCCCAATTATCCTGATTTGGATCACTTGCCTTCTGAGTACACGCCGTCAGGAAGAAGCTAAAGAACAGAGCAAGTACAAGGGCAATTTTCTTTCTCTTCATAGGCACCTCCTAGTCCTACTTTGGATCAACCTTAAGGATCTGATCAGCAATGTTTTCCGCAAACTGAAGATCGTGGGTCACAACAATCTGAGTCATCCCACGCTCTTTATTTTGAAGGATAAGTTTTTCTACTTCTAATCGCAACTCTGGGTCTAAGGCTGATGTAGGCTCATCATATCCAATAATTTCTGGGTTTATCATCATAGCGCGCGCTAAGGCCACCCGCTGTTTTTGCCCACCTGAAAGTGAGAAAGGGAAGGCATCTGCATGCCCAGCTAACCCAAGTTGTTCTAACAAACCACGCGCCTTCTTCTCAGCAACTTCCTTCTCCATGCTCATCGTTTTTATGGGCGACAAGGTTAAGTTATCTAGAACTGACAAATGCGGAAAGAGTTGAAAATCTTGGAAAACAAATCCCAGAAGATTGCGCTTTTCTAGTTCGTCTATAGCTAGCGATTCGCCGTTATAGTAGATTTCCCCAGAATCGATGGTTTCCAGTCCAGCTAGCATATGTAATAGGGTTGTCTTTCCGCCTCCTGATGGACCTACGATTGCAAGGATTTGCTTTTCAGGAATTGATAGGCTGAAATTGGTTAAGATTTGTTTGCCACCAAAGGCCTTGTTAATGTTTCGTAATTCTAACATAGCAATCCTCCTATCTGTAATAACTGTACTTCTTCTCAAGTTTTTTCGCTACAATGGTTACAAGACCAATCATGATCAAATAAATTGCTCCAGCTAAAAACATAGGAACAAGACTAGCATCACGATTAGCTGCTGTCCGACTAGCCAAAATCAAATCTGAAATCCCAAGGGCATAAACCAATGAAGTATCCTTGATCAAACTCATAATTTCATTAAAGACGCTCGGTAAGACAATCTTTGTAACCTGTGGCAAAATAATATAGCGCACTGTGTCAAAAGGACTAAACTTCAAGACCTTAGCAGCCTCATATTGACCTTTAGGAATGGTTTCAATCCCACCACGAAAGATTTCAGCAAAGTAGGCTGCATAGTTCAATACAAAAGCGATCACAGCAGCAGGCAAACGATCTAAACGTATCCCAATGCTAGGGAGAACATAGTAAATAAAGATTAATTGCAAGAGCAATGGAGTCCCTCGCATCACCCAAATATAAAGGTCAATCAGATAATGGAGGGGTTTCCAGCGGACTTGTAAAGCAAAGGCAACGACAATACCTAAAGGAATTGAAAATATCAAGACCAGAGCAAAGACTTGAAGCGTCATACTTGCACCGTTCAATAAACTTGGTAATATCTCAAACATATAAGACATACTGCACCTCCTAAAAATTATTGTTCCTATTATAGCATAAATAAACAATTTAGCAAGAGTTTTTGTAAAAAAAATTCTATTTTTCAAAAAAAACGTATCTGCCAAATTGACGGATACGTTCTTTTAGAGAGATAACTTTTAAAGTGTTTCTAAGAGTTCTTGCATCTGGACATCATCTGGAATGAGTTTTAAATAAGCTTCAGCTTGCACTTTAGCTTCTTCAAAATATCCCAATTCACGCAGGAGATAAGTATACTGCTCCAGAAATTCAGGATTATCCTTGAGATCAAGCGATAGTTCCTGATAGAGTTCATAGGCATTATCTAAATTCTCAATTTTCTGATAAGAACGGGCAATCATCCACTTGGTCAAGAGATTTTCAGGTTCTTGACTTTGGAGAGCAATGATATCTTCGTACCGCTCTTGTTCCATATAAATGGTTGTAAGTCGAAGGAAAATTTCTTCTGTATCCTCTGCATCTTCTTTGCCAGTAAGGAGAAACTGCTCAGCACTACTAGGATCATGCAATTCATACGAAAACTGAGAAGCAGCTAGTAAGAGCCGAGTTTCAAATGGATTTTTCTCCAAACCTTGTTTAACAATACGAAGGGCCTCTTCCACCTGATGTTCCTTATGCAACGCTTGACTATAACCATATTCATATCCTTCAAAATCAGGTGAAATGGTATCAATCTGCTTAAAGTAAAGAACAGATTTTTGATACTCTTCTTGGTCAAAGTAAAGACTAGCCAGTTCAAAGGCAGTTTGGTCATCGTATTCTAATTCTAAGGCTTTTTCTAAGAATTCAGTTGCAGCTTCAAACTTGCCTAACTGGGCATAAGCGTAGCCAATTCGCTGATAGGTTGAGACACCCGTTTGCTCATAGATGGAGCGATTGTCTAATTGAGCATAACCCTGAATAGCTTCCTGATAATTTCCTAACTCACTATCCAACTCAGCCAAACCAAGAACTAATAAGACATCATCTGAGTAATTTAAGGCCTCCAGTAACTTTTCACGCGCTACATCCGTCAAACCTTCCAGCTGATAGAGATCTGCCTTCAATACTAAAGCCGATACATACCAATCACTATCTGGTGTGATTTCTTCCAGATAGGCAAAGGCTTCCTCAACATTGCCATCCTCGCTAGCAATGGTTGCCAGGTTCAGATTCACTTCTGGAAATTCTGAAACGATATGTTGGTAAATTTCTTTTGCTTGAGGATAAAAGCCAATTCCCTCTAGATAGTTTGCTAGTTCGTAAAGAACCTCACTTGAATCTGTTTCGAGGGCTTCGTGAAAATACTGATCCGCTTTGGTTAAATTCTGTTCATCCAAAGCCTGGAGCATGCGCTGACTATTGTTCACTCTTGATTTCCTCCCCTTCTTCTTCATACAAACCGCTGACTTTCTTATACCAGTTAAAGATAGCTGAGATAACGACCTTGGCAGAAGCATAGACAGGAATTCCCAGCAAGACTCCCCAAATACCAAACATAGAACCTGAAGTTAGGAGAACAAATAGGACATTGATCGGATGAATATTTAGCTGGCTACCTAAAATAAGCGGAGAAACAAAGCGACCTTCAATCGTTTGTTCAACAATAAAGACAATAATTACTTTCAAAAGCATTACAGGTCCTGCTATCAAACCCAAAACCAAAGCAGGCAACATCGCTAGAAAACTACCTAGATAAGGTACTAGATTAAGGATACCAGCCGTGATCCCCAGAGTCACAGCATATCTGAGACCAATAATCTTAAAGAAGATAATAAACATAATTGCCACGATAATAGCAACTGTAACCTGCCCTCTAACATAGTTTGACAACTGTTTATTAACATCTGACAAAACTTGTCCGACAGGTTCTTTTAACTTGTTTGGGATGAATTTAGTCAGGTAATCTCGCAAGCCTTTCCCATCTCTCAAAAGATAAAAGAGCATGAAAGGTACGATAATAACCGCAACAATGACCTGGGACACGCTACTGATAAAGGCGCTAACCCAGTTAACAGCTTGAGAAGAGATTTTGCTGGCCCACATGGTCGCCTCACTAGAAACATTGGAAAGAACCTGCTCCAACTGTGGTCTAAAATCATCTGGCAAGCGTTTGGTTACAAGGTCATTGATCACCTTATCAGCATCTTCCAGGTATGTCGGCACATTCTTCGCAAAATTTAAGACTTGGCGTTGCAGATTAGGAATTGCGACTGCCAGCCCCCAAATGATAAAGAGTCCGATAATGACAAAAACAATACTAATGGCAAGGACACGATTGATCTTGTGCTTCTCCATCCAGTCCACAATCGGATTGAGGAGGTAATAAAGTAAACCAGATAAAATAACTGGCAACATGACAACCCCAAGAAAATCTAAAACTGGTAAAAAGATAAAACTAATCTTACTTAGAATAAAAATATTTAGCCCCAGTAACAAGGTTACTAAAAATACAGTGATGGCTTTATTATCTAAAAACCACTTAAAAAACCAAGATAGGCTAAAATGTTTCTCTTTATGTTCCATAAATACATCCTTTCTGTCATTCTCTCATTATACCATTTTTAGACTAAAATAACTCTTTTTTAAAGTGCTTACATGAATGAATCTAGTGCTTCATGACTGCCATTTTGTGGTATAATGAACTTATCATTATTAAGAGGTATGGACATGAAAGAAACTGTTTATTTTGGAACTTACACTCGTCGCTTATCTAAAGGGATTTACAAGGCAGATTTTGATACAGAAACAGGCCAGCTTGCAAATCTTGAGCTCTTTGCTGCTGAACCAAGTCCAACCTACCTTGCCTTTGACCAACAGCAACACTTATACACCGTAGGGAGCCAGGATGGCTTAGGTGGAATCGCTGCTTACAAGACAGATGGCGCTTTGCTAAATCATGTGGTTGAAGAAGGCGCTCCCCATTGTTATGTGGCAGTGGATGAAAAACGTGGTCTCGTTTATGGGGCCAACTATCATAAAGGTCAAGTTCTGGTTTATAAACGTCAAACGGATGGTAGCCTCATCCAAACAGATCTAGATCAGCATAGTGGACAAGGTCCTCATGAAAACCAAACTTCCCCACATGTACACTTTACGGATCTAACACCTGACCAGTACCTCGTCACCTGCGATCTAGGAACAGATGAGGTAACAACCTATGATGTTAGTCCAGAAGGAAAACTAAATAAACTCTACACTTATCACAGCCAAGCTGGAGCAGGTGCACGCCACATCGTTTTCCACCACCACTATAAGATTGCCTATCTCATCTGCGAACTTAATAGCACTATAGAGGTCTTGATTTATGATGGGGTTGGTGAATTTGAACGCATGCAAGTTATTTCAACCTTACCAGATGGATACGAAGGCTTTAATGCTACTGCTGCCATTCGTCTTTCAAAAGATGGCAAATACCTCTATGCATCCAACCGAGGTCATGATTCCATTGCAGTCTATACAATCCTCGCTGATGGTAGCTTGGAATTATTAGAGATTGTACCAAGCCATGGTAAAAATCCACGTGATTTCGACCTAACTCCTGATCAAGAGTTTCTCATTGCTGTTCATCAAGATTCTGATAACGCAACCGTCTTTAAGCGCAATCCTAAAAGTGGTCGTCTTGCAGAGCTTTCTAACGACTTCCATGTCCCTGAAGCAGTCTGCATCAACTTCCCACACTAAAAAAAATGAACTTGAGTTTCAAGTTCATTTTTTTTATAGTCTATTTCCAACATTAATACGGTTGATAGCACGCTGCAATGCGATTTTCGCACGACGCTCTTGGTCAATCAAATGCTTGTCATGAGCTTCTTCGATTTCTCGTTCAGCGCGAAGTTTCGCGCGTTCTGCACGACTGATGTCAATATCACGAGCACGCTCTGCTGAGTCTGCTACAATAGTAATGATATCATTAGCAATCTCGATAATTCCTCCGTTCACTGCAATCCAGTTCACATGAGTATCATCATCGATACGTTTTACCTTCACTTCATCAACCGCTAGAACCGCAATCATATTTTCATGTCGTGGCAAGATCCCCATCTCACCATCCAGAGTTCGTACCGATACAAAGCTGGCATGGTGATCATAGACGAGGCCATCTGGTGTCACGATCTGGACAGTTAAATGAGCCATAGATCACCTCTTAAAATCCCATTTTCTCTGCCTTAGCAATGACGTCTTCGATTGAACCGACACCACGGAAGGCATCTTCTGGTAGCTGGTCATGTTTTCCTTCCAGGATTTCCTTAAAGCCGCGAACTGTTTCCGCTACTGGCACATAAGAACCAGGTTGACCAGTAAATTGTTCTGCAACGTTAAAGTTTTGAGACAAGAAGAACTGGATACGACGGGCACGTGCAACCAAGGTCTTTTCTTCATCAGAAAGTTCATCCATACCAAGGATAGCAATGATATCTTGCAATTCATGGTAACGTTGAAGGACACGTTTAACCTCAGCAGCAACTGCATAGTGCTCCTCACCAACAATCTCAGGTGCCAAGGCACGAGAGCTTGAAGCTAGAGGGTCAACGGCTGGGTAAATACCCAACTGTACCAACTTACGTTCCAAGTTTGTAGTTGAATCCAAGTGAGCGAAGGCTGTTGCTGGTGCCGGGTCAGTATAGTCATCCGCAGGCACATAGATGGCTTGGATAGAGGTTACAGAACCCTTCTTAGTTGACGTGATACGCTCTTGCAATTGACCCATTTCTGTAGCAAGTGTTGGCTGGTAACCAACGGCTGAAGGCATCCGACCCAAAAGGGCAGATACTTCTGAACCAGCTTGAGTGAAACGGAAGATATTGTCAATGAAAAGAAGCACATCTTGGCCTTCTACATCACGGAAGTATTCGGCGATTGTCAAACCAGTAAGGGCAACACGCATACGTGCTCCTGGTGGCTCATTCATCTGACCAAATACCATGGCTGTTTTCTCGATAACGCCTGATTCTTTCATTTCCCAGTAAAGGTCGTTCCCTTCACGAGTACGTTCCCCAACACCGGTAAATACTGAAATACCACCATGTTCTTGGGCAATGTTGTGAATCAATTCTTGGATCAAGACAGTTTTACCAACTCCGGCACCACCGAAGAGTCCAACTTTCCCACCTTTAAGGTAAGGGGCAAGAAGGTCGATAACCTTAATCCCTGTTTCCAAGATTTCAGATGAGGTAGACAATTCATCAAAAGTTGGAGCTTTCTTATGAATTGGCTGACGCTCAGCGTCCTCAGCGAAAGGAGCATCCAAGTCAATGGTATCTCCCAAAACGTTGAAGACACGTCCCAAAGTTTCTTTACCTACTGGTACAGAGATTGGACGGCCTGTGTCCAAAACTTCCATTCCACGAGTCAAACCATCTGTTGATTCCATGGCGATCGTACGGACCATACCATCACCCAACTCCAAGGCTACTTCAAGGACGATTTTTGTTTTTCTTTCGTCATTTTTGTAGACGACAAGTGCATTATTAATCTCAGGAAGTGTTTCCCCTGCTGCAAACAAGACGTCTACAACTGGTCCGATAACCTGAGCAATTTTACCTGAACTCATCTCCTTCTCCTATTCTATATAAGATACTGTCGGTTCCTAGCTCAACTAGGTCCTAAGTTCATTTTGATACGAGGGAGGCAAAGCCTTATTCTAAGGCACTAGCCCCCGCTACGATTTCTGTAATTTCTTGTGTAATCGCCGCCTGTCTAGCACGGTTATACTGGATTGTCAAATCATTGATGACCTTTTTGGCATTATCGGTCGCCGTTTGCATGGCTGTCATGCCTGCAGCATTTTCAGCTGTCTTGGCATCGATAATAGCCCCGTAAATCATACTTTCGGCATACTGTGGCAACAACTGCTCTAGAATCTCATCACGGCTCGTTTCCAACTCAAAGGTCAAGCTATACTCTTCATCCGCTTCATTTGGATCCAAGTCAACAATCGGAAGCATTTGTTCCACACGCATTTGACTTGTAAGAGTATTAACATGATGGTTGTAGCAGACGTACAATTCATCAAAAAGTTCGTTTTGGTACATCTCAATCGTTTTTGAAATAATTTTACGAACTTCATCAAAACTAGGTTGATCTGCCAAGCCACGTAGTTCATAGATTGGCTGAATACCACGAGCCTTAAAGAAATCAGCTCCCATACCACCGATACAAATTATCTCAAAATCTTTACCATCTGGATGGTATTCTTCTTTCAACTCCATAACGGCTTTAAGGATGGAAGCATTATAACCTCCAACCAAGCCACGGTCTGAAGTAATAACGATATAGCCTGTTTTCTTAACTGGGCGACTGATGAGCATCGGATTGGTTGAACCACCAGATCCGTTACCATGCAGAATATCCGTCAAAAGCTTACGAACTTTCTGAGCGTAAACTTGGAAGTTGCGCGCTGCTTCTTCAGAGCGACCTAACTTGGCAGCCGATACCATTTGCATGGCATTAGTGATTTGACTCGTATTTTTGGTTGAGGCGATTTTTGTTTTAATATCATTTAGAGATACTGCCATCTGACACCTCTATTCTTATTGGAAGCTGGATTGATTGAGAAACTCTGTAATCGCAGCATCCAAGACTGCTTCTTCTGGCAAGTCTTTTGTTTCACGAATGGTTTCCAAAATCTCTGGATAATGAGCATCAAAGAAAGTATGGAACTCTTCCTCAAAACGAACAATGTCATCTACAGGAATCGTATCCAAGAAACCATGTGTCAAAGCATAGAGAATGGTTACTTGTTTCTCAACAGGTAGTGGTTTATGGACAGGTTGTTTCAATACTTCCACAGTACGACGTCCACGGTTTAACTTAGCCTGTGTTGCTGCATCCAAGTCAGAACCAAACTTAGTGAAGGCTTCCAACTCACGGTATGAAGCAAGGTCGATACGAAGTGTACCAGCAACTTTCTTCATGGCTTTAATCTGTGCCGAACCACCTACACGGGATACAGATGAACCCGCATCAATGGCTGGACGAATACCCGCATTGAAGAGACCATCACCAAGGAAGATTTGTCCGTCAGTGATAGAGATCACGTTGGTTGCGATATAGGCAGAGATATCTCCTGCTTGTGTCTCGATAAATGGTAGGGCTGTAATAGATCCACCACCAAGCTCATCAGAAACTTTAGCTGAGCGCTCAAGCAAACGGCTGTGAAGGTAGAAAACATCCCCTGGGAAGGCTTCACGACCTGGTGGACGACGAAGCAAGAGGGAAAGCTCACGATAAGCGACCGCTTGTTTTGAAAGATCATCATAAACAATCAAAACATGCTTGCCTTGGTACATAAACTCTTCTGCCATAGCAACTCCGGCATAAGGAGCTAGGAAGAGCAATGGAGATGGTTGTGAAGCAGAGGCTGTCACAACGATTGTGTAGTCCAAGGCACCATACTGGCGAAGTGTTTCTACTTGTGTACGGACAGTTGATTCTTTTTGTCCAATCGCTACGTAGATACAGATCATATCTTGACCTTTTTGGTTCAGGATCGTATCAATCGCAATGGTTGTTTTCCCTGTCTGACGGTCACCGATAATCAACTCACGTTGACCACGACCAATCGGTACAAGGGCGTCAATAGCTTTCAAACCTGTTTGTAATGGTTCTGATACAGACTTACGTTGCATAACACCAGGAGCTGGCGCTTCTACTGGACGAGTTTTGTCAGTATGGATGTCACCAAGACCATCAACTGGACGACCAAGTGGGTCGACAACACGTCCGATTAGGCTGTCCCCAACAGGTACTTCCATAATTTTACCTGTACGGCGAATGGTATCACCTTCACGAATATCTGTAAAGTCTCCAAGAATGATAATCCCAACGTCTGTAGACTCCAAGTTTTGCGCCATCCCATAAGAGCCGTTTTCAAAGATCAACAACTCTCCACTCATGGCATTTTCAAGACCGTGAGCACGCGCAATTCCATCCCCGATATAGGTTACAACACCTGTTTCAGACACATCAAAATTGGGTTTGAAATTTTCAATTTGTTGCTTAATTAAAGCGCTGATTTCTTGTGCGTTAATTGCCAAAAGAACACCACTTTCTATTTCAAATTTTCTTTAACAACTCGAAGTTGTTGTTTTATACTCACATCAATTGTCTTGTGATTAGCAAAAATAACAAAACCACCAATGAGTCCTTCATCAATTTGTTCTTTGATACTCCGTACTTTCAGAGACATTTTTTTCTCTATCAAGGGAAGCAAACGTTCCTTCTGCTCGTCCGTTAAAGGATGAGCTGAGGAAATCGTGACTACAAAATGATTGGTTTCTATTTCAAGACGATTCAAACAATCAACAATGATATCATAAAAAAGATTTGCTCTGTGATTGTAAATCAGAACCTGAATAAAGTTTTGCATTAAAGGTGAGACAGAGTCTTGAAAAAAACCAACTGTTTTTTCCTTATCAGACTCATCAACTGCCACCTGAGCTAAAAAAGAAGGTAAGCCCGTTTCTTCTGCGACTTGCTTGATTTGATCCAAGTCTGCAAAAATCCGGTCCTCTTCTCCTTTTTCAATCACTAATTGGACAAAAGGCATGCTGTACTTTTCAATGACCTTTGCTGTTTTCTTGTCCATTAGGCTTCTCCTAGCTGATCGATATACTGATCAATGAGTTCCTTATGAGCATGACTGTCAAGGTTTTTTGAGATGATTTTAACAGCAAGACTAATCGTCAAATCTGCCACCTCGCCCTTAACACTTTGCAAAGCTTCTGCTTTATTCTGAGCAATTTCTTGATTCGCCTTCTCTTTTAAGCGACCCGCTTCTACTTTAGCATCTGCCAGAATATCTGCTTTACTCTTCTCTGCAGTCTCTTTAGCATTTTCAATGATTGTTTTGGCTTCGTTGCGACTACCAGCCAATTCATCTTCACGTTTTTGGGCAAGAGTTTCTGCTTTTTGACGAGCTTGTTCAGCTCCATCAATATCAGCAGCAATTTTATTTGCCCTTTCTTCGAAGACACTTGTCAAGTTTGACCACGCATATTTCTTAACTAAGACAATCAAAAGGATAAAAGAGCCAGCGATTAAAATAAAGTTACCAATTAATTCACCTACTGTTACGTGCATCTGTTACTCCTTTCTACTCTTCTCCATCATTTATCTTATTTCCTAAGTACATAGAAGACAACATGGTAAACACATAGGCTTGGATGCAGGAAATAAAGACAGAAAAGGCTGTCCAAGCCAAGTTAGCACCAAAAGCAACTGGATACCAATATAGAGCTTGATGAGATAGAGTGATTAGCAAACTAGCCATCACTTCTCCAGCAAAGATATTTCCGAACACCCGCAAGGCAAGTGATAAAAAGTTGGTAAACTCTTCTAAGATATTCATGGGAGTCATAAAGCCAGGTGTGATATAGGCTTTTAGATATTTTTTAATCCCACGGCGACGAATCCCTTCAATATGGGTCATCAGGATAATTCCAAATGACAAGGCCAAGTCAAACTGGAGATTTGCAGTTGGCGATGTCCAAAGGTTTGTCCCATCTGTAGTTTGAAGTTTCGCCATCAAACCGAGGTTATTTGCCAGTACCATAAATAGAAATAGACAAAGGAAAAAGAGCGAGTAGTCTTTCATGTAGCTTTTACCAATGTTAGGTTCTGTAAATCCAATAACGAAGTCATAGAAATACTCAAGTACATTTTGCTTTCCTTTGGGTTTCAAAGTCATATTGCGACTTGCCCAATAGATAAAGCCAAAAACAACTCCCACAATCAACAAGGTCATGGCTAACATGGTTAAATCAAAGGTAACAGGACCAATATTGATGGTTGGATTGATACTTTCTTCCATCTAGAATCCTCCCTTTTCTTCTCGTTCCATTTGTCTATTTGATGACGAATGAAAAGACTAGGGTAACCAAGAACGTTCCTTCAATAAAGGCAATCCCCATGATCATTAAGCTACGTAATTGTGGGATGATGTCTGGTTGGCGAGCTGCTGATTTGAACAAACCGTTCATCAACATACCTTCTGCAAGGGATACACCCATACAGGCAAGACAAAGACCGAAAAATGTTAAATTCATGATGAATTCTCCTTTTATTTAAAATTTACTTACTTAGTTTAGTCCTAAAATTTGTTTTTGTCAACTTTTTACTTACGTTGGAAGCGTTTCAGCTGATTTATTTCTATTTTTGCTATTTTTACACTATTCTATAGAAAGTTTTTCCATTTTAGATTGCGAGTTTTTCTTGATTTTACTATATTTTCTGAAACAAATCGAAAAATCCAAGTTAAGAACTTGGATCGATTCATTTTATTTAAAATAGTAGGAATAGTGTTGTTTACAACCTGGATTAAATGGTGCACTGCAGTAAGGACAAGCCATCTGTTTTTGGTAATCTTGGAAAGTCATTGTCCTCTTACAAACCCCACATAAGATCGGTCGATCCTCAGAAAGCACCAAGGGATAGGGCGAAAACAAATGCGTTTCCATAGCATTGTGGCACTGATAGCATGCATAGTATTTCTTGCATTCATAACACTGGAGTGAAACAATATCCTTTTCACTATGATAATGAACACACCTGCTTTCATCATCTACCAATAAACCTTGAGCTTGAATCATTCCCTTTTCCTTATCTAGGCACGAACTGTAACACTTGTCCCGTCTTCCTTATAGAGGTTGATGAGCCCTTCTTTCAGAGCACGAACCATGTCACCTGCTTGTACAGGTTGTGGGACCTTGATTGTCAAGAGTTCCATTGGATTTGGAGCACGGTCGATTTTATTGCCCTTGGCATCATGAAGATCTTCGATATAAGTATCAAAATGACGGAAACCTGGTCCATAAAACTCAACTTGATCGCCTTCGTTGATGACATTTCGTTGACGAATGGTTGCCGTTTGAGTCGCATCATCATAAGCAACCACTTCAGCGACAAACTTGTATTCAGGAATTTTACGACGTGCGCCAAATAACTGCTCATTCTCAGACGGTGTACCATAGTAGAATCCAGTTGCCAATTCACGCTGGGCAACCTTCCACATCTCGTCCACCAAGTCCTGTTTGATGGCCTCAAACTTTTCAGGACTTTCGAGATAAGCATCCACAGCCGCCTTGTAGCAGTTTGTTACTGTTGAAACATAGTGAATAGACTTCATACGACCTTCGATCTTAAGACTGTCTACACCATTTTCAATCATATCTGGGATATGGTCAATCATAGACATATCTACGGCAGACATCGAAAATTCTTCTGGGATTTCACCTTTAAGGCTCTTACGTTCTTGGCCGAATGGCATGTCGTAGAGGTCGTATTTCCAACGGCAAGATTGAGAACAACCACCACGGTTAGCATCACGCATACTCATGTGGTTTGAAAGCGTACAACGACCTGAGTAAGAAATACACATGGCCCCATGGACAAATGCTTCAATCTCGACATCTGTACGTTTGCGAATCTCTGCCAATTCTTCCATTGAAACTTCACGAGCCAAAACCACACGAGTTAGACCAAGTTCTTTCCAGAACTCAAGAGTTTCATAGTTGGTCGCACTTGCTTGGGTTGAAAGGTGGATTTCAAGACCTGGTGCTTCAGTTGCTGCAATCATAATCAAGGCTGGATCTGACACGATAACTGCGGCAATCCCAATGTCACGCAACTTACGGAACCATTCTCCAGCACCAGCTTCGTTTCCTTCGTGCATAACCATGTTAGCAGCCACATAGACCTTGGCACCGTACTTAGCAGCAAACTGGACTCCTTCTTCCATCTGTTCAAAGGTGAAGTTTCCTGCACGGCTACGAAGACCATAGGCCTGTCCGCCGATGAAGACTGCGTCCGCACCATATTGAACAGCTACTTTCAGCTTCTCTAAAGTCCCTGCAGGTGATAAAACCTCAGGACGTTTTAATGTTTTTGTCATTTTTTCTCCTATTTGCAATATAAAAGTTTGACGTTTTTCCTTCTCATTTTATAGTAAATAATGGATAAAATCAAGCCTAGACAGATTGTTTTGACAATTCTAATCTTTTAAGAAAACAAAAAACTAGCCTTTCTAAACTAGTTATTTTCAAGATAAAATTCAAAGCGTTCGCCCACGTATTGACTCTTTACATACTCAAAAGCTGTCCCATCTTCAAGATAAGAGACCTGAGTCAAGGCTAAAATGGCATGCCCCTTTTCGACTTCTAGATAGTGAGCAATCTTTTCCTTAGCCAATCTCGCATAAATGGTCTGTTGGGATTTGCCAATCCGGTAGCCATGTTGCTGCAAGGTTTGGAAGAAATGACTGGTGATTTCTTCTTTTTTAAAATCCTTGATAAATTTCTCAGGAATGGATGCGACTTCATAGACTAGCGGAACTTGGTCAGCGTAACGCACCCGTTCCATACGGATAATATTCTCTGTCGGAGTAATCCCTAGCTTAGCGACCTCTTGCTCATTTGGAATGGTTCTTCTGTAAGAAATGAGTTGGCTGGAAGGTACTTTCCCTTGAGATTTGACAATCTCCGTAAAACTAGTCGTTCCCCGCATTTTTTCTTGAACACGAGTGCTAGAGACAAAGGTCCCACTTCCTACACGACGCTCCAAAACTCCTTCCTCAACTAAGAGAGAGATAGCCTGGCGTAATGTCATCCGGCTAACTTGAAACTGTTCAGCTAAATCTCGCTCACTTGGAAGTCTCTCTCCGATTTTCCAATGATGCTCATCTATATCCTTCTTGATCTGATCGTGGATTTTCATATAAGCTGGTAACATGATTCTCACTTCTTTTCTTTATTTTCTCCATTGTACCGTATTTGCTAAGAAAAAGTCAAACTTTGCCTTGTTTAGTTGGTAATTCGCCCCTATTTGTGATAGAATATTGAAAAAGATATTTCTTTTGAGAAAGGAAAATGATGAGCAACATTTCAACTGATTTGCAAGATGTCGAAAAAATCATCGTGCTGGACTATGGTAGCCAATACAACCAGCTGATTTCCCGCCGTATTCGTGAAATTGGTGTTTTTTCAGAGCTAAAAAGTCACAAAATCTCAGCTGCAGAGGTTCGTGCGATTAACCCTGTAGGGATCATCCTCTCTGGTGGACCAAACTCTGTATACGAAGATGGTTCATTTGATATTGACCCAGAAATTTTTGAACTTGGCATTCCAATTTTAGGAATCTGCTATGGTATGCAACTTTTAACTCATAAACTTGGAGGAAAAGTTGTTCCTGCAGGTGATGCTGGTAACCGTGAGTATGGCCAATCACCACTTACTCATACCACTTCTGCCCTCTTTGAAGGGACTCCTGAAGAACAGATTGTTTTGATGAGTCATGGTGATGCTGTTACAGAGATTCCAGCTGATTTTGTTCGTACTGGTACTTCTGCTGACTGTCCTTATGCAGCTATTGAAAACCCAGAAAAGCACATTTACGGCATCCAATTCCACCCAGAGGTTCGCCATTCTGTTTACGGAAATGATATCCTTCGCAACTTTGCCCTTAATATCTGTAAGGCTAAAGGTGACTGGTCAATGGATAACTTCATTGAGATGCAGATTCAAAAAATCCGTGAGACAGTCGGTGATAAACGTGTCCTTCTCGGTCTATCTGGTGGTGTTGACTCTTCTGTCGTTGGTGTTCTTCTCCAGAAAGCAATCGGCGATCAATTAATCTGTATCTTTGTAGACCACGGTCTTCTTCGTAAAGGGGAAGCGGACCAAGTTATGGAGATGCTCGGTGGTAAGTTTGGTTTGAATATCGTCAAAGCAGACGCTGCAAAACGCTTCCTTGACAAACTTGCTGGTGTTTCTGACCCTGAACAAAAACGGAAAATCATCGGTAATGAGTTTGTTTATGTCTTTGATGACGAAGCAAGCAAGCTCAAAGATGTGAAATTCCTTGCTCAAGGAACGCTTTACACTGACGTAATTGAGTCTGGTACAGATACTGCTCAAACCATCAAATCACACCACAACGTGGGTGGTCTTCCAGAAGATATGCAATTTGAATTGATTGAACCATTGAACACTCTTTATAAAGACGAAGTTCGTGCCCTTGGTACAGAGCTTGGTATGCCAGACCACATCGTATGGCGCCAACCATTCCCAGGTCCAGGGCTTGCTATCCGTGTCATGGGTGAAATCACTGAAGAAAAACTAGAAACTGTTCGTGAGTCTGATGCTATCCTTCGTGAAGAAATCGCTAAAGCTGGTCTTGACCGTGATATCTGGCAATATTTCACTGTCAACACAGGCGTTCGTTCAGTCGGTGTTATGGGTGATGGTCGTACTTATGATTACACAATCGCCATTCGTGCAATCACTTCTATCGATGGTATGACAGCTGACTTTGCCAAAATTCCTTGGGATGTCCTTCAAAAGATTTCTGTACGTATTGTTAACGAAGTAGACCACGTTAACCGTATCGTCTACGATATTACAAGTAAACCACCAGCAACTGTTGAGTGGGAATAACAGAATCAAATATGTTACTGTTACGAAACGCTTGAAAACACAGGGGATTGAGCAATTTTGATGTAGTAAAATTCTCTAAATGATACTGTTTTGATACTGAAAACAAGAAAAAGCAGGTCTGAAAGGGAGTTGTTGAATTTAGGTTAATAGTTTAGAAAGCCTTCCATCATTTTGGTGGGAGGCTTTTGTAGAAGTAGTGAGTGACACAAAACTGAATTTTGGGAGGTAGATATAAATGGATATTGTGAAAAATAATCTTACCAATCTCATACCAATTGTTAATCCAGCATTAAAAATTGAGAAAGGTGTTAAATTAGCTATTATGTATAGGATTCTTCCTACCACAGAAATCGACTCTTCAGAATTAGTAAAAGAAGCATATAAAAAATTATATGGTGAAAATATTCCGGAATCGGCAGATACAATATTTAATGCTTTCATTCCTTTTTTGGATTTTTGTAGAGCAAAATTAATTTTATTAAATCATGATGTTAGAAATCTTGAACAAGAAGAATTACTAAGACTTGTATATCTTCATTTAGATGAAATTTTTAACGGATATAGTGATTTGGAATCATTATTTAATAGATATTTTGATTTAATGTATTCATTCTCAAATATGATGCCTGTACCAAAATACTTTAATGGAAGCGATAATAAGAATGGTAAGGGAACATGGGAACTAAATAAGGATTATCCTTCAATTTATTATAAAAATCTTGAGGATGAAGATTCTTCAATAGATAATGTAAAAGAGATGAAAAAATGGTTGGATGAAAATATGGAAAAATATAGAATCGAACAAATGTATATGCTTGAACCTCCATATCCTATCGATGAATACTATGGGTATAATGATGATAAATTAGATAATTTAATTAGTTTTATTAAGAATGCAATCAGGTTAATTGAAGATAGATTCAATTAAGTTAATTGAATAGTCATATTATAAAAAGCACATAACTTTAAGATTGTAAAATCTTTCAGCTATGTGCTTTTTCTGTACTTATTTTAAATCCAGCGGAACTTTGGCATTTATTCCGCTTTTATATAACTTTACATTGCTTTCCTCAAAGGGAACATAATCTTTTTTCAGACTGTTAGGGTAGTTTGCCTTCCAATCCTGCAAGGCTTCTTTAGTGATTTCGTTGTTTTCATACTTCTGTTTCATTTTCTTCCAATCTTCAAGCATATTTCGTATTCTCAAAATAGCTTCACTGCCGAAATATATACCTGTAGTAGTATATCCAGGATCTTCGTCATTCATAATAACCTGTCTTATACTAACTTCAATACTATCATCCAATTTAAATAAAAATCGCATAAGGTCATGCTCCGTGTACGGATAGGTAGGTTCTTTCAGATAATCTTTATTTACATGGAGTGCAGCGGAAATATTTTCTAAGACATCATCTTTAGTAGTGCGAATATCAAGCTCATATTGTCTGATTCTAACATCATCTAAATGCCGTTCTCTCTCCTAATGCTTTTTGAGTGATTCTCCGTAGTTCAGGGAATTTCTTTATCAATTTACCCAAACTCAATTTTATCACCTCCTTAGGAACAAATATGCTATGGTAATTATTGAGTTTGAATAGTTTTTCTTTAAATTTTGAAATTCAATGGTTCAAAGGTTGTAGAAATTCCTACAACCCCATACTCCCCTTTTTAAATCCCTGAAACCATGCTATAATATAGTAAGTATAGCTCTAATAACCTGACTATAAAAGTCAGCGATAAAGATTTCTTACATCATCCGTAAGTGTTATTCTACTCTGATTCATACTATAATGAAAGTAACAAAAGATGGAGGTGTTTCACATGGAAACAATTTTACGAGTAGAATCATTAAAAAAGCATTATGGAAAAGAGCCGAATATCACCAAGGCCTTAAACGGCATATCTTTTCAAGTTGTAAAAGGTGAGTTCTTAGGAATTATGGGGAGTAGCGGTTCTGGGAAAACAACCCTTCTTAACTGTCTCGCCACAATCATCAAGCCAACTGACGGCTCTATTCAAATGCAAGAAAAAGATTTAGGTCAGTTAAAAGGGAGCCAATTAGCAGATTATAGAGGCAAGGAAATTGGCTATCTCTTCCAGAATTTTGAGCTTTTGGACAATCTTACAGCCAAAGAAAATATTTTACTCCCCTTGTCTTTACACAAGGTCGATGCCGACGAAAGCAAGGTTCGGTTAGAATTACTTTCCCAATATCTGGATATTTCTGAACTTCTGGATAAGTTCCCTTCTCAATTATCAGGTGGTCAACGGCAAAGGGTAGCTGCTGCGCGCGCCTTAATTTTAGACCCTAAGATTGTATTTGCAGACGAGCCCACAGGGGCTTTGGATTCAAAAAATGCGACCATTTTGATGCAAAAATTATCCGAAATGAATCAAGTGGAAGAAACCACCATTCTCATGGTAACCCACGATTCAGTTGCAGCCAGCTTTTGCAACCGCATATTGTTTATCCAAGACGGAAAACTATTCCATGAAATTCGACGCGATTATCCAAGAGAAAGTCAAGAAGACTTCTACCACAGAATACTAAAGGTCATGGCAGCCCTAGCTGGAGGTGATGGCAATGTTTTCTAAATTAGTCTCAAGAAATAGCAAGAGAGATCGAAAAAATAATGGCTTGTACTTCAGTTCCATGGTTCTTTCTATTATCTCCTTTTACATCATCCTTTCTTTGTCCCATCAAGATGTGATGATCTTTCTAAAACAAATAGAAAGTGACGCTGTAAATAAACTCTTTAGCATGATTCCTATTCTTTATGTAGCAACGCTCTTTATTCTCTTTTTTCTAGTCTACTTCGCAAGCAGTATGCAGATGGAAAGGAGAAAACATGAATTTGGTGTCTATCTCACACTGGGAATGCGAAGAAGCAAACTGTTCTTGCTACTCCTGCTCGAGGATTTGAGAAACAGCGTCCTTGCCCTTGGAATAGGCCTTCCTATTTCCATCTTGATTTCAGAACTAATTAGCCTAATAACCGCTAAAATTGTGGGACTAGGGATTATTGAACATCAATTTTCTCTATCTACTACAGCTCTGTTCTATACGATCATCGGCTTCCTAGCAGTAAAATTAGCTGTTTTTGTCCTTTTAAGTGCAAAGACGGCCAATATGGAAATCGGAAACCTACTTGCCTATTCACCCTCTGGAATGAAGAAACTACTCCCCAAGGGTGTGTACCTTCTTGCTTCCGTCCTCGGAATTTTGCTTCTAGGAACAGCCTATTACTTGGGGATGAGTAGACGAGCTTGGGAAAATGTCATAACAATGGGCATCACCGTTCTCCTGGGAACTCTAGGAACTATCCTACTCTTCTTTGGTATGCGTTTGTTTATAGACTTTTTGGTTAAGTTTGGAAGCAATCGAAAACTTCAAGCCTATAATTTTAGACAGATTCAGGAATTAGTTATCCAGCGTTCAACTATACTGGCCATCTGCTCCCTCTTAATCTTCTCTGCCTTGTGCCTCTTTGGAGCAGGTGTTGCCATTGCAAGTGGCAATTCAGGCAATCAAACCCACGTGTTGGATTATACATTTAGAGATGGCAAGCAGGATACAGATGAAAATCTTGATGTGAATACAGTTAAAAAAGAGCTTGAAGTTGCTGGACTGGCATCACAGTTTTCAAAGATTTTGCAAATAAAAATCGGCAAACCGAAAGAACACGAGTCCGTGTCCTTCGAAGAGATCATCCAGGAGTTGAAAAAGCAAAAAGGCAGCAAGAACAAGGAAATTTTGCTCCAAAGATTTAAACAGTCTACTACTTCCCACCTCATACCAGTTTCCGAATACAATGAACTTAGAAAAGCTGCCAATCTCCCTCCTTTAGAATTAACTAGCAAGGAAGCCTACTTGTATATGGGAAAAGATTTTCTCCCTGATGAGAACTTGGTTAACTCTGTTCTGAAAGCAAACCCTCAAATCAACGTCATGGGAAATGATATAAAATTGATTGGAGATGTGCAGTCTTTACCAATTGTAACGGACCGTGAAATCACCCTCTCTGTAGCACTCATTCTTCCAGATGAGACCTTTATGAGTTATACTGATAGTAAATACTCAAACTATGTCAGTGGCATCCTAGCTCCTGATCTGGTCAAGGAAAAAGGTCTGATGAAAGCTATCTCAGATACAAATGAAAAGCTGAATCAAACCTCTCTTGGTTATGAAAGCTATATACAAAATATGGGGCGCCAATTATTTTACATTATCTCTGCTAGCTATATTACTATTTATCTGGCAATCATTTTCCTTGTCGTTGCAAATACAATCATCGGCGTCCAGTTTTTGATGGGACAAAGACAATCCTACAGACGATACCAAACCTTGATCCATCTTGGAGCTAACTACGAAACTCTTTGTAAATCTTCAGAAAAACAAATCAACTGGTATTTCGGTCTGCCAATAGCCATTGCACTTCTCAGTAGTAGCTTCGGAGTGAGCTCCCTCCTCACAGGAATAGTACCCGCTAGTGCAAGAATGGCCATGGAGCAGAAATTTATCACAGCCATGCTAATCGTACTGCTCTTAGCTGGTTTTGAAGTCATCTATATCAGAATTGTAAAGAAAAATAGCAACAAGTACTTATTGTCATTAATGGAACCAAAAAGAGAAGAATAAGGTAGAATAAAATAGGAAAAGGAGGAACCGATATGAAGCATATTCTAGTAATTGAAGATGAAGCCTTGATTCGAGATGAAATTGTCATCTTGTTAGAGAAAGCGGGTTATCAAGTTGATAAGTTGACTGACTTCAAAGATACGAGCCAACAAGTGCTGCAATACGATACGAATCTAATCATACTGGATTTGAATTTGCCGGGAGAAACAGGCTTTCAAATTTGTAAAAATCTCAAGTCCAAACGCTCTGTGCCCATATTGGTTCTCACCTCCCGTGAACAACTAAAAGATGAGATTTACGCCCTGAAATTAGGGGCAGATGAGTATCTAACAAAGCCTTTCAAGAAAGAAAGATTTTTGGCACGTATAGAAAATATCTTGAAACGCTATGAAGGCAGACAAAATCTACTTGAAAAAGATAATTTTCTGCTGGATAGACAAACCTATACCCTTTATATCAATGGACATTCGATTTTACTCCCCCAAAATCAAGGGAAATTGTTAGAAACCTTATTGGTTACTAATGCTCCTGTCGTCACAAAAGAAGAACTATGTATGAAACTATGGAACACAACTGAGTTCATCGATGATAATGCTCTTCAAGTAAATATTGCAAGGCTCAAAAAGGTGATGAAAAAGGCTGGAATTACCCTTCAAGTCAAGTCTGTCAGAGGTATTGGTTACAAGCTAGAAGAGGTAAGTCCAGATGAAACAGAATCTTAAATATCTAGCTACTTACCTGCCCTGGTTACTTGTTCTTTTAGTATTTGATCTATTCACAGCGATTCTGCTTTGGCTTTCAGACGTGAGGATGTTTCAAGCTCTCATCCTGCTCTATATTTTAGCCACCGTCCTGCTTTTTTTCATCCTATCACTCCTACTTATAAGAAAAGAAAGAAAAAAATCAGCTGCTTATAAAGCCTTCATAGCCAATCCTAAGATAGATACGGAGCTGGAATTATTGCGTTTATCAACTGTCTCAGAAAAAGAAAGCATCGAAGAAATCGCAAATGTGCTCTACCAAAAGCAGGTGGAAATAGGAAAGCTTAATTCATTACTAGCCGACTATGAGGACTATGTTGAGAAGTGGGCTCATGAAATCAAACTTCCTCTATCGCTTCTTTCCCTCCTTTTGGACAACCAAAGTGACCAGCTGCCAAAGGATACAGCTTTTAAGTTGGATTATGTAAAAAATCAAATCCAAGGCAATGTATCACAGATACTATTCTATTACAGGGTTAAAAGTGAAAAAAATGATTTTCTATTTGAAGATGTCGACCTCCAAGAGTGTATTCAGGATCTTTTAGAAAACTTTGATCCCTTGCTTAAAGAAAAGAAATTTACGATTAAGGTAGAAAACATACAAGGAATCTGCTACACCGATCAACGCAGTTTTGAATTTATCCTCTCTCAAATCCTAGCCAACTCCATTAAATATAGCTCCGACAAGCCCGAACTCAATATTTATATGTCAAAGGATAAGGGGCGCACAAGTCTGATTATTAGGGATAATGGCTGCGGAGTTAAAGCTTGCGACCTCCCTCATATCTTTGAAAAAGGCTTTACAGGTGATTCAGGAGACACAAGGAAAAAATCAACAGGCATGGGTCTCTATCTGGTCAAACAATTAGCAGATGCTTTAAAAATCGATATCACGGTAAAATCCGAATGGATGCATGGATTTGAAATCACTCTTTCTATTTAGTCATTTTTCGAGTAAGAAAATTGCCTAATCATAGAAAGCACATATTTTATATAAAAAGGAAAGCACTTCTGCTTTCCTTTTTTATTTGCGTTTTTTCTTAGCTTTTTTCATTTTGTTGGCCATCCGTTTCATAGACTGTTTCATGGCAAATTCACCGATTTTACCTTTGAGTCCGCCACCAAACATCTGGCTCATATCTGGCATGCCTGCTCCTCCGAGACCTGACATATCTGGCATGCCACCTTGTCCCATCATTCCTTCAAGGGCAGACATATCCATCCCGCCCATATTTGGCATATTTTTAGGGAGGTTATTTGGATTGATTCCCATTTGCTTCATCATTTTGTTCATATCTCCAGACATGACACCTTGCATGAGCTGTTTGGCCTGGTTAAAGTCCTTGATAAATTTATTGACTTCGACAAAGGTATTTCCAGAACCAGCAGCGATACGACGGCGACGACTTGGATTTAACAGATCAGGGTTTTCGCGTTCTTCAGGTGTCATAGAAGACACAATAGCACGTTTGCGCGCAATCTGGCGCTCATCCACCTTCATATTTTGAAGGGCAGGATTGTTAGCCATACCTGGAATCATCTTGAGTAAGTCTTCCATTGGCCCCATATTTTGCACCTGATCCAATTGATCAATGAAATCATTGAAATCAAAGGTGTTTTCGCGCATTTTCTCAGCCATTTCAAGAGCTTTTTGCTCATCGTATTCCTGAGAAGCTTTCTCAATCAAAGTGAGCATATCCCCCATACCAAGGATACGGCTTGACATACGGTCTGGGTGGAAGGTTTCGATATCTGTTATCTTTTCACCCGTACCAGTGAACTTGATAGGTTTTCCAGTGATGTGACGAACAGACAAAGCTGCACCACCACGAGTATCCCCATCAATCTTGGTAAGGATGACACCAGTTACTTCCAACTGAGCATTAAACTCACGGGCAACATTAGCCGCTTCCTGACCGATCATGGCATCAATGACAAGGAGGATTTCGTTTGGTTGAGCCAGTGCTTTAACATCACGAAGCTCATTCATAAGAAGTTCATCGATTTGTAAACGCCCTGCCGTATCGATCAAGACATAGTCGTTGTGATTGGCCTGCGCTTGCTCCAAACCTTGGCGAACAATTTCAACAGCAGGCACTTCTGTTCCAAGTGCAAAGACAGGAACATCGATTTGTTGTCCAAGTGTTTTCAGCTGATCGATGGCTGCTGGACGATAAATATCTGCCGCAATCATCAAAGGACGAGCATTTTCTTCCTTCTTGAGTTTATTAGCCAGCTTACCAGCAAAAGTCGTTTTACCAGCCCCCTGCAAACCGACCATCATGATAATGGTTGGAATTTTTGGTGACTTGATAATCTCAGCAGTATCAGAACCTAAAACAGCCGTCAGTTCCTCATCAACAATTTTGATAATCTGTTGGGCAGGATTGAGGGTATCAATGACCTCGTGACCGATTGCACGTTCACGAACCTTCTTGATAAAGTCCTTTACAACAGGCAAGGCAACGTCGGCTTCAAGCAAGGCCAAACGAATCTCTTTGGTTGCTTCTTGGACATCAGTCTCAGAAATTTTTCCTTTTTTACGTAGATTTTTAAAGACGTTCTGTAAACGTTCTGTTAAACTTTCAAATGCCATTTTTCTTCCTCTTATTCTCTATTATCAATGCTTGTTAAAACTTCTATCTGCTCCTGCAGAAAGTCATCTTTGGGATAACGCTCCAAGATCTGGTCAAAAATCTGACTACGGACAATATAGTCCGAATACATGTGCAATTTCATCTCATAATCTTCTAGAATCTTTTCCGTCCGCTTGATATTATCATAGACAGCCTGACGACTGACACCGAACTCTTCAGCAATCTCAGCAAGACTATAATCATCAGCATAATAGAGTTCAATATAGTTCATCTGCTTGTCTGTCAAAAGCGCCGCATAAAATTCAAAAAGAGCGTTCATACGATTGGTTTTTTCGATTTCCATAACTTTTATTATACCAAAAAAACGATTATACTGCTAGAGTAGAAGCACTTCAAATAGAGTAAGAAGAAAGAAAAAAAGAACCTTGCAAGGCAAGATTCTTTTAGTGTCTGACTTAAATAATTGTTCTTCTGGGAACTTAATCGAATTAAGCTTCGATTTCTGTAACCATACCTGAACCAACAGTACGTCCACCCTCACGGATAGAGAATGTAGTACCTTGTTCTACGGCGATTGGGTGGATCAACTCAACGTCGATAGTCACGTTATCACCAGGCATTACCATTTCAGTACCTGCAGGAAGTTCGATTGAACCTGTAACGTCAGTAGTACGGAAGTAGAATTGTGGACGGTAGTTGTTGAAGAATGGAGTGTGACGTCCACCTTCTTCTTTAGTAAGGATGTAGACTTCACCTTTAAATTTAGTGTGTGGGTTGATTGAACCTGGTTTAGCGATAACTTGTCCACGTTCGATTTCGTCACGTTGAACACCACGAAGAAGGACACCTACGTTATCTCCGGCAAGACCTTCGTCAAGTTGTTTACGGAACATTTCAACACCAGTAACAACTGCTTTTTGAGTTTCTTCTTTGATACCAACGATTTCGATTTCGTCGTTGACACGAACAGTACCACGGTCGATACGTCCTGAAGCAACTGTACCACGTCCAGTGATTGAGAATACATCTTCGACTGGAAGAAGCAATGGTTTGTCAGTGTCACGTTCTGGTTCTGGAATGTACTCATCAACAGTGTTCATCAATTCCATGATGATGTCTTCGTATTTAGAGTCACCTTCAAGAGCTTTAAGAGCTGAACCTTGGATAACTGGAAGATCGTCACCTGGGAAGTCGTATTCTGAAAGAAGGTCACGGATTTCCATTTCAACCAATTCAAGCAATTCTTCGTCGTCAACCAAGTCAATTTTGTTCATGAAGACGATAAGGTGTTTAACACCAACCTGACGTGAAAGAAGGATGTGCTCACGAGTTTGTGGCATTGGTCCGTCAGTTGAAGCTACTACAAGGATAGCTCCGTCCATTTGGGCAGCACCAGTGATCATGTTTTTAACGTAGTCCGCGTGTCCTGGAGCGTCGATGTGAGCGTAGTGACGTTTTTCAGTTTCGTACTCAACGTGTGCAGTGTTGATAGTGATACCACGTTCGCGTTCTTCTGGAGCAGCATCGATAGACGCATAGTCTTTAGGTTGGTTAACTGATGAAGGCAAGCGACGTGCCAAAACAGTTGTGATAGCTGCAGTTAGGGTAGTTTTACCGTGGTCAACGTGTCCAATAGTACCAATGTTAACGTGTGGTTTACTACGATCGTATTTTTCTTTTGCCATTTGAGTAAAAGCCTCCAATAAAATATATTTTATAGATAGACAGTAGGCAATACAGTCTAACTTTCCTTACTATTTTATCAAATTTCTGCTAAATTGCAAGTGTTTTACACATATTTTGTGAATTAATCTAAATCTTATCAAATCCTGTTCTTCTGCTTCTTTATGACAATATGAATTCAAACTTATTTTGTTTGGAAGATAGTATTTTCAACAAAAAAATCAGGTCTCCCTGATTTTAATTTGATTCTGTTTTTTCCAGTTCCTTAGCTTCTTTATGATTTTCATATAATTTCGCTAGGAACTTAGTAATTTCTTTAAAAATGGAGTAAGTAGGTACTGCTACGACCATCCCTATGACACCGTAGATATTACTTGACAGTAAAAGGAGCACCAAGATCGTAATCGGATGCACTTTCATAACCCCTCCAACGATGCGTGGATAGAGAACATTTCCATCAATCTGTTGAATAATAAGCATATAAGCAACTGCAATCAACATACGATGAGGATCTGTGAAAACATTGGCAATCACCATTGGAATCAAGCCAATACTTGGACCAACATAAGGAATCAAATTTGCGATTCCAGAGAAAATAGCAAAAACTAGGGCGTACTTTAATCCGATAACGCTATAGCCAATATAGGCTAAACATCCAATAATAACCGCATCAATCGCAATTCCACTGATATAGCGCGCTATAGTTGTATTGAGATTGGTTAAAAGGCTAGAAAGATTCAATTTGTCATGTTTTAAGACGGTACGTTCCAACATTGGTAGCAACTTATGACCATCCAACAAGAAATAAATCAAGAATACAGGGGTCATAATGAGAATCAGTACCGTACTAAACAAGGCTGAAAGAACGCTTCCTAAACTGTTGCTGACGCTATTCAGGATATTCTGGAGGATATCCACATAGGAGAGATTCAGTTGTTGAATTGTTTGTTGAATATCAATATTTTGGAAGACTGGATTCATGGACAAATCGATGATCAAATCTTGTAGTCTACTATAGATGTTTTGACTAGAAATAATCAAGCTGGTCAACTGATTAATCAAAATCGGCAAGAGATAAACGACCCCTACAACGATAGCACCAATCAAGGCACAAAGAGTGACCAAGACACCAATTAGACGATTGATCTTACATCTCTTTTCTAAGAAAGTAACGACTGGATTTGTAATGTAGTAAAAAAATCCACCAAGCAAAAATGGAATCATGATGGTATTCACAACTGTCACGAAGGGAGTAATGATGGCTCCCATTTCTCTCCAAAGATAGAAAATCAGTGTTAATAATAAAATTTCAGCTGTCCAAAAAAATAATTTGTTTCTGCGGAACATAGGTATCCTCCTTCTCTCTATTTTACCACATTTCTGAAAAAGATAAGTTGGCTTTAGTAAAAAAGCGAGAATATTTTTTTTCTTTATGATAAAATAAAGCTAATATGAAAAAAATAATTTTATCTTTTATGACACTTTTGGTTTTTGGAACAGCTTCTACTGTTTCTGCTCAGGAGTTTGATGTTGCTGCTAAACATGCTATTGCTGTCGAGGCTACGACTGGAAAAATCCTCTATGAAAAAGATGCAAATCAGCCTGTAGAAATTGCTTCTATTACAAAACTGGTTACAGTTTATCTGGTCTATGAAGCTCTGGAACAAGGAACTATCAGCCTATCTACACCTGTTGATATTTCGGACTATCCTTACAAACTTACAACTAATTCTGAGGCGAGTAACGTCCCTATGGAAGCTCGAAATTATACTGTTGAACAGCTATTAGAGGCTACAATGGTATCCAGCGCGAACAGTGCTGCGATTGCACTAGCAGAAAAGATTGCTGGTTCTGAGAAAGACTTTGTAGACAAGATGAGGGCTAAACTTCTTGAATGGGGAATTCAAGATGCAACTATTGTAAACACTACTGGTTTAAATAATGAGACCCTTGGCGATAATATCTATCCTGGTTCTAAAAAAGACGATGAAAACAAGTTGAGTGCCTACGATGTTGCAATCGTCGCTCGTAACCTCATCCGAGATTATCCTCAAGTTTTGGAAATCACCAAAAAACCAACTTCTACCTTTGCAGGACTTGAAATCCACTCAACCAACTATATGTTGGAGGGAATGCCAGCCTATCGTGGTGGTATTGATGGACTAAAGACAGGTACTACTGATAAAGCTGGTGCTTCATTCGTGGGAACAACTGTTGAAAAAGGGATGCGTATTATTACAGTTGTTTTAAATGCAGATCAACAAGATACCAACCCTTATGCACGTTTTACTGCTACTTCAGCACTTTTAGATTATATTTCTGCAAACTTTGCCTTAAAAACCGTCGTTCAGAAAGGTGAAGCATACAATGATAGTAAAGTAACAGTTCTGGATGGTAAAGAAGATAATGTGACAGCTGTCGCTAAGTCAGACATTTCCATCGTCCAACGCATCGGAAGCGGTACTACACCAGCTCTCCAATTCACACAGAAATCAACATCAGAAATGGCTCCACTAGAAGAAGGAAAGGTTGTTGGTACTCTAACCTATGATGACCAGGATTTGGTCGGACAGGGCTATCTCACTTCCGACAAACCATCTTTTGAAATGGTTTCTGAAAAGAAAGTAGAAAAAGCCTTCTTTTTGAAGGTTTGGTGGAATCAATTTATCCGCTTTATCAATGAAAAACTATAAAAAAATCGCGAATAATCGCGATTTTTTCTTTATTTCATTTCTTTAAAAGCCGCTTCTGCATCAGCATTGCTAATAGCACCAAATTGGATTTTTCCGATTTTACCTTGACTGTCAATCAAGTATTCCGTTGGAATACTACGAATTTGGTAGGCTTGGAAGGTAGTTGCTTGCGTATCATATAGAACTGGAATATCCTTGTAGCCTTGTTCTTGGTACCATTTTGGAAAGTCTTGAACTGTTTTTTCACCTTGGAGACCAGGTGCAATGACACTCAAGATTTCAAAGTCTCGATCTTGTTTGGCAGCTAATTCCATCAGCTCAGGCATGCTTTTTTTACATGGTCCACACCAAGAAGCCCAGAATTTCAAATAGACCTTTTTCCCTTTATAGTCTGATAACTTCACTTCTTTGCCATCCATAGACTGCAAGGTAAAGTCTGGTGCATCTTTACCGACTGCGATTTGTTGTACAGCAGGTTGTTTGGGACTGCTTGTCTGTTTGGTTTCTTTTTCACCACAGGCAATCAACAAGAATAGAGACATGAGGCTCAATCCAGCAAAAATAATTTTTTTCATTTTTTCTCCTTTTATCCAATTATCCAAGAATTCCTGACAAGGCATTTAATTGCCCTAGCATTAATAATAATCCCATCAAAATAATCAAAGCTCCCCCGATTTTCTTTAGTAGGATCATATGAGGTTTTAATTTACTAAAATAGGGCATAATCCAGCCCGAAGCCAAGGCCAAAACAATGAAAGGAAGGGCCATTCCCAATGTGTATACTAATGTTAACACGGCACCTTGCCAAGCACCATTGCCACCTGAAGCTGCTAGGGCCAAGACTGAACTTAAGACTGGTCCGATACAAGGGGTCCAACCAAAACTAAAGGTTATCCCAAGTAAAAAGGCTGACAGATAGTGATTAGACTTGGATTGTTTGAAGGTGACTGTCTTTTGAACCTCCAGTTTATTGAAATGTAAGATTTCCATCTGGTGAAGCCCTAAAAGAATAATGACTATTCCCATAGCATAACGAAACCAGTCTGCATAGAGCATGTGCCCTAGGAATCCAGCTCCAAATCCTAAAATAAAGAAAATGAGGGAGATTCCTGCAATAAAGCACAAGGTTCGAATTAAACCAGACCATGCAATGTCTCTTCCAAAAAAGCGAAAGCTTTTCGAATTTCCCTGATCATCCAGTAAAATACCAGCATAGACAGGTAGCAAAGGAAAGATGCAGGGTGAAAAGAAGGACAGGATACCTGCTAAAAAAACAGATACTAGAAATATAATCGACTCCAACGAATTACCTACTTTCTCAAAATTCTAATCCTATTTTACTACAAAAGGATAAATTTGTAAGAAATCTGCTACGCTTATTTATTTTGACTAAATTTGACACAAAAAAGGAGCTAAGCTCCTTTATTTTAATACGTTCCTTCTTCACCTTGACTAGTCAAGATAACAGGACCGTCTTTGGTAATCACAAACTGGTGTTCATATTGACAAGATAGGCCGCCATCGATGGTTTTATGAGCCCAGCCAGTCTTCATATCTGTATCAATTTCCCAGTCACCAGTATTGATCATGGGTTCAATGGTTAGTACCATTCCTTCACGGAGACGGAGTCCACGGCCTGCAATACCGTAGTTAGGAACCATTGGCTCCTCGTGCATAGTTGGACCAACACCATGACCAACCAAATCACGAACGACACCATAACCGCGACTTTCAGCGTATTCTTGAATGGCTGCACCGATATCACCGATACGATTGCCAACAACTGCTTGCTCAATTCCTTTATACATAGCTTCCTTGGTCACGTCCATCAGGTTTTTCACTTCTTCAGACGGTGTACCAACCGCATAAGCCCAACATGAGTCTGCTAAACCACCAGTATAACTTTGGGTGTATTTTTTCATTTGCTCAACATTGTTGAAGTTGAGTTTAGATACATTAAGGTCGGATTTGGCAATCGGACCTCCCAGTACCATATCAACCTTGAGCAAATCGCCATCTTTCAAGATGTAATGACGTGGAAAAGCGTGAGCTACTTCGTCGTTGAGAGAGCAACAAGTGGCATAGGGGTAATCCATGACTGCACCATCTACTCCAATCTGTAGAGGAAGGAAATTTTCCTCTTTACAACGACGACGAACGTACTCTTCAACTTCCCACATATCCACGCCTGGCTTAATCAAATCACGTAAGCCGATATGGATACTTGCTAGGAAATCACCAGCCTTGTCCATGGCTTCGATTTCACGTGCTGATTTTAAAGTTATCATTTTTTCTCCTAGATTCTAATTAATTTTAACCGTAACATTTGCTTTTGAAACAATCTGATGACCATGATAAATATCATAATCAATAATAGCTGAGCGTCTCGTGTGGTGAATAATCCGAGCCTGAATCCGCAGAGTATCATCTATCTGTACAGCCTGCAAGAAATAAATCAACATCTGTTCAATGATGAGATTACGTCCGCTATTGACAACGAGGTCTTGGGTCATATGGTTGAGGATTTCAGCCAAGACTCCATTAGCAAGGACCCCATTTTTCTCCAACATGAAAGGCTCAACAGTAATGACGACCTCATCATGATGATAAGAGAGTTTTTGCCCGATTTGCTCGGAGAAAGTCGGCAAAGCTGAAACTTGGGAACGACTCATCTTTTCCATGACATCTCGTCGTGTTACGACACCGAGTAAGGTTTGGTTACTTCTGACAACGGGAACCATCTCAAAGTCTTCTGCAATCATCCGTTGACTGACATTGGCAATATTGGTCGCTAAACCTGTTACGAAGATACTTCGTGTCATCACCTTGTCAATCGTTGTACTGGGAGACTTGTCTCCTGCGTCACGCATGGTAACAACTCCAACAACCACTTGGTGTTGGTTAATGACTGGGAAACGACTACTTCTGTTCTTACGGACCAAGTCTAGATAATCTTTGACCGTATCTGTTTCTCTCAAAAAACCATACTCATGACTGGGACGATAGAGCTTTTCGACTGTCAGAATATCGGTTTTGATTTGAACATTTGAGAGGGCTTTGTTAATCATGGTCGCTACTGTAAAAGTGTCATGTTTACTTCTTAGAACTGGAATCCCTTTTTTATTAGCCAACTCAAGAACATCGTCCTGCACATGAAAACCACCTGTTACAAGGACTGCATTTTCATTTTCCAAGGCTAAAAGTTGAATGCGAGTGCGGTCTCCTACGATCAAAAGACCACCATCATGGAGATAGGACAGGATATTTTGCTCTGTCATAGCTCCAATGGAGAATTTGCTAAACTCTCTCTCCAACCCTTCCTGACCAGCTAAAACTTCAGATGAGGTGACCTCAGCGATTTCAGCATAGGTAAGCCGCTCAATAGCCACTTTCTGGGACTTGACTCGTATGGTTCCACTACGTGGCCGAGTTTCAACAATTCCACGATTTTCAGCTTCTTTGATAGCTCGGTAGGCTGTTCCGTCACTAACACCTAGGTGATTTGAAATACTACGAACACTAACTCTCTTCCCAATTGGTAACTCTTCCAGATAAGACAAAATTTCCTGGTGTTTACTCATTGAACTCTCCTTTTACGTAACGAAATTCAAGATAGTCCCTCATTTTTCGTGTATAGCGATCGCTCCCCTTAAACTGTCGGAAGAGACTAAATCCCGATTTTAAGGCTACTTTTTGGCTAGCTTGATTCTCCAGATGAGTGATGATGGATAATTGTTTTAAACCAAATTCTTCAAAAGAAAGGTGACAGAGTTTGCTAACAGCCTCTGTCATAAAACCTTGCGACCAAGCATCTTTTTTTAAGAAATAACCAATTTCTGCTTCTTTTTTGATTTCATCGATTTTTTCAAATTTAATGGAGCCAATCATTTCCTGATTTCCTTGGAGACAAATTGCCCAAACACCTAGAGGAGCCTTCATAAAATAGTTAGCAAGTGCGTACTGACTTTCTTCCAAACTTGCTTGACTGGGAAAAATAAACTGCAAATTCTCAGGGTTTGAAGCAATCTCGAAAAACGCTTGACTGTCACTAAAAAAGAAAGGACGCAAATACAAGCGCTCCGTTTCAAAAAAAGAAAACATTGCTAATTTGGTCCAAATATTCATAATCACCTCAACGGCTTAGTCTTCAACGAGTGTAATATCCGCTCCAAGACTACGCAATTTTTCAATAATATCTGAGTAGCCACGAAGGATAAACTCAATATTCGTAATTTCAGTCTGGCCTTGAGCCATTAAGCCAGCGATGACAAGTGCAGCACCAGCTCGCAAGTCTGTAGCTTTTACACTTGCCCCGTGTAACTTACGACCACCGTTGTAGATAATGTGATCGTTTGTAGTCGTAATATCCGCATCCATTTTCGCTAATTCAAAGACATGATTAACACGTTTCTCATAAATCGTATCAATAATGGTTCCACGACCTTGAGCAGTTAGTAAAAGTGGCGTGATAGGCTGTTGCAAATCAGTTGCAAACCCAGGATAGGGTGCAGTTTTGATATTGATGGCCTTCAAATCGGACTGTTCTTCAACGAAGATGCTGTCTTCTGAGACCGTCATACGAACGCCCATTTCCTCTAGTTTGGCGATAAAGCCTTCTAAGTGCTCATAGAGAACGTTGTTAATACGAATTCCTTTTCCTACCGCTGCAGCAAGTGAAATATAGGTTCCAGCTTCGATACGGTCTGGGATAACCTGATGACGCGTTCCATGAAGTTTCTCGACACCATCAATAATGATAATATCAGTCCCTGCACCACGAATATGGGCCCCCATGTTGTTCAAAAGGGTAGCAACATCGATAATTTCCGGTTCACGAGCCGCATTTTCAATGACAGTACGTCCCTTAGCTTTAACCGCAGCAATCATGGTGTTAATAGTTGCTCCAACGCTGACGGTATCCATGTAAATACTTGCGCCATGAAGCCCCTTACCTTGGGCAGATAAATTCATATTATCTCCCTCATAGCTGACCTTAGCACCCATGGCTTCAAAGGCTTTTAAGTGAAGGTCAATCGGACGAGGTCCCAGATCACATCCACCAGGAAGTCCAACTGTAGCTTCACCAAAGCGACCTAAAAGACTTCCGTAGAAATAATAAGAAGCACGCAAGCTATTAATTTTGCCATAAGGCATAGGAATGTTTTGAACACCTCTTGGATCAATCTCCAAGACATCGTCATAACGCTTAACAGATGCCCCCATGATTTCCATGATTTCGACAAGACTAGCAACGTCTGAAATATCTGGAACACAATCTAAAGTGACAATATCATCTGATAAGATAATAGCTGGAATAAGCGCTACAACACTATTTTTAGCACCACTAATGGTGATCTCACCTTGCAATGGACGTCCACCATTGATGACAATTTTTCTCATGTTTTACTCTTTCAAAATTTACTAAAAAGGTCTTTTCGTTCTATTATATCATAATTTTCAGTTTTTTCCCATTCCTATTTACTAAATACCATCTCATTTTGATAAAAAAAGACCTATCACTCAAGCTTTTCAGCCTGAAATGATAGGTTTTAATGTTAGATTAACGTACTGTACGGATACGCATTGTGTTTGTACGGACAGCTTCACCAAGTGGCACACCAGCAACGATAACGATATCATCACCAGATTCAACCAAGCCTTGTTCAACTGCAATCTTTTCAGCAAGATCAAACATATCGTCAGTATTTGAAGGACGTTCAGTTGTTACTGGAATGACACCCCAGTTCAGCATAAGACCGCGTTGAGTCAATTCGTCAAAAGTGATAGCCAAGATATCAGCATTTGGACGGTATTTAGAAATCAAGCGAGCTGTGTGACCAGTTTTAGTAAGGGTAACTACCAACTTGATATTCATTGAGTTAGTTGCATCTTTAACAGCTGATGCCATAACTTCAGTCTTAGAATTACGTGCCAAGTTAACTGATGACAAACGACCGTATTCATTAAGAAGAGTTTGTGCATTCTTGTCAATCGTAGCCATTGTTGTTACTGATTCAAGTGGATATTTACCGTTCGCAGACTCACCTGAAAGCATTGTTGCGTCAGTTCCGTCGATAACAGCGTTAAATACGTCTGATACTTCTGAACGAGTTGCACGTGGTTTTTCAGTCATTGTTTCAAGCATGTTTGTTGCTGTGATAACAACTTTACCTGCTGCGTTCACTTTAGTGATGATCATTTTTTGATAAACTGGAACCATTTCGAATGGTACTTCGATACCCATGTCACCACGAGCGATCATGATACCGTCAGCAGCTTCAATGATTTCATCCAAGTTATCGATACCTTGTTGGTTTTCGATTTTTGCAAACAATTGAACGTGACCATTACCAGTTTCTTCACAGATTGCACGAACTTCGTCGACGTCTTTTGCAGTACGTACGAATGAAATCGCGATGAAGTTGATACCTTGTTCCAAACCGAAACGGATATCATCGTTATCACGTTCAGCAAGTGCTGGGAAAGGAATTTTAGTGTTAGGAATGTTTACACCTTTCTGCTTAGCAATGATACCGTCATTTTCAACGACTACTTCAAATTCACGAGTTGCATCGTCTTTTGCGAAAACACGAAGACCCAATTTACCATCGTCAACCAAAACTTGGTGACCAACTTCAACATCATCGTAGATATCAAGGGCACCAGCAACGTTCAAAGCAATCACATCACGAGTTGATTTGATTCCTTGTTTAGTTGCAACACGGATTTTTTCACCAGTTTTGTATGAGTACTCTTTTGCGTCACCTTCAAACAATTCTGTACGGATTTCAGGTCCTTTAGTATCAAGAAGGAAACCAACTTTTTTACCTGCAAGTTTTTCAGCAAGTTTAACAGTTGCCATACGCTCACCTTGTTCTTGGTGGTCACCGTGTGAGAAGTTGAAACGGAAAGCGTTTGCTCCTGCTTCAATCAATTTAGCAATATTTTGAGCTGAAGCTTCAACGTCAAGTTTTTCACCCCAGTATCCGTCTTCACCGAATTTTTTACCACCACGGATTTCAACCGCAGGACCTAAAGTTGCAACGATTTTTACACGTTTGTTCATGATTTTTGTGACTCCTTTATATAATTCGACCTTTTATGGTCATGTTACCAAATTAATGAAAGTTGATTAGGACAAGCTCTTGTTCAAAGCAGAAAGTTCAAGATCAGCTTTATGAGGGTTGTTAACAATAATCTTACCTTCTGCAGTTAAGCTAAACAAAGCTCCTTCTTCTGCTGTACCAAGGATTGGATTCTCAACCATTTTTTCGTTACGGATACCAACAGCGACACCACCGATTCCTTGTTTAAGGAGTTTAACAGCGTGTGCCCCCATACGTGATGCCAATACACGGTCACGCGCAGTTGGTGATCCACCACGTTGGATGTGACCAAGTTCTGTTACACGAAGGTCACTAGTGTCTCCTGCTTCTTTTAGTTTTTGACCAAATTCAGCTGCTGACATAACACCTTCTGCCAAAACGATAATGTTGTGTTTTTTACCGTGCTCATAACCAGCTTTGATACTAGCTACGATATCTTCCATCTTGAAGCCTTCCTCAGGGATGATAATTTCATCAGCACCAGTTGCGATACCAGCCCAAAGAGCGATATCACCAGCGTTACGTCCCATTACTTCAACAACGAAAGTACGACGGTGACTTGATGATGTATCACGAATCTTATCAATCGCATCCATTGCAGTCGTAACTGCAGTATCAAATCCAATTGTGAAATCAGTACCTACGATATCGTTATCGATTGTACCTGGAAGCCCAATAGCAGGGAATCCATGCTCCGTCAAGCGCATAGCTCCGTGATAAGAACCGTCTCCACCGATAACTACGACTCCTTCGATACCGTGTTTTTTCAACTGCTCAATCCCTTTAAGTTGGCCTTCAAGTTGTGCAAACTCAGGGTAACGAGCAGAGTGAAGGAAAGTACCACCACGTGAAATGATGTCTCCTACTGAAGCAGCATCAAGTGGATAAATTTCACCGGCAACCATACCTGCGTATCCATCATAGATACCAAAAACTTCCATTCCTTCTGAGATTGCTTGGCGAACTACCGCACGGATGGCAGCATTCATACCAGGGGCGTCTCCACCACTGGTTAAAACAGCAATACGTTTCATTTGGTTATGCTCCTTTTTCTTTTAACATTCTTACTGATTATACCACATTTAATTGGAAAATTCTTCTATTTTCCGTATTTTTAGCGATAAATCGTTTTCATAGCAATTCCCTCTAATTTTTCCTCTAGAGCAGAATCTTTTTTTACAAAATGTTGAGTAGAAACAACCGTTTTTTGTTCCTCTTCATACCTGATAATGACAGGGATTGGGCCTTTGTATTGTTCTAGAATATTTGAAATCTCTTTATCATTTTCATGATTTTTAACTTGAATCCAGAATCGTTCCGCCACTGCTTCTTTCAAATCTTGTGCAATCATTTGCAGACGACCATCTCGGGATTGAACTTTGCCATTGATGTAGTAGAATTTACCCTCAGATAAGATGGAAGCGAATTTTCGATACTGGTCTGAAAATACAGTTACATCCATCCGAGACTTACTATCATGAACCTGTAGAAAAGCCATACTCTCGCCTTTCTTGGTTCGAATCACTTTAATCTTTTGCACTTCAACTAAGAGAGTGGCTTGAGTTCCCTCGGTTAGATTAGCGATTGGCGTCGTCGGATATAGGGCTTGTTTGGCAAGAGTTTGGAGAGGATGGAGACTGATACCTACCCCAATCAGTTCCTGCTCTTTGTAAAATTTCTCTGCTTCCGTAAAATCATCAGCTTCAGTCCAACTATAATTTGTATCTGCAAAAAGTCCACCTAATTCCTCAACAAAAACAAATAAGTTTGGTAGGTTGACTAAGATTTTCTGACGGTTCTTATCAAATTCATCAAAAAGCCCTAGTTCAACCAAAGAAGTCAAAAGCGACAGTTTCTTGTAATTCTTGGGAAGACGTGTGACAAAATCTTCAACACTTGAAAAAGGACGGTTTTCAATAATCCAGTAAGACAAATCTCTTGGCATACCTTTAATGGCTTTCAAACCAAGATAGAGTGTCTTCTGGGTAATTTTATCATGATAGGGAATGCTGTTTATTGCTAAGGGAGCTACTTCAAAGCCCATCTGCAATGCATCTACAATGTATTCACTGCTAGAATAGTTCAACATGACTTGAAAGAAAACAGCAGGATAATGTGTCTTGAAATAAGCGAGCTGGAAAGCCAGGGCTGAGTAAGCATAAGCGTGGGATCGGTTAAATCCGTAGCCGGCAAACTTTTCCATCACTGCAAAAACTTGGTTGGCCTTTTCTTCTGTATGCCCAAGTTTCATAGCTCCTGTGATAAAATCTTCCTTCATCAGATGCATCTCTTTGGCATTTTTCTTACCCATGGCACGTCTGAGAATGTCGGCTTTACCAAGACTGAATCCTCCAAAGCGTTGAGCTACCTGCATGACTTGCTCTTGATAGAGCATAATACCGTAGGTTGATGACAGAATGTCCTCCAAGGCAGGGTCTAACACCGTCACCTTTTCTTTCCCGTGCTTACGAGCGACAAAGTTATCAATATAATCACTAGCACCTGGTCTGTTGAGTGAGGTTGTGGCTACTACCTCTTCAAAGACTTGCGGCTGAACTCGTTTCAAGAGTCGAATGGCGCCAGGTTGTTCAAATTGGAAAATCCCCTTGGTATTTCCAGTAGCAAAGAGGGCCAGAGTTGCCTTGTCTTCCAAGTCAATCTCTTCGATTTTCAGATGAACACCTTCTGACTCAGCCAATAATTCCTGCATTTTTTGGACAAAAGTTAAGTTACGAAGACCTAGGAAATCCATTTTTAGAAGTCCATTGGCTTCAACACCATGTGAATCATACTGGGTGATCAGCATATCCTCACCGTATTTAAGTGGAATATAGTCTGTCAGGTCTTGGTCACTCATAACAACTCCTGCCGCATGGATAGAGGTCTGACGAGGATAACCTTCAATCTTTCGAGCAATCTCAAAAGCTTTTTGATATTCCATTTTGCTATTGATGACCTGCCTAAACTGTAAATTCTTTTCATAGGCTGTCGTTAGCGTATCTCGAAAACTGATTTTTTTCGTAATATTGGTTAATTCGTACTCAGGGACACCATAACGTTTGAAAACATCACGAATTGCCTGTTTTGCTCCAAAAGTCGAATAGGTAACAATCTGTGCCACATGTTGACTACCATACCGATCACGAACATAGCGAATGAACTCCGGCCTATAAAGATCAGGGATGTCGATATCAATATCAGGCATGGTGTATCGCTCACGATTTAAAAAGCGTTCGAAAATCAAGTTCTTTTCAACCGGATCAATTCCTGTAATATCCAGTGAGTAAGCCACCAGACTACCAACCGCAGAACCACGCCCCATTCCCATATAATATCCTTGGGAACGTCCAAAACGGAGCAAATCCCAAACTACAAGGAAATAATCGTCAAAGCCCATATCATGAATCACAGCCAATTCCTCATTCAGTCGCTCATGATAAATAGCTGAGGTTAACTCCTTGTCACTCAAGCCTTGCTCAGCTCTCTCTCTAAGTTCTTCGACCGCTGGTCTTTCAGGATTAAAGCGGGGAAGTTTTAAACTTGGGTCGATTTGATAGCTTACATTCTCTATCAGACCTTGGAGATTGGCAAGCGCCTGAGGGAAGCGATTTTTAAACCGTGCTTCCAAGTCTGAGGCAGGTAAAAAAATCCCTTGTTGTGAATGTACATCCACTTCTCTCAGACTGACATTGTCCTTGACTGCTGACAAGATTTGTAAAACTTGAATATCTTCTTTTTCAAAAGAATTGACTTGATAGAGTGGAAGAATGGGCCTAGTAAAGACTTCTTGAGGAGTATCTGGACTGACACCGATAAAATAATCATGCTCCAAATCCAGCTGTTCGACCCCATTAAAATAGGGAACAATAATAGCAACATCTTCGAGGTGGGAGGTGAAGTCAGACCAATTTTTCCGTCCAGTCATGTTTAAAGTGGATAACTTCATCAACTCTTGATAACCTTTAGTGGATAGGGCTAGAAAACGAAGAGAGAGATTCTCCTCATCTTTGAGCAAGGTCATTTCTAAACCAATTAAAGGTTGAATGCCATGCTTACGAGTTGCTTCTAGAAAATGATAGGCTCCATAGAGATTATCCACATCCATGATAGCAAGGTGAGAATAGCCGTATTCTTTAGCCATTTGTACATATTTTTCAATCGAAACTACACTTTCCATAAAACTATAAACAGTCTTGGTGTCGAGTTGTGCAATCATTTCTTCTCCTCCTTGCTTTCGTTTTACTACTATTATACCATTTTAAGTTGGATATTGAAGCAACTCTGCACTTTCTTTTCAATATTATCAGTTACAAACTTCTTCTCTTCTTACTGTTAAATTCTTCATTTTTCAAAGGAAAAAATAAAAAATTAATATTATATAATAGTTTTAAATGTAAATTTAGATATATTTATACCAAACAAAGAATAATAAAGATAGGAGTTATATGCAGTTTTACATATAAAAATCTCTAGAAAAAGGCTTACTTCTATGGTATTTATTCAGCATTTTATAATAACTTACCAAATAGATATGCTGGTTTAAGAAATTTATTTCATTTAAGTTTATTTATTCCATTTTTCCCTCTTTTTTGATATAATAAATCCAGTCTGTTTTCAAAGGAGAGAAACATGCGTTTTAATCAATTCAGCTATCAACCAACCACTAGTTCTCAACGATTTGCAGAATTAGAAGGTCTTGGTCTAAAGCTGTCACCCCAACTGTCCTTAAAAAGACAGTTTGAAGACTTCATTCGTTGGAGTTTTTTCACTTATTCTAACACGGATTATGCCTTATCGACTTTGGCTGCGGATAAAGAAACAGATTTAGTAACTTTTTTCCAGTCAGACCGTGAGTTAACTGCGGAGATTTTCTACACAGTAGTTTTTCAACTTTTAGGATTTAGCTATCTTGTTGACTTTGAGGATGCCGAACAGTTTCGTAAAGAAACTGGTTTTCCTATTGTTTATGGGGATCTCATTGAAAATCTTTATCAGTTACTCAATACGCGAACGAAAAAAGGAAATACGCTCATCGATCAGCTTGTTAGTGATGGACTCATTTCAGAAGACAATCACTACCACTACTTTAACGGTAAGAGCTTGGCAACCTTCTCTACTCATGATGTCATTCGTGAAGTCGTGTATGTCGAGAGCCGTGTGGATACTGATAAAGACGGACTCCCTGATTTAGTCAAAGTCAGCGTTATCCGCCCGCGTTATGATGGACAGATTCCTTCAGTCATGACTGCCAGCCCTTATCACCAAGGGACCAACGATAAAGCCAGTGACAAAGCTCTCTACAAAATGGAAGGAGAGCTTGAGGTCAAACCGCCCCACACCATTGAACTTGAGGAACCTAAGCTGAATTTAGTCGAACCTCATAGTCAAGCAGAAGTCGTCTCAGAAGCTGAAGAAAAGCTATCTCATATCAATAGCTCATATACTCTAAATGACTACTTCCTCCCACGTGGATTTGCCAATCTCTATGTATCGGGTGTTGGGACCAGGGATTCCCAAGGGCTCATGACCAATGGGGACTACCAGCAGATTGAGGCCTATAAAAATGTCATTGATTGGCTCAATGGTCGTTGCCATGCTTTCACGGACCACACGCGCAAGCGCCAAGTCAAGGCTGACTGGTCAAACGGCAAAGTCGCAACAACAGGAATTTCCTATCTAGGTACCATGTCCAATGGTCTCGCCACCACTGGTGTTGATGGCTTAGAAGTCATCATCGCGGAAGCAGGTATTTCCTCTTGGTACAACTACTATCGGGAAAATGGTCTAGTGACTAGCCCTGGTGGTTACCCGGGTGAGGATTTTGACTCACTTGCTGAATTGACCTACTCTCGCAACCTCCAAGCTGGTGACTATATCCGTGGCAATGAAGCTCATCAAGCAGACTTAGAAAAGGTTAAAGAGAAACTCGATCGCAAGACTGGTGACTACAATCAGTTTTGGCATGACCGCAACTATCTGCTCAATGCTCACAAGGTTCAAGCTGAGGTCGTTTTTACGCATGGTTCCCAGGATTGGAATGTCAAACCTCTTCATGTTTACCAGATGTTTCATGCCCTTCCTAGCCATATCAATAAGCACCTCTTTTTCCATCATGGTGCCCATGTCTATATGAACAATTGGCAGTCGATCGACTTCCGCGAGTCCATGAATGCCTTGTTAAGTAAGAAATTGTTAGGACTTGACTCAGGCTATCAACTTCCGACTGTCATCTGGCAGGACAATATCGCACCGCAAAGATGGCAAGATCTTGATAACTTTGGCAAGCAGGATGAACTGCATACCTTCTCACTTGGAACTGAAGAAAAAGTGATTCAAAACCAGTATGATCAAAAAGATTTTGATCGTTATGGAAAGACTTACCAGACCTTCAACACTGAACTTTACCAAGGAAAAGCCAATCAGATCACCATTGACCTTCCAGTAAGTCAAGACATTCACTTAAATGGGCGAGTGGAGCTGAAACTTCGTGTCAAATCGAGTACGAACAAGGGCTTATTATCAGCCCAACTGTTAGAACTTGGACAAAAGAAATATCTGCAGCCTTATCCAGCTGTTTTAAGTGCTAGAACCATTGATAATGGCCGTTACCACATGTTAGAAAATCTCTGTGAACTACCATTCAACCCAAGTGCCCAACGTGTCATCACCAAAGGCTACCTTAATCTTCAAAATCGAACCAATCTCTTGACGATTGAAGAAATCCAACCAAATGAATGGATGGACTTCAAGCTAGAGCTTCAACCAACTATCTACAAACTTAAAAAAGGAGATACTCTCCGTTTGGTTCTCTACACCACAGACTTTGAGATTACAATTCGAGATAATACAGACTATCAATTGACTATTGATTTAGCACAGTCTAGTCTTATCCTACCTTCTCAAAAGGTATAATCTACCAGACTTTCAATATGGAAGTATTCAAAGGAAAAGTCAATGAATTCGACCATTGAACTACCTATAACCAAAGTTTTCCACTTGAACAGTCGAATCAAACATAAACTTTGTATCAAATTCAGTTCATCTAAAAGCATTTTAGAAGCCCCTAGATAGAACTTGGACAAAAGATACTCCCTCTAACCAACATGTGTAACCATTTATCATATACGCTACTAGACCACATGTTGGAAATCTCTGTGAATTACATTTAGAGTGAATTCACAAAACGCCGTGACAAAAAGCTACCCAAATTGAATGATTCACTGTCATTAAAGAACATCAATGTAGATGAACAGATTGCTACCCAGTTTATCTGCACGCAACTAGTGACAAGTTAAAAGAAGGAGAATCCCTCCATCTAGTTCTTTATCTTACTGACTTTAAAATCATCATACGTGACAATACCGCCTACCACCCGACTGACATTTTCGTTTAGTCCACGCTACTGTACCTTGTAAAAGGAGTACTTACTTTATGAACAAATCAGAACACAGACACCAACTTATCCGCGCCCTCGTTTCAAAAAACAAAATCCATACGCAAGCTGAATTACAAGCCTTGTTAGCGGAAAATGATATCCAAGTTACTCAGGCTACCTTATCACGCGATATCAAAACCATGAACCTTTCAAAAGTGCGCGAAGAGGATAATTCTTACTATGTGCTAAATACAGGCTCTATCTCCAAGTGGGAAAAACGTCTTGAAAACTATATGGAAGACGCTCTTGTTATGCTACGTCCTGTGCAACACCAGGTTATTTTGAAAACTTTACCCGGTTTAGCCCAATCATTTGGATCTGTAATTGATTCCTTGGCCTTTCCAGATATCGTTGCAACCCTTTGTGGAGACGATGTCTGCATGATTATCTGTGAAGATGCTACAAAAGCGCAAGCTTGTTTTGAGAGTCTTAAAAAATATGCGCCACCATTTTTCTTTAGTGAATAAAACAAATCCCGTGATTAAAAGATCACGGGAATTTTTTATTTCTTTGACTGTGTTTCTTCTTTCTTTGTACGCGCCAATCGAAGAGCACGTTTAGGATTTAGACGATTAAACAATTCTTCTAGTTTCTTTTCATTCCACACATCTGCTGCAGAAACAAAATTTCCATCTGCATCTCGGAATGATATCGGTTTATCTCCCATATCAATCTCCTAGTCTACAAATTCAAATTCAAATTTACCAATTCGGACCAAGTCACCATCTTTGGCACCACGTGCACGAAGAGCTTCGTCAACCCCCATACCACGAAGCTGACGGGCAAACTTCATGACCGATTCGTCACGGTCAAAGTTGGTCATGTTAAAGAGTTTCATGAGTTTTTCACCAGAAAGTACCCATGTCGCATCATCATCACGACTAATCTCAAAGGCTTTTTCTTCCTCGTCAAAGCCATAGTAAGCCTCTTCTTCCATATCGGATTCATCATAAATCGGGAATTCTGGAGTCTTGTCTAACAACTCGGCTGTCGCGTCCAAAAGAGTCGCCACCCCTTGCTTGGTCAGACCAGAAATTGGGAAGATGGCTGGAAGTTCCTCAAACTCGTCGTAGTTTGCTGCCAACTTTTCCTTGAAAGTTTTCAGATTTTCCTGACTTTCAAGCATATCCATCTTGTTGGCCACAATGATCTGCGGACGTTCCATGAGACGAAGGTTGTAAGATTCTAATTCCTTATTGATAGCAAGGTAATCCTCATAAGGATCACGTCCTTCGCTAGCTGACATATCGATGACATGGAGGATAACTCGTGTACGTTCGATATGACGAAGAAACTGGGTTCCAAGACCAACACCTTGACTGGCCCCTTCAATCAAACCTGGAAGGTCTGCTACTGCAAAAGATTCACCTGACTGCGTACGAACCATCCCTAGATTAGGGACAATCGTCGTAAAGTGGTAAGCACCGATTTTAGGTTTAGCTGAAGTGATGACACTAAGCAAAGTTGACTTTCCGACAGATGGGAAACCGACCAAGCCGACATCCGCTAGAATCTTCAATTCCAGTTGCAACTCACGTTCTTGACCTGGTTCTCCATTCTCAGAGATTTCAGGTGCAGGATTTTTTGGCGTGGCAAAACGGATATTTCCACGACCACCTCGACCGCCATGAGCCACGATAAACTCTTGACCATGCTCAATCAAGTCTGTAATGACTTTACCTGTTTCCGCATCACGTACAGTAGTCCCCTGTGGCACGCGAACACGTAGATCTTCTGCACCACGTCCGTGCATTCCTTTGGTCATTCCTTTTTCACCGGAATCAGCCTTGAAATGACGGTTATAGCGGAAATCCATCAAGGTACGCAAGCCTTCGTCTACCACGAAAACAACGTTACCTCCACGTCCACCATCACCACCCCAAGGACCGCCATTAGGGACATATTTTTCACGGCGAAAAGCAACCATGCCATCGCCACCATTACCAGCCTTGACCTTGATCTTGGCTGTATCTAAAAACATACTCATATTTTCTTCTCACTTTAAAAAGGCTGGGGAGAACCCAGTCATTAGTTATTGTTTCTATCCTCGTAGCTTGCTTAGAATCTACTAAAAGCTCCAAGCGCAGTTGCAAAGATACCAGCAAGGGTTACAAACAACATGATGAGCACGACAACAAGTGTCACCTTTTCAAACAAAGTTTTTTTACGTTTTCCGTTATCTCCAAAAGCCATAACTTCTCCTTTTTCTATATAATTCTAATTTAATATTCTGTAGAAACAGGTGCAATTGCCCACAAAATCAAGTAAGCAAGAACCCCTGCTCCATAACAAAAGGCTAGAACTCCCCAAATCACACGGACAATCGTCGGATCAATATCAAAATAGTGGGCCACTCCTGCGCAAACGCCTCCAATTTTTTGATCTTTCCCGCTTCTCATTAATTTTTTCATTTTTTCTTCCTCTTATTCTATTATTTGAATTCGTCTCTCCAATAATCTCTGATGCTAGACAATTGTTTTCGAGACGCTCTTAAAATACGCTTGGATTCTTTTACTGGGCTTGTAACAGCCTGTTGTGGTAGATAGAGAATCGTTTTTAAGAAGCGCTGAGTGACAGGTTGTCCATCATGTAACTCATGTTCAAAGTTATTTGAGATAATAGCATCAAGGTAAAACTCATGAACTCGTTTCCCAAAATTTTCAGCCGAAATCTCGTACAACTTATCCGCTAACTTTTGTTCAGACATATCAGGAGTAGCAATCAAAGCTTCAAGGATAGCTCCTGCAAGCTCTCGTTCTCCATAGTAGAGGGTCCCAAACATTTTATCATTGATCAGATTTTCAAGATAGGGATTGCCATGAGCAATAACAGGCGTTCCACTGGCTAGACTTTCTAGATAGGTTAAGCCTTGAGTTTCACTCGTAGAGGCTGAAATAAAGAAATCAGCTGCTTTATAGTACAAGGCTGTCTCACTTGGAGCAATCATACCTGTAAAAATCACATGTTTTTGTATGTTTAATTTCCCTGCTTGTTCCTTCAGACTGTCCAAATAAGGTCCGTCTCCAGCAACAACTAACTTCACCTTGTCTTCTTCTTTCAAAACCTGTGCAAAGGCAGCTAAGACTGCTTGGATATTCTTCTCAAAGGAGATACGAGAAAGGCTCAGTAGCATTTTCTCGCCTTCCTGAATACCTAACTTCGAACGAAGTTCTTGCAAGTTTTCCTCTTTGATCTCAGGTCGTTCAAACTTAGCCAGCTCAATTCCAGTTGGGATGACACGCTTTTCAACCTTAACTTTGTATTTCGATAAAAGGTCACGAACAATCTCACTAGGGCAAATTACGCCATCTACATCATGAAGGAAGCCTCGCACCAAATATTTTACCATACTCGGACGAATTAGCATGCCCTTAGCAATGTAATGCACATAGTCTTCATACTGGGTATGGTAGGTATGAATAACTGGAATTTTCAATTCTCTCGCAATCCAAATCCCTAACAAACCAAGAGAAAATTCTGTCTGGGTATGAATAATATCGAGTTGATACTGCTTGGCAATTTCAAGCGCCTTTGTAAAACCTCGGTAGGCAAATCGTCGATCCTTAAATGCAAAGAAAGGGACACTCGGAATGCGAATAATTTGCCAATCCTCGTATCGGTTTACGTCTTTATCAGTCGTTGTAAAGATAAAAACTGCATGCCCCTGCTTTTCAAGCTCAGTTTTCAAAGTCCGAATACTAGTCGCGACCCCGGAAACCTGAGGGAAATAGGTATCTGTAAATAAACCAATTCGCATAAATTACCTCACTTTTTGCCCAAAGCAGCCTGTTCTCGATAAAATTTTAACCAGATTTCCAACAAATGCTCCTCAGAGTACTCTTTGGAGATCTCGCGAGCTTTTTCTTTCAAGTCCTTTAAGACTTCAGGGGCATTCTTGTATTCTAGGATTGCTTCTCTCATCTCGGAAACATCACTTGTAGCACGATAATTCCCATCAAGAATAACCTTATACAAATCCAAATCTCTTAACATAATAGGAGCCTCGCAACTAGCGGCCTCTAAGATAGTCATAGGGAATAATTCATTGTAACTTGGTAGCAAGAATAGATCCGCCATAGCGTAAAGCTCCCGCATCCGTTCGGGTGACACAATTCCAGGGAAAATAAGATTTTTGGGTGGATTGTCCATTATCTTCTTGTAGCGTTCATAACCATCTGTCATCCCACCAAATGAAAAACCACCTGCCCAGATAAAGGTAATTTCTGGCAATTCCTCAGCAAGACGGATAAAATCATCAATTCCTTTACGTTTCTGAACCTGACCCGCACCGATTACGACAAACTGATCTTCCGCAAGATCCATTTCCTTCCGGAGTTGTGCAACCTGTTCAGCTGGTAATGGATGCCATTTTTCTTTGTTTACAAAATTTGGAATATAAGTTACTTTTTCACGCGGAATACCAGCAGCCACTAAATCCTCGATAAACATGGGATTAACCACCACCAAGTGTTCCATTCGGTTGTAAAAAGAAAAAACATAGCGTTTGATAATTCCTTTTAGGAAAAATGGTATCTTCAAACTCCCCTCAAGCGTATCAGGCAAAAAGTGTACATAGCCAATTTTTCTCCCAGAGCGTTTCTTTTGGAAAGTGGATAAATAATAAGGGAAATCAATGGTATGAAAGTGAGTTACATCTGCCTCAACAGGAAGGTTCTCCGTAACAATTAACTGATCTTGGGCATCGCGATGTAGGAGACGTACCAACTCACGGTAGGCTCCTGATACTCCTTGACCAGCCACTTTCTCACTTGAACTTAGCATATTAATACGCAATTTTTCGTTTTCCATACCTTTCATTATACCATTTTATTTCCAGAAAATCAGCAAAAGAAAGAAGAGACCATAGGAAAAAGGATAAATTCACCCTATTTTCCAATCGTCTCTCGCATTATTCTTAGTCTTTATTTAATTCCTAGGGCGATACGCGCGTATCGGCTCATTTTTTCAACTGTCCAAGCTGGATACCAGACCAATTTAACTTCGGTATTAGTTACCTCAGGCACATCTGTCATCGCATCATGTATCTGGTCTGTCAAAAGGTCAGCCAGTGGGCAGCCCATAGTTGTCAAGGTCATATCAATTTCAGTGTGACCTGTTTCACCATCAAAACGAATTTCATAAATCAAACCTAGGTTGACAATATCAATCCCCAACTCAGGGTCGATGACTTCTTCCAAAGCATTTAAAATGCGTGTTTTGATCGTTTCGATTTGCTCTTCTGTATAAGCCATGTTATTCCTCACTCTTAGTCTTCAATAAAATCACGAAGGGGTTTGCTGCGACTTGGTTGACGCAATTTTCTCAAAGCCTTGGCCTCAATCTGACGGATACGCTCACGAGTCACGTTAAAGACTTTACCAACATCTTCAAGAGTACGCATTTTCCCATCGTCCAAACCGAAACGAAGACGCAGAACGTTTTCTTCACGGTCTGTAAGAGTATCCAAGACTTCATCCAACTGCTCACGCAAAACGATTCGAGTTGTGTAGTCTACTGGATTTTCAATCACTTCGTCTTCGATAAAGTCCCCAAGATGGCTGTCGTCCTCTTCACCGATCGGTGTTTCAAGTGATACTGGTTCTTGGGCAATCTTTAGGATTTCACGGACCTTGTCAGGTGTCATATCCATACGCTCAGCGATTTGTTCAGGTGTCGGATCTTGACCCAATTCTTGAAGAAGATTTCGCTGTTCACGGACAAGCTTGTTAATGGTTTCGACCATGTGAACAGGAATACGAATGGTACGAGCCTGATCAGCAATGGCACGAGTAATTGCCTGACGAATCCACCAAGTTGCGTAAGTTGAAAACTTGAATCCTTTAGAGTAGTCAAACTTGTCCACGGCCTTCATCAAGCCCATGTTTCCTTCTTGAATCAAGTCAAGAAACTGCATGCCACGCCCTACGTAGCGCTTCGCAATCGAAACTACCAAACGAAGGTTGGCTTCTGCAAGGCGTTGTTTGGCTTCGATATCACCTGCCTCAACAGCTAGGGCCAATTCTTTTTCCTCTTCGTTAGTCAAGAGAGGAACAACCCCGATTTCCTTCAAATACATACGGACTGGGTCATTAACCTTGGCTGAAGTTGAGCCAATCAAGTCCTCATCACTGAGTTCTGGCTCTTCTTCTGCACTAAGAACACGCGCGCTTGGATTTCCTTCGTTATCTGTGATAGAAATTCCAGCATCCTGAATCCGTTGCAAAAGGTCTTCAATGCCGTCTGCATCAAGGGCAAACGGAATAACCAGACTTGAATTGATTTCGTCATCTGTTGCTGTTCCTGTTTTTTTGTGGTTACGGATAAAGTCTGCTACTTGCACATCAAATGTCGTTACTTCTTTTTGTTTTGTTGCCATTATTACTCCATTCTTCTCTTTTGGGAAATCAATCGTTGCAATTCTTCCAAGGCTGTGTCTGTATCTCCTACATGACTAGCTTCCTGCACTTTCTTTTTAATTCGTAAGTTGTCCTTGCTGAGGAGGGCACGGTTTCGAGTCGCTTCGACTTCCATTAGCTCTTGAGGCGACATCTCAGCTGGCAAATCCAAGCTAAGCACGTGGTACCAAGCATTTTCAACCTCAGGCGTCTGATGAGAAAGCTCCTCTGAGCCGATTTCTCCCTGCTCACTTAATAATTCGTAAAGAATTTGAAATTCTGGGGTATCAAAGAAAAAATCTTCTCTTAATCGGTAGTCATTTAGAACAACTGGATTCTCAGCCATCCTATAGAGGAGATGAGCCTCTGCTCTCATGACTGCTGTCAGTTGTCGCGTTACAGGTAAACTAATCGCTGCTGGAGGTTGCTCCTCTTTGACTCTTTCCTGCCTTTGGACAATCCGACTTTCATTTACAATCTGCTCCACCTGCTGGTAATCAAAAGAAGGTAGATTATCCGCTAGAATGTGGATGTAGGAATTCTGGGCAGTGATAGACTTTTCCTTGGCGATTAGGGGCGCAATCTTTTCAATGAACTCAATTTGCGCCTGTAAGTTATCACTATTATCAGGCTTGAGCTGGTGTATATAGAACTCTATAGGACTGATCCGAGTCTTGGTTAAAAGGTAAGCCAGGTCTTCAGCAGAATTCTTTTGCAAATACTCATCTGGGTCCATGGCATCAGGTACTCGAACAACCTCAACTGAGAAATCTTTTAATTCTTCCAGAGCTTTGGCTGTCGCTGCCTGCCCTGCCTTGTCGCCATCATAGCTGAGAACAATTTTTTTGGTAAAGCGTTTGAGGTGGTCAACATGCTCCTTGCTCAGCGCTGTCCCCATGGAAGCTACAGCATTTTCTATACCAGCACGGTAGGCCGCGATCACATCCATGAAACCTTCCATCAGATAGAGCTCTGTAATCTTACCTGTTCCCTTTTTTGCCTTGTCCAAATGATACAATTCGTAACTCTTGTTAAAAATTGCAGTCGAGCGACTATTTTTATATTTGGCAGTCTGACTGTCCGTTTCTTGCCAGATACGACCTGAAAATGCAATAACCTGCCCCTTGTCATTAGTCAAAGGAAAGATGATCCGTCCAAAAAAAGTATCATAAAATTGATTACCATCTGACAGATAAAACAAGCCCGAATCCAATAAATCCTTTTCCTCAAACTTGTCAGCCAAACGTTGATAGAGATAAGTTCTCTCTGCTGGAGCTAGTCCAATCTGGAAGTGCTTCAGAACATCGTCTGTCAATCCGCGTTTGTAGAGATAAGCCCTTGCTTCTTCTCCCATCTTTGTCGTCATGAGGATGGCATGGTAAAAACGGGCAGCTTCTTCATGCATATCATATAGAGCTTGATGAGGGGAAGCTTGTTGGGGACGAGACTGAACAGGCATAGCTAGTTGAATACCGACGCGCTCTCCTAAGAGTTGAACGGCTTCCATAAAGGACACGCCTTGGTATTCTTCGATAAACTTAAAGACATCTCCTGAACGACCACAGCCAAAACAGTGATAAAACTGCTTGTCCTCAACTACGTTGAAAGAGGGGGTCTTTTCACCATGAAAAGGACAGAGCCCTAAATAGTTCCGTCCAGCCTTCTGTAAAGAAATCACATCACCTATGACTTCCACAATGTTGGCATTGTTTTTGATTTCTTCAATGACTTGCTTGTCAACCATACACAATACCTCCATCTTATCATAGTTTCACGTAAACTAGTATAGCTTATTTCTGAAAAAAAGTAAACCATTTCATACGCTTTCCGTAATTCTCTTTGCCTTATTTTTCCAGATAGAAAGAGGAGATAAAAAACTCAGAAACACTTCCATGCTTCTAAGTTTCTCTTCTCTATTTTTTGATGATTATTTAACTCATCTATTCAAATAATTGATAGTAGTCTGAAATTTTCATCTTAGCTTTTTCTTCTTTATTGAGGTCTTGGATAATACGACCTTCCTTCATGACAATCAGACGATTGCCATACTTCAGTGCATCTTCCATATGGTGGGTAATCATCAAGGCTGTCAGATGATCCTTACTGACAAAGTCATCTGTTAACTCCATCAAAGCAACACTGGTCTTTGGGTCGAGAGCTGCTGTGTGTTCATCCAACAAGAGCAACTCTGGTCGCTTCAAGGTTGCCATCAAGAGACTCAAGGCCTGACGTTGACCACCTGATAGAAATTCAATAGGAGTGTCCAGATGTTTTTCAAGACCATTTCCAACCTTTTCAATGGTAGTCTGGAACTCTTCTCTATGGCTTGAAAGTCTCCTAGGAAGGAGTCCTCTCTTCTCACCACGAAACTTGGCAATTAAGAGATTTTCCGCCACCGTCATACGGGGAGCCGTCCCCATCTTAGGATCTTGAAAGACACGAGACAAGTACTTAGCCCGCTTTTCAGGTGAAAAATGCGTCACATCCTCGCCCATGATACGGATACTTCCACTTGTTAAAGGTAAGGTACCTGCAATCGTGTTAAAAAGCGTTGACTTCCCTGCTCCATTTCCCCCTAGGATGGTAATGAAATCATGTTCGAAAATTTCAAGAGAAACATCATTCAGAATGATTTTTTCCTCATCAAAGCCATTCGTGATGACTTTGGTAGCATTTTTTAATTCTACAATTGCTGTCATTTGCTAAACTTGACTCCTTTCAGGTATTTGCTTTTGAAGGTTGGAATCATGAGACAAACTGCCAAAATCAAGGCGCTGTACAAACGAAGATAACTTGTATTAAACCCAAGAGCAATCACTCCCCAGACGAGGAACTGATAAGCAATAGACCCCACAACGATGGTCATGAGTCGCTCTGCCAGGGTCAAACTCTTAAACAAAACCTCACCAATAATCAAGCTAGCAAGCCCTACGACAATCACTCCAATTCCTCGAGAAACATCTGCATATCCTTCTTGTTGAGCAATTAAGGCTCCTGCAAGCGCGATAATCCCATTTGAGAGAACCAAGCCCATGAGTTCCATACGCCCCGTATTGATACCAAAGCTACGAGCCATATCGGGATTGTCACCTGTAGCGATGTAGGCCTGACCTAGTTTGGTATCTAGGAAAAAGAGCATGAGACCAATAACAAGAGCTACAAAGATTAATCCAGTCAGGAGTTGGTTAAGATCTGAATCAAAAGGCAAGACATCCTGAATTTGTTTGGTTCCAAGAAGCCCCAGATTGGCACGCCCCATTATCATAAGCATGATGGAATGGCAGGAAGTCATGACTAAAATCCCTGATAAGAGGGTTGGAATTTTTCCTTTGGTATATAAGAGACCTGTCGCCATACCAGCTAGACAACCTGCTCCTACTGCAGCTAAGGTCGCTAAAAATGGATTGACTCCCTGTGTTATCAAGGTTACAGCTACTGCTCCCCCAAGAGGAAAAGAACCTTCAGTAGTCATATCAGGGAAATTCAAAATTCGAAAAGTCATAAAGATTCCCAAACCTAAAATCGCCCAGACCATCCCCTGAGAAATAATGGATACTATCATAATCTTTCACTCATTTCTTTCTTTGTAAAAATGGGAGGAGATGTGTCCAGCTCCTCCTTTATCCTTATTCAATCACTTGTCCTGCTTCTTTTAGAACAGACTCAGGAATGGTGATACCAAGTTCCTGCGCTAGTTTTTTGTTGATAACCGATTTACCAGTTGAGAAGACATTAACTGGAGTATCAGCTGGTTTTTCACCTTTCAAAACTTTGGCAATCATTTTACCAGTAGCCACTCCAAGATCGTGTTGGTCAACTACTACAGATGCTAATCCACCTGCTTCTACCATGGCAGTTGCGCTTGGGTAGATTGGTTTTTTAGCTGTTTGGTCGCTTGATACAACTGTTGGGAAGGCTGATGCGATGGTGTTGTCAATTGGAACCCAGATTGCATCGACCTTGCTTGTCATAACATTAACTGTTGAAGCAATTTCGTTAGTGGAAGGAACAGCAAAGGTTTCGACTTTCAAACCTGCTTTTTCAGCATAAGCCTTGAATTCCTCAACTTGTGATTTTGAGTTATCTTCGCTACTTGAGTAGAGGGCTCCGATTGTTTTGACATCAGGTGTCAAAGCTTTAATCAATTCCACTTGTTGTTCTGCTGGGTTGTGGTCTGATACTCCTGTAATGTTGCCACCTGGTTTTTTCAAATCTTTGACTAAGTTAGCACCGATTGGATCCGTTACAGCCGCCATGATAACAGGTAGATCTTTTGTAGCACTTGCAAGTCCTTGAGCAGCTGGTGTTGCAATCCCAACGACAAGGTCGTTCCCGTTTGCCACCAATTGTTTACTCATGGTTGCAACCTTACTCTGGTCACCTTCAGAGTTCATAAAGTCGATTTTTACCTGGTCGTCCTTATAGCCTTCTTCAGCTAGTCCATCTTGAATTCCTTGATAAATCAAGTCCAAGGATGGGTGACTAACAAATTGAAGAACACCAACCTTAGCAACCTTTTGCTCCACCTTCGCTGCTGGCTTGTTCATAGATGAATAAATCAAGCTAGCCATTACCAATACTGCTAATCCAGCAATAATTCCAATCAATCGTTTATTTTTCATATTCTTTCTCCTTTTAAATCACTTGTATAATGCTCTTTTCAACAAAACAAGCGACGCCATCGTTTAAATTCCATCATCATCCTCCTAATAGAAAAAGTCCTCACACAAAAAACTTGTGTGAGGACGTCAATGCGCGGTGCCACCTCAATTATAGGGACTATCCCTATCGCTCTTTCTCGCTTCACGAGTTGCACTGTAAGGTGTGCTCACCGAATTCTTATGATTTCAAATTCTTTATAACATTCAGCCCAATTTTCATCACTTTCATCTATCTGTTTCCACCAAGCACAGACTCTCTAAAAAACTTCAATGATTACTTTCTGAATGTTTAAATTATATCATTTTTCAATTACTTGTCAAGACTATTTTTAGAATTTTTTAAACAATTCAAAAACTTCCCCTAGAAAAAGAGGAAGTTTAGAAAATATCAACCTGAATTACGCAAACCTGTTGCAATTCCGTTAATGGTTGTATGAATCAATCTTTCTTCGTCTGCCGACAATTCGCCACGACGTTGACGTTTAATCAACTCCAACTGGATGTAGTTAAGGATATTAAAGTAAGGCATACGATAGTTTAGACTGTCTTTTAGGTAAGAGTTTTCTGCCAAGAGTTCGTCATAACCTTCAATAGCTAAAATAACATCCTTGGTCAATTGCCATTCATCTAAAATAGTGTAAAAGATAGCTTGCACTTCTTCATCTTCACAGAGCTTGGCATATTCAAAGGCGATGTTCATGTTAGACTTGGACAAGACCATGTCCACATTGGAAAGTAAAGATTGGAAGAAAGGCCAGTTTTGGTACATATCACGAAGAAACTCGATATTTTTCGGATCTTGATCAATAAACTCTTTAAAGCTGGATCCTACTCCATACCATCCAGGGAACATGACACGACTTTGTGACCATGAGAAGACCCAAGGGATAGCACGCAAACCGCCAATTTCAGTGATGGTCTTACGAGCTGCTGGACGCGAACCGATATTGAAGCTTGAAATAGCCTTGATCGGACTGGATTCAAAGAAGTAGTCATAGAAATGTTCATTTCCAAAGACCAAGTCACGATAGATATCATAACTACGATCCACTACTTGGTCCATAATAGCTTCGTAACGGTTTGATGTGTTGGTATCACTCTTCTTCTTGGTAATCATACGGTTAATGGCTGCAGAAACCAACATCTCAAGGTTGTAATAAGCAGCGTCTTTGTTACCGTATTTGTTTCCAATCACTTCTCCTTGCTCAGTCAGACGGATACGGTCCTTTATAGACTTGAGCGGTTGAGATGTAATGGCTTCATATGTTGGACCACCACCACGACCGACAGTCCCACCACGACCATGGAAGAAAGTGACTTTAACGCCAAATTCATCCCCAATAGCAGTCAGTTGTTGTTGAGCTTTATAGAGGGTCCAACACGATGACAGGTAACCACCGTCCTTGTTACTATCAGAGTAGCCAAGCATGATTTCTTGGTAATTATCTTTTGAAGCAATCCATTTTTTAGCCAAAGGAAGAGAGAAATATCTTCTCATGGTTTCTTCCGAATGGTCTAAGTCCTCGATAGTTTCAAACAGGGGAACAATCTGAACACGGGCTTTTTGAGCATCCACCAAGCCGACTTCCTTGAGCATGATGGCTAGTTCTAGCATGTCGGAGACACTGGTTGCGTGAGAAATGATGGTTTGACGAATGACATTTTCACCCAGTTTATCCTTCAACTTGCGCGCAGCTTTAAAGATAGACAGTTCCTTCTCAAGAAGTTCTGACTTTTCAGCATGAGTTGCTGAGAGGATACGAGGGTCTTCTTCCAACTCTTTTAAGAGGAGAGCGCATTTTTCATCTTCAGAAAGGTCGCTATAGTGGTCGTTGATACCAGCTGATGCTAACAATTCAGCCACACAGGCTTCGTGAACACTAGAATCCTGGCGCATATCGATAGAAGCAAGGTAGAAGCCAAAGATTTCAACAGCTTGCATCAATTCGACAAATTCTCCTGAAATCAGGTATTCCCCTTTATTTTCAAGGAGAGAATCGCGAATCGCCAACAAATCTTGATAGAATTCATCTGCAGTGGCATATCTAGGCTGAAGTTCCTTGTCTTCAATGAGATAAGTCTTGGTTGCCTGCATCTTAGCTTGGATGTCAAAGAGGGCACGACGATAGAGTTCTTTTTCGCGATAAATCGAGTTATCCTGTGACTTAAGAGCCATCTCACGAACCTTGTCGCTGACATCCACAATACTGGTGGAGAGTGAGAATTCACGATAGAGGTTATAAATCTTCTCATCGTAGTAATTCATGATGACTTCACACTGGGTCAAGGCTGATTTGTTGAGGGTTTCTGCAGTTACGAAAGGATTTCCATCACGGTCCCCTCCAATCCACATCCCCATGGTAATCGGTTTTGGATGTTGGAGTTCGATACCTTGTTCCTTAGCTAGTTTCTTATACTCAGCCGTCAAACGCGGAACAGCATTCAGGAAAGAACTTTGGTAGTACTCCATCACGTTGGTGATTTCGTTGGTTACTTTCAATTTCTTCTCACGAATCATGTCCGTTTGCATGATAATCTCAATATAACGACGGAGATCCGTGTGCCATTTTTCTTTGTTAATCAAACCTAGTTTGACATCACGGTACTTACGCAAAAGATTATGGATGTGATTTGTCAAATCCAACATACTCTTACGTTGGACTTGCGTTGGGTGGGCAGTTAAGACAGGAACGACATTTAACTTTTCTAAAATTTCAGCTGCATTTTCTTTTTCAGCTACCATCTTAATCGTTGTAGATAGTTTCCCTAGATAGTCTTGGTCCACATTGTTTTGGTGATTGATTTCATAGGCCAAATCCACATCCTCAGAGATATTAATCAAAAGTGGAAGGATAGAGAAATAGCGTGAAATGTAAATCATTTCTTCATTCGAAAGACTGGTCACTAGATCATTGAGCCCTTGATAATTCTCGCTAGTTGACAATTCCTTCAACTGGATAATCTTTTCAAAGGTTTCTGGCGCCAGCATATTTTTTGTGATATCTTCTAATAGCTCAGTCAGAATCAAGACTTCTTCTTGGACGACTGCTTTATTACTATAGTTTTCTAATTTTTGAAGAGACATATACTTTCCTTTCCATACAATCCTTACAGACTTTCATCGGTTTGATTCTCGTATTCTCTGATAAGTTTGGCACGTTTTTCACTGGCATCGATGTTTAAAACAAGAGCTATGGCTACGGATAAGACTAGGAGACTATTTCCACCTTGTGAAAGGAAGGGGAAGGTTACCCCTGTAGAAGGAATCAACCCTGAAATCCCACCGATATTGACAAAGACCTGAACAAGTATCATCCCTCCGACACCGATAGCAACCATAGAATTAAAAGGATCTTTAGCTCGAATTCCGACTAAGATAATTCTCAAAATCAAGAAGAAGAGTAAAGCCAAAATCATACTGGCTCCTACGAATCCAAACTCTTCGATGACAATCGAAAAGACGAAATCCGTATGGGCTTCTGGCAGATAACCACGCTTCTCGATAGAATTCCCTAGTCCCAGTCCAAACCAGCCACCATTTACCATTGCATAGTAGGAATTTGCGAGCTGGTGCCCTGCACCCGCCAAGTCATTAAAGGGATTAAAGAAGGCACTAAAACGTTTAGCAACGTAACCAAATACAGGAATTTGAGAAAACTTTTCAACCCCAACAAAGCGAATGACAGACAAGACTAACATTGAGCTCCCTGCCAAGAGAGCCAGAATGGTCGAGAACCAACGATAGGCGATCCCACTAACCGTATACATGATGAGCGCCACCAAGACCAAGATGGTCGCATTTCCCAAGTCTGGGAAAATTCCCAAACTACCAATCAGAACCAGCAGAACAAAACGCCAGTCGTTAAAGGCTCGAGGTAGCCACTGATTCTGTGTCAAAACCTGGAAGTCATAAACCGCAATCTCATCTTGTTGTTTTGAAAATCGATGTGCTAGGTACCAGATAATGATAATCTTAAGGTACTCAGCAGGCTGAATCGTTACAGGTCCTACAGAGATCCATCCGTATGCTCCATTGACAGGTGTTCCGACCAGTCGCGCCAGAGCTAAAAGAACCATCTCCACAATCATTACGATAAAGATGAGACGCCCATTTCTTAGGAAACCTAATTTTAATTTATAGATTAAGGCAATCAGAATCAAACTAGCTATCCAGAAGATCCCCTGGTTACGCACCAATTGAAAGGCACTTTTTCCTTCTTCGATCAAGGTTGCACTCGTTGTCGAGTACACCACAATCAGCCCCAAAATCGATAAAAGGAAATAAGGAATCAAAATGGAATAGTTTAGTAGGTGCCTTTTACTAATTTTCATATTTCACCACTCTAATAGGAACAGACGCTTCTGTTCCCAATTCCGTTTTATTTTCTAGTTTTGATTGCTATTATACCACTTTTTCAGAAAGAAAAAAACTCTTATCCTTTAATCCTTCGAATTTTACTCATTTTCTAGTTTCAAGCATAAAAAATACAAACCTCTCTTGAGATTTGTATTTTAAGTTCTTAGTTAGATGAAGAGCTGCTACTTGAGCTTGAGTCACCACCACCGATGTATTGGGTGAAGATGTTTTGGAAGGCTTGGTCTTTGACTTTGATGTTTGCAGCTTGCAATTCTTTACCAATTACTCCTTGAACAAAGGCAGAATCATTTTGTTTTTGAGTCAAGATGATGGTCTTCAATTTTTCTTTGTAATCCTCTATATTAGAAGATTTTTCTGTTTTCTTCGTTACTTTGATGATGTAGAACTGACTGCTGTAGGCTTGTGTTCCAGTAGCTGTAATCACATCAGAAACCCCGTTCACATCCAAAGCAAAAGCTGCTTTCTTGACTTGTTCTGGAAGTTCTGTTGAAGCAGAGTCAAAAGTGATTTCTCCACCATTTTCTTTTGTTTTGTCGTCGTTAGAGTTGTCTTTTGCCAACTGAGCAAAATCTGCACCTTCTGCTTTAGCTTTTTCAAGTACTTCTTTTGCCTTGTCTTCATTATCCAAACGGATGATTTGAGCTGTTACATCTGGTGTGTAAGACTCAAAAGCTTTTTGGTAAGCTTCGTCTGTCAACTCACTCTCAGCAGCCTTCTTAACTGCCAATTCAACCAATTTGCTGGTACGGATTTGAGCTTTACGAGTCTCAGGTGTCATACCTGCACGTTGAAGCACGCTGTTGTAGCTATCGCCGTATTTCTTTTGTTCTTCAGCAACGGCATCATCCACATCTTTATCCGTTACCTCTGATCCATATTGTTGTTCAAATACTTTTTGGATGGTCATATTGAGCAAGACTTGTTGCGCAGTTGGATTGTTCTTTACTTCTTCAAAGAATTGATGCTCTGTAATCACATCGCCCTTCATGCTGATCAAATCTTTTCCTTCAGAACTGTTTGAACAAGCTGCAAGTGTTGCTACTGATAAAAGTGTGATGGCTCCTGCCATAAGTTTTTTCTTCATTTTTACTCCTTTTTCTAAAAACGGTCGAAAATTTCTCTAGACCGACTCAATCATTATACCATATTTTAAAGCAGATAACTTAAATAAGACTAAAAATAGTAGCTTTTAAATTTTAAATGATTCAATTTTTTTCATTCCAAAAAGAACCTGAACAATCGTTCAAGTCCTTTGTTTGTCTTGTATTATTTTTTAGTGACGTCCTTTGTAAGTCAAGCCTGCTAGACCAAGACTTGCAAGGAGGAAACCTGCAAATCCAAGAATTGAATTTTGTTCGCCAGTGTTTGGTAGGGCTTTCGACCCAACTTCAGTCTTGGTATTTAGCGGTGTAGCTTGTGCTTTTGTGGTATCTGCTCCATTGCTATTTTGAGCTGTGGTTGTTGTATTTTCACCACCTACAACAGCAATAGGCATTTGTATGCTACTGTCATTGCGATTTGCAGCAACATTTTTGAATGTCATTGCATAGATACTAAAGTGGTTGGTTTCAAAAGTCACCTTATCTGCATCTTGCTTGAAATCAAGTGCTTGCAAAGCGCCATCTGGGGCAACATAGTAGACATTTTCAACTGGCTTATCAGCAGAAAGGGTCACTAAAACCATGCCATTTGGCTGAATAGCCTTGCCGTTTGCGTCATATAAATGAATGTCATAAGCCTTGTAGCTTTTCGTCTCAAGTGATTTAGCTTTGGTTTCTTCTACCTTGATGTAGCTAACATTTTTGAGCGTTGCCTCTGAGCCACGAACTTGAACACTTCCAGCTTCGTTTGAAAGGACTCGGCTTGTGCTTGGAGTAGCTGGATTTGTAGGAGTTACAGGAGTTGTTGGGACTGTTGGAACAACTGGTGTAACAGGGCTTATAGGCTTCACAGGTGTGGTTGGTGATACAGGAACTATAGGTGTCACGCTTGGCTCTTCAGCTGGTTTCACTGGTTTAGTAGGCTGTGGTTGGTCAGAAGGCTTTTCAATAGGTTTATTACCACTTTGATTAGAACTACCTGACTGGACTTTTTCATATACATAACTAAAATACGGTCCACGGTCTAGGTCATCACCAGCATTATTTCTATAATGAATCACATCTCCAACCTTATAAGAAAGTTCATTTCCATCTGGTCCGGTATTAATAATCTTTTCAAGACGGTAGCCATCTATTTCTACATTTGGGAATGTATAGCTTTCTCCTGCAAGTAGCTCAATATATTTTTGGGGGAATTTATCGTCCAATTCATGATAGCCATCTTCACCAACTTTTGCACCTATTAAAATTGGGTCAATTTTTTGATCATTTGCATGTTCGGTTGCTTTACGGTAAAGATACGAAATATGATAACCATGACTAGATGCACCTGTTGAAGTAGGTGCGTTATCATAGTTTATTGTATCTCCTGGATTCATTCCTAACGTGGACATTCTTTCGAAAACATAACCTGCAATGGTAGGGGGAGCTGGCAAGGTGTAGCTTTCTCCAGGATGCAACTTAATAGTCGTGCTTGGATATTTTTCAGAACTACTATAGTCACGGGCCTCATCAGTCGGAGCATAATGCCATGCCCAACCACCACGGTAAGTAAATATACGGAATCTATATCCAATACGAACTTCCTTAACTTTATTCACATGGTTATTAAATGAGGTATTACTCCCATTCTCTTCTTCACTTGAAGTTTCTACTTCATTTGAGTTCGCATGTCCCTCAGGAGTATCAGATGGTTGAGACTCTGCTGGATTTGTTTCTGGATCAGATTCAGGACTAACTTCTTCTGCCGGTTTAACCTCTTGTTTTTCTGAATCACTTGGTTTAGCATTTTCTACTGGTTTTGAAGCTGTATTTGGCTTTTCTGCCACATTTGTGTCAGCCTGAACTGTAAAAGCTGGCACTGCACCCAACACCGCAACCGCAAAGGTTGCAACACCGAGTTTAACAAGTTTATTCGTTTTCATCATTTCCTCCTTAGGAATGTAGAATTACTTTTTAGGTGGGCAAATACTACAAAATTCTAATTTTTTTGATTTTAGTGTTTCGAAAATACACCTCAACCACTTGAGAGAAAAGGTTTTTGGTGTATCGCGTAACGACCGTTTGGCGAAACATTCAAAATAACAATATGAATATTTCAGAAAATACGAATTTAACAAGGTTTTGAGCCTGTGTTGGATTTGTATTTTTTTGTTTTTTAAGTGTATCGTTTAACAGTCGTTAATCGAAACATATTTACGCCTTCATTGTAGCATTTTGTCTGGTTTTTAGCAAGAAATTTTCGAAACTTTTTTGCGATTATTGGCCACATCGTTGCGTTCCAAGACTTTATAGATGGTTGAGGTCGAAATTCGTTCTGTTTTTGCTATTATTCTGATGCTTGCTACTCCTTCCAAGTACTGCTCAATAATTCTCTCCTCCTTCTTTTTCGAAATTCGCTTAGCACCCAGTTTGACGCCTTTTTCCTTTGCTTTAAGAAGCCCTTCACGAGTACGAAATCGCAAGTTTTCCAACTCACTTTCTGCCACAAATCCTAGAATCATACAAAGTAACCTACCAATGAGCTAGTCAGTTTCCAATTTTTCATGCAAACTGACTAGCTGAATATCCGAATCATTAAATTGTTCAATCAGTTCTAGCAATTTAAACATAGAGCGCGTAAGCCTATCAAGCTTGTAGATGGTGAAAGTGACTTGCGTTCCTTTTTTCGAAAGCGTTTGAGCCAATTTTAGAGCCTTTTCGAGCTCTGAGCGTGCATTGTTTGAACCAGATTCACAACTCTATAAAAAGCTGGTCACAATGCTTGAGAGCTTAGATTTGCACCTCTAAGCCCAAATCTTTCTTATGAGTTGAAACGCGTGTATAGCCGATATTGATGATGTTTTGAGACATAAAAATCCTCCTATTACTTGATACAGGAGGATTGTACTATTTTTTATTTATTCCATTTCTGGCAAGGTTACATTTTCCACATTCTTTCGTAGCATGAGAATGCCATCACCAAGAGGAACTAGAGTTGCTGTTAGACCTGGATTGTCCAAAGTTGCGTCGAAAAGCCTTTGCAAACCACGGTAGATGGTTCGTTGACCACGGCGGACTTCCATGATGTCCTTGGCAACATCTCCTCCTTGGAAAATATCATCCAAGACCACCACTCCACCAACTTCCAAATGTTTAAGGATTTCAGGCAGAAAGACGATGTACTTGGACTTGGCTGAGTCCATAAAGACAAAGTCATAAGTTTCTGTCAGAGTAGATAAAACATCGACTGCATCTCCCTCTAAAAGAGTGATTTGCTGACGACTGTCAAACTGGGCAAAGTTTTCCTTGGCAAAGCCTATCATCTCAGGATTACGGTCAATCGTTGTAATCTTAGCATCTGGCGCATGTTCCGCCATTAAAAGAGCTGAGAAACCGATAGCCGTCCCAATTTCCAAAATGTTCTTGGGCTGTATGGTCTCCATGAGAAATCGAAAATACGCGACCGTTTCATGGGGAATGATGGGAATATTTTCCTTGCGAGCGAAGGTCTCCAATTCTTTCAAAGAACCTGTCACCTGCTTTTGACGCTGGCGCATGAGTTCTACGATTTCTTCCTTGACGACGGGACGTCGCATATTGTGATTGGCATTTTTACTATAAGACTCTACCATCTTAAGCCAATCCCAATTTTTCAACAAGGGCTTCAAACTCGTTCAAGCGACGTTCAAAGACGGCAAAGGCATCGTTAAGATAGTCTTCCTTCTCCATATCCACTCCCGCTTTTCTCATGACATTGAGTGGATAGTCTGACTTACCTGCCTTGAGGTAGTCGATATAGCGGTCACGGTCTTCTTGACTACCATGGACAATCTTCTCAGCCAAGGCTGAAGCAGCTGCAAAACCTGTTGAATATTGATAAACATAGTAGTTATAGTAGAAATGTGGAATTCGTGCCCACTCGTATTGGATCTGAGGATTGTCTTCCTTGCTGAGTCCATAGTACTCCTGGTTCAAGTCAGCGTAGAGCTTATTGAGGAAATCACTTGTCAAGACTTCTCCATTTTGGTCTGCTTGGTGGATGGCATGTTCAAACTCAGCGAATTGAGTTTGACGGAAAACTGTTCCACGGAAACCATCTAGGAAGTTATTGAGGATAGCAAAGCGTGTCGCATCGTCTTCCACTTCTTCCAACAATTTCTCTGTCAAGATATTTTCATTAGTCGTTGAGGCAATCTCAGCCAAGAAGATAGAGTAATCCCCGTAAACATAAGGTTGAGTTTCACGAGTATAGCTTGAGTGCATACTGTGACCTGTTTCATGGACAAGGGTAAAGAGATTGTCTAGATTGTCCTGCCAGTTTAAAAGCATAAAGGCATTGGTATCGTAAGAACCACCAGAGTAGGCACCAGAACGCTTGCCTTGATTTTCATAGACATCAATCCAACGCTCGCTGAAGGCACGTTTGACACGGCTCAAGTAGTCGTCACCTAAAACTGCCAAAGCTTCTTCTGCCTTTTTCAAGGCTTCCTCGTAGGTAAAGCTATAATCTACTGACGAGAGTGGTGTGTAGACATCATACATCTTGAGATCTGAAATTCCCAAGATTTTAGAACGAAGGTTAAGGTAACGATGCAAGAGTGGCAAATGCTTGCGAACTGCTGCTACTAGATTGTCATAGACACTTTCTGGAACAAAATTGGCTGCGAGGGCTGCATGGCGAGCACTCTTATAGTTGCGAACTTTGGCACGGTAGTTTTGCACCTTAACATTTGTCTGCAAGGTCTTGGCATAAGTGTGTTGGAATTGCTCGTAAGTCGCATAAAGGGCTTCATAGGCACCACGACGCACTTCACGGTTTTTAGACTCCATCAAACGGATGTAAGTACCGTGTGAGAGTTGCACTTCCTTGCCTTCGTCATCAAGCACATATGGGAAGCTAATATCCGCATTGTCCAAAATAGCGAAGGTTTCGCTAGCAGCGCCAAAGATTTCTCCTGCTCCAGCAAGCAATTCTTCCTCACGTTGCGAAAGAACATGGTCTTTCTTTTGCAAGAGCTTGTCAAAAAAGTGCTTGTAAACTTGGAGTTTTGGTTGAGCTTCTAGGAAGACCGCATACTGCTCTTCGCTAATCTCCATAAACTCAGGTTCATAGAATGAAAAGGCTTGTTCTAACTGACTGTATAGGGTCATTGCCTTAGCATAGTACTCTTGATACTTGGCTTCACGCGTGTCCTGGTCATTTTTCATATGCGCATAGACATAAAGCTTTTCAACTTGGCGTTCCAAGTCAAGTGAGAATTCTGTAATCTCAAGCAAACTGTCTGCGCTATCCAAGAGATGCCCCTCATACTGGGCTGCTGTTTGTACTTTTTCAGTTAAATCTTTCAAGGCTTCTTCCCAAGCCTGGTCTGTTGGGTAGATTGTCGAAAGATCCCATGTATCTTTTTCATTTATTTCATGTCGTTGTAATACCATAAGATTCCTCCATCCTTTCTATTTTACCACATTTTTTGAGAAATATAAGTGATAAAAGGCTGGTGGATAGAGCTTTTGGCGATTATTTTTCGGATTTTTTTGATAGTAAGCCTGAAAATTTCTATAATAGCTAGTCAAATCCGTTTCAATCTGCAAAAAATCACCTGATTCTATCGGCTTGACTTGAGGATACCAGTCGTCTAGTTGACGGTTTAATAGATTGTCTCCTCGATGATAAGCTTGCTCCTGTTTTTTCATCCAGTAGGGCGTTTGGTAGTACAACTGCTGGCGAATGTAGTGACAGATAGTGGAATCTTGCACAACTGCAAAACGAGGCAGTTTTTGTTTTTGATAAGGAAATCGTAAGATTTCCAAGAGATTTCCTTGGCCATAGGAAAATTCCTTGACCTGAAAATGAAGCTTGCCACGTAGGTCCTGATGTAAAAGGTATTTAAGTCTCAAAACTTGCTTTTTGAGATCTAGTTCCCAAACATAGAATCCCATATTTTGACTAAAATAGAGAAATCCCCTTTGCAATTGTGTTAATCGCTCTTTTAACCAGAGTTTTTCTCCCAGTAGCCAGATAACCTGATAGCCCTGGCTGCGGTATCCTTGACTTCTATCGCCTAAAAGCTTTTGAGACAAGGGACTGCACTGAACCTCCAGAGCTAGTTTCTCATTGACGAGAACATCTGCTATCTGCTGAATCTCGGGCAGACTATATTCTAAGGCGACTTGATTGTCCTTCTTGACCCAATGATAAAGGGCCTCTTTATTTCCCAAGTGTTCTGGACTTTCATTCTCAAAAATAGCAATACAATCTCTTAACCTTTCATGGGCAAAGTGCGTTCGAATACTCTGTCCTTGGCGTAATCGTAGCCCGCCCCCACAGGCTGGACAAGTATAAGCTTGCTTGGTCACATCTTTTTCGAGGGCATTCACCAAATTCCCCTTGGCATCTCTGGCTACAAACATGGTCTACCTCCTTTTCTCATTTATTCGAAAAAGAAGTAAAAAAGACTGGAATTCCAGCCTTTCATGATATTATTTCTCATCTTTTTTGTCTCTTAGAATATTTTTTTAGCATAGGAATGAGATTAGGAATCTGCTCGCTTCTAATGACCAGCACGCCGTATTCCTGACAGCGATTGGCATAAACAGGATTGATTTTTCCCGTACAAACAATTAACTTGAGACAACTTTCCCCAGCAAAATGATTGGCATAGACTTCTAGCTCATTGATGGCTTCGACTGATAAATCTGTCATCTTGCAAGAGATAAAGGTAATCGAGCGTCCCTTTCTCAGAATGACATCAATCTCATTTTGAACATTGTCCGCCTCTGGAAAGATGCCATTCCAATCAATCTCACCACCTATCATGCACTCATCAAACAGCTGAGATTCAAGCGCCAAGAGATAGAGATATACCTCTAAAATATGCCCCTTGTTGCGGCAAAAGACTTGAGCTTCTTGACTTGGAAAGCTGTAGGCTACTCGTTTCTTGTCCTCACTTTCAATACAAAGCATCCCCGCTTCCACAAGTAAGGGAATAAGGGATTTTGGATAGTGATAATACCTGCCATTGTTTTCCAGTATTTTTTCGGTCTCAGCATGCAGGTCATTGGTCTTAGCTAGAGAGAAAAATTGGGTTACTTGATACCAGTGGGAAGGGTTGGAAATGGCAGAGCTGGCTAGCTTTTTGATGGCTGAAATTTCTTGAACTGAGTGGATAGGGCGTTTTGATTTGAGCATTTTTCCACCACGCAAGGCTATCAGCTGTTGGATGCTTAGGGTTGGAATGTCCAAGTCTTCTTTTTCCAACTGACCGGCTACCCACTTGTATTGTTTTCCCCGCTCGATATCCATGGCAACGATGGGGAGGTAGCGATCCAAGCCGTATTGATAGAGGGATAAGGCTAGTAGCGAATCTCCACCAAAAACATCAAGAAGAACCTGATCATAGCCTGCTAGACAATAATCTAACTGATCCGCTAGTTGTTCTAAGGATAACTGACGAAAGGTCACTCGTTGGATATGAGGCACCTCTTCCATGATAAACTGACGGAGAGAAAGCTTTTCTTCATTGCTTATTTTCGTCAAAGATAGAAAAAGAATCTCGTCACAATCACTGATAAAGGCTTGGTAGACATTCTTTTCCAATACATGCCGATCATACAATTCCACCAAAAGACTCGTCATTCGACCACCTCCATCATAAAAACTTTCTTGCGCTGAGAGTATCAGCAATACAGCCCAATTGCTCAGATTTCCTACTTCTAGTATAGCATAAAATCCTGCTCTCCCCAATCAACCAACGCAAACAAAAACGAATAGAGACCTTGCAAAGTGGTTTCTATTCGCTGGTATAGGTTTGATTTACTTGATTTTTTTAGCTAGCATAGTCGCAAAGCGTAGTTGAATGCGATTGCCATTTTCATCACGACGGTGCAAGTGTCCTGGATTTTCATTGTACTTAATCAATTCCCAATCCTTGTAGTAGTCCGCCAACTCCCCTTCTTTAAAGATGAATGGGAATTTGACTGAGCAAGGATAATCCTCTGTATCCATGGCACAGACGATAAGGTTATAACCACCGACCGTGGTGTGTTCCTGCATATTTTGGATAATAGCTGGAATGCGGTCAGCTTGAAGAAACATTAGAACAACTGTCGACACGATGAAGTCATAGGTTTGGCTAATATCGGCTGAATTGATATCGTAAAGTCCTACAGGCATGTCTAGATCCTCTTGCTCTACGATGCTTTGCAAAATTTCAAGGGACAATTCATTTTGATCCACAGCTGTCACATCAAAACCATTCTGTGCGAGAAAGAGAGAGTTACGCCCCTGACCACAACCCAAATCCAAGGCTCTTCCTGGTTTCACCGTCTGCATAGCCTCTAGGACCTCTGAATGGACTGGATTGGTCTGGTATTTCTTAGGGAAATAATCCTCAGGTTTACAATAAAATTCCAAGTACCATTCTACATCGTCTGTTGCAGCCTCTACTCGGTGCCAGGCTTGTGGTTGCGCCATGGGATTGTCAGCCCCTGCCTCAAAGAGGTGCTCAGCTAGAACCTCACCATCTTCAGTCAATTCAATAAACTTGAGAGCCCCTTTCAACACAGTAATTTTTCCCCAAGTGCCGACTTTAGTATTGTGCTTTTGCTGGACAGCTTCAGGCATGGTTTGTTTATTCCACAAGGGCATCCGTTTATAGGCAATTAATTTTTCCATTTTACTTCCTCTTCTTAACGCTGGTTGACAGCTTTCATCACACGCGCGATGTCGCGGTTTTGTTCACGACGCTTGATCGATTCCCGTTTGTCATAGTCATGCTTCCCTTTAGCAAGTCCTAAAAGGAGTTTGGCGTAGCCATCTTTGATATAGACTTTAAGGGGAACAAGGGTCATTCCTGTCCCTTTGGTCTCTTGTTCCAATTTTTGAATTTGCTTCTTATGGAGCAGAAGTTTACGACGGCGTTCTGGTTCCTGGTTCCAGATATTGCCCTCTTCGTAAGGGGCAATATGAACATTGCTCAGCCAGACTTCCCCATTTTTTACTTGGGCAAAGCCGTCCTTGAGATTGATTCGAGCAGCTCGAACGCTCTTGATTTCAGTTCCGGTCAGGACCATTCCTGCCTCTAGCGTATCTACGATTGTATAGTCGTGGTGCGCCTTTTTATTTTGTGCGACGACCTTTCCCTCGCCCTTTGCCATGCTTGGCTCCTTTCTTAGCTACTTCTTTGTAAAAAGGTTTCTTGCCTTTTTTCTTTTTATCTTTTTGTGAATGCTTGTGCTTATCATTTGAGCGCCCTGATTTTCTCTTGTCTTCCTTCTTGTCTGAACGGCGATTTGAACCACGCCCCCTGTCTCTGCGACCAGCTTGTTTCAAGCTCTTTTCGATGACATCAAACTCACTTGGAATATAAGAGAAATCAATCTCTCCTGTCATCTTATCGGCTCTTTCTACACGAATACGAATTTGCTGTCCCACACGGAAAGTTATTCCTGATTTTTCCCCACGAAGAGTCAAATCACGTTCATTAAAATGATAAAATTCAGGCAAATTGGTAATGTGAATCAATCCTTCGACTGTATTTGGCAATTCAACAAAGAGACCGAATTTGACGATGCTTGATACAACTGCGTCGTACTCTTCACCAACGTATTCTTCCATGTACTCAGCCTTTTTCATGGCTTCGACTTCACGCTCGGCCTCGATGGCACGACGCTCACGATTGGAAGACTGGGTTGCAATCTCTGGAATCACTTGTTCAAAATGCTCTGCTATTTCCTTAGAACGGCCGTAATCCCGAATCATTCGATGGACTAGAAGGTCTGGATAACGGCGAATAGGACTGGTGAAGTGAGTGTAATAGTTAGCGGCTAGTCCATAGTGACCATGATTGTGCTCAGAATAGCGAGCCTGTTGCATAGAACGGAGAAGCATCATGGATAATACATCCGCATAAGGTTCTCCCTCAACAGCACGCATGATGTCTTGGAGGGCCTCTTGACTAATCTCACTAGCCGTCCCATAAATTCGTAACCCAAAGCTCGAAGCGTAATCAATAAACTTCTGAACTTTTTCAGCCTTGGGCTCCTCATGAATCCGATAGATAAAAGGTAGGTCCATCTTGCTAAAGTGCTCGGCAACCGTTTCATTAGCAATCAACATGAAGGACTCGATCATCCGCTCAGCAACACCACGCTGACGAAGAACGATATCAACAGGCTTACCTTTTTTATCCACTAGAATCTTAGCTTCACTGGTATCAAAATTAAGAGCTCCACGTTTTTCACGCATGCTTTCTAGCCTTTCATGAAGCTTGGCCATGAGCTCGATACTAGGAACAATTTTCTTAAACTCTTGTCTCTTTTCCTCGTCACCTGCTAGGATATCATTGACAGCGCTATAGGTCATACGGAAACTTGTCTTGATAACCGTTTGGGTAATGGTGTAATGAACCACACGACCATGTTTATCAATTTCCATAATGGCAGACTGGGTCAAGCGATCGACTTGAGGATTGAGGGAGCAGATACCATTTGACAAACGCTCTGGAAGCATTGGAACCACTCGGTCTGTTACATAGACAGAAGTCGCGCGGTTAAGGGCTTCCTTATCAAGGGCAGAACCCTCTGTCACATAGTAGGAAACATCCGCGATGTGAACTCCGAGTTCCATATTGCCATTTTTCAAAGGCTTGATGTGAACTGCGTCGTCCAAGTCCTTGGCATCTGCGCCGTCAATAGTGAAGGTAAGCTCATCTCTTAAATCAAGACGCCCTTCCATATCCTTTTGAGACGGAGCTTCTGGTACACTTTCTGCTTCCTTGAGAACAGCTTCTGGAAATTCTGAGACAATATCCATGGACTCCAAGACTTCAAGGACATCAATCCCCGCATCAGTAGAGTGTCCCACCACGTCGAGCACACTAGCGACAAAGAAATCATGTTTCTTACTTGGGTATTTGTCGATAAAGACCTTGAGAACCTCTGTCCCTTCCAACTTGATAGCTGGTTTCTTCACATAGATCGGTTGGCTGATTTTCTGATTTTTTGAACGGATGTAGCCCGCATACTTGGGCTTTTCCTGATCCAGAACGATTTGGCCGACAACGCTTGTCAGACTATGCTCTAATATATCAATGATTTTTGCTTCTGCAGCAGTTCCCTTGTTACGGTCAGCAACTTTCTTAATGACTACCTCAACGGTATCGCCATCAATAGCATAGTTGACATCGTTTTTTCCTACAAAAAGGTCGTCCTCTTCGCCTTCCAGAGTAACAAAGCCAAAGCCGTTTTTATGGGCATGAAAAATCCCTTTGAGGGTAATTTCATGTTTCTTCTTTTGGTCCAGACATAAACTACCATCATCTTCAAAACGAATCTGGTGCTTTCTTTCCATCAGAGACAGTGTTTTAATCAACTCACGGAAATCCTTGGACCCATCCTTTCCGAGAGCCTGAGCCAGGTCATTTACCGTCACTCGCCCCTTCTCTTGCAAATATTCTTTAATTTTATCTTTCATGTTTTCTTTCTAGATTTTTTAATTTTCTTTTACTGTAAGACCTTCTCAAACATCATTTAATACTCAATAAAAATCAAAGAGCAAACTAGAAAGCTAGTCGCAGGTTGCTCAAAATACCGTTTTGAGGTTGTGGATAGAACTGACGAAGTCAGTAACACATATACGACAAGCCGACGCTGACGTGGTTTGAATTTGATTTTTGAAGAGTATAAAAATAAAAATAGGCAAAGACCTAGTCCTGCCCATTTCTTATCTACTTGATAATACCGTCAATGCTAAGGCAATGGCTAGCCAGAAAAAGACTAAAATACCTGTCAAACGTTGCATCACAGCTTCAAAACCACGCGCTTTACTCCGTTCAAACAAATCACCTGAGCTGGCATCAAATACATTGCTGGATTGGTTCTTAGTTGGTTGCATGAAAATCGCAATCACAATCACAACAGATAATACTAATAAAATGGTTAATAATAGGTTATACATATCAAACTCCTTAAAATCCCTATTATTTTACCATAAATTCTACTTAGATTCAAGATGTAAAGTTACTTTTCTTTCCTTTGGACAATATTTTAACACCTCAATCTTGTCTGGATGGGTTTTGGAGTTCTTACTGGTTAGATAATTCATGCTGCCACAAGAGGAGCACTTGAGATTGATTTTTACTCGCACTAGATTTCCTTTACTTTTAATAATGATCTAAATTGCACTAAGTTACATAAACAACTGAAAGCCACACAGGCTGCTGTCGCATAAAAGACAGCATGGTAGCCCAAATATCCTGCAACTGCGGATCCTGCCATAGGTCCAATCACTCCACCGAGGTAAAAAAAGACTTGGTTGAAGGCGAAAATCCTTGAAATACCTGATTTTGGAGTCAATTTGCTAAGAAGCACATTGACACCTGGTATGAGAGCTCCCGTTCCCAAACCAAAGAGAAAACGATACAAGCCAAGTTGAAGGGGGCTGGTTGCATGAGCACAAAGTATGTAAATGATGACGGAATAAATCTGCGCCGCGACCAACAATCTATGATTCCCTACCTTATCGCCAAGTTTTCCTAGAATTCCAGCACTCATCATGCTAGAAAATCCCATGCTGGATACGATTAGTCCTGATACAAAGAGGAGATTCTCAGTCTGTCCTAAGTCCCGCACATAGAGAGCTAGAATGGGGCCAATTGATTGAGCTGAAAATTGAATGACAAAGCTCGTCAAAAATAGATTCACTAAGAGCCTAGGATACTTGAAAGAAGAAAATACTTCTTTCGTTGGGATAGCCTTCTCCTTAGCAACTGGCTGAAAATCTTCCTTGATAAAGAAAATAGTTAGGATTGCAGCTAAAAATAAGAAAGCGCCTACCAATAAAAAAACATTACGAATGCCAAAAATTTCAGCAATAAAGCCTCCAACAAAGGGGCCCGTCAGTGTTCCCGCAACTACACCTGTAGATAGAGTCCCCAGAGCCGCTCCAGACTTATCTTTAGGTACCTGACTAGCAATCAAGGCTGTTGCATTGGGGACAAATCCAGTAAATACACCATTGAGCAAGCGCAAAAAGAGTAGCCAATAGATATTCGGAACAAAGGCCAAACCTCCCATAGTGATGGTCATGGCAAGACCCGCTCGAATCATCATGGGTTTTCGACCATATTTGTCAGCAAGAATACCCCAGATAGGAGAAACTAGAGCTGCTGAAACAGCCGAAACTGAGATGGCTAATCCAGCATAGAAAGCTACTTGATTTCTTTCGATTCCCAACTGCTCTACAAAGATAGGCATGAAAGGAACGACCAAGGAAATGCTGGCGCCCGTTAGAAAACTACCGAACCAGGCGACACGAAGATTCTCTTTCCAACTAATCTCTTGCACAGCTATCGCCTCCTTCAAGTAACTTCACTACTTGAGCCACAAGCTGATCACGACTGCCATTATTATCTAGTATATGACTCGCTAATTTTTTCTTTTCTTCTAAAGACCACTGGGCGGCCAAACGAGACTCTGCTACTTCCTTAGAAAGATGATCCCGTTTCATGAAACGTTCCACCTGAACATCACGGTTCACATAGACCAGCCATGTTTCATCAAACCAGGTGGCATAGTCCTGTTCAAAAAGCAGGGGAATATCCATGAAAAAAATCGCTTCTGTCTGAATCAACTGGTCTCGCAATGCAGCCAATTCCTCACGAATAATCTCTCCTTGGGTTTGTTTAGACCATTCTTGCTCCTCAGGATTTGAAAAGATGAGACTAGCCAGAAGAGGGCGATTAAGTTCTCCATTTTCAAGGATGATTTCCTGCCCAAAGTGCTGAACTAAGAGCTGATAAAGACGACCACCAAGTTTTTGTAGATCATGGACGACTGCGTCAGCATCGACAACTTGGAATCCTTTTTGTCTTAGAAAATTTGTCACAGTTGACTTACCAGAAGCAATTCCTCCTGTGATTCCGATGATTTTTCCCATCAGCTCCTCCTTTGACACTGAGGACAAAAATGAGTTCCACGTCCACCGAGCTGGAATTTCTCAATCACTGTCCCACAGCGGGAACATGCTTGTCCAGTCTTATCATAGACCTGATGGAAGTCCTGCATGGTTCCGTCTTCCCCAAAGGCATTGGTATAGGTACGAATGGTGGAGCCGCCTTTTTCAACAGCCTGCCCCAAAACAGCAATGGTCTGGTCATGAATAGCTGTCGCTTCTTCTGCTGTCAAAGTCTGGGAAGGTCTTGCTGGATGAACCTGAGCTCGCCAGAGAACCTCATCCACATAGATATTGCCAAGGCCAGCTACCAAGGTCTGGTCTAGGAGATGGGATTTGATAGGCTTTTTAGACTTGGATAGAGCAGCTTGAAAGACCTGCAAATCAAAGTCCTGCTCTCTTGGCTCAGGCCCTAGTTTTTTAGATACAAAGTAGGCATCCAAAAGGTCGGGTGCCAGCAGTTCCATAGTACCAAACTTGCGTACGTCCTCATATACAAGAGTGCCGCCATCCTCAAAATGGAAGAAAACATGGGCGTGTTTACGTTCTGGAACTTGGTCCGGATAGTAAAAATACTTTCCCTCCATCCGCAGATGGGAAATCAAGACCTTGTCTGTCAAGTAGAAAAGCAAATATTTTCCACGACGCCCCATGGACTCAATTACTTGACCAGGCACTTCCTTTTGAAACTCTTTCAAATCCGTCTTGATCATCTTGGGATAAGCAATTTCTACATTAGCAATCTTCTTTCCCAAAATCAATTTTTCTAAGCCACGACGAACCGTTTCAACCTCAGGTAATTCAGGCATAAGTCCTCCTTCTGTAAAAACAAGAAGCAGGCATGAGCCCACCTCTACTTAGTATTCTTTTTCATTATAGCCAAAGTCAGCCAAATCTAGCTTTTTATCACGCCAATTTTTCTTGACCTTGACCCAAGTTTCTAGGAAAACCTTATCCCCTAGCATGAGTTCGATATCACGACGGGCCATGGTCCCAATTTTCTTAAGCATGGCGCCACCTTTACCGATGATGATACCTTTTTGGCTATCTCGCTCCACCATGATGGTTGCACGGATGTGAACCTTGTCTGTCTCTTCATCCCGTTTCATAGAGTCAACCACTACGGCAACTGAGTGTGGAATCTCTTCACGTGTCAAATGAAGAACCTTCTCACGAATCATCTCTGATACTAAGAAACGCTCAGGATGATCTGTGATTTGATCAGCTGGGAAATACTGGAAACCTTCCTCTAGATTTTCACTTAAAATATCGATTAGTCGAGAAACGTTATTTCCCTGAAGGGCTGAGATAGGAACAATTTCCTTAAAGTCCATCTGGTTACGGAAATCATCAATTTGAGCCAGAAGTTGGTCTGGATGAACCTTGTCAATCTTATTCACCACCAGAATCACAGGAACCTTGGCAGCTTTCAGACGCTCGATAATCATGTCGTCGCCCTTACCACGTGGCTCATCAGCTGGCACCATGAATAGAACAGTATCCACTTCACGCAGAGTACTGTAGGCAGATTCCACCATGAAATCTCCAAGAGCCGTCTTAGGCTTGTGAATCCCCGGCGTGTCGATAAAGACGATTTGCTCCTTATCCGTGGTGTAAATCCCCATGATTTTATTGCGCGTTGTCTGCGCCTTGTCACTCATAATGGCAATCTTTTGCCCCATGACGTGATTTAAAAAGGTTGACTTCCCAACATTGGGACGTCCCAAAATAGCTACAAAGCCTGATTTAAATGTCATAATTTCCTCTTATAGTTTAGAATAGTATATCCCAAATGCGTGGGATAAAGATAAGTGCACCTGTCACTGCAGCAAAAAGAGAGACAACTAGCACGGCTCCTGCTGCCATGTCCTTGGCTTTCTTTGCCAACATAGAAAAGTGATAGTGACTGGCTAGATCCACCACATTTTCAATAGCAGAGTTAATAATCTCAAAGGCTACTACCAAGAAAATGCTCATTAGGAGAAAGAGCCATTCAATTCGTGACACCTGAAAAACAAAACCTGCAAGGATAACTACTAGAGCCGTCACTGCATGTTTTCGCATATTACGTTCTTCCTTGAAAGCAGTCAGAATTCCTGTAAGAGCAAATTCTAAACTAGATACCAGGTCACGATTTTTCCATTTTCGTTTATTGTCTTGTGAGTCCATAGGCTGTCAAAATTTCTTCTTGTAAACCGAACATCTCCGCTTCTTCTTCCGGAGTGTAGTGATCGTAGCCGTTAATGTGTAAAAAGCCGTGTACTGCCAAGAAGCCCATTTCACGCTCAAAGCTGTGGCCATATTCCTCAGCCTGCTCATGCGCTTTATCGATAGAGATGAACAGTTCCCCAATATAGGCATCAAACTCAGACACCATATCTGCTAATTCAGGATTTTCAAGCAAATCTTCTTCATCAAAGGCAATGTCCAACTCTGGTTTATACTCAAGGCTGATGACATCTGTCGGACGATCTGTATCACGGTACTCCAGATTGAGTTCGTGGCTACGCTCGTTGGTCACAAAAGTGACTACCATCTCCTTGTCTTCTTTTCCTATTTTTTGGGCTGCAAATTCCAAAATTTCTTGGGTTTGTTGCAAGATTTCTTGTGAAACTTGACCAGTTTCATCTACCATTTCAATATACATGTACTTCTCGATTCTCTTTACTTGGCTTTATTATACCACATTTCCATGATTTTATTCTACCTTTTTGATATAATACTATGGAATACAATCACAAGGAGAGAACGATGTCATTTGACGGATTTTTTTTACACCACATGATTGAGGAATTGCGAAGAGAGTTGGTCAATGGTCGCATCCAGAAAATCAATCAACCTTTTGAACAAGAGTTGGTCTTGCAAATCCGCAGCAATCGCCAAAGCCATCGCCTGCTCCTCTCTGCTCATCCCGTTTTTGGTCGCATCCAGCTGACCCAAACAACCTTTGAAAATCCAGCCCAACCTTCCACTTTTATCATGGTTTTGAGAAAGTATTTGCAGGGTGCCCTGATTGAGTCGATCGAGCAAATCGAAAATGACCGTATTGTGGAAATCACAGTTTCCAATAAAAACGAAATTGGAGATCATATCCAGGCGACTCTGATTATAGAGATCATGGGTAAACACAGCAATATTCTCCTCGTGGATAAAAGTAGCCATAAAATCCTCGAAGTCATCAAACACGTCGGCTTTTCACAAAATAGCTACCGCACCTTACTTCCAGGATCGACCTATATCGCTCCGCCAAGCACCGAGTCTCTCAATCCTTTTACTGTCAAGGATGAAAAGCTCTTTGAAATCCTGCAAACACAGGAACTAACAGCAAAAAATCTTCAAAGTCTCTTTCAAGGTCTAGGACGTGATACGGCAAATGAATTGGAAAACATTCTTGTCAGTGATAAACTGTCTACTTTCCGAAACTTTTTCGAGCAAGAAACCAAGCCTTACCTAACGGAGACTTCTTTCAGCCCAGTTCCTTTTGCAAATCAGGTGGGAGAGCCTTTTGCCAGCCTTTCTAACTTGCTGGACAACTACTATAAGGACAAGGCTGAACGGGACCGAGTTAAACAGCAAGCCAGTGAACTGATTCGACGTGTTGAAAATGAACTTCAGAAAAATCGACATAAGCTGAAAAAACAAGAAAAAGAATTACTGGCAACAGACAATGCTGAGGAATTTCGCCAAAAAGGGGAATTGTTGACAACCTTCCTCCACCAAGTGCCTAATGACCAAGATCAGGTTACCTTGGACAACTACTACACCAATCAACCTATCACCATTGCGCTTGATAAGGCCTTGACTCCCAGTCAGAATGCCCAACGCTATTTTAAGCGTTACCAGAAACTCAAAGAAGCTGTCAAATACCTGACTGAGCTAATTGAAGAAGCCAAGGCTACCATTCTCTATCTAGAAAGCGTGGAAACCGTCCTCAACCAAGCTGGACTGGAAGAAATCGCTGAAATCCGTGAAGAATTGATCCAAACTGGCTTTATTAGAAGACGCCAACGCGAGAAAATTCAGAAACGCAAAAAACCAGAACAGTATCTGGCGAGCGATGGCAAGACCATCATCTATGTCGGACGAAACAACCTGCAAAATGAGGAATTGACCTTTAAAATGGCCCGCAAGGAGGAACTTTGGTTCCATGCCAAGGACATTCCTGGAAGCCACGTCGTCATCTCAGGAAATCTTGATCCATCTGATGAAGTTAAAACAGATGCGGCAGAACTAGCGGCCTACTTTTCCAAAGGGCGCTTGTCAAATCTAGTTCAGGTAGATATGATTGAAGTGAAAAAACTCAATAAACCAACTGGTGGCAAACCCGGTTTTGTAACCTACACAGGACAAAAGACCCTCCGCGTTACACCAGACCCAGAAAAAATCGCATCTATGAAAAAATCCTGATTCCACTTGAAATCAGGATTTTCTTTTACATTTTACTCTGCAATCAAGGTTTCCAAGCCGACCTTCATCATATCGGTGAAAGTGTTTTGGCGTTCTTCTGCAGTAGTGTCTTCATCTGGATTGACCAAGCTATCAGAAATGGTCATGATAGCAAGTGCATCAACGTGGTGTTGGGCAGCAAGATAGTAAAGGGCTGCTGCTTCCATTTCCACTGCCTTAACTCCCCATTTACCAAGTTCGATGTTCTTTTCAAAGTAGTTTGAATAAAAGACATCTGATGACAAAACGTTCCCAACGTGGGTGGTCATACCAAGTTCTTTGGCGATATGGTAGGCCTTGTCAAGCAAATCAAAGCTAGCGATTTGTGGAAAATCATACTGTGGCCAGTCGTTGCGGATGATGTTTGAGTTGGTTGCAGCTGCTTGCGCCAAAACCAATTCACGGACATGAACATCCTCGTTTAACGAACCCGCAGTTCCCACACGGATCAGTTTTTTCACACCATAGTCCACAATCAACTCACGCGCATAAATCGAAATAGACGGCATTCCCATCCCAGTTCCCATGACCGATACACGGTGACCCTTGTAAGTACCAGTGTAACCAAACATGTTACGCACTTCATTAAAACAAACAGCATCTTCAAGGAAGTTCTCCGCAATAAATTTCGCACGAAGAGGATCTCCAGGAATAAGAATTTTATCAGCAATTTCACCCTGCTGAGCAGCAATATGGATAGACATGTTTAAGATATAAAGGGCGACAGAGAACAAAGGAAAAATAGGAAACTGACGACACATCGCAGATGTTAGACAGTTTATCTTTTTTACACAGTTCTCCGCCCGTATTCAGTTCAGTGAATACAAGGAGCCCATCCTTTCTTTCTTGATTTTAAAATTAAATATTTCACAGAACAATTAGCCCGAGTTTGACTATAACTCAGATACTCTGCCTTTCTGTAGTTCCTAGTTTACCAATGAATCTAAAAATGCATACAGTTTTGCATTCATTTCAGAATAATCGTTTCCACGTAATTCTTCTGGTGTTTGAACAAAAGGCAACTTTTCACTTTGCTCTCTTAATTTCTCCTCACCATCCGCAACAATCAATAATTCTACTGCGTCTGGATCAAATTCCAAATGAGCCTGAAAGGCATAATGTTTCGGACTGAAGCGAATAATTTGGCGTGGACAACCTTGACTGGTCGCCAAGACGACAGCTTCATCTGTCAGTCCTGGCATATCACCGTGCCAGTGGCCGGTTTCTATGTTTTTTCCGAACAAGCTGACATGAGGATCTGTTAGACCTTGCATCGTCAATGTCACAGGATAAACGCCGATCTCGCGCTCTGGACTATGTTCATACTTCGCACCATAGGCGACAGATAGGAGTTGCGCACCAAGACAGACACCAACAATATAGATATCTGCAGCAATCGCTTCTTTCATAAAAGCAAGCTCAGCCTTTGGATCATAGTATGGGAAGTTTTCTCTATCCTCATCAGGTGATTGAGGACCACCCATGACAATCAGAAAATCAATCCCGTCAATTGTTTCAGGAAGAGGTTTTTTTTCATAAACCTTTGTTGATGTAATTTGATGACCTCGTTCTATAGCCCATTTTAGATATGCGCCTGGAACCTCAAATGTCTCATGTAAAATAAAGTGAACTCTCATGACATTACAATTCAGCAAGAATCGCTTTCAGCAAGCCTTTGAAGTCGCCTTTGACACGTTCAGTCACTTCTACAACCTCTTCGTGATTGAGTTCTTCTTGGAAACCAGCAGCATGGTTCGTAATACATGAAATACCGAGAACTTTCAAGCCTGAGTGGGCAGCCACAATCACTTCAGGAACAGTGGACATACCAACTGCATCTGCTCCCAGTGTCTTATAGGCACGGATTTCTGCTGGAGTTTCATAAGTCGGACCTGTTACACCAATATAGACACCTTCATCAAGCTTGATACCAAGTTTCTTAGCCACTTCATGGGCAGTAGCACGGTATTCTGGTGTGTAGGCTTTAGACATATCAGGGAAACGTGGACCAAAGTCATCCAAGTTTTCACCCATCAATGGATTTTGACCTGTCATGTTGATATGGTCTGAGATAGCCATCAAAGTACCAGGACCATAGCCAATACCACCAGCTGCATTGGTTACAATAACACCTTCACATCCGAGTACTTTCATCACACGAACTGGGAAAGTCACGACCTCAAGAGGATTGCCTTCGTAGAAATGGAAGCGTCCTTGAAGAGCCAAGACCTTGCGCCCTGAAAGTTCACCATATACCAATTTCCCAGCGTGTCCGACGACTGTAGAGCGACCCCAGTTTGGAATGTCTGCATAGTCTACTACAACTGGATTTTCGATTTCTTCTGCCAATTCTCCAAGTCCTGATCCAAGGATTAGACCGAACTCAGGCGCTTGGATTCCCTTGTCTTTCAGGAAAGCAGCTGTTTCCTTGATTTTATCTAAAAATGTCATTGTGTGTCTCCTTTATTATTTTTTAACATTTGACCGATTTTGTCAAAGGTTTTGGCATTGCGAATGGTGATGTTGCGATAGAAAGGCATCTTGAGCAAGTACTTGTGATAGGCAGTTGCATAGTAAGATTCTTCAGAGAATTTCCCCCAGAAAATCCCAAGTCTTCCAAAATGAACCACTTCATCTTTCAGTTCCAAACTGTTCACTTTCTCGATGACTTGATCCACATCCAAGTTCTCCGTGTAGAAGAGCACATCTTTTCGAGCCAAGTCTTTGGACCACCAATCTGGCAGATTCTCCAGCTCTGCTTCATAGTCTTCCTGACTCAGCAAGGAAAAGCTCTGAATAAATGGATAATGGACTTCAAAGAAAGTCTCTAACTTTTCAACCAATTGGGCTTTGTCATCTGTCGAAGTAAAGAAAATATTGCCACTGTTGATGTAGGTTTCAACTTTTTCCAGTCCCAACTTTGTCAATTCTTGACGAAGCTCCGCCATGACAACCTTATTCTTCCCACCGACATTAATGCCCCTTACCAGTAAAGCATATCGCGTCATCTTATACCAATTTATCTAAGAAACTTTCACCAATCATGGCAGTTTCAACACCAAAGTTATCCGCAACTGTTGCTGAGATATCTGCAAAATGTCCAACTGGAATGACACCATTTCCTTTAAAGGAAGGACTGTAAGCCAAAAGTGGAATATATTCGCGAGTGTGGTCTGTTCCTGCATAGGTTGGGTCATTTCCATGGTCCGCAGTAATCAAAAGAAGGTCATTTTCTCTCATTGCTGCGATAATTTCAGGCAAGCGCTCATCAAACTCATGCAAGCAATCACGGTAACCATGAGCATTGCGGCGGTGTCCATAAAGGGCATCAAAGTCAACTAAGTTTGTGAAAGAGAATCCTTTTTCAAACTCAGCAAGTCCCATGGTCTTCAATAATGTATCAATTCCGTGGCTGTTTGACTTGTTGTGACCCATGTCGTGGTTGATACCAGCGCCGTTAAAGATATCGTTGATTTTACCAACAGCGTAAGTATCGATACCTGCTTCGTTCAATTTATCCAAAACGGTTGGTGCAAATGGAGAAACGGCTAAGTCACGACGATTTGCTGTACGAGTGAAGTTTCCTGGCTCACCAACATATGGACGGGCAATGATACGACCTAGAAGAGCAGGACGCTCAAGGGTAATCGAACGAGCGTATTCACAGATACGGTACAATTCATCCAAAGGAATGATGTCTTCGTGGGCAGCAATCTGCAAAACAGGGTCAGCTGAAGTATAGATAATCAACTCCCCAGTTTTCATCTGACGTGGTCCGAAATCATCGATAACAGCTGTTCCTGAGTATGGTTTGTTGGCTTCACGAATGACCTTGCGTCCTGAAAATTCTTCGATCTTTGTCAGGATTTCTTCTGGGAATCCGTTCCAGAAAGTATCGAAAGGCTCGGTAATGTTGAGTCCCATGATTTCCCAGTGACCAGTCATGGTGTCCTTACCTAGAGATACTTCTTCCAATTTTGTTGCATAACCTGTTGGATTGCTTTCAGCTGGTACAGTCTTAAGCGGCGTTTCGCGAGGAATATTTCCTAGACCGATTTTAGCCATGTTTGGTACATTCAAACCAACGGTTTTTGAAATGTGTCCCAGTGTGTCAGAAGCTCCGTCTGGAACCCCTGCATTGACAAAGTTATTGGCATCTGGCGCAGCACCGATTCCTACAGAATCCAGTACCACCAAGTGAATACGATTAAATTTTGACATAGTGTATCTCCTTATTATGTTGATTAGTTTGCTTTTGTTGAAGTTAAAATCTGAACCCCGTCTCGTCCAGCAACGATGACCTTATCCACCATTTGGTTGAACAAGCCATGCTCAACGACACCAACGACATGGTCCAATTCTTGTCCGAAGGCAATTGGATCTTCAATGACATCCAAGGCTAGATCAATGATAAAGTTCTGCATATCGGTCACAAAACGTTGGCCGTCTTTTTCACGGAAACTTGGTTTGTAGCCAGCTCGCTCAAACCGACGAAAGACCTGTTCTGCACCATACTGAACCACTTCTACAGGCAATTTAAAAGCACCTAGTTTCTCTACCAGTTTGCTTTCGTCAACCACCCAAATGTATTCTTTTGAGGGCGTTGCGACAACCTTCTCCATCAGAAGGGCACCACCACCACCTTTGATCCCGTTAAACTGGCTATCTACTTCATCCGCCCCGTCAACCGTCACATCGACAAAGTCCACTTGATCAATCGACTTGAGCGGGATATTAAGACCTTCGGCCTGTTTACTAGTAACACTGGAAGTCGTTACAGCAGTAATCTGCAAACCTTCTTCCTTAATCCGACGACCGATTTCTTCTACGAAATAGTAGGCAGTAGAACCAGTTCCCAGACCGACTACCATGCCATCCTTGACAAACTCAGCTGCCTTGATACCTGCCATTTTCTTCAGATTTTCCACTCAAACACCTCCATTAAAGAGCTATTTTTATTATAACATGTATCCGTTTTTATTTCATGGATACACTGGAAAAACCCGAACATTTTTATTTCGGGTTTTTATGTCCTATTTAACCATGTCAGGATCGTAATCATAGAATCCTGTGTCCAGGAAACGGTTTTTAGGGTGTAACTTGCGCACTTCCTCATCTAACAAGAAGGCTTGGTCATGGCTGAATTTGCCCTCTTGAATCAAGCTGCGTGCTTGAATAAAGAGTTTAGCAATTTCTACAAAATTCTGACCAGGTGTGTAGAGCCCCTCTAGCTTCCAGTGAGTAAAACCATGCTCCACCAATTCTGTTAATTTGGTCATCAAATCAAGGTCGTTATTTGCAAAGATGTGGGTACCATGATTGTCTTCAAAGATAGAGTAATGGCTCTCTGGATCACTTGGTTCAGCCAAGAAGAGGTCACGCTTACGCGTCTTTTCATCATCGATGTGCGTGAAGTTATAGTAGTTTTGCAAGAGCGGACGCTTAGAATGGTGAATGACACTAGCCCCATAAACCAATACTTCAGCAGGAATTTCCAAAATCTCTGGCATCTTGAAGAGTTCAGCAGATGGAATTTCACGCGCCAAAACCGCCTCAGATGCGCCAGCCTTTTGACCCCAGAAGTTAATCTGACGACTGCTTGTCACCATAGTTGAAGCATCGTAGATGGTCTTAAAGGAATAGCCATCACGATTGACCACGTAAAAGACACCTGCATCCCCAACTGTGATGTAGTCTGTCTTAATTTCTTCCAAGAAGTCTAGGAAAGGCTTGATACGGTCCATCATATCTTGATGCATGAGGGCATTAACCGCGACAATCAGTTCCTTGCCTGCTTCATGAACGAGATTTGCGATGGTGCGTAACTCTTCATAACTAAAGGTCGTTGGCAGACGAAGGCCAAAATCTTTCTCACCGACGTAGATACGGTCTACACCAGCTTCGAGTAGTTGTTCAACTTGTTCAATACTTTCAGCAGTTGCTGTAATGATAATCTTTTCCATAAGAAAAATTATACCACATTTCTCAAAAATCAGCTATGGTTACTGAGAGTTTCACAAAAAGTTAAACTTGTTTCTATCTTTCCCAATCAAAAAAGTGAACAGTAACTTGTACCATTCACTCTATTTTATGCATGTGTTTCTTCAACTAGGTGGCCATCGTTCATGACATAAATACGATCAACCTTATCAAGAAGACGAGTGTCATGCGTAATCATAACAACTCCTCTACCTTGTTCATGGGCAATGGCAGCCAGCATCTCCGTTACTTGGTAGGCACGCTCAGTGTCAAGACTGGCTGTCGGCTCATCTGCAAGCACAATGCTTGGATTGTTATAGAGCGCTCTAGCAATCGCGGCACGCTGACGTTCGCCACCCGATAGAGCTTTGGGATAATGATTTTGAACTTTTTCCAAATCCAACAAGTCAAACAGCTCTTTTCGGTCACTTTTACTATTTTTTCCCTTATCTAGTCTGTCTATCAAATCCAGCTGTTCCTTGACCGTTAGAAAAGGAATTAAGTTTGAAGCCTGGAGAATGAAACCAAACTCTCTAAAACGGAGATCTGTTTTTTCCTTCTCCGTCAAACTGCCTGTTTCCTTCCCTTTGACTAGAATCTTTCCACTCGATGCTTCCTGAAGTTGTCCTAGAGTTGTTAGAAAGGTCGTCTTTCCAGAGCCAGAGGGCCCAACGATAGCTACGAACTCTCCCGCATTTAGCTGAAAATTCGTCTCATGCAGGGCTACGACTTTCATCTTTCCTTCCCCGTAAGTTTTTGTCACTTGATTCATTTCTATCAATGTTGTCATACTATTCTCCTTATCACTCTGCAATCGCAGTAATCGGGTCCACCTTTAGCAAGCGTGGAAGTGAAATGACACCACCTAGAAGGGCCATCAAGGAAATTACCAAACTTAGGACAGAATAGGCTATCCAACTTGGATAGAAAAAGAAGGTAGCTGGTAAGACTAAAATGACTCCTCCGATTGCCAGCAAGGCTAAAGCAATCCCCATACCAGCTAGGAGGAAGATTTGACAGAACAGAGACCATACAATGGTTTTGATCTGTATCCCTTGAGCTCGCATTATTCCATAAAGACCTAGTTTTTGGATGGTAATGATATAAACAAAAATCCCCACAATCAGGCCTGTGATAACAATCATAGCGAGAATCATTCCTGAAAATACATTAACCTGAGGTGTGTAACCAGGAATTTTCGAAATCATTTTTGGAATGGAAATCTGTTTCAGTCCGTCGCCAGTCACTTCTATGTCATTTTTCAATACCAAGGCAGAGATGAAACGATTGGCTTTCAAGGTTCCTTGTAAGGTCCAATAAGTTGTCAGGCTCGTAAAGACAACAGGCTCGGTGAAAAATTTATTTCCTTGAGTCAGGCCTACAATCTTGTAACTTGAATCGCTTCCATTGAGCTGAATGGCATCGCCTAGCTTCATCCCATAGTTCTCAAAAGACTGGTCCACGACAACCTCATCATCTCCTTCAGGATAACGACCTTCCGTCAAACTAGGAGAGATAAAAGCGTCCCAGTCTTGAGCAAAAATGGAAACATTGACCTTTTCACTACCATCGACTAGATTGGTTACAGCGAACATATAGCCCAGGGGAGCAGCCTCTTCAGAACTCTTATCCTTGTAGTCCTTTTCAGGAATAAAGGATGCTGTCAAATTATCATTTGCGTAGTCGGATAAAACGACACCCGTTGCTTGCCAATTATCAATAGCGGCCCGGTTGTTTCGCACAAGACCGAGAGCTAGACTGGTCATAAAAAAGACCATAAAAGCGATAAGAAAAATGGTCGTTAAGATCAAACTATATCGAAGTTTGTTTCGTAATATCTCTTTGATAGCAAGATACATGCTTATCTCCTTTAACATTTCCCAGAGGTAGCAAGAATGCCACCCAGTCCAATAGACAGAATCTCTGTCTTATCATCCATTCAAAACAACTCCTATCAATACTCTTCAAAAGTATTCAGGTAGCAACTTAACAAATCATCTTAGGAAAAAGCCTCAGCTTGCTATCAATTTATATAAGTTATCCTTACCTTTCTCAGTATATTTATAATATAGAAAGTTAGGTCATCTGTTTTTAAGTGTAACATCCATGCTATCATTTTCTCTAGTGGGTGTCAAGAAGAGCGACTTAGAGGATGATAAGAGACTTTAGTGTTTTTGTAACAATCCTGTAATAATTCTCTGCATAAAAAATGATAAAATAGTTATGTACTGTTAAGGAGAGAATCATGTCCGCAAGAAAACTAGAAGCTTATGAGTTTGAACAAGCTCCCGAATCGAAACAAACTCCGCTTTACCAAGATTACACACCAGAAGCCCCAGTCGGCCCTAACCTAAAAGAGATTTTATTTTTTGTAAATATCGCTTGTTTCTGTATTTTTATGGCACTTTTTAGTTTTATCTTTTTAGCCTTAAAATTGAACACAGCTTTATCATTTGTTGCTGCAATGGGTCTTAGTTTCGCCCTTTTACAACTTCAAAGAAAGATAATCAAACGAAAATTTTCAAAATAAAGGTTGGTACTACTACCAGCCTCTTTTCTAGTTATCAAAAAAGACAGTTATCTAACTGTCTTTTTATTTATTCTTACGTTTTGAAGGAGATTGGATAGCGATTTTAACTTCAAAAATTGTTCCTCTAGGTTTGTTATCTTTGACGCTAATCGTTCCTCGTAAGGCATCTACGATCTGCTTGGCCAAAGATAATCCAAGACCAAAGCCACCTTTCTGGCGGGTTCTCGCCTTGTCTACACGGTAAAATCGATCAAAGATTTTCTTCTTATCAGTAGCTGAGATTCCAATTCCATTATCCGTTACTGTTAGATAGAGGTGGCGATCTGTAGCATGGACTACAAACTCAATTTTCCCATCTTCTTCAGTATACTTGATGGCATTGTCAAATAAGATGGTCATGAGCTGTTTTAAGAGCAACTGATCGGTCATGAAGGGACGATAAATCCGATTTTCATACTCAAAAATACGATCATTTTCAGAAGCAATCAACTCATAGTTAGCAAAGGTCGTCTTAAAGAACTGTGGTGATACTTCTGCTATTTCTGGTTTGATTCCATCATCGCGACGTGCAAGGTTGAGAAGATTGGTCGTGAGGAAGCGCATGTTGCGAACTTCTTCAAGACTCGAAGCGATACTTTCGCTGGATTCCATAATCGTTGCCTCTGGTTTTCGAAAGAGATTTTCTAAACGATTTTGTAAAACGGCCAAAGGCGTTCTCAGTTCGTGACTGGCATTTTCAACAAAGGACTTCTGCTTTTGCATACTTTCCAGCAAAGGTTTGACACTGACACGTGCCAAGTAAACACTGGCAATTAAAGACAGGAGCCAGAAACTAGCCATGACTACAACAATTAAATGCTCGTGGTTTTGGCTGATTTGCTCGAGCTGGCTGGTATTGATTAAAACCGCCGCATATTTGACGTTGCTTGATACGGAGGAAGAATTGGTTTCCATCAAAATCATCCGGTAGGTTTCTTCCTGACCGTAGCTATTGACAACTTGGATTTGACGAATGTGATTCAACTCTTTCTTGTCCAGCTTAATCTTATCCAATCCTAAAAAGCGATTGCCCAGTAAGAGTTGGTTAAAATCCTTGTCAAAGAGCAAGACTTCCGTGTTGGAGCTGACATTGGGTTTGATTTCAGCCTTGCTGGCATCCGCTGTTGCTGGTTGAATATCCTTGACTTCCTCAGTTGCCCGATTCAGGGCTAACTGGATAACCGCTTGGGGACTACTACTAAGGGCTTGTAGTTTTTCATCTACAGAAGTGTAGAGACTCGAGTGCATGACCTGGAGGATAATCAAGGTCATAGCAGAGAAGATCAGGGTGAACACTCCAAAGTTTCGAATGAAATAGCTGAAATCATCTGCATACCATGTTTTTTTTAGTTTATTGAACATCTTTTAAAATATACCCGACACTACGCAAGGTTTGAAGATTTTCAGCAAAGGCTGTTCCCTTCAATTTCTTACGAACTTTTGAGACATAGACTTCTACAACGGAAATCGTCGTATCGCTATCAAACCCCCATAGACGGTCAAAAATTTGCGTCTTGGGAAGAATGACATTTTGATTTTGAAGGAAATAAACCAATAACTCAAACTCTTTTCCGAGTAGTTCCACAGGCGTGTCTTCCACCTTCACTTCATTCGTTGAAAGGTTGACGACAATATCTCCATAGGTCAAGGTGTTTTCGTTGAACTTACCTGAACGCTTGAGAAGGGCTTGGATCCGCATTTTGAGTTCTTCTAGATAGAAAGGTTTGGTGAGGTAGTCATCCGCTCCCAACTCAAAACCATGTCCCTTGTCATCCAAACTTTCCTTAGCGGTCATGATAAGGACTGGTGTCGTGATTCCTTTCTCACGCAATTCTTTCAGAACTTGGAAGCCATTTTTTTCAGGCAACATCAGGTCAAGCAAAATCAAGTCATAGACGCCACTTTCAGCTTCGTAGAGACCTTCTTCTCCATCAAAAACCTGCATGACATCTGCAAAATCATCTAAAAAGTCAAATACTGAGTTTGACAACCCTAAGTCGTCTTCTACTAGTAAAATCTTAATCATCTTGTTCTCCTCCTGCTATAAGATACTAATCAGCTTCATCTAAGGTTATTATAAAATAAAGAATTTTTGTATCATTTTTTGGATCTTAGTATAATTCTTTAATTATTATATCATGGCTTTAACAAATGGATTAAGATTTTGTAGTGTTTTCTTCATTATTTTGGTTAGAATTGATATCCTTGGCCTTCGTACTTCCATCTGCATTGGCTGGTTTCTTCTTAGAATTGCTACCGCCTTCTTGATTATTATTTCCTTGCGGCGGCTGTCCACCGTGACTTTGCATATTATTGCCATCTTGATTATCTTGCTGGGTTTTCGATGTTTGAACGGTCGACTGCTGATTTGTTGATTTTTGAGTCAAAGAACCGAATATATAACCACCAAGCAAGCCGACCACTAAAGAACCACTTGCTACTACTGATAGCCTCCACTTGGTGCTTTTTTCTACAACAATCATTTTCTCTTTATTCATTCTATATTTTTCTTTCTTTCTGCTTTAAGTTTCTGTGAAAAAATGAAGAAGCTCTACTTCATAAATTCACCACATCCTTTCTTTAGGCTACATACATCTTAATTATTTTTTCTTAAAGAATACTAAAAGATGAGAAAATTCTTAGAAAAATAATAGAAAATTTATCCAAAATATTTTTTTAAAATACGACCGTATCGTCTCAGTAAAAGATAATCCGCTATTGCTGGGGATAGAAGGTTTAATGTTGTAAAAATCTTTGTACCTTGTCCCATCAAAATCACTCTTTTACGAGATTTTATACCTTTAAGTAAAGCTTGGGTTACTTGATTTGTACTTGATATAGAGATCCCCATTTCTCTCCAAACTGGATGATAAGGCTTTTCTGATGGTGTGTCTGCTGCATTGGGGCAAAAATAAGTTATATGCATCTTTTTCTGCTCCTGTATTAATTCTCGGTTCATTGATTCGATAAAAGAAAAAAGTCCGGCGCGGCTCGCCACATCTACACTATAATAGGGGAAGGCCAGCCTACCATCTGCAAAACCTCCTGAATGCACAATGGTTGCTCCTTTTTGATTTTTTAACAAAGGTAAAAAATGTTTGCTGACAAGGATAGCCCCTATTAGGTTAATCGTCATAGTTTGATTGATCTCCTCCTCAGAGTGAGATAATAAAGATTTTCGTACATCAAATCCCGTTGCATTAATAACAATATCTATATTACCCGACCACTTTTGAACTTCAGACACTGCAACTTTAATAGAAGTTTCATTCGTTATATCTACTGAGCAAATCGGAATCTTGGAAGCAATATTCTCAGAAAAACTGGCTAATTTATTCATATTGCGACCTAAAAGAAATAAATGAGCACCTGCTTGAAAAAAAGCTTGTGTATAGGCTTGTCCCAAATTTCCACTGGCACCAATAATAACGACTCTTTTATTCTTAAAATAATTGTCACCCATAACATACTACCTCATTAGTGAACCTTTTGTGATAGGTTTAATATAACAAGCCCCACAATAACTAAAGCAATTCCCAAGAGACTTGCGAACGTTACTTTTTCATGAAAAAGCAAAATAGATAGCACAGTTGTTCCAACCAAACCAACACCAGACCAAATAGCATAGACTAGATTTAGTTGTATGCCTTTCAAAGACAAAGATAGAAAGAAAAAACACAAGCCATACAAAACTAAAGCAAGAATCCCAAAAAGCATTTTCGAAAAACCTTGCGACAGTTTTAACAGACTTGTGGCAGCTATTTCAGATACAATAGCAAGAGTTAAATAAACGTAAGACATCATTGTCCTCCTAGAATCAATAGAATTGAAAAGCTAGTCGGAAAACAATTGATTTAGCGATGAGTGGAAGCGAAGCAGGTCCAAAGTGTACAAGCATTAGCTAAAATCATAGACTTGATCTTTGAATTCTTGTAAACAGGAATCTTTTTTCGTCCACATAACTCATCTAAAGAGATCTGATAAAAATCAGCTAAGCGAATCAAACTATGACTATCTATAATTGTTTTATCATTTTCCCAATTTGAGATAGTTTGACGAGTCGTCCCCAGACATTCTGCTATTTGATTCTGACTGTAGCCATTTTGTTCTCTAAATAATTTTAATTGTTTTCCTAACATCTGCATTTCCTCTTTATATTATTCTTTTCTTCACGAATTGGCTAGACGAAATTCTTTAACATCCTATACAATTCTAGGTAAAATTTCTTTGACATTGCTATTATAACACGATTTTCAGGATGGACACTTTATACTGACTTCCAAAAAACAGCAGATTGCAAGATCCGCTGTTTTTTATCTATTACTTACTTGCTTTCAAAACCTTTTCTACTGCTGCTTTTTCACGCTTAATCAAATCAACACGCGCTGCAATTTCCTTGATTCCCATACCGATATTACGGCTAAGCGCAAGGTCAGAAAGTTGCGGTTCAAAGAATTCCTTGTACTCTGCCAAGCGTTGCTCTGTCTTAAATACGTGGGCAGGTAGGATAACAAAGCTATCAAAGCTCATATCCCCACCAAGAGCTGCCTTGATCCAATCCCAGTTTTCACGCGCCCAAGACCAAGATGTTCCCTGAGTTTTTTGATGAGCTAGGAACTGGTAATACCAAGCAGACAAGTCTTGTGGTTTCACGACAAATTTGTCCTTCCATGAACTAATCAGGGTTTGGATATTGTCGGCATCTGTACTGTATGCAAGAGCCGCTGACAGCTGACGTTTGAAGACCGCATCCGTCGCATGAGTATATAGGTCCAGATAGGTTGCGACCAAGTCTTTGGTCTCATGGTGTTTCATTTCATTGATGAGAACTTGAGCACGAATTGCTGCTGGAAGTCCTGCAAGATTATCCTTGTGAGCTGCAAAGATTTGGCTAGCAACTTGACTAGCTTCTGCATCATTAGAGCGAATCATCATAGAAACGGCCAACTGACGAACCAATTCATCTTCATCTGATTCCCCGTCTTTGGCTTCAAAGCCAAGACGGTCATAGTTGTGACGAGCCAATTTAGCAACGAGTGTATTAAAGGCTTTCTCAGTTTCTGTTCCTTCATCGATAAAGCGCTCAAGGGCAGCAATCACTTGAGAAACAGCTGAAACGACAAGGTAAGATTCTTCCTTAGCAAGTTTATCAAGGACTGGGAGCAAGTCTGCATAAGAAATGTGCCCTGCTTCAGCAAGCAAACGACGTTCTTGAACGATTTGTAGTTTGCTTGTATTATCAAGTGTTTCTAGCTCAGCAAGAACAGCTTCTAACAAGTCTCCTTGATAGTCTGTAATATAGTGGGCAGTATTTTCAGTATTGAGACGAAGAGCTCCTTCATTTTCAGCAAGAAGAGCTGCGTAGCCAGAGATTTCGATACTTTCAGTTTCGAGTGTATCTGGCAAACCTTTCCAGTTGCTGTTGAGTGGCACCACCCAGAGGCGGTTCTTGTCTTCGTGCTCACCGATGAAGAATTGTTTTTGCGAAATCTTCAAGACATCATTTTCAACTTTGACAGTGAGAACTGGATAACCAGGCTGTTCCAACCAAGAATCCATGAAGGCTGCAACATCACGTCCTGATGCTTGACCAAGGGCATTCCAAAGGTCACGACCAATGGTGTTGCTGTATTGGTGTTTTTCAAAGTAAGCATGCAAACCTTTAGCAAAATCCGCATCACCTAGCCAACGGCGAAGCATGTGCATGAGACGGCTTCCTTTGGCATAGACGATAGCGCCATCAAAGAGTGTATTAATTTCATCTGGGTGTTTGACTTCGACGTGGACAGACTGAACACCATCCGTCGCATCGCGTTCAAGAGCGTGAGGTACTCCACCTGTTTGGAAGTCTTCAAAGATATTCCAACTTGGCTCGATGGCATCCACACAGACGTATTCCATCATGTTTGCGAAGCTTTCATTGAGCCAAAGGTCATCCCACCATTTCATAGTAACGAGGTTACCAAACCATTGGTGGGCCAACTCATGTGCCACAACAAGAGCAACTTGTTGACGACTGGCAAAGGTTGAGTTTTCATCTACAACCAAGCAAACTTCACGGTAAGTGACAAGACCCCAGTTTTCCATAGCACCAGCTGAGAAGTCAGGCAGGGCGATGTGAAGTGATTGAGGAATTGGGTACTTAACTCCATAGTAATCTTCGTAAAACTCGATTGAGCGAACAGCGATGTCTAATGAGAAATCAAGGTTAGATAGTGGATGGGCTTTGGTTGAGTAAACACCTACGAGGGTACCGTTTTTAGTTTTAGCCGTTACCCCTTGCAAATCACCTGCAACAAAAGCTAATAAGTAAGAAGACATGCGAGGTGTTGTCTCAAACTTCCAGATGCCTGTTTCCTTACGGTTTTCCACATCAATCTCAGGCATGTTTGACAAGGCCACTTCACCTTCTGCTTGGTCAAAACGGAGAGCGAGGTCAAAAGTTGCTTTGGCTTCAGGCTCATCCACACATGGGAAGGCTTCACGCGCAAAATGGCTTTCAAACTGAGTAGACAAGACTTCCTTCTTGATACCATCAACTGTGTAGTAAGAAGGGTAAATCCCTGTCATGTTGTCTGTAATTTTTCCTGAAAAAGCAATGACCAATTCAACTTGACCAGCCTCAGCCAATTCGATATGAAGGGCTTCATTGTCATGGTCAACTGTAAATGGACGAGCTTGACCCGCAACTTCTACAGAAGCGATTTCCAAGTCTTTTTGGTGAAGGGAAATACGGTCACTCTGTGCTTGACCAGTGATGGTCACCTTCCCAGAAAAGGTCTTGGTCTCACGACTCAAGTCTAAAAATAAATCATAGTGTTCAGGAACAAATTGCGTAATAAAATGTTCTACTGCTTGCATAGTTTTCTCCTATTCTAAGTTTAAGAGCTAGAGCTCTTCTTCAAACAAACTTATTATATCATGTTTTGCTTTAGAAAAAAGGATTGGACGGTAATTTCCAAAACTTTCTTCCTTTTACATTCTACAGTGGGTAGACCTTGCGAAATTCTTCCAAAACGACCTTGCTATCAGGTGTAAAAGTCAGTCTAGCCTCACTCAGACACTCCGTAAAAAAGGCCTCATGAACCTGACGCCAATAGGCTAGGGATTTGTCACCTTCCCCTTCCTTAAAGGCATGGTCAGCAGAAACTTGATGAAAAGGCTGAACGGAGACCTTTGTAATTTCGACAATACAGACAGCCTGATTTTGACTGTCTAAAATGATATCGAAGGTCCCTTTTTGTGGAAGGGGTTCGTCTTCTAGTGCGTAGAGGTCGTAGGCTGAGGCGGTTGCTGTCTTTTCACCTTTTAAAACCAAACCTGCCAAGGTATCGGCTTCCACTCCAAAAGCCCAGGCATCTATCTCATCTCCGATAGAGGGGTTAATTTGCTTGTAAATATTCCACATTTCTTGCGGTGTCATGGGTTGCTCCTTTGTAATTTTTTACTTAATTCTTTTACACGTTTGAGGTGGTCTGGATGGTCAATCTCTAAATCAAAAATCTCTGGAATAGAACTGTAGTGGATAATGCATTTGATACCCATCTGATTCATTTTTTGTATGAAGGAAAAGTTCAGATAACCTGCTACAGCCAAGTCAATCTTTTTCATCCTTGCTTTATCCTGCATATCTCTCAGCATATCTAACATTATTGGACTTTCCATATCATGCCATTGACTATTTCTCACAGTCGCAAAAACAAAAGAAGTCAAATCATTCATTCCAACTACAATCTTTGAAATACCAGTTTCCAGTATCCTGTCCAAGTATCCTGTCCAAGTCAAAATAAGCTGACGGTAATTCAATCATTGTGCCGACTTTTCCAGTAAAACCATGCTCACGCAATACTCTAATAGCTTGCTTTAACTGCTCAGAATTATTGACAAAAGGAAAAATAACAGACAAATTGGGATTTGTTTGATAAACTTCTGTAACGACATGTGCCTCAGCCTGAAATTCATCAGGACACGCCAGCAAACGCCTAGTTCCTCTATATCCAAACAAGGGATGATTTTCATCAAAATGCTCTTTAGTTCCCTCTAAACAATTAGCTTCTGTATTTGTTAACTCTGAAAAACGATACCAAACCTCTTCATCTGAGTACAAGGAGCAAATGGTGTCTAGATAATCTTTTACAAATTGCTGACAACTTGCTAATAGGATGTTTTGATTAAGCTCTCTCAACAAATATTCCCCACGAATCATACCAACATGATGCAATAATTGAGGGTAAACTTTTTCAACAATTTGTTCGCCACTAAGAGCAAGTTGGTTTTGCATAGCCATTCACCTCGTCTTAAAACATACAATATCAGATATCATTATATGATACCTTCCTCTAGTTCAAAAGCTTCATAAGGTTCAAATAACTCATATCCTAAAAATTCTGCTACTTTTTTGGAAGCCTCGTTATGAGCATCCCAAAGTGGAAACATATCTCTATTTAAACTCTCCAGAATCATTGTAGCACCAAGCTTTTTAGCAAATCCATTTCCTTGTTCGTTTGGTCTAGTTGCAACTTCCACTTCAACTGCTCCACGGTAAACTAACCCTGAGGAAATCCCAGCAATCAGTTCATTATTTTTAAGAATCACAAAGCCAAATCCACCCTTTAAAACAAAATCCTGATAGGACTCAAAATCCCCCTGTAAATCTTGTGACCATTCTTCCTCAGAAAAGCAGTTATAAATATGATTATCAATAGGCACAATATTGTAATCTTCCTCTAAGTGAGTAACTAGACCATTTAGAAATTCAACTTGAAAATTTGCCTTATCTTTAAAAGAATAGCGAGTAAAAGAATTTAGCTCCACTTTCCGATGTAGAAAATCTTGCCAATTAGTATCTTCTGAAATAATAATCTTATAATCTAAACCGTATTTCCTAACAAAATCTTCCCAAAATCTGGAATCCAACTCCCCTGCTAGGTATAGAAAATTTCCAACATCATAAAAGCTTGTTGTCCTATCACTGTTTCGGTAGACAGTTCCGATTTGAGATTTAAGACCATAAAGAACCATATTTTTCTTCCATGTTTTAAATAGTTCCATTATCCCCCTACTTCACCTTCCAATTCATATACAAGGTCTTGTCCAGCTCTGGAAATCTCAATAATTCAGACTTAACCTTCAAGACTAATGGTGATGCATTTTCTTCTGTGATTTTCTGAATATCCATCCAAACATATCCGAGTGAATCATTCGCACCATCAGACACAGCTTCAGAAATCGTGACTTGAGCTTCCTTCTCGTTGACTTCAATATCATAAAATGCCATGATATGGTGAACCATAAAATTTGTTAACTCTTCCCTGACGAAAACATCGTAGATTCGAGGATTGGAGTAGCTTCTAACAGTAAAACCTGTCTCTTCCATAACTTCTCTAATCAACGTTTCCGTCAATCCTTCACCAAGTTGCTGACTGCCTCCAGGTATATCATAACGATGTTGATAAGGGCCTCTCGTTTTTTCAATGCAGAGTAATTTCCCATTTTCAAAGCAAACAGCATAGACTCCAAAGTGTTTTTTGATTTCCATCCAACTCCTCCTACTTCAAACTCCAACCACCATCAATGGTCAGGATTTGTCCTTGCATGGCGCTCGCTTTTCCACTTGCTAAGAAAAGGCTAATCTCTGCTACTTCCTCTGGCTCAATCCAGCGCTTGATTGGCGTTTCACTAGCTACCCAGTCAGCTAAGCCACCTGGTTCAAAGTCCGCAGCGGTCATAGCTGTCTTGACTGCCCCTGGAGCAATCCCAAAGACCTGAATACCAGCCTCAGCATAGTCTAGAGCCAACTGCTTGGTAAAGCCAGCTAGGGCGTGCTTAGACGAGGTATAGGCGTGACCACCTCCGCCAGCTAGGTTTGAAGCGATGGAGCACATATTGATGATGATTCCTTTTTTATTTTCCAGCATTTGAGTCAGATAATGTCGCGTCAACTCTACTGGAGTCACATAGTTGATTTCAAAAATCTCTTGGATTTCTTGGGCTGATTGTTCCAAAAGTGGTTTGAAATCATCCAAAACTCCTGCAGTATTGCACAAAACATCCACCCGAGGGCACCAGTCAAAAACAGGCTCCAAGTCCAAGGTCAAATCTCTCTGTAAAAAGTGAAAATCACGCTCTAAGAGTGGATTTTCACCTTGGTCAACTCCATAAACTTGATAGCCATTCTCTAAAAAGAGTCGTGCTTGAGCCAGACCAATTCCTGAACTTACTCCCGTAATCAATACACGTCTAGTCATACACTTCTACCCAATCCGTCGCCAAAACATCACAAGGTGTCGGGCTCCACATGGAAAAACCTTCTCCCTCCCCAGACACGTTGATGAGAAAATAAGGCGTCACTTCAAGTGCAACCCCGTTTTGTTCGATAGTGTCAAAGAGTTGGACATAGTTTTCAGCCCCTCCCCAACCAGTTCGTACATATTTTTTCTTAGCCTTTAATCCAGGCAGGATTTCTTCAAAAGTCATGATGTTCTCCTTCAATTCTACATTCTTCATTTAATTATAACAAAAAACCGTTTTCCAACGGCTTTTTGACTGTATATCTGCTAAATTCTTCCTACCACTGCAATCCAGCTTCTCTAATTTCTTTCTTGGAAGCGAATTTACCATTTGGTCTGTGCCATCTTCCGTTTTTATCTCTAAAGTAGCCACCTGAATTTGTTGATTGCGAGTTTGATTCCTGGCTTTCTTCCTTTTCTTGTGCGGCTTTACGAGCTTTTTCCTGTTCTTCTTCTTTTGCTTTCTTTTCAGTTGCTTCTTTTTCTTCAGCCTCTTTCTTGGCTTTTTCCTCAGCTTCCTTCTTAGCCTTTTCTTTTTCTTCTTTTATCTTTGCATCTTCAACTGTATTCTTAGCAGTACCATCCAAGTAATTGATTTCCGCATTAGCTGAAACATTGTCTAAAACGACATGCGTCACAGAATACTGATCAACCTTTTCCTTACTACCACCCAACTTGATCTCCAAGAGTTTGCCATTTTCATCAATTCCCACATACTGCAACTCAATCTGTCTAGGGATCAATTCGTCTTTTTGATAGATTGGGGTCACCTTGTAATCAAGAAAGTAGTTTGGGTGATTGGCCAACCAAGAGTCCAATCGATTCTCATAGTAAAGCATGCTACTTTGGTTTTGGTCATCTGTTCCAGAATAATTTCCAGCATTGAGCCAGTTAGTCATTGGAACCAGATTTCTCTTTTCATCGTTTAATCCGCTAAACTGATAACCAATCAGATGACCTCTACTCATCAACCAAGCTTCTTTTTTACCGTCACCATAAAAGAATTTATAATTGTGCCATCCAACTGGATCATAAGTCAACTTGGACTCTCTCTTTTCAGTTGGTTCATCGCTGTCCTTAAGTTGAATATGAGCACCCGTTGCGCGTGATTTAGAATCCAATTCCCCAAGTTCTAACTGCTTTTCATTTTTAAAAGGCAAGAGTCCAGCTTCTTTAAACAACTTTTCATCGAACTTGGTTTGCTTCTGTTCAATTTTTTCTTCTGGGACCTTTGATTCTACCTTATGTCCAGAACAAGCAACTAGTGTTGTGATTGAAAGCAAGGCAATTGAGAAGGATAATAGCTTTTTCATAAAAGTCTCCTTTTTATATAGTAATTAGATTAATATCTTCTATTACATTTTACTATCATTTTGTTAATTGTTCAAGAACAAAGATGCTGTTATTATACTATTTTTCTTCCAATGACTAAAACAAAAACGATAACCACTTTTTCAGTAGTTACCGTTGATTTCTTTTGATTAGTCTTTCCCACCAAGTCTACTATTGATGGTCATCATGATGCTGGCTATTTTCTCACCCCAGTATGGATCAGAAGCATAGCGAACATTCATTCCGGTTGCTTTATTTCCAAGGTGGTCTCTGCCATAGTCGATGTAGTTCTCACGGATCCACTTGGCGGCTCCAAGGATTCCTTTATCCACATTATCAAAGCTCTTGGCTGAGAGATATGGGCTCGTATCATAAGCAGCAATACCAAAGAAGTTGTTCTTATCTCTGGCAATTTGACTGCGTCCCCAAGCACTTTCAAGGGCACTATGTGCCATCAAGTAAAGGGCATTGACACCGTAGCGTTCCTCAGCTTCTTTGAAAGTCGCTCCTTTACCTGCGAGAGGACTATCCTGCAAGTTCATCATCGAATACAGTTTATCCAATTCAGCTGCACTATAATTACTTGGTTCTCTCAAGTTTTTATAGAGGAAAGGATTTTTAATGGTAAAGCCATCAAAATGCTCTCCATCAGTTGAGTAGTACTTCTTACCAATAACCATAGCAGATGTGTGTGGAGCTACTTTGATACTCGTATAAGGAGAGAGTTCATGATAGAGGAATTTCCCATCACTAGTATAATGAGGGATAAACTCGCTTCCTTCATCCACTGCTGTCAAATCACTTTGATTCATATAGCCAGACAAGCCAGAAATCGAAACTGCAAGTCGGCCACCTTTTCGCGTCGAGCTATCCAGTGAAACGATGCTTCCTTGGTTAATGTAACTTAAGATTTCTCCAGATGCACTATAGACATAGGCTGTGATGGGTTTAACTTTGTAATATTTGGTTTTATCCGCAACATGCCATCTACCAGAAGCATCCAAGGTATGACCATCCACAGTTTCATTTTTTGCCATATAACCGCCTGATTTAAGGTAGTACCATGATTGGTCGGATGAATCGTAGATTAATTCTTTCTCAGCCATCTTTCCATTTGACTTGAGGTAGAACCAATTGTTCTTGTACCATACCCACTCACTCGCAGCCATATAACCACCAGATTTGAGATAGTAGTAACCATTATCCCAGAGCCATTCTTTATTGGCATAATTTCCATCAGAGTTAATATAGAACCAAGAGTTATAATTCTTGTCAAAGAGCCACCCTTTGCCAGCTTTTGCTCCACTGCTCGTCACATAACTGCGGTCAATCCAAGTTTCTGTAGAGAGGTAGCCACCAGATTTGAAATGGTAATCCTTGCCTTTGATGGTTTGCCAACCTTTTTCAGCATAGGTTCCGTCAGCTTTCAAGTAAAACCAAGAGTTATAATTCTTGTCAAAGAGCCATTCCGATTTCAATTTAGCTCCACTTTTAGCAACATAGAAGCGATCAATCCAGCGCTCGGTAGAAAGATAACCACCGGATTTAAAATGGTAATCTTTTTCTTTGATCTTTTCCCAGCCTTTTTCGGCATAGGTTCCATCAGCTTTCAAGTAAAACCAAGAATCATAATTCTTATCAAAGAGCCATTCCGATTTCAATTTAGCTCCACTTTTAGCAACATAGAAGCGATCAATCCAACGCTCAGTTGAAAGATAACCGCCTGATTTAAAATGGTAGTCCTTCCCATCTATGGTTAACCAGCTATTTTCAGCGTAGGTGCCGTCTTGTTGAAGGTAGAACCAACTGCTATAGTTGTCATCATAAATCCAGGCTTGTTTAACCTTATGACCATTTTCTGATATATAGTTCTTACCAAGCCAAGCATTTTTCAGCATTTTACCTTGTGAATTGATGTAGTATTGGTTCTCCCCTTGAGTAATCCACTCATCTTTGGCCATTTTCCCATCTTCTTTAAGGTAATATTTTTCCTGACCTTGTTGAATCCACTCATTTTGAGCTTTCTGACCATCAGACTTGAGATAATACCAGGATTCTTGTTCCTGATTAAATACCCACTGTTCCTTAGCTTTAGCACCACTTTCAGTCACATAATACTGGTCAATCCACATTTTCGTAGCTAATTTTCCAGCTTCGTTAAAATAGTAGTCCTTACCACCAAGTGTCAGCCAACCATTCTCAGCACGATTTCCATCAGCTGTTAAATAAAACCAAGCCTGTTGCGTTTGGTCAAAGATCCATTGGTTGGTTGCTGGTTTCCCATCTGCTTTGAGGTAGGTCTTTCCTTGCCAAGTTCCCTCTTCTGCTTTTGCTGTCTCCACTACAGTAAAAAAACACCCCAATAAGCCAGCACTTACTAGGGCCACTTTCCATCGTTTCATTTAAATGCTCCAATAACGTTTTCTAATCCCTATTGTAACATAGTTAACCGACGGAAATATTACAAATTGATGAAGATTCTATTTCGTGTTGACGATAAGGAAGATCTAGCTTATCTCAGACTGGCTTTGACTTCCTGACGGAGATCTTCCAAACTGCTAATGCCATATTTGTCCATGACTTTTGGCAGATTTTCGATGATGTCAGGACAGGCGTATGGATTGGTAAAGTTGGCTGTTCCAACACCGATGGCAGAGGCACCAGCCAGATACATTTCTAGCGCTGCTTCAGCCGAATCCACTCCCCCCATTCCAATGATCGGGAGGTCTGTGGTTTGGGCTACTTGACGAATGAGTTTGAGGGCGACCGGAAAAACTGCTGGGCCTGACATTCCACCTGTACCATTGGCTAGGATTGGTTTTCTAGTTTTGAGGTCAAAGCGCATACCGACAAGGGTATTGATCATGGTTAACCCACTTGCTCCTGCATCTTTTGCGGCTTTAGCAATAGTGACAACATCCGTTACACTAGGGGTTAACTTAACATAAACTGGCACATCAGAGGCTTCCACAGCTGCTTTTACCACTTCGTAGGCCAAATCAGGATCTTGCCCAATCAAAAGTCCATGATTGCCATGATCCACATTCGGACAAGAGATATTGAGCTCGATCGCTTTTACATTAGCTGCCTTGGAAATTCCTCGAGAAACGGCAGCGTACTCTTGTTTTGAAAAGCCTGCTACATTGGCGATGATGGGAAGTTTAGGATACTCTCTTTCCAGCCAAGGCAATTTCTCAGCTAAAACAGATTCTAAACCTGGATTTTGCAAGCCGATTGCATTGAGCATACCAGCAGGCGTCTCTGCCACCCTAGGAGTTGGATTGCCAAAACGGGGTTCTAGAGTCGTTGCCTTGATCATAATAGAGCCTAAAAGGTCCAAATCATAGTACTTGGAATATTCCTGACCAAAACCAAAACAGCCTGATGCTGGTATGATAGGATTTTTCAAATCCAATCCCGGTAGAGAAACTTGTAAACGTTTGTTAGTCATGACTTTCTCCTTATAATACAACTGTTCCTGTACGGAAAACAGGGCCATCTTCACAGACGCGTTGACTAATTGTCTCACTATCTGGCACTTTTAGGACACAGGCATAGCAAGCCCCCATCCCACAAGCCATACGAGATTCTAGAGATAGATAGGCTCTTGGGTGATTATAAAATTTTTGATTGATGTACTTCATCATTCCAGGCGCTCCACATGAGTAAACAGCATCAAATTGACTGTCTAAGTCATTAATGACGACTGACACATTTCCCTTGATACCATATGAACCATCATCTGTCGTTACAAAGACCTGACCATATTGGGTCAATTCTGTTTCGAGAATCACAGCATCCTTGTTGGCAAAACCGAGGACTGTCACTACTTTCACCCCACGCGCATGCAATTCCTTGGCCACCTCAAGCAAGGGTGGAACACCGATTCCACCACCAACGAGGAGGACTTGACTCTGGTCGTCTAGGTCAGACAAGTCAAAACCATTTCCCTGAGGTCCCATCACATCAAGAGTATCTCCCTGACTTAAGGTTGAAAAAATAGCGGTCCCAGCCCCCTCAATCCGATAAATGAGGTGGCACTGCTTGTTTGCCTTGTCAATAGACGAAATTGAAATAGGACGGCGCAAGAGATGGGCATCATCAGGCACACGCAGATGAAGAAATTGACCTGCTCGCATGGCTTCAACCATCTCCCCTTCTAGGACTAATTCAAAGATTGCTGGCGCGATTTCCTCTTGTGCAACCACCTTCATGGTTTCCAAACGAATAGCACCCAAACGTTTCTTACATGTGGGATTCATGACTTTTCCTCCTTAAATTTAAGGGGACCAGATAAAGAAAAGACCTTGCTAATGCAAGGCCTCAGTTAGGTTAGGCTAGAACTCATGCGCACACTTAAAAAGTCTCCACAGAGAGTCCCTTTATCCCTTTTATCTGACACCTTGTGAGTCTCTCTGGACTCCCCTTAAAGGTTAAATTTGTATTAGTATACTCTTTCAAAGAAAAAAAGTCAAGCAGAAAACGAACATTCTACTTGACTTTACTGGATTATTTTTCACGAATGACTTCGACCTTGTAGCCATCAGGATCCTTGACAAAGTAATAGTTTGGTGGGTTACCTGGTAGGCCTTTGGGCTCTGTAACCTCATAGCCTTTGTTGCTGTGTTCTTGATGAAGTGCCTCAAGGTCAGGTGTACTGAGGGCAATATGGGCAAAGCCATCTCCTACCACATAAGGACCGTGATCATAGTTATAAGTCAACTCCAACTCATAGTCATCCCCCTCAAGTCCTAGGTAGACAATGGTGAAAGCATGATCTGGAAAATCTCTGCGACGCAATTCTTTAAATCCAAAAGCATCTTGATAAAAAGCGATTGATTTTTCAAGGTTTTCTACTCGCAAGCAAGTGTGTAGCATTTTTGAAGCCATTTTCATTACCTCTTTCATTTTAATAGTTCTATTATACCTTTATTCAGGAAAATTTACTAGAAACTTGAACTAGAGTCCTCTTCTCTAAGCTTTCATTCTAAGCAGCACTTTTACGATTTTCCTTGCGTATATTGCGAATAAGGAAAAGCATGATCAGGACAAAAAGTCCTTCGAGGAAGTAGAACGTAAATTCGCTGTTCATGAGTAGTAAGTCTTTGTAATGATAGTTATTACCGAAAACTGAATTTGGTGCAAATAGGATTCGGAACAGTCTTCTTAGGAAAATAAAGATCTGCAATCCATAAATCATAAAGACCTTCTTCACACCAATCATGAAGCCTTGTTCCTTTGTAAAATAAGACAAGGCAATTCCATTTAACAAGAGAATAACCGTTATGGCCAGAGTTTCATTTCGTAGAATAGTTGGATCAAAGTTATCTAAACGGCTGTGAATGTAAGGCAACGTTTGAAAGAGTAAGATTCCCAAGATTGCTGGTATGAAAATTTTCTTCAGAGATGGTGGAAATCCGGGACTAAATCGTGTAAAAGACAAGCAAATCACAAGGATTGCAAAAATATGGAAGTACATCATTGCAACTCCGGAAATGATCTGGTTTCGATTTACCAAAGCGGATAAGAAGCCAGCAGAAAGAAAGATACCGATAGGAATCAGCTTCTCCAAAGAATAATCCCACTTCAACCCCTGACTTACTTGGAAACCATCGATGAAGCTGAAAAATGTAATAAACATAAGGGCACCGATGAGGCCAAACGGTAAGGATGGAATGACGAGGGTCAATAGCAAGATTAGTAGGAACCATGGATGGGGGCTGTAGTAGAATTTCCGTTTTTCTCCTCTAGCAGTCACTCCTTCCTCAATCGGTGTTTTCCTTAATTTTAGCATATAGACGTAAAAGAGTGAAAACATACCCGCATGAACCCATGAATTATAACCAGGTCGCTCTATAATACTGACTAGCAAACTCACAATCGTAAAGAGGCCAAAGAAAATCTGAAGAAACTTATTTTTAAAGACCTGTCTTTTTTTCCAATCCAAATAAGAGAGTCTGGCCTTTGGATGACTAAGTTCATAGGCATAAGTCGTCATCTCTTCTAGTTTCTGGTCTGTCTCCTCCGTCATCATTTGGGGAGCCATTTTAGAAGTAGGAAAAGGAGCTAAAACATATCTCAGGAGCTCGCCGTCTGTAAACCGATGGTACTCCTTATAGATCTGTTGAAGCAAAATCGTTAGAATGCGTGGTCTTCCTTTAAAGTAGCTTCTCCACTTCTCCCAATCATTGATATCTTCATCGCTCTTCGTGAGCTTATCCATATAGAGATAACCTTCATTGTACCAGTAATCAAAATTTTCTTTTTTATCTAGTGCGTACTCCTCTACCACTGAAGGATAAGAATGGATACTCTTCCAGAAATGAAGTTTTTTCAGGTAAGGATTTGATTCCTCATCACTGTAACGTTCCACAAATTGGAGAACGAGAGCTAACACTTTCGCATTGGTTAAAGGATAGACGTCCACCTTTTCTAACAAATCAAGTAGGAGCGTGTGATCTTTGACTGATTCAAAAAGATATTGCCAATCACGTAACAGTTTGTACTCGTCTTCATAGCGAGCATGGAGCAACTCATAGAAGGCTGCCTCAACTTCATCTGGATTATCTAGAGAGTAGTGACTAAAGTCAACGTTTTCTCCCAGCTCCCCTTTTACTTCGTCTAAGTAATCAACCAAGTCATTCAAGAGTGGATAATCCTCTTCAAATATGACTTGTCGGTTTTTTTCAAGAATATAGGTTAAAACTGGCACACTCTTGATTATCTGACGATTTTGATTTACTTGATCTAAGACCATAAAGCTCAGATAGGGGTGCTTGAAAAACTCTATCCAAGAGTTCAATTGATTTGCTTTGTTAGAATCTTGGAGAATTTCTTGGCAAAGTTGATAAGAATAATAGAATTCTTCAGTGGCTTCATGGGCGCTTTCAAGCGAACTGCCTTCCTCTTCTGCTATATCTCTTTTAACTTTCCAATACTTCAGTTTATAGTAATAGCCCCAGTACTTAAAGTCAGGTATATAGTCTTCCAGCAAGGGAATAAGGATAGAGAATTGCTCCGGTTTGTTAAAAATATAAACATCCATTTCCTCTAAAACGGATTGAACAATGTCCATATCATATTGATACTGATGAAAGAACTGACGCCATAGATGCTCTTGTTCTTCTGGACTGTAATCATCATTTTTAACAATACTTTCAATCGCATTTCGGATCAGATAAGTTTCTTCATTATAACCGCTAAAGTCAAGAGTAGACCTTGTTGTTTCTTCTTGCCCACGGTTCTCTTCGTCACCAAACGTTTCAAAGTTGAGGGTATTCTTAGCTCTTTCTTCAGAATCTCCATTTAGCTGAACTTCCTCATCATAGTCACTAAAGTCAAGGGTGGACTTTTGCTCATCCTCTTCTGCTTTAAAGGTTTCAAAGTTAAAGGAATTGCTTGTTTTATCAGTTGATTGCTGATAATCACTGAAATCAAGACTAGATGTTTCAGACTCTTCGTTCTCAGTCTTCGTTTCTTCAGTCAAGTTTTCAAAGTTGAGACTTGAGTTAGGCTTTCCATTCGCCTTTTCTTCAAGTTCAGTAGCTTCTTGAGAGTCACTCGCTTTTCTTAGACTATTTTCTGGTCTTGTATTTCTAGACCTCGCATAAGTCAAGGCTTTTTGGTACGCTTCAACAATTTCTTGGTAAATTTCTGGTTGGTCTTCTGGGTGATAGAGCCGAACCAGTTCAGCATAACGCCTTCTAATAAGCTTGACGTCAGTCGTTGGCTCTATCCCTAAAGTTTCCCATATATTCATAAGGTCTCCTCTTTTACAGTCCTCGCTCTAGGAAGTCTAGATAGTTTGAAAATGATTGATAGAGTTTTGGCAAATGATACACAGATGCTTGACTGACCTCTTCTTCAAATCGTCTAGTTTCAGCCATTAGCTCATCTCTTCTTCTCCCCAAGAGCATACTGTACACGCGATTCGCTTTTTCAATCAAGAAACGATAAACCTCTGTTTCTTGAGCATTGATCTTATAGCGAGTCAACTCTGCTTGCTTAGCCTTGATTTCCTTTTCTGTCAGAGTAACACTATCTTGGAGAATAACATGACTAAAGACTTCCTGTGTTGAATCAATTTTCACTTCGACATCCAAAATTCCATTTAAATCATAGGTAAATCGAACTGTGAAACTTTCATTTACTCTAGTATTCACAGGGACGGGAACTTCTAATTCTCCTAGGAACAGGTTTTGTGATGCCTTCATCATCTCACCTTGATAGACCTTTATCTTGACTTGGCTCTGTCCCAATTCAGCCGTATAGTACTGCTCGATGCGTGAAGCAGGTAGGGTAGAATTTCGCTCAATAATCGGCGAAAAACGGTCTCCAACTATCTCAATCCCCAGTGTAAAAGGACAAATATCAGACAGCAACAAATCACGTATCTCACCCTTCCGTTCTTTTATTCCAGCTAAAAGGGCACAACCTCTCGCAATCATCCGATCAGGATCATCCGAAACCTGCACCACTTGATTGATACAGTAGGATAAAAAGTCCTGAACCAAGCGGAGTTTCGAAGTCCCCCCAACAAGAACAAAGTTATCTGATGATACATAGCTATAGCGTGCATCCATTAAGGCACGGTCCAAAACAGCCTTAACACGGGCTAGCAGAGGTTGACAAAGCTCATAAAAGCGTTGGTAGCTCAAGTCTAGAGTGTATTCCTGATCTTGGTCCAGAACTGTCATCTTCACTTCTTCTTTACTATTGAGTTCTAGCTTAGTCTTTTCAGCCTGTACCAGAATTTTGCTATAAAATTCTCGGGAAATCGAATCCTTGGTTAATTGATTGGAGACTAAAAATTCCTCAGCAATAGCCGAAGTAAAATCTTCTCCTCCCAAACGATTGTCCCCTGCGATCGAGACGATTTCGACGATATTATCAAAAAGCTCTACAACTGAAATGTCTAGAGTCCCACCACCAAAATCGACTACAATAAAGGATTGATCTTCTTGGTTTACCATAGATCTTTTAGCAAGAGCTGCTGCGGAAGGTTCATTGATAATCCGATCAATCTGAACACCTGCAAATTTCCCTGCTAGTTTGGTCGCATAGCGTTGAGCATCGTTGAAATAGGCTGGTACACTGACAATCACTTCCTCAACCTTTTCTCCAAGATAGGTCTCTGCATCGTCTACCAACTTTCGAATGATAAAGGAGCTTAATTCTTCAGCTTTATATGCTCGATTTCCTAGCGTCAACTCATGCTTGGTCCCCATAAAACGCTTGAACTGAGAAACCGTCTTATCTGGGTGGGTCACCAAGCGTTCCTTGGCAATTTTTCCAACTATAATCTCATCATTGTCATCTAAAGCCACAACAGATGGAGTCAAATACTCACCAAAAGCATTGGGAATCAGCTTGACCTGGCCATCTTGATAAACCCCTACTAAAGAATTAGTCGTTCCTAAATCAATACCTACTATCATCTTCTTCTAACTCCAAATCTTTTTTAGATATTCCTATTATACAAGAAATATCCTATTTTCTTTGAAAAAATCTGTGATTTACTCTCTAAAATAGAAAATCGTTTAAGGAAAATAAAAAAGTTTCACCCTACTCTTGCGGTAAAAACCACGAGAGTAAGAATGAAACAGTTTGTCATTATTTACCAAGTTTTGCTTTAGCTGCATCTGCAAGAGCTGTGAAAGCTGCTGCATCGTTAACAGCCAAGTCAGCAAGCATTTTACGGTTAACTTCGATTTCAGCCAATTTCAAACCATGCATCAATTGTGAGTATGAAAGTCCGTTCAAACGAGCTGCCGCATTGATACGAGTGATCCACAATTTACGGAAGTCACGTTTTTTCTGACGACGGTCACGGTATGCATAGTAGTAAGAGTTCATTACTTGTTCTTTTGCAGTACGGAACAAGATGTGTTTAGCTCCATAGTAACCTTTTGCTAATTTAAGAATACGTTTACGACGTTTGCGTGATACAACGCCACCTTTAACACGTGCCATGTTTTATTTCCTCCAAATATTTCCTAGAATTGTTTACTTACTGTTAGGCTATTATTTCAAGCGAGTAAGCATTGCTTTGATACGTTTGAAATCTCCTGAATGCACCATAGATGCTTTACGAAGATGACGACGTTGTTTCTTAGTTTTTCCGTGGAAACGGTGAGAAGTGTAAGCACGGAAACGTTTAAGTCCACCAGAACCTGTACGTTTGAAACGTTTAGCTGATGCGCGGTGTGTTTTTTGTTTTGGCATGATTTTTTCTCCTTTATTTAACTTTCTGACAATTATTTTTTGTCAGTTGCTGGCGCCAACTGCATGAACATTTGGCGTCCATCCATCTTAGCTCGTTGTTCGATGATCGCAATATCTTGTGTTGCTTCAGCAAACTCGGCTAAAACTTTTGCACCAATCTCTTTATGGGTGATCATACGCCCTTTAAAGCGAATGGATACCTTAACTTTATTTCCTTTTTCAAGGAACTTGCGTGCATTGCGAAGTTTTGTGTCAAAGTCACCCTTGTCAATAGTTGGACTCAGACGAACTTCTTTCACAGTAACAACACTTTGTTTTTTACGTTGTTCTTTTTGCTTTTTCTGATACTCAAATTTGAACTTACCGTAGTCCATAATTTTAGCAACAGGTGGCTTTGCTTGGGGTTGGATCAATACTAAGTCAACATTTGCACTATCAGCTAATGCTTGCGCTTCACTGAGTGGCTTGATGCCTAGCTGTTCTCCCTCAAGACCGATCAAGCGAACTTCACGTACACGAATTTCATCATTGATGAATAAGTCTTGCTTTGCTATGGTTTTCACCTCTTTTTTATTATTAGAGAAAAACAATAGCGGACTCGTAATAATACAAGCCCGCACGTTATGATAGCGTTTCTTAGAAACTTTTCATCCGTAGGGCCAGGCAACTTGATGTCACAAGGCGAGAAGCTCTCACTTCTGCTTTTCTCAACTTTTATATGATACCAAGTTTTCTATCCCTTGTCAAGATAAAAAGTCAATTTTTTAAAAACTTTGTCTATCTTATCGAACCGTTTCAATTCGCCAACTATTCCATCCTTTAAAGCGAATAGCCCCTTGCTGGTCAGTTCGGTAAATCTTACTCTTGATACTTTCCAGTCGTGTCAAGGTTTCCTGATGGGGGAGTTTCGCACGATTGTTTTTTCCAACTGAGATGAGAGTGAACTCCGGTTTGAGCTGTTCTAGGAAAGCTGAATTGGATGATGTTTTAGCACCATGTTGACCTGCTTTCAGGACATCCACCTCTAAGTCAGGGTATTGCTTTAGAAGATCCTTCTCTCCCTTCTCTTTCAAATTTCCTGTGAAGAGAAAGTGCTTATCCAAAAGTTTCCCATAAAGAATCAGGGAACCATCACGATCCCCATCTCCAATCTGCCTTGGAGATAGAAGTTCTAAGTAACTGCCAAAAATCGGCAAGTTTTCCCCTGCTGTCACACTGCGTACCTTGGTTTGGCTTGCTTCTAGTTCTGATACAAATTCCTTCTGTGTCAAACTTCCTTTTGATACTAAAATCTCCCCGACATGGAAAGCCTTGGTCACCTCCAGCAAATCGCCAATATGCTCCTTATCTGTATTTGTCAAAATCAGCTGGTCAATCTTGTCTACTCCTCGACTTTTTAGATAGGGAATCAAGGTACGCTGGGCATTGCTGGTCGTCGACTTTTCTTGCCAAGCCTCGATTTTCTTATCAGATTCTGCCTTACCACCTACATCTATGAGAATAGTTTTACCAGTCATATCCCGTAGGAAAATACTTTCTCCTTGCCCCACATCCAACATAGTGATTTCATTTTCCAGCGGATGCTTGGTCAGGAAAAAGAGACCCACAATAAAGAGACTAAATCCTGCTAGTCTTTTAATGTTTTTCCTCATGTCATAGACTAAGGCTAATGAAACTAACAGTAGAATCAACAGCCATGCGTTGGGTTGACCAAAGACCAGGGGCCTACTTGCCAGCTGCGATACCAAGCGAATGATGTTCTCCAACCACTCAAAGACAAAGTTAAACTGAGTGACTGGGTAAATAAAAGACAGAATGAATAAGATGGACAAAAGCGGTAAGAAGACCACATCAAACAGAAAGGAAAAGACAAAGGTCAAAAGAATAGACCAAGGCTGAAATTCTGCAAAATAAAAGGATAAAATGGGCAATATTCCCAAGGAAATGACCAGACTTTCTCCAGCAACAGCCTTGAGCCCATCGTCTTCTTTACTAGTCATGGTCAAGATAAAAGCGTAAGCGCAGGATAAGACCCCTCCTGCAGTTAGGAAAAAGTTAGGCATGATGATAAAGAGGACAAGGACCGTTAGGGCAAAATTATCCAAACCCTTAACACCATGTTGGGCTAGTAACTTTTGCAAGAGACTGCGAATAACAGATGCTGAAAATCCTGTCAGACCTGCATAGATAAGAGAAAAGGGATAAGTTAGCCACTTCAACTTCTCTTGGGTCAAGCCCAATCGCAAGAGGAGTTTCTTAAAGGCATCCATAAAGAAACCCACCTGCATACCCGACAGAGCAAAGAGATGGATAATTCCAAGACTGGAATAGAGCTCATTCATCTCCTCAAAATCAGTATCTAGATGTCCGAAAAGAAGACCTGTCATATAGTTGCGCATAGGATCTGGAAAGTGCATCTTAATCCAAACTACAGCCTTTCGACGTAAACTGGACAGATTTTCTCCTATATTCCAACTGCTAACCTGTTTAAGTGACTGGATGCTCTTGATAGTCAGTGTCTGATAAATCCCCTGGGTCTTTAGATAGGCTTGGTAGTCAAATCCACCAAAATTTCTCTGCCCTTCAGGATCTGAAACTTTCCCTTCTAGCTCTATCTCGTGAAGATCTGTTAAGGCTTGAAAGAGCTCTTTTTCCTCCTCAGACTGGAGTTTATAGTAAACTTGGAAGGTACGGCCGTCAGCCTTGCCCCGAAAGGACAGACTGTCTCCATTGACCTTAATAGTGTCAGGCAAAATCCGTACCCTTTCAACAGAATCTACTAGGTTTTGACTTGCTTGTGTCTGTTGCCAATTTTGAAACAAAAACCAAAATCCAAAAACTCCACAAATCGCTAAAACTTTTCCAGCAGATTTCCATGGAAATTGGAAAAAGAGGCAGAAGAGCAAAAAAACAAAACCTAGCAGTGCGAGATAGGACACTCCAAAAATGGCATAGTAAAGCCAGAGTAACAGAAAGCTCAGATAGATTAGGGGGATAGGGAAATTCTTAATCCACTGTGACATAATCTTTTAGCTTTTCTATGGTCTTAGCGCCAATGCCAGAGACCTTCTTTAATTCATCTACCGACTTGAATTTGCCATTTGCCTCACGATGGTCGATAATATCCTGAGCTCGTTTTCCTCCCAAGCCTTTGACCTGCTTTAGTTCTTCCAGACTAGCTTTATTGAGATTGACCTTCTTTTCTTTACTTGTCGAAGGAGTCGTTCCAGAGGCAGCCTGCTGACTAGCCGCTTCTTCTCCCTTAGTTGGAACATAGACAAGAGCCTCGTCACTGACTTTCTGAGCGAGATTAAGCGACTTACTATCTGCTTCCTCTGTCAATCCACCAGCTTTCTGAACAGCATCATGAACACGACTCCCTACTGGTAAATCATAAATCCCTGGCGATTTAACAGCACCTTTGACATCCACTGTGATCAGATCTTGTTCAGCAGACTCTTCCTTTTCTTCCTTCTTGACTTCCTTTTCAGACGATGAATCCTTTGAAACGGCCGAGACTTCAGCTTGCAAATTCTTTTCTTTGACGGGTGTTTGTGAAGTTGGCTTTAGTAGGAAAAATCCGCCCAAGGCCAAACCTAAAATAGCACAAATGACAATGATTTTATACTCTTTGATTTTCTCGATAATTGCTTCCATATTTTCTCCTCTCTTAAGTTATTCGCAAGAGAAAGAAAAAAACAGCTGAAAATTTCTTTTCAACTGCTTATTTATTTGCAAAATAGTCTTCCTTGGTCAAGACATAATGAACTCTTGTAACGATTCGTCCTGGTTCTTTATTATCCATTCTGGCATAGGGTTCTTCGTGGGAAAAGCGCATACCTGATTTCTCCATGACCTTTCCTGATGCGGGATTGTCTTTGTCATGAAGGGCAGTCAACTTGTGCATTCCAATCTTCTCAAAAGCCAGCTCAATCACGGCACGATTGGCTTCTGTCGTCAATCCTTGATTCCAATACTTTTGGTTGATAATGTAACCAATAGCTGCCTTCTTAAGAATAGGATCAATCTTGTGCAAGTCAATGGTTCCAATAAACTGACCATTGCTTTTTAGCTCGATCCCCCAGCGTCCCAAGGGATTAGCCAAGTAGAACTGAGCAATGTTGTTCTTGGTTTCTTCTAAGCTTTGATTTGTTGGAAAAGTGTAGCGTGTATTTTCTCTGTCTGAGGCATACTCAAACATAGCTTCTGCATCGTCCAAGGTTACAGGTCGGAGCAACAAACGCTCCGTTTCTATAGATGGATACTGGGCAAATTTCACAAATATTGATTCCATACTTTTCCCTCCATTAGAGTTTGATTCTCACTAGTCTAGCATAAATAAATTTGGATGACAAGTTTTTCTTGATTTTTGAAGCGGTTTCATATACAATAAAACCATCACATTTTTGATTTATGAACTGGAATGTGACAACTAAAACAATCCCGTCAATTGAAAGGTAGGTTATCTCTATGTTAATCGGAATTCCAAAAGAAATTAAAAATAACGAAAACCGCGTTGCCCTCACTCCTGCTGGCGTCCACAGTTTAGTCAGCCGTGGACATCGCGTCCTCATCGAAACAAATGCTGGTCTCGGTTCAGGATTTACTGATTCGGACTATCAAAAGCAAGGAGCTGAGATTGTCGCTACTGCTGCTGAAGCCTGGGCTGCCGAGTTAGTCGTGAAAGTAAAAGAGCCACTAGCTTCTGAATATGGTTATCTGCGCGACGATCTTCTTCTCTTCACCTACTTGCACATGGCCGCTGCGCCAGAATTAGCAGAAGCTATGTTAGCAGCCAAAACAACAGGAATTGCCTATGAAACTGTTCGTGACAATCAAGGACAACTACCGCTCCTCGTTCCTATGAGTGAGGTTGCAGGTCGTATGGCTGTTCAAATCGGAGCCCACTTCCTTACTAAGCAAGCTGGTGGCTCTGGTGTTCTACTTGGTGGTGTACCAGGTGTTCCAAAAGGAAAAGTAACCATCATCGGTGGTGGTGTCGTCGGTACACATGCTACCCGCATCGCCCTTGGTCTTGGTGCTCAAGTGACTATTTTAGATATCAGTGCGAAGCGTCTCTCAGTTCTAGAAGAAGTCTTTGGAAACCAAATCCAAACTCTTATGTCTAATTCATTCAACATCGAAGCAAGTGTGAGAGATGCTGATGTGGTGATTGGTGCAGTTCTCATCCCTGGTGCCAAAGCACCAAAATTGGTGACAGAAGAGATGGTCAAACAAATGCGTCCAGGCTCTGTCATTGTTGACGTTGCCGTTGACCAAGGTGGCGTTATCGAGACAGCTGACCGTGTGACAACACACGATGAACCCGTCTATGAAAAACACGGTGTTCTCCACTATGCCGTTGCCAATATCCCTGGTGCGGTTGCCCGTACTTCAACCATCGCCCTAACCAATGTCACTCTTCCTTATATCGAAGCTCTTGCTGGCAAAGGATTCGCACAAGCAATTGCTGAAGATGAGGGCTTGCGTCAAGGTGTGACCACTTATCAAGGTTACTTAACTAGCCTCCCAGTTGCTCAAGGCCTCGCTAAAGAGCACACGTCTATCGACGAACTTGTTTAAAGCTAGACACTCATTAAAAAAAAGCAGTTCACATCTGAACTGCTTTTTTGCTATTCTGTTTCTTCCTTCTTTTCTTCATTTTTAACTGAAGCTGGTTCATAAGCTCGGATAATCTGAGCGACAACTGGATGGCGAACCACATCCTTGGCTGAAAAATGAACAAAGTCGATTTGGTGAATATTCTTGAGCTTTTCTTGAGCATCAATCAAACCGGACTTAACATTGCGTGGCAGGTCAATCTGACTGATATCTCCATTGACAATCATCTTCGAATTAAAGCCTAAACGAGTCAGGAACATCTTCATCTGCATGATGGTCGTATTTTGTGCCTCATCTAAAATGACAAAGGCATCATCCAAGGTCCGCCCACGCATGTAGGCAAGGGGCGCGATTTCGATAATTTCACGCTCCATGAGACGGGTCGTTTGGTCTTTCCCGAGAATCTGATACAAGGCATCGTAAACTGGTCGAAGATAAGGATCCACCTTCTCCTTGAGATCACCTGGAAGAAATCCTAGACTCTCACCTGCTTCCACTGCTGGACGAGTAAGGATAATCCGCTTGACCTGCCCACGTTTAAGGGCAGTTACTGCCAAGGTCACTGCAAGAAAGGTCTTCCCTGTCCCTGCAGGTCCGATTCCAAAGGTCACATCATGCTGTTTGACACTGTCCACATAAAGCTTTTGACCCAAGGTTTTGACACGGATCGGTTTCCCAGTATTGTCCTTGATAATTTCTTCTTCGTAAAGGGCGACAAACTTGTCAATTTCATCGTTTTTGACCATGCTAATCGCAGTCACCACATCTGGCGTGCCAACGGTCATACCCCGATTCACCAAGACCATCAATGCCTGAATAACCTGACGGGCTTCCTCACAGGCAGCCTCTTCTCCGATAACCTGCACAATCTCTGTACGAGCATGAATCACCACATCGAGTTCTTCTTCCATCAAACGAAGATGGCGCTCGTTGGATCCAAAAAGATGAAACAAGTCATCTGGATGACTTAGTTGAATGTCTATTGAATGTTCCTTCAAATAAAGAACCTCTCTAATCCGTTTATTTCTTTTTATTATAGCAAAGAGAACAATAAAATACTAGCCTCATCTCATTGTCTCTAGTGTTCTAAGTATTCTTGCCAGATGGCGTCAAAGTCTCCTAGGTTAAAAGAGAAGCTGGCATGCTCCTCCAAAAAGCGACTCACCTCATCAAAATCATCCGTGTGTTTTGGGAAGGCTGACTCCTCAAAAGCGAGGTCTGCCAAGATGGCTTTGGGGCTATTACTTTTAGGATTGCGCTCAGTCATGAGCCAAGTGTAAAATGATTTTCTCAATTCTTTCTCCTATCAAGAGTTTTTTGATGACACTTTTCTGATTCTTGAAAATTACTGGACTTAGCCTCTGAAACGTAGTGGTTTATAAAATCCGTTTTCGCATCTGTATAGGCGTCTCGATTGTGTTCAAATTGTTTCCACAAACTTAGTTTTAATTCCTGATACGCTTGGGCAATATCTGGATGCTGGCAGAGATAATCTCTAAAATAAATCTCGTCATGATCTCCCGTCATTCGCAAATGTAGATGAAAAACGTTCTCAGCAAATCCCTGCTCTGTATATCCTTTATTTAGCGAAATCCTGTTAGGACTCTCCGACATCACTAGCCAACCATTCTTCACCAATAAATCCCTGACTCTTGCTAAATCCTCTATTCTACCTACTTCTAGCAGAATATCAACGATATTTTTGGCCCAAATATTAGGGATAGCAGTGCTACCGATATGTTCTATTCTTTTAATAACATTTGCACCCAATATTTTTTTCAGACTTGTTTTTTCCGATTCATACCAGTCTTTCCACTCTGACTTATGCTCTACTAGAAAAATAGGAAAAAGTTGCCAGAGTTCCTCTAAACTCATTTCTTCAAGTTTCTTTATCATGTCTATAAGGTTTAAATCAACTCTGTCCCAAACTGATCTTGCTTGATTTTACCAGCCTTCATCAAGCCACCGAGTGCTTTCTTGAACTGACCTTTAGAAATGCCAAAGGTTGCCTTGATGTCTTCAGGAGATGACTTATCATTTAAGGTCATGAAACCGCCATTGCTTTCCAAGTAGGTCAAAATCATCTGGGCATCATTTTCCAACATTTCAAAGGAACGTGGTTTGAGGGAGAGGTTCAAGGTACGATCCACTTCACGGAAACCAATTACACGCGCATCTAACACTTGCCCCAAACGTGGCTCTGCGTAGCGCTCACTTGGGTGAATGAAACCAAGCATGTTATTCTCTGGCAGATAGACAAAGGTCCCTGATAGCTTGAGACGGTAAACAATGGCTGGCCAGTTTTGGTTCTGCATGTTGTTGTAGGCAGGACGAGCCAGACGTTGGAAGTCTTCCTGATACGCCAAAAGTCCCCAGATTCGGTCTTTCTTGTCCACTTCAAGACGGATGTAAAGTTTATCACCTTTCTTAGGCCAGAGTTCCTTGAGCTCAGGGAGGATATCGAGTGACACAACGATTTCCTTATCAGGTAGACCGGTATCGACAAAGACACCCAAGTCCTTTCGAACTTCTGTTACGGTTCCCCAACCAAATTGGTCCTGAGTCGCAGTAACTTCTTGAGTGGTCAAGCGGAGTTTTTGCTTCATATCCGTGTAGGCAAAACCTTTGACCGTATCCCCTACTGTATGTTGACCTTCTTCTTTAGCAAGAGCATAGGTCTGACCATCCTTTTGCACAAAGTAAAAACGGTCATTTTCATCGATGATGAGTCCAACGATAAAACTTGCAAGATTTGTATTCATATTTCCTTCTTTCGAATAAAACTCAGCCAGCAATGCCAACTGAGTTTTTCTGTTTATTTTTAGACTTCCAAGATTTCTTTTTCTTTATTGGCAGTCATGTCGTCGATGTGTTTCACAGCATCGTCTGTTACTTTTTGAATATCTTTTTCAAGAGTCTTCAATTCGTCTTCAGTGATTTCTTTTGCTTTTTCTTGTTTCTTAGCTTCATCCATAGCATCACGACGGATATTGCGGACAGCCACTTTAGCATTTTCACCGACCTTCTTCACTTCTTTGGCAAGGTCACGACGAGTTTCTTCTGTAAGAGCTGGGATAACCAAGCGGATCACAGAACCGTCATTAGCTGGTGTAATACCAAGATCAGAAGCGTTCAAGGCACGTTCGATGTCTTTCAATGAAGACTTGTCAAATGGTGTTACCAACAAGACACGCGCTTCTGGAATAGTAATTGAAGCGATTTGGTTAAGAGGAGTTTCAACTCCATAGTATTCTACGTGGATACGGTCTAGCAAGCTTGCGTTGGCACGACCGGCACGGATACCTCCAAATTCACGAGCAAGTGATTGGTGAGACTGGGTCATTCTCTCTTTTGCTTTTTCTACAATTGCATTAGCCATAATTTTCTTATTCCTTTTCTTCGATATTGTTTGAAACTGTTGTTCCGATATTTTCACCAAATACGACACGTTTGATGTTGCCTGGTTGGTTCATATTGAAGACAACCAAGTCAATGTCGTTGTCCATAGAGAGAGTTGAAGCTGTTGAGTCCATGATACGAAGACCTTTATTGATAACGTCACGGTGGGTCAATTCTTCAAACTTAACGGCAGTTTTGTCTTTCTTAGGATCGGCATTGTAAACACCGTCTACGCCATTTTTAGCCATAAGGATGGCATCCGCTTCGATTTCAGCTGCACGAAGGGCTGCTGTTGTATCTGTTGAGAAGTAAGGTGAACCAATACCAGCACCAAAGATAACAATACGGCCTTTTTCAAGGTGGCGAAGAGCACGTCCACGTACATAAGGTTCTGCCACTTGTTGCATGGCAATGGCTGTTTGTACACGCGTATCGACACCAACTTGTTGCAATGAATCTGCCATCACAAGAGCATTCATCACGGTCCCAAGCATTCCAGTGTAATCAGCCTGAACGCGGTCCATTCCTGCTTCTGCAGCAGGTTCTCCGCGCCAGAGATTTCCTCCACCAATAACAAGGGCAATTTCGATACCTAAGCTATGAACTTCTTGAATCTCTTTTGCGATTGTTTGAACTGTTTGGATATCAATCCCTACGCCACGTTCACCGGCAAGGGCTTCACCTGATAACTTGATTAAAATACGTTTATACTTGGGGTTCGCCATTTTTACTCTCCTTTTTTTATCCTACCTATTTTATCACAATTTCTAAGATTTTTATAGTATCATGAGCAATTCTTTGAAAAAAATTAGACCGTTAAAAATTCCTCTAAGTCGGTAAGAGCACGCTCTGCAATTTTTTCATAACGAGCCTTCTTATCACGGATACGCTCGCCTTCCAATTCCTTGATAATCCCGAAATTGACGTTCATTGGTTGGAAATGTTTGCTATCAGCGTGAGTGATGTAATGAGCCAGACTTCCAATCGCTGTGGTCTCTGGGAAGATAGCTTCACTTTCACCCTTAAAGAGACGAGCTGCGTTAATACCTGCAACCAAGCCTGAAGCTGCTGACTCAACATAGCCTTCTACACCCGTCATTTGACCAGCAAAGAAGAGGTTTGGTTGTTTCTTAGAACGGTAAGTCTGTTCAAGAAGATTTGGTGAATCCATATAAGAATTGCGATGCATGACCCCATAACGGACAAACTCAGCATTTTCAAGACCTGGAATCATTTGGAAGACACGCTTTTGTTCTCCCCATTTGAGGTGGGTTTGGAAACCAACGATATTGTAGAGGCTACCAGCCGCATTGTCCTGACGAAGCTGGACAACTGCATACGGTGTTTTGAACTCCCCGTCACGAGGGCCTGTATAATCGTCTGGATACTCCAAACCGACTGGCTTCATCGGACCATAAAGCATGGTTTTAATGCCACGCTTAGCCATGACTTCGATAGGCATACAACCTTCAAAGTACTTTTCTTTTTCAAACGAATTGAGCGGGGCTTCTTCCGCATTGATCAATGCTTCATGGAAATCCATAAATTCTTGCTTGGTCATAGGGGCATTGAGGTAGGCTGCTTCTCCCTTGTCATAACGAGACTTGAGATAGACCTTGCTCATATCGATGGTATTGACATCGATAATCGGCGCCGCCGCATCGTAGAAATAGAAACCATCACCGTCATTAAGGGCATGAATCTTTTCAGCTAGGGCATCGCTGGTTAAAGGACCAGTAGCGACAACTGTAATAACATCAGTCGGCAATTCTGTAATTTCATCACGAACCACTTCAATCAAGGGGTGATTAGCCACTTTTTCAGTCACCATTTGAGAGAAACCATCACGGTCCACCGCAAGGGCTCCACCAGCAGGAACACGTGTAGCTTCAGCAGATTCCAAGATAACAGAACCCAAGCGACGCATTTCTTCCTTGAGAAGCCCAACTGCATTGGTCAAAGCATCCCCACGTAAGGAATTGGAACAAACCAATTCAGCAAAATTGTCTGTTTTGTGCTGAGGTGTTGACTTGACCCCACGCATTTCATAAAGTTTAACTGGAATACCGCGTTCTGCGATTTGGTAAGCTGCTTCAGAACCTGCCAAACCAGCACCGATAACATTGATATAAGATTGAGACACGACACTAATACCTCTTTGGGTGGAACCTAAGTTCATATCAAAACAAGCTACTAGACTGTTTGACACCCACAAATCTTTCTAATTTTTCTTCTACTAGTATAACAAAAAAAGGGAAGATGGCAAACTTCCCTGTTTAGTCATTTTCTTGATTTTCTTCCCATTCGTGGTAGGCAGCGTAGAGTTGGCTTTTATTCCACTGGTAGAGTTTCGCAACTTCCTTAATGGCTTGATTTTTCTTCATGCCTTGCTGGATACGAGATTGGATTTCTGAAAACAAGTCCTCCTCGTCCTTTTCCTCCACATCCTGACTTGCACCTTTAACGATGAGAAGGCATTCACCCTTGAGTGGCGTTTCAGCAATACTTTCTAGTAGCTCTGAAATCTTTCCTCGTTGGTATTCTTCATAGATTTTGGTCAATTCCCTGACCAAGACTACCGAGCGGTCACCGTAGACTTCTAGCATATTTTCCAATGTATCTGATACACGGTGGGGCGATTCGTAGAAAATCTGAGTTTCTGGGTAATCTTTTTTTAAGTCGAAAAATTGCTTTTGCTGGCCTGATTTTCTCGGTAAGAAACCGTAAAAGATATGTGGTTGTGGAGCTAAACCACTGGCAATCAAAGCAGAAATCCCTGCAGAGGCACCCGGAACTGTCACTACTGCAATTTCTTCCTCAATAGCTGCCTTAACCAAATCATGACCAGGGTCCGAGATACTAGGCAGACCCGCATCGGATACCTGAGCGATACTTTGGCCTGCTTTCAAGAAACCAATCAAATCAGGAATTTTTTCCTTGGCATTGTGCTCGTGAAAACTAATCTGCTTGGTGGAAATGTCAAAATGCTTGAGCAAAAGTCCTGTATTGCGCGTGTCCTCAGCTGCAATCCAGTCCACTTCTTTCAAGGTCTGAATGGCACGAAAGGTCATGTCATCTAGATTGCCAATCGGCGTTGCCACTAGATAAAGTTTGCCATATGGAGATTGTCCCTTAAAACTTTTTTGAATCTGCATGCCTACTCCCTGTACAACAACTCGTCACAGAACATACATTCCTCGTCCTGCTCTCGGCGTTGTCCATAAAAATCATTACATACGTGAAAACCGTCCTTATAGATTCGACGGACGCTTTCACGAACATGCTTAGCCTTGACGGGAGTATCTGCTTCCACCTCGCCCAAGCGTTCGCGCAACTTACTATTTTCCAAGCGAAGAGCTGTATTTTCCTCTACCAGGCTCTTGAGATTTTTCTTGATGGCTTCCACATCGGCCAAGGTCACCAGTAACTGTTGGGAAAAATCATCCAGCGCGTCAAATAATTCTTTTTTGTCCATAAACCAGCCCTTTCCTTTCTTTATCCTTCATTGAGTTTATATTTCTTTCAAGACCAGATATTCCATAGCATTTTGAAAGCTGACATTAGCCTGCCACATTTTTCTAGCTTCTAGTAAATCTTGTAGAATCTGTCGAATCCTTGCTTGCAAGAGATCCTGCCCACAGAGGACTTCGAGGATTCGCAAGACCTGATCTTGTTTTTCCTTGTCATCTACCAAGCTGGCTAATTTCGCAACTTGCAAATAACTCTCTTTTTTCTTAGCTAATAACCAGGTCAGCAGGCGTTCGCTCTCATCCACCAAGGTCCAAAAACTAGCCTGATTGACCAACTTTTCAGCTTCAGCACGTGATTGACAAAACTGGGCTAAGAGAGTTGCTTTTTTCTTGACCAGACCTGCTTGTTCTAATTGATGGATGAGCTTTTCTTCTTGCTTTTTAAAATGGAAAATCTGGGTCCGACTACGGATTGTTGGCAAGATTTTTTCCTCATCGCTGGTCAAGAAGAAAATGTAAACTTCACTCTGGGGTTCTTCGATGACCTTGAGCAGAGAATTAGCCGCGTTAGGATGCATTTTCTCCGCCTGCTCAATAATAAAGACCTGCTGCTGACTTTCAATCCCTGCTTGAGAAAACTGACCCACCAATTCCCGAATGCGTTCTGTCTTGATGACCTGATTGACTGGCTTAATCAAGGTAACATCGGGGAATTCTTCCTGTTCAATCAGCTTACAGTTTCGGCATTTCTCACACGGCAAAACGCCTACTTTATCCCTACAAAAGAGGCTCTTAGCCAAAAACTGCGCCATTTCCAAGCTTCCAAAGAAACCTGAAAAGAGATAGGCGTGATTGAGCTGATCTTGTTCTAGGATACGGACAAAGCGGTCAAACTGGTCTGGCTGCCAAGCTTTTAGTTGTTCTTGTTTCATTTAGCCAAGCCCATTCTGTCAAACAAGACAGCCTTGGTCGTTTCCACAACTTGCTCCAAAGGAAGACTCGCATCAATCTTGACAATGCGATTTCCTTCTTTGTCCAGAAGAGAAAGGTAGCCTTGACGGACTTTCTTGTGCAAGTCCAAGCCTTCCAAGTCCAAACGATTGACCTCGCGGTCACTATTAGCAGCAATGCGAGCCAGCCCCTCTTCCACCTCGATGTCAAAATAGAGTGTCAAATCGGGTTTAAGTCCATCTGTCGCAAAGTGATTGAGCCAATCAATGGCATCAATATCCAAGCCACGGCCAAATCCCTGATAAGCAACAGAACTATCGATGAAGCGGTCCATAATGACCAACTTGCCATCTTCAAGTGCTGGAAGAACTTTTTCTACCAAATGCTGTCTGCGACTGGCGATATAGAGAAGAAGCTCTGTTTTAGGATCCATCTGCGTATGACTTGGATCCAAAATCACTTCCCTAATCTTCTCCCCGATCAAGACTCCGCCAGGTTCACGGGTCGTCAACACTTCTACTCCTTTTTCCTCTAAAATTGGGAGTAGAGTCTCTAAAACACTGGTCTTTCCTGCTCCCTCTGGTCCCTCAAAAGAGACTAAAAATCCTTTTGACATGTCTAACTCATTTCTTTTTTACTATCTTCTATTCTATCAAAAAAATAGATTTTTGTGACAATCTTTTTGCGTCTTCTCCATTCAATCGACCATAAAAGAGGCTGGGAGTCACCCAACCTCTTATTTACCTAATTCTTGTGTTCGTTTGTAGGCTTGCTGAACTGCGTCCATGACGGTACCTCTAAAGGCATGTTCTTCCAGACTTGCTACACCAGCGATAGTCGAACCACCTGGACTGCAAACTTGGTCTTTCAAGACCGCAGGATGTTGCTGACTTTCCAGAACCATTTGTCCAGCTCCAACTACTGTTTGGGCTGCCATTTTCAAAGCCGTTTCTCGTGGCAATCCTGACTGAACACCTGCATCTGCCAAAGCCTCGATAAAGAGGTAGACAAAGGCTGGCCCACAACCTGCAAGACCTGTCGCCGCATCAATTAAGTCATCCCCAAGCTCAACCAATAGACCCGCATTGGATAAAAGCTGACAAAAGAGTTCACCGTCCTCAGCAAGACAGTTTGCTGACATGGCATAACTAATCACCCCTTGACCGATAGCCACTGGAGTATTGGGCATGATGCGAATGATACGATGTTGACTTGGGATAAGACTAGCTAGTTTTTCCAAAGTCAATCCAGCTGCCATGGAAATCAAAAGAAGACTCTCTCTTTTTTCAAGGATGGTCTGATATTGAGCAAGCAGTTCAGAAAACTGCGCAGGCTTTACTCCTAGAAAAATCACATCTGCTTCTGCGAAGATTTCTTCATTGCTGGAAGCCTGACCACCAAAGTTGACAATGAAAGCATCTACTTTTGCTTGACTACGATTGGCAAGGAGAATCTGAGCACCCGTCTTGGCCTGCACAACAGCCTTAGCCAAGCTAGCTCCCATATTCCCCAAACCGATAAATCCAATCTTCATCTCTTACTCCCTTATCTGTCCGTCACCAGTAACCACATACTTGTAGCTGGTCAACTCTTTCAAGCCCATAGGCCCACGCGCATGCAGTTTCTGAGTAGAAATCCCCATCTCACATCCAAGACCAAATTGACCTCCATCAGTGAAACGCGTTGAGGCATTGACATAAACCGCTGCTGAATCCACTTGATCTGTAAAGTAGGCTGCCGCTTCAGCATTTTCCGTCACAATGGCATCCGAATGATGGGTACTGTGGGCTTCAATATGCACAACCGCTTCTTCTAAACTACTCACGACCTTAACAGCTAGGACATAGTCTAAAAACTCAGTGTCAAAGTCTTGCGCCTCAGCTGCTCGACCTGAAAGAGACTGACTTGCTTTCTCATCCAAGCGGAATTGAATTGGTTCCAGTCCAGCTTCTTTCCGACTTGTAACCAGCACTTTCTCCAAGCGAGGAAGAAAACGTGCTGCCTTGTCTTCATGAACCAGCAAGACCTCCATAGCATTGCAGACAGAAGGACGACTGGTTTTAGCATTGTTAATGATAGACAGAGCCTTGTCTTCATCGGCATCCTTATCCACATAGACATGTACAATCCCAGTTCCTGTCTCGATAACAGGCACGATAGCATTTTCAACCACAGCATTGATCAAACCAGCGCCTCCACGGGGTATGAGAAGGTCTAGATAACCCTTGGCCTTCATCATGGCATAGCTACTTTCACGGCTAGTATCTTCCACCAGTTGAATCACCTCTGGATGAATGGTAGTCGTCTCCAAGCCCTTCTTTAAAGCTGTGACAATAGCATGAGCTGTTTGATAGGCATCCTTACCACTACGAAGAACGACTGCATTCCCACTCTTGAGAGCCAAGGCAGCCGCATCCGACGTCACATTTGGACGGCTTTCATAGATAATACCGATGACCCCCATAGCCACCCGTTTCTTGGTAATAACCAAGCCATTTTCAAGATGACTTGTCTCTAGGACTTCACCAATGGGATCTGGTAAAGCAACTACTTCACGAATCCCTCTTGCCATCGCTTCTATACGTTCCGCATCCAAATAAAGACGGTCTAGCATAACATCTGAGATTTTCCCCTTGGCCGCTTCCATATCGAGGGCATTGGCCGCTAGAATCTCCTCAGTAGCAGCCACTAAGTGATCAGCCATGGCTAGCAAGGCTTGGTTTTTCACTGCTTCACCGGCAGTATTGATTGACTTTTTAACAGCCTGTACTTGTTCAAATTGTTCTTGTGTCCTTACCATCGTTCACCTCTAAAATTCTGTAAAGAGTAGCTGGATTTCAGGAGTGATGGAAATCCAGTCATCACGGTGAATCAAGACTCCTTTGGCTTTTTGAGAACGGAGCATATCTTCTAGGGCTGAGACACCAAATTGGACACGTCCCTTTCCAAGAGATTGACCTGTTTCTTTATCTGCTACTGTGACAATATCATGGTAAGAGAAGTTCCCTTCCACTTCTACCACACCTGATAAAAGGAGACTTTTTCCGTTTTTTGAAAGTGCTTCTGCAGCTCCACCATCTACCCAAATCGTTCCTTGACTTTGAGCATAGAAGGCCAGCCATTGTTTCTGGGTACGAAGTCCCTTCTCTTGCGCAACAAAGTAGGAACCATCCCTAGTTTCTTCAGCTGCCTCAATCAGTGCATCTGATTTCAAGGAAGAGCAGATATAGACTGGCACCCCTGACTCCGTTGCGATCGTAGCTGCCTTGATTTTTGTTAACATACCCCCAGTACCGTTTGATGAACCTGCTCCACCAGCCATATCAATAATCTCACGATTGATAGTCTCGATTTTCTCCAAACGTTTGGCTGTTGGATCTGAGTTGGGATTGCCAGTATAGAGACCGTCCACATCGGTCAAGAGAACTAAAAGGTCTGCTTGAACCATCGCCGCTACCTGGGCACTCAGAGTGTCATTGTCCCCGACCTTGAGCTCATCAATAACGACACTGTCATTCTCATTGATGACGGGGATTGCACCACGATGAAGCAATACAGACAAGGCCTGGTGGGCATTCTTATAGCGACGTTTGTCTACAAAATCATCCTGTGTCAGCAAGATTTGTGCAGAAACGATCTGGCGCATGAGGAGGTTGGTTGTATATTCCTCCAACAAAAGTCCCTGACCAACTGCAGCCGAAGCTTGTTTATCTGCAATCTTGGTCGGACGTTTTTTAAACCCCAAAGCTCCAAATCCAGCGGCAACTGCCCCAGATGACACTAAAATCAACTCATGTCCAGCCTCATGCAGCATAGCCAATTGCTGGGTAATTGCCTTTACTTTACTCCTTGATAAACTCCCGTCTTCATTTGTTAAGGAGGAAGTCCCTACCTTAAAGACGATTCGTTTGTACTTCATATTCTAACTCCGATTCTTCATATTTATCCATTATAACATGAATGCTTTAAAATAGAAAAGACTTGAAATGAAAAAGGTTGAGACAAGGCATCTCAACTCTTTTATCTATTCTCAATTTTACGCAATCTTTCCAGCGTTTCTTTAAAAATCTCTGGAATATCTGCTGTGAACTCCAAGGTTTCACCTGTTCTCGGATGGGTAAATCCTAGAGTTTTAGCATGGAGAAACTGTCCATGTCCTTTCAAAGTCTTACGAGGACCATAGACCTCATCCCCAGCAACTGGATGGCCAATATAAGCCATATGAACACGGATTTGGTGGGTACGTCCTGTTTCCAGTTGCAACTCCACTAAGCTATAATCTCCAAAGCGTTCCAAGACTTGAAAACGAGTCACTGCTGGCTTTCCTTTAGCAGTTACAGCCTGTTTCTTACGATCTTTTTCACTACGACCAATCGGAGCTTCAATGACACCACGATCATTGGGAAGATTGCCATGAACAATCGCCCAGTATTTGCGGAGAGACTTCTTGTCCTTGAGTTCTTGGGCAAGTGCTAAGTGGGCCTCATCATTCTTAGCAATCATAAGGAGACCAGACGTGTCCTTGTCAATACGGTGAACGATTCCTGGGCGGAGAACCCCATTGATACCTGACAGGTCCTTGATATGGTACATGAGGGCATTGACCAAGGTTCCACTGGTATGACCTGCGCTGGGATGAACCACCATCCCTTGAGGTTTGTTAACAACGGCTACATCCTCATCTTGGTAGATAATCTCGAGCGGCAGATTCTCAGCCACATACTCTAAAACCTCTGGTTCTGGCACATGGTAGGTGACGATATCCCCCTCTTGGACAGTGTATTTGGCTTTCTTGACTTGCCCATTCACCAAGACTTGTCCAGCCTTGATTTGTTCATTCGCGAGACTGCGTGACAATTCTGTTAGATCCGATAAGGCCTTGTCTAGACGTTGCCCACCTCTTTCAATTTTAATTTCCATTTACTTCCTCTTTAAGCATTGCAATCAATAGAACAATCACACCGACTGTCAAATAGCTATCAGCAACATTGAAAATCGCAAAGTTGATAAAGTCTAGGTGAAACATATCCACCACAAAACCTTGACTCATTCTGTCGATAAAGTTGCCCAGACCTCCCGCTATTATCAGGGTCAGTCCAAAAACTAACCAGAGAGAATCCTCCATGTGTTTATGTAAATACCAAATGGCACCCACCATGACGACCAGTGTAATGACAGCAAATAACCACTGCTGATCTTGCAGCATGGAGAAGGCTGCTCCTCTATTTTGCAGGTAGGTCAAACTAACGAGATTGGGGATCCACGAACGCACTTCACCCAGTGGAATCTGCTGGACAACATAATTTTTGACCAACTGATCCAGCCCAATCAAAAGCAGTACAATGACTGCTACTATTCCTCTTTTTTTCATGATTTCCTCTTTTGATCAAAATATTCTTGCATGACTTCTACGAAAAGAGTCCCAGCTTGGCTAAGCTCCACTTCTTCCCGTTTGACATAGACCATGCGATTATCTAGATTATCCTTGAGACGAATGACTGTGATTCCATTGACACTGTCACTATCTAAAAATCCTGAACCTGTCGCATAGGCATCCGTTCGCTCCAAAATACCATTCAAAGTAGCACGGTCGGTCACATTAAACATCTGGGAGCTCGCGCTGGTGTCGACAAAGTTCTCTGAATAGTAAAGGTACTCATCCTTTTCCTGAGTAAAAAGAACCGTTGGTAAATCCGCTAAATCCTCCATGACCAATTCCTCTTTCTGTGCTAAAGGATGCCCTTCACGAAGATAAATGTGAGTCTGGAAAGGAATTAGTTCAATAACTTCTAAACCAAGCTTTTCAACCCGTTGCATGATGCCCTTTTTATTTTGGTTGTTGAGGTAGATAATCCCAATCTCACTATGTCCTTGAGCCACTTCGTCTAAAATTTGAACTGTGGTAGATTCAAAAATACGAAAGTTCTTGTAGTCAGGATAACGTTCCGAAAAGGCCGTAATCGTTGGTGGCAAGAAGTCATAGTGCTGGCTGGCAATGGAAAATTCATCCTTTTCTTCCTCAGGATTGGCATATTGATTTTGAAAAACATCAAAGCCTTTGACCAATTCTTGCGCTTTCTCATAAAATTCCATACCACGACGGGTCAAAAACGTTCCCGAACTCGTCCGACGGAAAATCTTAAAACCAAGCTCTTTTTCCAAATCGCGCACAGAAATAGACAGACTTGGCTGACTAACATACATCTTTTCAGCAGCTTCACGGAAAGTACCACTATTGGCAATGGCCACAACATAGCGTAATTGTTGAATGTTCATCTTTTACCCCCAACTTCTCTATCTGTTCATTATACCATATTTTAGAAGTTTTCCACCTAGGAAAAATAATGTCGCTCACAAAATTCATCTACACTAGTAACGAAAAATTGTGGGTATCAAAACAAAAAAATAGGCTCTCCGAAAACTCGGAAAGCCTTATTTTATGCTAGTTCTAGCTTCCTCGCCTTTTCATTTTAAGGCTCGGGATAAAAAGGTTCACTGAACCTTTTTATTTTGCGATTGGGTAAACAGAAACTTGTTTTTTATCGCGACCTTTACGTTCAAAGCGTACTACGCCTTCAACTTTAGCGAACAAAGTATCGTCTCCACCACGTCCAACGTTTACACCTGGATAGATGTGTGTACCACGTTGACGGTAAAGGATTGATCCACCTGTTACAGTTTGTCCGTCAGCTGCTTTAGCTCCAAGACGTTTCGCTTGTGAATCACGTCCGTTTGATGTAGAACCTCCACCTTTTTTGTGGGCGAAAAGTTGCAAGTTGTTAAGAGTCATTTTCAACATAATGTTTTCCTCCGTGTTAGTTTTCTGTGATAACTCTGGTTTGGACGAACTCAGATGAGTTCTCCGATAAGTTTGCCATACCTAAGAAAAATGATTCGAAGAATAACTGGGTCATTTCTCTCTGGTGTGAAGGAAGATCCGCTGGTATATCAACCTTTAGATAGCCACCTTCATCTTCGTTTAATTCTAAGATTGGTTCATAGCCTGCAAATTTCTCAATGGAATTGATAAAGTTAATGGCAAGCGTAGAAACCGATGCACACACGACATCTAAGCCGTATTCGCCACTTTCGGCGTGTCCAGTAATTTCCGCACTCCTCAGCTCGCCATCTTCAGCTCTCTCAAAGACTGCTTGTATCATGTGTTCTCCTAAAAATTAAGCGTTGATCGCGTTGATGACAACTTTTGTATATGGTTGACGGTGACCTTGTTTACGGTGGCTACCTTTTTTAGGTTTGTACTTGTAAGTAACAACTTTCTTTTGTTTTCCTTGTTTTTCAACAGTTCCAACTACAGTAGCTCCAGCAACAAGTGGAGTTCCGACAACAGTGTTTTCACCACCAACAAGAACAACTTCGTTAAAAGTAACTTCTTGACCAGCTTCAACGTTCAATTTTTCAACGTAAACTGCTTGACCAACTTCAACTTTAACTTGTTTTCCGCCAGTTTTGATAATTGCGTATGTGCTCATTATGCACCTCCTATGATTTTTAGGGTTTCCCCGTATTTTTGTGAAGACTCGCCTAGCATCGTGGGACGAACCACTTTATACTCACTATGTGAGCAACGATGTTCGTGCGGTTGCACAGGATTGTGCATAGTCAACTCTTCAAGTATAGCATATCTTCTTTTTTCTTACAAGCGAAATCAATCAAAATTAAGCTTTTTCTTTCCCTTTTTTCCTCCAAGAAGCAAAAACCATACTAAGGTAAAAGATGCTCATCATCACTGGAACACCTAGAATCGTCTTTTCATGATAGAAAATCGTCAAGTAAGCTGAAAAGACAACTCCAAGAACAAAGCTGGTAAGTAGGCTAACGAAAATCAAGGCTTCACGCAGGAAGGGCGTATGCTTGGTTCGGAAATAATCCCCAAAAGCCAACATGGTTCGTTTAATATTCCCAGTCATAAAAGCATTATTATAGGCAATACCTGACACTTCTCCAAAAGCAGTTGTCACCAGACCCATACAAAAGGCCAAGGGCGGTACGAGATAGATATTGTCAACCGTTTGCGGCACAAAGCCTATAATTAGGGATAAGACTGCAAGTGGAATCAAGGACAAAATCGGCTTTTTAACAATTCGTAGTTTTTCCTTATACAATGTCAGAAAAAAGACACCCATCATAAAGAAAAGCAAGGTCATTACTTTAGCACTAGCATCCGATACATTTTGTTGAATGAGTCCTACAGAGAGAAAAACCACATTCCCTGTTTGTCCAGCCACAAGGGTGTTCCCTCGCACGATAAAGGTATAGGCATCGACATACCCTGCACAAAAAGTCAAAAAAAGCGCTAGCCTCTTAGACTGACGTGATATTTTTCTTATTGGTAATAATCTCATCTTCTCCCCCTTCTCATTTCATCTACTTATCTAAATATTGTACCACTTTCTCCAAGAAATTCGTAGCCCATTTGAAAATTTTTACCATCTGTTGGATAGTCCTTCTTTTCTATGTTATAATGAAGGAAGGATTTGAAGTCGGAAAAGGAGTATTTATGCTTAAATTAGGTGTTATCGGAACAGGCGCTATCAGCCATCATTTCATAGAAGCATCCCATGCCAGTGGAGAATACCAGCTGGTTGCTGTCTACTCTAGAAAGTTAGAAACTGCGGCAACCTTTGCTTCCCGCTATCAGGATATCCAACTCTTTGATCAATTAGGAGACTTCTTTAAGTCTTCCTTTGATGTGGTCTATATCGCCAGTCCAAACTCCTTGCATTTTGTTCAAGCAAAGGCTGCCTTGTCTGCTGGCAAGCATGTCATTCTTGAAAAACCAGCTGTCACTCAGCCACAAGAGTGGCTGGATTTGAGACAGACAGCTGAGAAAAATAATTGTTTTATCTTTGAAGCAGCACGAAACTACCACGAGGAAGCTTTTACTACTATCAAAAACTTTTTAGCAGACAAGCAAGTGTTGGGAGCAGATTTCAATTATGCCAAGTATTCTTCCAAGATGCCTGACTTATTGGCTGGACAGACGCCAAATGTCTTTTCAGATCGTTTTGCTGGTGGAGCACTTATGGACTTGGGGATTTATCCCCTCTACGCTGCCATTCGCCTCTTTGGAAAAGCTCAGGACGCGACCTATCAGGCTCAACAGCTTGACAATAGCATTGACCTAAATGGAGACGGTATCCTCTTCTACCCTGACTTTCAAGTTCATATCAAAGCTGGGAAAAACATCACTTCCAATCTTCCTTGTGAGATTTACACAGCAGATGGAACCTTGACCCTTAACACGATTGAACATGTCCGCTCAGCTATTTTTAGCGACCACCAAGGAAATCAAGTTCAACTCCCTATACAACAGGCTCCTCATACGATGACTGAGGAAGTTGCTGCATTTGCACACATGATCCAGCAACCAGACCAGACGCTCTACCAGAACTGGCTGGATGATGCAGGTTCTGTTCATGATTTACTCTATACCATGCGCCAGACTGCTGGCATTAGATTTGAGGCAGAAAAATGAAAACCAAACTACCGACTGAATGGCAGGAATTGAGTGACCAACTCGGTTTCCAAGAATTTACCCCCATTCAAACTCAACTATTTGAGCCCATTCTTGCTGGAGAAAACCTCCTAGGAGTAAGCCCAACAGGAACTGGTAAGACCCTAGCTTACCTCCTGCCAAGTCTTCTCAGACTACAAAAGAAAAAAGCCCAGCAACTCTTGATTCTAGCACCAAATACGGAACTTGCTGGACAGATTTTTGATGTATGTAAAACGTGGTCAGAGGCTATCGGCTTAACTGCTCAGCTCTTCCTATCAGGTTCAAGTCAGAAACGCCAGATTGAACGCCTTAAAAAAGGACCGGAAATTCTGATTGGAACTCCCGGCCGTATCTTTGAGTTGATTAAATTGAAAAAGATCAAGATGATGAATGTGGAAACCATCATCCTGGATGAATTTGACCAATTGCTCGATGATTCTCAGATTCACTTTGTCGAGAAAATCACCCACTACGCGCCTCGTAACCATCAACTCATCTACATGAGTGCGACGACCAAGTTTGACCAAGAAAAGATTGCGCCAAACACGCGCACCATTGATCTCTCTGACCAAAAATTGGATAACATCCAGCATTTCTACATGCAGGTAGACCAACGTCACCGAGTGGACATGCTACGAAAACTAGCACATGTAGAGGATTTCCGTGGTCTGGTCTTCTTTAACAGCTTGTCAGACCTTGGAAGTGCAGAAGAAAAACTACAGTATCGAGATGTCTTGGCTATTTCTCTTGCTAGTGATGTCAATGTCAAGTTTAGAAAAGTTATCTTAGAAAAGTTTAAGGACAAACAGCTAACCCTGCTCCTTTCAACTGACCTTCTGGCTCGCGGAATTGATATCGATAGCTTAGAATGTGTCGTAAACTTTGATATTCCTAGAGACATCGAAACTTACACTCACCGCGCTGGCCGTACAGGTCGCATGGGCAAAGAGGGCTATGTGATCACTCTCGTAACCCATCCAGAAGAGCTTAAAAAACTCAAGAAATTTGCTACAGTTCGAGAAATTGTCCTAAAAAACCAAGAACTCTATATCAAATAAGGTTGGCATTCGCCAACCTTTTTCTTATCCCCAAGTAATTTCTAATTGATAGCTGGCAAAGGGGTGCCCCTCTTGGTTTTGCAGTTGATAGGCGAGCTCAATTTTTTGCCCATCCACTTGATAACGATTCGTTTGAATGATAAACTCCTGCATGCCCATCGGAGTCGGAATATAGGCTAAACTATCACTATCCTTTAGAAAACGCATGATGGTTTTGGGACTCGAGAAACGGGTCATCACCAGTTCTTGACCATGAAACTTGAGAACCACTTTTTCCTTTTCCTCATTGTAGAAAAGCAGATAGCTATAATCTCCCTTTTCACGCACTTCCACGTCATAGAGTTGGTCTATGACTTCCAACTGTTCATCAAACTGAATCGTATTTCGCATCCGAATCTTCACATCAAATCCTCTTTCATGTCTCTTGTCCTACTATTTTACCAAAAAGAGCAGGATTTTGCTATAATGGTCATATGAACGAAAAAGTATTCCGTGACCCAGTTCACAACTATATCCATGTAAATAATCAGGTCATCTATGACTTGATCAATACAAAAGAATTTCAACGTCTGCGCCGTATCAAACAGCTAGGAACTTCCAGCTATACCTTCCATGGTGGGGAGCACAGTCGCTTTTCCCACTGTTTGGGGGTCTATGAGATTGCTCGTCGTATCACGGAGATTTTTGAAGAAAAATATCCTAAAGAATGGGACCCTGCTGAGTCTCTCTTGACCATGACCGCTGCGCTCCTTCATGACCTTGGGCATGGGGCCTACTCGCATACTTTTGAACATCTCTTTGATACAGATCATGAGGCCATTACCCAGGAAATCATCCAAAGTCCTGAGACAGAGATTCACCAAGTCCTGCTTCAAGTAGCACCCGATTTTCCGGAGAAGGTAGCCAGTGTCATTGACCATACCTATCCTAACAAGCAGGTGGTGCAACTCATTTCCAGTCAGATCGATGCAGACCGCATGGACTATCTCTTGCGCGACTCCTATTTTACAGGAGCATCTTATGGGGAATTTGACCTGACTCGTATCCTCCGAGTGATTCGTCCTATCGCAAATGGAATCGCATTTCAGCGCAATGGTATGCATGCCATCGAAGACTACGTTCTCAGTCGCTACCAGATGTACATGCAGGTTTATTTCCACCCAGCAACACGCGCCATGGAAGTTCTCCTACAGAATCTCCTCAAGCGCGCCAAAGAACTCTATCCTGGGGACAAAGACTTCTTTGCACGAACTTCCCAACACCTCCTACCTTTCTTTGAAAAAAATGTGACCTTGTCTGACTATCTGTCTCTGGATGATGGCGTGATGAATACTTACTTCCAGCTCTGGATGACCAGTCCTGACAAGATACTAGCCGACTTGTCGCAACGTTTTGTCAACCGCAAGGTCTTTAAATCCATTACTTTTTCTCAAGAAGATCAAGACCAACTCGCAACCATGAGACAACTGGTTGAAGAAATCGGTTTTGATCCAGACTACTATACAGCCATTCATAAGAACTTTGACCTCCCTTATGATATCTATCGTCCCGAATCTGAAAATCCACGGACACAGATTGAGATTCTACAGAAAAATGGAGAACTAGCAGAACTCTCTAGCCTGTCTCCCATCGTCCAATCCCTTGCTGGCAGTCGCCACGGAGATAATCGTTTCTATTTCCCAAAAGAAATGTTAGATCAAAACAGTATCTTCGCAAGCATTACCCAGCAATTTTTACACTTGATTGAGAACGATCATTTTACCCCAAATAAGAACTAGAAAAGGAAATATATGAGTATTAAACTAATCGCCGTCGATATCGATGGTACCCTGGTTAACAGTAAAAAGGAAATCACTCCGGAAGTCTTTTCTGCCATCCAAGATGCCAAAGAAGCTGGCGTCAAGGTCGTCATTGCAACAGGTCGTCCTATCGCAGGTGTTGCCAAACTTCTGGACGACTTGCAGTTGAGAGACGAGGGTGACTATGTGGTAACCTTCAACGGTGCCCTTGTCCAAGAAACTGCTACTGGCCATGAGATTATCAGCGAATCCTTGGCCTATGAGAATTATCTGGATATGGAATTTCTCAGTCGTAAGCTCGGTGTCCACATGCACGCTATTACCAAGGACGGTATCTATACTGCCAATCGCAATATCGGAAAGTACACGGTGCACGAATCAACCCTCGTCAGCATGCCCATCTTTTACCGCACTCCTGAAGAAATGGCTGGCAAGGAAATCGTCAAATGTATGTTTATCGATGAACCAGAGATTCTCGATGCTGCGATTGAAAAGATTCCAGCCGAATTTTACGAGCGCTACTCCATCAACAAATCAGCTCCTTTCTACCTCGAACTCCTTAAAAAGAATGTAGACAAGGGTTCAGCTATTACCCACCTAGCTGAAAAACTCGGATTGACCAAAGATGAAACCATGGCGATTGGTGACGAAGAAAATGACCGTGCCATGCTCGAGGTCGTTGGCAACCCCGTTGTTATGGAAAATGGAAATCCAGAACTCAAAAAAATCGCCAAATACATCACCAAAACGAATGACGAATCTGGCGTAGCCCATGCTATTCGTAAGTGGGTATTGTAGCAAAAGGTAAGAATAGACGAAAACCGCTCAGCAGAGCGGTTTTTGATATAAGTTAGACAATTGCTAATATTATCTAAATATACAGTTACTTAAATCTTGAGAGTACAAAAACCTCAAATTCGTTAATTTTGATTTTTGTTCCCTCAAAAACATTATAGAGCCTTAAAGCTCACTCGTCAATACAATTATTTCAACTAAGATTATTTGATAATGCTATTTCATTCAACGTTCCTTTCTAAATTCGTCCAAGCTGACTTCCGTTAGGTGCTTTTTTGTTACCTTAATTCATCTACGCTGATTTCCAACTCATCAACAATTTTCTTAACCGTGTCAAAATATAAAGCTTTCACCTCTCCATCTCTTAAACGATAGATTCCAGCAGGTTCGATACATGCTTTTAAGCAAAGTTTATAAACTGTCCAATTTCGTTCTGAAAGTTTTTCAGATATTTTTTCCCAAAGCATAGCCTTTTTCTCCTTATATATCTTTATTTTTTTACTTTTTATGCCCATATATGCAATTGCACTATATATTGTGTTTTTTTGAATTTCTTCCTGTTGTTTACACAATATATTGACAAAAATTGTTTTTTAGCATATAATATATCTTGACTAAGACCTCTCACCGTTTTAGTCAAAATTTCAACAGAAAGGAGTAGTCTTATGTCAAAGACTCCTATAAAACCTGGAACAGATAATCAGAAGCCTGGTTACTATGTAGAGGTAGGACCTCGAGGTGGAAAAGTCACTAATGGTCATACCGCAACTATCGGAAAAGGTGATCGGCTCCCTCCGACATCAGCTAAAGGCAATGGCTGGAAAAAAGTCTAGTCTTCGTTTGCGTACAATCGTTCAATGGTTGTACGCTTTTTCCATAGACAAAAGCACATTCCAAAAATATTGATTTGAATCCATGCTTCAGCGTAATCTTTCCCATCGCTTGCGTAATGAGTTATGTAATGATGTATCATATCTATTCCTTCTTAAATTTGGTATAATAAAGATAATAAAACGATTGGAGAAATCTTATGGATTCTAATAAGCTATTCTGCTTGTTTTGCGGTTATTCAGTCCCAAACCACTACGATACATTCCGAGAAGAAGAACACTACTTTCAGATTCGACGTCCACATATTAAGGTTGAGGAAAATTTAAGCGACAAAATAGCAATACAAACAATGAATTGTCCAAACTGTCATAAAGTTTCAATCGATATCGTGGGCGTAGGAAGTCAATTCCCGAATCGAATTATGCACTTCAATCCAATTTCTCTCGCTAAAGCCTATCCAGATTACATCCCGCAAACAATCAGAAATGATTATGAAGAAGCTCACGCTATCTTAAATCTCAGCCCCAAATCCTCCGCAACCCTCTCTAGACGTTGTTTACAAGGAATGATTAGGGATTTTTGGGGAATTTCGAAAGCAAGATTAGTAGATGAGATAGACGCTTTAAAAGATCTTGTTGATCCAAGTACTAAAAAGGTACTTGATGCCCTACGAAAACTTGGAAACATTGGAGCTCATCCAGAAAAAGATGTAAATCTTATAGTAGATATTGAACCCAATGAGGCTCACATGCTGCTGAAATTTATAGAATTACTTATGCAAAAATGGTATATCGAACGCCATGACAACGAGCAATTACTACAAGATATTTTGGATTTGGACAAAGATAAACAAAATCAACGCAAATCTAAAAATTCTTGATAATGTTGAGAGTAAGGATCTAATTCAAAATTAGATCGCCGTCCATATTGTAATATTGCTTGACAATTCGAATTTTATCCGCTTCAGTTCCTTCGTCTCTCAAAATTGAAAGGTGGATAACTTTTTCAACCTTCAATTCATCAGATCTACCACGTCTATCGTGGTATTTTTCTTTTTTCTCTGGCATCTTTCTACCCCTCCTACTCTCCTAAATCAACCCTGCTTTCATCGATGCCTAGGACATCGCACACTCGGTTTTTCAATCTGTCGCTTCCCTTACCATACTTCAGCAATTCTGAAATGGTAGGCTTCTTTACTCCACAAGCACGAGCAAGGTGTGTTTGTGTCATTCCTTTTGAATTCAGTTTGTCTTTGACAATCTGAATCCACTTTTGATGTTGTTGACTCATATATTCCCTTTCTATTGTTTCGTCTCACTTTCCAGCGCTCTGAGTTCTATCTCGTGGCTAACTTGTCTCAATAGCTTCTCACACGCTATTTTAGCTTCTCTATATGTTTTAGATTCGCTGATGATGTAATCAGCAAGTTCGATGATTTTATCTTCCATTCAACCTCCTATATCAGTCTCAAGGCTGATGTAATATCCTCCTAAATTGCTATAATAATCTTGACTAGGACCTCTCACCGTTTTAGTCAAAATTCCAATAGAATGGAGGAAATGAGAATGAATCTAAATCAAATTCGTATTTTAGAAGCTTGTCATAATTTTTTGATTGGTCGTACGGAATTTAAGGATGAATTACAAAATGATTCCCTCGTCTACCGATTCCAAGATAAAAATATTACCTTTGTAACCTATCAAGAATACAGGAATTTATCATTTATCGATTTCAAATTAAAATATGGTTATCTAGATGATTCTATAACCTATTTAGATAATAGAGAAGAATTGATAAGTGCATTCCCAAGCGAACACGAACTAAGAGCCTTAAACGAAGTGCCTGATATGGAACAAGCTCGTATTCAGATTTTTAAACTACTATCACAAGCTAATCTTGAAATACTAACTGAAAAAAATTCAAATGCCAAAAAAGATTATTTTGGTTACCAGTTCCGTAATCTCGAAACAAAAGAATCATATCCAATTTATTTGTTTCCAGAAAATGCTAATTTTGAACTAGTTGCTATCATTTGATAGGATATCTGCTTCAAAACGAAACCAATTCAGCTCATGAGCAAGCTCTTCAAGCTCGTGAGCTTTTTTATTATGGCTTCAAGCCATAACAAAAAGCAGTATCCGAAAGATACCACTTGACGACTCAACTCTAGAATTATTAAAAAAGTACAGACAAGATCATTGGCTGGAAAATAAAGATAATCGTATTTTCTCTAACATATCAAACAATGCAGTCAATAAGGCCTTAAGATATATCGTTGGAAGAAATGTCCATGCTCACTCTCTCAGGCACACTTATGCTTCTTTTTTGATTTCAAAACACGTTGAACTACTATCTATCTCTAAAATCCTTGGCCATGAGAATATGAACATCACTATTGAGGTGTACGCTCACCGTTGAAGGAATTAGAGGAGGCAAGTAATTCGGAAGTAAGAGAGATATTCTCAAATTTAGGGGCGGATTTGGGGCGGAACGCCTCAAAAACCCAGTAAAATCAATAGTTTATATGCCCCCTGCAGGAATCGAACCTGCAACTACTCCTTAGGAGGGAGTTGTTATATCCATTGAACTAAGGGAGCTAGAGAAAAACCCTGCTGGGTGAGCAGAGTTTTTTAGTCGAATTAACGACGGATTTCTTTGATACGAGCTGCTTTACCTTGAAGAGCACGCAAGTAGTACAATTTCGCACGACGTACTTTACCGTAACGAACAACTTCGATCTTTTCAACACGTGGAGTGTGGATTGGGAAGATACGCTCAACACCTACACCGTTAGAGATTTTACGAACTGTGTAGTTTTCTGAGATGCCAGCACCTTTACGTGCGATAACAACACCTTCAAAAATCTGGATACGTTCACGGTTACCTTCGACAACTTTCGCGTGTACACGAACTGTGTCACCAGGACGGAATGATGGGATATCTGTACGAAGTTGACCTTCAGTCAAGCTTTGGATTAATGGATTCATTTTATTCTCCTATCTTTGTCAATCTTGAGGAACCTTCCTCAGCGGATAAACTGTATTTTTGTGCGTCCATTACACACAAGATACAGTTTACCAAATTTCCACCTAAAAGTAAAGAAATTTATAGCAGAATTCCTAAAAAAATCGCTAGAAAACCGCCTATGTAAGTTAAGAGAAAATAGCTATAAAATACCTTCTTGTCACTTAACAGTCTTTGTAGCTCATCATTCAAGGTTGAAAAGGTCGTTAACCCTCCACAAAAACCTGTCGCTAGGATAGCATAGATTTCCTTGGACTCCACATGATTGTAGAATAGGCCAATTAAAAAACATCCTAGAAGATTGGCAATGAGAGTTCCCAATGGCAATTTTGAAGGTTGATTATAGCGGGAAAAGAAATAACGCACCAGGGCTCCGAACCCGCAGGCGATTGCAAGATAAACGATTACCATTTCTTCCTCCCTAGAACATAAGCCAAGAGCAGACCTCCTCCAATACTAAAAATCAAATACAGGACTAAACTAAGATAACGCCCAGTATCGAGCAATTTCACAGCATCCAAGAGTAGACTAGAAAAGGTTGTTAAACCTCCGCAAAAACCCGTCCCCAGCGCCAAAACCAAGCCTTTACTAGTTCCCTTATGGGCCAGATAGCCTTTCACCAGATAGACCAAGCAGAATATTCCCAGATAGTTGACGAGAAGGGTCCCCCAAGGAAAGTCTGGGCTAGCTGGTAACCAAGTGGAAATGAGATAGCGGACAAGGCCACCCAACATAGCTGCTAGAAAAATTCCGAGCGGATAGAATTGTTCTTTTTTCATTTGATATTTTGATCCTGATAATCACGCGAACGTTTGAGAATGTCTGAAAAAGTCGCAACAATGGTCTCCTGATAGCACTTATCTTCTACTCTATTTCTGACTTTTTCAAAAATGATTTCTTCTCTCTTAGTATCTAAAATAGGTTTTCCAGAGGCTTTCTTATAGGCAACTACTCCCTCAACCAAATGCATTCGTTCTTCTAGGAGCTTAACGATTTGGTCGTCGATTTGATCAATTTCTTGCCGAATAATATCTAAGTTCATACAGTCTCCTCCTTTATTTGAATTATTGTATCAAAAAGCTACCAAATAGGCTAGTAAAATCCCAAAATAACTAATAAAAAAACGCACTGACTTCTTCCAGTCAGCGCAGTTTGATTCTTATCCTACTTTTGCAGCCAATTCTTCTGCGAATTGTTCCAAACGCTCGATGTCTTCTTCTTCGGCAGAGAGGTCCACTTTAACACACTCTGAACCTTTTTCTGCTCCTGTCGCTACAAAAACGCGATCAAAGTCATCGACAGCCTTACAGAATTCGTCGTAGAAGGTATCTCCTGAACCGACCACTCCGTAAATTTTGCCATTCAAGTTGAGATCGGCTAGGTCTTCGTAGAAGTCCATCATCTCATCTGGCAATTCTCCATCACCGTAAGTATAGGTCGCAACGATTGCGATATCCGTCTCCAAGAAGTCTGAAGCGTCAACAGTCGTACATTCATCCACATCGACATCCAAGCCCAAGTCACGCAATTTGTCTGCTACAATATCTGCAATTTCTTCGGTATTACCGGTCATACTGGCAAATACAATTTTTGCTAATGCCATATCATCCTCCTCAATTTATCTTTCTCCATTATATCATATCTTTTTCATTTTAAAAATAAAAATTCTTGTGCTACAATGAAATGAGAAAGAATTGAGGTTATTTATGGAAATTTGCCAGCAAATTTTAGAGAAAATCAAAGAATACGATACCATTATCATTCATCGTCATATGAAACCAGATCCGGATGCCTTAGGGAGTCAGGTAGGTTTGAAAGCTCTTCTCACACACCATTTTCCAGAAAAGACCATCAAAGCAGTCGGTTTTAACGAACCAACTCTAACTTGGATGGCGGAAATGGATACTGTCCAAGACAGTGACTACCAAGGAGCTCTTGCTATTATTTGTGATACAGCGAATCGTCCTCGTATCGATGATAAACGCTACGAACAAGCTGCTTTCACCATCAAAATCGATCACCATCCAAATGATGATATCTATGGTGACCTATCTTGGGTGGATACAAGTTCAAGCAGTGCCAGTGAGATGATTGCTCTATTTGCTCAAGAAAATCAGCTAACTTTGTCTAGTGAAGCGGCACGACTTCTCTATGCAGGAATTGTCGGGGACACAGGGCGTTTTCTCTACCCGTCAACTAGTGCCCGTACCTTTAGAATAGCTAGCCAGCTCCGAGAAATTGATTTTGACTTTGCTGGACTGTCTCGTCAAATGGATACCATGAGCTTCAAGATTGCAAAATTGCAAGGGTATGTTTATGATCACTTAGAAGTTGATGAGAATGGAGCCGCACGCGTTCTACTTACTCAAGACATCTTGAAAAAATATAAGGTTACAGATGCTGAAACAGCGGCAATTGTCGGAGCACCTGGCCGAATTGATACTGTTAAGGCTTGGGCTATCTTTGTTGAGCAAGCTGATGGTCATTTCCGTGTGCGTATGCGTAGTAAAATCACTCCTATCAATGAGATAGCCAAACGACACGACGGGGGAGGGCATCCATTAGCCAGTGGCGCCAATTCCTATAGTCTAGAAGAAAACGAACAAATATACAAAGAGCTGAAAGAGGCTCTACAGATTCACCAAGGCTAAGAAAGAATTTTCTTGGCCTTTTATATGCTAGATTCTTAAAATATACGGTTTCTTTGTACCTCAGTTTATGGTATAATAAATCAAACTGAATAAAAGGAGACTTAATAATGGAAAAAAATCGTTTGTATATTCTCATTTCTGCTGGAGTAGCCATCCTTGGTTCACTTTTGCCATGGGCTAGTTTAAATGCAGGTTCTTTTGGATCCTATAGCGTGAATGGTTACCAAGGAGATGGGTGGTTTGTCATTATCGCAGCTATTGTGTCTATTGTTCTTGCTTGCTTGAATAATATGAATAAAGCAATGCCTAAAGGGTTCTCAATTGGTGTCATTGTTGCAGGTGCAATTGCAACTCTTGTCACACTAAATAGTCTCTTTAATGTAAATAAGTACATGTCTAACTTTGGTGGATATGGCATTTCAATCGGCTTTGGTTTGATTTTAGCTATTCTTGCTAGCATTGCACTTGTTGTAACTGGTCTCTTGGCAATGTCAGGTGGTAAAATTACAAAAGAGTCATTTACTGAATTAGCTGAGTCTGGTAAAGATTTTGCTCAGACTGTCGGACGTGTAACAAGCTCTACCGTTAAAACTGCAGTAGAAGAAATCAAAAAAGAATCTCAAGAACGTAAAAAAGAAGAAACTACAGCTGATAAAACAGAGACAGCTAAAGAGGAAACCGAGCAAAAAGAAGAAGCTAAGGAACCAGCTAATGTGGAAGCTGAGTCAACAGAAGAAAACGCAGAACCAGTAAAAGAAGAAACTACTGAATCTGAATCTGACTCTGAAACAAAAACAGAAGCTGAGCCAGTAGCCGAACCAACAGAAACAGAGGCTGAAGCTGAAACTGTAACAGAATCAACAGAAACAGAAATTACTGAATCTGAAAAAGAAGCAAAATTAGCAGCAGAAAACACAGAACCAGTAAAAGAAACAGAAGTAAAAAATCAACAAGAAGAAAAAACTCCAAATCAAGAGAACTAATCATTCTTCTACCGTCACTCCAGTAAACACTGGAGTGATTTTTTATCAAGATTTTTAATAAAATCAGGGAAAAGACTTGCCAAACTTATCAGAATCTGATAGACTAGTATGGTAACAATCTATGGCTCGCAAAGAGACCATGGCAGAAAGGAAATATTGCAAAATGAAAAAAGATATCCATCCAGAATATCGCCCAGTTGTCTTCATGGACACAACTACTGGTTACAAATTCCTTAGCGGTTCAACAAAACGCTCTAACGAAACTGTTGAGTTTGAAGGCGAAACTTACCCATTGATCCGTGTGGAAATTTCATCAGACTCACACCCATTCTACACTGGACGTCAAAAGTTCACTCAAGCAGATGGACGCGTGGATCGTTTCAACAAAAAATACGGTCTCAAATAATGATAAAAAAGAACAGTTACCACTGTTCTTTTTTTGTACTTGTTTTTATGAACCAATCACTACTACTTTCTATTTGTCAACCTTCACGCTGACACTATGATTGATTTCAAACGAGGTTAAAAAATATCGAAAAGAAGCTTGATATTGAGAATGGTCAAGATGATTGAAACTGTGTAACCTAGGATGGTGTTCCACTTGGCATTGGTGAATTCTCCCATCAGTGACTTCTTAGAGGTCAGATAGATTAAGGGGAAGATTGAAAACGGAAGAGCAATTGACAGAAAGACCTGTGAATAGACCAATAACTGATCTAAGGTTTTTTCTTGATGTCCAAACAAGACGGCTACAATAATCACAGGAAGCAAGGCAAAAATACGTGTACCGATACGGATAATCCACTGTGGCAATCTTAGATGTAAGAAACCTTCCATGACAATCTGTCCTGTCAAGGTACCTGTAATGGTCGAATTTTGTCCACTTGCTAAGAGGGCTAGGGCAAATAAAGTTGACAGAGTTGAACTAGCTATCGCTCCTGCTATCTTCGAATCTTGTAAAGCATTGTACATTTGAGAAAAAGCTGAAATTTCAGATGCATGCCCAAAAAAGAGAGATGCACCCAAAATGAGCAACAAGGAATTGACAATAAAGGCTAGGGACAGCTGAATATTTGAATCCCAGGTCATAAAACGTACGGCTCTTCGAACATCCTTCTTATCTTTGTGATTGATTTTCCTTGTTTGGGATAGGGATGAATGAAGATAGAGATTATGGGGCATGACTGTCGCTCCTACAATTCCTAGAGCCAAGGTCAATTGGCTTTCATGACCTGGCAATGGTGTTTCAAATAATGTAGGAGTCGGTCAATAACCACCAAATATACCCTGAATACTTGGACTGGATAAGGCCACCAGATAGGTAAAGATGGCTAATATGGTTAAAATAAGGGTCGTAACAATGGCTTCAATTTTTTTGAAGCCAAATTTCATCAACAACAACAAAAGAAATACATCTAAAACGGTTAAGAGAATAGCAACCATAATCGGTATTTTAAATAAAAGATTTAAGGCAATCGCTGAGCCTAAAACCTCGGCTAAGTCTGTCGCCATTAAAGCTAATTCTAAAATCACCCACAAACTATAGCGAAGCCATTTGGGAGCATGATGTGCAGTTGCCTGTGCTAGGTCCATCTTAGTTACGATACCAAGCTTTCCAGCCATCTGTTGTAGTTGCATGGCAATAATGGATGAAATCAAAATAACAAATAAGAGACTATATTTGTAGGAAGCTCCACCAACCACACTAGTAATCCAGTTTCCAGGATCCATGTAGCCAACTGCTACAAGGGCTCCAGGTCCTAAAAAAGCTTTTAGATTTTGCCAAAAATGATTGTTATTAGGAGTTTCAATAGATTGGTTGATCTCAGAAAGAGAGACTTTTTTGTAAGAAGACATCGGGATTTTACACTTTCTAATCTTGTCTTTACCTATTTTATTAATGGATTTTTTTGAAAAAATGATGAAAATAGTTTTCTATTTCCAATTCTCCCTTATTATATCACAATTTAGAATGATTCCTAAGAAAACAAATGATAGTTGAAATAAATAATATCAGTATTGTAAAAGCCAGCGATAGAAAACGCTGGCTTTAAAACTGTAAAAATTCTTTCTCAACTAGATCGCTTCTGTGACAAAACTACGGCTTTCTAGCACCTTGAGCATGGCATTTGCTGTGTCTAGGGCTGTGAAGAGGGGCACACCGTGTTCAATGGCTGAACGACGGATTTGCTCACCATCTTCGTCAGCAGTTCGTTTGGTTCCGACAGTATTGATGATCGCTTGAATTTTCCCTTTGCGGACAAAGCTTGGGATATCTTGTTCATCGTCACCAATCTTACCAACAGGTTGGGCTTGAAGTCCATGACTGGCAAAGAAGGCTGCTGTCCCTTCTGTCGCGAGGATACCGTAGCCGATATTTTGGAAACGACGAGCCAAGTCCAAGGCTTCATCTTTGGCATCATCTGCGATGGTAAAGACAACATTTCCAAAGGTTGGCAAGTGCAGGTAAGAAGCTTCAAAAGCCTTGTAGAGAGCTTTTTCAAGAGTTGTATCAGAACCCATGACTTCCCCTGTTGACTTCATTTCAGGACCTAACAAGCTGTCTACCTTAGCTAGCTTGGTAAAGGAGAAGACTGGCGCCTTGATATGAACGCGAGTGCTTTCTGGATAAAGTCCATCTTGATAGCCAAGTTCTTCAAGACTTTGCCCAAGAATGAGCTTAGTCGCTACCTGAGCCATAGGAATATTAGTTACCTTAGAAAGGAATGGCACCGTACGGCTGGCACGTGGATTGACCTCAATAACGTAGACTTTTTCATCCTTGATGACAAACTGGATGTTCATCATCCCAAGACAGTTAAGGCCGATTGCTAGGCGTTTGGTGTAGTCTGCGATAGTTTCCTGAACCTTTCGCGACAAGGTTTGTGGAGGATAAACAGCCATGGAGTCACCTGAGTGGACACCGGCACGTTCGATATGCTCCATGATACCAGGTATGAGAACATTTTCTCCATCTGAAATGGCATCAACTTCGCACTCTTGCCCAACAATGTATGAATCGACAAGGACTGGATGGTCTGGACTAGCCTTAACAGCGGTACGCATGTAAGAACGAAGGTCTTCTTCGTTTTCTACTATTTCCATAGCACGTCCACCCAAGACATAAGATGGACGAACGAGGACTGGGAAACCAATCTTGCGAGCAGCAAGCACCGCTTCTTCTTCATTAGTTGCTGTTTGTCCTGGTGGCTGTGGAATATCCAAGTCTTTAAGGGCTTGCTCGAAGAGGTCACGGTCTTCGGCACGGTCTAGGTCAGCTACTTGGGTACCAAGGATGGCCACACCTGCTTTTGCCAAAGGCTCCGCAAGGTTGATGGCTGTTTGACCACCGAACTGAACGATAACGCCTTTTGGTTGCTCCAAATCGATAACATTCATGACATCTTCGAAAGTTAATGGCTCAAAGTAAAGTTTGTCTGATACCGAGAAGTCGGTTGAAACGGTCTCTGGATTTGAGTTCATGATGATAGCTTCATAACCAGCAGCCTGGATAGCCTTAACAGAGTGAACGGTTGCGTAGTCAAACTCAACCCCTTGTCCGATACGGATTGGACCTGAACCTAGGACTAGGACGGATTCCTTATCAGACTTGATAGATTCATTTTCCCAGCCATAGGTTGAATAGAAGTATGGTGTCTCAGAGTCAAATTCTGCCGCACAGGTATCGACCATCTTGTAAACTGGGACAATCTTGTTTTCCAAGCGAAGTTGGCGAACTTGGTCGGCAGTTGTTTTCCAGAGTTCAGCAATCTTGCGGTCTGAGAAGCCATTTAGCTTAGCTGTTTTCAAGACTTCTAGATCTTGTGGATGGGCACCTAATTCTTGCTCAATTTCAAAGATGTGCAAGAGTTTATCCAAATAGAAGATATCAATCTTGGTCAATTCAGCGATTTCTTCTGGTGTGTAACCACGGCGAATAGCTTCTGAAACGTAGAAGAGACGATCATCTTGGGCTTTGACAACTTTTTCAATCAAAGCATCATCTGAAACCGTTGCAAGCTCAGGCATTTCATTGTGATGGACTCCGATTTCAAGTGAGCGGCAAGCTTTAAGAAGAGATTCCTCGATGTTCCGACCGATAGCCATGACTTCTCCAGTCGCCTTCATCTGGGTGCCCAGACGGCGTTCCCCTTTTTCAAACTTGTCGAATGGGAAACGAGGAATCTTAGCAACCACATAGTCGAGGGCTGGCTCAAACATGGCATAGGTTGAACCTGTAACTGGGTTGATGACCTCATCCAAGGTCAAACCGACGGCAATCTTAGCTGCCAATTTAGCAATCGGATAACCAGTTGCCTTAGAAGCAAGGGCAGAAGAACGCGATACACGAGGGTTTACTTCGATAACATAGTACTTAAAGCTATGGGGATCAAGTGCTAGCTGAACGTTACACCCACCTTCAATCTTAAGGGCACGAATGATGCTCAAGCTAGCGTCACGTAGCATTTGGTTTTCGTAGTCTGACATGGTTTGTGCAGGGGCGAATACGATGGAATCCCCTGTGTGAATCCCAACTGGGTCAAAGTTTTCCATGTTACAAACAACGAGGGCATTATCAGCCGAGTCACGCATAACTTCGTACTCGATTTCCTTGAAACCTGCAATGGAACGCTCAATCAAACATTGGGTAACAGGTGACAGTTTCAAACCATTTTCAGCGATTTCACGCAATTCTTCCTCGTTGGCACACATACCACCACCAGTACCACCTAGGGTAAAGGCTGGACGGACGATGACTGGGTAGCCAATTGTTGCTGCAAAGGCAACTGCTTCTTCTACTGTGTTGACAATTTCAGATTCAGGGATGGGTTGCTCAAGCTCTTCCATCAATTGTTTAAAGAGGTCACGGTCCTCTGCTTGGTCGATGGCAGACAATTTAGTACCCAGAAGTTCTACTCCAAGCTCATCTAGAATTCCATTTTTAGACAATTCCATGGCCATATTGAGCCCTGTTTGGCCTCCAAGAGTTGGAAGCAAGGCATCTGGACGTTCCTTACGGAGAATACGTGTCACAAACTCGAGTGTGATCGGTTCGATGTAGACCTTGTCCGCAATCTCCTTGTCCGTCATGATGGTGGCAGGGTTTGAGTTCACCAAGACAACTTCATAACCTTCCTCTTTCAAAGACAAGCAGGCCTGGGTCCCCGCGTAGTCAAACTCAGCAGCCTGACCAATAATAATTGGACCAGAACCAATCACCATAATTTTTTGAATATCAGTACGTTTAGGCATAGTTTATGATACAAAGCCCGTAAAGAACATAGTGAAAATAGGAAACTCGGTGCAGACGCCTTTAGCGTCAAGACGATGTTTATCTTTTTCACACAGTTCTTAGGGCGTGTTCACTTCCGCGAACAATGTATCTTCTCCTTTCTATTCGGCAACTCTCTGGTTGCCATTAAATAAATTCTCCGACGATTTTTTAGAGAAACGATATTTTTCGATAAAAAATCTAGTGCAGGGAGTTTTTAGTTCGCCTGATAGCGACTAAAAGAAACGACCTGCCTTTCTATTCGTCGCCTCACAGAGCGACATTAAATAAGATACAAAGGACGAATAGAAAGCGACTGAATTTTAGGGAACCAAGGAAGGATTGACAATCCAAGTTGGTTTCTCTAAATTCCGAGCTTTCCGTCCGTGTTCAGTTACATAAATTCTCCGACGAGCTTTTACTCGTTCTTAGTTTGCTTGTTTAAAAGCTTCCATCATCTCGATAAATTCGTCAAAGAGGTAGCTAGCGTCGTGTGGGCCGGGAGCTGCATCTGGGTGGAATTGAACAGAGAAACCTGGTTGGTATCTGTGGCGAACTCCTTCAACTGACTTGTCATTGATTTCTTCGTGGGTAATGATCAAATGCTCTGGCAAGTCCTCACGGCTAACTGCATAACCGTGGTTTTGGCTGGTAAAGTCTACGCGTCCTGTTGCAATTTCACGTACCGCGTGGTTAAATCCACGGTGACCAAATTTCATCTTGTAGGTCTTCGCCCCGTTTGCCATAGCAAAGAGTTGGTGTCCCATACAAATACCGAAAATTGGAATTTTCCCTTGCACACCACGAATCATGTCTAGTGCTTCTGGAACATCTTCTGGGTTACCTGGACCATTTGACAACATAACTCCATCAGGATTTAGGTGGAGAATTTCTTCCGCTGTTGTTGAATAAGGAACAACCGTAACGTTACAGTTACGCTTAGAAAGTTCACGTAAGATTGAGTGCTTGAGACCAAAGTCTACTAAGACCACACTCAAACCAACTCCTGGAGCTGGATAGGAAGTTTTAGTAGAAACCTGTTTGATATTGTCTGTTGGCAAGACTGTTGCTTGGAGCTGGTCCGTCACATGGTCCATACTGTCCCCGACGTGAGTCAAGGTTGCACGCATCGTACCATGCTTACGGATAATCTTAGTAAGGGCACGCGTATCAATCCCTGAAATACCTGGAATTTTCTTGGCTTTCAAAAATTCATCCAAGGTCATTTGGTTGCGCCAGTTGCTAGCTCGACGCGCCTCTTCAAAAACGACAACTCCCTTACAAGTTGGAATGATGGATTCATAATCATCACGGTTAATGCCATAATTTCCTACCAAAGGATAAGTAAAGGTCAAGATTTGTCCATTATAAGACTGGTCTGTAATGGATTCTTGGTAGCCGGTCATCCCTGTATTAAAGACGATTTCGCCTGTTACATCAATATCTGCTCCGAAGGCCTTGCCTTCAAAAACTGTACCATCTTCTAATACTAGAAGTCTTTTTGTCATATTTTCACCTCTCGTGGACGCTCACTGGCGTCTTTTAACGTCTTGTGTTTTAGTTGGCGTTTCTACTCGCCAATACGGATTCTAAGATTGCCATTCGAACAAAGACACCATTGGTCATTTGTTGGACAATGCGTGATTTTGGCGCTTCAACCAAGTGGTCAGCAATTTCCACATCTCGATTCACTGGAGCAGGATGCATAATGATTGCTGTTTCTTTTAAGCGATTATAGCGTTCTTGGTTCAAGCCGTGTTGAGCATGGTAGTCTTCTTTTGAAAAAACAGCTCCACTTTCATGGCGTTCATGTTGAACGCGGAGTAACATCAAAACATCCACCTGATCAACAATCTCATCAATAGTTACAAACTGTCCATAGTCCGCAAACTCTTGACTTCTCCATTCCTCAGGTCCTGCAAAGTACAGTTCAGCTCCCAAGCGTTTCAAAATTTGCATATTGGATTTGGCAACGCGTGAGTGGTCCAAGTCGCCTGCAATAGCAACCTTGAGACCCTCAAAGTGGCCAAATTCCTCATAAATAGTCATCAAATCAAGCAAGCTCTGGCTAGGATGTTGTCCCGAACCATCACCACCATTGATAATAGAAGTTGTAATCGACGGACTCGCAATCAACTCTCTGTAATAGTCAACCTCTGGGTGGCGAATCACACAGACATCCACTCCTAGAGCAGATAGGGTCAAGATAGTATCATACAGTGTCTCACCCTTATTGACCGAACTAGTCTTCACATCAAAGTCTAGTCGCTCCAACCCTAGCTTAATCTCTGCCACTTCAAAGGACTTATGTGTCCGTGTAGAATCTTCAAAGAAGAGATTCGATACGATAGGTTTGTTCTCGTAGGGAAGTTGGGCTCCGTTTTTAAACTCGATTCCTCGTTTAATCAATTTCATCACTTGATCAACTGTAAGGTCTTCCATGGAAACCACATGGTTCAATGCTTGTTGATTTTCTGACATGGCTACTCCTTCAGCTTTCTAAGCTTCTTCAGTAATCAGAACTCTGTCTTGGCCATCAAGTTCTGTCATCTCTACGATGATTTCTTCAGAACGACTGGTTGGGATATTTTTCCCAACGTAATCTGGACGGATAGGCAATTCTCTATGTCCACGGTCAACTAGCACCGCAAGACTCACGCGCGCAGGACGACCATGGCCGACAATGTTATCAATAGCAGCACGGATGGTACGGCCTGTATAGAGTACATCATCCACCAAGATAACTTCACGGTCTGTCACATCAACAGAAATCAAAGAAGTATCTTCTCCGCTTTTAACATCATCACGGAAAGGCTTGGTGTCCAATTCCACAACAGGAACAGTGATGTTTTCCAACTGCTCCAAGCGTTCTTTGATACGATGAGCGATGAAAACACCACGCGTTTTTATCCCAGCTAGGATAATTTTATTCAAATCTTTATTGCGCTCAATAATCTCATAAGTAATTCGCGTAATCGCTCGTTTGACAGTCAATTCGTCTACAACTTCTTTTGTCTTCATGACAAACCTCCAAAAAGAAAAGTCTCCTTCTACAAGGAGACTTGAAATGTATAGCCAAGCGAGCCCTACTATAAACAGTATAGACTTCACCCTTCTACTTTATCGCGCTCCTTGCCTGCCTCACGGGACAGGTTTAAAGGACTATTTAGTTACCATTTACTATAGCACAAAGCACCCTTAAAATCAAGCAAAAACTTTTTCAGAGTCCGCTTAAACATTACTAAAATCATATAATTGGGGATAGTGATCGCATTCTGGATTTTTGGGATGACAGATAGCTCGTCCAAAGTAAATCATGGCCTGGTGGGCTGCTAACCACTCTTCTGGTGGTAGGACGTCCATGACACGTTTTTCTACTTCAAGTGGCGTAGCTGATTTTTTAACGATATCGTGATGTTTGCAAATACGCTCCACATGAGTATCGACTGCGAAGGCTGGGATTCCAAACCCCACACTCATGACGACATTTGCTGTTTTACGACCAACACCCGCTAGACTTTCTAATTCCTCTCGAGTCTGAGGTACTTGCCCGTCAAAATCATCTAGTAATTGTTGAGCACATTTTTTAAGGAATTTAGCCTTATTTCGATACAGTCCCAGACGAGAAATGTGTGAAGCAATTTCACTTTCAGTCGCGACAGACATGGCTTGTGGTGTTGGAAAAGCAGCAAAGAGACCTGGCGTGGCCTTATTTACCGCTGCATCTGTCGTCTGAGCTGACAACATCACCGCAACCAAGAGTTCAAAATGATTGCGAAAATCTAGACTTGGTTTGGCATCTGGAAAAAGGGCAATAATTTCCTCAATGACATGACGGGCACGTTTCTTGGATAAAACCATCTACTCGTCTCCATCAAACAGTTCTTGCAAGCCAGCAAATGGACTGTTTTCTTCTTTCTTGACTGCTTGTTGAGCTTGGTATTCGTCCTCAGTCATGATTTGCCAGTCATTTCCAGACACAAACCCTTGGCCAGCCTCTTCTTCTGCCGTCAAGACCTTGATTGGGATATTGAGCAAGATATTATCTGCTACGCTCTCAGCAAGGTCGATTTCCCCATTTTCGATAGGCAAGACCAAGTCATCATCAAGAACCTCCTGGTCCAGTTGGTTGGTCGCTCCTTCCATGAAGACCTCTGTGACTGGATAAGACTCAGCCAACTCAACTGGCTCCATACTGCGGCTGGAAGCAAGGACAATGGTATATGACAACTGATAGTCTAAGAAATACAGACGGTCTTCGTACTGTACCTTCCCCACTGCAAGGATATCTTTGACATCTAAAATCTCTTGGTTCCGTTTACGCAAGTCTGCTGCCAGGTCTAAAGCTTGTTCAAAATGTAGGCCTTCAGGTTGCTTACGAATTTCTTGAATGTTTAACTTCATATTTCCTCCATAAAGATGTACTCACTTGATTATACCATGAAAATGCTACAAGTCAGCCTCCCAAACTTTGAGATTGAAATCTCATTTTTTAACATATTTACTATGACAAGCTTTCCTATTAGTGCTATACTATAGGCAAGAATACATCAGAGCAAGGAGGATGCTCATATGGAAGACAAAATACTCATCACTGAAGCTTACCAACTCCTTTCCGAGTTAAATAAAAGCTACCAAAGCTGCAAACAAGGAACAGCCGATGATCTTCGACTGCAAGAGCTGCTGAACACCACTCTTGAGGAACTAAAAAAAGCAGAAAAGCTGGACAACAGTATCTTAATCGACCTTGAGAAATTTTACCAACGCACCAGTCTTCTGATTGGACTAGGGAGCCTAAAACTAAACGATCAAGCTCGTACTGCTTGGCGCAACTATGACAAGTTCCACTACGAACATGTCAAACACGTATTGACTCTCTATGGACCTGTTTTCGGTTTTTAGAGCTTGAAATCACTTGTTTTCTATTGACAAAATTTCCTGAAAGGTATAGGATAGAGGTACTAATACTCGGAGGTAAGGGAGACATGAACAACTAAGTCTATCAAATAAAGAATCTTTATTTAGTAGATCTTGTTTTTGTCTCTTTTTGTGTGCTCTTTTCATACTAGATTTTCTAGTATCTTGTCCTCATTGAAAATCAAAAAACTAGAAAGCTATGCTCCTCTTGGGTTGGGTTAGGCAGCTCCAAGCTAGTTTGACGAGTTTTTTCAACGAGGATAATAGAGTTTTGACAGTGACTTTGGGCTCTACTAGATAAAGTAGAGCTTTTTGTTATGCACTATCGACATTCTAGAAAGGGCAACAATATGATAAAAATCAATCATCTAACTATCACGCAAAACAAAGATCTACGAGATCTTGTATCTGACCTAAGCATGACTATCCAAGACGGGGAAAAGGTTGCTATTATTGGTGAAGAAGGAAATGGTAAATCGACTTTACTACGAGCTTTAATGGGGGAAGCATTATCTGATTTTACTATCAAGGGCGACATCCAGTCTGACCTTCAATCACTGGCATGCATTCCTCAAAAAATCCCTGAAATCCTGAAAAATAGGACTCTACATGACTACTTCTTTTTAGATTCTGCTGATTTAGACTACAGTATTCTTTATCGTTTGGCGGAGGAGTTGCACTTTGATAGCGACCGTTTTGCTAGCGACCAAGAGATTGGCAGTCTATCAGGGGGCGAAGCTTTGAAAATTCAGCTCATCCACGAGTTAGCCAAACCCTTTGAGATTCTATTTTTGGATGAACCTTCAAATGACCTAGACCTTGAGACGGTTGATTGGCTAAAAGGTCAGATTCGAAAGATTAGGCAAACTGTTATTTTCATTTCCCATGATGAAGACTTTCTTTCTCATACGGCAGATACTATTGTCCACTTGCGACTGGTCAAGCACCGAAAAGAAGCGGAAACGCTAGTCGAGCATTTAGACTATGATCGCTATAGTGAACAAAGAAAGGCAAATTTTGCAAGACAAAGCCAGCAAGCTGCTAACGACCAGAGAGCCTATGACAAAACCATGGAAAAGCATCGTCGCGTCAAGCAAAATGTAGAAACTGCACTTCGAGCTACCAAAGACAGTACTGCCGGTCGCCTATTGGCTAAAAAGATGAAAACTGTTCTCTCTCAAGAAAAACGCTTTGAAAAGGAAGCTCAGTCCATGACCCAAAAGCCACTTGAAGAGGAACAAATCCAACTTTTCTTTTCAGACATCCAACCATTACCGGCTTCTAAAGTCTTAATCCAACTGGAAAAAGAAAATTTATTCATTGGCAAGCGCATTTTAGCTCAGGAGTTACGACTAACAGTCCGTGGCCAAGATAAAATCGGTATCATCGGGCCAAATGGTGTTGGGAAATCAACTCTGTTAGCCAAGTTGCAACAACTGCTCAGCGCCAAAAGAGAGATTTCACTTAGTTTTATGCCACAAGATTACCATAAAAAACTACAATTGGATCTATCTCCAGTAGCCTACCTCAGCCACACTGGACAAAAAGAGGAACTACAGAAAATCCAATCTCACCTAGCCAGTCTCAATTTCAGCTATCCAGAGATGCACCACCAAATCCGCTCCCTATCTGGCGGGCAACAAGGTAAACTCCTACTTTTGGATTTAGTGTTGCGCAAACCAAACTTTCTCCTTCTGGATGAGCCTACACGTAATTTTTCTCCCACTTCTCAACCCAAAATCAGAAAACTCTTTGCCTCCTATCCAGGCGGTCTAATCACTGTTTCGCATGACAGACGCTTCTTAAAGGAGGTCTGTACGAGTATCTATCGTTTGACAGAAAATGGTTTGGAAGTTGTTGATTTACAAGATTTATAAATGTTGAATATAGCAAAAATCCAGAGAAATCTCTCTGGATTTTTTTTTACATGTGTTTCAAGCGTTCGATTCGTTCTGAGATAGGTGGGTGGGTATAAAAGAGTTTTTGAAGTCCGCCACCTTTCTTAGGATCATTGATATACAGAGCGCTGCTGGCATCATCGACATGGTGATGCATCGGCTCGCTATTGTCCAACTTGCGCAAGGCATTGATCATCCCTTGAGGATTGCGAGTCAGCTCCACACTGGACGCATCCGCCAGAAATTCCCTCTGACGGGAAATGGCTAGTTGTACCAAGGTTGCTGCGAGAGGTGCCAGAACAATGGCTAGGAGAGAGATAACAAGCATGATAATCTCCAAACCATTTCCATCACGATCATTATCGCTCCGTCTTCGACCTGCGCCACCCCACCACATCATCCGACCAGCCATACTAGATAGCAGGGTAATAGCACTAGCAAGAGCAACAGCAATGGTCGAAATGCGGATATCGTAGTTTCGGATATGACTGACTTCATGACCCATGACCGCTTCTAGCTCCTCACGATTCATGATGGCTAGGAGACCCGAAGTAGCCGCTACTGCTGCATTCTGCGGATTCGAACCTGTTGCAAAGGCATTTAAAGAAGAATCCTCAATGATGAAAACACGTGGCATAGGGATCTGAGCAACCATGGCCATATCTTCCACTACATGGTAGAGGTCTGGTGCCGTTTGTTCATCAACCTCACGCGCCCCATTCATAGACATGACAATCTCTGTTGATTGAAAGATCATGGTTAAGGCATAGACAAGACCAATGATTAGGGCTATGATCATCCCCCCAAGACCTGATCGCATGAAGAGATAGCCAACGGCATAACCAACCAAGGCCAAGAGTAGGAAGAAAACCAGCAACAAAATCCAGGTTTTTCGTTTATTGCTCGCAATTTGATCAAACAACATCTTAGTCACCTAAACCGCTAAAGTCAACTTTAGGAACTGCCTTTTCCTCTTCAGGTGTTTGAAGGAAGTCCGCAGCTTTAAAGCCAAATAGACCTGCGATGACATTGCTTGGGAAGCTTTCTAGTTTTACATTGTAGTTGCTGACAACACTGTTGTAGAGTTGGCGTGAGTAGGAAATTTTATTTTCTGTATTGGTCAACTCTTCTTGTAATTTGATAAAGTTAGCGCTAGCTTTCAAATCTGGGTAATTCTCTGCAACTGCAAAGATACCGGAAATCTGGCGGGTAAGGGCATCACTGGCCTTCATCGCTTCAGCTGGCGAGGTTGCTGCGGCTACTTGTCTACGAAGTTCTGTCACTTTTTCCAAGGTAGAACCTTCATATTTTGCATAGCCTTTGACTGTTTCAATCAAGTTTGGGAGCAGATCATTACGACGCTTCAACTGAACATCGATCTGGCTCCAAGCCTCCTTGGTCTGCATACGATTTTTAACCAAACCGTTATAGCTAACAATCACAAAAATAACAATCAGAGCCAAAACTCCAAGAATAATCCAAGTCATAATCTTATTCCTTTCTGCTTTTAGATTACTACCAGTATATCAAAATTTTAATGAATATGGTAAAATAAGGTGATACTAGAGAAGGAAACGACTATGAAACCAGAAACATTTTACGACTTGCTAGCGGAGCAAAACCTTTCACTTTCAGACCAGCAAAAAGAACAATTTGAACGGTATTTTGAACTCTTGGTCGAGTGGAATGAAAAGATTAACCTGACCGCTATTACAGACAAAGAAGAAGTCTATCTTAAACATTTTTATGATTCGATTGCACCCATCCTTCAAGGTTTGATTCCTAATGAAACTATCAAACTTCTTGATATCGGAGCTGGAGCAGGATTTCCTAGTCTTCCTATGAAAATCCTCTATCCTCATTTAGATGTGACCATCATTGATTCGCTAAATAAGCGCATCAACTTCCTTCAGCTTTTGGCTCAGGAGTTGGATTTGGATGGTGTTCACTTCTACCATGGGCGGGCAGAAGACTTTGCCCAAGACAAGAACTTCCGTGCCCAGTTTGATATGGTGACAGCTCGTGCGGTTGCCCGTATGCAGATCTTGTCTGAACTGACCATTCCCTATCTTAAAGTCGGTGGAAAACTATTGGCACTCAAGGCCAGCAATGCGCCCGAGGAATTGCTAGAAGCCAAGAACGCCCTCAATCTCCTCTTTAGCAAGGTTGAGGATAATCTCAGCTACGCCCTACCAAATGGAGATCCGCGTTATATCACTGTGGTCGAAAAGAAAAAAGAGACTCCAAATAAATATCCAAGAAAAGCTGGCATGCCCAATAAACGCCCTCTTTAAATTTTTTAGTAAAAAAATGTATACAAAGTTCGCCTCGCTCTTACATTTCTTGGCTCGGGAAAAAATGATTTACAAAATCAAACCTCGCTCTCGCATTTCCGGGCTCGGGAAAAAATGATTTACAAAATCAAACCTCGCTTTCTTATTTCTGGGCTCGGGAAAAATTCGTTTACAAAACGGACCCCGCTCTCGTATTTCTGGGCTCGGGAAAAAATGATTTACAAAATCATTTTTTTCTGCTATACTATCACAAGCAAAGGTTTTTAATGTCATCCTGTGAGGTGACGAAGGCGCAGATTTATATAAATTTTTAAAAGATAGCTATTTTTTAAAAAGTCTTACTCTGAGGGCCTATTGCTGCAAAATAATGGGCTCTTTTTTGGTGCCCAAAAGTGAGGTTTTTATGAAACAGGAATCAACTGTTGACTTGTTACTAGACGTTGATCAACGTCCTTCTGCTGGTAAAGGTATTCTTCTAAGCTTCCAGCACGTATTTGCCATGTTTGGTGCAACCATTCTCGTTCCCTTAATTTTGGGAATGCCCGTATCGGTTGCTCTCTTCGCATCCGGTATTGGAACACTTATCTACATGATTTCTACTGGCTTTAAGGTTCCAGTTTATCTAGGTTCTTCATTCGCCTTTATCACAGCTATGTCTCTAGCCATGAAAGAAATGGGAGGCGATGTCTCTGCTGCTCAAACTGGAGTTATCCTGACTGGTTTTGTCTATGTCCTTGTAGCAGCAAGTGTTCGTTTTGCAGGTACGAAATGGATTGATAAACTCTTGCCACCAATCATTATCGGACCTATGATCATCGTTATCGGTCTTGGTCTTGCTGGTTCTGCTGTAACGAATGCTGGACTTGTGGCAGACGGAAACTGGAAAAATGCTCTTGTAGCCGTTGTTACATTCTTGATTGCAGCCTTTATCAACACAAAAGGAAAAGGTTTCCTCCGTATCATTCCTTTCCTCTTTGCCATCATCGGTGGGTATATCTTCGCTATGATGCTTGGTTTGGTTGACTTTACCCCAGTCCTTCAAGCCAACTGGTTTGAAATTCCTGGTTTCTACTTGCCATTTAGTACAGGTGGAGCCTTTAAAGAGTACAACTTGTACTTCGGTCCTGAAACAATCGCCATCTTGCCAATCGCAATCGTAACAATTTCAGAACACATCGGAGATCACACAGTTTTGAGTCAAATCTGTGGCCGTCAATTCCTAAAAGAACCAGGACTTCACCGTACCCTTCTCGGTGACGGTATCGCGACATCAGTATCTGCTTTCCTCGGTGGACCAGCTAATACGACTTACGGAGAAAATACAGGAGTTATCGGGATGACTCGTATCGCTTCTGTCTCTGTTATCCGTAACGCGGCCTTCATCGCCATTGCTCTTAGCTTCCTAGGTAAATTCACTGCCTTGATTTCAACCATTCCAAATGCTGTGCTTGGTGGCATGTCCATCCTTCTCTACGGAGTTATCGCCAGCAACGGTCTAAAAGTTTTGATTAAAGAGCGCGTTGACTTCAGTCAAATGCGTAACCTCATCATCGCAAGTGCCATGTTGGTACTTGGACTTGGTGGAGCCATCCTCAAACTTGGACCAGTTACACTTTCAGGTACTGCTCTATCAGCCATGACAGGAATCATCTTAAACTTGATTTTGCCACACGAAAATAAAGACTAATCATCTATACACACAAAATCCACTCGATTGAGTGGATTTTTTAATTACTTACTCTTTATTTCCAGCAGTAAATCTTTCAATGAAATAATGGTCACGGCTAGTAAAATCATGGCCATACCGACAAAATCAATCAAATAAAACTGTTCCTTCATAATCAGAAAGGCAAAGAAAACGGCAGAAATTGGCTCTATGGAAGCCAATAAACTAGACTTAACAGGGCCTATCAGACTAGCTCCCTTTAGGAAAGCTGTATAGGCAAAGACCGTTCCGATGATGATAATCCCAGCAAATGCAAAGAGAAAATCTAAGCTAGTCGGTATGCTGGCCCGTAAGACTCCTGTAAAGGGAAGAGCCACTACACCAGAAATAACCATCCCGACACCAATCACCGAAATACTGCCCCACTTCTTAATCAAAACGATGGGAAGGATGATATAGAGGGCATAGGTTAGGGCAGAAAAGAGGCCCCAGAAAAGTCCAGCAGGTGTGACAGACAACTGGTCAAGTTCCCCATGCGTCGCGATCAGAAAAGTTCCTCCAATTGCTAAACCAATCGAAATAATCTCAGCCAGTGTCGGAGCTACCTTATCTTTCATACAGGTATAAACCAAAATCCCAACGGGGCATACATACTGGAGAACTGTCGCAGTTCCAGCATTGGTTTCCTGAATGGCAGAAAGATAGGCAAACTGGTTTAAGAAAAGTCCAAACAGGGCAAATAGCAAAAGAGATAGTAGACTTTTTCTGTCTTTTAAAAAAGCATAGAGTTTATCCTTTGAAGTCATATACGATAAGGCTACCAGTGCCAAGCCTGCAATGATAAGCCGCAGATTGGTCAAGACTAGAGCGGAAATCCCGTGTGCCATCAGGTATTGGCCACTGGTTCCAGACAAGCCCCAAGCAATCCCTGCCACTACTGTATACAGAGTTCCTTTTACGTTTTTTGACATGCTTCTCCCTACTCCCTTTGACGAATCATTTCCATGACTTGGTTTCGATCGACTATCCACTGGGCACGCTCATCCTTCTCATACGTTCGATTGGATAAAAAGATGGCGGCTTCCTGTTTCTTTCGATTCCACATGATGAAGGTACCTGTATAGCCCGTATGGTCCAGCCAGTCTCCTTCCAGATTCCAAGCTAGCGAACGCTCTTTATCCTCTAAGGGAGAAAAATTTCGGCTCAATTCTGCAGCAAAATCATCTTTCAAGTAATGTTCCAGAAAGATTTGCAAATCCTTAACAGTCGAAAACAAACCAGCACTTCCTGCGTGTTTCCCTAATAGACGGGCTTTGGGATCATGAATATTTCCGGCCTCCACTCCTTTCACTGTTGGTACAGCTTGCTCAACGGGACCAAACTTGGTCTCTTTCATTCCCCATGGTTCCAAAACTTGTTCTTCTATAATCTGATCCAAGTCTTGGTCAAAGATTTTTTCCAAAAGAAATCCTAAGAGTAAAAAGTGAACGTCCGAGTATAAGAAAGCAGGCTGACTTCGTCTATTGAGGTGAAACATGGCTTCTTTTAATTCAGGGGCAGTCAAGAGGTCCCGATTTGGAATAAAGGGGTCCAAGTCTGTGGCATGGGTCAGGAGCAGCCGTATAGTGATATCAGGATAATCACACTCCGGTAAAAAATCCGTTACTGGTCGATCAATGTCTAGTTTCCCCTGTTGCCACAAGAAGGTTAAGATTGTCCCTACTCCTACAACCTTACTAACACTGGCTAAGTCATAGACTAGCCCTGACTCTGTTTTCAAACCTTTCTCAGGATCACTCAAGCCTAGATAGGATTCTCTCCATTCTCCGTCCTTAAAATACGCAAAAGAGGCCCCGGGATAGACCCCTGCCTCGATTTGATCTTCTATTTTTCTTAGAATTTTTGTCCACTTCATGCTTCTTCAAACCACAATTCGATGTTATTGGTATCCTTACCAAGGAAGAATTTTTCAGACTTAGGGACAAAGTAGCCTGTCTTTTCAAATTTTTGACGAAGACTGGTTAGATCAAAATTCTTGACTAAAAATTTTAACATCGTCAGGTCCCAAGTGACATTGTTTTCAACAGCCAAATCTGGTCCTTGCCCTTTAGTAAAAGTGATTACTTGCGCTACTCCTTCGGGATCAAGTAAACTCTCTGTCCCTTCAGGCAAACGCAACTCCATAGAAACCTCAAATTGGCTCACGTATTTTATACTTGTATTTGAATAAAATTCAGGAACAGTTTCCAGTGGAACCAGATCTCTTACATCATTTTCCGCATGAACAAGGATCACATCCTCTTCAGGAGAAACAATCTCAAAAGCATACCCTCGGTTTCCTTTAAATAGACGAGGAAGAGGCTTCATCTGAGAAAGAAGGCCCTCAATTTCGGAGGGATTTTCAACCTTTATCAAGAGTCTAGCTAGTTTCTTAAGCCCTTCAACTCTACGTGTTCGCATGCTTGGAGCCTCTTCTAAAATCAATCTCTCCGTAGCTGTCTGATCACCTAAGGAAAGAAAGGCAGACTCTTCCAGCAAAGGTTTCATCCCCAGGGTTTCAATGTAAAATCTTTCATTTAATTTTCGATTATTAACTTTCAAAGTCGGAACGATCCGAACAATTTCATTCACATTCATAAATTCCTCCAACTCTTTTATTTTAAAGGATTTTCGAATATTTTACAAGCCATATCTATTTTATTTAGAAATTTTACAAGAAAAAAACTGGGATTCCCCAGTTTCATTTCTTATAGGTAAAGTAGTTTAAATAGTGCTACTGCCGCAATACCCGCTGCAATTGGAGCTACAACTGGAACCCATGCATACCACCATTTTGAATCACCCTTGTGTTGACCAAGAACTGATTTTGGAAGGAGTTCGTGAAGAAGACGTGGTCCAAAGTCACGAGCTGGGTTCAAACCAGGACCAGTAGGTCCACCGAGTGAAGTTACCAAGGCCATTACTAGGAAACCAAGTGCCAAGTGCGCAACTGAGATCCCAGCAGCTGTATGTGGAGCTACTTGGGCTTTCACTGCCAATTCACTTAAATCAACAGTTTGTCCAGCTTGAGTAGCCATTTGTTTCATGTATTGAAGAACCTCTGCACCAAAGAAGTTTTTAGTCAAACCAAGCGCTGCAAAGAAAAGAACAAATGAACCTACAAACTCATTGAGGAAACCGTTAACAGTAGCTGCAAAACGTGATTCTTTTGTACCGTGGTCGATGCTTGAAATCGTTGAGAAGGTACCCAAGATATTGTTTGGGTTTTCTGTCTTCAAGTAGTAAGGACGGTGAGTCGCTACAACCAAAGCTTGACCGAAGATTGCTCCCAAAACTTGTGCTAGGATGTAATATGGTACTTGTTCCCAAGAGAAAAGTCCACTAACAGCAAGTCCAAGAGTGAAAGCTGGGTTGATGTGGTTACCAGATACATTACCAAACATCAAGGCTGGGATCATAACCCCCATACCATAACCAACCGCGATAACGAGCCAGCCACTTTGGTGACCTTTCGTACCTTTAAGTTCAACGTTAGCAACTGCACCATTACCAAGAATGATCAAAATAGCAGTTCCCAAGAATTCTGTGGCATATTTAATAGCCCATGTAAAATCCATTTGATAGATTCTCCTTAAATTTTTTTAGACAATCCTTATTCTATCAATTTTTAGGCCTTTTAGCAATATCTTTTCTAAAAGAATCTATGGAAAACGCTTTATTTAACTTATCTTTAAGAAAAGGACAAAAGAAGTCAAACTCCTTTCATCCTAATCGTTATTCTTGACGTTGACCAAAATCTACAATCATCTGCTCCATCTCTTGGCGACTCGGAGTGGTCAGCATATAAAGGTAGTCCCCTTGTAGCTCTGCAAAAGCTGCTGGCATGATTTTTTTGACCTTGAATTGCTGGCTGTACTTAGCAAGCAAGTCTTCTTCTGAATAGACATAATTTGCATTGGCACGACGTGATGTAGCTAGACAGTATTGAGGTTCAAACTCTGATGCTGGGAACTCTTCTCCTGCGACAATAGCTGCATAGCCACGATAGAGGTCCAAAGAGTGAGCAAAGTTATAAACATCAATGGTAAAGCCACCTGCAGGACGGTTATTGTACTCAATGGCAATGTAGTCGTCCCCGTCACGGAAAAACTCGATATGGAAAAAGCGTTCTCTCATTCCAAATTCCTTGACAATGGCCTCACCATACTTGCGCAGTTTGGGATCCATATCCTTGAGTACATAGTAGGAATTGTCCATCTTATAAATCATCAAATCAAGTGGTGTATAGGCATAGTCAAAGGTTGTTGAAAAGACAATATGACCATCCTTGTCCACCAGTCCGTCAAAGGTACAGATTTCGCTGGAAGTGACAAATTTCTCAAAGAAATAAGCGGTTGAATGGTCCCATGCTTGCTTGAAGTGATTGATATCGTCTTCTGTCTCAAGCTTAAATGTTGCTGCCGCTCCCACTCCATTATCAGGTTTGGCAATCATTGGTAGGCCAATCGCCTCGACTGCTTGGTCTACATCTGCTTCTGTCTGGATAACAGCGCCTGGTACAACAGGTACGCCTGCCTTCTGGAAGAGTTTCTTCATCTCAGACTTAAACTTGGTTTTTTTAAGATCTTCAGGTTTGGCACCAAAGACATTGAATTGTTCTCTGAGTGTTGCGTCTAGCTCAAGCCAGTATTCATTGTGGGACTCAATGCGGTTGATTGGGCCATGCTTGTAGAAAAGAAAGGCAACTGCACGTTTGACTTCGTCTATGTTCTCAAGATTGTCCACACGGAAATACTCGGTCAGGCTATTGCGCAAAGGTTCATCTAGTTGTTCGTAAGGTTCTTGACCAATCCCCAAGACTGTAATGCCTTTATTGGCTAGCTCGATTGTAAACTGTTGGAAGTTTTGCGGATAGTAGGGAGAAATAACAAGGTAATTCATAGGCAACTCCTTTTATAGATACAGGTGTCCAAGAAAATAGGGCATTTGTTTACGCCACCATTCCCAGTCGTGGGCAACATCGTGCCCCCATTCAGCAAACCAGGCTGGAATTTGTTTCTGGTCAAAGGCTTCTTTGAGCTTGTAGAAGGATGGCAGACCATCTTGTTCCCAAGCACCGAGACCCGTACAGACGACAATCTCCGCCTGACGGTAACGATCGATAAACCAGCCGTCATTCTGATTCCAAATATAATCGACTGGCGAGTTTTGGTAAATGGCATCGTCATTGTAGTAATCTCCAACAAAGAAACGTGCGTCGTAAACACCGCTGAGGGCAATCACCTTGGTAAAGACATCTGGATGCTGGAGAAAGAAATTGAGTGCATGGTAAGCCCCCATCGAGCAACCTGTCGTCATCATTCCGTCAAACCAACCTGTCTTGTGCTTGATAAAAGGAATCGCCTCCTCAATCACATAGCGTTCGTAAGCTCGATGCATCTCCGCTTGATCATGACTATTTTTCCAAGTAGCCAACCAGCTCTCAATATCAACACTGGAGAGAGTAAAGAATTGGACACGACCTTCTTCGATAAAGGAAGCACAGGCATCAATCATGCCAAAATCATAGTATTCGTTGTGACTACCACCAGATGAAGCAAAAACAACAACTGGAATCCCAGCATGTCCATAACGGTTGAGATACATTTCACGGTTGAGGTGGCCACTCCAGTGGCTAAGGTTTTCAATATGCATTGGCTTTCTCCTTTCTTAACTTACCATTTCTCTGCAAAAAATCGGAGACAGTCTGGTAAATTTTCCGACCAAGGTATTTCACTATGGATAGCACCAGACTGAACTTTCAAGACCAGATTATCCAAGCCTACTCCACCTGCAATCAAATCACGGTAATAACGAAGCGATGAGTCGATATAGGCTTGCTTGATATTGCCAGCCATTAGGGTCTTGTCCGTATCATCTGCTTCTTCCGTTCCAACATAGATAAAAATGCGCTGTTCAGGCGACAATTTCTTCCGCTCGATATAGCGGTTAAAGGCTTCTTGGTGAAGCCAGTTAGCAGATGAGAAGACACCTAGACAACCAATTCGGTCTTGGTACTCTAGTCCGATAAACTGGGTAATATTGCCTCCTAGTGACGAACCAATCATAGCCGTGTGCTGGCGATCAGCTTTGGTTCGGTAGGTTTCATCGATAAAAGGCTTGACCACCTCCATGACAAACTCGGCATACTCCACACCCTTACCACCAAACTGCTGGCCTGGGATAGGAGATTCTTGAAATTTCCAAGCCGCATACTCATTCATCCGTCCCATGCCATCATTGTCAATAGCAACAACAATCATGCGACTGATATCAGGATTCCGCTTAATGGCTGGAATAATCTTCCAAGAGTGTCCGATATAAGACTCCTTGCTGTAAAAGACATTTTGCCCATCATGAAAGTAAACTACAGGATAAAAACGGTCTGTGTCCTTCTCGTAGTCCTTTGGCAGAAGCACACGCACACGACGCTCTTTTCCAGTATAAGGAACTTTAAGTTTGTGTTCTTTCATTTTTAAGTAAAAGTAGGAATGATTCATTGTCAGAAAACTCTCTATATTCAAAATTTTATCTTATTATAACATAAAAATAGAAAAAAAGTCAGTAATTGTCCATTTTAAGGATAAATAACTAACTTTTTTCATTTAATATTCTAAATTCTTCTGGATTTTCTGATTAGAGGAGATTATCAATTAACTCATCGACAGCATCTTTTTCAACCTGGGGAGTGATTTCAGTAATCATAATCCCAGCCACTGCTCGCTCAACCAAGCCTTCAACATCCATGCGTTTTTCATACTGCTCTGCATTCTCTATCTTAGGATTGGTCTTAGGACGGTCAGGTGCAAAAATAGTACAGCAGTCTTCAAAAGGCTGGATTGAAATTTCAAAGGTATCGATTTCCTGCGCGATGTCAATGATTTCCAACTTGTCCATCGTAACCACAGGGCGGATGATGGGAGTGTTGGTCACAGCGTTGATAGTCTGCATGCTTTCCAAGGTCTGGCTGGCTACTTGACCAAGACTTTCCCCATTGATGATAATTAAACCATTTCGTATCTCCCGAATACGGTCGGTAATCCGCATCATAAAACGACGCGTCAAGGTCATGAGGTAGGCTTCTGGCGCTTTAGCCTTGATTTCCTCTTGAATCTCAGTGAAAGGCACCTCGATAAACTGGATATTGCCCCCAAACTTGGTCAATTTCCGAGTCAAATCGTGGGCTTTCTTGAGGGCACCTGGACTGGTGTAAGGTGGGCTAGCAAAGTGAACCGCCTCAATATCTACACCACGTTTAAGAGCTAGATAACCTGCCACGGGTGAGTCAATCCCTCCTGACAACATGAGCATACCTTTACCAGAACTTCCCACAGGTAATCCTCCTGCTCCACGAAAAGTTTCATAGGAAAGATAGGCAGCCTCTTCACGAATCTCAACCTGAAGATTAATATCTGGATTCTTCATCTGAGCTTGCACGTTTGGAATAGCCTCGAAAACAGCACCACCAAGAGTTTGATTCAGTTCACGACTGTCGAGTTCAAAGTTGTGGTCGCTACGCTTACTAGTGATTTTAAAGGTCATGCCTTCCTTGTAGATTTCCTTCATAATCTCTTGGACAGCAGACTTCAGAACGTCCACTGACTTTTCAACCTTATACACAGGAGAAAAGTTTTGGATCCCAAAAACTTGTTTGAGCGATTCTGCAACTGCTGTGCAATCTGCTCCATTCAGGTAAGCGTGGGCACGGTCGCGATCTGCGGTTACCTTAACTTGAGGATAGATAGACAAAACGTCTGAAATATTATTACGAAGTTTATTGATGAAACGCATACGATTTTTGTGCTTGGTTGACAATTCTCCGTAACGAATCATAATTTCTGAATACTGCATAAATGCTCCTATCTTACTTTTCTAGTTTGATTGTAAATTAATTTTAGATTGGTCAAGAACTGCTCGACTTGACTCATATCATTTTCCAGGTCTAGGCTTAGACGCACAGCTGACTGGGCCTTATCCTTTTCCACTCCCATTGCAATCAAGGTCCCCGCAGGTTTTCCTGCCTTGGACGAACAAGCAGAGGTTGTGGAAATGAAAATGTCATAGTCTTCAAAAGCGTGAACAATGACTTCACCACGAACACCTTTAATCCCAAAAGTCAGGATATGAGGGGCAAAGTCTTCCTCATCTGAAAAGACAAAAATATCTGGATAATCCAGAAGGGCTTGGCAAATGACTGCCTTCATCTGCCCTGTCTTGCTAGCAAAGGTAGCTAATTTTTCCATAGACAAACGGAGAGCTTTGGCTGTCGCTGCAATCCCTGCCACATTCTCAGTTGTCGAACGATAGTCTCGCTCCTGACCACCACCTGTTAAAAGAGGCATGATCCTTTTGCCAGACTTGATATAGACAAATCCGACACCTCTGACACCATGAAACTTATGACTCGAAAAGGTTGCGAAATCCACTCGATCCGTCAAGTATTTTTCAGTCGGAATCTTAGCGAGTGCCTGAACCGCATCAACATGGAAGGAAATGGTTGGCTTATCTGCTAACAGTTTTGAAATAGCTTCAATAGGCTGGATAGAGCCAATTTCGTTGTTAACTGCCATGATGGAGACGAGAGTCGTATCAGGACGTATCAAATCTGCTAATGCTTCAACATCCACAAATCCTTTCTCATCAACTGGAGCAAAATCTATCTCAAAGCCTTGACTTTTCAGCCAAAGGGCTGATTCCTTGACTGCTGGATGTTCAATAGCTGACACAATAATGTGCTTGCCAAACTGGGCTTTTTCAAAGGCCACACCCTTGATGACCCAGTTATCTCCTTCTGTTCCACCAGAGGTAAAGAAGATTTCATCACTCTTCTTCCCAATCAAATCTGCAATTTGCTGCCGGGAAGCATCTAAAATTCGTGTTGCCTGGTCGCCCAAACGATGGAGGCTAGAAGGATTTCCTACAATTTTCGAAGCGACCTGAGTATAGGTCTCTAGTGCTTCGGGATAAGGCTTAGTTGTTGCCGAATTATCAAAGTAGATCATGTTTTCTCACGCTTTCTAAAATCACTCCTTCTATTGTATCACGAAAAGAGACCTGCGACAAGAAAGGGAGGTTTCTCTTTTTTTAAGATTTTTTTAAAGAAATGAGGTATAATAAATCATAATCAAAGGAGAGTATCATGTCTAACTATCGTAGAACTTCTAATAAATCAAAAACAGAACACATCAAAAAGGGATTTACTGTCTTTCAAAAAACGATTGCTACCATCGGTAGTATCCTTGGTCTCATCACTGCTACTATCACCATCATGAACGCCATGGACAATAACAAAAACAACAAAAAAGAACCGACGACAACCCAAACAACTGTTGTCAAGGAAATTCAAAAGGAATCCCCTCAGGAAAATACTACACCTAACAAGGACAACACTCCTACTAAAGAAAATACTCCGCAAGAAGAAACTTCTCAATCCAATAAAAAAGAGGAGAAAAAAGAAGAGCAGAAAACAACAACTCAGGACTCTTCTACACCTGCTACAAATAAAGAAACAAGCGATAATGGAACACAGTCAAATACGACGAGTTCTGAAACTAAAACGAACCAGTAATCACCAAAATAGCTTCTTTCCAAATTTGGAAAGAAGCTATTTTTTTATTGTTGTAATACTTTTCGTGGTTTGGTTCCTTCAGCTGGACCGATAACACCTGCTATTTCGAGTTCTTCCATCAGGCGAGTCGCACGGTTGAATCCAACCGACAAACGACGCTGAATCATAGAAGCACTAGCTTTCTGCGTCTCGATAACCAAAGCCTTGGCTTCTTCAAAAAGCGGATCGCCGCCAGCTTCTCCGTCAGAGAGATCTCCTTCATTTTCAGGGACATCTCCTGGGTCAAAGCTTTCATCATAGTCCGCATCCGCCTGATCCTTGATAAAGTTTACGATGCGTTCAACATCATCATCCGAGATAAAGGAACCTTGCAGACGGACTGGATGATTTTCATCGATTGGTTTAAAGAGCATGTCTCCTCGACCAAGCAGTTTTTCTGCTCCATTCTCATCCAAGATGGTTCGTGAATCTGTACCTGATGAAACTGCAAAAGCCACACGAGATGGGACATTGGCTTTGATAAGACCAGAGATAACATCAACCGATGGACGTTGCGTTGCGAGAATCATGTGAATCCCTGCAGCACGCGCCTTCTGTCCGAGACGGATGATGGCATCCTCCACTTCCTTGCTGGCCACCATCATGAGGTCTGCCAACTCATCCACAATGACAACAATCAAAGGAAGTGGTACTTGTTTGTACTCAGATTGGCTATTAAATTCCTCAACCTTGGCATTGTAGCCAGCGATATTTCGCACACCAACCTTAGCGAAGAGTTCGTAACGATTTTCCATCTCATCCACAACCTTTTGCAGAGCCTTGCTGGCCTTGCGTGGATTGGTCACAACTGGAATCAAGAGGTGAGGAATGTCATTGTAAACGGATAACTCAACCATCTTTGGATCCACCATCATAAACTTGACCTGATCTGGTCTTGCTTTCATAAGAATGCTAGCGATAATACCGTTAACTGCGACTGACTTCCCTGATCCCGTCGAACCTGCAACGAGTAGGTGGGGCATCTTGGAAAGGTCAAAGGTGCGAGCAGTTCCATTGACAGCCTTACCTAGAGGAATTTCGAGGAGATTTTCTGGTTTAGTTTGAGACTGTTCCCAGAGTTCACGGAAGGAAACGGTCGCAATCTCAGAGTTGGGTACTTCAATTCCGACTAAGGATTTACCAGGGATCGGAGCCTCAATCCGAACATCCTTGGCCGCCAGAGCCAGCGCTAAGTCGTCTGCCAGATTGGAAATACGGTTAACCCGTACTCCAACTGCTGGCTTGACTTCATACTTGGTAACTGATGGTCCAATTTCAGCCCGTTCTACCGTCACCTTGATACCAAAGCTGGCAAAGGTTTCTTCTAGGATTTTGATATTTTCTCGAACAATCTTCTTTTCCTTGGACTGATCTTTGGGTTTATCTGGCGCAAAGAGTTGCAAGCTTGGTAGCTTGTATTCAAGGGCTTCCTTAGCAGAAAAATCAACCTGCACCTCTTCATCCTCAAAATCTTCTTCCACATCTGGAACGTCAAAATCAGTTTGAGGGAGGATAATCTCCGGTTCGATCCACTCTTCCTCAGGAATTGGGGGGAAATCGTAGTCTGGTACCTCTGATAAGATTTCTCCCGTTTCAGGATCTACAGGAGGAAGCGGTAATGCATCCTGTTCTTCTTGTTCTCTCTGAATTCTGGCTGCTTCTTCAGCTTCTTGACGAGCCTTCTCTTCTTCTTTCTTGATGAAGCGTTCCTGTTTTCTCTGTTCCTGTTTTTCCATGAAGGATCTGAACTGAGCTCCAATAAAGGCTGCAACATCATAAATAGACCAAGGACTAACCAAGAGTGCCCCAACTAGAATCAAGAGGACTCCAATAAAGTACGATCCGATATTTGAGAAAAGAAAGGATATGGGGATATAGAGTCCAACACCAAGCAAGCCTCCACCAGCGAAGCTAGTCACCCGCATACCAGTCAGGTCCGTCATAACTTGAGACAGGGTCCCTTTTAGAACTGACTGCTCCAAGCCAAATTTCCATACCAAGTAGGCCTCAAAAATCAAGAGCAATCCAGCGAAGATACAGAGAAATCCTGACAGAAGTCCCTCTTGCTTGCGGATCCATTTAAATAGAAAAAGATAAATGAGTAGGGCACCTATGGCCACATAGGCCAAACTTCCAACCACCAGTCGAATGAGATTGTAAAGAGTGACGCCTGCTGCACCGAGTTTGAGGGCTGCAATAATCAACAATAAGGCAATTCCTAAGGAAATCAACATCCTCTGGATAGCCTGTTTTCTTTCAAGTTCTGCTTTAGACGGTCTCCGTCTTGTTTTTGTAGTATTCTTGTTTGCCATTCTTTTATTATACCATATTTCACAGCCATTTCGAATAGAGAAAAAGATTGCACCAAATGGTAACAATCTTTCTATTCTAATCCTTTTTATGCTTGTGGCTTGCGTAGGTAACCATAAACCACACCACTTACAATTGCGCCAACCAAGACAAAGGCAAGGTAGAGAAGGGCATTTGAAGTTAGAGCGATAACGAAGATTCCTCCGTGTGGTGCCATGAGTTTGATTCCTGCAAGACCAACGAGTCCACCTGCTACTGCTGAACCAAGGATAAAGCTTGGAATCGCACGAGCTGGGTCTGCTGCACCAAATGGGATCGCTCCTTCAGTGATGAATGACAAGCCCATGATGATGTTTGTCAAACCAGAGTTACGTTCTTCTTTGGTAAATTTATCTTTAAAGAGAAGAGTTGCGACAAAGATGGCAAGTGGTGGAACCATTCCTCCAGCCATAACTGCTGCCATGGCTACAGAACCACCTGAAGAAACAGTCGCTGCAAGCGTACCTGTACCAAAGACATAAGCAGCTTTGTTGACTGGTCCCCCCATGTCAACAGCCATCATGCCTCCAAGAACGATACCAAGAAGGACAGCTGAACCTCCTCCAAGACCGCCTAGGAAGTCATTCATAGCAGTGTTGATTGCTGCCATTGGAATGTTGACAGCCAACATAACAAATCCTGTCAAGATTGTTCCGAAAAGCGGTAGGATAAGGATAGATTTAGCACCTTCAAGTGAACGAGGAACTTTAACGTATTTCTTGATAGCAAGAACCAAGGCTCCTGCGATAAATCCACCAACAAGGGCACCTAGGAAACCAGATGAGACACCTGCAAGGGTTGAAGTTGCTTCACCACCTGCTGCATAAGGGATTTTACCAAAGGCAAAACCTTCTTTGGCAATAGCACCAGCCACGAAACCAGCTACCAAACCTGGTTTTTCAGCGATAGAGTAGGCTACGTATCCTGCAAAAACCGGAAGCATCAAGCCAAAAGCCGCGCCACCAATTTTCATGAACATAGAAGCTAGTTCATGGTAGGATCCGAGATTTCCAAGACTATCCTGTGGCACACCAAAAGCTCCGTCGATCAAGAAAGCAAGGGCAATCATGATACCACCACCGATAACGAATGGCAACATTTGAGATACACCACTCATCAAGTGTTTGTAGAAAGCACCACCGATACTTTGTTTTTCATTAGATGCTGTTGCAGCTTTTGCTCCATTAGCAGCACGATAAACTTCAGCATCTCCTGAAAGAGCCAAGTTGATTAATTCTTCTGTCTTACGAATACCGTCTGCAACTGGACGATTAACCAATGGTTTGCCATCGAAACGATCCATCTCAACAGCCTTGTCAGCAGCGATGATAACAGCTTTAGCCTTGCGAATGTCCTCTGCAGTCAATTGGTTCCCAACACCACTAGCTCCGTTTGTTTCAACCTTGATACCAACACCCATTTCAGCAGCCACTTTTTGAAGGGCTTCTTGGGCCATATAAGTGTGGGCAATACCTGTCGTACAAGCTGTAACAGCTACGATAAAGTCGCCAGATTCATTGGCAGGTGCTTGAACAGGCTCCTCAGCTTTTTCTGAAGCTTGGTCAAAAAGTTCAATAACTTGATCAGCTGATGTTACTTGGCGAAGTTTGTCAGCAAAACCGTCTTTCATCAAGTATTGAGACAATTCTGCCAAGGCTGCTAAGTGAGTATCATTGGCACCTTCTGGAGCTGCAATCATGAAGAAGAGGTCTGTTGGTTGCCCATCCAAGCTTTCATAGTCAACACCCTTGTTTGACTTTGCAAAGAGAACCGTTGCTTCTTTGACAGCAGAGTTCTTGCTGTGAGGCATAGCAATTCCGTCACCCAAACCAGTGGAAGTGAGAGCTTCACGCGCCAAGATCCCTTCTTTAAAGGTTTCAAAATCCGTCACATAACCATGATCTACCAAGCTATGAATCATCTCTTCGATGACAGCTGTTTTTTCAGTTGCCTGTAAATCCAGCAACATGACATCTTTTCTTAATAGGTCTTGAATTTTCATCGTTTTTCTACCTCAACTTTTTCATATGTTTCTTTAATAAATTCCGCTGTTGCCAAGTCATCCGAGAAGGTCGTTGCTGTTCCACAAGCTACTCCCCATTTGAAGGCTTCTACTGCGTCTTTTGATTTAACAAATTCACCTGTAAACCCAGCGACCATAGAGTCACCAGCTCCCACTGAATTTTTGACTGTTCCCTTGATAGGTTTTGCGAAGTAAGCTCCCTCAGATGTGACAAGAAGGGCACCGTCACCAGCCATGGAGATAATGACGTTTTGAGCTCCTTTGGCCAGTAACTGACGAGCATAGTTCTCGATCTCATCTAAACTTTCGAGTTTCACTCCAAAGATAGCTCCAAGCTCGTGATTGTTTGGTTTAACCAATAGTGGCTGGTAGTCCAAACTATCAATCAAGGTCTGTCCTTCAAAGTCACAAACCACTTGCGCACCAGTCTGGCGTGTCAAGGCAATCAAATCTTTGTAGATAACATTACCTAGATTCTTAGCACTTGAACCTGCAAACACCACCGTATCTTCTGCAGTCAGACTAGACAAAATAGCTTTCAATTCTTCCAGCTGAGCTGGTTCCACATTTGGACCAGTCCCGTTGATTTCTGTTTCTTGGTCTGCTTTAATCTTGACATTGATGCGAGTATCTTCTGCTACTTGGACAAAACGAGTTTCGATTTCTTCCTCTGAAAGGGTATCTGTGATAAATTTACCAGTAAATCCTCCGATAAATCCAGTCGCTGTATTTGGAATACCCAAGCGTTTCAAAACTCGACTGACATTGATTCCTTTCCCTCCAGCAAACTTATCATCACTGTCCATACGATTGACACTGCCGACTTGAACTTGGTCCAAGCGCACGATATAGTCTATGGATGGATTAAGTGTGACTGTATAAATCATACTTCTATTACCTCCGTTTTCTTCTTAATGGCCTGCAAGTGCTCATGCCCTTGACTTGTGATGATAATGGCGCGTTTAAGTGGTGCTACCTTGGCAAAGCAAGTTTGACCAATCTTTGACGAATCAACCAAGACATAGGTTTGTTTGGCATTCTCTAAAATAGCACGCTTAACGGCTCCCTCCTCCATATCAGGAGTCGTATAATAACCATCGTCCACACCATTCATCCCGATAAAGGCACGGTCAAAGTGCAATTGATTAATTTGGTTAAGAGCAACACCACCGATACATGCATCTGTTGCCATCTTGACACTTCCTCCAACCATGACAGTTGGAATCTGTTTTTCAACCAACTGAACCGCATGATGAATGGAGTTGGTCACAACTGTGATATTCTTATTAACCAATTCCTTGATTAAAAAAGCAGTTGTCGTTCCAGCATCAATAAAGATAACATCTTGTTCCTTAATAAGAGAGGCTGCTTTTTGAGCCAGTAGCTTCTTCTCTTGAAGGTTTTTGACAGATTTTTCTTGGATGGTTTCTTCTTCCTGCAAGGAGTGGGGCAATTCTGCTCCTCCATGTACACGGCGAAGCTTGTTCTCCGCCTCCAACTCATCCAAATCTCTTCGTACTGTCGATTCTGATGTTTCTAATAGACTAACCAATTTTTCTAAGGAAACTACATGATGTTGATTTAACTCCTCTAAAATCAGTTGCTTCCGCTCAGTTTTTAACACCAAACCACCTCCTGTTATCGTTTACACTATTCATTCTAGCACAATTTCTACCAAAGTCAAGCATTTTTTATCATTTTCTTTCAAATTCTATCATTTTTCTTATTTCCAAAATTTTTATTGCAAGATAAGTGGCTTTATGGTAGACTATTTGAGTAAGTATTGGAAGATTACTCAAGAGGCTTAAGAGGCCGTGTTGGAAACGCGGTAGGCGTGTAACAGCGTGCGTGGGTTCGAATCCCATGTCTTCCGTAGAATAAAGAAAAACTGCACCTTAATGCAGTTTTTTTTATCGCAAGCATTTAAAAATCAAATAATACAAACACTATATGATTTCATAAAACAAAAGGATATCGATTTCTAGGATACAGCAAAACGTTGTATCCTTTGTTGTATCCTTTTTTTGAAAAAGAATGCCAAACAATAAAAAAGATAAAAATAAAAACGCTGATTTATCAACGTTTTAGAAAGGTTTGCGAAATAATGCAAAATATATATGGAGCCGGTGGGAGTCGAACCCACGTCCAAACACCTGCCAACATATTTGTCTACAACCATAGGTTATGTATTGTTTTAACAGCTCCTCGACACATAACTCAAGCCTAGGAACTGCGAGTCTATTAATCTCTTATCAAACCACTAGACAAGGCTTGATCGTATCTCGCTAATCATAAGACCTGTCATTGAACACGAGCAATCCAAATCAGGTCACGCCTGCTGGTTTTTAGGCAGCTAGAGCGTAAGAAGTGTTATTTTTTGCAGTTATATTTAACTGAGCGTTTACGTCGCCACACGGGTTGCAAAATATGCCTCATAATGCCTGTCGAATCCGTAACGACCCCAAAATTATAGAACTATTATAACCTATCTTCATAAAAAATGCAAAATCAAGCCAATTCTTTAGAAAAGATACGTTTTCAAAGCATCTGATAAAGCTTGATAACCAGCTACACTCAGATGGAGACCATCCGTTGTATAGGCTGATTGAAGTTGTCCTTCTGAATCTGTCAAACTATCATAAATTGGTAGAAAATCTACTTGCATATAGGCGGAAGCTAGAGCCTCATAGACTTGATTCCATTCTCTGATCTTTTCATTGGTACGAATATATACTGTCTGCTTGTATTCTTCTCCTTCATTGACTGGCAGAATAGAAACAAGCTTTATTTGTGACAGCGGATAATCTCGGTTAAGCGATTGAATCACTCCTTCAAGATTATCCAAAGCTTCATTCATAGGAATACCTTTTCCGATATCGTTTGTTCCAATTAAGAGAACAATTTGATCGACAGCATCACCATAAAGATGGGCATCAAGATTGTCTAGTAGAAGCCCCGTCTGGTAACCTCGGATGCCTCGATTAACAATCGTCTTGGCAGTTCCCAACAACTCTTGAAGAGGGTAATACTCCACTATCGAATCACCAATAAAGATGATATCTGGCTCTAGAACAGATACTTGATTCAATTCACGATACTTGGTTTGAATCTTTGCCTGCTCCTTTAAGAGCCAATTCTCTAATAACTGTACTGCCACCCTATCCCTCTTTCTCTAACCAATTCTCTAGAACTTGATACACACCCGCCTGGCTGTTGGCTGGTGCCAGGGCAGTCGCAACTGCCTTGACATTATCATCTGCATTTTCCATAGCATAGGCAATTCCAGCCAGCTCTAACATTTCGATATCGTTTTCGCTATCACCAAAAGCCATGATTTGTTCTGATGTCAAATCCCAGCGCTTGAGTAATTTTTCCAATCCCCAAGCCTTGTGAACACCAGCTTGCAGGATATCAATACAGCCATAACCGCTAGAAACAGCCCTTACACGACCATCAAAAAGATCATTGATTTCCTGCAAAACTGAACTAGAACGTTCTTCACCAACGACCATGCTCATCTTTAGAACTCCTCCAAAGAGGTCTGAGTTTAGCTCATCCACAAAATTGGTCCTTTGGTAAAGTTTTTCAATCATCTCTGGAGTCATAAATTTTTCCAGGTCTGTAAAAACCGTTCCTTCCTTGACAAAACTCCCATTCATACTGGTAACGACGAACTGATCTCGACACTCCCTCCCTTTAAAATGAAGGAGAGCCTTGTCAACCATAGCATCATCCCAAGTCTGGGCCTGAAGTAGCGTATCATACTCAAATATACGAGCGCCGTTAGCAACAACCAAGATCACTCGACTCGCCAAGTGTTCTAATAATTGCCTCATTCGATGGACCTCATTTCCCGTCGCAATGACAAAACGGATACCTCGTTCATCTAATTGGTCTAAAATCTTTTCTAAACGTGGCAAGTCCAGTTGCCCTCTTGGATCCAGCAAAGTTCCATCCATATCCGTTGCAATCAATTTAATCGTCATCTCGTCTCCTTTAGGGCGAGTACCTACCACTTCAACCCTACATGTTCATTCATTTCTTTATAGGCCGTGTCAATTCGTTCCTTGGTCGCCTCGTCCAACTTGTCACGATGACTGCCTCCCTCGATGAAGTCCTCTAGGATATAGGTCTGATAGAGGAAAAGCGGATAGCCTTCTGGAGAGTAAGTCCCTTTGGGTGTTCGATTGACCCAAGTAGGATGCGCTTTGGCCGTTTCAATCCTTGTCTTTCCATCTTTTTTCTTAATGGTCACATCCATGAGAACACCGCGCTCCGTCCACTTGGCATTTTCCTCATCTTGCATGGTTTCAATGCGTTGATTTGAGAGGAAATTTCCCATGGAGTAGATGATCAGTTTTTTGTCACCATCTTTTTCAACTGTTTCAGCAGGTTCAACGACGTGAGGATGCCCTCCAAAAATAATATCGGCTCCCCAGTCAATCATCTTGTGGTACAGTGTTTTCTGTTCTTCCGTTGGTTCTAGCTGATACTCAATTCCCATCTGAGGCATGATGACAGTAATATCTGCTTCCTTCTCTGCACGCTCGATTTCTGCCTTCATCTTATCTTCATTCAAATCAGAAAGATAGCGATTATAGTCCTCTTGAGAGATATACTGCTCAATGCCATTAAAACCGTAAGAATAGGCCAGGAGAGCTACCTTGATACCATTGACTTCCTTGATGACTATAGGTGCTTGGTCTCGGGATTCATGTGTGTAGACTCCGATGGGTGTCATTCCAGCCTTTTCAATAGCTTGAGCCGTTGAAACCAATCCCTCAATTTGAGAATCCAAAATATGATTATGAGCCAAGTCTAGAACTTGGTAGCCTGCATCCTTGATCGCATCCATGACTTCTCCTGGAGCATTAAAGAGAGGATAACCTGCCAAATAGTGGTCCTTATTCACCGTTCCTTCAAAATCACCAAGCACTAAATCCGCTTGTTTGAGCCAGGGTTTTACATACTCAAAATTTTCATGGAAATCATAGGTCCCATCTTCTTTAAGAGCTGTTCGGTAGATAGGGATATGATAAAGAAGGTCACCATTTGCCATGATACGCGCCGTCGTTTCACCAGACTGATTTTCCTTGGATTGACTGGAAGTACTTGCAGAATCAAGAGTTTGGCTACCAGGGCTTGTTCCCTTACTACCTTGTACTGCTCGAACTAATAAGTTCCCCCCCATGGATAAGGCAACTGCAAGCAATAACACAATAATAAACTGGGCATTGGTCCAGGATTTATAATTCCGAAAGAAACCAATACTTTTCTCCAACAATCCATCAATAGGTCCATGAGACCGTCTATTTTGTCGCTTTTCCATCTGTATTCTCCCTTGCTCTCTTTTGCAAGTCTTTTCTTTTATTATACCACAGACAAAAGAGGAATACCGTTTATTATATTATTTTTTAGGAACTTCTGCGGCTTTCTTTCTCGCCTATTTTGTGTTATCATGTAGAGGTAATGAAAGGAGAGAAAATGTCTGCTATAGAACGTATTACAAAAGCTGCTCACTTAATTGATATGAACGATATTATCCGCGAGGGGAATCCGACGCTTCGCGCAGTTGCTGAGGAGGTCACTTTCCCCTTGTCTGACCAGGAAATCATCCTTGGCGAAAAGATGATGCAATTCCTCAAACATTCCCAAGATCCTGTTATGGCTGAGAAAATGGGGCTCCGCGGTGGTGTTGGGCTGGCTGCTCCCCAACTCGATATTTCAAAACGCATTATTGCCGTCTTGGTCCCAAATATTGTGGAAGAAGGTGAAACTCCACAGGAAGCCTACGACTTGCAAGCTATTATGTACAATCCAAAAATTGTCTCTCACTCTGTTCAGGACGCTGCTCTTGGCGAAGGAGAAGGTTGCCTGTCTGTTGACCGAAACGTACCTGGCTATGTAGTCCGCCATGCTCGCGTTACTGTTGACTACTTTGACAAAGATGGCGAAAAACACCGTATCAAGCTCAAAGGATACAACTCTATCGTTGTCCAACATGAAATTGATCATCTAAACGGAATCATGTTTTACGATCGTATCAATGAGAAAGATCCATTTGCTGTTAAAGATGGTTTACTGATTCTGGAATAAAGAAAATCCCGTTGCAAGACGGGGTTTTGTGTTATAATAGAGGCATGAAAACAAATGATATTGTCTATGGCATCCACGCCGTCACAGAAGCCCTCCTTGCAAACACTGGAAATAAACTTTACCTCCAAGAAGACCTTCGAGGTAAGAATGTTGAAAAAGTCAAGGAACTGGCTACAGAAAAGAAGGTATCCATTTCTTGGACTTCAAAAAAATCCCTCTCTGAAATGACCGAAGGCGCTATCCATCAAGGATTTGTCCTTCGAGTTTCCGAATTTGCCTATAGCGAGCTAGATCACATTCTTGCCAAAACGCGTCAAGAAGAAAACCCTTTGCTATTGATTCTGGACGGGTTAACTGATCCTCATAATCTAGGTTCTATCTTAAGAACCGCTGACGCGACCAATGTTTCAGGTGTCATCATTCCCAAGCACCGTGCTGTCGGAGTGACTCCTGTCGTTGCCAAAACGGCCACAGGTGCTATTGAGCATGTACCGATTGCGCGAGTGACCAACCTCAGTCAAACCCTAGACAAACTCAAGGATGAAGGCTTCTGGACCTTTGGAACGGATATGAACGGTACTCCTTGCCACAAGTGGAATACAAAAGGGAAAATCGCCCTCATCATCGGAAATGAAGGAAAAGGCATCTCTAGCAATATCAAAAAACAGGTCGATGAAATGATTACCATTCCTATGAATGGACATGTTCAAAGTCTCAATGCCAGTGTTGCAGCAGCCATTCTCATGTACGAAGTTTTCCGAAACCGACTATAAAAAAGTTTCCAATCAAGTGATTGGAAACTTTTTTAACTATGTTCAGTAATAAATTTGTAAGCTTCTTGACCTGCGATAGCCCCATCTCCAACTGCTGTTGTTACTTGGCGAAGATCTTTTTGGCGAACATCCCCAACTGCAAAGATGCCATCAACGCTAGTTTTCATGTGATTGTCTGTCACAATCCAGCCTGCCTGGTCTTGGATATTCAAATCCTTAACAAAATCACTAACAGGATCCAAACCAACATAGATAAAGACACCTCCAAAGGCTTGCTCTGTCACTTGACCAGTTTTCACATTTTCAAATACAACTGACTCTACTCGGTTTTCACCTTTGATTTCCTTGACAACAGAATCCCAGATAAAGTTGACTTTCTCATTTGCAAAAGCACGGTCTTGCAAAACCTTTTGGGCACGAAGTTGGTCACGACGGTGAACAATGGTAACAGTCTTGGCAAAGCGAGTCAAGAAGAGAGCTTCTTCTACCGCTGAATCTCCACCACCAACTACGAGCAAGTCTTGATCACGGAAGAAAGCTCCATCACATACGGCACAGTAAGAAACACCACGACTGTTCAGTTCTTCTTCTCCAGGAACCCCCAAAAGACGGTGTTTTGACCCAGTTGCTACAATGACAGTACGGGTTTCGTAAACTTGATCATCAGTGATGACCTTCTTATAGTCACCCTGGTCTTCAATATTTTCAACATAGCCATAAAGATGCTCCACTCCAAGGTTTTCAAGAGGTTCAAACATCTTTTCAGCCAATTCAGGTCCACTGATGTTGGCATAACCTGGATAGTTTTCAATATCAGATGTGTTGTTCATTTGCCCGCCTGGCAGACCACCTTCAATCAAAGCCACTTTCAGATTGCTGCGAGCAGCATATAAGGCAGCGGTCATTCCCGCAGGTCCAGCACCGACAATAATCGTATCGTACATTTCGATTCCTTCTTTCTTGTTGTAACTATCTTTATTCTAACTCATTCTTGCTAGTCACGCAAGGATTATGCCTTGAAAACCAAGAGCAAACTCATGACGGCAAAGGATAACACCGGAATGACCAAAACTCCAATCATAATCATATCATAGAGATGGGCTTGGCGAGCTTTGGCTGTCTTGTCCACACCAGACATGGCTCTCAATCCAATCCAAATCCCCAGAAAAGTCACGACAAGGATGGTCGTTAAGATCAAACTCTCGAAATACAAAGAAAATAGATGCAGTAGCATGATCTCTCTCGTTTCTATCTTTTTTAAAGAGTAAACTCAGCTAGTCCAACTAACTGAGTTTTCCTTTTTCTATTATATCAAATATAAGTCCGTTTGTAACTAGCGAAGAATTCTTTTGTCCGTTCTTCTTTTGGATGATTGATGATTTCATCCGGTGTGCCAGACTCGATGATTTTCCCTTTATCTAGGAATAAAACCTTGTCTGCCACTTGGGCTACAAAAGACATATCGTGACTGACCAAAATCATGGTCTGACCTGACTTGGCAGCATCTGCAATAGACTTTTCTACTTCACCGACCAATTCTGGGTCGAGGGCTGAAGTGGGTTCGTCCAATAGCAAGACATCTGGTTTCATAGCAAGCGCACGCGCAAGGGCAACCCGTTGCTTCTGTCCACCTGATAAGTGGCGAGGGTAATGGTTTTCACGGTCAGAAAGTCCAACCTTAGCCAACTCTTCCTTGGCGATTTTTGTTGCTTCCTCGTCCGATAATTTTTTAACGACAACCAAACCTTCCTTGACATTGTCAAGAGCTGTTCGGCGTTCAAACAAATTAAACTGTTGGAAAACCATAGATAACTTGCGACGAAGGGTTAGGATCTCTTCTTGGCTAATCTGCGAAAAATCAACTTTAAAATTGTCAATCTGAATCGTTCCACTATCTGGAGTTTCAAGGTAGTTCAAACTACGAAGAAAGGTTGATTTCCCAGCTCCAGATGAACCAATCAAAGCCACTACCTCACCTTTTTGAATATCCAAGTTCAGATGATTCAAGACTGTCTGTCCTGAAAAGGATTTGCTTAAATTCGAAATCTTAATCATTAACGAAGGTCTCCTTTCACATCTGTAGACACTGTATCCGGTGCTGAGATAGCCATTTTTCTCTCGATGAAACGGCCGAGGCTTTCAATTCCGATATTGACTACCCAATAGACAAGGGCTACGGAGATGAAACGTTCAAAATAGCGATAATCAGCTCCACCTAAAATCTGTGCTTGGGCAAAGACCTCCACAACACCTGCGCTAAAGGCTAGAGAAGTTCCCTTGGTCAAACCGATAAGGGAGTTGATCAAAGTCGGTGTCGCCACAACGGCCGCATTTGGAATAATCACACGACGATAAACTTGAGCTCGAGTCATACCCAGACTACGCGCCGCCTCAATCTCACCTGGATTAACAGAAAGGATAGCTGCACGAATCGTTTCACTTGCATAAGCCGCCTCATTAAAAGCAAAGGCCACAATCGCAAAAAATGCCGCTGGAATCGCATTGATATTGAGACCAGTTCCCCATTGTTGGTTGATAGCTTTCAGTGCCAAAGGAATTCCGTAGTAGGTCAACATAAGTTGAACTAGGATTGGGGTACCTTTTAAGAAGCTGACGAAAAAGGCTTGCAAGGGATATAAAATCCTAACACGATTGATCTTAACAATGGCAAAAATCAGGGCAAGCAGCAAACCAAAGAGTGCACCTCCAAGCGTCAACATCAAGGTTGTAGGCAATTGTTGGACAATCCTTGGAATTCCATCAAAGACCGAACGCAAACTAAAGAGCTTACCATCCGGAATGAGTTGCATCAAACTTTGGTACCAATCTGATGCTAAAAATGTTGTAACAGTCATAAAAACATCCTCTCCTGATAATGATTCATTCTACCATACTTCTGCTCGCAAGCAAATTATTTGCTACGGGCTACTCAGACTTTGTCTATCTTCTAGTTTATCACACTTTAAAACAGGGAGGCTATATATTTTACCTATCAAGGAGATAAATAAAAACTATCTCAAACCTAAGTCCTCATAGGGTTTTCTATAGCCGATTTGTTTAACAGCACCATTCTCCACCAAAATGGGACGTTTCAATAACATACCATCACTCGCTAGAAGCTTGGCTGCTTCTTGTTTTGACAAACTTCCCACCTTATCTTTCAAGCCCAGTTCACGGTATTTAATCCCGCTAGTATTGAAAAATTGTTTCACTTCAAAACCGGAAGTTTCCAACCAGTCCAAAATGACGTCTTCACTTGGTGTTTCTTCTACGATGTGGACAGCTTTATAGTTCACACCGAGTTGGTCTAGTTCATTTTTTGCTTTCTTACAAGTTGAACATTTTGGGTATTCGATAAATTCTAACATCTTCTTTTCTTTCTATTTTTTATTTTCTTGAAATGCTACACCTTCATGTTGCAAGAGCCAGGCTTTTTTTTCGACTCCAGATGCATAGCCTGTCAAGCGATTGCCTGATCCTAGCACCCGATGACAGGGTACGAGGATGGACCAAGGATTACGCCCCACTGCTCCGCCAATCGCTTGGGCAGAAGCCACTTGCAAGTCTTGAGCTATTTGTCCGTAAGTTACTGTTTGACCATAAGGAATGGCCTGTAAGTAAGCCCAGACCCGGTTTTCAAAATCCGTTCCAATGGGAGCCAAAGGTAAGTCAGATAGATCCTGAACACTGCCTTCGAAATAGGTATCTAAATAGGAAATAACTTGCTCTAATACAGGATGGCCAGCAACTTCTTCTATCGTTTCGTCTCCTAATCCCCTCTCAAAATGAGTTTGGTCCTGTACCCAAATTCCATACAGATATTGCTCGTCAGCAACTAAGGATAAGGTCCCAATTGGCGACGGGTAGAGCATTTTTGCGTACTTTTTCTGCTTCATTTTTTTAATTTCTGATAGGCCAAGCGTTCCCCATCAACTGGAACCTTACCGACCTGACTAAATCCAAGTTTTTCAAAGATATGCTGCATGGTCTTGTTTTCTGCATGTGTATCTGAACGAAAATCTAGGTAATCAAAACCTTCAATCAAGCCTTCTAGGAAAGTCTGCGCAACTCCTTGTCCTTGGACATCTGTTGCGACAGCGATACGGTGAAAGACCAGATATTCTGATTCTTCCCCCTGCCAACTTCCTTCATAAATGGCTTCATAGGCTTCCTCTGGGTTCTTGGTCACAGCAGCATAGGCTAACAGTTCTCCCTCTTCTAAGGCCACATAGGCTTGACCAGAGATGATATCATCAATAATGATTTCGGCATTTGGATAGCCATTTTGCCACTGGTCACTACCAGAATTGGCTAAACACTTTTTGGCATCCTCCATCACCTGCATAATCGCATCTACTTCGTTTGGAAAAGCTAAACGAATCTCCATCTCTTCCCCTCATTTCTAACTAGTTTCTCTCATCATAGCATAATTTAAAGCTTTCTACAAGCAGTTGAAACTTGACTTTTGTTTTTTATTATTTTATAATCTAGTTATTAAAACTAGATAAAAAGGAGTTGGAAATGAATTCTAACTTTTCCTACCCAAAATGGGAAGACATTCCAAACATTGACCTCTATCTGGATCAGGTTTTACTTTATGTCAATCAAGTCTGTGCTCCTATCTCTCCAGATAAAGACAAGGGGCTAACAGCATCCATGGTTAATAACTATGTCAAAAATGGTTACTTGACAAAGCCAGACAAGAAAAAATACCAACGCAAACAGATTGCTCGTTTGATTGCCATCACCACTCTCAAGTCTGTCTTTTCGATCCAAGAAATCGCTCAAACACTTAATACTTTACAAACTCAAGCGAACTCAGACCAGCTCTACGACGCTTTTGTAGACTACATGAACCATGGGATTGATCCAGAAAATCCTATTATCCAAACTAGCTGCCAAACGGTTAAACTCTATCATCAAACTCTAGACTTAATCCTTATCAAAGAAGAGGAGGAAATCCAATGAATACCAGTCTAAAACTCAGTAAAAAACTCAGTTTTGGAGAGGAAATTGCTAATAGCGTGACCCATGCTGTGGGTGCCGTTATCATGCTCATCTTGCTCCCTATTTCATCCACCTATAGTTATGAAGCACACGGATTTTTATCATCTTTTGGTGTTTCAATCTTTGTTATCAGTCTCTTTCTCATGTTCCTCTCGTCAACCATTTACCACTCTATGGCCTATGGTTCGACCCACAAATACGTCTTGCGAATCATCGACCATTCTATGATTTACGTGGCTATCGCAGGCTCATATACGCCGGTCGTATTGACTTTGATGAATAACTGGTTTGGCTATCTGATCATTGCCATTCAGTGGGGAACGACCATCTTTGGCATCCTCTATAAAATCTTTGCTAAAAAGGTCAATGAGAAATTCAGCCTTGCCCTTTACCTGATTATGGGCTGGTTGGTTCTGGCTATCATTCCTGCCATTATCAGTCAAACAACACCAATTTTCTGGAGTCTCATGGTAACTGGCGGACTCTGTTATACAGTTGGAGCTGGATTTTACGCTAAGAAAAAACCTTATTTCCACATGATTTGGCATCTCTTTATCCTAGCTGCGTCTGCACTCCAATATATTGCCATTGTTTATTACATGTAAAAAAGTTGAGAATCTTTTCTCAACTTTTTTCTTTACACATATTGATAAAGTACTGGTGCAAGCGAGCATCATCTGTCAATTCTGGATGAAAAGAGGTTACCAGCATATTCTGTTCTTGCGCAGCAACGATTTGATTATCAACTGTTGCTAGAATTTCTACACCCTCTCCAACACTACTGATAATCGGTCCACGGATAAAAGTCATGGGAATCTGACCGACTCCCTTACATTCTGCCTCTGTATAGAAGCTTCCTAGTTGGCGCCCATAAGCGTTGCGCTCAACCACTATATCCATGATTCCAAGATGACTTTCTTCCTGAGAAGTGATTTCCTTAGCTAGCAAGATTAAGCCCGCACAAGTTCCAAAGACTGGTAATCCAGATAGAATGACTTCTCGGATAGGAATCAACATCTGTTGGTCACGCAAAAGCTTGCCCATGGTTGTAGACTCACCGCCAGGTAATATCAAACCCGACAAGTCACTCTGATGTTGTTGAAAATCATCTAAATTTCTGATTTCGACACCAGTGACTCCTAATTTATCTAACACTTTTGCATGCTCTGCAAAGGCGCCTTGCAAGGCTAATATTCCGATTTTCATCTATTTTCCTCGCTCTGCCATGAGAATTTGAATTTCATTCTCATTGATACCAACCATGGCTTCCCCTAGGTCTTCAGAGATTTGAGCCAAAATTTGAGGATTTTGGTAGTTGGTTACGGCTTTGACAATAGCACTTGCTCGTTTAACAGGATCTCCTGACTTGAAAATACCTGAACCGACAAAGACGCCCTCTGCCCCCAATTGCATCATCAGCGCAGCATCTGCAGGTGTTGCCACACCTCCGGCTGCAAAGTTGACAACTGGTAATTTTCCGTGTTCATGGACGTATTGGACCAATTCTACAGGGACTTGCAAGTCCTTGGCAGCCACATAAAGTTCATCTTCGCGTAGATTTTGAATACGGCGTATTTCCTGATTCATCATGCGCATATGACGAACGGCTTGAACGATGTCTCCTGTACCCGGTTCTCCTTTTGTCCGAATCATGGAAGCTCCTTCAGCGATACGACGCAAGGCTTCACCCAAGTCCTTAGCTCCACAGACAAAAGGAACTTGGAATTCTTTCTTGTCCACATGAAAACGGTCGTCTGCTGGAGACAGCACTTCACTCTCATCGATATAGTCAATCTCAATAGCCTCTAAAATCTGAGCTTCAACAAAATGCCCGATTCTGACCTTGGCCATCACTGGAATGCTGACCGCTTCTTGGATTTCCTTAATCATCTTTGGATCGCTCATGCGGGAAACCCCACCGGCTGCACGAATATCAGCTGGAATCCGCTCCAAGGCCATAACAGCTGCCGCACCAGCAGCCTCTGCGATACGAGCCTGTTCAGGGTTCTGAACGTCCATGATAACCCCACCTTTGAGCATCTGTGCCAAGTTTTTATTTAGTTCATAACGATTTTCAGTCATTTCTTAATCCTCATCACTTGTATTAGTAGCTACAGTTTTATTTTAAGCTAGAAATAGGAGAAGAACAAGATGAAATAAGCTGGATTGTATGGGTACAAATGGATTAAAAAAAACTATCTGACCTTAATTTAAGGCCAGATAGCTCAGCTATTGTTATTTTTCAGCTGTAAGTGCAGCCATTGTAATATAATTGTATGGTTTGTTAAAGTGTGGCAAGAAGAATAGGTCTGTCAAAGCCAATTTATCAATGGTTACATGCTCTTGGATAGCAAGTGAGAACATGTGGATTCCCATACTGATAGCAGCATCATGTGAAACCATTTGTGCACCAAGGATTTCGCGGCTGTCTTTGTCAAAGACAATCTTGATGGCAACTTCGTGGTTGTCATGTTTGATAAATTCTGGTTTTTGAAGATCGTTAAAGCCTGTTTCAGTTGCATTGTAACCAGCAGCTTTAGCTTTTTCAAGAGTCAAACCAGTTGAAACCATGTGAAGACCGTAGATTGAGATACCGTTTGATCCTTGTACACCGATTCCTTCAAGTTCGTGTCCACAAGCGTTATAAGCACCAACGATACCAGTACGAACAGCGTTTGAAGCAAGCGCGATGTAGCTAGTGTCTTTACGAGCGTTGTCATAAACAGTCGCACAGTCACCTACTGCATAAACACCTGGAATTGATGTTTCTTGTTTCTTGTCTACAAGGAAGGCACCGTTACGGAAGAGTTCAATCTTACCATCAGCAAGAGCTGTGTTTGGACGGAAACCAACTGCAAGAACAACCATATCCACATCAAATGTTTCTTTGTCTGTTACCAAGCGTTCAACTTTACCATCACCTTGGATAGCTTTTACTGTTTGACCAAGTGCCAAGCGGATGTTGTTGTCTTCCAAGTTCTTCGCCATCATTTGAGTGAAGTCTTTGTCGTAGTAGCCGTTCAAAACAGTGTCTACGATGTCAACAAGAACAACTTCTTTTCCAAGACGTTCGAAAGCTTCAGCAAGTTCAACACCGATATAACCACCACCAACAACTGCGATGCGCTCAAGGTGTTTGCTCTTGTCAGCAAGTTTTTCGATAACTTCTTCTGCGTTTTGGTACAACTTAACAAATTGTACATTTTCAAGAGTTGCTTTGAATTCGCGGTTGCCCTTAACGATTTCAACACCTTCGATTGGAGGCAAGATTGGAGTTGAACCAGTTGCAAAGATCAATTTGTCATAAGACTCTTTGTGTTCTTTACCTTCAACTTCTGCAGTCACAACTTTGTTATCGTAGTCAATTGAAAGAACTGGTGAGTTCATGTAAACTTTAGCACCTTTTGCTTCCAATTTTTCTTTATCAGAGTAGAAGAGACCTTCTGGGCCATCAATTTGTTCCCCGATCCAAAGCGCCATTCCACATCCAAGGAATGAAATATTTGAGTTTTGGTCAAATACTACGATTTCGTTCTCATGTTCGAAGTTGTCCAACATCGTATTAATACAAGCTGTACCAGCGTGGTTAGCACCAACTACAACGATTTTACTCATAGAAAAATTCCTACCTTTAATTTTTGATTTACCTTTCTAGTATACCATTTACTGTTAGCGTTTACAAGGTATTTGCTCAGAATTCTCTTTTTTTCAGAAAAAAATACACTTAACATTGATAAATCTAATTTTTCTATCGTTTTCATATTAATTCTGAGCATATTTCTTGACTTTTTGTTAAAATTTATTTGTGAAAACGCTGACTTTATGTTATGCTAGAAACATGGAAATAAAATGTAAGGGGTTCAATTTTTGTTTAACGACCTTATATTGAATGATTTCCTATAAAGAGAAAGGAGTTGGTAGCTTGCCTCTTCGTTCACGTTCTGAACGACTAATGGGAACAACTATCACTATTTCATTAGTAGATGAACAGGTAGATTGCCTGCTTCAAGGAGCCTTTAATTTACTCAGAGAGCTCGAGTACCGCTTCAACGCCAACAGTCAAGAATCCGAATTGATGGAAATCAATCACCAGGCTGGAATTGCTCCGGTCAAGGTCCATCCTGACTTATTTGAACTGATTGCTCTTGGGTTAGAACATAGTCTAGCTCCATCTAGCCATCTAAATATCAGCATTGGCCCCTTGATTCAAACCTGGCGAATCGGTTTTTCAGATGCTCGACTCCCCGAGCTAAACGAAATCGAAGCTGTCTTGCCTCTAGTTGACCCGCATTTTATCAAGTTAGATCCCGCTAGCTCTACTGTATTTTTAGAGAAGAAAGGAATGAAGCTTGATTTAGGTTGTTTAGCCAAGGGCTATAGTGCAGATAAGGTTGCCCAGTATTTGAAAACACACGGTGTCACCTCTGCCTTGATCAATCTCGGAGGAAATATCCTCACCATCGGGAATAACCAAGCCAAAGAAGGGAAAGCCTGGCAGATTGGGATTCAAGATCCGCGAAATCCTCGTGGCAATCATCTCCTAACCATCCCAGCTTCTAACAAATCCGTTGTCACTTCAGGTATCTATGAACGCCACCTGACAGTAGATGGAAAAGACTACCACCATATTTTTGATAGCGAGACAGGATTCCCTGTCGAAACAGAGCTCGCTAGCCTAACGATTATCTCAGATAAATCCGTCGATGGTGAGATTTGGACAACCCGCCTATTCGGAGAACGTAGCGCTTCTATCCTCTGGCAAGTCGAAGGTTTAGATGGTATCGAAGCCATTCTCATCGACAAAGAGGGGAACCTTACATGTTCTTCAGGCCTTTAAATTTGTATTATGTAAAAAGAGAAAGGAAATCTCATGCTAAAACTTATTGCCATTGTTGGAACGAACTCTAAACGTTCTACAAACCGCCAATTGCTCCAATACATGCAAAAACACTTTGCGGATAAAGCTGAAATTGAACTTGTTGAAATCAAGGACATTCCTGTTTTCAACAAACCAGCAGATAAACTTCTTCCTGCTGAAATTCTTGAAATTGCTGCTAAAATTGAAGCATCTGATGGTGTCATCATCGGCACCCCTGAGTACGACCACTCAATCCCTGCAGTTTTGATGAGCGCTCTTGCTTGGCTATCTTACGGTATCTACCCACTTTTGAACAAACCAATCATGATCACTGGTGCTTCTTACGGAACTCTTGGTTCATCTCGTGCGCAATTGCAACTTCGTCAAATCTTGAACGCTCCTGAAATTAAGGCAAATGTTCTACCAGATGAATTCTTGCTTTCTCACTCTCTTCAAGCATTTAACCCAAGTGGTGACTTGGTTGACCTTGATGTCATCAAGAAATTGGATGCCATCTTTGATGACTTCCGTATCTTTGTGAAAATTACTGAGAAATTGCGCAATGCGCAAGAATTGCTTCGCAAAGATGCAGAAGAATTTGACTGGGAAAATTTGTAAGATAGGAGACCGAAAGAATGAAATTTGTTGGACTTGTTGGATCAAACTACGATCAATCATATAACCGCAAACTCTTGGAATTTATCCGTCGCAATTTCAAATTCAAATTTGAATTAGAAGTCCTTGAAATCGACGAAGTTCCAATGTTTAACCAAGACGAAAAATGGGACGAAAGCTTCCAATTGCGTTTCTTGTATAACAAGATTACACGTGCTGATGGTGTCATTATCGCCACTCCTGAGCACAACCACACTATCTCAGCTTCGCTCAAATCTGTACTTGAATGGCTTTCATACGAAGTTCATCCATTTGAAAACAAGCCTGTTATGATTGTGGGTGCATCATACTATGACCAAGGAACATCACGTGCCCAGGTTCACCTTCGTAAAATCCTTGACGCTCCAGGTGTCAATGCCTACACACTTCCAGGAAATGAGTTCCTTCTTGGTAAAGCCAAAGAAGCTTTTGATAACAATGGAAACATCACCAACGAAGGCACTGTTAAATTCCTTGAAACTTGCTTAGATAACTTTGTTAAATACGTAGGAGTCGTTTCGAAATTGAAAAAACCAAAACCAATCGAACCAGAAGACTTGGATTGTGGAAAACCAATTGCTACAACCATTACAGAAGTTGACCCTGATGATCCAGAATGGGTAGAAAAAGTTGCAGCAATCACTGGTGCTGTTTCTGGTGATACCTATGTCAAATTGGACCACGGTATCCTGACAGTTAACCAAATTGATATGTTCTTGAAAGCTATGCCATTTGAATTGACATACGCTGACGACAACAACCAATTCCTCTACTACAACAACGCTCACCAAGATCCAGACACCATGTTTGCTAAACGCGTACCACCTCAATCAGGTAGCCGTATGTCGACTGTTCATGGTTCTCTTCCACCAGCTCGGATGAAGAATGTAGAGTGGGTTATCGGAACACTTCGCAACGGAAACCAAGAATACGTCCGCACGATCGTTCCAGGTTCTCCTGCAGGTGTCATCAACACCCACAACTACCAAGCAATGTACTATCCTGATGGATCATACGCTGGAATCAATGAAATCGTCTTTAACTTCCAACCATGGCTTGACTGGTACTTACAAGAAACTGGTCAACGTTTGGTAGGTGGTAGCGGACCATTTGCTCCTGCAGCTGGAGGTCATGGAGACGCCGATGCTACTTCTGGCGCTTCTGATACTCCTGACGGCGGAGGTCATGTAGGCGCTGACGCTACTTCTGGCGCAAGCAACTAAGAAATCAAAAGGAGCCTAATGGCTCCTTCTTTTTTGTTAATAATCATAACCACCCGTCAAACGGGTGGTTTGCACCAGGGCTATAAGCCCAAATTACCAGCCAGCGCCTAAAGGCGCTGGCTTTCACGTTGTTCAAGCCTCATTGCTCTTGACTCGTCACTTGCCTCTTAAAGAGGCTTTAGTATTACTTACCACTATCCCTAAAGGGATCCTCATATTCTTTTACACTTAATTTATCTAGTGCTATATCATACTTTTCCTGTTCTTGAATATATTTCTTAATTGTGGCTTCATTAAGCCCTACTGTACTTACATAATAACCTTCTGCCCAGAAATGCCGATTCCCAAACTTGTACTTGAGGTTGACGTGTTTGTCAAACATCATGAGTGCACTTTTACCTTTTAAATACCCCATGAAACTTGAAACACTTATCCTCGGTGGAATACTGACTAACATATGTACATGGTCTGGCATTAAGTGGCCTTCGATAATCTCAACACCTTTATAACTACATAATCGATGGAATATTTCTCCCAAACTGCTTCGATATTGATTATAAATTACTTTTCGTCTATACTTAGGGGTGAACACAATGTGATATTTACACATCCACTTTGTGTGTGATAAACTATGTGCCTTTTGTGCCATATTTTTCTCCTTTCGCTTTACAATTGGCTTGAACACCTTTATTGTATCGCGTTTGGAGTTTTTTGGTCTAACCTTCGATGCGCACCCGCATAGCGGGTGGTTTATTTGTCTCGCACCTTGCGGAGCGAGACGGACTAATAGTCACATAACAAAAAGGGTTTTGTAGATCATCTACAAAACCCTTGAATTTTATGAATTTGGATCATCAAGACTACGGCCGTGCAAACCTTTTTCACGTTGTACTTGACGTAGTTTTTCTGGTGTAACGTCATTTCCTTCCTCGTCCACAACTTTGAATCCTTCAATGTGGTGACGAACAGAACGACGATAGCCTTCGATATACTCCTCACGAAGTTTAGCTTGTTCCACTTTTTCAGCAGAGGTTAAGCCTTCTGTTTTTTTCTTTTTTGCAAGCTCGTTGATACGAGCGATTTTTTTCGGATCCATTTCTTCTCCTTTGTAATAAGATACAGTCCGTTCGACTGAGTTTATTTCGTATTGATTTGGTTAAAACGAGCGAGCTTAGCTGCTTTCTTGGTTAGTTGTGACAAGATTGCCAAACGATTTTGTCGAACAGTCTGATCTTCAGCCATTACCATGGTGTTTTCAAAGAAAGCATCAATAACTGGGCTAAGCGCAAAGAGTTGTTCTAATTGCTGACTTGCAGTTCCTGACAAAACGAGTGATTCTACTGCTTCCGCCAAGGCTTTCTCTTCTTCATTCTCAAAGAGAACAGGATCGATCGTGTCAGAACCTTCTGCCTTCTCAGCCAAGTTGAAAGCACGTGATAGGGATTCGACAGACGATTTGAAATCTTCTTTCTTGCTTGCTTCGACAAGAGCACTTGCTGCTTCCAACATATCCGCCACAACAAAGTTTGAACTTGCAAGAACTGCTTCCTTGATATCTTTTGGAGTAGAACCCATCATCTTATCGACACGAGCCTTGATAAAGTCCATGACCTCCGCTTTATTTTCATAAGTCAAACTGTCGAATTTCAGGGTATGAAGGCTATCAATCAGCTCATCCATAGCAATGTGCCAACCAAAAGCATCCAAGATACGAACTACACCTTGAGTCGCACGACGAAGGGCATAAGGGTCATTAGAACCTGATGGAATCAAGCCTACTGAGAAGAAACTCAAAATCGTATCCAATTTGTCTGCAATGGCTAGAATGGCTCCCACCTTACTCTCTGGAAGAGCTCCGTCAGCTGATGTAGGCATGTAGTGTTCACGAATAGCAGCTGCCACCGCTGGAGTTTCTCCAGCAAGAAGAGCATATTTCTCACCCATAATTCCTTGGAGTTCATCAAACTCACCAACCATACCCGTCAACAAGTCAAACTTGTAAATAGCTGCTGCACGCGCTAGGTCAACTGTTTCATCCACTGACAAACCAGCTTTTTCTGCCAAGAGAATGGCAATCTGCCCTGTACGAATCATGTGTTCACGAAGGGAACCAATCTTCTCATGGAAAGTCACATGGTTCAATTTTTCAACAAGATCTGAAATGACCAATTTTTGGTCTTCACGCCAGAAGAATTCTCCGTCTTCCAAGCGGGCAACTAGGACTTTTTCATTCCCCTTGATGACATTTTCCAAATACTCTGCATTTCCGTTACGGACTGAAATGAAGTTTGGCAAGAGCTTGCCATCTTGATCACGAACAACAAAGTATCGTTGGTGTTCCTTCATCGAAGTCACCAAAACTTCTTCTGGAACGTCAAGGTATTTAGCATCAAAACTTCCCATAAAGGCAGTTGGGTATTCAACCAAGTTCAAGACTTCGTTCAGCAAGTCGGCATCAATTTCGATACGTACACCATGTTCAGCTTCAATTGCCTTGATTTGGTCAACAATCATTTGCTCACGTTCACGAGGATCCGCGATTACAAACTGCTTACGAAGATCTTCTTCGTAGCTCAAAGCTGACTGAATCTTGGTTTCTTGTCCTAGGAAACGATGACCACGGCTCACACGACCACCCTTAATATCAAGGAAATCCAAATCAAACTCTTCTTCATCTAAAAGAACAGTTAAAGTGTGTACGGGGCGGATATATTCAAAGGTGTTATTAGCCCAGTGCATGCTGACAGGGAAAGTTAGTGACTTCAAGACGTCTACTACACCTGGAACAATGGCTTCAACTGGTTGCCCCACTTCTTCCTTGGTAACATAGACATATTCTTCACCTTTGATTTCACGGAATTCAATATCTTCAACTGTCAAGCCTTTTCCACGGACAAATCCTTGAGCTGCTTTGGTGAAGTTTCCATCACTATCCAAGGCGATTTTCTTTGCTGGACCCTTGAAATCTTCTGTCAAATCAGACTGTTTGTCTGCAAGTCCAGTCACACGAACAGCCAAACGGCGTGGTGTGGAGAAGGTTTGAATAGCTTCAAAAGACAGGCGGTTTTCCTTGAGGAAGGCTGCCATTTTTTCACCTAGTTGTTTTTCGCTTGGAGTTACTACGTAGGCTGGTAACTCTTCAAGACCGAGTTCTACTAATAAGTTTTTTGTCATGTTTTTTCCTTTACATCTTCTTCAATCTTTTCTTTTGATATGCACCTTAGGTACTGGGGATGTCGCTAACTAACTTTTGTGAGTCTGTAAGGAAATCTTATACCAAATAAACTAAGATTTCCAACAGTCTCATCAAAGTGGATTTAGCTGACTGATTTTTGAACCCAAGGTTTCAAAAATCCCCACATAACAGTACGGCGGTGCATATCCCTCTAGCAAGTCTTAGACTTGCCTTTAACGATTTTAGAGCACAGTATTACTTACTATTCTGCGTCTTCTGCTAGGAGTTTAGCTCGTGTTGCTTCATCCAGAAGTGGGTAGCCTAGGCGTTTACGTTCTGCGACAAATGTTTTGGCTACGACACGGGCCAGGTTACGGATACGGGCGATATAGCCTGCACGCTCCGTTACGGAAACGGCACCACGCGCATCAAGCAGATTAAAGGTGTGTGAACATTTGAGAACATAGTCATAGGCAGGGTGAACCAAGCCTTCTTCCAAGGCACGACCAGCTTCCTTTTCAAACTTATCAAAGTTTTCAAGCAACATTTCTTGGTCCGAAATTTCAAATGAATATTTTGAATGCTCGTACTCAGGCTGGATAAAGATTTCTCCATATTTTACACCATCTGCCCACTCGATATCATAAACAGAGTCTACTTCTTGGATGTAAGAAGCCAAGCGCTCCAAACCATAGGTAACTTCCGCAGTCACAGGGCCCGTTGCCAATCCACCAACTTGTTGGAAATAAGTGAACTGAGTGATTTCCATCCCATCAAGCCAAACTTCCCAACCGAGACCTGCAGATCCAGTCGATGGATTTTCCCAGTTATCCTCAACGAAGCGAATATCGTGTTCCAATGGATTGATGCCCAATTTTTCCAAAGACTCAAGGTAAAGTTCTTGGATGTTTGATGGAGAAGGCTTCATAACCACTTGGAATTGGTGGTGTTGGTAAAGACGGTTAGGATTTTCTCCATAACGACCATCAGCAGGACGGCGTGATGGCTCCACATAAGCCGCATTCCATGGCTCAGGACCAATAGCACGAAGGAAAGTGTAAGGACTCATCGTCCCCGCACCTTTCTCATTATCATAAGCCTGCATCAGCATACAACCTTGGTCATTCCAAAATTGTTGCAAAGTCAAAATAATTTCTTGAAATGTTAATTTCTTAGACATTGAATACTCCTTTAGTTTTTATATTTCTTTTTCAATTAATTTCTGCTGAACAAACCAATTTAACAAGGGAAGAGTTTTATCTGTGTTTGCCCATAGATGATAAGAATCGAAGACCGCTTGTACACTACCTAGATTTTCTACCAACTTATCTACTGTCAAAAAACTACGCCAGTATTCGTAAAAAATACTTGCATAGTTCTTATCATAAGTAGAGGAACCAAAATCATTCAATGAATGCCAACCATACTTCTTCTGATAAAGTTCTACGAGAGATTGATTACAAATTTTTTCCGCTTGAAATTCCTCTTCTGTCAAGAAATACTTGCGACTAATATATTCAACCATCCCTTCTTCAAACCAGATGTAAGAGTCGTAACCATCAAAATCATCTGAAAAATGCTCCGACCAATGAGCTAACTCATGTCCTACAATCTGTAAGAGGAAATTTTCAGATAAAGAATGATAGTGACTTTCTATTGCTTGAGTTTGCTGAGAACGCTCGTAGTCCATCAACTGATACAAATACAGCTCTTTCCAAACAGTTAAATCAGGCGTCATAACCATTCGTCTATTATTTGTATAGGCAGGAACAGGAATTTCCCTAATAATCTGTGTAGCAGCATTAAAACCTGACCAAATGATGGCTTGCGGTAAATCGTAGACTGCAAGTTCATTCTTTAAAAAAGATTGATAAGCCTCCAACTTTTCAGTATTTCTTAATACAAAATCACGAAATGCAACTAGTTGGCTATCATCTTTTACAAGATAAAGGTTATCCACGACTCTCCTTTCTTTTACACACATAGGCTGAATAAACAAAAGAACCGCATCCGACAATCCTAGGTTGATTTAACCTAGGGGCGTCAGAAACGCGGTTCCACCCTAATTTATTACTTCATTGTTTTTAAAAATACGACAGAAAGCGCCAGTTTCTTACCTTGTCCTACTTGGCTCCCACTATCCCAAGCTCGCTGAAGAACGCCATAAGACTTTCTTTCCTGTTGAATATTATATCAGAAAGGTACAAAATTTACAATTCTTTTTCTTACTTTCTAAAAATCCATCTCATCCACACGAGGTGCGCCCGAAGTCACTGAAATTGTCTTTAAGACTTGTCGCTCGTCTTTGCTGAGTTCAATCCCAAAACAGTCAAGATTGCTCTGGATACGAGAGGCTGTCACTGACTTGGGTAGGGGTAAAAATCCTTCTGCCAAACTCCAAGCCAAGGAGATTTGAGCCACTGATTTCCCATGCTTATCAGCAATTTCTTGGACTTCTTTCTGTTCAAACAACTCTCCTTGTCCAAATGGCCCCCAAGCCTCTAAGAGAATTCCTTTCTCTCTACAGTAGTCAACCACTTCCTCTTGATAAACTCCTGGTGCCAAGCGCACCTGATTGACCGCTGGAATGACTCTTGCTGTCTCAAGCAAGGCATCCAAATGATGAGGAAGGAAATTACTAACGCCGATAGCACGGATTTTGCCTTCTTGGTAAAGATCCTCCATCGCTCTCCAGACTTCAGCATTGCGAGTTTTCCATTCGTCATTTTCTCTTAAAGGTTTTGGATTTGGCCAATGGATAAGGTACAAATCTAGATAATCCAATCCCAGTTTTTCCATTGATTCTTCAAATGCTTGGCGAGCTTCATCATAGCTGTGATTGGTATTCCAGAGTTTGGTCGTTACAAAGATTTCTTGTCTTGGAATACCGCTATCTCGAATAGCACGACCAACACTTTCCTCATTTTTATAGATAGCTGCAGTATCGATATGTCGATAACCATCCTTTAAGGCTTCTAAAACGGCTTGGTAGGCTACCTCTCCATTTTCAGCTTTCCATGTTCCAAATCCTAGTACAGGAATTGAAATTCCATTATTAAGGGTATAAGATTTCATCGTTTTTCCTTTCTATGTGAAGAAAATCTAAAGAAACAAAATCCTGATTATCAGAACACTTGCTCCTTTAGATTTTAAAAATTATTGATCACGATCGTAATAGATCTCGTGAGCTTTTAAGCGAGAATTGAGTAATTCAGGAACGGTCACAAATGTATACCCTTCACCCTTTAAATACTCAATAACACTTGGTAGAGAATTAACAGAAGGACCATGGATATCATGCATGAGAATGATAGAACCATTGCGAACCTGGCGCTGTATCTCTGTCAAAATGGCTGTCTCGTTTTTACTCTTCCAGTCCAAACTATCCACGTCCCACATGATGAAGCTTAAATCAAGGCCGTTTCGAATATCATCAGTGATGGCACCATAAGGTGGGCGCATCAGTTTAGAGCTTGATCCTAAAACTTGAGTTAACAGATCTTCTGTATCAGTGATTTGCTTTTTAGCATCTTCGAGCGAAAGTTGTGAAAGAACGGGATGACTCCAGCTGTGGTTTCCTACAACATGACCTTCAGACTTCATCCGTTTAAGGATGTCTTCATTACCAGCGATGTTTTTACCAAGTACAAAGAAGGTCGCTTTTACTTTGTACTTAGCTAATGTATCCAAAGCTTGTGTAGTTGTAGACGGATTTGGACCATCATCAAAGGTCAGTGCTACAACTTTTTTGTCTTTTTGTGCAAAGTAAGCTTGATAGAGTTCAGCATCTTTTTCTAATAGATAAGAGGACTCCAAAACATCAAAGAAACTGGATATGGGTAGAGCAATTTCCTCAACAGTCTCTCCAGGATTAGCAGGATAAAGGATGATTTGACTATCCTTATAATCAAAGCTCCAAGATGTCAATTCTTGGTCTGTGAAGCTCTTTATAACTTGATCAATTTTTGCCTGGTCAAGTTTCTTATCTTCTAGAGTTGTTTTGATTTGAGTCAGTAAGAGTTCCTTAGCCTTGCTAGCATCTTTGAAGAGTTTGCTAAGGTCAAAATCTTTCCCATCTTCAGTCAAGAAAATTTTCCCTAAGGAAGTCTTTTCTTTTTCTTCAACCTTTGATGCAGACAAATCGTAGACTTGCTTACTGATACTACGAGCAACAACTCCCTTTAAGACTGGGTCCAACTGCTCACTATAATAAAAGACCAAATCCTCTTTATCTTCCAGCTTTTCTTTGATATCCTGGTTGATTTTTTCTCTAACAGACGCAATGACTTCCTCTCCTTGCAGAGGGTAGTAGGCAATCACCTCAGCTTGACCTTTTCGGAAATGGTCCTTCTGACTACCTGAGTTGAATTGCTGGTCCTTTTCGCTTTTTAGCGCTTCAATTTTTTGTTCGTAAGATTGCTTTTGTAGTAGCTTATAACCAATAGCACTCCCTAATAGAATCGTAGCAATTCCTAAGATTCCAACAAGGGAAAGCAATAGCCTTCTCGTTTTATCGTGAGAAACACGTTTCGCTCTATTTTTTTTCATATTTCCATCATATCAAATCGAGGCTATTATTTCAATGATAAACAGGGATTCTGTCTTTTTTTAGGAAAATAAAAAAGCTTAGAAATCTTCTAAGCTTCTATTTTTAAAAACGAATCGCTTCACGTGTTTTCTCATATGAAGTTACAAAACGGTTTGTAACCCCTGGTTCAGCAACTTCCAAGGCTTGTGAAATTTTTTCAAATGATGCCTGGTAGTCAAACTCTTTTTCAAAAATTTCAAGCGCTTCGTTGAAGGCCTCTTGGATACGCTCATCAAATGAACGGTAACGGTTTGAGTATTGGAGTAGTTGCTCCGTCAAGGTTGCATATTGAACGATATCATAGGTTTCTGTTTCAAGTGCTTCCATATCATTTGTTGCAATTTCAAGAATTCGTTTAACCGATTCAATATTCACTTGTGGTTGTTCTAACTCTGCCATCAAATCTTCTGTGTTATGACTTGCAGTAAAGAAAAGTTTCAAGAAACTTTGAGGAATACCTGGCAAGTTTCTCTTCTCCATGTAACGTTTGATAGTATGCAAACGGTTCACATAGACATTTGCTTTTTGGCGAGCATTGAGGTCGTCTTTTTCAATTTGCGCAAGTCGTTCGCTAACAGAGATTTGCTCATCCTCTATATCCTTGAGGTTGCTTTGAAGCATTTCCAACTGTTCTTCAAGAGCAGAGTAGGCTTGTGTTGACTCACCTTGATCCTCTGTCACTTCCATGATTGCCGTATCAAATGCAGCCAATTCTGCTTGAAGACGACGAACATGATTTCCATCACTTTCAGGAAGAAGGTAGGTTTTAGTCAAGCGTTCAAGATCTTGAACAAGCACCTGATTATTTTCTTTCAAGTGGTTGAGATAAGTTGGTAATGTAGCAAGAAGACTTTCAACTACTTTTTGAGCTGCAATTTCACGAGTGAAGATATCATAAAGGGCGTTGATTTCTTCTTGGATGCGATTATTTTCATACTCTGCATTGTCCAACTCCAACTGACGGATGTTTTCTTGATTATTCTTCAAAGATTCATGCAAAAGTTGGAAACGAGACTCGATATCTGTTTCTGTAAAGTGGTAGTTGGCATCCAACAGCTTGCGATAGCCTTCTTCCAAATCTGCTAATTGTTCTGGCAGTTCCTTTGTCAAGGTTTCAACAAGAGCTGGAATTCGCTCAACGATGTGTGTCAAAGCAAGAATATGATTTTCAGTTGAATCAAGAATTGCTGCCGCTTCAACTGGGTCACCTGATGAATTTAGGGTAACAAATTGAGAGAATTCAGATTGGATGTTTTCCAATTGTTTCTCAATCTCAGGAAGGGCCTTCCCATATTTCTCCGAGTCTTCTGCAACGGTATGTTGAAGGGATTCAAACAAGTCCAAGGCATGAAGGACACGGCCACTATTCTTAGATTCTTGCTTTTCAAGTTCAGAAAGGGCATTGCGAATAGCTGCAATATCTTCTTCAATCAAGCCAATTTGGCTTTCAATTTGATCAATCTTGTGAGCAGCTTTGAAAAAACGGAAAGAATTATTGTAGCTTTCAGCTTCAAAGAGGTGATTTTCAATATCAGCAAATGAATTCAGAGATAAATCAACCCATTTTTGGTTCCATTCACGGAAGGTCACCTGACTTTGACCAATCAAGTGCATGTTTTTAACTGCTTCAACCTCATCATTTACAGGAAGGTTGTAGAGTTCTTCTTTTCTTTCTTCAAGGGCCGTTAATCTGCTTACATTACGCTTACGTAAAAAGATAGCTGTTACATAAGCTAAGATCAGAATGACTGCAATCGCAACCATTAGATAAATTAGTTGTCCATTAGACATATCAAACTCCTTTTATACTAGAAACAATCGTAATGATTATATCATATTTTTTAAACCAAGGGAACTATTTCCCACATTTTTTAGACGTCAAGTGTACTGTAAACAGCGTTTTCTTCGATAAATTCGCGACGAGGTTCTACTCGATCCCCCATCAACATATCAAAGATTTTATCTGCTTCGGCAGCATCATCTACCGAAACACGCGCCATCAAGCGATGTTCAGGATCCATGGTTGTTTCCCACAATTGGTGGTCATCCATTTCTCCCAAACCTTTATAACGTTGGATGGTTGGTTTTGAACGCCCTTCACTATGACGTGCTAAGGCTTCTTGGAGTTTAATTTCTTGATCTGCACCAGGTTGAATGTATTCTTTGATCTCACTTCCCACTTTAACCCCATAAATCGGTGGTTGGGCAATATAGACATAACCAGCCTCTAAGATTGGTTTCATGTAGCGGTAAATCAAGGTTAGCAGGAGAGTTCGAATGTGGGCTCCATCAACATCGGCATCGGTCATCAAAACGAGTTTTTGGTAACGAGCCTTAGTGACATCAAATTCTGCACCAAATCCTGTTCCCATGGCTGTGAAAAGACTTCGAATTTCTTCGTTTGCAAGGATTTTATCCATGCTAGCTTTTTCAACGTTCAAGATCTTACCACGAATTGGAAGGATAGCCTGGAACTCACGGTTACGACCAGATTTGGCTGATCCACCAGCTGAGTCTCCTTCGACGATGAAGAGTTCGGTTTCAGCTGGGTTGTTCGAAGAACAGTCTGCTAGTTTTCCAGGAAGATTGGAAATTTCCAAACCAGATTTCTTGCGTGTGACTTCACGCGCACGCTTGGCAGCTACACGAGCCTTGGCAGCCAAGATCCCTTTTTCCACGATACGCTTGGCGATCTGTGGATTTTCCATAAGGAAATCAGAGAAGGCATCGCTGAAGAGGCGATTGGTAATCTTGACTACTTCACTATTCCCCAGTTTGGTCTTGGTTTGTCCTTCAAACTGCGGATTTGGATGCTTAACTGAGATAACTGCTGTCAAACCTTCACGGACATCTTCTCCTGTTAGGTTATCTTCATTGTCTTTTAGTAGCTTATTCTTGCGGGCATAATCATTGATAACACGCGTCAGAGCTGTACGGAAACCTTGCTCATGTGTTCCACCTTCATGGGTGTGAATGTTATTGGCGAAACTCATAACGTTTTCGTGGTAACCGGTTGTGTACTGCATGGCTACTTCAACTGTGATATCATCCATCTCACCGTCTGTGTAGATTGGTGTATCAAAGATCACATCCTTGTTCTCGTTGATATATTCAACGTAGCTAGCAATCCCACCCTCATAGTGGTAATGTTTAGTCTGTTCGAGACCTTCACGCCTATCTGTGATGGAGATTCGAAGGCCTCGATTCAAAAAGGCTAGTTCTTGAATACGTTTGTTTAATTTTTCAAAGTCAAAAGTTGTTGTTTCTGTAAAAATCTCTGGATCTGGTGTGAAGTGAACTGTTGTTCCCGTTTTATCCGTATCTCCAACCACCTCAAGATCAGCAACAACATGACCACGACGGTATTCTTGGTAATGAATCTTACCATTTTTGTGGACATGAACATCTAGTTGCGTTGAAAGAGCGTTTACTACTGATGAACCTACACCGTGCAATCCACCTGAAACCTTGTAACCGCCACCGCCGAATTTTCCTCCAGCGTGAAGAACTGTAAAGACGGTCTCAACAGCGGGACGTCCTGTCTTTTCCTGAATATCAACAGGAATTCCACGCCCATCATCCACTACGGTGATGGAGTTATCTGGCTCTATAAAGACTTGGATGTGACTGGCAAATCCAGCTAGGGCTTCGTCAATTGAGTTATCAACGATTTCCCATACTAGATGGTGAAGACCTTCTTTTGAAGTCGATCCAATATACATACCTGGACGCATACGAACAGCTTCAAGTCCCTCCAAAACTTGAATTTGACTGGCATCATAATCCTGTGCCTGTTGATTTTTGATTTCTTCTGTCATTTTTTCCCTTTTCTTACATGTCTATTGCTTGTCTCAATGTCGCAACGTTATTAAAAAGATAGGCATCTAAGCCAGCAGCTTTACCTGCTTCTACATCAATATTTCTGTCACCAATGACCAAACCAGATGTAATATGATATTTATCACGTAAATAAATCATGGACTCAGGATCTGGTTTCCGTTTAAAGCCAGAACTGGCAGTCACCACCTCGGTGAAGTAGTTCGCTATCTGGGTCTTAGCAAGAAGTTCTAGCACTTGGTCATTTCGATGAGAAACTAAGAAATGGCGACCACCCTTGTCCGAAATGTCTTTGAGTAATTCTGGAATTCCCTCAAACAAAACTGGGTGCTCTAGCTCACGTGCTTCATTTTCTTTGTAGTGCTCTAAAAAATCCTCGATATCTGGAGCAAACTTCTCAATGGCAAAAGCTGTCGAAACCTTCAAGGCTTCGTAGACACAGTCGTGTTCTTGCTCTATTCCGTATTGGGCTAAGGTTTCTACAAAGGCTGCAGTAGAAGTCTCATAATTATCCAATAGGGTACCACCTAAATCCCATATATAGTCGTGATATTTCATACCCTTCATTATACCATTTTTTTATGAAAAAAGCGATGATTTCCTAGATTTTTCCAAGTAAAAAACGAGAGCCGAACTCTCGTCTTACTGTTGATTTCCAAAGACATCTCGATAGAGCATGCCAACTCGTAAACTTTCAGCATCTCCTCCCAACTGCTCTACCAACTCATAGGCAAAGGCAAGTGCGGTTGACGGTCCTCGGCTGGTTGTTAGATTGCCATCTACAACCACTGTTTGCTTTTGATAAATTCCGTCAGTAATTTGCTCCTGAACTCCGTCATAACAAGTAAAGTGCTTGTCTTTCAGGACACCTGCTTGATGGAGGGCGATTGGGGCTGCACAGATGGCAGCAATTTTCTTTCCAGCTTTGTCAAAGGCTTTAATCTCAGAAATGAGGGCTTGATTATCCCGTAGGTGAGCTGATCCTGGCATGCCACCCGGAAGAACTACCAAGTCATAGTCAGACAAATCACTATCAAAGATACGGTCAGCTTTTACCTGAATGCCATGTGATCCTGTCACGTGCTCTTCAAATCCTACCATATCACAGGAAATGTTTGCTCGACGCAAGACATCGACTACTGTCAAGGCTTCAATTTCTTCAAAACCTTGGGCCAAGATAACTGCTACTGTTGCCATAGTGGCCTCCTTATTTGATTTGTTTTAGGACGACTTTCTTTCGTTTGAATGGAACTTTTCCACTTTTCTCCTCCGCTAGGTTGGTCTGGTAACTCATAGATAAGAGGAGACCGACACCAATGAGGTTGCTAATAATTGCGGAGCCCCCTTGAGAGATGAAAGGTAGAGGAATCCCTGTCAAAGGAAGTAAGCCTGTCACGGCACCGATATTTTCAAAGATATGGAAGAGCAACATCATGATAAATCCAGTCGAAATGTAGGTGTAGAACTGGTTATTTGACCTGAGCGTAATCTTCAACATCCGGTAAATAAGAAGCAAGTACAGGGCAACCACAAAGACCGAACCAATGAAGCCGAAATCTTCAGCAATCACGGTGAAAATCATATCGCTCTCGCGTACTGGAATGAGGAGATTGGACACATTGAAACCTTGTCCAAACAAGCCACCACTTCCAATCGCAATTTGTCCCTGCGCCTGTTGGTAAGTCGTTGTTTGCGCAAAGTCAAAGGGATTGAGCCAAGCCAAGATGCGGTTGATCTGGTAAGTTGGCATTCCAATCTGATGCAAGAAGGCACGTCCATCCTTGCTTATAAAAATGGCCATAAAGCCTGCAACAGCAGTCACTCCTGTCGCAAAAACCGGAATGATAATCTTCCACGAAACACCTGAAAGGAGAACCATACCGGAAAAAATAGCTACAAAGACCAAGGCAGTCCCTAAGTCACTTTGTAGGGCTAAGAGGATCAAGACTGGTATGGTAAAGGCGATCATCCAACCAATCAATAGGAAATCCAAGGGAATAGTCCGTCGCCATTCCTTGTGTTTTTGAGTGAATCTTACAATGGCTCGAGCCAACATCAAGATATAGGAAATCTTCATGAATTCCGATGGCTGGAAAAGTGTCGTTCCACCAATCGATACCCAGTTCTTGGCACCTGTTGACGCTACAAGATTTGGATTGTAGAAAACAAGAGGGAGGACCATCAAAGCTAGCCCTAGACCATAAAGATAGGGAGTCACCTTCCATAAAAACTCGGTATTAAAGAACATGACCACAAATCCAATGACAAGACCCAAGGCAATCCAAGCGATTTGCTGACCTAGAATTGGTAATACATTATTTGGATAGTCATGACTAACTGCTATATAAATGGCCACTACTCCAATCACCAGTAAACAAAACACTGGTAGGAGAAGGCTATAATCGACTCGAGAGTCGAGTGAACGTTTCATATTTTTTACCTTTTCTCTTTCTGGGATTTTTCTTTCATTCTATTGCGACGAAATTGGAGAAAATCAGCTACAGCAGGCTCTAGCTGTTCTATAGAAAGAACCTGAACAGCCCTTTCTTTTGACAAGGCCTGGGCGATTTGTTTGCCGTAACGCTTGCTGACAACTCGACTGTCTAAGATTACAGCAACCGAACCTTGGTCAGGTCGTCTAACAGTACGACCAAGGGCTTGTTTTAGCCGAATAATCGCCATCGGCAACTGATAATCATAGAAAGGATTTTTCCCTTCTTGACGCAGTTCTTGGTTTAATTTTTTTGTTAAAGGTTCTTGGTGGTTTTGGAAAGGCAATCTCGGAATCACTTGAATCACGCAAGGATGGGTTGAAAAATCAACTCCTTCCCAGAAACTGCCTGTTCCAAGCAAGATCTGGCGTTCACCTTTTTCAAAACGTTTTTTCAGTTGGCTTGGTTCCCCATTTTTATACTGAGCTAGATGCGGTTGGTCGAGCAGGTCCGAAACTGCCAGCAGCATTTCTTTTGAGGTAAACAAGACCAATAAGGGTTCTTGAAAGGCTTGTAACCTTCGGATAACAGAAGCCACTTCACTAGCATAGTCAAAAGGCGAAACTTCTGTCACAAGAGGAAAGTCATTGACTAGAAAGACTTCTTGTTGCTCCTGTTTTGCTACATCAAGCTTAACAAGCGGAGCGTCTGGAAATCCCAATAAATCTGCTAGGGAAACCCGATTGCTGATTTCAAGAGTGGCAGATACTCCTAGGAGCCTGCAATCTTCTGGCAATAGGTCTGCTAGTATAAAGCGGCCTTTTTTACTTGAACAAATCAAGACATCCTTGCTCGATTTTTCTGCTGTAGCAAGCCAAAATTCACGGTCCGAGGTGAAAAAGTTTGCAATCTCTCTATACTCTGGGAGAGCTAACTCCGAAAAATGCTGGCGCAACTCTTCAAGAGAATCCAACCACTTTCCATTCTTAAGACCTGATTGATACTGCTCCATCAAGTATCGACATTCAAAGCTAATACTCTCAAGCAAGCGTTTCTGAACCAAATCTTCCTCTGACTCTAAGGACTTTTCAATTTGAGTTACAAGATCCTCAAGGTGATAAGCCTGCTGGGCTAGATTTTCGAGAGCTAGCAGCATTTTTTGAGCTTCATCCAAAATTACCAAACGGTTATCAACAAACTCTGGATTGTCTTCCAAACGAGTGACCAGATAGGCATGATTGGTCAGAAGAACACGACTGGTCTTGCACTTTTCCTGCCCTCGTTTCCAAAAATCCTCTGTAGCAAATAAACTTTTCTTTGAAAGCTTGCCATCGTGGACTAGTTCTGGCAGAAAATGCTGGTAGCGGTAAAGTTGCCCGATTTCGTCCAAGTCACCTGTTTCTGTCTCTGTTAGCCAGATAAGCAGTTGCATCTTAAAGCGAGTGAAAAGGCGATTGGACTCCGGTCGATGGAAGACTTGGTGAAAGGCATCCAGTTTTAAGTAATTTTGAGGCCCCTTGAGACTATGAATCTCCAGATGGAAAACCTCTTTTAAGCGCTGACCTTCTTCTTGCATGATTTGATTTTGAAGAATTTTGGTCGGAACACTCACTAGGATACCTGCTTGACTCTCCAAGTTCAAAGCTGGGAGGAGATAACCATAAGTCTTACCCAGTCCCGTTTGGGCTTGGATAAAGGAAATCTGGTGTTCTTCCAATAATTGCTCAATCTTCTCCGCAAATTCCAACTGTTGCGGACGCTCCTCCAGCCCCAATAAAGAAATGTTTTTAGCAAAGTCTTTGGATAACTTTCGTGGGACTAAGCCTTTGCTTTCCTTTCTGAGGAAAAGCCCATGAAGTTCCATCAAGTCGGGCGAAGATAAGAGAGATTGTTGCTGATAGACTTCCTCAATCACAAGATAACTTTCATAGAGAAGGTTGTCTGCAAGGTTTAATAAGCTTTCTAAAAGCCCTTTAGGTAGCTCAAAAAGTTTTTGACGCATGTAAAGCAAGAGTTCAGCTGTTGCCTGAGCATCTGACAGGGCAGTATGGGCATGTTCCAGCTCAATGCCCAATTCTTGACAAAGGATACCTAGATTGTATTTTTCAAACTGAGGATATAGAACTTGGGCAAGCTCAACTGTATCCACCCGAGGTGTGCGCAATTCATATCCTTCAAAAAAGAGAAATTCTGCAAGAAGGTTGGCATCAAACTGTACATTGTGCGCAACAAAAATACCGTCCTTAACCAATTCAAAAATTTTTCCAGCCACCTGAGAAAATTCTGGTGCCACAGCCAAACGCTGATCGGTCAGACCCGTTAATTCTTTGATATGAGAATCCAAGGGTTCATGGGGATTGACATCAGTCGCATACTGATCGATGATTTCACCATTCTCAATCACCACAATGCCTACTTGAATAATTTTTGCCTTGCTTCCGGTGCTGGTCGCCTCTAAATCAACGACTACATACCGATCATTTCTTGCATTCATCATTAAAAATTATATCAAAAAAAGCATGATTTGACACCCCTCAACTTTGATAACAATCTCACTTTCCTTGCGAGTTTGACTAAAAATCAAGACCTTAAAAGTGAGAATTTCTCGCAAATTCAGCAGTTGATTCCTGATTCTGAGGTATTTGAAAACCTTATTAACAAAGCTACATCAACAAAAAAAAGACAACTAAGGTATTAGCTGCCTTTTTGAGATATTTTTTTCATTGCTTTCGGAAGTAGCTTGCTAATTTCTGTTGGCAAGACAAGGTAGTGTTCTTGAGCAAGTTCTTGCGCGATAACTGAATGAAGGTGGGTTGCTGCCACCACTCTTTCATAGAGGCTGACTTGATGAAACTGACCTGCAAAACCTGCAATCATCCCAGCAAGTGTATCTCCCATTCCACCAGTTGCTTGATAGGGGCCTCCGACTTCTAATTGATAATATTCAGGCTGACCGACTTGCCAGATACGAGTTGCCGGACCTTTCTCAACTAGAATCGTTCCTTGAGGAAACGCTGAAAGAGCACTAGCAGTCGCCTCTGTATTTTGATGGTCAAGAACTATACCAGACAGTCTTTCCCATTCCTTTTGGTGGGGAGTTAGGATGAGCTGACTAGATGGGAATGTCAAATGAGCTTTTGCTAAGATGCCCAAAGCACCGCCGTCTGCAATCAAAATCTGGTCTTTTCTAAGGCTGTCAAAGACCCGTTTTACGAGTTCTTCTCCGAATGCATCTTCTCGCAAACCCGGACCTAACAAGACAACTTCTGCCTTTTCCAACTGCTCTTTTAACAATTGCTGATCTTGAAGAGAAAATGCCATGGCCTCAGGTAAATGACTGTGCAGAGCCGGAATATTTTCCTTATCCGTGCCAACAGTCACCAACCCTGCCCCACTTTCGACAGCTGCAATGGCTGGCATGATGATAGCTCCCCCATAAGGATAGGTCCCTCCCAGCAAGAGCAGGCGACCGTAATCTCCCTTATGGCTGTGACGACAACGTTCAATAATAACTTTTTCTAATAAAGCTTGATCAATCACTTTCATCGTTTTTTCCCTCTCTATTCATTATACTATAAAGTTTATTGACCTTGCATTTTAAACATAAATCTCTTCCTTCATATAGAAAAAGAGGGGACAAAGCCCCTCTACGAAATATCTCTTTTTTCAAAGTCAATTAATTTCTTTTTTACTTTTTGCGACAAAGATAGCAGATAGAGCTAGTCCAACACTTGCCAAGAAAATAGCTGTTTCTGACTGTTTCTCACCAGTTTCTGGCAATCTCTTGTCTTCTTTGGCAATTTGAACTGGTGCTCCTGAAGTCTGAGTTTTTTCTAACAAACTTAGCTTGAACTCTGGTTTCTCTACTGTCGGTGCTGCCTGGTCGCCTACTGTTGATAAGGGACCTGTGTAAGCTGGGAGCTCATGTTTAAAGGCCATAACGGAGTTGACTCCGCCCTGGAACTCAGGTTTCTCTACCATTGGAGCAGTTTGATCACCTACTGTTGCTAGCGGGCCTGTGTATTCTGGCAATTCATGCACTAGAGCCATCACTGCATTGACGCCACCCTTGAACTCAGGTTTCTCTACTGTTGGAGCAGCTTGGTCACCTACTGTTGCTACTGCACCTGTGTACTCTGGAAGCTCATGTACCAAGGCTTCAACTGCATTGACACCACCTGTGAATTCAGGAACCTCAAGAACAGGTGCTGGTTCTTCACCCTTGCTTGATTGGATCGGTTCTTCTGTCAATTCTTGATGGAAGCTTGCCAATTCATAAAACTCAGCCTTGCCGCCTTCCCAGACTAATTTGACGTCTAGAAGAGAGCCACCATTTCGGATAGCGAAGGTTTGGAGACTAGATGTAATGGCACCGAGGTCTGTCCAACTGTCTTGACCATCCTTGAGTGTTCTAGCAAGAACACGTGCCTTAGCTCCTTCAGGAAGACTGGAAACGATACGAAGGTGGTTGGCATTGGTTGGATCAGATAAGTGATACACCAATTCACCCTTATCTTTTTCAGACTTGTAGCTGGTCAAGACTTTTCCGTCTACAAGATTATTATAAAGGTTGCCCTGACTTTCTCCACTACTTCCTTCTACTGTAGGATCATTGATTGGTTTGACAAATTCACCATCGTTAATGACCAATTCTGTAAAGCCTACAAAACGGGCATCATAATCTGTTGTATAGAGGACTCGGAGATAGTTAGCTTTAACTGGTGTCGTCAATTCGCCCTCGACGTAGCGATTTCCTGGCATCTTAGAATCATGTGTCCAACCATCTGTCAATGAATCATCGTGTTGGCTATTGGCCACACCATCTCCTACTGTCACGACATCTGTCCAAGTTTTACCGTCTTGGCTGACTTGGATCTTACCATCACGAAGGTAGTTTTGAGTTCCGTCTTGGATGTAGGCTCTGATCTTCTTGATGGTACGTTCGCTACCAAGTTTCAAGGTTACGTGACCATCTTTATGGGCGTAGTCTGAAAATTCAACGAAGTTGTTATAAACACCGTCAAATAGTTGATCTAGGTTGTTCAGCTTACGAACATCATTGCTTCCGTATGTTGGATGAATGCCCATTGTTGTAGATTCTAGTTTGGTTGGTTGCACTTCTTTAGTCGTCACAAGGAGAGAAGTCGCTGTAATAGCTTGCTCCTGATCTGTTTTGTTGACCAAACGCACATAACGTACTAAGTGGCTTGCTGCAGATCTATCAGTCAACTGGCTAGCTGGCGTCCATTCTTGCGCATTTGCAGAGTACTCTAGATTAAGAGCTGGATTGGCCTGACCTTGGAGTTGGATGCTCTTGATCTGATGGATACGGTCAAGCTTCATTCCTAGATAGCTATGAGCAGGGAGTTTGGTTCCAGCTGGAATTTGAAGCTCGTAACTGCCCAAGCTACCCACTACCGGCGTTTCCTTCAAGGATTCCACGTTGGTGTCTGTTAAGTCAAAATTTGGACTATCGACATCTACTGTAAATTCCGCAATTCTCCACCACTTATTTAAGGTTTGTGTATTGCGAATGCGAACAAAACGAGTTGTAAATTCTTTCACAATATCAGAAGTTCGTTGCCCTGATAAATTTTGAAGCGTTGTCCAATTTGTACCATCTGCAGAATATTCGATGACACCAGATGCTAGTTTGTCTCGTTCCCCTTGCATCAGATGAACTCGTTTTACTTTGTGCAGCCCACCTAAGTCCATTTTTACCCAGGCTTGCGCTGGTGTGACATTGGTCTGATCAACATGTGCCATCATGGATTCTGTGTTTTCTCGACCATCTTGCATCTGAACAACACTTGTTCCATATTTGTAAACAAGGTTTGGACTTAAACTAATAGTGCCCCTAACCTTCTTACTACCCAATTCTAGGGGTCTGTTAACAGCAATTTCACGCATGGCAAGCCAAGCATTATCCTTCTTAGCTGTTGCTATCATACGAACAGCTTGAGCTGTGATATCGAGGTCATTAAATTCCAGAATACGTTCTCTACCAGTATAAGCGGGGCTCGTTATGGCTACCCATTCTCCATGTTCATTTTGATACTCAACAAGAGCATTACTAAAGGTATAATTATCGGCCGTATTAGTACCCGTAGCGAAACCTAATTTGTGTATTTTAATTGCCTTATTAAAGCGCAAGCCTACATAATCGCCTCTCTCAATCACAATGGTTGTTTTGGCAATCACATGTGTATCAAAGTCACCATCTGTGACTTCTTTCAATCCGCCTTCTATTCCAGCACGATTCGTAATAAATGTTGTCACAAATTTATCTGGATTCAACATTGCTTGGATATGTAAGGCTAAGTATTCTTTGAGATTATTGATAAATGGTCGAATATGTTGGACACCAAATTCTGCGTATTCATAATGGTCAACGTAAAAGAAGGCATACTTAACTGACTGGTCATAATGTTTGACTCCGGCCTGATAATACTCCCACACCTTGGCATCATTCTTTTCAGTAAGACCTTCTGTAGCTGTTAGGAAAGCCTCAAGCGCGTTCATTTGATCTACTGTATTCTCTAACCAATAGTGAATTTGTTCGATTAATTTCTGATCGCCTTTTTCTTTAAGCAGAAGAGCATTGGCTTTCAAACCAGCAAAAATGTCCCTCAACTCTTTTCTTTCAGAATCCAGATTTTGACCAGATTTGAGTTTGTTATAGAATTCTGTCAATTTTGGAGCCAATTCTACAGACTCTTCTAATTTAGTGACATGGGGAGGTCTATTTTGATTGCGCATGTGTTTTCCGAGTTCTCGAAAAGCCTTTGAAACACTGCTTTCTTCAAAATGATCATTGACTACATAGTTAAAGGCCATATCGTTGATTTGTTCTGCTTCTTCTGCACTTCTCCATTGCTTCCATCCATACTGAGCCATATCAAAAAGTGCCACTTTAGATGCTTCAGATTGTTGCATTGGATTTAGCATAATTCCTTGTGCAAGGGATAAATCAACATTTGGATGTAAGAATTTTTCACCACCTCCAAGAATTAGGTGGGGTTTTGTATTGTCATTACATGGCCAGTTAATCCAGAACTGAATTGGACGGTAAGTCTTACCACCTTCTGTTAAATTTTTCTTTAAGTTCGTTAAAAATGTTTGGTCAACAGCCCCCCAGACCTTTCCACCAGTAAGAGTTAAATGGACATTTTCAGGAAGATGTTCATTCAAGGTCCGAAGTTCAGCTTCAGTTCCTTGCCCCATGTACCAGGCAGGAACAAAAATCATATCTTTACGGAGACCACTGTATGTTGTTTGTTTTTCAGTCAACCAATTTGTGATATCTTTCATCAAACGAACATAACTATGGTAACCACCAACTGGGCTTGGTGCATCATCTGCAAGCACACCAAATTCACGCACTCCCACGTCCAACAACTGAGTAAACTTAGCCTTTATGGTTGCAAGATCAGCCTGGTAGTGCGCTTCATTGCCAAAGCGGATACGATTGTTCATAAATGGATGGATGGTCCAAACATAACGTGTTTTCGTTTGATTACCGACACGTGCAAGTTCTCGGATTTCAGCCAGTTTTTCTTCTGGGTAAAGTTCACGCCATTTCTTATTGTGGTATGGATCATCTTTTGGTGCGAAATAGTATTGAGTTAACTTCAATTCACTTCCATAACGCATCAATTCTTTACGATTTTCATTAGACCATGGATTGCCATAGTAACCTTCGATGAAACCACGGTTCTTGAGCTCTGCGTAATCTTCTACTGTAACATTGCGAAGGACTGGTACTTGACTTTCCTTGAGCATGTGTTTCAAGGTTGTCAAACCATAGAAGACTGCATCAGTGTCTTTTCCGACGATAGAAATCGAATTATCCTTGATACTCAAGACATAGGCGTCAATCTTGTCAAAGAGACCTGCTGAAACATTGGACAAGTTTTGCTCTGCTTGTGAACCTTGTCCATGCACTCCAAGATAGATATTGGTTGCGCCAGCGATTGCTGCCTTACCAGTTGTATAAGATACTTGATTGTCCTGCAAGACACTCTTCAAGCGATTGCGAGTATAGATATCGAGTTGATCGCCCATGACCAGATTGACTTGCTTACGAAGGGCTGTGACTCCTTCTTCATAAGTCACTTTTTGTGGAGTTGGAAAGACCTTGTACTCTTTTTTGAGATAGTCTGAGCTCTCGCTGGCAGCTTCAATACTGGCTTCGCTAGCTGGTTTGCTTGCCGTAAATTGATTGGCCAATTCAACTGTTCCATCACCTGTTTGCTCTACTTTTGGAGTTTCAGGTGTAATTGGTTGACTAGGTTTAGCGATTTCTTTATCATTTTGTCCTCCACTCATGGCTTCAGACGGCTTTGTTTCATTCTCTGGAATTCTAGGTGCTTCAGCTGGTTTAAGATTATTTGTCGAATCAGTAGAACCAATCGTTCCTGTAGTTTCTCCATTTTCAACTGTCGAGCTAGCTTCCTTCCCAGCATTTTCCTCTGCTTTCTTCAAAACTGCTGCAAGTTCATCAGGTAACTTTTCCAATGGCTGAGCTTGAGTTATAGTTCCCTCTTTATCTCCTACATTACCTGTTTCTGCCGCCTCTACTAAATTAACACCAAAGATACTGGCACCAATCATAATAGAAGCTACTCCAATAGCGAATTTACGAATACTGTAATGACAACGTTTATTGAAAAAATTTTTATCCATCTTTATCTTATCTCCTTTCATCCAAAAACGAAAGTAAACGATTCCATTTTTACTAGTAAAGACGGAGAGGCCAATCGGTCCTCTCCATCTCTTCAACTCATTTATCGATGTGATTTTTTATCATCGACCAAGCTATACCAATAGGATAGCATTAGACGCACAAACTAATCCTCTTTTCGTTTTGCAGTTAATAGGGCTGCTGACAAGGCCAAGCTAACACCTGCCAAGAAAATGGCTGTTTCAGATTCTCCCTCACCTGTTTCTGGTAATCTATTTTGCTCTTCTTTTACTACTGAAACATTTGGTTTTATAGTCTGGTCATGAGCTAATAGCTCTACTGGATAATCTGGTTTTTCAAGAACAGGCGCTTCCTCATTTCCTACCGTGGCTAGAACACCACGATACTCTGGAAGTTTATGTTCTAGAGCCATTACAGCATTAACGCCACCCTTAAATTCAGGTTTCTCAACGCTTGGTGCCGCTTGATCTCCTACAGTAGCAAGAGTTCCTGTGTATTCTGGAACTTCGTTTACTGCTGCTTCTACAAAGTTAGCACCTCCTTTGAATTCTGGAACTTCATTGACTGGAGCTGGCTCCTCGCCTTTACTACTTGAAATAGATGCTTTCACTCCTACTTCAACAATGCGATCCTGAGCCTTTCTTTCTTCAGAATGAACAAGACTTCTAGTAGTACCCAAAACTTGAATATAGTCAACTTTTTCTCCATCTTGTCCTTCAGAAACGATACGACGTTGACCTTGAGCAAGTTCAGGGTTTTCACGAATAACTTCTTTAAACGGAAGCGGAGTCTTTTCAATTTCCAAACTTGGAGTTTCTGCTACTAAGTTCTTAACGCCTTCTGTTGGTGTTGTTTGGAAGGTAGACTTAAAGTGTAAACGATATTCTTTCACCAGATTTCCATCTTTGGAAACAAGACGAACCAGTGTTGGAAGATTGGCATTTCCAGAATCCACAACTGTAACTACTCCATATCCACTAGTTGTTGCAGTGACTTTTGGTTTTGAACCCATTGTTGTTAGAGTGTAATCTGTCACATTTGGATCAAAGTTTTCCAATGCTTTTCCGTCGATCGAAATAGTCGCTGATGGTGTTTCCACTTCTGATCCCTTGCCTGCAGAGTAGGCTGTAAATTCTACAAGTGCAAGACCATTGGTGGTAGCCTTACGAGTCATGCGCGCACGAATAGCTGTCGTTTGAACCGGTTCAAAGTTAAACTCGATTGGTTTACCAGCTACTAATTCTCCAGAAGCTTTGTAAGAAATTGGTACCCAATTTTCTGCCTTGTTAAATGGATGATCGGCATTTTCTTCGTAACGAGAAATCGTACTTGGTTCTGTAAAAGCAGGACCAATATATCTTTCTAGAACCATTTTCTCTGGAGCATCTGTGCCACTATCTTTAAAGAACTGAATGGCTACTTTCCCAATAGATTGAGAAGCAATTTTTCCATCCTTCTTAAAGAGTAATCCAACAGAAGTTTCTTGATTTTTCGGAGTACGAGACCAGTTTGTCCAACGTCCATCTTCATTGTATTTTCCATCATTGATATAGAAAATTCGATCATGTGAAGCTGCTTGAGTATCGTTCGTTGTCGAAGCAAAGGCTTTAGAATCAGTTTCATTGTTGCTTGGATTTTCTGAAATGACTTGATTGCCTTTAGCAACAACTGTCACCTGCATTTTAGTCGTTAGATTTGTACCAATGACATGACCGGTAACTTCAAATGTTCCCTCATGCTCTGTCGCATGTTCAGGAATAGCATCCCACTTCACTGCAAGTTTATCTGTAGTCCAATTAGTTGAAGTTGGATAATAAACACTTACTTCTGAAGGAAGTTGAAGATTGTCTCCAACATTCAAGATTTTAGCACTGTTTTCTGCAGCAAGAGGTTGACTAGTTTCTCTCTCATCATTGCGGAAAATTCGATATTCTTTCAACACCGTACCATCTTCTGCTTTCAAGATGAGACGTGTTGCACCTTTTGGACTTGTTGCAGGAACAACTGTTACCAAACCATTATTGCTAGCTGTTGCTGTGATTTCTTTGCTAGATTGAGGAATATAGTAATCTGTCTTAGATGGATTAAAATGTTCAAGATCCTTGCCATCTACCTTGATAGAAATCTCTGAACTTGTTTCACTTAAGACCTTGTTTCCAAGCACAGTTAGCTCTGTCAGACCAACACCTGATGTTCCATCTGCTTTCTTCATACGAATACGAACAGCGTAGGTTTCGACCTTGTCAAATGTGAAGTGATTGGTTTGAGTTGCAGACAGCTGACTTGGAGCATGTAAGTTTTCAACTGCTTTCCAATTGTCTGGATTATTAAATGGATGATTGCTATCTCGTTGCGCATGACTGACATCACTTGGTAAATCTGGAATTTCTTTACCTACATAATATTCAACTACATATTCTTTTGGAAGACCAATTGCTCCATCAGTATAGAAATCAACCGACAAATTGTTGACAAAACGCTTCGTCAAGTCTCCTGAATTACCAAATAAGATAGAAGCCCAGTCATTATCAGTATTTGTTCTCCAAGTAGTCCATCTATTTTTAGCATCTGATGGCGTTCTTGATACAGTCAAATCGTTCAAGGTGTTGGCTGTGTCATCTCCTCCTGTATTGGATACAATGGCAGCTGGTAATTGTGAACCTGTCCATTGTTTAGAGATATTATTTCCAGCAACCACTTGACTAGACACTCGAACATAAGCTTTAGTTGTCAGATTGCTACCTACTAAACGACCATTGATTTCATAGACCCCTTCAGTTTGACTAAAGTTGGCTGGAACCTGATCCCAAACAACATCTTTATAGATAGTTGTTCCGTTAGAATGGTAAGCCCGAACATTAGCTGGCAATTGAACCGTCTCACCCTTAGGTACTGTGAGACTGATTTCCTCTGCAACTTGCAATCCTTCAACCGTTACAGTCGCTTGAGCTTCAATATCTGTGCCTTCCACATGTCCTTTAAGCGTAAAGCTATGATAGTGCCTCAACTCTTTTTCATCTACCTTATCCCAAGCTACAGATACTTTGCGTGGCAAGCCCTTATCAAATTCTGCTCCAACTTCTTTAGGTAGATTCGGTTGCTGATTGATATCTGTAGAAACAGACACAGGATGAAGTTTCACAATCTTCTTGCTGACTTTATTTTCTTTAATCACCACTTCAGTGGTTACAGATTCTGTTTTCTCTGTTTGATTATCGATTCGAGGTGTCAAAGTCACTCTTCCCTTAGTATAGAGGAATATATTCTGACCATTCACCTCAAGATGTCCCCCATCAGATGATTTAGCTTCTAAGTGAATATCTGAAGCCGAAAACTCTGTTTGTGAACCATCCTCATAACGACCAATGACGTGATAAGTTAATACTTGATCTTCAGTGGCAGTTTCTTTTCCTTCTACAACCACTTCCAAACGTTTCAAAGCAGGAGCTTCCTTCACAAACTGAATTAAGTAAGTTTGAACCAAGTCACCCTTTTGGTCACTCAAGAAGACAGAAGCCTGATAACCATTATCAGCAGAAGCTTGCTGAACAGTTACTTGATATCCGGTAGTCTGAGCTCCAACACTTGGAATAGTTGCAGTGTAAGGAAGGGATACACGGTAATAGGTCTTGCCAGACTCAAAATTCTCAAGAGCTTTATCCCCAACAGTAAGTCCTGTAATGCTACTTGTTGTTTCCTTACTACTTGCGATAAAGGTTGCAGTCACTTCACGGTCGTCATCTACCAATTTACCAGTAGCCTCCGTACGTCCACCTTCCTTGTTCAAAGCAGCAGGGTCTTTCAAGGTCCAAGAAACAACATCAGTATCAATCAAGCTACCATCTGTCAGAACAGCTGTGACCGTTTTATCCAAATCAGCCGCATTCGTTCCAACTGGGACTGTAGCAACTTTTGGTAACCATCTATCTAAAGCAATCACTTTAACAAGTGCCTCAGCTTTAGTTTCCAAACCTTCTACACGTCCAGATACTTTTTTCTCACCTGCGCTTGTAAGCAAGTCAGATGGCATTTCCCAAGTTACAGTCTTTTCCTCAACACTACCGTCACTATAAATAGCTGTTACTGTTTGAGGTAATTCAGGATTTGTCGTCACATCAGTTGTTGCTTTTACAGGAGCAAAGGCTACAAAGTGACGATTTTCTTTCTTACCAGACACCGTTGCGACCGTTGCGCTATCAGATGTCAAACCAGCAGAATCTGCATAAAGAGTAAATTTACCTTCTTTTTCTGTTGATTTTACAATGACAATCCCTTTACCATTGAAAGCACGTCTTTGCCATGTTCCATCTGCTTGAGCTTTGTAGCGTTCACGACTAGCTTGTTCTCCATTATCCACACCAACGATTTGTCCCTGACCATGAAGATTGAAATGAACAAGATTGTTAGCTGTAGGAACCACATTACCATCGCCATCAACAATTTCATAATGGATGTAGGATAGGTCCTTTCCATCTGCAGTGATAACATGCTCTTCTTTAGTCAGACGAACTCTTGCTGGCTCCCCAGCAGTTGTCACACTATCACGCGCAATTTCGTTGCCATTTTCATCTCGAGCAATCGCAGTCAGTGTGCCTGGTTGGTATTTCACAAGCCACTCAAGATACAATTCACTTGGTTTAGCTCCCTCATGATATGGACGTCCATCTTCTGTCCTTTTCTTAGTAAATTCCTTTTTACCAAGCGACTCTCCATTTAAGAACAATTCGACGCTTGCAGCATTTGAGAAGGTACGAACCGGAACCTTTCCATCAATCAGCATCTTGCGATCCTTAAGGGTCTCTTCAGTCCAGTTCCAATGTGGTAAAATGCGAACAGTTGGCTTTTCTTTAGCACTATACCATTCACTACGGTAAAGGTAGAAATCATTCTTTGGTAAACCAGCTGTATCAATAATACCAAAGTAAGAGCTCTTGACAGGTGTACTATCTTGGTTATGCCATGGAGTCGGTTCTCCAATATAGTCAATTCCTGTCCAGATAAATTGTCCAGCATAGCCAGCACGATCACGGTCAAAAGTCCATGATTCAGTAGCTGTTCTTCCCCATCCAACACGGTCATTACCATAGTCAGATTGTTCATAGTGACGATTTGGACGATTGTCATGTCCAAGGATTTGAGCAGGGTTATAATAAGAATCACGCGTCCTAGTAGCTGAAGAAGTTTCAGAACCATAAATGAGCCAGTCTGGATGCGCTCTACGAACAGCATCATAATTACGTTCACCATAGTTCATACCGACAGCATCCATAATTTCCGCGAGTTTCAAGAAATCACCTGTCGCCGCACGACTAAATTTGTTTTCCCCCATGGTTACATAACGCTCAGTATCAATCGCTTTGATAACTGCCTTCAAGCGTTTAGCAGTTTCGATAGAACGAGGACTACCATTTGCCTCCTCTACCTCATTTCCAAGAGACCACATGACGATAGACGGATTGTTCTTATCACGTTCTACCATTGTTCTGAGATCAAAATCAGACCACTTCTCACCCTTCTTAGCCTCCGGATGAGTTGCATCTTGATCAAAGAACCGTCCATAGTCGTAAGTCTTCTTGCCACCATACCAAGTATCAAAAGCTTCCTCTTGAACCAAAAGACCTAAACTAGCTGCAGCATCAAGCAACTGAGGACTCGCTGGATTGTGGGTTGTTCGAATAGAGTTAACCCCCATATCTTTCAAGAGTTTTAATTTACGATAGGTAGCCTTATAATTCTCTTCTGCCCCCAAGGCTCCATTGTCATGGTGAATACTTACTCCGTGGAATTTCATGCGTTCACCATTCAGAGAGAAACCTTCCTTAGCAGTCCAATTGAAATAACGGTAACCAAATGTATCTTCTGTTACATCAACCAGTTGACCTTCTTTATAAACCTTTGTTTTCAACACATACAGTTGAGGATGATAACTTTTTGTCGTCCAAAGAGTTGGTTTATTAACTAGGATTGTTTGTCTGAAATCTGCAGTTTCATTTTCTGCTAAATTCTTCGTTTCAGAGCGGACTAATTCTGAAACAACCTTACCTTCCTTAGTAAAAATTTGTTGTTCCACAAAGACTTTAGCAGCCTTCTTATCCGTATTTTTAATCTTACTTTGAACCTGTGTTTCAACATTCCCTTCTTTTTGCTCAGCAAGTTTTGGAGTATTGATATGATTACCATTTTCGGCAACATGGACTTTATCACGATAACTAAGGGTTACATCACGATAAATCCCACTTCCTGAATACCAACGACTACTTGGTTGCTTATTGGTCACTTGAACAGTAATTGAATTTTCACTACCATCCTTGTTTAAAAATTCTGTGATATCATATGAAAAATGATTATAGCCACTTGGATAATGTCCGACAAATTTACCATTTACATAGACCTTTGAATCCATGTAAACCCCATCAAAATTGATACGAACATCCTTATTCTTGTCTGCTTCGTCTAATATGAAAGTCTTACGATACCAAGCTGTTCCACCATTTAACTGCCCACCTTCATTACGAGCGGGAGACTTGTGATCAAAGTCAAAATAAATACTCCAATCATGAGGAAGATTCAATTTAGACCAATCATGAACATCCACATCTTTTTTTGAAAAATCTCCTTGGGCATTTAGTTTAAAATACCAATCTTTATTAAAATCTTGTTTTCGTTCCGATAATAGCTGTTTTTCCTTTTCAACTTCGGCTTTGTTTGACTCTCTAGACAGCACTTGCGATTTTTCAGAAGAAGGTTTAATCTCTGTGTCTGCTTTCACTTGGTCCTTTTCAGAAGTTTTTTTAGAATCCTCTTTCACTTCTGTTCCAGCTGTTACTGCAGATTCAACAGGCTTTGGATTTGCCTCTTCAGATTTCTGTTTGTTATCAGCCTTGTTTCCTTCTTCTACTTTATTTGGAGTTTCCCCTTTAGGACTAACCAATTCACGACTACTCTCGTTAGTAGGTGTAGTAGGTTCTGTATCCTTAGTCACTTTGTCTTCTGCCGATTCAGCTTTTGGTTTTACAAACTCACGCCCACCATTCTCATCAGCCTTTGCAATAGCAGCTACCACATCATCGGGAAGCTTATCTAAAGGTTGAGCTTGATGAACAGTTGTTTCTTCTGTTTTAGCATTGGATGAAGCCACCTCCTCAGCTTGTACAGCAGAAATACCAAATATACTAGCCCCAATCATTACAGATGCCGCACCTATTGCAAATTTACGAATGCTATAATGACAACGTTTATCAAAAAGTCTTTTGTTCATTAAAATCCTCATTTCTTTTTCTTGATTCAAAGTAAGCGTTTACTTTATTTTAAAAAATAACCTCCTTCTGAATACACAAACAAGTACCAAGTTTTATAATATATTTTATATATTAAATATATCAAAAGGCACCTTAAATTGCAATTATTTTCCATTAATTTAACCCAATAAAATGATATATAAGAAGGGGTCATTTAAAAGGAATAGTTGCAATGAAAATAGCTTTCGGTTCTAGACTCTTTCTACTACAAATTGAATTCCATTAATATCTTTTTCAAACTTCAAATTTATAGTTTATAGACTGCATTACTCTACATAAAAAGAAGGCGAACCTCCTTCTACACTATTTTCCCTTAAATTCCGCAAAAGTCTGTAAGATCTTAGCTGCCACTGCTGGAGAAGGAGCTCCTTTTAGCTCTAACGTGTCATCTGCATATGGAGTAAGACCAGCAAAATCTCCTATCTGGACTGAATAAAGAGACGTTTTAAACAATTCAATATCGTTTTGGTCATTTCCAAAAGCGATGAAGTTCTCCCCGCATAACTTTTCAACAGTTGTCGCCTTATGAGTATCCAATGGATTAACATAAAGGCACTTTTCATGCGCATGATAGGAGAGATGAGCCTGGCCTAGTCTTTCTAGCTGACCAAGCAGATCATCAAGCAAATCCTCATGGTCACCCATATAAACGACTACCTTAATCGGAGTCCCTAAGTCCTCAAGTTTCTGATGACGAGCCACCTTTAGGGGATCCACACTGGAAATAAATGGAATCTTCTCTACAATCTGACCACTATAGTCAAAGCGATCATCTACAAAGAAAGGGAGATTATAAGTCTGGCAATAATCCACTAGCGCCTGATAAACTCTAGCATCGAGATTTCTTTCATAGATAGCTTTCCCCAGATAATAGGCTACACCACCATTCAAACCTATAACCAAGCGCTGACTGAGTTCAGGGCCTAATAAACCCAAACAATCCCGATAAGAGCGAGCTGAAGCAAACACAATCTCATGCCCATAATCTTCAGCCTTTAAAAGAACCTGCTTAATCTCCTCATCAATGGTCATATAGTCAAAAGACAGCGTCCCATCCAGATCAAATACGAATTTCATCTTCCTAATCCTTGTTCAGTGTTCGAAGTACTGCCTGATAGGTTTGCTCCATTAGCATGGTAATCGTCATAGGACCAACTCCACCCGGTACAGGTGTGATGTGACTAGCAAGTGGTTCAACAGCATCATAGTCAACATCTCCACAAAGCTTTCCATTTTCATCTCGGTTCATCCCAACATCAATGACAACCGCTCCTGGTTTGACAAAGTCAGCAGTCACAAACTTAGCGCGACCGATAGCAACCACCAGAATATCTGCTTTAGCAGCCACCTTGGCAAGATGATGGGTACGTGAGTGAGTCAAAGTCACTGTTGCATTTTTAGCCAAAAGAAGCTGAGCCATCGGTTTTCCAACAATATTTGAACGACCGATGACAACCGCATTTTTACCTTCTAGATCAATCCCATATTCATGAAACATTTCCATAATTCCTGCAGGTGTTGAAGGAATCATAACTGGATGACCAGACCAGAGGCGACCCATGTTTAGAGGATGGAAACCATCCACGTCTTTTTCGGGGTCAATGGCTAATAAAACTGCCTCTTCATCGATATGTTTGGGTAAAGGTAACTGGACCAAAATCCCATGCCAAGCTGGATCTTGATTGTATTTGGCAATCAAGTCTAACAATTCCGCTTGGGTAATGGTCTCTGGAACTCGCACTACTTCACTACGGAAGCCAGCAGCGAGAGCTGATCGTTCCTTGTTGCGAACGTAGACTTGGCTGGCAGGATTGTCCCCCACCAAAATCACCACCAATCCTGGAACTAGACCTGTTTCTTCTTTTAGTTTGGCCGTCTTTTCAGCCAACTGTCCTTGTAACTTAGCTGCAAGAGCCTTCCCATCGATAATCTGTGCCATATCTCTTCTCTTTTCTATCAAATATCCTCTATTATATCAAAAAATAATTCGCCATCCTAACACTTCTTGCCTAATGGACCTTATAGTCTGAAACTATAAGAAAAAGCCCTTGTCAAGCTTTTCTTTAATAGTTTAGTAATTTTCTTAAAACACTTAATAAATTGATTCCATCTTCAAAATTATTTAATCCTCTTCTAATTTTAAATAGGGAACTTTTCTCTTCTCTTGATAGATTTTCAAAAAATTCTTTATTAAAGAATATATTGGTAGAATTAATCAATATAAACTCTATTAATTCATAGTCTTCAATTTTTTTACCAAAATCACCATAAGTGGATAATACAACATAAGCATTCTCACTGTTAAATACATTAACAAAAACAACTTCATCGCAATCATTCGTCATACACTCCGATAACGAGAATCCAATCTTTGAAGTTTGTAAATGCCTAATATCATATTTAAAATTCATATTAATTTTACCATAAGTTGTATATTCCTTGTAATCAATTAATAATCGTTTTAAATATTTTTTAAACACACAATAATAGTCAATTTCACTTTTATATGCTCTAATAAAATCTGAGTTATAAATTTCTTTCGAATCTATAAAATACTCAGCTAGATAAAAAATCTGCAACAATTTATAGTATAGTTCAAAAGAAGCAGCTTTTATTGAATATTCTAACGCCTCTATGTACTCTTTTTCTTTCTTGAAAAAAACCTTATTATCATTCTCAATATCTGAAAAAATTAAATTATCATGATTACCACAAAACATTGTATACTTGCTTGCAGTTGTTGGATTTATTTTCTTATAAAATAAATCAACATGCTCAATATCGAACTCTTCAACAAAAGCATGATCATTGAAAGTATACAACTCCTCTGTCTCTGTTTGTAATTTCTTTAAATTTTTCTCTGCTATTGTATGTGCCTTAATAATTTTAGACGAACAATTCATAGAAATATTATCTTCCTCAAATAGTTCTCTGACAAAGCAAAACGATAATTTTTTGCGAGCTCGTTTTTCAATCTTTTCCCCTAAGATATTTGGCGCACTTCGTTTATCAGTTCTTTGTTTTGCATTCTGAAATTTCTTTAATCCAATCTTTTTACTAATTGTTTCGTAATCTCTTGTAGCTTCGTTAAGAGAATCAACATAGGCTTTACAACAATTTTTATAAAGTTTACCTGAAAGACATATACATTTAGAGTCACTCGGAATCTCAAACTGATTCATAAGTGTGTTAAATACAATTTTAGGAAATAGATTTTCAAAATCCATATTTGATTCTCCTATAATTTTTGTGTAGCTTAAAGTCAAATTAAAAGCTTTCTTCTAATTTTAAGTTACTAGTTTATCAGGTTGTTAGTAAATTAAAATCTTCTCTTTACAAAACCTTACTCAAAAATTCCTTGGTCCGTTGTTCTTTTGTTTGATCGAAAATCTCCTCTGGTGTTCCATCTTCGACAACAACCCCATCCGCCATAAAGATAACACGGTCTGCTACCTCACGCGCAAAGCCCATTTCATGCGTCACAATCACCATAGTCATCCCTGATTTAGCGAGGTCTTGCATAACAGCTAGGACTTCTCCAACCATCTCAGGGTCTAGGGCTGAAGTCGGCTCATCAAAGAGCAAAACATCTGGTTCCATAGCAAGTCCACGTGCAATGGCAATCCGTTGTTGCTGACCACCTGACAAACTCTGTGGGTAGGCCGTTGCCTTGTCTGGCAAGCCAACTTTTTCTAACAGTTCCTGTGCTCTTTTCTCCGCAACTTCCTTGCTTTCACCTTTGGTTTTAATTGGTGATAAAGTGATATTTTCCATCACTGTCATATTGGGAAAGAGGTTGAATTGTTGGAATACCATGCCCATCTTTTCACGCATAGCAAAAAGGTCATTTTTCTTATCAGTGATATCAACTCCTTCAAAGATAACCTTACCTTTACTTGCTTCTTCAAGGAGATTCATCGAACGAAGGAGAGTTGATTTCCCGCTCCCTGACGGACCGATAATGACCACAACTTCTCCTCGTTTAATCTCAAGGTTGATGCCTTTTAAAACTTCATTTTTCCCAAAAGACTTATGTAGTTCTTCAATTTTAATCAAGGTTTCTGTCATTATTTCTTGTCTCCTTGTCCAATATGTTTTTCAAATGCTTTCAACGCCACTGTCAAAACAGAGGTCATAATCAAATAGTAAAAGGCCGCAAATAAAAGAGGAGTCAACGGTAAATACGTTGTTGTTGCTACTGTCGTTGCACCATTCCACAACTCCATAACTCCAATCGCAGACAAGAGGGAACTATCCTTGATAATGGTGATAAATTCATTTCCCAGAGCTGGAAGAATATTTTTGATAGCTTGTGGCAAAATGACATAACGCATGGCATTTTTGGGACGAATACCTAGAGAATATGCAGCCTCTAACTGCCCTTTAGGAACGGCATTGATCCCCGCACGAACAGTTTCTGAAACGTAAGCACCACTATTCATAGAAATAATCAGAATACCAGGAATCAAACGAGAAAGATCAACTCCTAAAATTCCCACTTGGATAGTCGGAGCATTGATATGCATAAGAGCAAAGGCAATCATTATTTGAACCATCATTGGCGTCCCACGGAAAATCCAAACATAGACATTTGCAAACCAAACGAGCGGTTTAAAGCGTGAACGTTGGGCAAAGGCCAGTAACACACCTATAATGGTCCCTAAGCAGACAACAAGGATGGAAATCAATACGGTAATCAGAGCACCATAGTTAAAATACGGTAAATACTTTGGTAAAAAAGAAAAATTCATATTCAATCAACTTTCTATGTATTAGATTGTATTATTATAACATGAATTGAATTAAAATGCAATCCTTTTTCCCTAATTTTAACAATTAACTTGATAGAATAGAGAAATAGAGAGAAATCACAGTTTTTTTCTAGTCAACTACCTCTTGTTTATGGTAAAATAGAAACGATAAGAAATGGAGGAGAATCAAAATGGAATCACATTTGGTTAGAATCATTAACCGCCTAGAAGCAATGACAAAAGATGGTGGAAATCTAAAACGTAATTTTGAACGTGAAGGTGTTGTTGTCGCAGAAGTTGCATACAGCCACGACGAAGAAAACGGATCACTCTTCACCCTTCGCGATGTAGAAGCTCGTGAAACTTATACCTTTGATAGCATTGATTTGATTGCAATGGAGATCTACGAACTCCTTTACTAATATAAAAACAACGGGCAGTAAGGCCCGATGAATGAGAATCCTTTTTGTCACCACAAATGGGATTTTTTCTTACCTTCAATGTCGCTGGATTCTCCATAGATCCTTCTTTTAAAAACGACCACTTCCCAATCTTTTTACTTGCTTTACACCTTAATCATGCTATAATGAGAGTATAAAACTTTGACTATTCTTGACCTTTTTCTTAGGCCAAGAATAAGAATGAAATGAGGTAGATGTATGCTCTGTCAAAACTGTAAAATTAACGACTCAACAATTCATCTGTATACCAATATCAATGGACAGCAAAAGCAAATTGATCTCTGTCAAAATTGCTATAAAATTATCAAAACAGATCCAAATAATACCCTCTTTAAAGGAATGACTGACTTAAACAATCATGACTTTGATCCTTTCGGCGACTTTTTCAATGATTTGAACAATTTCAAACCTTCTTCAAATAACGTCCCTCCAACTCAATCTGGTGGAGGATATGGAGGAAACGGTGGTTATGGACCTCAAAACCGCGGACCTGTTCAAACACCTCCTAGTCAAGAAAAAGGACTCCTAGAGGAATATGGTATCAATATTACTGAGATTGCTCGTCGGGGAGATATCGACCCTGTTATCGGTCGAGATGAGGAGATTATCCGCGTTATTGAAATCCTCAACCGTCGAACCAAGAACAATCCTGTCCTTATCGGAGAACCAGGTGTTGGTAAAACAGCTGTTGTTGAGGGTCTAGCTCAGAAGATTGTCGATGGTGATGTTCCCCATAAACTCCAAGGCAAGCAGGTCATCCGTCTGGATGTGGTTAGTCTAGTTCAAGGAACAGGGATTCGAGGCCAATTTGAAGAACGTATGCAAAAACTCATGGAAGAAATTCGCAAACGTGAGGACATCATCCTCTTTATCGACGAAATCCATGAAATTGTTGGTGCAGGATCTGCTGGCGATGGCAATATGGATGCAGGAAATATCCTCAAACCTGCTCTTGCCCGTGGTGAATTGCAAATGGTTGGTGCCACTACTCTCAATGAATACCGCATCATTGAAAAAGATGCTGCTCTAGAGCGCCGTATGCAGCCTGTCAAGGTAGATGAACCAACTGTCGAAGAAACCATTATCATCCTTAAAGGAGTTCAAAAGAAATACGAAGACTACCATCACGTCAAGTATACTGATGCTGCTATCGAAGCTGCTGCAAATCTTTCCAACCGCTATATCCAAGACCGCTTCTTGCCAGACAAGGCTATTGACCTGTTGGATGAAGCTGGTTCTAAGATGAATCTGACACTGAATTTTGTTGATCCTAAAGTGATTGATCAGCGTTTAATTGAAGCTGAAAATCTCAAGGCGCAAGCTACACGAGAGGAAGACTTTGAAAAGGCTGCTTATTTCCGCGATCAGATTGCCAAGTACAAAGAAATGCAAAAGAACAAGGTGACAGATCAGGATACTCCAATCATCAGCGAGAAAACAATCGAACATATCATTGAGCAGAAAACCAATATCCCTGTTGGAGAACTCAAAGAAAAAGAACAGTCTCAGCTTATCCATCTAGCAGACGACCTCAAAGCTCATGTCATTGGTCAAGATGAAGCTGTCGATAAGATTGCCAAGGCCATCCGTCGTAATCGTGTTGGACTTGGAACTCCTAACCGCCCAATCGGAAGCTTCCTCTTTGTCGGACCAACTGGTGTCGGTAAGACAGAACTCTCTAAACAACTAGCCATTGAGCTCTTTGGTTCTGCTGACAGCATGATTCGCTTTGATATGAGTGAATACATGGAAAAACACAGTGTGGCTAAATTGGTCGGAGCCCCTCCAGGTTATGTTGGTTATGATGAAGCTGGGCAGCTGACTGAAAAGGTTCGTCGCAACCCATATTCTCTCATCCTTCTCGATGAGGTCGAGAAAGCCCATCCAGATGTGATGCACATGTTCCTTCAAGTCTTGGACGATGGTCGTTTGACAGATGGGCAAGGACGCACAGTTAGCTTTAAGGATGCCATCATTATCATGACTTCAAATGCTGGAACTGGTAAGGCCGAAGCCAGCGTTGGTTTTGGAGCCGCTCGTGAAGGGCGAACCAACTCTGTCCTTGGTGAACTTGGCAACTTCTTTAGTCCAGAGTTTATGAACCGTTTTGACGGCATCATCGAGTTCAAAGCTCTCAGCAAGGACAACCTTCTTCAAATCGTCGAACTCATGCTAGTAGATGTTAACAAACGCCTCTCCAGCAACAACATTCATTTAGATGTAACGGACAAAGTCAAGGAAAAGTTAGTTGACCTAGGTTATGATCCAAAAATGGGGGCGCGCCCACTCCGCCGTACCATTCAAGACCATATCGAGGATGCTATCACAGACTACTACCTTGAAAACCCAAGTGAAAAAGACCTCAAGGCAGTTATGACAAGCAATGGCAAGATTCAAATCAAATCTGCCAAAAAAACTGAAAAAACAGAAGAGATTGCTTCTGAAAGAGAAGAATAAATCTATCTAACAAGTGCAGAAAGTCTATCATTTTCTGCACCTTTTTTACTAAAATAACTGTAAAACCTTGACAGCTAGCCCCTCGTCCATTATGATAATAATAAAGATACTAGAGAATGAGGAAAATGCAATGGCAAACCCAACTTTTGGTGAAAAAAAAGAGAATGTGACTTACCAGCCTCGCTATGGCGTGTACGCAGTTATTCCGGATGTGGAGAAAAAACAAATCGTCTTAGTCCAAGCTCCCAATGGTGCTTGGTTCTTGCCAGGTGGAGAGATTGAAGCAGGCGAAGATCATCAAGAAGCACTGAAGAGAGAACTAATCGAAGAACTTGGCTTTACAGCTGAGATTGGAACCTATTATGGACAAGCTGATGAGTATTTCTACTCTCGCCACCGTGATACCTACTACTACAACCCAGCTTATCTCTATGAAGCTATTTCTTTCCAAGAAGTACAAAAACCATTGGAAGATTTTAATCATATCGCCTGGTTCCCTATTGACGAGGCAATAGAAAAACTCAAACGTGGTAGCCATAAATGGGGAATAGAAGCTTGGAAAATCCAGCATGGAATTGACTAAAATACACGATTTTATCCAAAAAGTGCTATAATAGAGTTAGAAAATCGGAGGAACTGTTATGAAGCTTATCAATACGACAAACTCACACTCGCAACTTGTTAAAAGCCAATTAGAAAGCACAGACGCAACTCTTGTCGAGGTTTATTCTGCTGGAAACACAGATGTAGTTTTCACGCAAGCCCCGCTTCACTATGAAATCCTCATTTCCAACAAACACCGAGCTATTCGTGAACCTGAAATCGAAACCATCCAAGACTTCTTCTTGAAACGTAAAATCGACAAAGGTAGCATTGATGAAGCCAATATCAAGACGCTTTATTCAGATAAATTGATTGAGATTTCAATCCCTATAAAATAAGAAGACCAGCCAAAAGCTGGTTTTCTTTTGCAAAAAAGATTGGTAGTTCACAGCTACCAATCTTTTAATTTTATTTCACAGCTTCTTTTAATGCATCTACCTTGTCCAAACGTTCCCATGGAAGGTCAATATCTGTACGTCCCATGTGTCCATAAGCCGCTGTTTGACGGTAAATTGGACGTTTAAGGTCTAGCATTTGGATAATTCCTGCAGGACGAAGGTCAAAGATTTGACGCGCTGCTTTTTCAAGCTTGCTTTCAGCTACTGTTCCTGTACCAAAAGTATCGATACGAACAGAAACAGGTTGCGCCACCCCGATAGCATAGGCCAATTGTACTTCTGCCTTCTTAGCAAGGCCTGCTGCAACGATGTTCTTGGCAATGTAGCGAGCTGCATAAGAGGCTGAACGGTCCACCTTCGTCGCATCCTTACCTGAGAAGGCACCACCACCATGACGAGAGTAGCCACCATAGGTATCCACGATAATCTTACGACCAGTCAAACCTGAGTCTCCTTGAGGTCCACCGATTACAAAACGACCAGTTGGATTGATGAAGAATTTTGTTTGCTCATCCAAGTAAGAAGCCGGAATAACTTCTTTAATGACCTTGTTAATCACATCTTTGTGAATTTGTTCGTTGCTGACTTCTGGATCGTGCTGAGTTGAAATTACGACTGTGTCCACGCGCACTGGACGGTCATTTTCATCATACTCAACTGTAACTTGTGATTTAGCATCAGGGCGAAGATAGCTGATTTCACCAGACTTGCGAAGTTCTGCCAAACGACGAACCAGTTTATGACTGAGTGAAATTGGCAATGGCATGAGTTCCTCTGTCTCATCTACTGCAAATCCAAACATGAGACCTTGGTCTCCAGCTCCAATCAAGTCCAGTGGATCTTGATCCGCATTTCCACGAACTTCCAAGGCTTCGTTAACACCTTGGGCGATATCTGGTGACTGCTCAACAAGTGACGGATGAACTCCAACGGTCTCCGCAGAAAAACCATACTCTGTATTGGTATAACCAATCTCTGCAATGGTATCACGAACCACTCGGTTAATATCTACATAAGCATGTGTAGAAATTTCACCAAAAACATGAACCGAACCTGTGTATACAGCTGTCTCGGCAGCAACGTGCGCATCTGGATCTTTAGCTAAAATAGCATCCAAAATCGCATCTGAAATTTGGTCTGCAATCTTATCCGGATGCCCCTCAGATACAGATTCAGACGTGAATAATTTACGTTCTGACATAAAAATGTCCCCCCTTAAAAAATATTGTTATAGAGTTACAAAGTACTGATAGGTATTTCTATCGTCTAAGAGTTACGACTCGAAAGAAATATAAACGATACTTTTTTATTTCTGAAGCTAGTAAGGCGCATAGGGTGATCGCGTTATAGCGGCAACCGTAGAAGGACGAGCGACTTTGGAGCCGTCATTCTTTGCGAGTTACAAAGTACTGATAGAAATTTCTACCATCTTATCGGGACTATATAACCTTATCATTATACCACTTTTTACTTTTTTTTGCAGTATTTTCTCGAAATCGAAAAAAGAACCTTACGGCTCTTTTCTGGTCATAAAAATTCGGTTTGTACTCCATAATACAGAAGCTCATACCTATGCTTATCTGCATACTTCGTTTACAAACTACCTATTTTTTATCACAATATTCTTACAAACAATCTTCCAGTTAGGCTTACTGTTCCTTAGACTTTCTATTGCTTACAGTTAAGCCAAGTCCAGCCATTAGGAGGCCAAGTCCCACAATACCATAGTTCGCTGTATCATTACTTCCTGTATCAGGGAGTTTCGCCACTTCTTTTTTATAAGCTGTAGCTACTGGAACTGTGGTAGTTGGAGTCGCACTTCCTGTCTGAGCAATAGGTAGTGTTGTACGACGTTCTAGGTAAAATTGGTAATTATCTTTCGTTACCTTGTAATTGTGTCCTTCAGTTACAGTTTCAACAATCCATGTAGTTGCATCCTTAGTTAAAGAATCAGCCAAGTTACGATCAATATTCATTAATCGACCTTCAGATACAAAATCTTTATAGCTAATATCGGTCCCTGTCGAAGTTGCAACAATTCTTTCGATTTTTGCGGCTTTCAAAGACGCAAGAGTATTCGCCATCGTTGGAATTGAAGGATCCTCCTTCATTGGAGCATCTGTCAACAATACGACAAACTTTTTATTTTTAGGTGACTTAGACCAGTCGTAGGTTGAAATAATTTGTGTAAGAGCAGGTGTAGATGTTTCAGGGAAGTCTCCACTATGTGCAATCTTAATGCCTGCTAAGGCTTTTTCAAGCTCAGCTGGGTCAGAGGTAAAATAAGATTCATTAAATTTTGTTAAAATTGTACCCTCATCTGCTAATCCACCTATACGTCCATATACTTCATCACTAAAGGTAGCTAATCCAAAACGTGCTGCTACTCCATCTTTAGCAAGATTTCTTGCAAACTCATTGATATTGTTACGGACAGTGTCAATAGTTCGATACATAGATGCTGAACGGTCAACAACAAAAACGATATCGGCAGAGTTAGATTTTGAAATCGTTCTTGTCGCTTTCTTAATTTCGACTGTAGTTGTTTTATCAACACGTTCATATTGGGTATAAGAATTTCCATCTTCATCTTTCCCACTCACTGTACTCTCAGTTGTTTCAGTCTTTGGAGCAGGAAGTTCTTCACTTTTTACAGGTGCCACTTCTGTCTTTGTGACTTCGACTGTTGCAGTTTCTTCATGAATCTTTTGATCACCTTCTTGGCGTTCTTTCACGTCAATAGGTGAAACCTTCTTAGAAACATCAACAAGTTCTCCAGGTTTTGCATCTGATTGGTTAACGACTGGTTTCGCCTCATCAGCTTTAATTTCTGCTAAAGCAGCTTCGACTGCAGATTTATTTGCTTCGGTTTTCTTTACTGTTTCAGCTGAAGTAGATGCCGGTTGTGTTGTTTCATCTGCAGACACTTGTCCGACCTGAGCAAAAGCAAACAAAATTGCTACAGAAGCCAACCCAACTTTCATTTTACGGAATGAAAAACGTTGTTGTTTCATAAATGATTTATCCATAGAAGTCCCCTTTTCTTTTCACGGATCATATTATATAATCCGATTTTTTTATAGTATGATAACACAATTTTGTATAGTTTTCAATTTTTTTCCTTACGATTTCAATAAAATATTGGTCTAAAAAAGGTTTTAAAGCAATTACTGTTTTATAAATTAAATTATTTAAAATATATAATTATTATCTCCTTTGAATATTTCCGGAAATAAAAACTCAGTAGAATCAGGTGATTCTACTGAGTTTTTAAAATGTTTGGCGTTTGGCTTTTCGCTCTGCACGGCCACGTGCGCGATTTTCAGCACGCTTGGTTTTGCGGCGTTTTTCATCCACCGCCCATTGAATCTTCTTCTTATAGCCTGGTTTGACCTTTTTCTTTTTCTTTTTGACCAAGCCAATCATTTCAATATCAAGCTTATCCTGCTTCTTTTCACGATTGGCACGACGATCACGGTCATAGGTATCTTGAAACTCTCCGTCTTTGACCATCTTAGGAGTAAACTTGATCCCTAATTTTTCTAACTCACGGATATCCGAGTCATCACTTGGCTGGTAAAGGGTAATCGCTGTACCAGGCAGTCCGTTGCGCCCAGTTCGTCCAACACGGTGAACAAAGAAAGACAAGTCTTGCGGAATGGCATCATTGATAACATGGCTGACCCCTTCAATATCAATTCCACGCGCTGCCAAGTCCGTTGCGACAATGTACTCAAAATCCAGATTTTTCACCTGATTCATGATCCGTTTGCGTTCACGAGGAGCAATGTCTCCATGAATCTTAGCTACCTTCAATCCTTGAGCAGTCAAGTAGGCATGTAACTCATCAGCACGCGTTTTTGTGTTAACAAAAATCATTGCTAAATAAGGCTGCATCAACTGAGTCAGCTGGTAAATCTGAGCATTTTTGTCGCGGCCCTTGGTCGAAATCAACCAGTTATCAATGGTAGCTGAGATAACTGTTTTAGTCTTGATTTTTTCCATGACAGGATTTGACAAGTATTTCTTCAAGAATGGTTGCAATTTTTGAGGAATCGTCGCTGAAAAAACCATGAATTGCAAGTCTTTTGGAAGGCTCCCTGCAATCTTATCAACGGTTTCCAAGAATCCCATATCCAAGGTCATATCTGCTTCATCAATTACAAAGGTCTTGGCCTTGTGAATAGCCAAATCACCAGACTTGACCAAGTCATAGATGCGACCTGGCGTTCCGATAACGATATGTGGTTGGTTGCTGGCAAGTTTTTCAATCTGACGCGCCTTATCCGTACCACCTACATAATTAACCACACGAACTTCGACATCTGAGTGAACTGCAATCTGACGAGCTGCTTGGTATATTTGAGTGGCCAACTCACGACTTGGTGCAGTAATGACCGCTTGCACACTATCGCTAGTTTCATCTAATTGCTGGAAAATGGGTAATAAGAAAGTATGAGTCTTTCCTGAACCTGTTTTTGACTCGCCCACCAAGTCACGACCTGCCAAGACAATAGGAATCAACTTTTCCTGAACCTCGGTAGGAGTCGTAAACTTCAACTCCTCCAAGGCTTCTACTATATAATTTTTAAATTGAAATTTCTTAAATGACATACTATCCTCGATTCTATCCTTTCAATTATACCATATTTTGTCCTATTGCAGTAGCCCCATTTGAGTCTCAGTCCTGTAGTAAAGATTCGAATAGATTAAAAAGTTGGAACTCTCTGGTTCCAACCTCTTTCATTATTTCCAGGTCAATACAGCATTCAAACCATAATGATCACTGACTTGTGGACTATTTTGGCCATCAAAAACTACTTGCAAACTCTCTACTTCTAACTCTTTGGTCGTAAAGACGTAGTCGATTCGTAATGGCTCGGTATTGCCTTTCCAACCATCAATTTCTGGTGGAACGGTGTAGCTACCACTTCTTTCTTTCGCAACTTCAAACGCGTCTTGTAATCCTAATGGGCTAGCTAAAATCGCTTGATAGCCTTCCTGACCAGCTGGATTATTAAAATCACCTGCTAAAATCAGAGGTTTGTTCAACTCTTTTAGTACAGCCTCAAATCGTGCCCATTCTTCTTGGAAACCTTTATCCCACCAAGAGAGATGAACGCTTGCAAGAGCAAGTTCCTTACCTTCAACCTCTGTCTCAGCCAAGGCAACGCGACGAGTATGGTAGTCCGTTGGATCATCTACATCTGATACTAAAATCTCACGCGCCTTAATAGGTGTTTTAGATAAGATAGCTACGCCTTCATGGTAGCGGTCATAGCCAATATGATTGTAAGCCCAAGTCCAGTAGTAGTTTTTCCCTTTCTCAGCCAATTTTTCAACCAGAAGTCGGACATAGTGATCCTGATGAATGGGTTCTGCTGATGGTAAAGCTTGATAGTGATTGTTAACCTCTCCCTCAGGCGAAGTCATTTCTTGATTGATTTCTTGGAAACAAATCAAATCATAATCCTTATCAAGAATGTCTTGGAGTAAGATTTGGAATTTTTCCTCTGCTTCCTTCTCCATCCAACTGTGGGTATTGAGTGTTAGAAATTTCATGCTTTTCTCCTAAAACAAGAGGTTGGAAAACAGCTTCCAACCCCAAGTATATTACAATTCTACTTTAGCAACTGCTGTTTTAGCTGCAAGAGAACCTGTTTGTTCTAATTTAACTGATTTGAGGACATCACCATTTGTGAAGACAACCACTGTTGATGTTTTGCGTCCTGCTTCTCGAATAGCATCCAAGTCAGCTGTGACAAGAAGATCACCAGCAACCACTTTTTGTCCTTCAGAGACATGAACAGTAAATGGTTTTCCTTCAAGACTTACTGTATCCAAACCAATATGAACAAGCACTTCAAGACCTGAGTCAGTGACAAGACCAAGAGCGTGTTTTGTTGGGAAGATACTTGATACAGTACCAGTAACTGGAGATACAATGTTGCCATTTGCTGGCTCTACTGCAAATCCATCACCCATCATTTTTTGAGCAAAAACTGGATCTTCCACTTGTTCCAAGGCAACAACTTGACCGTCAGCTACTGAGTAAACTTCCTCAGTTACACCTTTGAAATGGACAGTATTTTGTTGAGTTTCTGTCATTTGACTTGGAAGAGTTTCAGGAATTACTTCACCTGAGTCAAGGATATCTTGGATATCAGATTTCAATACATCAGCTTTTGGTCCGTAGATAGCTTGGACACCTTGTCCTTTCATGACAAGCCCCATAGCTCCTTCTGCTTTCCATTGTTCCTCAGTACCAACGCGATCTGCGTCTTTAACAGTTACACGAAGACGAGTCATACATGCATCCACATCTACGATATTTGCACGACCACCAAGAAGGTTAATGATATTTACGGCTTGAGAAGCTGCTGCAACTTTTGGAGTTCCAGAAGCTGCTTCTTCTGATGCTCCTTCAGCTGTTTCGTAGTTTCCGTTACGTCCTGGAGTTGCGTAGTTGAATTTCTTGATCATGAAGTTGGCAATGAAGTACATGATAACCGCAAAGAGAACAGTTACCCAGATAAAGTTAACGATATCCATACCAATACCAGCATTAATTGCCAATGGTGTACGAGTCAAGAATTCAATTGAACCGAATGAGTGGACACGAAGGTGAACAATATCTGCCATAGCAAAGGCAGCACCTTGAACTACTGAATAAACAAGGTAAAGCGGTGTTGCGATGAACATGAACATATACTCGATAGGTTCAGTAACCCCTGTCAAGAATGTTGCAAGGGCTGTCGCAATCATCATACCCTTGTATTGGTGTTTCTTGTCAGCATCAACATTGCGGTAGATAGCAACGATGACACCCATCAAGATACCAAATGAACCGATCATTTGTCCAACTTTGAAACGAGCTGGAGTGACTGTTGTAAGAAGGTGTTGGTATTGGTCAGCATTTGAACCTTTAAGGTTAACAAGGTCAGTTACCCATGCAAGCCAAAGGGGATCTTGACCAAATACTTGTGTTCCTTTTGCTGCACCAGTTAACACTTCGTATGTTCCACCAAGAGCTGTATAGTTCATTGGGATTGTCAACATGTGGTGAAGACCGAATGGCAAGAGCAAACGTTCCAAAGTACCATACAAGAATGGTGCAAGGACTGGAGCAGTTTCTTGTGAGTTGGCAATCCAAATACCGAAGTTGTTGATACCTGTTTGAACTACTGGCCAAAAGGCAGCAAGTAGAATTGCAGCAATAGCTGAACGAAGAATAACGACGAATGGTACGAAACGTTTACCATTGAAGAATGAAAGGGCATCAGGAAGTTTACGGAAGTTGTAGTATTTGTTATAAGCTGTTGCCCCAACAAAACCAGAGATAATCCCTACAAAAACCCCCATGTTAAGAGCTGGTGCCTCAAGAACGCTGATAAAGTAGTCAGCAACCTTGATTGAACCACCAAAGAAGGTAGTAACCATTGCTTCAGGGTTTTTCAACATATCACCTGTAACACCGAAGATAGCACCTGTGATACGGTTAATCAAGATAAAGGCAAGTCCAGCTGCAAATGCACCACCTGCACGTTCTTTTGCCCAGCTTCCCCCAATAGCAAGGGCAAACAAGATATGAAGGTTACCGATAACCCCCCAACCAATTTGCTCAAGGATTCCACCTGTAATCACTAGAGGAGCAAGGTTTGGGTCGATCATCACGATTGATTTACCGATTGAGATCATCAATCCCGCCGCTGGCATAACGGCGATAACCACCATTAAAGCCTTACCGAATTTTTGCCAAAATTCGAAAGACAAGACATTTTTGAATGTAGCTTTCATCATTCAAATCTCCTTTATTTTATTTAGGCAAACGTTTTACGAAAACGTTTGCATTTGGTTATGTATTAATTATACCACTTTTATTTTTTTTGTAAAGGCTTTTATAAAAAAATTGTCTATTTTTTTTAATTTTTAAAAAGGAAAAAGAGAAGTTTACAAAAACTTCTCTTTTAAATATGTATTATTTTTCTGATTTGTACTGCAATTTGCATTTAAATCCAACTAGATCTTCAAGAATCGACGCATCGAAATCCCTGAACCAATTGAACCAATGAAAATTCCGATTATAAATAATAGGACTGTCATCAGAGGGATAAACACATCTGGCGTAATCATTGACAAGTTTTGACCTACCAAGGATTTATTGACCGATTGATAAACCATATTGTAAACAAAGAATACAAGGACTGAAGGAATCGCTGCACCAAGCAAGCCAATAAAAGCACCTTCTAGCAAGAATGGACCACGGATATAGCCATTTTTCGCTCCTACCAGACGCATGATCTGAATCTCACGACTACGTGAAATAATGGTGATACGGATGGTATTGGAAATGAGGAAGACTGCGATAAAAATCAAGAGCCCTGCAATAACCAATCCCCAAACACGGATAAAGGAAGCTAGTTCGAAAAGTCGTTGAGTGTTGGCTCCACCATCTTGAACCTCTGATACTCCCTCAATTTTCTTAGCTTCTTCAGCTACCGTTTTAACATCACTCGGAGAATTTGTATCGACGATATAAGCATCATAGAGAGGGTTTGCATCTCCTTCAAAGACCTTCCAATCGTCACCCATTGTTTCCGTTAGTTTTTCGTACTGTTCTTCTTTACTTGAGAAGGTGACACTTTTTACAGCTGGCATAGCTTTCAAAGCATCATAGACCTTGTGGTAGTCATTGTTGGTAACTGTCTGACCTTCTTTTTCAATCGTTTCACTGTTATCAGCTACATCCTTACGAATGTAAACCATGACCCGAACGTTGTTTTCAATGTCGGTAGCCAGTTTTGCTGTATTAAAAATTACAGATGCAAACAGGGCAACAAGTGTCAAGGTAATCATAACCGAACTCACTGCTGCTACTGTCATCCAGCCATTTCGTTTTAAACTTTTTAATGATTCAAATAAATGGCGAAAAAATCTACTAATCATCGTATCCATATTCTCCTTTAGCTTCGTCACGAACGACACGACCATTTTCAATGGCAATGACACGGTGGCGCAAGGTATTTACAATCTGGCTATTGTGGGTTGCCATCAAGACAGTAGTACCTTGGAGATTGATGCGTTCCAACAGATTCATAATTTCCCATGAATTATCTGGGTCCAAGTTTCCTGTTGGTTCATCGGCAATCAATACTTTAGGATTGTTGACAATCGCACGAGCAATCGCAATCCGTTGCTGCTCTCCACCTGAGAGTTCATTAGGGAAAGAGCGAACCTTATGTTTCAAACCAACCAGGTCCAATACTTCCATAACACGTTTTTTGATGTTGCGACGGCTCTCACCGATTACTTCCATTGCATAGGCAATATTCTCATAAACAGTCTTCTTAGGCAAGAGTTTGTAATCCTGAAAGACTACCCCGACACTACGACGTAGCAGTGGGACATCTTTCTTCTTAATTTTAACTAAATTAAAGCCTGCAACTGTTAGGCTTCCTTTTTCGATCTTTACTTCTCGGTATAAAGCTCGAATAAAGGTTGACTTACCTGCTCCAGAAGGTCCTACGATATAGGCAAACTCTCCTGGTTCAATGGTAACAGACACTCCACGCAGGGCAGTCGTTCCATTGTCATACTTTTTGACAACATCTCTCATTTCAATGATTGACATATGAGTTCCTTTCTATCTTAGCTGATTCGCCACTTGAGGTAGGCATCGATAAAACCATCAAGGTCTCCATCCATCACCTTATCTACCTGAGCAACTTCAAAGCTTGTACGGTGATCTTTTACCATAGTATAAGGCGTGAAAACATATGAACGGATTTGGCTTCCCCATGTGATTTCTTTTTTCTCACCTTTAAGGGAATCAACTTCCGCAGCTTTCTTTTCTTGCTCCATTTGATAGATCTTAGCCTGCAACATCTTCATGGCACGATCTCTATTTCCATACTGGGTACGATCGACCGTTGATTGGACGACAGTTCCCGTAGGAATGTGTGTCAAACGCACACCTGTTGAAACCTTATTGACGTTTTGTCCACCAGCACCACCTGAACGGAAGGTATCCATTTTGATATCATCTTCACGAATCTCCACTTCGATGGTATCATCCAACTCAGGCATAACCTCTACGGATGTAAAGGAAGTATGGCGGCGTTTGGCAGAGTCAAATGGCGAAATACGGACTAAACGGTGAACACCCATTTCTGATTTAAGTAGGCCGTATGCATTGGGTCCTTCAAAAGACAAGGTCACAGACTTGATACCTGCTTCATCACCAGCCTGGTAATCCAAGACTTCTACTTTAAAGCCTTTGGCATTTCCATAACGAGTATACATACGAAGCAGCATATCGCCCCAGTCCTGTGCCTCAGTACCACCAGATCCTGGATGGATTTCCAAGATTGCATTATTATGGTCATAAGGTTCTGACAAGAGAAGGGTCATCTCGTAGCTGGTCATCATCTTATCCAGTTCTGTCAACTGTTCGACCAGTTCATCATGGACTGACTCATCTTCTGCTAAAAAGTCCAATAAAATCTCAACTTCATCCTGCAACTCTTCCATTTTACGGAAGGTGTTGTAGGTGTTTTTTAATTCATTTAATTCTTGCGACGTTTTTTGGGCCGCGATATTATCGTTCCAAAAATCAGGTTCTGTCATCTTGTTTTCCAAGATGGCAATCTCTTCCTCTAAGCCTTCGAGGTCAAAGAGACCCCCTAAAAGAAGCTAATTTTTCACGATTTGCGTCAATTTTTTGACGAATTTCTGAAATGTCCATAGATACTCCTTTTCATATCGTTTTATTATACCATAATCTCTCATTTCTTTCCATATTTTGCTTTTCACCGCTTTTGATGACAGAAGAAAAGAGGCTCTAAAGCCTCTTGTTTAAAGGACTTTGGCAGAGGTATGAGTGATCTCCTCCACTTGAATTCCTTCTTTTTCAAACTTATCCTTTAATGCAGTCAAATCGATTTTTCCATCAATTTGAACTTCGATGACGACCTTGCCATCCTTACGTGGAATGTTTACAGTATGGGAAATATTTAAATCCTCTTCTACAATTAAAGCTACAATTTTCCCCAGTACTCCGACTTCATTTTCTGTAATGAAACGAACACGAATCCCCTCTTCTCCGTATCCGGCGATTTCCAAGAAAGCCTGAAAAACATCGCGGTCTGTAATAACGCCGTAGACTTGATGATTGTCTACGACTGGTAATATCCCAATTTTATTTTTCAGCATCAGGTAGGTCGCATCTTCTAGACTAGCATAGCCAGAAACCGTCACGACATCTCGAATCATTACATCTTTTACTTTGGTTTTATTCAGAAGATAATTCATCTCATAGATAGAGAGACTGGTTGCTTTAGATGGGCTGGCTTCCGCAATGGTTCCTTCTGTTACCAATCCGACTAATTGATCATTTTCGATAACAGGTAAACGGTGCAAACCTTGCTCGCGCATCAAATCTGCTGCGTGTGCTACAGTTGTATCTGGACTGATATAAACTACCTTACGGGTCATGAAATCTTTAACTGCCATGAGACTTCTCCTTCTATATTGCTACTTTTATTATACACTTTCTTAGAAAATCTATCAAACGCTTTCATCTCTTTTTCAAGATTTTGAATAATCTGAGTCTTTTACAAAAAAGAGCTCTAATCTAGAGCTCTATATGTGCAAGTTAGCAAACATTATTTATATTTCTTTCAGTTGTTAAGGATACTAGCAACTAGTATTGAAAACCTATTATCATCTCCATCCACAACCTAAACTAGTCTACCAGACTAAAGGAGAATAGCTGCACAATTCTTATCCTCCGACTAAAAAGGCCCCCCAGACTATAGAGGGATTGCGTGCGCAATCTCCATCCACAACCTAAACTAGTCTCCCAGACTAGAGGAGAATTGCTTATGCAATCCTTATCCTCCGACTAAAAAGGTCCCCCGGACTATAGAGAGATTGCTTGCGCAATCCTTATCTACCGACTAAAAAGGTCCCCGGGACCTTTTTAGCCACCTAGATATGCTTTTCTGACTTCATCTGATGCTGCGAGTTCTTTTCCTGTTCCTGATAGGACGATCTTGCCTGTTTCAAGTACATAACCTCGGTCAGAGATAGCAAGGGCCTTGTTAGCGTTCTGTTCAATTAGGAGAACCGTTGTTCCTTGCTTCTGAATATCTTGAATGATATCGAAAATTTCTTGGATAAAGATCGGGGCAAGTCCCATTGACGGCTCATCCAAGAGAAGGAGCTTAGGTGTAGACATGAGAGCGCGTCCCATAGCCAGCATCTGCTGTTCACCACCTGAAAGAGTTGCCGCATCTTGGTTTTTACGCTCTTCAAGACGTGGGAAGCGTGAGAAAACTTTTTTCAAGTTAGCTTGATTTTCTTCACGATTTTTCTTTAAAAAGGCTCCCATTTCCAAGTTTTCCATAACAGTCAAGCCTGGAAAAACATGGCGTCCCTCAGGAACTTGTGAAAGGCCACCTGCTACGATTTTTTGCGCTGGCAACTTTTGAATTTCTTTTCCCAAAAACTCAATTTTACCAGCACTTGGACGAACCAAACCTGAAAGGGTACGAAGAATGGTTGTTTTACCAGCACCATTAGCACCTATCAAGGAAACAACTTCACCTTCATTAACCTCGAAACTTACATCACGAACCGCTTGAATCATTCCGTAATGCACAGAGAGGTTTTCAACTTTTAACATAGACATCAGGCTTCACCTCCTAGATAAGCTTCGATAACGCGTTTGTTGTTCTTGATCTCATCCGGAGTCCCATGAGCAATCAACCGACCATATTCAAGAACATAGATACGCTCAGTGACTTCCATAACCAAATTCATATCATGTTCGATAAGCATGATGGTAATTTTAAATTCATCTTTGATACGACGGATCAATTCTGTCAATTCAGCTGTTTCTTGTGGATTCATACCAGCTGCAGGTTCGTCCAAAAAGAGGATTTTAGGTTCAGTTGCCAGAGCACGAACAATTTCTAATCGACGTTGTTGACCATAGGCCAGATTCTTGGCAAGAGTATTTGCGTCACTATCCAAATCAAAAATCTTCAGCAAGTCCAAAGCTTTGCTTTTTAATTCTTCCTCGTTCTTATAAAAAGCTGGTAGGCGTAGAAAGCTCGCAAGGACATGTTGTTTATGATGATTGCTAAATGCAATCAAAACATTTTCCAAAACTGTCAAGTCCTTGAACAAACGAATATTTTGGAAAGTACGACTGAGACCAAGTGAGGCAATCTTATAGGGAGTTTTCCCATTTAGGAGATGTCCATCTAGTGTCACAGTACCTTCGCTTGGTTCATAAACGCCAGTCAGGAGATTGAAAAGGGTTGTTTTACCAGCCCCGTTTGGTCCAATCAGACCAACCAACTCTCCCTCGTTCAATTCAAGAGTGACATCTCCAACAGCTGTTAGACCGCCAAAATGTTTGGTTAACTGTTTAACTTCAAGTAATGCCATTAGTTTTGTCCCTCCTTCTTCGATTTTTTAAAGAAACGTGATAGACTCAATTCCCATGTCCCAAGAAGTCCACCTGGTCTGAAAATCATGACCAATACAAGAGCCAAAGCGTAGATGATCATACGTACGCTTGCTACATCCTGAAGGAGCATATTTAAAATTCCTAAAACAATCGCTGAAACGATGGTACCAGTAATCGATCCAAGTCCACCAAATACAACGATAATCAACACATTGATGGAATTAATAAAGGTGTAATCTTTTGGAACAACAGATCCGATAAAACCGGCCTGAAGTGAACCAGCAATACTAGCTGTAATAGCTCCAAAGACAAAAGCGATAATCTTGATCTTTGTAGTGTTTACCCCAACGGATTCTGCAGCAATCTCATCCTCACGAACAGATAGAGTAGAGCGTCCAATTGGACTACGTAGGAAGTTGAGAGTTGCAATAGTTGTGATCACCACAAATAGATAAACCATTTGCCAGTTGGTAAAGTTTGGGATACCCAAGATACCAGCAGCACCATTGGTCAAACTTCCACCATTAATGATAAAGATACGAATGATTTCTGAAACACCTAGTGTCGCAACAGCCAGGTAGTCACCCTTTAAACGAAGCGTTGGAATCCCAACGAGCAAAGCGACTGCACCAGAAATCAAGGCACCCAAGACCATTGCTCCAAAGAAGGCACCATAGGTTGGTGATTTTGAACCAATAATCGCTGCTGCATAAGCCCCAATTGCCATAAAACCTGCATGACCGAGTGAGAATTGACCTGAAAAACCAACGATTAAGTTCAAGCCTACTGCAAGGATGATATTAATCCCAATTTGTTCTAAAATTTGGACATGGAATAGATTGAGAACACCAGCAGAAACCAGTATACTAATCAATCCATAACCCGCTAACAGAAGGAATAACCAGAAAATATTTACTTTAAGATTTGTCTTCATTGTTTACACCTTCTCTTTCACATTCTTACCAAGGATACCTGCAGGTCGAACAATCAGAATCAAAAGCAAGATTCCATATACGATAGCATCACGGAAATCAGACATACCGAAGGCAGTAGCAAATGTTTCCAACAAGCCAATCACAAATCCCCCTAGAGCTGCACCAGGAATAATCCCGATACCACCCAGTACGGCCGCAACGAATGATTTTAGACCTGGAGTCACGCCCATCAAAGGTTCAAGAGAATTGTAGTAAAGGGCAATGAGGACTCCTGCTGCACCAGCAAGAGCTGAACCCAAAGCAAAGGTAAAGCTGATTGTACGATTTACATTAATTCCCATCAATTGAGCTGCGTCACTATCAACTGATACCGCACGCATGGCTTTCCCCATTTTTGTTTTTTGGACGATCAATTGCAATAAAACCATCAAGAGTACAGAAACTGCTAAAATCATCAATTGAACATTTGTCAAGCTAATTGGTCCCAAGTCAAAGCGGACTGTTTCAATTGCTTGAGGGAAGGCACGAGTATTGGCGCCTACTAGATAAACCATTCCGTATTCCAGTAGGAAAGACACTCCGATGGCAGTAATCAATACAGCAATTCGTGTAGAGTGTCGTAAAGGACGGTAGGCAAGAAACTCAATCACAACACCAAGTAGTGCGGTTCCTGCCATTGAAATAATTAAAGCTAAAAAGAAATCCATTTGGAAAGAATTAATCAAAAAGTAACCAATAAAGGCACCCATCATGTAAATATCACCGTGGGCGAAGTTGATGAGTTTGATAATTCCATAAACCATGGTATAACCCAGAGCCAAAAGTGCATAAACACTACCCAGAATTAGACCATTCACAAGTTGTTGGAGCATAGCGTTCACTCTTTTCTATCCTTATTTTTTAGAAAATTTCATTATTTTCACAAGTTCATAAACACCGAAACAGGGAGTGAGTCAAAGGCTCATTCCCCATTTCAATTACTATTCTAATGTTATGGTTTTACAACTTCTGCTTCTTCAACTTTACCATTGTTCATGGTCATCATGTAAGCAGTTTTCACTGTATTGTGGTCAGCATCAAAGCTTGTTTGACCAGTTACACCATCAAAATCTTTGGTTTTAGCAAGGTTGTCCTTGATCTCACCTGAGTTTTTAGCACCTTTTGCAGCATTTGCTACTAGGTAAACTGAGTCATAGGCCAAAGCTGAGAATGTTGAAGGTTCTTCGTTGTATTTAGCACGATATGCTTCAAGGAAAGCTTTAGCTTTTGCAGAAACATCAACAGTAGTTGAGAATCCTGAGATGAAGTAAATGTTTGATGCTCTTTCAGCAGTTGCTTGTTGAACAAATTCTTCACCGTTAAATCCATCACCACCAATGATTGGTTTATCAATTCCCATACCACGAGCTTGGTTTACAATTTTACCTGCTTCTGTGTAGTAACCTGGAACAACGATAGCGTCAAACTCTTTGTCTTTCATTTTAGTAAGGGCTGCTTGGAAGTCAGTATCACCTGCTACAAACGTTTCATCTGCTACAATTTCACCCTTGTAGGCTTCGCGGAAAGATTTAGCAATACCTTTAGCATAGTCACTAGCATTGTCAGTATAAAGAACAACCTTCTTAGCATTCAATTTATTTGTTACATAGTTAGAAATAATCTTCCCTTGGAAGCTATCTTGGAATGTTCCGATAAATAGGTAATCTTGACCTTTAGTCAAACCGTCTTGAGTAGCACTTGGTGAAATCAATGGCACCCCAGCTTTAGTAGCGTTAGCTACAGCTGCAGCAGTTGCACCAGATGTCGCAGGTCCTACAATAGCTGCTACTTTTGATTGGGTAACAAGGTTTGTTGTAACAGAAGCTGCTTCAGCAGTTTCTGACTTGTTGTCTTTGTCTACAACTTCGATTTGTTTTCCATCAATTCCACCTGCAGCGTTGATTTCGTCTACAGCAAGTTGGGCACCTTTTTGTTCAGCTGTACCATAAGCTGCCACAGCACCTGTCTCTTCAAAGTTAAAACCGATTTTAATTGTTTTCTCGTCTACTGGATTTCCAGTTGTGTTTGACGCTCCTGACTTGACCTCTCCACAGGCAGCAAGAAGAGCCACACTAGCAAGAGCCACAAAAGATAGGGCAAATTTTTTCTTCATTTTTAATCTCCTTATAGTTGTTTCAAAAAATAGTATGTTAAGAATATACCGAATTATCAGAAAATTGTCAATACATTTATTTAATTTTTTAAATGATAACGTTTTCTTCGTTACGATAGAGATTGCCAACGAAAGGAGTTTCTAGCTCTTGAATATGGCAACGTCTAATTTTCTTGATATATCTTTCCTTACCTAATCTCTCAACTAAGTCATCTAACTCCTCAGTTGGAACATAGAGCTGCAAGTAACGATGTTTTTTGGAATGGTAACAGATATCACCGTATTCCTGAAGTTTTTTTGCATCTCGATTATAGTAGAGATAGATGATTAATCCTGATCGATTTGTTTTTTCAAACATGAGGGATCCTCTTTCTAAGAAATCTTCTCCTATTATATCAAAAAAAGCGAACTCCGTCGAGTTTGCTTTCTAGGTTGCTTAGCTTAAAGAATTATTAGCCATGATTTCATCAATAAAGCCATATTCAAGTGTTTCTTGGGCACTCATCCAGTAATCACGTTCAGCGTCAGCATGAATTTGCTCGACTGATTTACCAGAGTTATCTGCAAGGATTTGCTCCAAAGTCTTACGAGTTTTAAGCAAGTGCTCTGCAGCGATTGCCATATCTGTCTGTTGGGTACCACCACCTGTACCACCCATTGGTTGGTGAATCATGTACTCTGCATTTGGAAGCATGAAACGTTTGCCTTTTGCTCCACTTGATGCGATGACTGTCCCCATGGATGCAGCCATCCCCATAACGATTGTTTGGACATCTGCCTTGATAAAGTTCATGGTATCAACGATTGCCAAACCAGCTGACACAGAGCCTCCAGGTGTGTTGACATAAAGGTAAATATCTTTTGTGCTGTCTTGGGCATCCAAGAAAAGTAATTGGGCGATAACAGAGTTGGCCATGTTGTCTTCAACTGGACCTGTTAGCATGATGATGCGGTCTTTCAGAAGACGAGAGTAAATGTCATAGGAACGTTCTCCACGGCTTGTTTGTTCAATAACTACAGGAATCATTCATTTCTCCTTTTATGTTGAATTTTCTTAGTCTTACGACTCAATACAGAACTATTATATCTTTTTGGTCAAAAAAGGTCAAATTTTTGTTCTATTCTCTAAACAGAAACAAAAACTCAACCTCCTTTCAAGTTAAAAACGAACTTCTAGTTTCACTATTTACTTTGGGATTTTATTTAGTACCGAACAAGCGGTCTCCAGCATCTCCAAGACCTGGAACGATATAACCGTGTTCGTTCAAGCGTTCATCCAAAGCTGCTGTAAAGATCTCTACATCTGGGTGTGCTTCTTGAAGAGCTTTCACTCCTTCTGGAGCAGATACTAGGCAGACAAACTTGATATTTGAAGCGCCACGTTTTTTAAGTGAATCTACTGCCAAGATTGCTGAGCCACCTGTTGCCAACATTGGATCAACGACAAAGATTTGACGTTGGTCAATATCCTCAGGCAATTTCACCAAGTATTCAACTGGTTGAAGGGTTTCTTCATCACGGTACATACCGATATGACCAACTTTGGCTGCTGGAACCAAGCTCAAGAGGCCATCTACCATCCCGATACCTGCACGCAAGATTGGGACAATCGCCAATTTTTTCCCAGCCAATTGTTTTTGAACGGTCTTTGTGATAGGTGTTTCGATTTCCACATCTTCAAGTGGAAGATCACGAAGTACTTCATATCCCATCAACATTGCAATCTCATCAACTAGTTCACGAAAAGCTTTTGTAGAAGTATCTGTACGTCGCAAGATTGACAATTTGTGTTGAATGAGTGGATGATTAATGACTTCAATTTTTCCCATTTTCTGAGTTCCTTCTTTCAATTTATTCTTCTTATTATATCAAAAAACGGTTTAAAAAGCTTTCTAAACCATTTATTTTTATTAATTTTTAAATCAAATCTGCCTCTTGAAGAGCTGTCTGAACAGTCTCTAATGGTAAATGGGTCAACTCGGTGCCTTTTTCATGATAAAGGTACTGGGCATAGTCATCCATTCGGTACTGGTTGATATAAACCACGCGCTTACAACCAACTTGTAGCAGTTGTTTGGTGCAGTTCAGACACGGAAAATGGGTCACATAGGCTGTAAATCCTCTTGGAACCCCTCGTTCGGCTCCTTGCAAGATGGCATTAACCTCGGCGTGAAGGGTTCGAACACAGTGACCTTCAATGACCAGACATTCGTGGTCAATACAGTGCTCCGTTCCTGATACGGAACCATTATAGCCAGTTGAAATGACTTTATTGTCCTTGACGAGGACCGCTCCCACCTTGGCACGTTTGCATGTCGAACGATTGGCAATCAGTAAAGCCTGGGCTGCAAAGTACTCATCCCAAGCCAGTCTTTTTTCTGTCATAATTCTTCTCCTTATCCCCTATTTTTTGAAAAATGGCAAGCGTAAATCTGCAATCTTTTCAGCTGGAACCTTCATGCCATCCTTGATCCATTTGAGCAGAACTGATACGATGGCAGAACTCCAAAAGGAATGAAGGTAGCTGCTAACGCCTTTTGACTTTCCATGGTATTTTTCTAGAAATTCCTGCATGGCTTGGACAAAAATCTTTTCCAAATGATAGTCCAGAGCAAGTTGGATAACCTTGGCTTCTTTCTTGGCTGCGCGGAAAAGGTGTACCCAGACTAGATAAAGGTCTGTTTTGACATCGTAGTGGCTCAACTGTTCCATAATGTTATGGACACTGCGTTTAAAAACACTTTCCAAAATCTCTTCTTTGGAGTCATAGTTACGATAGAAGGCAGCACGAGAGACACCAGCCCGTTTGACCAGCTCCGAAATGCTAATCTTGGCCAAATCTTTTTTCTCTAGAAGTTGCAAAAGAGCCGTCTCGATTGCTTCTCTGGTTAAAAAATTGGATTCTTGATTTGATTTTCTGAGATTTTCAAGAGATTTTTCAGATATTTTACGTTCAGACATAACAATTTCTTTCTACTTGTGACAACAGAGAGGTGGTACTTTTGTTTCAAGGGCTTTCATGATATAATTGTAAAAAAAGACAGAACCTTTGTCAATGTATAAGTGACAAAGATGGAGAATTTCTATGACTTGGAAGATTGTAGCTGACTCTGGTTGTGATTATCGTCAACTGCCTACTCTTGCTATCGATACTGAATTTGTGAGTGTTCCTTTAACCATTCAAGTAGCTGATCAGGTCTTTATCGATGATGCCAATCTCGACATTGACCACATGATGGAAACCATGTATGCGACTTCTGAGGCTTCAAAATCAGCTTGTCCTAGCCCTGATGATTACTTGCGTGCATTTGAAGGTGCTAAGCATATCTTTGTCGTTACCATTACTGGTACTCTTTCAGGTAGCCATAATAGTGCACAGCTCGCTAAGAATATCTATCTGGAAGAACACCCTGACACTCAGATTCATGTGATCGATACATTGTCTGCAGGTGGTGAAGTTGACTTGATTGTCGAAAAAATCAATGACTTGATTGATCAAGGACTTTCTTTTGAAGAAATTGTTGAAGCTATTACAGCCTACCAAGAAAAAACGAAATTGCTCTTTGTTCTTGCTAAAGTTGATAACTTGGTCAAGAATGGCCGTTTGAGTAAGCTGATCGGTACAGTTGTTGGCCTTCTCAACATCCGTATGGTTGGGGAAGCAAGTGAAACTGGAACCTTAGAACTGCTACAAAAAGCGCGTGGACCAAAAAAATCCCTTCAAGCAGCCTATGAAGAACTCATCAAGGCTGGCTACGCTGGTGGCCGTATCGTCATGGCTCATTGCAGCAATGAAAAATTCTGTCAGCAATTGTCAGAACGCTTGCTGGAAACCTTCCCACAAGCGGATATCAAAATCATCCCTACGTCTGGTCTCTGCAGTTTCTATGCAGAAGATGGCGGTTTGTTGATGGGATATGAAATTAACTAAGATTATGAGCAACAAGAGATGCCAAGCATCTCTTGTTTTTTGTGGTACAATAGAGCTATGAAACATTTTGATACTATTGTCATCGGTGGTGGACCTGCTGGCATGATGGCTACAATTTCCAGTAGCTTTTATGATCAGAAAACTCTTCTCATCGAAAAAAATCGCAAACTTGGCAAAAAATTAGCTGGAACAGGCGGTGGTCGTTGTAATGTAACCAACAATGGAACTTTAGATGACCTAATGGCTGGCATCCCGGGAAATGGGCGTTTTCTTTACAGTGTCTTCTCCCAGTTTGATAACCATGATATCATCAACTTTTTTACGGAAAATGGTGTTAAACTCAAGGTCGAAGACCATGGACGCGTCTTTCCTGCTAGTGACAAGTCTCGGACTATTATCGAGGCCTTGGAAAAGAAAATCACTGAACTAGGTGGTCAAGTGGCTACTCAAACGGAGATTGTTTCGGTTAAGAAGGTAGATAACCAGTTTATCCTCAAGTCTGTAGACCAAAGCTTCACTTGTGATAAACTCATTGTCACAACAGGTGGTAAATCCTATCCTTCCACTGGTTCGACTGGTTTCGGTCACGAGATTGCCCGCCATTTCAAACATACCATTACTGTGCTTGAAGCTGCTGAAAGCCCATTGTTTACTGATTTTCCACACAAAGCGCTTCAGGGGATTTCACTAGACGATGTGACCTTAAGCTATGGCAAACATGTTATCACTCATGATTTGCTTTTTACCCACTTTGGTTTGTCAGGACCTGCTGCCCTACGCATGTCTAGCTTTGTCAAGGGAGGTGAAGTCCTTTCTTTGGATGTCTTACCTCAACTTTCTGAGAGCGACTTGGTAGCATTTCTAGAGGAAAATCGGGAAAAATCCTTGAAAAATGCTTTAAAAACTTTGCTTCCAGAACGCTTGGCAGAATTTCTTGTGCAAGTCTATCCTGAAAAAGTCAAACAACTGACTGAAAAGGAACGTGAACAACTTCTCCAGTCCATCAAGACCCTCAAAATCCCTGTGACTGGCAAAATGTCTCTAGCCAAGTCCTTTGTCACCAAAGGCGGTGTCAGTCTTAAGGAAATCAATCCTAAAACTCTGGAAAGTAAGCTCGTTCCTGGCCTCCACTTTGCCGGCGAAGTCATGGATATCAATGCCCACACGGGTGGCTTTAATATCACTTCTGCACTCTGTACTGGCTGGGTGGCAGGAAGCCTGCATTATGATTAAAATCAAAGGTTGTGAAAAATGAACAGAAGAGAATCAGTTGAATTTGTCAACATGTGCATGATTAAAAACGGGGACAAGGTTCTGGTCCAAGACAGAGTTAGCCCTGACTGGCCTGGCATTACTTTTCCTGGTGGTCATGTTGAACGTGGCGAATCCTTTGTCGATGCTGTCATTCGTGAAGTGAAAGAAGAAACTGGTCTGACCATTTCCAAACCCCAACTCTGTGGTATCAAAAACTGGTACGATGACAAGGATTATCGTTATGTAGTCCTTTTTTACAAGACAGAACACTTTACTGGTGAACTCCAGTCTTCAGACGAAGGAAAGGTTTGGTGGGAGGATTTTGACAATCTGTCTCATCTAAAACTTGCTACTGATGATATGTCTGATATGCTTCGTGTTTTTTTGGAAGATGATCTCAGTGAATTCTTTTACTACAAAGATGGTGACGACTGGCTTTATGACTTAAAGTAAAAAATAGGCTAGGAAATTCCTAGCCTATTTATTCTGCATTTGTCTGAACGTAAGTAGCAATGACATCTGATGTGTACTGGGCTGTACCAGGTCCAAATTTGTCAATGTTTTCCTTAAACTCTGGGTTGTAGACGTAGCCTTTACCGATATGACCGAATACCTCAATAGAGCAGTCAAATCCATAAGTACGAATAGCTTGCAAGAGTTTAGCTGCTTGCTCTTGGTTTTCGGCTGCTGTTGCAGGCAGACCAGCTTGAAGGTTTTGTGCCAAGGCTTGAAAAACTTGGTTAAAGGCGGCTGTGGCCTCTTCTTCGCGACCTTTTTGGCGTTCAAGCGCTTGGCCCATGACTTCCTGTCCATACTTCTCTACCGCTTCTTGGTGGTATTTTTGATTGTCTTGATAGCTAAATCCAGTAAATTTTTCCTCAATGGTCATTTTTCTTTCTCCTTTTTGTTCTTGAATGGTTTTTTGCAAGGTGGAAATCAAGGTATCCAGGTGTTTCCTTTCTCGAGTTAGATAATCCAACTGCCTAGTCAAATGGGGCAATAAATCTGTCCTTTCTTCCTTTAACAGCTCTGCTATTTTTTCTAAAGAAAAGCCTAGATATTTGTAGTAAAGAATGACTTGAAGGCGTTCCAAATCCTCCTGACTATAGGTTCGATAGCCGTTTTCCGACTTTAAGGGAACCAAGAGCCCTATCTTATCGTAATGGTGCAGGGTCTTGACAGAGACACCTGAAAGCTGCGCAGCTTCTTTTATATGGTACATGATTTCCTCCTTATACTCAATGAAAATCAAAGAGCAAACTAGGAAGCTAGCCGCAAGCTGTACTTGAGTACGGTAAGGCGACGCTGACGTGGTTTGAAGTTGATTTTCGAAGAGTATTACATTGATAGTATAACCCCTCCCCTTAGGTCAGAGTCAAGCGTTTTTACGAAAAATTTTTAACTTTTTGGGAAAGGTGTGAAAACTTGAAAATGGTTTTCTTGACAGACCTTAGAAAACATGATAGGATAGTCAAGTCTATCAATCAAACAGAAGGCTCATAAAGAGCCATTGAGAGAGGGCTATTTGACAACTCAAGTAGCCTTTTCTTATTTTAAAAAACGAGATCGGAGTTCAACTATGTCAGAAAAATCGCAATGGGGCTCGAAACTAGGCTTTATCCTAGCATCTGCTGGTTCAGCCATCGGACTTGGAGCCGTTTGGAAATTTCCCTACATGACTGCTGCTAATGGCGGTGGAGGCTTTTTACTAGTCTTTCTTATTTCTACCATTTTAATCGGTTTCCCGCTCCTGCTTGCTGAGTTTGCCCTTGGCCGTAGTGCTGGCGTCTCTGCTATCAAAACCTTTGGAAAACTTGGCAACAATAGCAAATACAATTCTATCGGTTGGATTGGTGCCTTTGCCCTCTTCATCCTTCTCTCCTTCTATAGTGTTATAGGGGGATGGATTTTAGTCTATCTAGGCATTGAGTTTGGGAAATTGTTCCAGCTTGGTGGAACGGGTGATTATGCTCAGTTATTTACTTCAATCATTTCAAATCCAGCCATTGCCCTTGGCGCACAAGCTGCCTTTATCTTGTTGAATATCTTTATTGTATCACGTGGAGTTCAAAAAGGGATTGAAAGAGCCTCAAAAGTTATGATGCCTCTGCTCTTTATCATTTTTGTCGTGATCATTGGGCGCTCGCTAAGCTTACCAAATGCCATGGAAGGCGTTCTTTACTTCCTCAAACCAGACTTTTCAAAACTAACCAGCGCTGGTCTCCTCTATGCTCTGGGTCAATCTTTCTTTGCCCTCTCACTAGGGGTGACAGCCATGCTGACCTATGCTTCCTACTTGAACAAGAAAACCAATCTGGTCCAGTCAGGGATTTCCATCGTAGCCATGAACATATCGGTATCCATCATGGCGGGACTAGCCATTTTCCCAGCCATGTCAGCCTTCAATATTCAGTCTGAAGGGGGACCTAGCTTGCTCTTTATCGTCTTGCCCCAACTCTTTGACAAGATGCCCTTTGGAACCATTTTTTACATCCTTTTCCTCTTGCTCTTCCTCTTTGCGACGGTCACTTCTTCTGTCGTTATGCTGGAAATCAATGTGGGCAATATCACCAATCAGGATAACAGCAAGCGGGCTAAGTGGAGTGTGATTTTGGGAATCTTGACCTTTGGCTTTGGAATTCCTTCAGCCCTATCCTACGGAGTCATGGCTGATGTTCACATTTTTGGAAAGACTTTCTTTGATGCTATGGATTTCTTGGTTTCCAATCTCCTCATGCCATTTGGGGCTCTCTGTCTGTCTCTTTTTACTGGCTATATCTTTAAAAAGGCCCTTGCCATGGAGGAACTCCATCTTGATGAAAGAGCATGGAAACAAGGACTTTTCCAAGTCTGGCTTTTCCTCCTTCGTTTCATCATTCCTATTATCATCATTGTGGTTTTTATCGCCCAATTTATGTAATTAAAAAGGACTTGAGTAGTAAACTCAGGCCCTTTCTTTTTTTATGGATGGCTTACAATCAATTCCAAACCTTGCCCTTCTAGGGTCCAAGTTTCAACATCACTTGGTAGGATAAAGTGGCTGCCTTTTTGGATTGGATAGTTTTTCCCGTCAACAGTTAGTTGGCCTTGACCAGCTAAGACACTGAACAGGCTGTAGTCAGCTGTCTTTTCAAAGTCAACTTTGCCAGTGATTTCCCACTTGTAAACTGCGAAGAACTCGCTGGATACAAGGAGAGTGGAACGTAGATCATCTGCTTTGATAGTTACAGGACGGCTATTGGCAGGCTCTCCAATGTTTAAAACATCGATAGATTTTTCAAGGTGAAGTTCACGCAAGTTGCCCTTGTCGTCCTTGCGGTCAAAGTCATAAACACGGTAGGTGGTATCGCTAGACTGCTGAGTTTCAAGAATCAAGATACCTGCTCCAATAGCGTGCATGGTTCCGCTTGGTACATAGAAGAAATCACCAGCCTTGACTGGCACTTTTGTCAACAGCGCATCCCAGTTCTTATCCTCAATTTGCTGGCGAAGTTCTTCTTTTGATTTGGCATTGTGACCATAGATAATCTCTGAACCTTCGTCTGCTGCGATGATATACCAGCACTCTGTTTTTCCGAGCTCGCCTTCATGTTCTAATCCATAGGCATCGTCTGGGTGAACTTGGACGCTGAGCCAGTCATTAGCATCGAGAATCTTGGTCAATAGTGGAAACACAGGTTCTGGACGGTTACCAAACAATTCACGATGTTCCGCATACAAAGTAGCAAGGTCTGTTCCCTCAAAACGACCATTGGCCACCTTTGAAACGCCATTTGGATGGGCTGAGATGGCCCAATATTCTCCTATTTTTTCACTTGGGATGTCGTAGCCAAACTCATCACGTAGCTTGGTTCCACCCCAAATTTTTTCTTGCATAACTGATTGTAAAAATAATGGTTCTGACATCATATTCTCCTGTCTGATTTTTCTCCCCTCATTATAGCAAAAAGCTCCATCTAATTGAACTCTTTTTCACATCTTATAAAGTAGGGAGAAGATTTTATAAAAATAGTGAACAAATGTGCTCTACTCAATGCTTGCACCATTGCTGGCAATGACATCCTTGTACCAGTAGAAGGACTTCTTCTTGCTACGTTTGAGACTTCCATGACCTTCATTATCACGATCCACATAGATAAAGCCATACCGCTTGTTCATTTCGCCTGTTCCAGCCGAAACCAGATCGATACAGCCCCAAGTCGTATACCCAAACAAGTCAACTCCATCTTGGTAAATGGCATCTCGCATAGCCTTGATATGAGCCTCTAAGTAAGCAATCCGATAGTCATCTGCTACATAACCATTCTCATCCGGTGTATCCATAGCACCTAGACCGTTTTCCACGATGAACATTGGCTTTTGGTAACGATCCCAGATAGCATTGAGGGTGATACGAAGACCAAGTGGGTCAATCTGCCATCCCCATTCTGAGGATTCTAGATAGGGATTTTTGAGGGAGGCAAAGACATTTCCAGCAGTTAATTCTTTAACTTCTGGATCACCTGAGGCCACTCGACTTGCATAGTAAGAGAAGGAAACAAAGTCAACAGTGTGATTCTTCAACAAGTCCAAATCCTCTGCCGTCATTTGAATCTCAATCCCCTCACGCTCCCAATGCTTCTTTGCGTAATTTGGGTATTCCCCACGCGCTTGAACATCAATGAAGAAGTAACTCTTGCGATCTTCCTCCATAGCAGCCCAGTAATCTCTCGGATGGGCTGTGTTAGGATAGTATTGCCCTGCTGCCAACATACATCCCACCTTGTTTTCTGGATCAATTTCGTGGGCAATTTTAGTCGCCATAGCCGAGGCTACTAACTCATGGTGGGCTGCTTGGTATTTGACTTGCTCTTGATTTTCCCCCTCTTCAAAACAAATCCCTGCTCCTAAAAAGGGGGCATGCAGAATCATATTGATTTCGTTGAAGGTGAGCCAGTACTTGACCAAGCCCTTGTAACGGGTAAAGAGGGTGCGACAGAGATTTGCGTAAAAGTTCAACATGCGACGGTTGCGCCAACCACCGTACTCCCTGATTAAGTGCATGGGGCAGTCGAAATGCGTGATGGTCACCAGTGGTTCAATTCCATACTTGTGACATTCCTTAAATAAATCCTCATAAAAAGCTAGACCAGCTTCATTTGGCTCTGCTTCGTCACCTTGAGGAAAAATCCGAGTCCAAGCAATGGAAAGTCGATAGGTTTTAAATCCCATTTCTGCAAAAAGCGCAATATCTTCCTTGTAATGATGGTACATATCAATGGCTTCCTTTGCTGGGTAAAAATAGCCCTCCTCAAACGAAAACATCTTTTTCTGACCTGTAATAATGGCCTCACGGTCTGGACCAATCGGTACCACATCAACATTAGCAAGACCACGACCGTCCTGATTATAAGTACCCTCACATTGATTAGCCGCCGTTGCACCACCCCAGAGAAATCCTTCTGGAAATTGTAGTATTTCTGTCATCACTTTACCTCGATTGATTTATTACTTCTATTATACTAAAAAGGAGGCAAAAAGTTTTGAACTCTCTGGATAATGATAGCACTAAACTTACTTTTATATACGAAAAAAAGACTGAAACCAGTCTTCTTTTAAATCAAAGCTGTGATAGCTGTTACTAGGCCAAAAACGATACCTGGCGCATTAGCAGCCGCAAGGGGAATATCTCTTTCTTTCTTGAAAAGACCGTAATAAACCCATAGACTACAGTTGATGGCTGCGACTAAGGGTTGGATGAAGTTGCCTTTTTGACCAGCCAAGTTGTTCATGATTTGTGGGAAGTAAGAGACATACATCATAACGGACATGAAGGTCGCTACCCAACCCAAAATTTTCATTTGTTTTTCAGACATTTTCAAAACCTCTTTCATTTTTATGAATCATATTTTATAATCTTTTTTCAAAACAATCAAGACTTTGTAGCTTTTGTTATGAAGATGTAAACTATCACAATCTTGTGATAAGAAAGAGGAAACAGAAAAAGACCGGATTGCTCCGATCTTTTAATAATTCACATTCTCAATTTCTGTTTTAAAAATAGCTAAGGTTAACGTCAAATGACTACGCGCCCTATTTCATACGATAAAAATCAATCACTAAACCAGCAGGGCCTTTAACTAGTAGCGATTCCGTTCCCCAATCAGGTTGAACATTAAAACTATCATACAGTCATTCATAAAAACAGTATCTTTTAATCCTTTTCTTCACGAACATAATTGTAGATAGTAATACATACAGATAAAAAACTAAAAAGACAGATCATCTGTATGATGATTTTTACAGGTTGACGAAGTAAACCAAACTGAGTTAGGATAACAAAAAGAGAGGAGCCCGCTATCATTACCTGAAAAAAGATAAGCGTCAAACTAAATCGATTTTTCATTTCTGCTCCTTTCTTACCACTATCACTTCATCTAAACGCTCATAAACGCTTTTATCATGAGTTGCAATGATAATAATACGTTTTTCATTTTGTAACCCAAGAATCAAATCAATAATCTCTCGGCTATTTTTTTCATCCAACGAAGCCGTAGGTTCATCCGCAAGTACAATTGGAGAATCCTTTAGCATGACTTTAGCTATGGCAACACGTTGGGCTTCCCCACCAGATAGAGAATAAATTTTCCGATTCAAATCAAGCTGGAGATGAACCTTTTTTAATGCTTCACACATTTGTTCCTCTTTATCTTTTCTGGAAAGTTTCTTGCCAATAAAAGCCAACTCCAAATTATCTTTAATACTCCTGTTTTCAATTAATCCATAATTTTGAAAAAGATAGCTAACAAAATCTTTAAAATAAGTTTTTTCCTTTATCTTTCTAAGGTCAATGCCATTTATTTCTACTGTACCATTTTGAGCTGTTTCTAGCTTTCCAATGATATTTAACAAAGTTGTCTTACCAGCACCTGATTCTCCTATCAAGGCATAAGATTTCCCTTCACAAAACTGATAAGAATAATCACGAAGAACAACATGTCCATCAAATGTCTTTTGAATATCTCTTAACTCAATCATATTACCCTCCTTTCAGATACAAGATACTACTTGTTTGGTGTTGTCTTAATTGAAAGAAAAAGAGTGCAAGAAAACCAACAGCCATAAAAATAGGAAATAACGTAACCAAGATTGGGAGATGTAAGAAAGTAGCCAAACCTGCTAATAAAAAGTAACCACACATCAAGGTAAGCAAGTAAAAATGATGAATCACAATAAGAGATTTTCCTGCTAAACGTTCAATAAAATAAGTCTTACGCCCTTGATAAAAATAAAGTGTATTTAACAAAATCATCAACAAGATGGAAGTAGCTAGACTAATGCACGACGCAATCAAGAGTAACAATCTTTCCACTGTCACCTGTTGGATTTTTGACTCAAAAGAATAAAGACCATTAGTAAAGCTTCCGATATGTGCTGTCATTTTATACTGTTTTATAATTTCCCTGACTTGCTCAGGATGGTCAAAAACATAGTTTGATATATCAAACCCTGCAACTTCTTGTCTTTCATAAGCAGATCCATACACGATAATAATCGGATCGTGAACAAAACTATCTCGATTAACTAAGTAATGTACAGAAGTAAAAATCGGATAGATAAAGAGGTTTTCTCCTCCCTCATAAGTCGCAACTTCCACTCTTTCATCTGGATGATTTTTCCTAATTGGTGCATTATCGGGTGCAAATCCCTTTTGAACAAACCGAGACCAAACCTTTTTCAAATCCTCAATCTTATTTTCCTTACTCTTTGGAATTAAAATCAAACGATCAAAGTCTCCCATTTGTTCAAAGAAAGCTTGTCCTTCTGTGTTTAGTTGAAGACCACTTTGCTTAATGAACTTTCGATTAACTTTTAGTTGATTTGAAATATTTTCAGAAGTTGGATAATCAGAGTTTTTCTGAGAATTACTAGACATAGCAATATAATCTAAAGTAGTTCCAATGTATAGTGGCTCAGTTTTTGAGACTAAGTCACCGTAAAATGCCTGTACTCTTTCTTTATCAACTTTCTCCTCTCCTGTATCAAGACCATGAGTCGCAAAATAGCTAGGATATTGTGTCCACGCTTGCTTCCCTTCTTCCAAAGTTCTCACTTTTCTAGTCATATCCACCACCCCATAAATGCTGTACATAACCGTTAGGAGTGAAAAAATCTGTGTTACAATAACCAAAACAAAAATCAAATGCAAGGGAGCTTTCCCCTTAAGGGATAGGTTCATCGGTTGTCTCTGTAAGATATGATAAAACAGATTGGAGGCAAAAAAGTTTAGAAAAAGTAGAATGACTAACCAAGCTAGTAAGGGAAATCCAATCAATTCTATAGCAAGTAATGTAGCATTTCTTTGTAAAATAAGTATAAGAATAGCTAGTACAAATACAATGCTAGCACTCCCTACTAAAAAAAGACTCTCTTTCCAAATTCCCCTAAGGGCAATCTGATACTTACCTAATCCTGATATTCTCTTGATACTGACCGATCGAATATTAACAATATAGTCCGCAACCAGGAGTGTAAGAAAAGAAATTAGAAAAACAAAGGCTATCATGATAGCTTGTGGATAGACTAAGAGAAATTTTAAGAGGGTGAGTCCAGAATTTGCTTCCACAGCATTCGCTTGATGTCCCTTTTCAATCAATCTGCCTGCCAAATCTTGAGCGCTTAGATTTCCTTTGACAATAATATAAAGAGTATTATATGAAGCATTTTGAATAAGTCCTTGGTTTTCTTGTAAGGGTAAATCTTTTGGTAGTTCTCCTCCAATAGGAATGTAAGTGTTTTCCACCTCACCTCTCTCATTTTCTTTAACATCTACTATTCTCCTCGCCAGAACAGTTCCAGTATCTTCTGCAATTTTCTGTAAATCTGTAGCAATGGAACTAGTCGAACTCACAACCTCAACTTTCTGACTATAACCTCCCAACAATTCACTCTTATAGTGGTAAACAAAGAGAAGACCGACAAGGGTTATCAAGATAAAGGAAGAACATGCTAATATTTTTTTTAATAAACCATACATAGATGACTCCTTTTATACGAAAAAAGAGGGGAAGTCAACTCCCCTCCCTACTCACTAATCAATACCAACCGGTAGGGTTATAGCGGAAAGTAGCTGGATCCCAAACATCCCAAATCCACGCTCTAGACCAAACACCTGGGTCAGCATTATCCACTGCAGAATTACCATTATTTCTATTTATAACTTTAGAACCATGGTTATTATCAGAATGATAATAGTCTGAATAAGCATTTATTCCATAAGTATAACCATATTCCCACGTACCACCTTCCACATCATATCGATAGGCATAAGCGATTGTTGCAGTTGTCGCAGTAAGTGCCAAAGCACTAATAATTAAAACTTTCTTTAATTTTTTCATAGGAAACCTCCTTTTAAGGCTCTAATAAGATGAATGCTTTTAAAACGCATTATTTCCTCCTTCCCAATTTATTTAAAGCACTCAATCCACCTATACTCGTCTTCATTGTACCACAAAAAGAAAGCGCTGTCAATTATTTATGTGCTAAAAGCCGTTATAAAAAGACCGGATTGCTCCGATCTTTTCAATAGTTCATATTCTCAATTTCTGTTTTAAAAATAGCTAAGGTTAACGTCAAATGATTAAGCGCCCTATTTCATACGATAAAAATCAATCACTAAACTAGCTGGACCTTTTACAAGCAAGGATTCTGTCCCCCAATCAGTTACAGCCGGACCGTGTAAAATGTCGGCACCAAGCTCTTTCAACCGTTTGTAGTTCTGCTCTACATCCTCAACCTCAATGTGAAGAATGATTCCTGACTGAAACTTTTCCAAAGGAACCAAATGACTTTGTGACAACATGAGACAGTGACTGCCAATCGTGAACTGAGCAAAACTGTTGTCAACATAATCGGCTTTTTTATCCAAAATACGCTCCAAGTCAGCACAGACTTGGGGAACATCTGAAACGATAATATCTAATTGATTTAAATTCATTTACTATCCTCCACAAAAAGACCGGATTGCTCCGATCTTTTCAAGTTCTGCTCTAAGAAAATCAAAGAATAAAATCTACAAAGTTTACATTTGATTTTCGACGAGAAGAATTATTTGATTGCGCGTGATTGCAAACCTTCTTCTTCCAAGAAGAGACGGAATGGTACGAGTTCTTCTGCTTCGTATTTTTCCTTGAAGGCTTTAATCGCTTCTTCTGAGTGTTGTTTTGGATCGAGTTCAAGTACTTCTACTGGAAGTGGACGATGTGGAGTGATGTGAGCATCGATAACAACAGTTTTACCTTCTTTGTTCAATTTAACAGCTTCTGCAACAACTGCATCGATATCTTCGATACGGTTCACAGTGAACCCTACAGCACCTTGCGCTTCAGCGATTTTCGCATAGTCAGCATTAGGGAAGTCACAACCAAACAAGTGTTTGTTTGTGTCTTCGTATTTGTCCTTGATGAAGGCATATTTACCATTTGAGAAGACAACGTTGATAACTGGAAGGTCGTATTGAACGTTTGTGATCACGTCTGGGTAGCACATGTTGAATGCACCGTCACCCATGATGTTCCATACTTGGCGATCAGGATTGTCTTTCTTAGCAGCGATACCACCAGGAAGGGCAATACCCATTGTCGCAAAGAGTGGAGATGTACGCCACATGTTCTTAGGTGTCATGTGAAGGTGACGAGTAGATGTTTGAGTAGTGTCACCTACGTCGATTGAGTAGATAGCATCTTGATCAGCATGTTTGTTGATTGCATTGTAAACTTGGTACAATTGCAATTCACCCTCAGTTTTACCTTCGAGTTTGTTCATGTAATCACGCCAGTTTTGGTTGTTCTTAACGTTTGCACGCCACCATGGAGTAGATTCTACTGGGTTTACTTTGTCAAGGATTGCTTTCGCTGCTTGGCCTGCGTCACCAAGAATAGAAGCGTCAAGGGCATGACGTTTACCAAGTTTGTAAGGGTCGATATCGACTTGAATGAATTTCTCAGTATTCTTGAAGGCTTCGTAAACTTCAGCAAATGGGAAGTTTGAACCAAGGAAAAGAACGGTATCTGCTTCAAAGACAACTTCGTTGGCTGGTTTCCAACCAACACGGTAAGCAGAACCTGTCAAACCTTCATAGTTCCATTCAAAGGCTTCAAAGTTTTTACCAGTTGTGATGATTGGTGCTTTGATTTTACGTGACAATTCAGTGATTACTTCACCAGCTTTAACACCACCGTAACCAGCGTAGATCACTGGACGTTCAGCATTGTTCAAGATTTCAACAGCTTTGTCGATTTCAACTTCGTTCAAAGCTGGAGCGATGAATGAGCGCTCATATGAACCTGATCCGTAGTATGAGTTTTCGTCAATTTCTTGGAAACCAAAGTTTACTGGAATTTCAACAACGGCTGGACCTTTTTTAGAAACGGCAGCACGGCAAGCTTCGTCAATAACTTTTGGTAATTGCTCTGCGTAAGCTACGCGTTTGTTGTAAACAGCGATACCGTTGTACATTGGGTTTTGGTTCAATTCTTGGAAGGCATCCATGTTCAATTCGTTAACCGGACGTGATCCAAGGATAGCAAGGAATGGAGTGTTATCCATAGCTGCATCGTAAACACCGTTAATCAAGTGAGTCGCACCTGGACCACCTGAACCAACTGCAACCCCGATTGAGCCGCCAAATTTAGCTTGCATGACCGCTGCAAGAGCACCTGTTTCTTCGTGGCGAACTTGCAAGAAGCGGATATCTTTGTCTTCAGCCAAAGCATCCATGAGTGAGCTGAGTGTTCCTGATGGGATACCGTAGATAGTGTCTACGCCCCATGTTTTCAATACGTTGAGCATTGCTGCAGATGCAGTAATTTTCCCTTGAGTCATAATGATAACTCTCCTTCAAATATTTTTAAAACTTGATAAATCCGTTTTCATATACTAATTGGAAACGTTTCAGCAAATTTTTACTCTACTACTTTACCACATTTGTTTTGGGTCTCCTAAGAATGTGCTCAGAAGTTTTTATTCTCTATTACAGTACAGTTTGAAAACGTTTTTAGAATCTGTTTTATAATAAAAAGCGAGCAAGCCCGCTTCTTAGTCTATCTTAGTAACGTTTAGCATGAGTGAACTAATCAAAACAGATACAGAACTAAAAGCCATGGCTAGACCAGCCAGTTCTGGGTTGAGCACCAAACCAATACCTGAAAAGACTCCTGCTGCAATCGGAATACCAATGAGGTTATAGATAGAAGCCCAGAAAAGATTGAGTAGAATACGATTAAAGGTCTTCTTACTCATATCAAAAGCACGTGCCAATCCTAGTAAATTGTTGGTTGTAAGGACAAGATCTGCTGATTCAATGGCAATATCTGTCCCAGAGCCCATGGCAATTCCGACATCCGCTACACTGAGGGCCGGCGCATCATTGATACCATCTCCAACAAAGGCCAATTTCCCATTCTTTTGAAGCTTGTGAATTTCATGTGCCTTTTCCTCTGGCAAGACATTTGCGATTACTTCTTCGATACCAATTTGTTCTGCAATCGCATGGGCTACTCCAGCATTATCTCCAGTAAGCATGACCGTTCTAAGACCACGTTTTTTCAATTTAGCAATAGCTTCTTTGGCATTTTCCTTAGGGACATCCTGCAAGGCAATTAAGCCTTTTAACTGACCATCCACGGATAGGAAGACAACTGTTTTTGCTTCTTTCTCAAGCAAATCAAATCGTTCTTGATAATCATGTGGAATAGCAAGGTCAGCTAAGAGCTTAGCATTCCCCAGCAAGACTTGCTTACCATTAATAATCCCAGTCACACCTTTTCCATGCAAGGCTTGGAAGTTTTCCACTGGGTGAAGGCTAATTCCTAGTTCAGATGCACGATTAACAATAGCTTGAGCTAGCGGGTGTTGAGATACATCTTCCAGTGAAGCAGCCAAACTTAGCACTTCTCCTTCATCTCCGATAACATCTGTCACTACTGGCTTCCCTTCGGTCAAGGTTCCTGTCTTATCAAAAACAACCGTTTGAACTTTTTGGATTTCCTGTAGAACTGTACCATTTTTGAGAAGAATCCCCATCTTGGCACTTCGTCCTGTTCCAACCATGAGTGCTGTTGGTGTCGCAAGTCCAAGAGCACAAGGGCAGGCAATAATCAAGACTGCAACACCATAGAGAAGCGACGTTACAAAACTTTCACCAAGAAAAACAAACCAGATCCAAAAAGTAAGGAGTCCTAAAATGACAACTGCTGGTACGAAAATTCCAGAAATCTTGTCTGTCAAATCTTGAATAGGAGCACGACTGGTTTGAGCTTTCTTCACAAAGTCTACAATCTGAGCCAACATGGTTTCAGAACCTACTTTTTCAGCTCTAAAAATGATCGTACCACTATTATTGATGGTTGAACCAATGACAGCATCTCCAACTGATTTATCGACTGGAATACTTTCCCCAGTTACCATTGATTCATCAATACTAGTTTCTCCTTCTATTACAGTCCCATCAACGGCAATTTTTTCACCTGGTCGAACGCGAATGAGATCCCCAACTTTGACTTGTTCTAGAGGTATTTGAACATAAACATCATCACGCAAAACCTCTGCTGTTTTTGCTTGTAGGTCTAATAATTTTTCGACTGCCTGCGAAGTATTTTTTCGCATTTTTTCCTCAAAAACTGCTCCCAAAAGAATGAAGAAGAGGATAAATGCAGCACTTTCAAAGTAAACGGGCAGACCAGTGAAGAGGGCAACTAAGCTATAGAAATAGGCCACTAGGGTTCCCAGAGCAACCAAGGTATCCATGTTGGAATTGTGCTTTTTAAAACTAGCCCAAGCGCTTCTGATATATGGAACTCCAGCTACCAGCATAATGGGGGTTGTGGCTAAAAAGGTGCCCCAACGCATGACTTGGTGACTAATTCCTCCTGTAGACATCCCAATCATAAGAATCACAAGAGGCACAGTAAAGATACTAGTAATCCAAAAACGTTGTAAAAGTGATAGAGATTTTCGAGTCTTCTCAACTACGGTATAACTCCCCTTTTGCATCTTCATGCCACATGAAAATTCATGTTGGCCTAACTCTTGAGGTGTAAAACGAATTGTCTTCTCTTCATCCACACCGATTGGTTCTAGAATTCCTTCTTCTTCGAAGAGAATCTCTTTATAACAGTTTGAAGGTGTCACACGATGAAAGGTAATCTCAGCAGGAATCCCTTTTTGCAGTTGAATGTGGGCTGGATGGTAGCCTTTGTCTGCCGTGATACGGATTTTTTGAACACCATTTTCAAGACTTGCTTTTACAATTTCAGTCATCTCATTCTCCTATTCTACAATCATCTTACCGTGCATCATATTCATCCCACAAGAGAAACCATACTCTCCAGCCTGTTCAGGTGTGATTTCCACTACATACTCTTCACCCATAGGCAAGTCCGCATGCACCCCAAAATCTGGGAAAACAATCTGATCTAGGCAGGGTGAAGGGTCCTTACGGTCAAAGACGATACGGGCTGGCACTGATTTCTTAAGAATAATCAACTCAGGCGTATAGCCCCCTTTGACTTCCACTCGAATCTCTTGGTAGCCCTTTTTTTGCTGGGCCTTTTGTTCAGATTTTTCAGGCTTTTTGAAAAACCAAAACAAGATAAACGCTATAAGGGCAATACAAATAATGGTTACAATACTATTTAACATGACGTCTCCTTTACATACAATTACATCTTACTTCTGTTACAGCGCTTGATTTCTTCTTAGAAATCACAGCTTCTAAGTCTTTCAAGTCAGCCAGAGTAAAATCACATTCCACAATCAATTCAGCCAACAAGTTCTTAATCCTACGAGAACAAACCTTGTTTTTGATATCTTGGACAAGCAAGTCTCGACTTTGATCCAAAGTTAAAAGGGCTGAATAGACAAAGAACTTGCCTTCTTTTTTCCTTGTCAGACACTCTTTCTCAACCAAACGAGCCAAAAGAGTTTGAATGGTCGACTTGGACCAGTCGAACCGTTCCGCCAGAACCATGATCAAATCCGTACTGGTCTGTTCCCCCTGCATCCAAATAATCTTCATGACCTGCCATTCTGCATCTGAAATCTGCATAATCACACCTCCTAAATCTACATTTGTCGATTACAGTTATTAGTATACTCCGAAAATCTACATTTGTCAACTATAATTTTTATTATTTTTCCGAAAAATAGAATTCTAATCATGTAACGAGAGATTTGCAGTCAAATTTTACTATATAAACTATAAAAATATGCTATACTGTAGAAAAAAGAAAACAACCACTAGGGGTGCGTAAAGCTGAGATTAACGACTGTTAGATCCCTTTGACTCAATCTAGGTAATGCTAGCTGATGGAAGTGGAAATGATAATGAGGACTAGCTGGTCTTCTATTGCTTTCCTCAAACAGACTAGCTTGTTCTTAAGAATACAAACTTCAGTTGGTTGGGAGGTTTTAGATGACTTATTTACCCGTTGCTCTAACCATTGCAGGGACTGACCCTAGTGGCGGTGCTGGCATTATGGCTGATTTAAAGTCATTCCAAGCTAGAGATGTCTATGGAATGGCCGTTGTGACCAGTCTTGTCGCTCAAAATACCAGAGGCGTTCAATTAATCGAGCACGTCTCCAACAAAATGCTGGAAGCTCAATTGGAAAGTGTCTTTTCGGATATCAAGCCTCAGGCTGTAAAAACAGGGATGTTGGCAACTACTGAGATCATGGAAATCATCCAACCCTATCTTAAAAAACTGGACTGTCCCTATGTGCTGGACCCTGTCATGGTCGCTACGAGTGGGGACACCCTGATTGATTCCAGTGCCAGAGACTACCTAAAAACAAATCTGCTTCCCCTTGCTACCATTATCACGCCCAATCTTCCTGAGGCAGAAGAGATTGTTGGTTTTTCAATCCATGACCCCGAAGACATGCAGCGTGCTGGTCGCCTGATTATAAAAGAATTTGGTCCTCAGTCCGTTGTTATCAAAGGTGGCCATCTTGAAGGTGGTGCCAAGGATTTCCTCTTTACCAAGGATGAACAATTTGTCTGGGAAAGTCCACGAATTCAAACTTGTCACACCCATGGTACTGGATGTACCTTTGCTGCTGTGATTACGGCTGAACTAGCCAAGGGCAGAAGTCTTTACCAGGCAGTTTATAAGGCCAAGGCCTTTATCACAAAAGCCATCCAAGACGCTCCTCAACTCGGTCATGGTTCTGGCCCAGTCAACCATACAAGCTTTAAAGATTAAGAAAAAACTCTCTAGTTCCTACTTTAAGGGAATTAGAGAGTTTTTGATTAGGAAATCATGTCATCCAGCTTTGTTAAAAAGGCATGTGCTTTTGCCTCAATATCTTCTGCCTGCATCAAATCACGTACGACTGCTACTCCAGCTATACCCGTGCCGATAAGTTGGTCAATATTCTCTGACGTCAATCCTCCGATAGCAACCACTGGAATGGCGACCGTTTGGCAAATTGTTTTCAAGGTTGAAATCAGGGTGATAGGTGCATTTTCTTTGGTCGTAGTCGGGAAAATGGCTCCTGTTCCCAAGTAATCCGCACCCCATGTTTCCGCCTCAAGAGCCCTTTTTACTGTTTTAGCAGTAACACCGAGGATTTTTTCAGGCCCCAAGACTTTGCGGGCAACCGAAACCGGTAGTTCATCGTCGCCGATATGCAGACCTGCTGCATCGACTGCTAGACAAACATCCAAACGATCATCGATAATCAAGGGCACCTGATAGGCGTCTGTTATTTCCTTGACTTGTTTGGCCAGTTGATAGTATTGATTGGTAGTGAGATTTTTTTCTCGTAGTTGGATGATGGTAACACCTGAACGGCAGGCCGTCTCGACTTTTTCAAGAAAGTTTTCCAAGGAATCTTGGTAGCGATTGGTTACTAGATACAGTCTAAGTGCTTCTCTATTCATAAAAGTCTCCTTTGATGGCTTCTAGCCAATTTTCGTCTCTTTTTAGAAGAGAGAGCTGATTGAGAGTTTGAAAGCGGAAATCTTCCAATCCCATTCCTTGAACAACTATTCTCTCAGCAGAGATATTGAGATAAGAAACTGCTAGGCAAGAAGCTTCAAATGCGATCTTTCCTTGACTGAGAAAAACGGCGGTCAAGGCTCCAACCAAGTCTCCTGTCCCTGTTATCCAGTCTAATTCGTCACAGCCATTTCCCAATATTGCAACCTGATTCTCCGAAACAATGAGGTCCTTGGGGCCAGTGACTAAAAATGACATACCAGGATAGGTCTGACACCAGTCTTTCAAGGCTTGAAGCAGGTCCTCAGTTTCTTGATCCTTATGGCTAGCATCAACTCCAACTCCGTGGTGCTTTAAACCAACAAGACTTCGGATTTCCGACATATTTCCTTTAAGGACTGTGGGCTTGTATTCTAAAAGATCTGTGACTAGATCCTTACGAATGGATGACGCTGATACACCAACCGCATCTACTACCATTGGTAGACAAGCTTGATTTGCATAAGAAGCTGCCATGCGGATTGCTTTCTCCTTCTCAGCTGACAAATGCCCTAGATTGATAAAGAGAGCCTGGCTTTGTTTGGTAAAATCAAGGACCTCACGGGGATCATCTGCCATGACAGGTTTAGATCCCAGAGCTAGAATGCCATTGGCTAACATCTCACAGGAAATCTCATTGGTAATGCAGTGAATCAAGGAGCTAGAGGCTAGAGGAAAGGGATTTGTAAATTCCTGCATCAGTCTATCCTTTCACCAAAGAAATATCCTTGTACTTTTTTAAAGAATTCCTGCTTGATTAAAAATCGAAAGGCGAGAAAAGCTATGGCTGTACCGATCAAGGTCGCTCCGAAAAATCGTGGAGTATAGATAAACCAGCTGAGCTTCGCCGCAGATCCCGTAAAGAGAACCATGACAGGATAGGAAACAATGGATCCGATAATCCCTGTTCCCAAAATCTCTCCTAGGGCAGAATAGTGAAATTTTCGACCGTACTTATAAAAGAGACCTGCAAGGAGGGCTCCAAAAGTAGCTCCTGTGAGGGCCAAGGGCGGAATCCCCTGAGTTGACATACGGATAAAGGCTGTGACTGTTGCCATGACCAAGGCATAAACAGGCCCCATCAAAATCCCTGCAAGAATGTTGACTACACTGGACATTGGTGCCATCCCCTCGATTCGGAAGATGGGTGTAAGCACTACGTCAAGAGCAATCATCATGGATAAAATAGTTAATTTGTGAACTTGAAGTCGGTGGTTTCTCATTTTCTATTTCTTCTCTTTTTCTAAGGACTGCAAATCACTCGCCCATGTTTGGTGTTGGTAAGCCATCTCCCAAAACTTGGCTTCCATGTGGACACTGATGTGGAAGGCCTCTAGCATTTTTTGTTTGTCCGTCTCATTGCTTTCTCGATAGAGCTGATTGACCAGCTCTTCTTCCTCTTTAATCTGCTGTTCTAACTCATCGGTGATATAGGTCTCAATCCACTGCTGATAAAGAGGATTCGGGGATGGTTTGCGATTAAGTGCCTTGCCCAAATCATGGTATAACCAAGGACATGGGAGCAAACTAGCAAAAGCAATGCCCAGGTTTGGCTCTGAAAACTGTCGATAAATATGCGAAATGTAATGATAACAGGTTGGAGCAATCGGTTGCTCGTCCATTTCCTGGTCGCTGATTCCCAATTCCTTAAAAAATTGTTTGCGGATAAACAACTCACCCTCCACTAGACTCTGGGCATTTTGTTTCAAGAGTCTTTTCATCTCTTGGTTTGAAGTCTTATCAGCCAAGAGGTGATAGGCTTCTGAAAAAGACTTCAGATAGTAGGCATCCTGAATCAGGTAATAGCGGAAAATAGAAGGTTCTAACGTTCCCTCTTGTAACTGTAAAACAAAGGGATGGTTAAAGGAAGCCTGCCAAGCTTCCCTGGATAATTCCATCGCAATATCTGTAAATTCCATAATAACTCCTTTATAGAAATAAACTGGTTTGAAGCAATAAAAAGAAAAGTAGGTAGATCAATTTTGTCCTCTGAGAAATATAAAAAGTCCGATAGCTATTCTCCAAATGAACATGTTCGTCATATCCGTGAGCAGATAGAGCTCTCAGGTAAAGATGGCGCCATCTAAAGACCGTCATCAGAACCTTACTGTAAATCAAGGGCGACCAAACATGCAATTTTTGACCACGCAATAAGCAAGCTTCCTTGAGGGACTTGATTTCTTGTTGAATGAGGGGAAAGGCATTGAATACTACAATTAAGGCATAGGCCCAAGAACGCGATAACCCCTTTTGAGCCAAGTACAAGAGAAGCTCTTTTAGGGAAATACTAGAAACAAAGACAAGGCCGATACAAACCGTCACAAAAGCCCTCGTTCCAAGCATGACTGCCTGCGAAGCATCCCCATGTAACTGTACTGCCCAGTAATTAGCAAAAGATGGTAAAATGGCGAGCACAAGCATCCAAGCCAACATTTTAAATCGACGGTAGTAGAGCATAAAGAGAATGCAAAATGCGACTACCGAGAGATTAAGAGCAATCGAAGGAAGGAAAGATGTTTCCAAGGATAAAATCAGCAAGAAAAGACTAATAATCGGTGTCTGAGTTGCTACTTTGATCATACTACCTCACCTCCCCTTGAGTATTCCTACTCAGAAAACTGAGAGGTTTGCTGATAGTCACGTCTTTAATATGACGGAGACCCTCACTAGTCATCTCGATCCAATAATCGACCACAGAAATCAAGGGATCTAAACGATGGCTAATGATCAAAAAACTTCTTCCTTGATTGCTCTCCTCCACAATCCACTGGCAAAAATAATGGCAAGCTCTATCATCCAAACCAGCAAAAGGTTCATCTAGCAAGATCACAGAAGCCTTGCTGGTCAAGATGGTCAATAGCTGAAGAATCTTTTGCTGGCCACCACTTAATTGATAGGGACTCTTATCAAGCGCCTGCTCCAGATTAAAATATCGTAAAGCTTGGAGAATCCGCTGATTTCTTTCCGAGTCTGGACTATCTAATTGCAGTTCCTCTCTCAGACTGACTCGGATAAACTGCTTCTCAGCTTCCTGAACAACACCCGTCAGATCACGATACAAACTCTTTTTCTTTTTAAGAACCGACCCCTTCCAAGTAATGCGCCCTCTATACTTTTGAAATTGAAGAATGGAGCGAAAGAGGGTTGATTTCCCAACACCATTATCACCCAAGATACAGGAAATTCCTTGGTAAAATGTGAAATCCGCAATCGAAAAGAGAGGGCGATTCCCCAGCTCACAGGTCACACGGTCCATATGGAATAATTCTGGACTAGAGGCAACTTCCTTTGAAGAAACCTGTATCATCTCAGAGGTAGGGATTTTATTTATTTCCCTTAGTTGCCCGTCTCTCAGCTCCACCATATGGTCAATGTAGGCTCCATAGTCCGTTAAATCATGATCGCACAGGATGACTGTCTTCCCATTAGAGGACAACTCTTTTAGAATCTCCAATATCTCGATTCTGCTCTTGCGGTCAATGGAAGCGAAGGGCTCATCCAAGAGATAGACCCTAGGGTTCATAGCAAAGATAACAGCCAGCGCAGCCTTTTGCTTTTCACCACCTGATAAGTGATGGATGGAACGGTTCAAGATTGCCTCGCAACGACATTGCCGGACCACCTCTGCTATTTTAGCATCAATATCTTGAAGTGGATGCCCGATATTCTCCAAGGTAAAAACCAGCTCCTCAAACAAGTTCTCCATGGTGAATTGATGATTGGGATTTTGAAAGAGAATACCAACCGTCTGGACACGTTCAACGATAGAAAGCTGACTGACCTGACTCCCATCTATCAAGACTTGACCACTATAGGGAAGAGAACTGACTTGAGCAATGACTTGAAAGAGGCTGGATTTTCCTGAACCACTACTCCCAACTAACAAGGTAAAGGCTTGCTCATGAAAAGTAAAATCAATCGGTTCCGAAAAGATTGGGGATTGAATCCCTCTTAATTTCAGGCCCATCTATGCCTTTCCTCCAGCTGCAAACTGATGATAGAGTTTGACAATGGCACGAACCAAGATGGTACAGAAGAAAAAGACGGAAATAAAACGCACCACCAGCAAGGAAAGGACAAAAGGAAGGGAGAAGGCATAGTAACCTAATTTAATGTATTCATAGACAAAGCTAAAAAGCGTAATCCCAATACTATTAGCAGTTAGAGAGAGCCAACTTTCATAGCGATTCTTGGTCACAAGAAAGCCAAATTCACTTCCCAAACCTTGAACCAAGCCAGACAAAAGGGCACCTAGACCGAATTGACTACCATAAAGGACTTCAGCAAGCGCAGCGAGCACTTCTCCAATCGTTGCGCTTCCCACTCTTGGAACAAAGATGGCAGCAATGGGCGCAGCCATACACCAGAGACCAAAGAGGATTTCATTGGCAAAGACCTGTAAACCAAGAGGGGCTAAAATCAGAGTGAGGATATCAAACAGATAGCCTGAACCCACAAAAACGCCACCAAAAAAGATAGACAAGAAAGCAAGCAAGATAACATCTTTTAACTGCCATTTTTTCAACATAAAAAAACTCCTTTTTTAAAGAAAAGTGGGGCATTCAAGGAGAGCTGCCAAAAGGCTTGCGGTCAAGCCTATCCTCTTTTGATAAACAAAAAAACTCCAATTACAATCAAGAATTAGAGTTTAGCTTACAAGATTAGACAGTTTCTTTCGACATACGAAAAAAACCTTTTCACATTTCCCTTCGCCAGTCTTAACTGTATCAGGTTCAATGGGTATCATCTCAGCCTAAAGCACCCCAAATGTCTTTATTATTTTATTACTGGACCAGTATAACAGAAATTGAAAGCCCTAGCAAGATATTTGACCGGAAAATATATTTATATAGTTTGTTTGTTCATTCTTTTAATCTACATAAAAGTATTGAATCTGTCCTATAATTCATAACCGATATCAAAAAAGGCTAATTCTAAAGCAACTGCTTGATTCCAGCGTTCCTGAAGTTCTGTCAAATCTTCTCGATTTTTCCCGACACGATTAAGTTCATCAACTAGAAATTGAACCCACTCTTCAAAGAAAGGACCTCTGTGGAGATTGATCCATTCCAAATGAATATAGGCTTCAGGTAGAGCCAAATCTTTAGAACCCCAGTCTAAATAGAGACCTTCTGCAATGACCAGCATGACCAAAAGATGAGCATAGTCTGATGAAGTCACAGCAGAATACATTAGCTCCTGAAACGCTTTTGTCACAGGGTGCAAGGTCACTTCTAGATAGTCATTCTCAGATACTTTTAACTCTTTGAAAGCCTTTTGGAAATAACCATCTTCATCTGCTTCAAGAAAGCCTAGTTGCTTGGCAAAACGAAGTTTGGACTCAAGCTGGTCTGCGTGAGCTACACAAGCTCCCAGCATGGATAGGAAAGCATCAAAGAAATGATAATCTTGAATCAGGTAGTCTTTTAAGACCTTATTCTCAATTGTCCCCGCAAAAAGTTCCTTAACAAAACGATGATTGATTGCAGCCTGCCAATCCTTCTGACTGCTTTTTAATAATTCTCCAACGGTCAAACCTGGCTGAAATGCATAGTCTTGTGTTTCCATATTTACTTTTCCTCTCTTTACTCGTTCGTAATCAACAAAATACTAAGAAAATCCTAGTTTTACTTGACCTTTTTAAAGAAAAGTGGGGCATTCAAGGAGGAGAGCTACCAAAAGGCTTGCGGTCAAGCCTATCCTCTTTTGATAAACAAAAAAACTCCAATTACAAACGAGAATTAGAGTTTAGCTTACAAGATTAGATAGTTTCTTTCGACACACGAAAAAACCTTTTCACATTTCCCTTCGCCAGTCTTAACTGTATCAGGTTCAATGGGTATCATCTCAGCCTAAAGCACCCCAAATGTCTTTATTATTTAATTACTGGACCAGTATAACAGAATTTGAAAGCCCTAGCAAGATATTTGATTGGAAAATATATTTATATAGTTTCTGATAACGATTTAATCTTTCTATACATGAAGAAAAACCTCCACATAAGGTGGAGGCCTTCTACTTTATCAATACAATTTTAAGTCACGAGGGTCGACTGGGAATGTTGGGTTGTATGGGTTGTGACGGAGTTTGAAGTGTTTGACATCCTCAATAGTCTGAGTTCCAGATAATTGCATGACTGTCTTCAATTCTGCATTTAAGTGCTCAAAGACTTGACGCACACCAACACTACCACCAAGAGCCAAACCATAGATCACAGGGCGACCAATAGCTACCAAGTCTGCTCCTGAAGCCAAGGCTTTAAAGACGTGTTGACCGCGACGAACACCAGAGTCAAAGACAATTGGCACACGTTTATCAACTGCTTCAGCTACTTCTTGAAGCGAGTCAAAGGATGCTGGTCCACCATCGATTTGGCGGCCACCGTGGTTGGTTACCCAGATACCAGAAGCACCTGCGGCAAGCGAACGTTCAACGTCTTCACGGCATTGTGGCCCCTTGACATAGACAGGAAGTCCTGAATATTCAGCGATAAATTCGACATCACGTGGAGACAAGCGTTGTTTGGCTGATTTGTAAACAAAGTCCATTGATTTTCCAGCACCTTCTGGCAGGTATTCCTCAACAATCGGCATGCCAACTGGGAAGACAAAACCATTGCGCTTGTCGACCTCACGATTGCCCCCTACAGTTGCATCCGCCGTCAAGACAATCGCTTTGTAGCCTTCAGCCTTCACACGGTCCATGATATGGCGGTTAATGCCGTCATCCTTACTAAAGTAAAATTGGAACCAATGAGGTGTCCCTTGAAGAGCTTCCGTAATTTCTGGAAGGTCAACGGTAGAGTAGGAACTAGTTGTATAGAGAGAACCAAATTCATGCACACCACGCGCAGTGGCTACTTCCCCCTGCTCATTTGCCAATTTATGAGCCGCAACAGGCGCCATAATAATTGGTGAAGATAATTTTTCACCTGCAAATTCAATCTCTGTACTTGGATTTTCAACATCACAAAGCGTATGAGGAACAATAAGTTTGTGGTTAAAGGCACGGATGTTCTCGCGTAGAGTGAAAGTATCCTCTGCTCCACTAGCGATATAACCAAAGGCAGCTTTAGGAATGACTTGTTGCGCCATTGGCTCCAAATCATAAGTGTTAATAAAATCTACAGGTCCTTCTGCATTGCTTGTTTTATATGACATAAAGTGTCCTCCTTATTAAGTAAGCGTTTACTTTTTCTTACATAAACTATCTTACCTCTTTTTCAGAATCCTTTCAAAAATTTTGTCTGGGAATTTCAAATCACAGACATGATAAATATTTTCTATCATTGTGATAAAAAATTCATATTATCCAAACATGCCCTTTAGTGCTACAATAGCTATATTATTCCTAGATGGGAGGTTCTATTTTGGATTGGTCCATTGTTGAACAATATTTACCGCTCTATCAAAAGGCATTCTTTCTGACCTTACATATCGCAGTTTGGGGAATTCTGGGTTCTTTTCTTGTTGGTCTAATCGTTAGTGTCATTCGGCATTATCGCGTTCCTATCTTTTCACAGCTAGCAACAGCCTACATCGAATTGTCACGAAACACGCCCCTTTTGATTCAACTCTTCTTCCTCTACTTCGGGCTTCCCCGAATAGGGATTGTTCTTTCTTCAGAAGTCTGTGCAACAGTTGGGCTCATCTTTTTAGGTGGCTCCTACATGGCTGAATCTTTCAGAAGCGGACTGGAAGCAGTTAGTCAAACCCAGCACGAGATTGGTCTAGCCATCGGTCTAACGCCTGTACAGGTCTTTCGCTATGTGGTTCTTCCGCAAGCGACTGCGGTTGCTCTACCGTCCTTTAGTGCCAATGTCATTTTTCTCATCAAAGAAACCTCTGTCTTCTCTGCGGTAGCCTTAGCCGATCTCATGTACGTCGCCAAGGACTTGATTGGACTCTATTATGAGACAGACATTGCACTAGCCATGTTGGTAGTTGCTTACCTGATCATGCTTCTACCCATCTCTCTAGTCTTTAGCTGGATAGAAAGGAGGCTCCGCCATGCAGGATTCGGGAATGCAAGTACTCTTTCAGGGAAATAATCTCCTGCGTATTCTACAGGGATTGGGTGTCACGATTGGAATTTCCATTCTCTCCGTCCTTCTATCAATGATTTTCGGAACAGTCATGGGAATCATCATGACCTACCATTCTAGAGTTATTCGTTTTTTAACACGCTTTTATCTGGAATTTATCCGTATCATGCCCCAGCTGGTACTACTTTTCATCGTTTATTTCGGCTTAGCTCGAAACTTTAATATCAATATCTCAGGCGAGACTTCGGCTATTATTGTTTTTACCCTCTGGGGTACAGCTGAAATGGGGGACTTGGTACGTGGAGCCATCACTTCTCTCCCTAAACATCAGTTTGAAAGCGGACAGGCTCTGGGCTTGACCAACTTCCAACTTTACTATCACATTATCATTCCACAGGTCTTGAGAAGACTACTACCACAAGCCATCAATCTTGTCACTCGTATGATCAAAACGACTTCCTTAGTTGTCTTGATTGGGGTTGTGGAAGTTACCAAGGTTGGACAACAAATCATTGACAGCAATCGCTTGACAATCCCAACCGCTTCCTTTTGGATTTATGGAACCATTCTGGTCCTGTATTTCGCAGTCTGTTTTCCTATTTCCAAACTATCCACTCACTTAGAAAAACATTGGAGGAACTAAATGTCTGAAACTATTTTAGAAATCAAGGACCTAAAAAAATCCTTCGGAGACAATCCTATCCTCCAAGGTCTATCCTTGCAAATCAAAAAAGGGGAGGTTGTGGTTATTCTTGGGCCATCTGGTTGCGGAAAAAGCACTCTCCTTCGTTGCCTCAATGGTCTAGAAACCATTCAAGGTGGAGATATTCTTCTGGATGGCCAGTCCATTATTGGCAATCAGAAAAACTTTCACCTGGTTCGTCAAAAGATTGGCATGGTCTTTCAAAGTTATGAACTCTTTCCTCACCTAGATGTCCTTCAAAACCTCATCCTAGGCCCTATCAAAGCTCAGGGACGAGACAAGAAAGAAGTAACGGCGGAAGCTTTGCAACTACTGGAACGTGTGGGTTTGCTTGATAAAAAAGACAGTTTTGCTCGCCAATTATCTGGGGGACAGAAACAACGAGTGGCGATTATCCGTGCCCTTCTCATGCATCCAGAAATTATCCTCTTTGACGAAGTGACGGCTTCACTGGATCCAGAAATGGTGCGTGAAGTTCTGGAACTCATAAATGACTTGGCTCAAGAAGGGCGCACCATGATTCTGGTAACCCACGAAATGCAGTTTGCCCAAGCTATTGCAGATCGCATTATCTTCCTCGACCAAGGGAAAATTGCTGAAGAAGGAACGGCTCAAGACTTCTTTACCAACCCACAAACCAAACGAGCACAGGAATTTTTAAACGTCTTTGACTTTAGCCAGTTCGGCTCATATCTATAAAGGAGATTTTTATGAAAATCATCAAACCAATTCTAACTGTTTTTGCCCTAGCCTTTACGCTTATCTTTGTCACAGCTTGTAGCTCAAGTGGAAGCTCTGATGCTTCATCAGGAAAAACAACCGCCAAGGCCCGCACTATCGACGAAATCAAAAAAAGCGGTGAGCTACGAATCGCCGTATTTGGAGACAAAAAACCATTTGGTTATGTTGATAACGACGGTTCCTACCAAGGCTACGATATCGAATTGGGCAACCAACTGGCTCAAGACCTTGGTGTAAAGGTTAAATACGTCTCTGTTGATGCTGCCAACCGCGCTGAATACTTGATTTCAAACAAGGTGGATATCACACTTGCCAACTTCACAGTTACTGACGAACGTAAGAAACAAGTTGACTTTGCCCTTCCTTACATGAAAGTTTCCCTCGGTGTCGTGTCACCAAAAGATAAAGTCATCAAAGACGTTAAAGAATTAGAAGGTAAAACCTTGATTGTTACAAAGGGAACGACTGCTGAAACTTATTTTGAGAAAAATCACCCAGAAGTAAAACTCCAAAAATACGACCAATATAGCGATGCCTACCAAGCCCTTCTTGACGGACGTGGAGATGCCTTCTCTACTGACAATACGGAAGTCCTAGCTTGGGCACTTGAAAACAAAGGATATGAAGTCGGAATTTCTTCCCTCGGAGATCCAGATACTATTGCGCCAGCAGTTCAAAAGGGGAATCAAGAACTTCTTGACTACATCAACCAAGAAATTGAAAAACTTGGTAAAGAAAACTTCTTCCACAAAGCTTATGAAAAAACACTTCACCCAACCTACGGTGACGCTGCTAAGGCAGATGATCTAGTTGTTGAAGGTGGAAAAGTAGACTAACATCTAATAAACATAACAAAAAGAAATCAGGTAATCCTAGTGACTACCTGATTTTCTATGTTTTAGGCATTTTGCCAATTTTCTTGGTCTTCTTTAAAGCGTTTTAGGAGGTCGAGTCCTTCTGGCGTGATGTAACCTTCTTCTTGGGCTAGGTGGATCAGTTCACTGTAGTTAGAAAGCGTCACAAGTTTGACACCAGCATCCGCAAAATTCTTATCAGCTTTTGGCAATTGATAACTGAAAATCGCTACGACACCAAGCACATCAGCTCCTTCGCGTTTAGCTGCTGCTACGGCTTCAAGAACAGACCCACCCGTTGAAATGAGGTCTTCAACAACAACCATCTTTTGACCTTGTGCTACGCGACCTTCGATTTGGTTGCCTGCTCCGTGGTCTTTTGGTTTGCTGCGGATGTAGGCAAAAGGCAAGTTCATCTTGTCAGCGATAATAGCTCCGTGTGGAATTCCTGCTGTCGCAGTTCCTGCAATCACTTCTACTTCTGGAAATTCAGCTTTAATAGCTTCCACAAAACCATTTTCAATCAAGCTACGAGTCTCTGGATAGGCTAGTGTCACACGGTTATCAGTATAAATCGGCGATTTGATACCAGATGCCCAAGTGAAAGGTTCCTCTGGTTTGAGGTAAACGGCTTGGATTTTCAAGAGGTGGCTAGCGATATCTTTAGCAAGTGTCATAGTATTCTCCTTTTGTTTTTATAATCTATTTCTTTAATTTCTGTCTTGGTTCCATTCATCCTTGATAGCATGATAAGCTGCAACAGGATCCTCAGCTTGGGTAATCGGACGTCCTACTACGATATAGTCACTACCGATTTGATAGGCATCCGCTGGTGTCATGACACGTTTTTGGTCTCCAACCGCAGCTCCTGCCGGACGAATACCTGGTGTCAGACAGATGAAATCTGGATTGGTGGCCTGCTTGATGAGTTGCACTTCCTGAGCCGAGCAAACGACACCATTCAAGCCCGCTTCAGCTGTCTTCTTGGCATAGTGAATCACAGACTCTTGCAGGCTGGTTTGGATATTTTGAAAATCCTGCATCTGGCTTTCCGACGTTGATGTAAGCTGGGTCACAGCGATCAATTTAGCTTGTGTCCCTAGACCTTCACGCGCAGCCTTCATCATCTCCACACCACCTGCAGCATGAACGTTAGTCATGTCCACACCAAGCTGAGACAAGACCTTCATGGCAGATTTGACTGTATTTGGAATGTCATGTAGCTTGAGATCCAAAAAGACACTATGCCCCAGTGACTTCAAATAACGGACAACTTCTGGACCTTCCGCATAATAAAGCTCCATCCCTACTTTTAGATAAAGACTTTCTTCTGCTGGGAAAAGAGATAAAAATTCCTTGACTGCCTCAAAACTAGGAAAATCAAGAGCAATAACTGGACGATGTTCACGCATACCTTTCTCCTTTTACCTTTGTAAGCTAGAGAGCATGAAAAAAGGAACCTGCCAACAGCAAGGTTCCACGAAAAATGGGTAGAGTTCACCCTTTCACCGTCTAACCTTAGCTGCCTCTCTGGACTGCTTTAAAGGTTTTTTTCTATTCTATTATTTATAGTAGGACTTGTCAAGCAAAAACTCGAAACTGGACTTCTATACCATTCAAAATCAAGAGGAAAAGTTAGTCTAACGACTCTGTGATTGCTGGCTCGTTTGGCTTTGATTTCCTTGTTCTTCTTGTTTTTTCTTTTCTTCTTCCTGTTTTTTCTTCTCAGCTTCCTTGGCCTCTTGTTTGGCTTTTTCCTCAGCCTCTTCTATCAATTTATCCGCTATCGTATAGCTGTATACTCCAGCTTCCATATCGACTACACTCGGTTCTGACAATTGTGGCTTGATTTTGCTGTAATAAGGCAATTTCTTGCTCAATTCTGATAAAGGAACCAAAATCTCATCTGTATCCAGCATGGTAATTTTTAAAAGATCTGCTGTTGCCTTGCTCGGCGCTAATTCGATTTTCTGGATTTGACTCTTGATATCCTCACTGATGGTAGACAATCCTGTTATCAGCTTTTTCACCTGCTGCTCATCGTTAAAGGTAACTGTCAGATAAGTCTCAGGCAAGTTTAAGCGATCAACAGGAGTTGACTCTACTGTACCACTAGACAGAATAGGATAATGTTCTTCACCAGACACATAATAACCGACAATATCGAATTCCTTGACCTCAATCGTAAAGTTAGTCGGAAATTGATAGTCAATCTTCGCTGATTCTATCCAATGATTGGACTTGATTCGCTCAGCGTATGTTTCCTTATCCAACAATAGAGCTAAAGTATAGTCGCTATCTTGAATCCCAGAAGCCTGTTTGATGTCATCCGCCTGCGTGTTACTATTTCCCTTAACCTCGATATTTTTGATGGTCGAAAGTGGAGTCAATAGATAGACTGAAAGAAGAAGGACCAGGACACTGGGTACCAAGATACTCACAGCTCGCCAAATATGAACAGGCGCAATTTTAGGCTTGGCTGGTTTCTCTGGTTTTTTGGGTTTTTCTTTTTTCTTCTTCTCTTTTTCCTCTTTGACTTTAGGGGCATCCTTTTGAGATTTTTCTTCTTTTTCGGATGGTTCCTTGCTTGGACTTGAGGCTTCCTCAACTGACTCACTCGATGATTTCTTGGATTCCTCCAGTAGTTTCGAGTTGGCTTCCTTACGAGCTTGTTTTTCCTTTTCCTTCTCTTCAGCTAGGGCAGCTTCTTCCTCAGCCTTCTTCTTCAGGTATTCCTGGTTTCGTTTCTGCCATTCAGACAATTCTTGCTTCTTGTTTGATTCTTTTTTCTTATCCTTTGACATTGATATTCCTTATGCTAGGTCTTTTCTTAGTAGATCGTAAAAATCTGCAAGAGATTTCAATTCAGTCGAAGCTTTCATGCTAGCTTGGTATTGGTCCTTGTGACTAAGCAAGTGACTGAGTTTCGCCTCCAAGCTTTCCAAGGTCAAGTCACTTTCTTGAAGTTCTTCTGCGTAGCCTTTCTTAACAAAGTAGGCTGCATTTTCAATCTGATCTCCACGACTTGCTTCACGACCCAATGGTACGATGAGATGGAGTTTCGCCATGGCCAAGAGCTCGAAAATCGTATTGGCACCGCCACGCGTCACCACCACATCTGCCATCTCCATCAAGGGTTGATAGAGATCCGTCACATAATCAACACGAAAGAGATTTTGACTCAACTCATTGAGGCTTGAATCTCCAGTGAGATTGATAATATTGTAGCGTTCGGTCAGTTCTTGCTTATGATCTGTCACCAATTGGTTAAATACACGAGCTCCTGCAGAACCACCAACAAACAATACCGTTGGCAATTTAGGATCAAAGTGGGTTTGGATATCCACCAATTCATCTGGTTCAGGAGTTTTTTGGTCTGAAACCTTGGTCACTGCCCCCACATGCTCGACTTTTGCGAGACCAGCAGCCTGCTCAAATGTCGAATACATCTTAGTCGCAAATTTATAGGCAATTTTATTGGCTAAGCCCATAGAAAGGTCCGATTCATGAATAAAGACAGGCACTCCTGACACTCGCGCTGCGATAACCGGCGGTACAGAGACAAATCCTCCCTTAGAAAAAAGAGCCTGTGGACGCAGTCGTAACATGATAAAGAGCGATTGAACAATTCCCCAACCAACTTTGAAGACATCCAGCATATTTTGCCAAGAAAAATAACGACGCAACTTCCCAGTCGCAATAGAATGGAAAGTAACATCCAAACCTGACTTGAGGATTTCTTGGTGTTCGATTCCGTGTTTATCACCAATATAGTGAACTTCCCAGCCGTCTTCGATGAACTTGGGCATTAATAAGAGGTTGAGGGTGACGTGTCCAACCGTCCCCCCACCTGTAAAGACAATTTTTTTCATATTATTCCTTTAACTCCGCTACTGTGTCGATGAAAAGATCTCCACGTACTTCAAAGTTAGCATACATATCCCAGCTAGCATTAGCAGGACTGAGGAGAACCACGTCTCCTTGAGTCGCAAGCTCATAAGCCTTGCGGGTCGCATCAGCAATATCTGTCGCATCTACATAAGCCACACCAGCCTTATCCGCTGCCCGTTTGACACGTTCTGCAGATTGACCGAGGATAACCATCTTCTTGAGCCCAGTAATATCTGGCACTAATTCGTCAAACTCATTGCCGCGGTCCAAACCACCTGCAATTAAGATAACCTTACTATTGTCAAATCCTGACAAGGCTTTTTGAGTGGCTAAGATATTGGTTGACTTGCTATCGTTATAGAATTTGACACCCTGAATTTCATCCACAAATTGGAGACGGTGTTTGACACCACCAAAGGATGAAAGAGTTTCCTTGATGGTTTGGTTGTCTACACCACGAAGCTTGGCTACAGCCATAGTCGCAAGGGCATTTTCTACATTGTGGCTACCTGGAACACCGATTTCACTAGCTGCCATGACCACTTCTCCACGGAAGTAGAGTTGACCATCTTCCAAATAAGCTCCATCAACCTTTTCCTGTGTTGAAAATGGTACAACAGTAGCTTGTGTTTTGGTAGCCAATTCTTTTGCCAAATCTTGGTTAAAGTTCAAAACAAGGAAATCAGCTGCTGTCATCTTGTTCTGGATATTCCACTTAGCTACCACATATTCTTCAAAAGAGCCATGGTAGTCGATATGAGTGGGCATAAGGTTGGTAATAACCGCAATCTCAGGATGGAATTCTTGAACACCCATCAGTTGGAAAGAAGAAAGTTCCATGACAAGCGTGTCCTTAGCCGTTGCAGTTTGAGCCACTTGACTGGCAGGATAGCCGATGTTCCCTGACAAGAGACCATGTTGGCCAGCAGCAGTCAAAACTTCCCCAATCATCGTCGTTGTGGTTGTTTTCCCATTTGAACCAGTAATACCGATAATTGGCGCATCTGAAATCAAATAAGCCAATTCCACCTCAGTCAAGACTGGAATCCCCTTTGCCAGAGCCTTCTCAATCATGGGATTGCTATACGGGATGCCTGGATTTTTCACCATCAGAGCGAAATCTTCATCCAATAATTCCAAAGGATGCCCACCAGTGACAACCTTGATCCCATCTTCCAGCAAGCTTTGAGCAGCAGGATTTTCCTCAAAAGGCTTGCCGTCATTTACTGTCACAATAGCACCTAGCTTGTCTAGCAAACGGGCCGCAGACTCACCAGACTTAGCTAAACCTAAAACAAGGACTTTCTTATTTTTAAATTGATCGATTACTTTCATGTCTCAAACTCCATTTCTACTCCTACTATTTTACCATTTTTATGAAAATAATACTAAACGAAAATGCTCTAGCCTTCATTCTAGCATAGAAAAAGAGAGCCATAGCTCTCTTTCTATTTATCTTCTTCTGCTCTTTTTTACAGACATGAGCGTAATGTCTCTCAAGCTAAAGTAAGCTAGGGCCAACATGGCGATTGTGACAAAGAATTCTGTCGGTAATTGGAAGATTTGCAAGATGGACAACATCAGCAAAATCAAGAGTGCAACAACTACAAAGACCAAGATAACGATGTTGACTGTTCCTTTGATACTTTGGGGTGTCGCAAATACATAGAGTAGTAATAAGAGTATCCCTATGATTAAATAGACCATCTTTATCTCTTTCTAGCTCTTATTCAGCTGATTTTTTCTTCTTGTTGGCTTTCTCACGCTCTGCCTTGTTAAGGATTTGTTTACGCAAACGGATAGACTCAGGCGTTACTTCCATGTACTCATCGTCATTCAAGAATTCAAGAGACTCTTCAAGGGTCAAGATACGAGGTGTCTTGATAACAGCTGTTTGATCCTTAGTAGCTGAACGAACGTTGGTCATTTGTTTGGCCTTAGTGATGTTAACTGTCAAGTCGTTTTCACGAGAGTTTTCGCCAATGATCATTCCTTCGTAAACCTCAGTACCTGGGTTGACAAAGATGGTTCCACGTTCTTCGATAGACATGATTGAGTAAGTTGTAGCCTTACCAGCATCGATGGAAACAAGGGCACCACGGTGACGTCCCCCAATTTCACCTGGAATCAATGGCAAGTATTGGTCGAAGGTATGGTTCATGATACCGTAACCACGAGTCATTGACAAGAACTCAGTTGAGTACCCAATCAAACCACGCGCTGGAACAAGGAAGACCAAACGAGTTTGACCATTACCAGTTGAAATCATATCCAACATTTCACCCTTACGTTCAGAAAGGCTTTGGATAACAGAACCTTGGTATTCTTCTGGAGTATCGATTTGAACACGTTCAAATGGCTCACATTTAACACCGTCGATTTCTTTTACAATAACCTCTGGACGAGATACTTGAAGTTCATAACCCTCACGACGCATAGTTTCGATAAGGATTGACAAGTGCAATTCTCCACGACCTGAGACAGTCCATTTATCTGGTGAGTCCGTTGGGTCAACTCGTAGGGAAACGTCTGTTTGCAATTCTGCTTGCAAGCGTTCTTCCACCTTACGAGAAGTCACCCATTTTCCTTCACGACCTGCAAATGGTGAGTTGTTGACCAAGAAGGTCATTTGAAGAGTTGGCTCATCGATGTGTAGGATTGGAAGAGGTTCAATGGCATCTGTCGGTGTAATCGTCTCACCAACAAAGATATCTTCCATACCAGAAACAGCAATCAAGTCACCTGCTTTAGCTTCTTGGATTTCACGACGTTCCAAGCCAAAGAAACCGAAGAGTTTTGTAACACGGAAGTTCTTCGTTGTACCATCTAGTTTAGAAAGGGTAACTTGGTCCCCAACTTTCACACTACCACGGAAGACACGACCGATACCGATACGACCTACGAAGTCATTGTAGTCCAAAAGTGAGACTTGGAACTGCAAAGGTTCATCTGAGTTGTCCACTGGAGCAGGGATATGGTCGATAATGGTATCAAAGATTGGTGCCATTGTTTTTTCTTGATCAGCTGGATCATCTGACAATGAAGATGTTCCGTTGATAGCTGAAGCATACACCACTGGGAAGTCAAGCTGGTCATCATCTGCACCAAGCTCAATGAAAAGTTCCAAGACTTCGTCCACTACTTCTGCTGGACGAGCTGATGGTTTATCGATTTTGTTGACAACCACGATTGGAACAAGGTCTTGTTCCAAGGCTTTTTTCAATACGAAACGAGTCTGTGGCATGGTTCCTTCGTAGGCATCCACGACCAAGACAACACCGTCAACCATTTTCATGATACGCTCAACTTCTCCACCGAAGTCCGCGTGTCCTGGTGTGTCCATGATATTGATACGAGTTCCGTTGTAGGCAACGGCTGTATTTTTTGCAAGGATGGTAATCCCACGCTCTTTTTCGATATCGTTTGAGTCCATAGCGCGCTCTGCCAATTCAGTACGTGCATCAAGAGTTTCAGATTGTTTCAATAATTCGTCAACGAGGGTTGTTTTACCGTGGTCAACGTGGGCGATAATCGCAATGTTACGGATATCTTCTCTTAATTTTGTCATGATTTCCTCTAATATTTAAATTTTTATTTCTAACTGAACAATTATACCACAGTCTCATTCAAAAATCACAGTTCAGCTAAGTGTAAATGTTTTCACTCTGCTTTTCTAGTCAAGGCAACTCTTTTCAAAGTCAGAGACTTATGATAAGATAAGCTGGTATGCGTTTAGATAGATTATTAGCCCAAGAAAAGGTCAGTCGCAAGGCTATGAAACAGGCTTTATTAAAAAAAGAAATCCTAGTGGACGATTGTCCAGCCAACTCCCTCTCTCAAAATGTCGACACTGGATTGCAGAAATTAGTCTTTCAAGGACGGCAAATCCAAGGCTACGAGCACAACTACCTCATGCTTCATAAACCAAATGGAGTCGTTACAGCTAGCAAGGATAAGGACCTACCAACCGTCATGGACCTCCTTCCACCTGACATCCAGTCTGACCAGCTCTACGCTATCGGCAGACTAGACCGCGATACGACGGGACTGCTCCTTTTGACAGACAATGGACCTCTTGGTTTTCAACTCCTTCATCCCCAGTACCATGTTGATAAATCTTATCAAGTGGAAGTCAACGGACCACTCACGTCAGACCATATCCAAAAATTCAAAGACAGAATTGTCTTTTTAGACGGGACCACTTGTAAACCAGCAAAGCTAGAGATTCTAGCCGCAAGCCCAACAGAGAGCCGGGCCTCCATCACCATCTCAGAGGGGAAATTCCATCAGGTCAAGAAGATGTTTCTATCAGTTGGTGTCAAGGTGACTGCCCTAAAACGTGTCCAATTCGGTGACTTTACATTAGACCCAGAACTAGCAGAAGGGCAATACCGTCCCTTGAATCCAGAGGAATTGAAAATTATTAAAAACTATTTAGAGATGAGTCGATAAAACAAAAAAGCTTTATATTTAAAGCTTTTTTGTTTTTGATTATCTAAAAAATATTGCGATTGCTAGAATCCAGTTCAGAACAGAAACTACAAGTCCTACGATATTGAGAATCTTTTCTGTTTTATAGTCCAGTCCAGATTCTTTTTGGTATGAAAAAGCCAAGACCAATCCTATAATCCCCAAAATCAGACCCACTATTGGAGATAGCAAACCAAGGACGATAGATAAGATACCTAAAATAAGTGAAGGTTTTTTCTTTTGTTGTGAATTCATATTATAAAACCTCCTTAAATTTAATATAAATGATGATACCTTAAGATACTAGCTTTATCTACCATTCGACAGTTTTTAACAGAAGCTTAGCTCGTCTTGACCTTCCCGTTCCAAGAATCCAATCCATAAGAAAGGATATAAATTTCAGAGAAACCTTGTTTTTTCAGATAAAGTGCTGCATTGGTCACTCGTTGTCCGCGTTGGTTTTCGTAGAGAAGGACAGGTTTATCCTTACGAAGGGCTGCAAGGCTTGACTTCAACTGATTTGAAGGAATATTGCGAGCTCCAAGGATATGTTTTCTGTGAAATTCTGCTGGTTCACGGACATCAATCAACTGCCCTTTTCGAATCAAGGCTTCAAATTCTGCATTATCCACAATCTTAGCCGCACGACGAATACGAAGGTAGTTATAACCCATCCATGCCGCCATCGCCAATACGATTCCCCAAACAATCCAAATTGTCATAAGTTCTTATCTCCATTTTTCTCTATGTAGTCTAATTCTATCTTGTGCTCTCTACGAAGAACAGCTTCCGCCTCTAGATAGTCTAGCTTGTCCATCAGACCTGCATCATAGATCCGAGAGAGTTCGAGCTTCATCAGTTCAATATCATACAAGCGCTTCCCCATGTAAACAATAATGCCAAACTGTTTGAGAAATTGCTGCACATCATAGAATGTTTTCATAGCTTCCATTTTAGCAGATTCTAGACTTTTTTTCAATACTGGACCAGCTCTTTCCCCCTATTTTCTTCGTCTTCATTGCCCATTCTTCCGCAAGTGTGGTACAATAAAAACATGAGAATTCAACAACTACACTATATTATCAAAATTGTCGAAACTGGCTCTATGAATGAGGCAGCCAAGCAGCTCTTTATCACCCAACCCAGTCTCTCTAATGCTGTTCGAGACTTGGAAAATGAAATGGGTATTGAAATCTTTATCCGCAATCCCAAGGGCATTACCTTAACCCGTGATGGGATGGAGTTTCTCTCCTATGCCCGTCAGGTCGTTGAGCAAACTCAGCTTCTGGAAGAACGCTATAAAAATCCTGTCGCCCACCGCGAACTTTTCAGCGTTTCCTCTCAGCACTATGCTTTTGTAGTCAATGCCTTTGTCTCTTTGCTCAAGAAAAGTGATATGGAGAAATACGAGCTTTTCCTTCGTGAAACTCGGACTTGGGAGATTATCGATGACGTCAAGAACTTCCGTAGCGAGGTCGGTGTCCTCTTTTTAAACAGCTACAACCGCGATGTTTTAACGAAAATGCTGGATGATAACCACCTGCTAGCGCACCACCTCTTTACCGCTCAACCCCATATCTTTGTCAGCAAGACCAACCCTCTAGCTAAAAAAGATAAGGTCAAACTGGCTGATTTGGAAGACTTCCCTTATCTGAGTTATGACCAGGGGACGCACAACTCCTTCTACTTTTCAGAGGAGATTCTTTCACAAGAGCACCACAAAAAATCCATCGTAGTCAGTGACCGTGCCACCCTCTTTAACCTTTTGATTGGTTTGGATGGTTACACCATTGCAACAGGGATTTTGAACAGTAACCTCAACGGAGACAATATCGTTTCCATTCCGCTGGACATTGACGACCCGATTGAACTAGTCTATATCCAACATGAAAAAACCAGCCTGTCTAAGATGGGCGAACGCTTTATCGAATACTTACTAGAAGAAGTTCAATTCGATAATTAATAGAAAAATGAAAAATGAAAAAGGGAAAAAGAAAAAGTTAGGAAATAAAAAGTGAAAAAGATACTACTGACCAGTGCTTTAATCCTTTCAATCGTAGGATTAGCACCCGCATCCGTCTTAGGAGAAGAAAACACAACTCAATCTACATCTGCTGTCAAGGAAGCAATTGCCAAAGAAGAAAAGAAAGAGTCGAGTGTTGAGGAAAACTCTAAATCAGAAGTTCTTCCGAAAGTAGATGTGCAAGAAGACAAGCCCAAAAAAGAAGGATGGCACCAAGAAAATCACCACTGGCGTTTTTACCAAGATGATAAACCTGCTTTGAACTGGAAACAAATTCAAGGCAAATGGTACTACTTCGATCAAGATGGTAATCGTCTTCATTCTACTATCTACAAAGGCTATGCCTTTGACCAAGATGGAGTCATGACAGAAAATAGCTGGACCAAACTGGACAATCAATGGTATTATGCTGATTCCTCTGGACGACTAGCTCAGAACACCTGGAAAAAAATTAACGGCTCCTGGTACTATTTTGACCAAATTGGAAGTATGCTCAGCAACACCGCCGTTGACGGCTATCTTCTCACAAAAAGCGGAGCTATGGCAGAAAAGGGCTGGACTAAATTAGACCAAATTTGGTACTATGTCGCTCCTTCTGGAAAAATCTCACAGGATAAATGGGAGAAAATAAACGGTTCTTGGTACTACTTTGACAAAGACGGTGGAATGCTGAGTGCGACAACCTTCAAGGGCTACCTCTTCAACCAGAGTGGAGCTATGACAGAAAACAACTGGGTCAAAATCAAGGATACTTGGTTCTATGCGAACGGATCAGGGAGATATATCCGAGACAACTGGCAAAAGATTCAGGGTTCCTGGTACTCATTTGACCAGAATGGTGGGATGCTAGCAGACAAATGGAAAGGAAGCTACTACCTTAAAACCAGTGGAGCCATGGCGGAGAATGAGTGGATCTTCGATAAAGCCTACAAGAGCTGGTTCTATCTAAAAGCCGATGGCCGTTATGCAAATCAGGAGTGGATTGGAGCATACTACCTCAAGTCAGGTGGTTACATGGCAAAGAGCGAATGGATTTACGATAACTCTGACAAAGCACGCTACTACCTAGATGATAATGGGCATTATGTTTCAGGAACTTACAAGATAGACGGTAAGGAACACCTGTTCCAAAAATACGGCCAATGGATTTCAGAAGTTTCAACTGAAGGCGGATTTACAAAAGGCCTATACAGCAATACCATTTTCCTAGACCCTGGGCATGGTGGTCGAGATTCAGGTGCCTTTTACTACAATGTAGCTGAAAAAGATCTCAACATGCAGATTTACCGTAAGCTTCGTACTAAGTTAGAAGAACTAGGCTACAAGGTCCTCACTTCTCGTGATAGTGATATTGACGTTGATTTTGTTACCGAACGTTCTCGTATGGTTAATAAGACCAACTCTGATATTTTTATCAGTATTCACTTCAACGCTACTGGTAATACCTACTCAAAAGCGAGCGGTATTCAAACCTACTCCTATAGCGATGAACCTGATTATCCAAGTAAGATTAATCCATACTGGCACAACCATCCTGATCGCATTAGTGAAAGTAAGCGCCTCGCTGCTGCTATCCACTCCTCTCTCTTAGCCGAAACAGGGGCTAAGGATGCTGGTCAGTTAGAAAGAAGTTTTGCCGTCCTACGCGAAACAGCTAAACCAGCCGTCCTCCTTGAACTTGGTTATATGGATAATTTCACTGAAAGCCAACAAATCAGAGATAGTCGCTACCAAGATAAACTGGTGGCAGGCATTGTAAAAGGAATTCAAAAATATTACGCTGGTAAATAAAAATAAAGTCTCGAGAAACCTCGAGACTTTTCTATTTGTCTTCTTTTTTATCTTTATCAGGAAAGAGGTAGCCAAGTCCTACACAAGCTAGCACTCCCGCACCAATCACCAAACCACTTGAAATTGGCAAGAGATCAAAAATAGCATTTGCAATGATAAAAGCAATAATTAAGCACATCAGACTAGCCTTATAGTCTTTTTTCAAAAGATTTTCTAGAGTGAAATAGAGGAATAAGCCGACTGGAATCAGTGACCAAAGGTTGACATCCAAGCTTGGCCATCCAACAGATCCGAAATACAATACTAGCGCTGCTGCTACTAAAAATACAAGTCCCAATAATTTTTTCATTTTTTGTCTCCATTTTCTTTTTAATTGACTTGAGTTGTCTGATACTGACCTCTCACGTCCCTTACAAAAATCATTATAGCAGAGGAATTTCTCAAGAACAAGACCTTTTGCCTATCTGGTCAATATCTCTGTCTATGTGGTTGAATAGTGGTGATAAAAGAAAAAGAAGCCCGTTTGGGCTTCTTGATTCTGCCGATTGTAACAGTATTTTTGAACGAATACCATCTAGTTTTTCTTTTCCTTTGACTCTAGAGAAGATTTGATTGCTTCACTATCTGCTTGCAGTTGAGCTAAGTTCTTTTCTGCTTCCTCAAGTTTACTGGTATCTGGTTTCACACGATAATAAACATCTTCTGGTTTCATTAACATAGACCCATAATCTTGGCCCGAAAGTAGTCTTTCTTCAGCATGATTGCTTTTATCCGTAATCTTTCCGTCATCAGCAGGTTGCATAACAACTCCACTTGGCACAGCTACTACTACAAATCCTCCAGCAACAGAATCTTTTACCCACGCACTGATAGAAGCTGTCTCAGGGTTACGACTATCTTGACCTTTTGATACCTTTAATCCAACTACAGATTCGTACTTTTGATCATTTGTAAACCAAGTCGCATCTACTTCTCCAGAATTCTTAATAATGTATTCATTGCCAGATTGACTACGCCAAGTGCCATCTAAACTAGACAAATCATTGTTCTTGATTGCTTCAATATCTAGTTTTGGAACGGTAGTTTCTTTCTTCAACTTGCTAACAAGTGCTTCTGCTTCCGTAATTTTGGTATCTAAAGCAGTCAGTTGATCCTTGAGTTTCTGAATTTCCTCTTGTTTATCCTTATCAGTCTCATCCGTTTTTCCTTGGCTTGTAGAAGCTTGACTTGTTGTCTCTTTAGTTGAAACTGCAGACGATGCTTGATTTGACTCTTTCTTTCCAATCAGAAGATATGAGAAAATACTTACCAAGATGAGAGTGACTAAAACAGAGAGTGCTATGCCAATATAGATTTTTATATTTTTATTCGGAGCCGACTTTGATTCAGACCGCTTAGGTCCATTGATCTCTTCAAATTGTTTTTCCCGTTCTTTCTTATTCATAATTTTCTCCTTTTTGATTGATATTCAGCCAAGCTTACGATACTTCATTCGTTACTATCCATGAACTTTTATGACTTTTAAAAAAAAATCCAAGCAAAAATTTCTAGAATAAATAACTATAAAAATATCTCTAGATTGGTATCAAAACAAGTATTTATTACAATACATTATACCACAAAATATAAACAACCGTTTGTATTTATATTTTTATAAGCCAAAGAAATGGATTTTAAACAGAACCCATCTCCATTAGAAAAAGCCTGTCCTGAGACAAGGCTTTTACATATATCTCTTTAAAATCTCCTATTTTCATAGAAATCTAAATAATATATTTCTAAATCAATATTTTCACAAAACTATGTCATCACCTCACCATCTAATCTCAGTACATAAACCATTTTTTCTATAGCTTTTGTCTTAATCTTTATTTTTTCTCTTCAATCCAAGAAAAGCTCCTACTATAAACATGATTCCGGCAGCTAATAGTGTCTGGGCTCCGCTTGCTGTTCCGGTTTTTGGCAACTCATTAGGATTGTTACTAGTTGATTTACTATTGATGTTGGTATTTTTATTAGTTAAGTTCCCTTGTTCATTTAGATAAACGTTCTTGTTAATTTCAAAGTTTTTATCATTTTCATCAGAAACAATACTATTGACATCATTAGTTGAATTAGATTGTGTTTTTTCTTTCTTTTTCGATACATCAAAAGTAGGTTTATTTTCCTCCTCCTTTTTCTCCTCTATTTTCTTGAATACAGGTTTTATAAAGGTATCTTTTGATAGATTAATAACATAGCCGGCGTCTTTTTTACCTTCGAAACCAGAAATTTCCCAACCATCAAATTGGTATCCTTTTTCTAATTCACCCTTATAGACAGGTAACATAAAATCTTCTTCCGACACTATCGTTGAACTCATTTCTTTTCCATTTTGAATGGTCACAGTTACCCTATGAGGTTTTAATTCACTTACCTCTCCCGTATCTTTGTTTAAAATGAATTCTTTTACGGTAGTATTTCTTGCAAAATCTTTTACAACAATCTTAATGTTTAGTGTCTTGTCTGTTAGTTGTTTAATATCATCAAATGATTTGTATTCTTTTCCATTTACATAAATATGTTGTTCTTGAATCTCACCATCGAATCCATTATTTCTCTTATCATTAATATTAAACACTACAGATTTTCCGTTAGCATATTCGATACTAGTATTTCCCTTAGGATCAATGTTTACTGCTGGTTTTACATTATCATATAAAAATTGATAGTGTACTCCAACCGCTTTCGCATTCAAATCGCTATAGCCAGTTTGAAGATAAACATTTCCATCCATATCTGTTACCTTATCTGGAAATCCGTTTGCTTTATAGTCTTTCATCCCCCAGTCCATGATGTCACCGTCTTTAACATTAAGCTTAATGTTAAAATCTCTAGTGTTATCAATGTGTAAATCTCCGTAGATTAAATAATTATCTACAACCGATTCATTAACTCTCAACTCCCAGTTAAAACCACCCTTATCAGAAATCTTACCTCTTAAATAAAATTCTGGATTTCGTACATAAATTTTATTAGTTTTAGATGGATTAAAGTAGTTCTTGTCCATTGAAAGATTTACTGGTTTTGCATCAATAAATAACGTAGAGCCATCTTCTTTTATAGCTTCTACATTGGACTTATCCTCTCCTGTGTACTCTTTACCATCCTTACCAAATAATACCAGTTTAGAAGGATTTGTTACAAGATTGCCATCTTTATCGATTGCCTCCCCTTTATCATTCATTTTAAATGTAAACACTTGATATCTTACAATGTTAAAGCCGTCCAAAGCCGACATTAATACTGATTGAGTACTTCTTCCATCTTCAACATTTCTACTATCAGCATAAATTGTTGTTTCTGATAAGACTCTTAGATTAGGATTGGCCTTTTGGATTTTTGCTATATCTTCCTTGCTATAGACTCCATTCCCTTCTAACATATCCGTTTTCCCAGGATTATAGGTAGTCACTTTTAGTGCATAGCCTTCCCTTAGAATGATGTTATCCTTTAACAGATATTGTTGTTTTTCTGAGTCAGCATAGATTTTACCAGATTCCATGTCCGTTAAATTGTTTGGTTTGTTTTTTGAAAGATCTCCTTCTCCTAATTCTATTACATTCCCATAACTTGATGCATACGGATATTCTGTTTTAGTTTCCTTATTTTTTTCAGGCATTCTAATTTTAGTTTCAGCTTTTATCTGATCACCATCTTTAACAAAAAATCTCATATCTCCTGCAAAAGCTAATCCATCCACAATATCATTAATATTAGCGTATAAATCAAATGTCATCGCTTTTGAATGTGAATCATACTTGGTCGTTTTGATTTCTATCGATTTATAATTATTGCCATAATATACCTTGGCATTTTTAGAAACATTACTGATCTTTCCAAGAATTTCAAAGTGTCCATCTTTAGATGGGTTTAGAATGCCATAAATTTTTGATTTGATTTCATCAAGTTTTTCAGTTTCATATTGTAAGGCACTACCATCGTCATATGCAATAATATTTCCCTTATCATCGTATTTATAATCGTATTCCTCTATTCTCTTACCAGTTTCACTTGTAAAGTCATCAACTTCTCTGAATTTCTTTTTAATGAGTTTCTTTAAGTCTTTACTTTCAAAATCTCTAATTGTTGAAATAGTTTTATGAATAGTCAAGCTAGATTTTTCTTCGGTAGCCTCTTCATTTTCTTGATGATGTTCTACTTCCGTTGTATCTTTTTTAAGACTATCCTCTTTTCTATTTTCTAAATTTTTAAATTTAGATTCGGGAATCTCGCCAAGCTTTTGGTATTTAGATGAATCTTGATCAGGATCTACTAGATAATAGGAAATCATCCCCTTTTCATCAGCATGATCAGCAAATTTAATTCTATGAATCTTTGTGAAATTGCTAGAACCGTCTAATGCAATCACTTCAATGATTTTGCCCCTTAAATCTCCTGCACCTTTAATTTCATAAATGGTGTTTCCGTCTTTGTCAAGTTTTCTATTTCTTCCTTGACCCTCACCTGCATAAGTGACCTCAAGATTTTTCTCAACCTCTCCATCTTCATTAACAAGAGCGGCGCCAGCATACCAAACTTCGTTGGCAATCTCGTCAAATTTTTCAGGATGTTCTTTTTGATCTCTCGCAAATAGCGTTTCATTCTTGTATTGCTCTTTGACCTTGTGATAAGTATCCTTTGTAATTAACTTAATTTTTTCAGGGTTTGAAAAATCAATTGAAACAATCTTTGGAGGGGTGTTATCAATTTTTACAGGAATATAGGAAACCTGCCATGGGTAATCCTTGGTTAATCTATATTTAAATTTATAGAAATATTGGCCTTCCGCAATCGGTTCAAATTGTCCTCGTATCTTAGTAGCAGGATCTTTTTTGTCATTACTTTCTGGGGCATTTTCTTCTCTACCTCTAGGGTTATAAATGAGTCCATCCCATTTCAAGTCACCCCAAACTTTTAGTTTAGATGATTTAATGCCCTTTGCATCATTTCTTTTAGAGTTTAAAATTCCTTTAATAAAGTGTTCTCTCGAAATGACTTTTAAGTCTCTTTGATTTTCTCCTTCTTTATTTGTATTTACTATTGAAATCACTCCTTCTTCTGCACTTCTTAATACAAGTGGAGAAGGCGTTAATCCTCTCTCAAGTTGAGCATCTTGAGGATTTCCATTTGAATCTAAAGGATAAATTTTAGCAATATTAGAACCACTTGATGAGGGTGCGTTGATTCCTTCGTTATTGAAAGCAAATAATTCTGGATTTTGATCTAGAGATGTTGTATTTTTATCTTTTCTATTTTGGATAACTCCTGCTGGATTAAATTTATCTATACCATGTTCTCCACCAATCCCCTTATTTAAGGTACCTGGAATTTTTGGTTTGCCATCATCATCATAACCTTCCATCGCTTTTGATTTTGACCCTTCTTCCCAGGCCCATTTATCAAGTATTGGTTCGTGGTTCCAATTCCCAGCAAATCCCATTAGAGGCATCGATAAAGAAGGTTGGAAGTTTATTTTCTTCCCGTTGGAGTTTAGAGCTTCCATTTCTTCCACTGACTCAAAATGAATAAATGATTCTACAAATTTATTTTTATTTTTTGCTTCCCCAACATTTATAACCGCATTTAAATCAAAGCTGGAATTTGGACCTATAGTGAAAGTGTCATGCTCAAATGTGATATTTGCTCCTTTGACTTTTTCTGGGTGAATTTCTGGAACAATTTGCTTCCCGTCCGGAGATTTTTCATCTTTATATGTTTCATCGAGTTTTAGCCTATCAGTTAGAGCATCTGTAGTTACAGTTGATGCAGAAACTTTAAAGGTTAAAGGTCTATTTGAGGTATTGTGAAGCTTGATTGTAAAGTATTTTTTATCACCTTTTATTTCTTTAAGAGAAATGGAACCATATGAATTTACCAAACCTTTAGAATCTGTATTTTTGAAAGTTGCTACAACTTCATTTCTCAAAGCGTTGGCAACATTAATTAGTCCCGCTCCCTGCTGTCTAGGTGATGCAAAGTATTGACTCTTTTCTTTCCAAGAGGTTGCATCCATCATAGGTCTTGCAGTATTTTGTAGGGCTATTTTTGTAAGACTTGTAAGGTCTATTTTGTCATCTCCCTTAAGATTTTTCAAGACAGGTCTTTCAAGCAATTCCTTTAATTTTGGTCGAATCAAAACAGTAGAAGCTGCTACGATTGGAGTTGCCATACTAGTTCCTGACATATAACCATAAGTGGATTTACCATTAATAACATTTAGAGTAGATTTAATATTTTTACCAGGTGCTGAAACATCCGGTTTTAAAAGCAAATCTGTTCTTGGCCCCCAAGATGTAGACCCTGCTGGAACGATGATATCTTCTTTATAAAGTTCTTTGTCTGTGTCAGCTGCAAATTTAAAGTCAATTTCTTTTTCATCACCTACATTCGGTTTATTAGAATTATAGCTTTCCATATCAATTGGATAGTATTGTTCTAAGTTATCTTTAAAATCTTCCTTATTATTTCTTTTGACTTCAGTTTTTTTATCAGGGTTAATCATGTTCCATAATTTTACACCATCATCTCCTGAAATTGAAAATACTTGACTTTTAGTCCCTTCATCCGCTTCATATCCCATAGCTGGAAGGTCTGTCCAATTATCTCTATTGTAGTAATTTACAGTATTTACAACCATAATGGCACGTGCGCCTTTATCCGTAGCTCTTTTAAAAGCATCTTTTAAATCCTTGGTATAAATTCTATCCATTACTGCAATTTTGCCCTTAAGATCCAAGCCTATCAAATCTTGGTCTTGACCTTTGCCTATATATACAAATTTTAATTTATTTGGAGTTTTTGACCCATCCTCATTTGTTAGGATTTTATTCTTATCGAAAAAAGCACCTATATTTCTGTATTTAAAACTTTGTCCACCTATGTTAACTTTATCAAACTCAATTGTTTGATTTTTAGCAGAAGCGACCGCTATCGCATCTTCATGTGCAGCAGTTCGTGTTACATTTCCAGTATCTGTCATTTTCAGATTATTATTGGCTACTAAATCCCAAGAAGAACTTGAAGCAGAAGTCGCAAAGTTACCTGTAGCAACAACCATTGGGATTCCAGCTTTTCTTAATGCTCTAATAGCCTCCCAATATTTCTCGCCTACAAGACCGGTTCCCGTAAAGCCAGATGATACCGAAACAACATCGACATTGTGTTTGATCGAATCTTCAATAGCATGAAACATTGTTTCATCACCTGCAAACCCAGATCCTGCGTCAGAGTACATTTTATAAGAGAAAATTTGTGCATTAGGCGCAATTCCATCTATGCCATTAAAGTTCTTGATATCTTTTTCAGTATCATTTCCAGCAAGAATCCCTGCAATATGCATCCCATGTGGGTCAAAATAATCCCTTCCATCATCATATTTTTCTACAGTGATTTTACCACCATTATAATAATTGAACGCATGAGGGATTTTATCACTCAACCAATAATTCTTATCAGTGCCTTTTAAGTCATCTTTTTTAAATTTCATTGAGTCTTTGGCATCGTCATCAATCCTCATAGCCTTATGCCTATAATCTGTTCCAGTATCGATATTTGAAATGACCATACCTCTACCATCAAAATTTTTCCCAAATGGAGCATTGATAGACTTTAGGTAATCAATAGCTTCCTCAACTCCAATTTCCTTTCTGGCATGATTCATCATTGGTTGGAGTTTTTGTGATCGTTCAACCGACGAAACACCTTCTATTTGTTTAATTTTGTCCAAATTATCTGGAGTTGTTTCAATGGCAGCGCCATTAAAAATCGTATTATAGGTATATAAAACTTTTGTATCCTTAAGATTTGATAGTTCCTTAATTACTTTTTCTCCAGATTGTTTATCTTTAAATTCAGCAATATAGACAACTTTATCTTCTTTTTTCGGATTTTCTGTATCTTTATTTACAAATGAGTCCGCATCATTTCCTTGGGATTGATTGGAGTCTTCTTTGATACTTGCTCCTTCGTTACTAGTTTTTTTGTCTATCACAGACTTTTTACTAACAACCTCTTTTTCCTCAATAACTGTTGTCTTCTTCTCCTCAGTATCCTTTGAAGTTTCTATAACATTATGAAGTTCTTCAGATTGTTCATTGTTTTCTGTTTCTTTATCTGCTACTACTTTTTCTTTATCTGCTACTACTTTTTCTTTATCAGAAATTCTTAAAGCATCTTCAGAACTAGGTGCATCTGCTAAAATTACCTCATTGGGGGCATATGCTGCTAAAATAACTGCAGCAGTAGTTAATGACAATACCGTACTTTTTTTCATTTTAATTCCTTAATTTTTTATTTTAAACCCAATAGATAGAAAACTTTAACCTTGCTAGCCTTTGTTATAAAAAGTTTTATGACGTATCATCTAGTGGGGTAGAGTAGTACATTTATATATAATTGTTAGCTCTCTGAAAAACAGTATATCAATTAAAAAAATTTAAGTCAAGAAAAATTAACCCAGGTTAATTTTTTTTTTAATCCATGTTAACAAATAGTCTAGTCAATAAATATTATAGTTAACTGGCTACAATATAAACTCATTCCTACCATCAAAAATATTATCAATTAACCGGAATAACTACCAAAATCGCAAAAAGGGGGGATGGATACAACTTATACTTAAATAAATATGCAAAAACAACCGCTATAATTTTCAACGGTTGTTTGTAACATATTTAATTTTTAACTCTCATCCTATCTTATCTCTTACGAACCCGCACTTTCGTAGGCGTCCAAGCCCCTGTCCCAGAGTTTTAAAGAAATAACAAAGAAAACAAGGGAAATCAAAATCAACCCACCAATGTTAAAGATCCCGTCTTTGTCCTGCAAGAAATAGCTGGCAGGATAGTAGGCCGTAAAGGCGAAAGGCACGATAAAGCTAATCAACCAACGAAGGAGCGAATTGTAAATGGAAATCGGGTACTTGGCAAAGTCATTAAACATATAGAAAATGTAAATCATGGCTCCTGACTGCTTGGTCCAAAAAGCGATACTGGCAGTCGCGATTTTCAAGGAAGTATAGATCAAGGTCGCAAAAGGAATGCAGACTAGAAAAATCAGGAATTTTGGAAGAGTCCAACCAATGCTAGACACTGTGGTCGCTAACAAAATACCACCGACCAATAGTTCGCCCAAGGCATCAATCTGAAAGGTCTCAACCAAGATGTGAAAAAGAGGATTGATAGGACGCGTCAGGTACTTGTCAAACTCTCCTTTTCGCACCAAACGTTGCCCCAGAGCCCAGAGATTGTCAAAAAAGAGATGATCTAGTCCCTTGGGAATTAAGGAAAATCCATAGATAAAGGCGATTTCTTGAAAAGTCCAGCCTTCTAAAGAAGGAATGTGTTGAAAGAGCACATTGAGAAACAAGAGGTTCAGGCCTTGAGTCAGAAAAACTCCTAACACGCCCACCACAAAATCGACCTTGTATTCCATGATTTGCTTGATGTATTGTCTGATAAAAATCAAATGCATGCGTTGATATTTTTTCATACTAACCTCCTTGAATAGTGATAAAGGACTGGACTCGTTTCCATATCAACTGAGACAAGCCCACCATCACTATGAGCCAGAAGAACTGTAGCAAGAGTGCTTGAAGAATCTGACTGGCATCGTATTTCCCAACAATGATCATAACTGGAGTATAAATCAAAGATGAAAAAGGCAAGAAGGACAAAATATCAGAAACAATCTTTGGAAAGAAAGCCAAGGGAATCAGACTTCCAGACATAAAGGCCACTATAGAAGTCTTGAGTAGATTGGAACCCCATAGATTTTTAAAGACAAAGGCTGAAAATCCAAAGCAGATATTAAAGAAAAAGTTGATTAGGTAGGCTAGAGTTAAGCTAAAAAGATAAAGGATGGTTAAGCCCAGCAATTCTACAATTCCTTGTCCTGATAAGATTTTCATCAAGACAATGACACTTAAAAATGGCAGTCCAACAGAGATAAAAATCAACCACTTGGAACCAAGCTCCGTAAAGAGATAAGAGGCCGCAAAATGCACTGGTCGCAACAAGCGCATGATAATGGAACCATCCTTGACCTCCTCCCCGATCATAAAGGAGCTGTCCGACCTAGTCAAAAGATTAGTCACAAAGCTCATGATGATGTATAGGGTGATGTCTGCCATACTAAAGCCCTGAATCAAAGATTCTTGCGAGGAATCAAAGACAGCCTTCCAGAGATAGAAAGCAACAAAAGCTCCCATAACATCCCCAATCCGATAAAGTAGAAAGTTGACTCGATAGGTAATCAACTCCTGAATCCCTGCATTGATAAAGGGTTTATAACGTCTCCACAATTTGACCATCTTAGAGCTCCTTTCGGTAGAAGCGACGGATAATATCCTCAATATCCGTATCCAACATCTTCAAATCGCGAATTTCAAAATCAGACAGGGTTTGCTTGATAATATCAGCTGACTGGTAGCGGGAACTATCAAATTCAATATTGAGGCTATTTCCTTGTCTATCAATGGTCATATCAGGCAGGCCTTCATAGTGAGAAAGGAGATGACTTTGACCTGGTAGCAGTTCAAAGGAAAGAGTCTTCATCTTGCCAAAGGTCTCCTTGAGCTGGCTAACCGTTCCATCAAAAATCTCTTGCCCCTTATCAATCATAAAAATTCGATCACAGAGTTGCTCAATGTCGCTCAGGTCGTGAGTGGTCAAGAGGATAGTTGTTTCTTCCTCCTGATTGATCTGGGTAATAGCCCGACGAATGTTGTCCTTGACCGAAACGTCCAAACCAATGGTCGGCTCATCTAAAAAGAGAACTTTAGGATTGTGGAGCAAGGAAGCCGCAATATCCGCCCGCATCCGTTGCCCCAGTGAAAGAGTCCGCACGGGGTCTTTGATAAAGTCCTTCAAATCCAAGACTTCATTCAAAAAGTCCATGCGTTTATGAAAGAGCGAGTCCGGCACATCGTAAATCTCTTTTAAGACCGTATAGGTCTCTTGCAGAGCCAAATCCCACCATAGCTGGGTACGTTGTCCAAAGACCACACCAATATCTTTAACATAATCCTGACGATTGTCCTGCGGAATCTTGCCGTTAATCCGACAAAAACCAGATGTCGGTTTTAAAATCCCTGTCAGCATTTTGATGGTTGTTGACTTCCCAGCACCATTTGCGCCGATAAAACCTAGAATTTGGCCCTTGGGTACCTCAAAAGTCAAATCCTTGACCGCTTCAAAGGTCTGCTTTTCAGGATGAATAAAGGAGCGCAAAGCCCCTTTCAAGCCTGGTTCCTTAACAGTCTTCACAAAATTTTTCTGAAGATGTTCCACTTCTATCATTGCCATATCTATCTCCCTATCGCAAGGAATAGCAACATTGTATTTTTGACTACAAATATTCTAAGTCCTTACTTTCTAAACTTTCTAATTGTTATTCTTACAGAAGGCTTTATACCAACCTATTATAGTCCAATAAAAAACGGAATGCAAGCGTTTGCCTACAGATTATGAAATTAGAGATTTCACTCTTAAAATGCTATTTTAAATCCAAAATTCTGGTTTAATAGTTTCCTTAAAACACCAAAAAGACCTGCCCGATGGGCAGGTTACGAGTTGTAAAAAGCAAACTATTTTGATCAATATGATTCACTATTTAATCAACGAACTAATCTTTCAAAATTCTTTTCACAATCCCATCTCTATCAATTAGAAAACAATCTGGAAAGGTCATATGCTCCCATTTTTCATAATCAAAACTGGAATCAAAGTGATGTAGTAGTATTCCTATCAAATTCCCGTGTGAACTAAGTAAAATCATTTTTTCTGAGTATCTCTCTTCCAATTCCATTAAAAAATTTAGTACTCTAGCTAGTGCGTCTTGATTTGATTCCCCTTCTAAAAGAGATTCACTAGGATTTTGCCATAAATATTTAATACTGTCTTCAAACTCAGAATCTTTTATAAAGGTTGAAGATAATTTTCGCTCTCGTAACCGATTATCAAGAACTATTTTATCAAATTGAATTGGCGAGCTATTAATCGTTTCAAATGCTCGTTTATAAGGACTAGAAAAATAATAATCAATATTAAAAGAATTCAAAAAATCTAACTGGTCAAGAGATGAGAATCCTTTTTCTGATAAAGTTCTATTGAAATCATCACTTGAAAATCTTGAATGAGCATGTCTAAGTAAAATATAAGAATTATTCATAAGTCATTACCTTTCAATTATTATCATCAGTCTCAATGGATTTTTAAGCCCTCAATTATTCTCTAAAAATTCTTTAATGCGAGAAACAATAGCATCGCTTTGATAATGATAGAGGTCGTGAGGCGCATCCATATAGACGACTTGAACATTAGACTGGTCGCTTGCAAATCTCTCTGCATAACGTTGCCACTCAGATTGGCTAAAGCTAGTACCTTCACCGTTAGACACCAGTAATAAGGTGGGAATTTTCGGATTGATGCTAGAAGTAACTTTCTTAGCATTTTCCTTTACCGTTTGGGATTCATGAAACATAGCTTGTGACATCAACTGCTTATAAGCTAGAAGTTTATATTGTTTTCGTTCACTTTCGATCAGAGTTTGATTTTTTATATAAAAGGACTCAGGGAAATAACGTAATAACCCAATCTTACTGCTACAATAGGCCAACGTAAGCAAGGCCTGATTATCCTTTAAATTCTCATAACTTGACGGCAGTGCCCAATCTAAACCAATCAAGGCTTTCACTTCATCAGGATACTTCTCCTGCCAAGCCAAACTCTCTAGACTAGCCATGGAATGAGACAGAATGATAAACGGCCCTGTGATATTTGCTTGCGAAAGAGCTTGGCGAGTCTCAGACAAAACCTCCATCACATCTCTTGAATAATTGCTATCATCACTATAACCATATCCCGCCCGCTCCACGATGACTACTTTATACTGTTTCGATAAGGATTCCGATACTTCTTTAAAATCCAATATAGGAGAAGCAATACCAGCACCTGAGAGAACTACAATAGTCTCAAGACCATCTCCTTCAACGTAAACATTTATTTGATGTCCATTGACGAGAACTTGTTGCCCCATAGGTGTCAGTGAGGCTTCTTCCTTTTCCAAACTGATACGGTGAAAGATGAATGTAGCGAGTAAAAACAAAAGAATGAAACTAAGAATGCCAAGAAACCATTTTTTCAGTATTTTCATAGCATTATTGTACAAAAAATAGGTCCTTTTAGCAACTTAAGATTGGTTCTTCTACAGTATATTCGCTATATATTCAGACACAAAAAACCCACCTTCGCAGGCAGGTTTTATCTGTATTGTTCAGCTAGATTATGCTTTACCTTCTGAACCGAATACGTCGATACGTTCTTCAACTGATGCTTGGATAGCTTTTACACCGTCAGCCAAGAATTTACGTGGGTCGAAGAGTTTTTTCTTGTCGTATTCTGCTTCGTTTGCTTCGTAGTCACGAGCAAATTTACGAGTTGCGTTAGCGAATGCGATTTGGCATTCAGTGTTAACGTTAACTTTCGCAACACCAAGTTTGATCGCTGCTTGGATTTGGTCATCAGGAATACCTGAACCACCGTGCAATACGATTGGGAAGCCTGGAAGAGCTTCTGTCAATTTCTTCAAGTGGTCAAGGTCAAGACCTTCCCAGTTTGCTGGGTAAGGACCGTGGATGTTACCGATACCAGCTGCCAAGAAGTCGATACCAGTTGCAACCATTGCTTTAGCGTCTTCGATTGGAGCCAATTCACCTTTACCGATGATACCGTCTTCTTCACCACCGATAGTACCAACTTCAGCTTCTACTGAGATACCTTTAGCGTGTGCTTTTTCAACAACATCTTTAGCCAATTTAAGGTTTTCTTCAACTGGAAGGTGTGAACCGTCAAACATGATTGAAGTGTAACCAACTTCGATACACTCAAGTGCATCTTCGTAGTGACCGTGGTCAAGGTGGATAGCTACTGGTACAGTGATACCCATTGACTCAACAAGGTTAGCGATCAAGTTGCGAGCAACTTTGTAACCACCCATGTATTTAGCAGCACCCATTGAAGTTTGGATCAAAACTGGAGCTTTTTTAGCTTCTGCTGCACGCAAGATAGCTTGAGTCCACTCAAGGTTGTTTGTGTTAAATCCACCAACTGCATAACCGTTGTCACGAGCTGCTTGGACAAATTTTTCTGCTGAAACGATTGCCATTTGTCAGGCCTCCTATATATTTTTTGGGACATCCCATTTACATTGTTCATTTTATCACTTTTTGATAAAAAAAGCTAGTTTTTCCCATACTTTAGATTGAATTTCTTCCAATCCAATCAATGTAAACCCTTTCTTTTCCTTAGTCCTGAGTGACTTTGGGATAACGTATGAAGAAGGTCAAGCGATCGCCCTGCATCTCAAAATGATAAGGTAATTTCTCGTGTTCTAATAAACTTTTGACCACAAAGAGTCCCATCCCCGAACCCTTGGCCTTGCGACTAGCATTGTCAGAAAAAGACTGGGCCAATTTTTCTTGTTCCTCAGGACTACAGCTATTCTCGATATAGAGTTCCCCTTCTCTCTCTCCGATACGAACCAAGCCGCCTGGAATAGAGTGCTTGATAGCATTACTGATGAGATTAGATAGAATCAATTTCATGACAGATGGATTTATGTAAGCCTGCTGATGAGTTAGGCTAATGTCTACCTGAAGTTCTCTATCCTTGGCGAGTAAAGCATAATCCTTGACCAGACTTTGAGTCATCTGAAGGAGGTCAACCTCTTCTTTCTCGTCTCGCAATTCCTGAACAGAAGAAAGAGACAATATCTGGAGAACGTGGTGACTGAGGTCGTCCACAATCCCCAAGGCAACTCCAAGATAGTGGTCTCTATCCTTATAACGGCCGACATTTTCTTTCATATTTTCGATTAGGATTTTCAAACTAGCCAGAGGTGTTTTCAGTTCATGAGAAGCCCCTCGTAGGAACTCAACCTTCATCTTCTCCAGCTGGAGAATAGCTTCATTCTTGTCATGCAAGTCCGCAATGACAGTCAAGAGATGCTGGTATAGGCTATTGATTTGTTCCTTGAGATCGCCAATCTCATCCTTAGAATCCACGCGCAATCGCACTTGGGCATCCAAATCCATCATCCGACGGGTCACCCGCTTGATTTCCAAAATCGGGGCAACAATGGTCCGAGCGTAGATGTAGGCCACCAAAAGAGAAATCAGAAAGGATGCCAACAAAGTATAGGGAAGAAACTGGAGACTAATCTGCTCTGCTTCCTTTTGCAAGTCCATTGAAGCTAGAAATTGGAGAGTCATGGTGCTACCATCTTGCGTTTTCACCTCACGCTCCTCAATAAAAAGGGAAGTAGTTTGACGTTCCGTATCCAGAGGAAGATTGTCCTTGACTTCTAACTTGTCCTCGGTCATCTCTCCCTTGACAGCTCCTTTGATATCACTGCTCTGGGAATACAAGTCCAACACTTGCTCGATGCTTTGCCTATCTTTTCCGTCTAGGGATTGGGCAATAGCAGTCGCTTTCTGGCCAATGGTTTCCTGACGATGGCTCAGATAAGTAGAGGGAAAGAGAAAATAAATGGCTAAATGAAGACAAATAACCAGAACACTAAAAATCGAGAAGGTATAGATAAATATCTTTGTAAACAAACCTGTTCGTTTCATTTTCGCTCCAATTTATAACCAACATTGCGCACCGTGAGGATACAATCCAAGTCTAGCTTTTTCCGCAGTTCCTTGATATAGACATCAATGACACGATCAAAGGGAACCTCATCTGTCGCCTTCCAGACAGCATCGATAATCTGAGAACGAGTCAATGCCCGTCCTTCATTTTTCACCAGATAGTCCAGAATTTCCAACTCTTTGGCATTAATGGCCACTTCTTGACCTGCGAGGCTTGCACTGTAACTCTCAAAGTCCACCTTGGTATCTTTATAAGAGAAGACTCGTCCTGTATCGTAGTAGCGCTTGAAAATCGCGTCCACCCTTACTTTTAAAAGGGAGAGAGAAAAGGGCTTTTCCAGATAACCGTCTGCTAGCGAAGCAAAAGCACTCATCTTGTATTCTTCATCCTGAAAGGCGGTCAACATCAAGACAGGAACCTGACTGGTCTTACGAATCTCGGCTAGGACTTCTAAGCCATTAAGCTTGGGCATCTGGATATCCAGCAGTACTAGAGCAACTTCATGGCTGGAAAATTTTTCCAGAGCTTCTTGACCGTCCGCAGCCTCAATGGTTTCATAACCACAATCCGTCAAATAGTCACTGATTCCCTCACGGATCATCTCTTCATCTTCTACAATTAAAATTTGCATAGAAAAAACGTTTCACATTCCTTTAAATTTCTTGTAAATCTCTCTATTTCATCCTGATAAAACCACTTCCTATCAAGGCGAAATAGATAAAAATGCTACCTATATTATACCCCATTTAGGGGAGAATAGGTAGCAAGTTTTTTATTCGCTATCGAGCAAGAGCTCTTTTGGTTGTTTTCTGAGGAGATTGCTTGAAGCAAGCGCCATAACAAGAACGACTAGAACTAAAGCAAGGACAAAGACGATGATAAAGTCTGATGTCTGAATGGAAATATCTAGGCTCGACAAGGTCTTGCTAAAGCCATCTACTTCTGCACCACCACCAAGGTTAGAAGCTTGAGCCGCCTTGCTGGCTTGCTTGGCAACACCTGAAGTGACATTGGCAAGAACAGTATTTCCGATTGCACGAGCTGTGTAGTTGGCTAGGAAGTAAGCAGAAACAAGAGCAGGGATGGCAATCAGGATCGATTCGGTGATAAATTGCCCCAAGATACTTGCCTGCTTGAGACCGATAGAGAGGAGAATTCCCACTTCCTTGCGACGGGCGTTGATCCAAAGACTGAGCAAGAGTGCAAGGAGAAGAACTGAGAAGCTCAAGCTACCCCAGAAGAGGAGGTTGGCCATCTTGTACATACCAGAGATGGATTGCTCTAGAGCTGGGTAGTTAGAGGAGCTCTTCACAAGTGTGTAGCTCTTCCAGTTGATACCGCTGATACCATTCAACTCTTTCATGACGTCATCCAAGTTCTTGTCCGCTGTTACAAAGAAGGTTGCGTCCCCATAAATAGCTGTGTCTTCTGTGTATCCATAAAGTTTTGCAGCAGTGTGAATGTCTGTGATAGCTGTGTTTTCATAGAGCTCTTGTGAGTAGGTTACTGCCGACTTATTGTGCCCATCAAAGAGTCCCTTGATTGTCACTTCGACTGTTTCCTTAGCCCCTTTTTCATTGTCTGCATCGTAGACATTAGAGTCCAATTTGACCTTATCTCCGACTTTCCAACCGTGTTTGGCTGCCAAGTCCTTGTGCATGAGGATCTTGTCCTTGTCGTCGTTGGTTAGGTGCTCACCTTCAACCAGCTTATATGAGCCAGAGACAAACTTGTCTTCTTTAGAGGAGTCATTGACACCTGTAATCATCAAACTACTTCCAAACCGTTTTGCTCGGTCAGCAGTGAGATTTTTCTTGGTTTCTGGCGTTTCGATGAGGTCGTATCCAGTCAAATCTCCGATGGCGTTGATGCGTTTAACATAAGACTCGATGGCCTTATTTTCGGTGATTTTTTTGATATCCTCACCCTTGATATTCCCAGAACCACGTGGCGTTCCTTGATTGACGCGACGATTGATTTGCATGGAGAAGCTATTGGTGATATTTTTAAAGGTCTCCTGAGAAGCCTTGGCAGTAGCTCCCTTGATCGACAAACCGACCAAACTCAAGCTCGCCATGAGGAGAATAATCAGGAAGATAACAATCGATTTGAAAAACTTCCTTGTAACATAGGCAAATGCGTTGTGTAACATAGGTTCCCTTTCTAGATTTGATTTCATAATTCTATCAAAACAAGCTCATCTTATTTTGTAGTATTGCGAGTTTCAGTTAATTTCTTATTCTTCAATTCAAGTGTAATATCTGACGCTTGTGCCACTTCTTTACTGTGGGTGACGACGATCACACATTTACCTGTTTTCTCGGCAAGTGATTTGAGCAGTTCGATAATATCTCCGGCAGTTTTAGGGTCCAGATTTCCTGTTGGCTCATCAGCTAGAATAACTGGAGCTTCTGATACTAAACTGCGAGCGATGGCTACACGTTGCTGTTGACCACCTGATAACTGGAGAACGTTCCGCTTGATCTGACTTTCATCCAAACCAAGCTCAAGAAGTGTATCCTTGCTTGCTTTTTTGTTGACCAAGCGGATATTTTCCAGCGGAGAAAGATAATCTATCAAGTTATAATTTTGAAAGACCAGGGAAATATGGTGCATGCGATGGTAAGAATATCCCTTATTCCGAATGTCCTCTCCTTGGAAAAGGATAGAACCCTCGACAGGACTATCTAGACCAGCCAGTAGGGACAAGAGAGTGGATTTTCCTGCTCCTGACTCACCAATGATACTATAAAATTTTCCGGGTTCAAAATTATACTTGATCTGATATAAAACTGCTTCAGCAGTGTTCTTATAACGGTAGGTAACATCTTGCAATTGTAATAAAGTCATGATTTCTCCTTCTTAACTAATAGATGATAAAATTTCTTTCGGCGATTTTCTAAATAGAAATACGAAACAAAGGGCTACAGACAAGCAACCAATCAGGAGCAGAAAGACATAGGATTCTGCAAAGGATAGGAGACTGGTTGATAGACCACTTGCTTTGGCCAGAGTGTCCTGTAAGGTTGCCTGATCTCCACTGGCTAGTACAGTTTGGAGTAGATAGGATGTGATGGCATTTCCTGCAACAAATGCTGGAAGCAAAGCTCCAAGAGATACCAACACCACTTCTAAACAGAATTGTAGGAAGATTGAACTCTTGCCTTTTCCAAGTGCGAGTAGAATCCCCACTTCGTAGACCCTTTCTCTCAACCAGAGGGACAAGACCAAAATCAAAGCTCCTGCTCCAGCTATCAACATCCCATAAAGGAAGATGGTGAGGAAGGTTTGGAAGGTTGCCACTGAGTCTTTAATTTGTTCAAAGGCCTTGTTTTCCTTCTCAACTTGGTAACCTTGACTTTCTAAAGCCAAGTTTTCTACCTGCTTCATGAGTCCGTCCATTTCCTTAGGATTTTCTACATAGAAGCGCGCTGCACTGACTTGCGGTTCACTATTTCCCAGAAGGGTTTGGCTGCTTTCATAGTCTGTAAAGACCTGGTTTTCACTGAAGTCGGAAGACAAGCCTGTGAACTTTTCTTGTTTTTTACCAGAAAAGATGCCGACAATTTCAAACTCTACTGTTTGCCCCTTTCCAGCTTCGGACTGACCAGCATCCAAGCGAATCTTGTCGTGAAGCGAAAGACCATTCTTCTTGGCCAACTCTTCGTGGATCAGGATTTTCTTGGAGTCCCCTTTTTGAAGGTGTCGCCCTTCTTTTAGATTGAAAGCCGAACTGGTAAAGGTGACATCCTTGGATGAATCCTCGAGAGCCGTTAAGCTAACCAAGTTCTTGTCTGCAGCTGACAAATCATCACGTTCTACGCTCTGCTCACCACTCACCGCTTCCTTGTCTTTCAGTTTTGCGACCGTCTCAAGTTCAGGAGAGACATTTTCCAGTCCCTTAATCTTGCTCACGGATGCAAGGTCAGACAACTTGAAGGTCTGTCCATTTTCTATCTTTTTGATAGAAAAAGATGTGTTGAGTGATTTGTAAAGATTGCTTTCTACTGTTTTGTTGGACTTCATCAGAGTCAAACAGGCTGACATTCCTGCTAAAAGGACAAATAAAATCAGAAATAAAATAAAACTTCTCAGTCGTTTTCTGCTGACATAAGCCCAAGCTCTTTGGATTGGATTCATTTGTCACCTCCATATTTGTAAGACTATTATAAAATCCAAATATGAAATGTTTATGAAATCAAAAATTTTTTTTGATTTATTTTTTGAAAAAACAAAAAAGCTAGCAAACGCTAACTTTCCTTCATATATAAGGATAAATAGTACCAATCAAAAATCTACTTCATTTTAAAAATGATAGTCACATCTTTCTGATTAGTATTTTTCCATCTCCTAAGTTCTTCATTTTCTGACTTGTGTTTGAGGATATTCTTGATAGAATGAAATGGAAAACTCAGTTTAAATGTTCTGATACAATGACTGTTCTTGATACCAATATTATTCGATATAGGAAACGTAGCCTCTAATCTTCTTTGTAAAAACAAAAAGAGCTAGCCAAAGCTAACTCTTACCCTATGCGGAGAGAGGGACTTGAACCCTCACGACCTAAAGCGGTCACAGGATCCTTAGTCCTGCGCGTCTGCCAATTCCGCCATCCCCGCGTCGATTACTTTACTAGTATATCAACTTTCAAAATCTTTGTCAACACTTTTTTCAGATTTTTTTCATTTTTCCAACAGTCTTATAATTCAATTTCAGCAAGGTTTTCATCCAGTAATTTTGCTCCCAATGTGTTCTTAAAATGCCCAAGAGCAAACTGATGATTTTCTGGCCAAATAGAGGCAACCGCAGGCTTGACAATCTCGATTTGATAACCTAAATTATAGGCATCAATAGCCGTATGAAGAACACAAATATCCGTCAAAACACCTGTTAAGATAACAGTATCAACCCGACGTTCCCGCAAACGGATATCTAAGTCCGTTCCTGAAAATGCTGAATAGTGACGTTTGTCCATCCAAAAGACGCGACTATCCGCCTCATGCTCAACATAAAAGTCAGCTAGGGGGCCATAAAGGTTACGACCACTAGTTCCGATGATGTTGTGTGGTGGAAAGAGCTTGCTTTCTGGGTGGAATGAATCCTTCTCTTCATGAGCATCAATGGTGAAAAAGACATAGTCTCCACGATCAAAAGCTAATCTGGTTGCCTGATCAATGGCTTTTGATATTGCTTGAGCAGGTGCTCCAGCAGTTAGCTTTCCATGGTCTGCTACGAAATCCTCTGTATAGTCAATCGAGATTAAAGCTTTTGCCATTAGTAGTCCCTCTTTTTCACTTCCTCAAAAATATCACCAATTAGAACTTTGAGATAAGTCCCCTTCATTCCTAATGAACGACTCTCAATAATTCCCGCAGACTCCAATTTACGAAGCGCATTGACAATCACTGAGCGTGTAATGCCAATACGGTCTGCAATAACTGATGCCGTCAGCTGCCCTTCATTTCCATCCAATTCAGCTAAAATAGCTGATACGGCACGAAGTTCTGAATAGGAAAGGGTGTTGACCGCCATGGTAACAGCCGTACGACGGCGAATATTCTTCTCATCTTCTTCACGTTGGAAGTTCAATAGTTGAATTCCCACAACCGTGCTCGCAATCTCGACAAGAATCAAATCTTCATCTTCAAACTTCTTGTCATTACGCCAAATGATCAACGAACCTAGGCGAATCCCTGATACATGAATCGGAGCGATGGTCGTCAACCCATCTGGAAAGTCCGCACGGCTCTCTACAGGGAAAATAGTCAAATCATGTTCAACAGGAAGATTGGCTTCCGTATCATAAATCATGTTTGCGCCTTGTACATAGACCTCAGGGAAGGTTTTGGTTTGGAAGAATTGTTCTACACGGTCATTATTGGTCTTATAACGCATAAAGTAGCCTAAGAGACGTCCCTTGTTATTCACAATACAAGCGTTACAATCAATAATATCAGCTAACTGGCGTGTGATCGCATTGTAAGGAAGTTCATCTTGGAGTTGCTCCTCAGAGCGCTTTAGAATAGACGTGATTTTTCTTGTTTTTTCTAATAAATGTGCCATTTTTTACCTCGCATATAATCGCTTCCATTATAACATAGAAAAGTCTTTATTTCAATAATTATCTGAAAATTGCTTATTTAATTGCAATTTTGAACAGCAAAAATATTTTAGAAAAAAAGCAATTTTTTTATTGACATCCTATTTTATTTTTGATATCATAACATTATAAGAAGATGACATGATAAATCCCTTTCCGTTTCACCTATCCTTTACTATCACCATCTTCTTTTACTATCGGTCTCCTTATATATAAAAGCGATTCACAGTGTGAATCGCTTTTTTCTATTTGTCTCCTTTGTTACGAATAACAAAGCCAGTCTTCTTTTCGCTTGAAGTGTTGCGAGGTTTTTTATTGTCTTTATTACGGTAACGTCTGTCTTTATCAAAACGATCGTTCCCACGACTGCCTTTCTTGAAATCATCACGGCGACCATTGCCACGGCGATCACGATCTCGACGGTCGTCTCCACGACGGCCTCCTCGACCTCCCTTGCCTTTGCCACCAAAGCCATTACCTGATGGTTTAAATGGCAGTGGTTTTTCACGCGCAATCTCCACTTCAGGAAGGCTGTCTGGATCTTGGACTGTCAGACTCAAGATATACATAGCCAATTCTTCTGGACTAAATTCAGCAGCTAACTTACGAGCGTCTTTAGCAAATTTCTCAAAGTTCCCACGAATGGCTTCGTCTGCGAAGTCTCGTTCGATTTTCTTGAGCGCTACTTGTTTCTTAGCTTGGAAGGCTTCTTCTGCTGTCGCTGGTTTCAAGCCTTTCATGCGCTTCTTAGTCAAGTTTTCAATAATTTGAAGGTAGCCCATTTCATTTGGAGAAACAAAGGTAATAGATTGACCTGACTTACCAGCACGACCTGTACGACCGATACGGTGAACATAACTTTCAGGATCTTGTGGAATATCGTAGTTGTAGACGTGGGTCACACCTGAGATATCCAAACCACGTGCTGCTACGTCTGTCGCAACTAGAACATCAAGATTCCCATTTTTAAAATCACGAAGGACACGAAGACGTTTGTTTTGGTCCAAATCACCATGAATCCCTTCTGCACGGAAGCCACGGATTTTAAGACCACGAGTCAATTCATCTACACGGCGTTTGGTGCGACCAAATACGATAGCAAGTTCTGGTTGTTCCACGTCCATGAGACGGGTCATAGTATCAAATTTTTCTTGTTCCTTAACACGGATATAGTACTGATCCACTAGCTCTGTTGTCAATTCCTTGGCAGCAATCTTCACATGCTCAGGGTCTTTCATAAACTGAACACCGATACGTTTGATAGCATCTGGCATGGTTGCTGAAAAGAGCAAGGTTTGACGATTTTCAGGGACACGGGAGATGATGGCTTCAATGTCTTCAAGGAAGCCCATATTGAGCATTTCATCCGCTTCGTCAAGAATCAGAGTTTCAATATCTTGTAATTTCAAGGCCTTGCGTTTAATCAAGTCCAAGAGACGGCCTGGTGTTCCTACCACGATGTGAGCACCAGATTTAAGGGCCTTGATTTGTTTTTCAATGCTGGAACCACCGTAAACTGAGCGAACTTTCACTCCCTTGCTACGGCCAAATCGGAAGAGTTCTTCTTGGCTTTGAACAGCGAGTTCACGAGTTGGAGCGATGACCAAGGCTTGGATGGTCGCTTCTTCTGTACGGATTTTTTCAAGGGTTGGCAAGCCAAAGGCTGCAGTTTTTCCTGTACCAGTCTGAGCTTGACCGATAACGTCTTTTCCTTCGAGAGCCAAGGGAATGGTCTGTTCTTGGATGGGACTGGCTTCTACAAATCCAGCTTTTTCAATCTCTGCTAGCAATTCAGCAGACAAGTTAAATTCATTAAATTTCACGTTATTCTTCTTTCTAAAGATGGTGCGAAGCCATCCTATAGCGCTTAGTATATACTTTTCTTTTCATGATGTATCTTCTTAAAAAACGAGATACCGTGTTGCTTCTTTTCCACGAAAGAAAAGTACGAGTTTCTTTGCAACCTATCTAGTATAACACAAGAGCGGGGCAAAAGATAGTAGAATCCATTAGAAAAATCATGTAAGCGGTTTTTGGATTTCCTTTTTGATTGAACGACCTAGATAATAAGACAAAGCCAAGGCTATACTATATAAAATGAGAAAAACAAACAAGGTTTGTGTGTAAGAATGAGCTATTTTATAAGTCTCTGCTAATAAAATAGGCCCTGCTAAACCAGCCACTGCCCAAGCTGTTAAAATATATCCATGCAGAGCGGCCAATTCCTTGGTTCCAAAAATATCACTGAGATAAGCCGGAATCAATGAAAAACCAGCTCCATAGCAAGTCATCAAAATAGACATAGCAACTACAAATAAAACGGAATCTGTAAAGAGCCAAAGTGAGAGAGAAAAGAAAAGATTGACAAGCAGTAATATACTAAAGGTTAGAGGGCGACCGATATAGTCAGATAAACTCGCCCAGAGCAAACGACCAAACCCATTGAAAATCCCTAAAACGCCCACCATTACTGCTGCATGACTTGTAGACAAGCCAGCCATCTCCTGTGCCATTGGCGATGCCGCTGATATTAAGCCTAAACCACAAGCTATGTTGATAAAGAAAATAATCCAAAGTATATAAAACCGATTGCTTTTCAGGGCCTGATTCGCAGCCATTCCTTGCGTCAAAGAGGCTGTTTTTTCTTTCCCTGAAACAGATAAAATTGCAAGCTCTTGCTCATTTGGACGCTTAATGAATTGTGAAGCGAGGAGCATGATAATAAAGTAACTTGCGCCTAAAATATAAAAAGTTTCTACAACCCCTACCCCTGCGATGAGATGTTGCGCTATGGGACTAGTCAATAAAGAAGCAAAACCAAACCCCATAATCGCTAAACCTGTTGCGAGACCACGTTTATCGGGAAACCATTTTATAATCGTTGACACAGGGGTAATATAGCCTGCTCCCAAACCAAGTCCACCTAAAATACCATAAGCGAGATACAATAACCACAGCTCCTGACGGTCTATTGCAAATCCTGTTAAGATATTTCCACCTGCGTATAGAAAAGCAGATAGACTCCCCATGACTCTCGGACCAAATTTTTCTACCAAACGCCCCATAAATGCAGCCGATAATCCCAAACAAAAAATTGCTAGACTAAAGGCAAAGGCAACAGAAGCCTGATCCCATCCCGTTTTTTCAATAATAGGGTTGCGATAAACACTCCAAGCATAAGTCGAACCCAGCATTAAGTGTAAAATGACCCCAGCAAAGGCAATAATATAACGATTCGATTTCATAAAACCTCCTATTTTCGAACATTTATTCTATTTTATATAAAAATAGATAGGATTTTAGTTTATCAACCTTGTCAAAAAATTACTAGTTTTTTGTCTGGAAAGCGTTTTTATCTTTTTCTGTCTTTTTCGTAGCAGATTTGTGCAAAAAGTGTTTTCTTATGCTAGAATGAAAATCGAATAGGAGGACTATAAATGTTAACATATGATTTAATCGTTATTGGATTTGGTAAAGCTGGGAAAACACTAGCTGGTAAATTAGCTTCAGCTGGCAAAAAAGTTGCCCTCGTTGAACGTAGCAAAGCTATGTACGGTGGAACTTGTATCAACATCGGATGTATTCCAACTAAAACCTTGCTAGTTGCTGCTGAGAAAGATTTGTCTTTTGAAGAAGTCATTGCTACCAAAAATACTATCACTAGTCGCCTCAATGGTAAAAACTATGCGACTGTTGCGGGTACAGGTGTGGATATCTTTGATGCGGAAGCTCACTTCCTTTCAAACAAAGTCATCGAAATCCAAGCTGGTGATGAAAAACAAGAACTGACTGCTGAAACTATCGTTATCAACACTGGTGCTGTTTCAAACGTCTTGCCAATCCCTGGACTTGCTACAAGTAAGAATGTCTTTGACTCGACTGGTATTCAAAACTTAGACAAATTGCCTGAAAAACTTGGTGTCCTTGGTGGTGGAAATATCGGTCTTGAATTTGCAGGTCTTTACAACAAACTTGGAAGCAAGGTAACAGTCCTAGATGCCTTGGATACTTTCCTACCTCGTGCAGAACCTTCTATCGCAGCTCTTGCTAAACAATACATGGAAGAAGACGGTATTGAATTGCTTCAAAACATCCGTACTACTGAAATCAAAAACGACGGAGACCAAGTTCTTGTCGTAACTGAAAACGAAACTTACCGTTTCGATGCCCTTCTCTACGCAACTGGACGTAAACCAAACGTCGAACCACTTCAACTTGAAAATACAGATATCGAACTTACTGAACGTGGTGCTATCAAAGTAGACAAACATTGTCAAACAAACGTTCCTGGTGTCTTTGCAGTTGGAGACGTCAATGGTGGACCTCAATTTACCTACATCTCACTTGATGACTTCCGTGTTGTCTACAGCTACCTTGCTGGAGATGGCAGCTACACACTTGAAGACCGTCTCAATGTGCCAAACACTATGTTCATCACACCTGCACTTTCACAAGTTGGTTTGACTGAAAGCCAAGCAGCTGATTTGAAACTTCCATACGCAGTGAAGGAAATCCCAGTTGCAGCAATGCCTCGTGGTCACGTAAATGGAGATCTTCGCGGTGCCTTCAAAGCAGTTGTCAATACTGAAACAAAAGAAATTCTTGGAGCAAGTATCTTCTCAGAAGGTTCTCAAGAAATCATCAACATCATCACTGTTGCTATGGACAACAAGATCCCTTACACTTACTTCACAAAACAAATCTTCACTCACCCAACCTTGGCTGAGAACTTGAATGACTTGTTTGCGATTTAAGTTGAGACTGATTTGTTAGCCAACAGCCCTCTTTGGGCTGTTTTTGTTTCTGCGAAATCTCAAATCTGTCTTTTCCCTCTTTTATGATATAATAGAAACATGAAATTAAAAACTACTTTGGGCCTCCTTGCTGGGCGTTCTTCTCACTTCATATTGAGCCGTCTTGGCCGTGGAAGCACGCTCCCAGGAAAACTCGCCCTTCAATTTGATAAAGATATTTTACAAAATTTAGCTAAGAACTACGAGATTGTCGTGGTCACTGGAACCAACGGGAAAACCCTGACAACTGCCCTCACTGTCGGCATTTTAAAAGAAGTTTATGGTCAGGTTCTTACTAACCCAAGTGGTGCCAATATGATTACAGGAATTGCGACAACCTTCTTGACTGCCAAATCGTCTAAAACTGGGAAAAACATTGCCGTCCTCGAAATTGACGAGGCCAGCCTATCTCGTATCTGTGACTACATCCATCCTAGCCTTTTTGTCATCACTAACATTTTCCGTGACCAGATGGACCGCTACGGTGAAATTTACACAACTTATAACATGATTTTGGATGCCATTCGTAAGGTGCCTACTGCTACTGTTCTCCTCAATGGTGACAGTCCACTTTTCTACAAGCCAGCTATTCCAAATCCAGTTCAGTATTTTGGTTTTGACTTGGAAAAAGGACCAGCCAAACTAGCTCACTACAATACCGAAGGAATCCTCTGTCCTGACTGTCAAGGCATTCTCAAATATGAGCACAATACCTATGCCAACTTGGGTGCCTATATCTGTGAAAATTGTGGCTGCAAACGTCCTGACTTGGACTACCGTCTGACAGAATTGGTTGAATTGACTAACAATCGCTCTCGCTTTGTCATTGACGGACAAGAATACGGAATCCAAATCGGTGGGCTCTACAATATCTACAACGCCCTTGCTGCGGTCGCTATTGCCCGTTTCCTCGGTGCCGATTCACAACTCATCAAGCAGGGATTCGACAAGAGTCGCGCTGTCTTTGGACGTCAGGAGACCTTCCATATCGGTGATAAGGAATGCACCCTTGTCTTGATTAAAAATCCAGTCGGTGCAACTCAGGCTATCGAGATGATCAAACTAGCGCCTTATCCATTTAGCCTATCTGTCCTTCTCAACGCCAACTATGCTGATGGGATTGACACTAGCTGGATCTGGGATGCTGACTTTGAACAAATTGCTGACATGGACATTCCTGAAATCAACGCTGGTGGTGTTCGTCATTCTGAAATCGCGCGTCGTCTACGAGTGACAGGCTATCCAGCTGAGAAAATCACTGAAACAAGCAATCTGGAACAAGTTCTCAAGACCATTGAGAACCAAGATTGTAAGCATGCCTATATCCTGGCTACCTATACTGCTATGCTAGAATTCCGTGAACTGCTGGCTAGTCGTCAGATTGTTAGAAAGGAGATGAACTAATGGTTTATACTTCACTTTCCTCAAAAGCTGGCAACTACGCTTATCAGCTCAACATCGCCCACCTCTATGGAAACCTCATGAATACCTACGGGGACAACGGCAACATCCTCATGCTCAAGTATGTGGCTGAAAAACTGGGGGCTCATGTGACAGTTGACATCGTTTCTCTCCATGATGACTTTGATGAAAACCACTACGACATCGCCTTTTTCGGTGGCGGTCAAGATTTTGAACAAAGCATCATTGCTGGCGATCTTCCTGCTAAAAAAGAGAGCATTGACAACTACATCCAAAACGACGGAGTGGTTCTAGCTATCTGTGGTGGTTTCCAACTATTGGGCCAATATTATGTTGAGGCTTCAGGTAAACGCATCGAAGGGCTCGGTGTCATGGGTCACTACACCCTCAACCAGACTAATAACCGCTTTATCGGTGACATCAAGATCCATAATGAAGAATTCGATGAAACCTACTATGGATTTGAAAATCACCAGGGACGTACCTTCCTTTCTGATGACCAAAAACCGCTGGGACAGGTTGTCTATGGAAATGGAAACAACGAGGAAAAGGTCGGCGAAGGGGTTCATTATAAGAATGTCTTTGGTTCCTACTTCCACGGACCTATCCTCTCTCGTAATGCCAATCTAGCTTATCGCCTAGTCACTACTGCCCTCAAGAAAAAATACGGTCAGGATATCCAACTCCCTGCCTATGAAGACATTCTCAGTCAAGAAATCGCTGAAGAATACAGCGACGTGAAAAGCAAGGCAGACTTTTCTTAAACTAAGGAAAATTAGATAAAAGAACTCCCCTATCTTGTCGGAGTTCTTTTTACCTGTTCTTTTACCCTTCTCCCTTGCATTTTCTCTCATTTTTTGCCAAAATAGAGGGGTAGAAAGAAGGTAGCATATGTCTAAATTACAACAAATCGTAACATATCTTGAATCAGAAAAACTAGACGTCGCTGTCGTATCTGACCCCGTCACTATTAATTACCTCACTGGCTTTTACAGTGATCCCCATGAACGCCAAATGTTCCTCTTTGTTCTAGCGGATCAAGAACCCCTCCTTTTTGTTCCAGCTCTTGAAGTAGAGCGTGCAAGTAGCACCGTTTCCTTCCCAGTTGTGGGCTATGTGGATTCTGAAAATCCATGGCAAAAAATCATAAATGCTTTGCCTCAACACGACTTCAAACGTGTCGCTGTTGAGTTTGACAATCTCATTTTGACAAAATACCATGGTTTGAAAACAGTCTTTGAAACTGCTGAGTTTGAAAACCTCACTCCTCGCATCCAACGCATGCGCCTCATCAAATCGGCTGATGAAGTCCAAAAAATGATGGTTGCAGGTCTCTATGCCGACAAGGCGGTCAAAGTTGGTTTCGACAATATCTCTCTTGATAAAACAGAGACAGATATCATCGCCCAAATCGACTTCGCCTTAAAGCGTGAAGGCTATGAAATGAGTTTTGATACCATGGTCTTGACTGGTGACAATGCTGCAAATCCACACGGAATTCCTGGTGCAAACAAGGTCGAAAAAGACGCCCTTCTCCTCTTTGACCTGGGTGTCATGGTTAATGGCTACGCATCAGATATGACTCGTACGGTCGCTGTCGGCAAACCAGACCAATTCAAAAAGGATATCTACAACTTGACCCTTGAAGCCCAACAAGCTGCCCTTGACTTTATCAAACCAGGTGTGACTGCTCATGAAGTAGATCGCGCTGCTCGCGAAGTCATTGAAAAAGCTGGTTATGGAGAGTACTTCAACCACCGTCTCGGTCACGGTATCGGTATGGATGTCCACGAATTCCCTTCTATCATGGAAGGAAACGACATGGTCATCGAAGAAGGTATGTGCTTCTCTGTTGAACCTGGTATCTATATCCCTGGTAAAGTTGGTGTTCGTATCGAGGACTGCGGTGTTGTCACTAAGGAAGGGTTTGACCTCTTTACCAGCACCAGCAAGGACTTGCTTTATTTTGATTAAACTAGACAAACAAAAAGTCAGCTCAAATAGCTGACTTTTTTATTTCCTAAATTGTCAAATTAAGCTAGACTTTTCAAGTAACTCAGAAAAACTTGGTAAGGTGATTGATAATTCAATGATTTTCTAGGAATTCTATTTCTTTTATCAGCTATAGCTGATAAATAATTTTGAGAAATATTAGTAAAATCCATTTGTTTCGGTAATCCATTTCGTCTTAATAAGCCATTAGAATGTTCATTGAGATCTCGTTGACCAGGACATCCTAGATTCGCAAAGAAAATATCAATGTCATGTACATTCGAAATAGATTTCCAATTAGAAAATTCTTTCCCACAATCAAACGTTATCGATTTAAAGAGATGACTGGGAACTTGAGACAACCATTGATTGATTGATGGAGGCCTCAATATCACTTGCTTTCCGTCCATTGGTTTTCAATGTGATGATGGCTTTTGAGAGGCGTTCTACTAAGGTAATGACTGCACTTTTGTGTTTTATCCTACAATTGTATCCCCTTCTAGATGACCGAATTCCGTCTTAAAATTAGGAGAACTGTCTGATTTTGCTTCTCACCATTTTTCTGGCTTGTTCCCTCTTTTTAGCTGTTTCTTTGGGTTCAATTACTATTGACATACAAGATACTTACCAGATTATTTTCAGCAAGCTTGGCTTTTCCCTTGGCACAGACAAACTATCGCCCTCTACAATAGCTATTGTTTGGAACATGCGTGTTCCAAGAGTGATCTTGGGAATCCTAGCTGGTGCTGGCCTTTCTGTCTGTGGCAGCGTCTTGCAATCTACTGTCAATAATCCTATCGAAGAGCCTTATATCCTAGGAATTTCAGCGGGTGCAACCTTCGGATCCACACTGAGCATTATCTTAGGACTCAAATCCATTACTGGCACAGGTGCCTTTATAGGAGCCATTCTGGCATCGGCAGTGGTCCTTTTTATCGCCTTTTCCAACTTTATCATTTCTGTCGGTGCTAATGCTGACAGCCTTATGACAATCCAGTTCTGGAAGATGTCCCAGCGGTCAAAAATCAGAAAATCATGACCATCTCCTATGATGAGTTCATGGATTATGGACCTACTGTAATCGACTCACTCGAGAAAATCAATGACTTTGTTAATAAATAAGACCTTTGTCTGGGAGGGTATCACTGTCAATATTGCCCTGCCCCAAGATTATGACGGATCACGACCTTATCCAGCAATCTTGCTAAATGATGGACAGACAAACTACCTGAGCAAGCTTTCTTCATCAGTAATCTTGATCGGACTAATATCAAACAACAGGCTGGATGATTATACACCCTGGAAAGCCAATGCTCTAAAGCCTGGCAATCCCGATTTTGGTGGTAGAGCAGATAGCTACCATCAGAAACTATTCAACGGTATATTAGCAGAAATCAGACGGCACTACCTACTGGATGATAAGAGAATTGCCTATGGTGGCTACTCTCTCGGTGGACTAGCAGCTGTTTACAGTCTCTATAGTGTCTGCGAAGTTCCCTGTGTTTTTTCTATCTGCGGTTCCTTTTGGTACCCAGGTTTTACCGACTTTTGCCGGACACAGGACTTGAAAAACAAGGACTGTCTAGTCTATTTGCAGAATGGAAAGACTGAAGGCGCGAATCACTCAAATCGACTTTCCAAAGCTCCTTTTTATGCTGTAGAAATTCATCGCTTGATTCAGAAAGAAATCCTTACCACTTGCTCCGTCTTTGATCCTTACGGTCATCATGAGGCTCTCAAAGAGCGCTATGCTGACTTTGCCGACTGGCTGGCCACACAATGGCATATCAACTAATGAAAATCCACTTTGTCAGCTGCTGTAAGTGACAAAGGGGATTTTTAGTTTATTAATGCAAGCAAAAGGCTCTCACCAGTAAAATGTAAAAGTCTTGAGTAGAAAGATTTATTCAATCTTCTCCCCAGCCTCCAACTCCAGTAGGAAGGCTTTTTTATCAAGGCCGCCGGCATAGCCAGTCAAATTTTATTTCGATTTAAATTCTACCCTACTTTCAGCAGCCATCAGTTGGTCAGAAAACGAATAGGATTCATAATTATTATCAGGGTTATCCGTCCACATTTCACATTGCTTGATAACAGTCACAATAGCGTCTTCAACACCCTCTGGTGGATATTTGTATTTCCTAAGGAGCCGTTTAACAAGCATGCGCATACGAGCACGCGCAGAATGTTTTTTCTGCCAATCAATAGTTCTGCTTTTGCGCAATGTCTCCGTTAATTCATGAGTCATTGCAACAAGCTCATCATTTTCATAAAAATCTTTGACTGCTTGTGGTTGCGTCAAAGCATCATAGAAAGCTAATTCTTCATCTGTAAGACCCAAAGAATCTCCCTCTTCGTGAGCCTTCGCCATTTCTTTGGCCATTTTCATTAATTCAGCAATAACTTCTTCATTCGAAAGCATGCCATTCAGATATGCTCTCATCGCTCGCGAAAGAATTTCAGAGAACTTTTCGGATTTGACTAAATTTGTTCTTTGATATAAGGTAATCTGCTCTTGTAATAATTTTTTTAAGAGTTCTACCGCTATGTTTTTTTCCTTCATTTTAGAGATTTCATCTAAAAATTTAGGATCAAATAACGAAAATCCTGTATCAATATCTGAGAATAAATTAATGACACCTTCACTCTTGATAGAAGCTTTTAGTAATTCATTGATACGATCATTAATATCTTTCAGAGAAAGCTTTTTACCCTCCCCAGTTATTCGTGTCAGCAATGTTCTGACTGCTTCAAAATAAGCTGCTTCAAAACGTTGCTCAGGAGTAAGCAAAGAACGACAAAGTGATAACGCTTGGCGTAAGAGTAACGATTCTTTTATGAAGAGCTCTTTCTTCTTCTCCTTGTCTACACTTGACAAGAAGTTTACCCCGCCACTAATTGTTTTAGCTCTGATTAAATCACTTGATTTAGAGAGCATGAATTCTGAATAGTCAAACCCATAAAACAAATCACGGCAGACCTCTAGTTTTTCGACAAACTTTGGTAAAGCTGTCTTAGCTATATCAGTGTCCCCAAAGTTATCTTTGTCTCGATTTGTATAATCGTTCATGGCTTGCTTTAAAGCACTTGCAATACCGATATAATCAACTACAAGTCCACCCTCTTTATTTTTGTATACACGGTTAACACGAGCGATTGCCTGCATAAGATTATGACCTTGCATTGGCTTATATACATACATAGTTGCAAGGCTAGGAACATCAAATCCAGTCAGCCACATATCAACGACGATAGCAATCTTAAATGGGCTTTCATTGTCTTTAAACCTTTTAGCCATCTCTTCTTTATGTCGCTTATTCCCTACTATATCATGCCATTCTTCCGGATCATTATTACTAGAAGTCATGACAACTCCAATTTTTTCTGTCCAATTCGGACGCTTTTCAAGTAAGGTACGATAAATTTTCATCGCAATCGGACGAGAATAAGCAACAATCATTGCTTTTCCAGTTAATTCCTGCGCACGATTTTCTTCATAATGGGTAATGATATCTTCACACAAGGCACTAATAGTTTGATCGGCCCCTAAAATACTATCAAGACGACCCAATTCCTTCTTGCTTCTATCAATCGCATGTGATTCAGCGCTTTGTGCCATCAAGTCATACTCTGTGTCAATCAAACGCAAGATACTTTCATCTAGTTTTAAATGCATGACGCGACTTTCATAATAGACAGGCCGAGTGGCGCCATCTTCAACCGCCTGTGTCATATCGTAAACGTCAATGTAATTACCAAAAACCTCTGTTGTAGACTTATCTTTAGTAGAAATAGGAGTTCCAGTAAATCCAATATAAGTCGCATTAGGCAAGCTATCTCTAATCAGTCTGGCTGCTCCGACGACTAGTTTCGCTTCGCTTTCTCCATCTTTTCCTTTGGTAATTTTAATCTTTTCTTCAAGTCCATACTGACCACGATGAGCCTCATCTGCCATGACAACAATGTTTCTTCTATCAGAAAGCGCCTCTTCTGACTCTGAAAACTTCTGCATAGTTGTAAATATAATGCCATTGGCTTGGCGACCAGTCAATAGTTCTTTCAGATGCAAACGGCTCTCTGCCCGAATCGGTGTCTGTCTCAGAAAATCTTGGCATTTGGAAAACTGTCCATATAACTGTTCGTCTAAATCATTTCGATCAGTCAAAACGACAATAGTTGGCGAGTCTAAAACTTTCTGCAGCAGATGAGCATAGAAAACCATGGATAGAGATTTCCCACTCCCTTGCGTATGCCAGAAAACACCTCCCCGTCCATCGCTTTTAGTTGCATTCAAAGTAGATACTGCAGCCTTATTCACTGCAAAATACTGATGATAAGCCGCTAAAATCTTAGCATCCTCAGAAAAGCAGATAAAATTCCTTAAAATATCCAAAAATCTAGTCTTATCAAAAATACCTTCAATGAACGTGGTAAAATTAGCATACTGAGTATCTTCAAAACTACCATCAGTGGTCTTCCACTCCATAAAGCGGTCTTCACCAGCAGTAATTGTCCCCGCCTTTGAAGTGGCTAGATCCGTCATTACGCAAAAAGCATTATAGTTAAATAAATTTGGAATTTCTTTCTGATATGTTTTAAGCTGACGGTAAGCATCAGAAGCATCTGTTTCTTGGCGAGAAGGACTTTTCAACTCAAAAACAACTACTGGCAAACCATTCAAAAACACTATAATATCAGGACGTTTATTACTCTTCTCTACAATTGTCCATTGATTAATTACAGTAAAAGAATTATTATTTACATTATCGAAATCAACTAAATAAACGAGATTAGATTGTTTTCTTCCTTGATGAAAATAGGAAACTTCTATACCGTTTTGAAGATAATTTGTAAAAATCTTATTTTTTTGAAGCAAGGAACCTGTTTCAAAACGCTGTAACTTTTCAATTGCCTCTTGAATTGCAACAGTCGGTAGCTTAGCATTGATCCTTTCTAAAGCAGAATAAAGCTCTTCCAAATATAAAGGTGTTCTATAATCACGCTCTACATCTGGACCATAAACATATGAATAGCCCAAACTATCACGAAAAAGTTCAATGACCGCGTGTTCGTAGTTGTCCTCAGTGAATCCCATAAATTAAACTCCATTCTATAAATAGTATACTAAACTTACACTATTCATCAAATAATACAAACTTTTTTGAAAAATATATTTTCCCTAGGGAATCAATAGCATAGCCATAAGCTTTTTTTCCACTTAAATGCTTATTAATAAACTGTTGTCTCAAGTTTTCTTGAATACATCCAAAATCAGCAAACTCACCAGTTTTTAAATAACTAGGCAGCGTATTATTAAAAACCCCCATGTTTGTTATAAAGGCAAATCTCTTTTTTGCATATCTTGAATGAGTAACTCCGATCTGAGTAATGATTACTTCCTGTCTCCCAACATTAGTAATCGTTACATTAGTATAAATTTTTTTATCCAAAGAACCTACTGGAATGATTACTTGTGTACTTACCCGTATTTTATTTATCGAATCTTTACGAGAAAGATACAATGAAACAACAACTGCACCAATCGTACCAATTGCTGAAAGTGCTTCCCAAATATTTCCTAAATCAATTATAACTTTCAATTTTATACTACCTTTTTCATTTTGTACGCTAAATCATCATTTACTGGCTTGATTGACAGAGAGTTCACCAGATAAAAGTTTGGGTAGGAGAGTATCTCTTAGTTTAGATAACCTTTGAATTTCTGAAAGGTTGAAACAAAATAACTCATAAAGAGGAGAGAGTACTTTGTCTAACTCAATTAAATCTTTAAATGTTACATTCAAGTCATAACTATTCACTGAAAATGGACTCAAGTTTGCTTGTGCAGAACCGCTAGAAAGTTTGATTAAGTCTGTAATTATATTTTGCTGTTGCAAAATAGACCAAAGGACTGCATAAGAAAGTTCTGTTTTAGCATAAAATAAACCAACACGCTGATTTACATATCCCTTAAAATTTTTTGGAATAACGCCGATTTTTCCAGTAGTCGCCCCCGTTAGAGCCATTACAATTTCTTTTCCAAACACCTCAAAGTTTGAAGCCTTTGATAATTGAGACTTATTTTTTACATAATTTAGATTAGTAATATCAACAGTTATCCCATCTATATCTTTTATTTTGATTACTGGTTTACCTTCGTCAACCCAGTCTTTACTCTTAAACGCATAGCCTGATTTTAATTCAAATATATCTCCTAATTTAATAGAATTACTTGAATAGAAAATCTTCAAATAATTCTTACTAATAGCCGCTAAATGATGATTTATCTTTTTATTATTCTCAATTTTATCATCTAGCACCTTAAGAATTTTACCAATTCTAATTTGTTCTTTTAACGGAGGACATAGAATTTCGTGATTTTTGAGAACATCTAGCTGAACTCTTTGTCTGCCTGAAGTTCCTACCATTGATTTAATAGCAACTCCTCTGATATTTGGAGCAATCATTAAATAATAAACGAAATTTTCATCACTAATATTTTCTTTGGCTCTTACAACAATAAACTCAGTAGACCCAAACCCTACTTCATCTTTGTCTAATAAATTTACCTTAGACGTTTTTCCATTTTCAAGACTTGGAGTAATACGTGCCATTAAAGTATCCCCATTTCTGAATTTGGTACCACCTCTAAATTCAAAATACTCAAACTCGGGAATATCGCGCGTAAAAGGTTCTAATTTTTCCATCGCTATTTTTTTAGCAATAGCTCCCTTTGACAAAGTTTCTCGGGGATTAAATTCTATAATATCTGAAAGTTTCACTTTCTTCCAATTATTCAATTTCTACTTCTCCTCAACCTATATATTTCCTATGCGAATTTTTTACATTCGCTTGATTGACCATGGCATAGTGCATGGTGGTATCTATCTTGACATGGCCAAGTAAGTGCTGGACTTGTTCGATGGGCATGCCCTTGTCTATGGCGCGTGTCGCCAATGTCCGTCTGAATTTATGCGGATGGACTTTATTTAAATCTGCTTTTACACCGAGTTGTCTCAATCTTGTTTCTACCCCTCCGATTAGCAATCTATCATGTGGAGATGACAAGGAAACGAACAAAGCTGGATTATCATCCTGACGACTGTCCAAGTAGTTTATCAAGTGAATCTTTGTTCTAGCGTCGAAGTAGACGATTCGCTCACTATTCCCTTTACCAAAGACAATACATTCTCTTTCATAAAAATTAATATCCTCTCTATTCAATCTCACTAGTTCACCTACCCGCATTCCAGTTGAAGCCAATAAATCAATCATGGCCAAATCACGAATTTCATGACAGGTATCTCTCAGCAGTTCTAATCCTTCATCAGAAAAAGTTTCTTTAATCGTTTTATCCGTCTTTATCTTACGAATCCGGCGCACAGGGCTTTTGAGAATGAAATCCTCATCTTCAAGCCAACTAAAAAAACTACTAAAAATCCGACGCATATTATCAATAGTTACTTTGCTAGATTTTCGTTCTCGTTGATAATGTGCAAGATAAGTCCGTAAGTCACTAGTCGCTATATCTCTTACAATCAAATTAAGACTGGTAAACATATTCTCAATGACCATTCTATAATATTTTAAAGACTTTTCACTACAACCTTCAATCCGCTTTGCAGAAATAAATAACTCAAGCAATTTCTCATTACTCTTCTGCTTATTTACTGTTTTTATTTCTGCAATTTCTACATTGATAAAAGCCGCCATTAGTACCTTTTGCAGATTTTCTAATTGTTGAGTACTTAAATGATTGGCCATATCTGTTGTAATTTGTGTGATTAATTTATCTTTCATAAGCTACCTACCTTTCGTTTTTATTATACTCTATGGATAGCTTAAAACGATAAATCATCATTTAGAGCAGATGGCCTTATCTATTTTTAAAGAAGAGTTTAGTAAAAAAGAAGTCACCAACAAATTAGGAGATTTCTTCCCTGTTATTACCGGCAAAAAAGATGCAAATATTGCAAAAGGAGGAGAATATCCGTTTTTTAGTTGTTCTCAAAACATTTCTTATACGGACAATTATTCATTTGATGCTAGAGCAATTTTATTGGCAGGTAATGGAGACTTTAATGTTAAAATATTTAATGGAAAATTTGAAGCTTACCAAAGAACTTATGTTCTAATCCCTAATAATGATGAACACTTTGGCTATCTGTATTATGCAATTAAATATTTTTTAAACGATATTACTTCTGGACATAGAGGTTCTGTCATAAAATTTATAACAAAAGGTCAGATAGAACATTTTGATATTTTTATGACAAGTAATAAAGAAAAATTATTTTTATTCAACTCCTTTATTGAGAATATAGCCAACAACAATAAAGAAATTGATAAACTAACTAATATTAGGGACACTCTCCTCCCAAAACTTCTGTCTGGCGAAATTTCTATTGATCAAGCCAGTAAATGATGATTTATCTTTTTATTATTCTCAATCTTTTCATCAAGTGAAAAGAATAGTCTGGAAATATCTTGTTGTAATTTTCTTGATTCAGGAAATTGTATAATAATATCATTCAATAATCGTTGTCGATTTAACTCAGTCTGCCCAGTTGATCCTTCTTGTAATCCTTCAATTTTTACTTGTTGTGCTTTAAGAGCATAACCTAAATACAAAGGATCTATTTTCTCTTCATCTGGTCTAACAATTATCATATGTCCATCTACAGTAGTCAATTCAGGTACTTTTACTAATTGAGCAACTCGTCCTGCTGTTCCAACGCCTGTAGAATTTATCAAAATATCATAATCTATTAGTATCTTATTTGTAGGTACTTTTTTCTTCAATAAATCATTTAACCGTGACAAAGAGTAATCAATTTGAAAATTTCTATTCGTCCTTTGATTAAGTACAACGATAGTATTATCGGATTTAGTCTCAATATATTTTGGTGGAATACCTTTTGAAACAAAGCTAACAAGTTCACCTAAATTTACCTCCTTATATTTCAAACCCAATCTCCCCCAATCTTTCTCGAATCTCATCTTCTAATTTATGGGATTTAATAAAAAGTTCTGATAGTTCTGTCGTCAGTCGGTCCATCTTCTCTTCAAATGGTTCTCCGTCATCTTCTTTTTCCTCAATACCTACATAACGCCCTGGCGTAAGAATAAAATCTTGCTTTGCAATTTCTGCTGTTTCAACAGACGCACAAAAACCTTTAACATCTTCAAGGTTTCCATTTTGAAAGGCTTCAAAGGTATCTGCCAACTTCTTAATGTCTTCGTCGATAAAGTCGCGATGCTTACGGTCAATCATTTCTCCCATATTTCGAGCATCGATAAACAGCGTCTTTCCTTTTTGTTTTTTATTTTTACTGATAAACCAGAGACAGGCTGGAATAGTTACACTGTAAAAGAGATTAGCTGGAAGAGCTATAATTCCCTCAATTAAGTCATCTTCGATAATTTTTTTACGAATGTCCCCTTCACCGCTCTGAGTCGATGAGAGTGAGCCGTTTGCCAGAACCAAGCCAACCTTGCCATTACTAGGATCCATGTGATGAATCATGTGCTGAATCCAAGCATAGTTTGCATTGCTATTAGGTGGCGTTCCGTATTTCCAGCGAATATCATCTTGCAGTTTATCTGCTCCCCAGTTGGAAATATTAAAAGGGGGATTAGCCATGATATAGTTAGCTTTTAGTGTCGGATGTAAATCATTGAAAAAGCTGTTCGCTTGGTGCTCACCAAAATCCGCATCAATACCTCGGATAACCATGTTCATCTTGGCCATCTTCCAAGTATCTGCATTAGATTCTTGACCAAAAACAGATAAATTATTAATATTCCCACTATGATTCTCTATAAACTTAGCTGACTGAACAAACATACCACCTGAGCCACAAGCAGGATCATAAACACGGCCTCTATAAGGCTTTAATATTTCTACAATCGTTTTTACGATACTGGTCGGAGTATAAAATTCACCGCCTCGTTTTCCTTCATATGCCGCAAACTGTTCAATACAATATTCATAAGCACGCCCAAGTAAATCTTTTTCATTCTCACCTTCATACATTTGAATATTAGTAAAAATATCTACAACTTCCCCTAAAACTCGCTTATCTAAGTCTGGACTTGCATAGATTTGAGGAAGGACATTCTCTAGACTAGGATTATCCTTTTCAATTTCACGCATAGCTGAATCCAAGACTGTGCCAATTTCCGAAGAATGGGCATGACTCGCAATAAATTGCCATCTAGCTATTTCAGGGACGAAGAAAATATTCTCCTCTGAATATGCATCAGGATCATTCTCAAATCCGTCACCCTCTGCAAGTAATTGTTGGTATTTTTCTTCAAAAGCATCTGATACATATTTTAAAAAGATGAGACCGACAATAACTTTTCTGTACTCTGACGCTGAAATGTGCCCCCGAAGTGAATCTGCAGCATCCCATAGTTCCTTTTCAAATCCAATATTTGCGTTTGATTTTTTCGCCATTTTATACTCTTTTCCTATTTTAATCACATCCATTTTACCATATTTAAAGTAAGTTAAAAAGCACCGAACGATGCTTTTTTAGCTTATCAATAGTTTAAAACAGTCATTCTCTTGTTTTCTCCCCTGCCTCTAGTTTCAACAAGAAGGATTTTTTATCAAGGCCGCCGGCATAACCGGTCAATTTGCCGTCGCTTCCGACAATCCGGTGGCAGGGAATCAGAAGGGAAATGGGATTATGACCGATGGCGCTACCAACTGCTCTAGCAGAGCCAATTTTTCCATACTCAGCCTGCAACTCCCGCAAAATATCTGAATAGGTAGCCGTTTGCCCATAGGGAATCTTCTGCAGCACTGTCAGAACCTTGCTTCTAAACTCAGTCACTTGAGGTGCCAATAGAATTTCATCTGTCGCGGGATTTTCTCCCTTGAAATAAGCATCCAGCCAAGCAGAGACGCGTCGGCTGACTTCTGTCTCTTCCTGTTGCGCTTGCTCCAAATCGTAGCCTGCCCCAAAATATTTCTGTTCCTCAAGCCAAAGTCCCAGCAAGGCATTTCCGTCTGTCAAGATGAGAATACGGCCGATTGGGGATTTGTAATAAGTTTTGTACATTTCTTCTCCTTTTCGATGAAAATCAACTAATAAAGTAAACGCCAAATATAAAAAACTGCATATGAACACCATGTGCCCCACTCTTTTTTTAACTTTAATAGCAATTCCTTAGACGGTTTCTCATCTAGACCAAGTATATAAGATATGCCATTCTGCAATCCAATGTCAGCCATCGGAAAAGCCGATTGTATACGAAAACATCGCATCATCACATAATGAGCCGTCCACGGACCGACACCGTAAAGTTTAAGCAACTCTTTTTCAATTTGCTCAGCTGTATCTAACTTTTGATAATAACTTCTTGAAATGGTCCCCTGATACAAGAGCATTGATATTGTTTGTAAATATTCTGCTTTTTTACGAGTCATTTGCAACTCCAATAACTCCTCAGCCACACTATTTGCAACCATCTCAGGCTTTGGATAAAGCCAGTAAGTTTCATGGTTATAGTGAAAAGCTTCGCCATATTTCTTGACAAAACGTTCTTTTAGGGTATAAGCATAAGCAAGATTTACCTGCTGTCCTAAAATTCCCCAAGTAATAGCCTCATAAAAATCTGGGACACCAATCAAACGAAGTCCGTAAAACTTCTGAACCAAAGGAGATAAAATATTATCTTCTTGTGCAAACTGATAAAAGTCATCTAACAACTGATCTAAATCCAACCAATCTCTGACAAAATTGCTAATAACTTTTCTAGCCTCAGCAGAAAAAATAGGCTGATTTTCCGCCTGGATACATATCTCTTGAACTTGCTCATTGTAAAAAATCGTACAAAGATAAAATTCATTTTCGACTTTAAACAAGCGCTTAATTCTGTCATTTGCAACTTGGTACATCACTTCCTTTTCCTCTCTTGATAAGTAGGAAATAATTTGTACCCAGTCAAAGATAGATGACGTTTCTAAATAGATTATATTTTTAGCTAACATATCTACACCTTTCTTTTAATTATTATACCATCATTTTGGAAGCGGAAATATAACAATCTGGCTTTCTCATCAGAAAAACAAAATCCCCGTATCTTTAACAGATGGGGGATGATCTCGTATTTAACTAGGTGACTTGGAGCTTTGCCACAATCCCATCTGGGTCTGTGACTTCTAGCTCTTGGGAGCTAATCCTAAATTGTCAAATTAAGCTAGACTTTTCAAGTAACTCAGAAAAACTTGGTAGGGTGATTGATAATTCAATGATTTTCTAGGAATTCTATTTCTTTTATCAGCTATAGCTGATAAATAATTTTGAGAAATATTAGTAAAATCCATTTGTTTCGGTAATCCATTTCGTCTTAATAAGCCATTAGAATGTTCATTGAGACCTCGTTGACCAGGACATCCTGGATCCGCAAAGAAAATATCAATGTCATGTGCATTCGAAATAGATTTCCAATTAGAAAATTCTTTCCCACAATCAAACGTTATCGACTTAAAGAGATGACTGGGAACTTGAGACAACCATTGATTGATGGAGGCCTCAATATCACTTGCTTTCCGTCCATTGGTTTTCAGTGTGATGATGGCTTTTGAGAGGCGTTCTACTAAGGTAATGACTGCACTTTTGTGTTTCTCTCCCACAATTGTATCCCCTTCTAGATGACCGAATTCCGTCTTAAAATTAGGTTAACTGTCTACTCTCTCACGTAAATCTCTGCGCAACGCTTGTTTTCCTCGTTTTTCGCTATGACCATTTGGGTTTTTTTTGCCTTTCCAAGGTAGATCCTCTTTCTTTAGAATACACGGTCTGCTAGTCGATAGAGAGTTCTCATAGAACAAGAAATCCTATCTGGATAAACTCCCTTAATGACATCAAGGATCCAGCTTAGATCTAAATGAGTTTGAATAAAGTCTTTTTCTGCTTGCGTAAGACTTGTTTTATTCCTGCCACAGCGTTTCTTATTGACTTTATATCGCTTATAGTAATCATAAGCAGAGTGTCTCTTTCAGATAGTTGATGACATTGTAGATTGTCTGTTTTGATCTGCCAAATGAAGTCACAATATTTGAAACTTTTATGTTTTCTTGATAGTAAGCCTCTATCATTACAAGCTCGTTTGTGGTAAGATGAGTATAGGTCATTTATGTTAGCTCCTTTCAGACAAATGTGGTGTTTATCTGAGCCTAACATAGATGGCTTTTTCTGTCTAGCTTAATTTTACAAATTGGGCTTTATCTTCTTAACGCTCTGAAAGACTACAAATCCCACAACCATTCCCAAGGTATTTTGTAGGAAGTTTGGAAGGATTTCTGGCAAGGCTGCTGACCAGCCATTCATTAGAGTTGAGCCCAGAGCGTAGCCACTTACCATGACGATAGTAGCTAAGACTAAGCCCAACCATTGCCATTTCCCTTTAAAACCTGCAAAATAACCTTGCAAGCCATGGTTTAACAAGCTAAAGAACATCCACTGTGGAAAGCCTGATAAAAGGTCAAGCAGAAAAGCTGCTAGTCCTCCAACGACAGCTCCTTCTTTACTGCCAAAGTAAAAAGCAGTAAAGAAAATACCTGCGTCCAAGAGAGTCAATATTCCTGTTGGCGTTCCAATTTTCAAGTAATAACCTAGAACTACTGAAAGAGCGGTTAGAAGAGATACAAGTGCGATTTTAGTTGTTTTGGTTTGCTTCATATTGTCTTACTCCATATTGATCTGCTTGTGCAATGGCACGGTAAACGAAAGCTTTCGAGCTCTCTACTGCTGGTAAAAGTTCATCCCCTTTAACCAAGTGACTGGCGATGCTTGAGGCAAAGGTACATCCTGCACCAGCATTTTGGCCTTGAATGACTGGGTTTTCTAGAACAGTGAAAGTTTGTCCATCATAAAAGACATCCACTGCCTTGTCCTGACTGAGGCGATTGCCTCCCTTGATAATGACTGCTGGCGCTCCTAAATCATGCAATTTCTGAACTGCAGCCTTCATATCTTCCAAAGTTTTAATTTCCTGACCAGCTAACAATTCTGCTTCAGGAAGATTTGGCGTAATCACACTGACATGAGGGAAAAAGCGAATCAACTCTTGACAGAGTTCACTGACAGCTACATCGTGAGTTTCTTTGCAGACCAAGACAGGGTCCAATACCACAGGCACTCCTGGACGTTGCTTGATAAAGTCCAATGCTTTCTCAGCCACACTGACAGTAGGGAGAAGGCCAATCTTAATCCCTGCAAACTCCACATCACGCAAACTATCCAACTCATGTTGGAAAATAGTATCATCCGTAGGAAAGACTTCAAAGCCCTTTTCGGTCAAAGCCGTCAAACAAGTCACTGCAACAAAGCCATGCAAGCCGTTTAAGGTATAGGTGGCCAAATCAGCTGACAAACCACCACCACTAAAAATATCATTCCCAGAAAGGGCTAAAATACGATTATTCTTCATAACGAATCTCCTTTAAATACAAGCCATTTGGTGCCGCCGTTGGACCTGCAAGTTGCCTGTCCTTCTTCTCCAAAATCAAGTCAATCTGCTCAACTGGCATTCGATTATTTCCGATTTTGAGCAGCGTCCCCACCATATTGCGAATCTGCTTATACAAGAAACCATTTCCTGAAAAGGTAAAGGTCAAAAACTGCCCTATCTCATCAACACTAAGACTGGCTTCTGTAATGGTACGAACCTTGTCCTCTACACTGGTTCCAGATGCTGTAAAACCGGTAAAATCGTGGGTTCCTTCTAGCTTTTTGATTGCCATCTGCATCCGCTCTACATCAAGCGGATAGGGAAAGTGAGTAGCGTAGTGACGACGCATAGGATTTTTGGGACGTCCTCTATCCACGATAAACTCATAGGTCTTGCTGTGTTTGGCATAACGGCAATGAAAATCATCGGTCACAATCTCAATTGAAATCACATCAATATCTTCTGGAGACTGGGTATCCAGAGCAAAACGGAGTTTTTCCTCATCCATCTGATAGGGCAGATCAAAATGAATGACCTGTCCCAGAGCATGGACCCCACTATCCGTCCTACCAGCACCATGAACAGCGATGGCTTGCCCCTTATTGAGTCTTATTAAGGTTTTCTCAATTTCCTCTTGCACGCTCCGCGCATAAGGCTGGCGCTGAAAACCAGCAAAGGCATAACCATCATAGGAAATAGTTGCTTTATATCTTGTCATAACTTCTATTTTATCAGGAAATAAAAGTGTAAACAAGTTTAAAAACCAATAATTGTCTGGGTACAAATTTCAAAAAGAAAAACTTAGGAAATTAATCCTAAGCTCTCTTTTGAAGTGCGTACATAACAAAGATAGAAGTGACAATCAACCAGCAGCCTAGAATGGTGAAGACCAACATACCGTTTTGAGTCACCAAGCCAATCGCCCCAAGAATGAAAGGTGTCGTAAAGGCTCCAAAGCTGCATCCTAGCACTGCAAAAGATGTTGCTTGATTAAGGAGCTTAGCTGGGATTCTTTCAGAAAGAAGCTGAAAGACAGTGGTCAAGGCCACACTATAAGAAAAACCTGCCACAACACTTCCAACCACCATCACACCCAATGACGGAGATAAGGCAATCACAATCTGCCCCAATCCAAAGGTAATACCTGACCAAAGGAGCAACCTTTCTTTAAACAGAGAGATAAAGAAAGAAAAACTCACACCTGCCAAGATACCAATCAACTGCATGATACTTAAAACCAAGCTCGATAACTGGGCATCCCCTAGACCTCTTTCCACCATCAGACTAGGAATACGAATGGTGATAGCTGTGTTGGTGCAGACAACAACTGCTGCTTCGACAGCTAATAGAAAAATTAATCCTTTCATCTTTCCTGTCAAACGAGTCGTTTCGGCCTCTTTTTTCTTTGTTTCTTTCTTTTCTTTCCCATAAGGGACAAAGAGCAGATAAAGAATCAATACTAAAAATCCCGCACTGTAGGCCAAGAAGGTCACTGTCCATCCCAAGGATAAGAGTTGACCTACCACTAGAGTCAAAATCGATGCCCCGACAACTTCTGCTGATCCGCGAAGACCCAACATCTGGATCCGTGTCTTTCCATGATAGCGTTCGCTAATGATGGAAATGGCCTTGGCATTAATCATTCCAACACCCAAGCCAAATAAAATCCGCATCGCAAAGACAAAGTTGTACTCCTGATACCAGAAAGGGGCAGTTCCACCGATAGAAAGGATGAGAAGTCCTAGACTAATCTGAAGTCGCTCAGGAAATAACCGCTCCAAAAACCCATTTAAAACCAGCATAATCATAATTCCAAAAGAAGGAAGACTGACCAGGAGCTCGATTTGTTCTTTGGGATAGCCTTGATAGTAGTCAAACATGGCTGGCAGAGCACTTGAGATGGAAAAGGAGGTAATCAAAACGAGGGAGAGGGCCAAAATACTAGCCCGTTCTAAATATTGTTTCATGAATTTTCTTTCTGTATATTTCTCACTGTTGATCCTTTTAAAAGGAAGATGGCAAGAAAAGAAGGAGCCCGATTGAACTAGAGACTCCGTCCTAACTTTCCTAATAGGAAGACTATTTTCGCTTGATTTGCTTGATTAGGTAGAAGATAAATCCTGCAACCATATACGCCGCAAAAATGATCAAACACCATTTGATAACCACGTCCCAACCCTTGTTCACATTTAAAAAGAAATAAGGGAAGGGATTGTCCTTGGAATTCGGAATATTGAGTTTTAAGACCAGGCCATTAAACAAGGCAAAAATCATATAAACCAAGGGCAAAATGGTCCACAAGACTGGATCCCAGATCTTGTATTGACCCCGTTTATCAAAGAAGAGGGTGTCAGCTAAAAACCAAAGTGGAACGATATAGTGGCAAAGGAAATTTTCCACTCGGTAAAAGTCTGTCGCAATCGGAGCAAGCATAAAATGGTAAATCACACAGGTAATCATGATACTCATGGTGACACCACCCTTGAGACGAAGCAAGATCGGACTTTGCCAATTTTCACCTGAACGGCTCATCACACGGAGCAGATAGCCCGTGAAAATCGTTACCAAAAGATTGGACAACACTGTGTAGTAAAGGAGCATACCAAAGCCACCGTGCTTGGTAATCTCCAAATAAACTCCTGTAAATGCTGCTAAGAACAAGAGCACACGGCTATAAAAGATAAATTTATAATTCAGTTTCATGGCTAGATTTTCTTAACAAATTCTGATTTGAGTTTCATAGCTCCAAAACCATCAATCTTACAGTCGATGTTGTGGTCACCTTCTACGATACGGATATTTTTAACACGAGTTCCTTGTTTCAAATCCTTTGGCGCACCTTTTACTTTCAAGTCCTTGATAAGGGTCACAGTATCGCCGTCAGCCAGTTTATTTCCATTGGCATCGATAGCAACTACACCTTCTTCTACTTCTGCAACTTCTGCAGGATTCCACTCATAGGCACACTCTGGGCAGACCAAGAGACTTCCGTCTTCGTAGACATATTCTGAATTACATTTTGGGCAATTTGGTAAGTTGTTCATAAGTCCTCCTTAAACTAACAATTATTCTTTAAAATTCATATGTTATTGAACAGCAACTATTATACCGTAAAATCCTACTTTTGACAATGTGTCCTAAGTCCAGCAAACAAAAAAATCATGCAACTGTTTACAGTTACATGACTTTTAAAAGATGATTGGTCATGGGCACTTATCAAGCACCTCATGATAAAAGGGGTAGCAACTATATCTTACAGACCAGGAGCTTGTCCAAGTTCTGCTGTAAGCATCCAAACTGTTTTCTCAAGTTCAGCCTTAGCCCCAACAAAGATATCGTTTGTAACATCATCACCTTCTTCATCAGTTACATCCAAAGCTTTTTGGAAAAGAGTGATGAGGTAGCGATAAATTGCTAGAACACGTTCCAAGCTTTCTTCAACGTTACGGAATTCTCCTTCTTCTTCTTCGATTTCACTGTGTTGAAGGAACTCTGTCAAAGTTGAGTAAGGTTTGCCACTAAGAGTGATCAAACGTTCACTGATTTCGTCAAGATAGCCATCAAGGCTGTCCATGTATTCATCCATTTTTGGATGCCATACGAGGAAACCACGACCACGCATATACCAGTGAACTTGGTGAAGGGCAATGTGAGCCACATACAAGTCTGCTACTGCTTGGTTCAATACTTCCTTTGTTTTTGCCAATGCTACTGGCGCTGTTTTAGATAATGTTGTTACGTCTTTTACTGCTTCTTTTTTCAATTCAACCATGTTGATCACCTCATAATATTATTTTTGCAACCATATTTATTGATTACTATCTCAGTATACTACTCCTAGTAGACAAAAGCAAGAAAATTAACCCATATTAAAAAAGTTGTAATAGACTGATAATTTAAGAAAAATATATGACCTCTATAAAAAAAGACAGTCTTAGAAGACTGTCTGGAATAACTTAAATTATTTTACAAAATCAAGCAATGCCAAGAAGCTTTCAGCTTCAAGTGACGCACCACCTACAAGGGCACCGTCAACGTCTGGGCAAGCCATGTATGAAGCAACGTTTTCAGGTTTAACAGAACCACCGTATTGAACACGAACTTTTTCTGCAACTTCTTGACCAAAGTCAGCAGCTACAACGTCGCGAACAACTTTACACATTTTTTGTGCATCGTCTTGTGAAGCTGATTTACCAGTACCGATAGCCCAGATTGGCTCATAAGCGATAACGGATGCAGCAACTTGTTCTGCAGTCAATCCAGCAAGAGCAGCTGAAACTTGAGCACCTACGAATTCAGCAGCTTTACCAGCTTCGTAAGTTTCAAGTGACTCACCACAACAGATGATTGGAAGCATACCGTTTGCAAAGATTGCTTTTGCTTTTTTGTTGATATCTTCGTCAGTTTCATGGAAGTAGTCACGACGTTCTGAGTGACCGATAACAACGTAGTCAGTACCGATTTCTTTCAAAACTTGTGGGCTTGTTTCACCAGTGAACGCACCTGCATTTTCAAAGTAGCAGTTTTGAGCAGCAACTTTAAGGTTTGAACCTTTAGCAGCAGCAAGAACAGCTGTCAAATCAACTGCAGGAGCTGCGATACCTGCTTCAACAAGGTCTGATGAAGGAAGTTTTGATGCAACGGCCTCAACGAATGCTTTTGCTTCTTCTGGATTTTTGTTCATTTTCCAGTTACCAGCGATAAATGGTTTACGTGACATTTCACATACCTCTTTTTTCATTTTATTCACTATTATTCTATCATATTTATAAGGAGCTTGCAAACCTTACTCTAATTTTCAAGATTTTTCAAGCGGCTAATCTTGCCACAAATTCATGGCATCGAGGAAATCAGCCGAAGCCTGAACTTGTTTGGGATTGTTGGCTTCTCGCTCTGCTCGTTTGGCCTCTACTTGGGCAACAGACTGGATGCCTTCATGGCGCCAGTTTCGTAGGATTGCCTGAATATATTTCCAGTTTGGCTTCCCATTGAGGACGGCCTCTCGGAGAGCTTCCTTAATCAAATCCGCCTTAACTCCGTCTTCTTTGACCGTCTTGGAAAGATCCTCGATTTCAAATGGTGTTAATAAGCGTCCCAATTCCTGCTGAAAAGTTTCAACCAGATCCTTCAATTGATTTTGCGGATTTGGGGCAGTTGTAGCTGGAGTTTGGGTATCTAGCAAGCTATCCAAGCGTTCAAAAGCCAAACTAGCATCAAAAATCAGCTCAATTTCCCCATTTAGTTCAATGGTCCGATATTGTAGCAAACCATTTTCAGTCAAATTCGAAATGGATTGGTTGACATCTGCCACCTCTTTCCCAATGATTTCAGCAATCTGACTAGGCGAAACATCTCCTAGTGCTGTGGTATTTTGTAAATAGAAAAATTGCCAGACGAGAAAATCTTCGCTGGAAGGAAAGAGTTCCTTAAAATGCAAGAGCAGGGCACTTGGCAAAACCAAGTTCCCTGATTTAAAAGCGTCAAAATATGTCATAATTCCTCTTATAGATATCCAAATGCAGCCGCATCATCCTCTACCTTTCTCCAGTCAAAAGGGGTTTCTTGATAAACTGCATAGTTTACCCAATTGCTGAAAAAGAGGGCAGCTGATGAAGACCAACAAAGACAGGGCGTCTCATTTACATCATCATTTTTAAAGTAGTTCTCTGGGATATGAGGATTGAGTCCCGCCTCATAATCACGAAAATACTCTCTTGCCAAAGTGTCACGATCATACTCCAAATGACCAAAACTATAAATCTCACGCAAATCTCGACTAGCTAAGATAGAAACCCCAACCTCAGGACCTTCTGACAGAATCTCCAGATTGGTCTTGTTTAAGATTTCTTCTTTTAAAATCTCCGTATGACGAGAATGAGGTGCTACATAGCGATCATCAAAACCTCTAAAAAGAAGATGCCCTTCTTTCAAGGTGTCCTGTGGATAAATGCCTGATAGTTTCCGATCCATCTGGTGCTTTTCAACGCCATAGCGAACATAAAGACCTGCTTGAGCTCCCCAACAGATATGGAGTGTTGAAAAAACATGCGTCTTGGACCATTCGATGACCTGTTTGAATTCCTCCCAGTAATCTACCTCTTCAAAAGGTAAATGCTCTACTGGTGCTCCTGTGATAATCAGTCCATCAAAAAAGTCATCCTTGACCTCTGGAAAGGTCTTATAGAAGGTTTCCATATGTTCGGCACGGGTTGTCTTGGAACGATGTGTTTCCATATATAAGAAATCAATATCTAGTTGCAAAGGGGTATTAGCCAAATGCCGTAAGAGTTGCGTTTCTGTTACCATTTTTTGAGGCATGAGATTTAAAATCAGAATCTTCAAGGGGCGAATATCCTGATGAGCGGCCCGTTGGTCGTCCATAACAAAGATATTTTCTGTCCTTAAAATCTCCACAGCTGGTAATTTTTTATCAATTCGAATCGGCATAATACCCTCCTAACAGTTCTCTATTTCGGGAATGATGTTGTCTGTTTGAAAGTAAAAACCTCCAAATACTTCTTCCCTTTATTATACTGTATGAAGATATAGTTTTCAATTATAGTTTTTCTCTAACTAGCTATAGTTAATTTATATAGCAGATGAAGAGAAAACAGCCCCAAGGACTGTTTTCATTAATAATGCATAAGAACCTTGTAATCGTAGTCTCCGATTTTTTCACGGCCTTTAAGCTCATCCAACTCAATCAAGAAAGCACAACCGGCTACAACTCCACCAAGTCTTTCAATCATCTCAATCGTTGCCTTGACAGTTCCGCCTGTTGCCAAAAGATCATCTACGATGAGAACACGTTGGCCTGGCTTGATCGCATCAGCATGCATGGTCAAGGTATCAATACCGTACTCTTTCTCATAATCAGCAGAAATGACTTCACGTGGCAATTTTCCTGGCTTACGAACAGGTGCAAAACCAATTCCCAACTCAAAAGCAACTGGGCAGCCAACAATAAATCCGCGAGCCTCTGGACCCACGATCATGTCGATTTTCTTGTCCGTTGCATACTGAACGATTTCACGAACAGCGTAGCTATATGCATTTCCATCTGCCATCAAAGGGCTGATATCACGGAAGGTGATGCCTTCCTTAGGATAATTTTCAATCGTTGCGATATAATCTTTTAAATTCATCTTTTTCTTTCTTTCAAAGTTTTTTACTCTCTATTATAGCATATTTTTTAAGAAAGAAAAAAGGAAAAGTTAACTTCAATAATTATCTAACGATTTGACGATTTATAACTAGCCATAGCAATAAAGCCCAATTTCTGTTTATTCTTAGCAAACATTTTATACATAGTTAAAAACTGCTTTCTATTCTCCTTTTTACAAGCATTTACGCAAATTTTCAAAGTTCCTAGCCAACCTTCGTCATAAATCATACCTGATAATTTCATTAATGTCATTTCACCAGTCAATATTTTCACATCATGGTAACCTGATTCTCTCATCACCTGTTCCCAACCATCTTGAGTTAAAGGACCTACATTTACATGAATTGCTTGTGACAATTCCTGTCTGACAGACTCTTTAGCTTCCTTAAGAAGCACATCATGTGTCAAAAGAAGACCTTCAGGTTTTAAAACCCTTAGATACTCCATTACACATTTTTTCTTAGCTTGATCGGTTTGCATAGTCAGCATAGCTTCATTTATAACAATATCAAAACTAGCATCTTCATAAGGAAGTTTCATTGCATTTGCTCTTTCAAATCTGATCAAATGACCAACACCTGCCGTTTCAGCAGATTTTTTAGCCACTTCTAAGGCTTGTCCATCCATATCAACAGCAGTTATCTTACAACCAAAACGCTGTGCCAACTCAATTGCTGTAGTTCCCCTATTGCACGCAACTTCTAGTATTCTCTTTTCTTTTGAAAATCCTCCTTCCGCAATTAACCAATCTGTAGCACGTTTTCCACCTGGACGTAAGCGTTTTTTCCCCAGTTTTGCTAAAAACTTATGACCTGCTTCTGACATTTGAACACCTCTATTTTTTCTTCATTATAACACAAAATTATATTATCTGACAATTCTAATTTATTATTTGATAAACTAGAATCAAAAGCATACAAGCTGCCATGACTATAGGCATAAATCTATTAATCACCTCTCTAGTTCGAATTCAATTGCTCACGTAGTTTACGCATATAGGTTACGGCTACATATTTGTACTTTAGAGTTGCTGGCCTCCTTATCCGCTATATACGCTTTACTATCACATGCCTATTCGTATAGCCAAGATTTCTCTATCTCTTTCTCTGTCGATTCTTATTTCCAACGTCAGACTTAAACAGTCTATCCTAATGCCGTTCGATCAGCTACTCACAATAGTCAGGCTTGGGAATCACTTTTGGGTTTACTAGTATATGGTAGCCACAGAGGACTTACACCTCAGATGAACGGAATGCTCGTTGTACCTAAAAAACGAGCACATTCGTACTCGTTTTTAAAAATCTGTTAATTAAAGTGAGTTTACATCAACCTTGATACCAACACCTTGAGTAGTTGTGATTGTCAAGTTTGTTACGTAAGTTCCTTTAGCTGTAGCTGGTTTTGCTTTTTGAATTGTTTCGTTGAAAGCTTTGAAGTTTTCAACCAATTTTTCAGCTTCAAATGATACTTTACCGATGATTGCTTGAACGTTACCTGCACGGTCAGCACGGTAAGTGATTTTACCACCTTTAGACTCTTCAACTGCTTTAGCAACATCCATTGTTACAGTACCAGTTTTAGGGTTTGGCATCAAGTTACGTGGTCCAAGGACACGTCCAAGACGTCCAACAAGAGCCATCATGTCAGGTGTAGCGATAACTACGTCGAAGTCCAACCAACCGTCGTTGATTTTCGCAACAAGGTCATCTTCACCAACAAAGTCTGCACCAGCAGCTTTTGCTTCTTCAGCTTTTGCACCACGTGCGAAAACAAGAACGCGTGAAGTTTTACCAGTACCGTTTGGCAATACCATTGCGCCACGGATTTGTTGGTCAGCTTTTTTAACGTCGATGTTCAAGTTGTAAGCAACTTCTACAGTTGCGTCAAATTTTGCAAAGTTAGTTTCTTTTGCAAGTGCTACAGCTTCTTCTACACTGTATGCTTTTGTGCTGTCGATTTTTTCAAGAGCAGCACGAAGTTGTTTGCTTTTTTTAGCCATTTTCTATTCTCCTTGTAAGTGGTTCAATCGATTTTCATCTCCCACGTCACTTCTCGAAATGATGAAGTCTTGCGGGTTATATTGGGGGTGTTATTGATTAGTCAACAACAGTGAATCCCATAGAACGAGCAGTACCTTCGATCATACGCATTGCAGACTCAATGTTTGCTGCGTTCAAATCTGGCATCTTAGTTTCTGCAATTTCTTGTACTTGTGCACGAGTAACTGTAGCAACTTTAGTTTTGTTAGGTGTACCTGATCCTTTTTCAACACCTGCAGCTTTTTTCAAAAGAACAGCAGCTGGTGGTGTTTTTGTAACGAAAGTAAATGATTTGTCTTCGTATACTGAGATAACAACTGGAATGATCATACCAGCTTGGTCAGCTGTACGAGCGTTGAACTCTTTTGTGAATCCCATGATGTTGATACCAGCTTGACCAAGAGCAGGTCCAACTGGTGGAGCTGGTGTAGCTTTACCAGCAGGGATTTGCAATTTTACAAGTTTTTCGACTTTTTTAGCCATTTTTAAATCCTCCTTTGTGGTTTTGGCGGTAATTAGAGATTTTTACCTCCCACAAGTATGCTTTACACATACCTTTCCATTATACACTATTTATCTAAAAATGCAAGAGAAAACTTTCGTTTTTAATCGACGTAATCTCCGCCTTCAAAGCCATAGTACTCTTCCAAACTGAGACCACTTGCAGCAATTTCTTTGGCTTCTTTTCCGACGTAGCGAAGATGCCATTCTTCCGCCATGTAGCCAGTCTCTTTTTCCTTGCCTTTGAGATAGCGAACAACAAAGCCATAGTCAGCCGCATGATCCAAGAGCCACTGGGCCGCCTTTTCTTCAGTAACTAAATCTCCATCTGTCCCAATAAGGTCAAATGCAAGACCTGTTTGGTGTTCACTATAACCTGGGCGAGCTGAGTAGCGATCAGCAGCTTCCTTACCATCTTGATTCACATAGTCTTGATAAAGTTTGGTTTGAGTTTCATAACTTCTAAAACCACTGTAGTGATCGCTGATTGGGTAGCCAGCCGCTTGCATTGCTGCAATGAGCTTCAGCAACTCTGCTTTAGCTGTTGGATTTTCTCCTGGATTATAGTCTTTTGACAAAGGATAGTGCTTATTAGCTATGACGATTTCATCGTACTTCCCTTGAATACTATAGTAGTCTCCCTTATTGACAACTTCTGCCTTCTTCTGACTAGAGGCTTGGGATTTGCTTCCTACAGTTCCTTCCGGTTGACTGCTTTGCTCCGTCTTTTGAGTATTTTCTTCAACTTTGGTTTTTTCTTGCGAACAAGCTGCAAGAGTCAATGCTAGTAAACCAGATAAAATGACATATCTTTTTTTCATTTCTTTCTTCCTCTCTCTTAGGCCAAATGCTTCTCCAATTCATGAGATAAGATTTTAATCATCTCTTCCAGCTCTGGCGATTGTACTTGGCAATCTTCTGCCGCCATTTCTTCCCAGGGCACCCACCAGACTGGCCCACGGCCATTCAATCCATGACTCTTCATATCACCTGCTCTTCGCGGAAAAAGATGCCAATGAGCGTGGGCATCTCCATTTCCTAGGAGTTCAATATTCATCTTTTCAGCTTTAAACGCTTTGGCAACAGATTCTTGGACCAAACTCATTTCCTCTAGAAAACGCAGTTTTTCAGAAGTCTCCATATGGTGAAGTTCTGTGACATGCTCTTTTGCTAGAAATAAGGTATAGCCCTTAAAGTATTGATGGTCTCCAATGACAACATAGCCTGTTTCTAGTTCTTTTACAAAGTAAGGATTTTCCCCTGCCTTGATCCATTCAATTCTTTGACAAATCAAGCACATATTAGTCTACCAATGCACTCTTGAGATAGGCATCAACCATACGCTCAGTCGCCACGACCGAATCAATGTGTGTTCGTTCGTAAGAGTGACTGGATTCAATACCAGCTCCAAGGAGGGCATGCTTAACCTCTGCTCCTGCTGACATAGCTGCGGAAGCATCCGAACCGTAAAATGGATAAATGTCGAGCTTAAATGGAATATCTTGCTCCTTCGCCAAAGCTACTAAATGTTGACGGAAGTCATAGTGATAGGGACCTGAAGCGTCCTTGACACAGATAGAAACTGTATACTCATCCGTCTGCTGGTCATCTCCCATTGCCCCCATATCGACAGCTAGATATTCCACCACTTGAGTTGGAATATTGGAGTTAGCACCGTGGCCCACCTCTTCGAAGACTGAAAAAGCAAAATGAGTTGTTACTGGCAATGCAATCCCCTCTTCCTTATAAAAACGAAGAAGATTGAGCAAAATTGCTGCGCTGACCTTGTCATCCAAGTGGCGAGACTTAATAAAACCAGTCTCTGTCACGACAGTTCGCGGGTCAAAACTGATAAAGTCGCCAACCTCGATGCCCAAGGCGCGCGTTTCCTTTTCATTGGTTACTTTTTCGTCCAAACGCACTTCCATATTGTCCTGAGTGCGTTCAGCAGTTCCTGCATCTTTGTAGACATGGCAAGAAGTCTGGTGGATGAGGATGGTTCCAGATACCGTTTGACCTGTGCTAGCCACATGAACGGTACAGTTTTCTCCCTCAATCATGTTCCAAGGGAAACCACCGATACGATCTAATTTGAGACGGCCATCTGGTTTGACTGCACGGACAATAGCACCCAGCGTATCCACATGGGCAGTCACATAGCGGTGTTGGTCATCATTTTGACCTTTAATAGTAACATTGACACCACCCTTGGCTGTACGAACAGGCTGGTAACCAAGCTCTTCTAAAGTATGGACTAGATAGTCTGAGATCTCACGAGTAAATCCTGTTGGAGATGCAATAGCGGTTAGTTCTTTGATATAGTTTATAGTCTGATTCATTTCTTCACCTCTTTCCTACCATTATAACATTTTTCTAGTCAGACTCCTTCTCAAAAGGAGAAAAACTGTGTTTAGTTGCTTTCACTATAGATCCATGTTATAATACAAATACTTTGATTATGAAAGGAAAGTAAAAAATATGAAATCATACTTTAAAGTATCACTAGCCCTTGTGGCTTCACTTGTCCTCCTGCTCGGATGTTCCAAACAAGCATCAACACCTACCAACAGCAGTACCAAAGAAGACACAACAACTCAGTCAAGTGAGAGCAAACAAAGCAGCCAACAATCATCTGAAAAGAAAGAAACAACTAAGACACATACCTTTGTAAACAAAAATAATTCTGGAATCACTTCTACCTTGGTTTATACTGTAGAAGGCGACAATGTTATCAAGCAATCAGCTAATAACATTGCTGATCCTGAAATCCTTGGTGCAACTCCAGAAGATGTCAAGAGTTTTATCGAAGAAAAATACAAAGGTTATAATGGACTCAAAGGTGTTAAACAAACGATTGAAATCAAAGATGGAAAAGTTGTTCAAGATCTAGAAGTTGATTTCTCAGTTGCAAGCATTAACGAACTTAGAAAAGCACTTCCTGAAGAATATTCTGGTATCGGTAATCGTGTCAGTTTCTCAAACTCTAAAAAAGCACTGGAAAAAATGGGATTCACAGAAAAGACGAACTAATCTCCTAAAATTTCATATAGACTAGTGTAGGTCCACCCCAAAAGTTAGACACAACTCTAACTCTTGGGGTATTTTACTATATTCCTAACTGATGAGTCCAATAGATTCCTCCCCATCCCATAAAAAGTGCATTTGAAACTTCACACCCTTATAAACCATATGATAAAAGATTTTTGAAACAGATAGAGACAAAACTTTAATCGTTAGACTAATTTCTATTCGTTGTCATGTCAAGTCAGATGAGAGGGGAGGTCTAGTTGATTTTGTAGTAGAATCATGTTATAATACAAAATACTTTGATTATGAAAGGAAATTCCATGAAAACTCTTGTTAAAACTTCACTAGCCCTAGTGGCTTCACTTGTCCTCCTACTCGGATGCTCCAAACAAGCATCAACGCCTTCTAGCAGCAGTACCAAAGAAGATAAAACAACTCAGTCAAGCGAGACCAAGCAGAGCAGCCAACAATCATCTGAAAAGAAAGATGAGACAGAAACCCACACATTTGTCCACAATAGCAAACCTGGAATTCATTCTACCTTGACTTATACTGTAAAGGGGGATGATGTTGTAAAACAAACTGCTCATAATGTATTTGACCCTGAGAAACTTAATAATACCGCGGAAGGTATTAAGCAAATTGTTGACGATACTAATAAAGGTTATGAAGGGGTCAAAGGGGTTACACAAAAAGTTGAAATTCAAGACGAAAAAGTTATCCAAAACATCGAGGTTGACATGTCTGTCGCAAGTCTTGACGAACTGAAAAAAGCAATGCCGAATGAATATTATGGTATTGGAAACCGTGTAAGCTTTGCTGCTTCGAAAAAAAAGCTTAAAGAAGCTGGTTATACTGAACAAACCAACTAATGAGTCGTGCTCATACAAAAAATTCTTGGTCGATGACCAAGAATTTTTTTTATTCCATCTCAAAAACATCACTCTCTTGTTTGTTTGGTAGAACCAATGAAAGCAAGATTCCGATAATAGCTGGCACTAGCCATGGAAGAGAGGCTGACGCAAACGGAAGGGCATTAATCAGATTTTCTAGAAACTCAATTTTAAAGGAACTTCCAAGGACACTTGCAAGAGCAATAGCTGTAACAAGCCCAATAGTTAACTGCATGCCCGGTGTTGATAGGGCTACAAACTTATTAACAATCACGATCATCACAATGGCGATGGTGATTGGGTACAAGATTACCAGTACTGGCACTGAGTACTTAATAATTGCATCAAGACCAAGGTTTGCAATAGCAAACCCAATCAAGGTAAAGGCAGTGGCATAGACCTTGTAGCTGATTTGTGGGAAACGTCCATTAAAGAACTCAGCTGTAGACACAATCAATCCAACTGTCGTTGTGAAGCAGGTTACAGTTACCATAACAGCAAGGAAGAGTTGAGCTGTTGAACCAAAGATTTCCTGAGTTGCTTGCGACAAGATATAAACACCTGGTGTTCCACCCTTCATCACTTCAGCTGGTACTGGGAAATGATTTCCAAGGAATCCTAAACCAATGTAAAGAGCGCTGAAAGCAAGAGCTACAACGATACCAACCACCCAAATAGTTGAAATGTATTCTTTCTTACTGGAGAATCCAAGTTGTTTCAAAGTTTGAACTGCAATCACACTGAAGGCAACTGAGGCAAGGGCATCCAAAGTGTTATAACCTTCTAGGAAACCTGTCCCAAAAGCAGAAGCTTGATAAGCAGCTGAAGCAGTTTGAGGACTTGTTCCACCGTATTTGAAGGCACCTAGTACAACCAAGATAACGATCAACAAAGCAAAGACTGGCGTTAAGATACGTCCAATTCGATCCAAAATCTTTGATGGATTAAGTGAAATCAAATAAGCCGCTGCAAAGTAAAGCACAGTAAAGACAATCAATCCTAGGCCTTTATTTGATTCAGACAAGAGAGGGCTGATGCCGACCTCGTAAGCTGTTGTTGCTGTACGTGGAATGGCAAAGAAGGGGCCAATCGATAGATAGAGGACTGCAAGATATAGAGTCGCAAACCAAGGTGAGATTTTCTTAGAAATCTCATAAATGTATCCTTTAGGATTGAGTGTTCCGATGATAAGTGTCAAGACGGCAATACCGACACCTGAAAAGACAAAACCTGCGATGGCAGGAAGAAACTGTTCTCCAGATAGGGCACCTAGAGAAGGTGGAAAAATCAAGTTTCCCGCACCAAAAAATATTCCAAACAGGAGCAAGCCTGTTAGAGCACCTTTTTTAGCCATAAAAATCTCCTTCATATTTCTAAAATACTGACCTAGTATACCATGATTAAGACTCTGAAAAAAGTATCCAAAATTAATCATTGAATGTTTTCAATATTTTTAAAAATAAGAATTATCTAAAAACAAAATCCCTCACTCAGTTGGAACCGAGCAAGGGAAGATCAGGGTCTATTGCTATAGAGGTTTAAAGATTTTCAAAGGCCGTCATTCCACCTTGAACATTGATAACGTCATAACCCTGTTCAGCTAGAAAGTGACAAGCACGAGCTGACCTCATCCCAGATTTGCAAATGACATAATACAAGAGGTCCTTGTCCAATTGATCATAAGTATCAGCCAATTGACTGAGAGGTAAATTACGAGCACCTTCTAAATGAAGCATCTCGAACTCTTCTACTTCTCTCACGTCTATGACTGAAAGGGATTCTTTCTGATAAAACTGGTAAAAATCGTTAAAAGTAATTTCTTTCATTTTGTTTCTCCAAGAATCTTTTGAATTCTATTTTTCAAATCTGGCACCACTTCTGACTCAAACCAAGGATTTTTAGCCATCCAGATTTGATTTCGTGGTGAGGGATGAACTAGTGGAAAATAGGTTGGTAAGTAGTTCTGGTAATGTTTTACCCTCTCTGTCACCTTGCCACTAACTTTCTCCTGTAAATAATAGGCTTGGGCATATTGCCCAATCAAGAGAGTTAATTGGATATCGGGCAACTCTTGCAAGAGTTGCGGATGCCATTTTTCTGCGAAACCTGTACGAGGTGGAAGGTCGCCTGACTTGCCATGTCCTGGAAAGTAAAAATCCATGGGCAGAACTGCAAAATAACCTGAATTGTAAAAGGTGTCTTCATCCACACCTAGCCACTCACGCAAGCGATCGCCGCTCTTATCCTTCCAATAAATCCCAGCTTCTTGTGTTTTAAGCCCCGGTGCCTGACCGACAATATTGATGCGAGCAGTCTTTGGCGCCGCAAAGAGAGGTTCGATTCCGCGTTCTGTATAGCTGGTATTCTGCGGATCCGCCATAATGGCTTGCTTGATTCTTTCGATTTGAGACATCTGTTTTCCCTCCAAAAAGAAGTCCAAGCATAAAATCTCAGACTTCTATCGTTTTATTTGATTAATTCATAAATAGCTTCTGCATAGATTGCTGCTGCTCGGAAGAGATCGTCCAAGGCGATAAATTCGTTGGCTTGGTGCATGGTATCGATTGAGTCTGGGAACATAGCACCGTAGGCAACTCCACGTTCCAGCAAGCGACCAAAGGTTCCACCACCAATGACTTGTTCATGACCTTGGAGACCAGTTTGTTTTTCATAGACATTCAACAAGGTTTGCACAAGCGGATCTTCCATTGGCACATAGTGTGGGGTGTGTCCGTGTTCAGAAAGGCTAACAGAAGCAACTGGCAAGTTTTCAAGGATTGACTTGATTTGCTCTGGGCTTGTTCCTTTTGGATAACGGAAGTTAAGAGCAATCGTATTGTCAGCACTTGTTTCATCGAAGCGGAAGACACCGGCATTCATAGAAAGGGCACCCATCTTTTCATCTACATGAGCAACCTTGAGATTTGTACCCTTATGGTCGTTCAAGAGAATCTTACCAGCGATGTCGAGGTAGTCTTTTGCAGGTCCTGCAAAGTCAAACTGACTGAGGAAAAGGGCAAGGTAGGTCGCACCATTGACACCTGATGCAGGCATAGCACCATGAGCTGATTTACCAATCACAGTCACCTTGTACTGGCCGTTTTCTTCTTGGAGTTCTCCTCTGAGTTTGTGTTCTGCAACAAAGGCATCTAGTTTAGCTTGCAAGTCAGCCAAGTCACCTGAAACGACTGCTGTTGCTGATTCAGGTACCATGTTTTCACGCAAACCACCTGTGAAGCTGTGAAGGCGAGCTGCACCAGTATTTTCACCTGCAAAATGGAGATATTCTGTGATATTCCCTTTTTCACCATTGATGATAGGGAATTCAGCATCTGGAGAGAAACCGAAGTCTGGTTTCGCAAGTCCTACATGTTCAAAGTAGTAGTCCATGTCTGCCCAGCCTGATTCTTCATCTGTTCCGACGATGAAACGAACTTTTTTAGAAGTTGGAAGCCCCAATTCTTTGATGATTTTCAAACCATAGTAACAAGCTGTTGTAGGCCCCTTGTCGTCTGAAGCTCCACGCGCATAAAGGCGACCGTCTTTGATAGTTGGTGTATAAGGGTCCGTGTCCCAACCGCTACCAGCTGGCACCACGTCCATGTGAGCAAAGATTCCGAGAACTTCTTCTCCTTCACCAAACTCAAAATGTCCTGCGTAGTTATCAACATTTTTAGTTGGATAGCCATCACGGTCTGCGATTTCAAGGAATTTTTCCAAGGCTTTTACTGGACCAGGTCCAAATGGATGCTCAGCATCGGCTTTGCTGTCATCACGTTCTGAGTTGATTTCCAAAAGGCTAAACAAGTCAGCCAAGAGGTCTTCTTTGCGTTTTTCTACTTCTGCTGTAAAATCAATAACTGTCATTTTTTCTTCCTATCTCTTCTCGATAATTTCATCTACTGGCAAGCGGTAGCTTGGTTCCAATTTCTCATCTGTGTATCCAACTGTGATCAAGAGTTCTGGACGGAATCGGTCTTCAATGTCCAAAACTTCGTTGGCTTTTGATTTGTCAAATCCAAGAATAATGTTAGAACCGATTCCTTGGTCTGTCAGAGCAAGAACCAAGTTCATGGCAACCAAACCTGCATTGAGGGCTAGGTAGTCGCTGACTTGTTGTTCACTGTAACGCGCAAATTCAGCTGGCAGATTCTTCATAAAATATTGAAGTTGCTCTTCAGAAAAGTTATTAGCGCCGCCAACTCGGGCAATCTTACGAGCACGTTTAGCCAAATCTGTGTCGGTAAACAAGGCAATGGTTACAGGTGCTGCTGATACCTGCTCAAAGTTCGAACCATAAGCCAATTTTGCCAATTCAGCATTTTTCTCACGAACAACCACAAACTTCCATGGCTGGCTGTTGTGGGCACTTGGGGCCAAGGTTGCGATTTCGATAGCCGTACGCACATCTTTGGGATCTACCGGTTTATCAGTAAAATGCTTAGTCGCATGACGTTTTTTATTTAATTCAAGAAATTTCATAATCGATTTCCTTTTCTAATTCTACTGCATCCATTCTACCATATTTTGAAAGAGCTTGCAGAGATTTTTCATAGAAAGAAATTGGAACACGGATGAAGTCCTGGATTTAAACTTATCATTAAAATCAGATTTTTCCTCATCCAGTTCCAACTAATTTTCAGGGGTTTTAAGAAACTAGTCTACCTTATATTCTGACTTTATAGCCTCCAAAAATTTCTTCACATCCTCAACATACCCATGCTTTTCAATTAAACTAGCTAAGAGTTCTAGATTGTGCCCCCGATAGTTGTCATCTCGGCGTAGTTCTTCATACATTTCGATAAAAGGAAGCCCCTTGGACTTGGCCAATTCTAACTCTGCTTCATAGTCATAAGCAACTTTTCGGAATAGAATATTTACTAATTCCCCATATTCTACTTCTATCACAGCATACTGAGCACGGTGATTTTTTAACGCCTCCCAATTAAAATAGGGCATGCCAATCGACCCTGGATTGATGATTTGTTGCCCTTGACTGCCATAACGAAGCAACTGCTTGTGAACATGACCATAGACTGCCACATCAACTTCATCATCTAGGAGTTGGTCAAATTTCTCTGTATCATTCTCAACTAGCAAGTCACCACCATAGTTCTTATTTGGCAAATTATGAGAAAGAGAAAAACGCAGTCCGTCAACTTCTCTCTTTTCTAGCATAGGTAAGCTTCGTAGCCAGTCAATCGTTGCAGGATCCATTCGCTCCATCAAATACTGCGTCATACGCAAGAGCTGGACTTCCTGTGGGTCTTCCAAGCCATATTGCCCATCTAAAGCCTCAAGGACACAATCATCCCAATTGCCTCGAACACTTGTAGTGATAGAAAGTTCCTTTAACAGAGCGACCAAGTCATTTGCACCTGGACCAGGGAGGAAAATGTCTCCCATGAGCCAGTATTCACTGACTCCTTGTGCTTTAGCATCTGCAATCACTGCTTCTAAGGCAGTCACATTTCCATGAATATCTGATAAAATTGCGATTTTATGGTTCATCATAATCTCCTTTTGTTTGGTAGTCCACTCTTTCTTCCGCCACTTGAGCCAATTCCACTTCTTCCTGAGGGTTCAACTTTCTTCTCACATCTTCTGCGACTGCTCTTGGCACACCCACTTCGACAATTTCATCCACACTAGCTTCCTTGATTTTAGTGAGAGATTTAAAATGCTTCATGAGATTCTGTTTGCGTTTAGGTCCCAGACCGTCAATCCCATCCAGTTGTGAAGAAAAGGAATTTTTTGAGCGCAGTTGGCGGTGGAAGGTGATAGCAAAGCGGTGCACCTCATCCTGGATGCGTTGGAGGAGAAAGAATTCTTGAGAATTGCGAGACAACTCCACCACTTCCAGTGGATCTCCAAAGAGCAGTTCATGGGTTTGGTGCTTGTCATTCTTTTGCAGACCTGCAATTGGGATATCCAAACCTAGCTCTTCTTGGATGACTTGCTTTGCGATATTGACTTGACCTTGTCCCCCATCAATCACAATCAAATCTGGCGGGGTTAAACCCTCACGTTGAACTCGACCATAACGTCTGCGAATAACCTCTCGCATACTCGCATAATCATCAGGTCCAATGACAGTCTTGATTTTGTACTTACGGTAGTCTTTTTTACTCGGTTTGCCATTGACAAAGACCACCATGGCTGAAACAGGACTAGTTCCCATGATATTAGAGTTATCAAAGGACTCGATACGTACTGGGGTCGGGATTTGGAGCAAGCGTCCCAGATTTTCAATAGCTCCTTGGGTCTTTTCGACAGATTTTTCCAGCAGATTGAACTTCTGCTCCAGACTAACACGGGCATTTTTTATGGCTAGATTGACCAGCTGCTTTTTCTCTCCACGTTGGGGCTTGAAAATCTTGGTATCCACCAAGGCCTTAACGGCTTCTTCATCGATATCTTGCGGAATCAGCACCTCATTGGGAACCAGGTGGGATTTTTCTTGATAGAATTGTCCCACATAGGTCAAGAAGTCCTCATCCGGATCATTGTAGTAAGGGAAGAGGTTGACGTCCCGCTCGATGAGTTTTCCCTGACGAACAAAGAAAACCTGAACACACATCCAGCCCTTATCCACATAGTAGCCAAAGACGTCACGATTTTGCAAATCTTTCGCCATGACCCGTTGCTTGGTCCGAAGCGTTCCAATGGCCTGAATCAGGTCACGGTATTCCGCTGCCCGTTCAAACTCCATACTTTGAGCCACCTTCGCCATCTTGCCCTTGAGGTCATCGATGATTTTATCATCCTGCCCTTTTAGGAAATCAGAAACCTCCTGGGCCATGGACTTGAAATAGGACTCATCTTTTTTACAGATGGTATGGGCCATACACTGGCCAATATGGTAGTAAAAACAGACCTTAGACGGTGGATTAGTACACTTGCGAAAAGGAAAAATCCGGTCCAATAGTCGCTTGATTTCATTGGCTGCCCCTACATCGGGATAAGGGCCAAAATAAAGACCTCCGTCCTTTTTGACCTGACGGGTGATAATCAATCGAGGATAACGCTCATTGGTGATTTTGATGAAGGGATAGGACTTGTCATCCTTGAGCATGATATTGTACTTGGGCTTATTTTCCTTAATCAGGTTGATTTCTAGGAGAAGTGCCTCAATATTGGACTCAGTGACGATAAATTCAAAATCCACAATTTCAGACACCAGAGCCTCCGTCTTGGTATCATGACTTCCACGGAAATAGGAGCGCACACGGTTGCGCAGATTTTTAGCCTTTCCGACATAGATAATGGTGCCGTTTTTATCTTTGTGAATGTAACAACCAGGGTTGGTTGGCAAGAGCTCTAGTTTTGATTTGATCAAGTTATTCATAGTTCCATTATAGCAAAAAGGCCGTAACAGGACGAACAAAAAGCCCCACCAATCACTTGTTGGAGGAGCTTTGATTTCTTTTAAGATTGCACCGACTTCATCTAGTCGCTACTGGTATAGAGCTCTTGAACAGCCTTCACATCCTGAGGCTGAATCCCATAGTAAGAACCTGCTGGCTGCATGACAGAAGTTTCGTTGGTATGATCCAAACCGATGGCATGCCCCAGCTCGTGCTCCGCCGTGTGCACGATCCGTTCATAAGAATAACCATAGTTTGGATTGGATAGATAATAGTGATTCAGGCGAACCGTTACAGATATAAATTGTTTGGTTAACAAATTGGTTTGACTCTCGGCTTGACCAGCTACAGCGGTCGATCCATCATTCATCTCACTTGCCACAATATCTGCCTGGCTAGGATCCGCAACCACCTCAAAGGTGAAGGCTCCCGTTTGATTCCAGTTTTTTATGGCTTCTGCATAGGCACCTTGGAAGATCTCATCCATTTGAGGTTCAATATAGATGCGAGCTGAGGCCTGAGCCCACTTGCCTTCTGCATGTTGGTGACTGTCTGTCTGAGACAAGACTTCCAGCGTTCCCGTCTCCCTCCATTGATTCCAGCCACCTTGACCAATCTTGCTCATTTTTTCAACCTGATTGACCGCAGAATGAAAATCACCAGACAGATACCAAACCACTCCAAAAGCAATGAGCAGTAGAATGACCACGGTCCAAACCAGACGCCAGAAGAAACGCCAAATTCCCAAAAGAAATCGGAACAATAATCGAATAATCCAGAACATGACGCCCCACCTTTCATAAAAATAAGAACCTATCTTGAAATCACATTCTCCTTGATCAAGATAGATTCTCTATTTTACTGAAGAAAGCTGAAAGAAACCTAAAACTAAGATAAGCGCTCTTCCAAAACAAAGTCAATTGGTAGAGTAGCCAAAAAACGCTCCAATTGTTTTTCCCAGTAGTACCACTCGTGCTTACCTGGACTATGACTATAGGTCACCTCAAAACCAAGATTTTTGAGGTTTTTCACTGCGAGGTTATTGGCAGAGTAGAGATAGTCTTGCTCCCCACACCAAGCCCATAGTTTGGTCTTTTTATCGGATTTTGCAGCCATGCTTTCAAGCGAATGAGGACTAGATGTCCAGTCTTTAATCTCTCCAAAAACTCCTCGCCAGTAGGCAAGTGACCCCAGATCCTGACTTTCAGGAGAAAATTCCTGAAAACTGAGCGCACCAGAAAAACTAGCCGCATGAGAAAAACGATTTGTTGACAGAGCGAGTTTGAAGGAGCCGTAACCACCCATGGAAAGACCAGCTATAAAGGTCTTTTCTCGCTTGCTGGTCATATTGGGGAAGAAACGTTTCATGACCTGAGGTAACTCTTCTGCTAGAGCAGTATAGTAGTTATAGCCATACTGAGTATCTGTGTACCAGCCATTATTTGTATTGGGCATGATAACAATGAGATTGGTTCCACGCAACAAGCGTTCGACATTGGTACGTTTGAGCCAGCTATTTTGATTTCCTGACATTCCGTGCAAAAGGTAAAGAACAGGAATATCTGTGCAATCTGGTTCAGTCACCCGACTAGCATCTGGATAGAGTACGGTAACGCCCCACTCCATATCCAAAACTTCTGAGTAATACTCAATATTCATAACTGCCATGGTTGTCTCCTTTTACTATTCTATAAGAAAAAGCCGAATTTCGACTTTTTCTGTAGGTATGCTGCTTATTATTTTGCTTCCATCACGACTGGCAAGATTGCTGGACGACGCTTGGTTTGATCAAAGAGGTACTTGGTCAGATTGTCACGAACCTTGCCTTTGAGATCTGCCCAGTCAAAGTCATCACCTTGAAGATACTCTTCTACCGTTTGGTTAATCAATTCTGAACTTTCACGGAGAATATCACGGCTCTTCTTGAGGTAAACAAATCCACGCGTATGAACACGGGCCTTGGCCACAATTTTTTTCTCACGACGGTTGACAGTGATTGCCACGATAAAGATCCCATCCTCTGACAAGACCTTACGGTCACGAAGGACCACATTTCCAACATCCCCGATGGCATTTCCGTCAATCAAGACATCACCTGCGGAAACTGCTCCAGCTGGGACAAAGTCTCCATGTTCATAAGACATGGTCGTTCCCTTTTTAGGGATGAAAATGCGTTCTGGCAACATTCCAACCGCCATGGCAGCCTTGGCATGCGCATCTAACTCACGGTACTCTCCTTGGATAGGGAAGAGGTAGTTTGGCTGCAGAAGATTGATCATCAACTGCAAATCACGCGCATTCCCGTGTCCGGATACTCGCAAGCTTTGGGTAATGAGTTTCACCACACCACCAGCTTGGTAGATCATGTTTTCAACACGCGCCATGACGGCTTCTTTGGCGATAGATGGAGTCGTTACGATATAGACCAAGTCCCCATCTTTGATTTCCACATAGCGGTGGCGACCAATGGACATCTTACGAAGTCCATTAATAGGCTCACCCATACGGCCCGTCTCAAGGATAATCAACTCATGGTCTTCAAAACGAGACATTTCTTTGGGTTTAATCAAGAGACTTTCATTAGCTAGAGATAATTTTTTGAGACGAATCGCAGTGCGGACGATATTTTCAATATCAAATCCAGTCAAAACAACTCTGCGACCTGTATCTGCTGCAGCATCAAAAACCTGCTGGATACGAGAAAGGTTGCTGGCAACTGCGGCAACGATGATACGACCTTCCCAGTCTGCAATGGTCTGGGTAATTTCATCCCCAACTTCACTCTCGCTCGCCACCTGGATATTGCTATCAGCATTGGCTGAATCACTGAGGAGCGCCAAGACACCATCACGACCAATCTCTGCCAAACGAGCAAAATCCGTCGCATAGGATTCGCTAGCTGTCTGGTCAAACTTGAAGTCCCCTGTGTAAACAATGCTACCTTCAGTTGTTTTTAGGACTATTCCCAAACTTTCTGGGATAGAGTGAGTTGTACGGAAGAAGGAAACCACAGTCCCTCCAAAATCAATCTCCGTATCTTCATCAATCACATGGAAGTCATTGAATTTCTTAACCGTATCATTTCCTTTGACAAAGAGTTTGGCCAACTCAACGGTCAACTCAGAACCAAACACAGGCACCTTAGCCTCTGCCAAAAGATAAGGCAGGGCACCAATAGCATCCGCATGTCCGTGGGTCAAAAAGACCCCAGCGATACGATCGCTATTTTCAAAAAGGTAGTCCATATTTGGAATGACGACATCAACACCTAGTTGTTCATTTTCAGGGTATTTAAGCCCCGCATCCAAAACAAAAATAGAACCATCGATTTCAGCGATGTACATATTTTTCCCATTTTCTCGTACACCACCTAGTGTTGTTAAACTAATATTACTCATTTTTCCTCCGAAACTTCATTTATCTTGATTATAGGGCGAATTCACCCTCTTATTCTAAAAGTTCTAAAACTTTCAGCCGAATCTTTTCCTACCATTATACCATTTTTTTGATTATTTTCAAAATGAAGGTTTCCAGTTAAAGAACTATAAATAACTCTTCTCAAATGCACAAACAAGTGAGAACTACAAGCTCTTCAAAAGAATGTTTTCTGACTAGCTTCCTGTCACTCTTCAAATCTTTCCGCGACATTGAATAGCACTTCGCAGTCACAGTAGGCTCCATTTGCTTCTAAAAAGTCTCTAACTGTTTCGACATCCACATTGTGCTCTTCTAGAAATGTTCGTGTTAATAAAAAATCATCCTGACAAGCTTGATATTCAAGCTCTACATCCAAAAAGTCAAACAAGTCAAAAAAGAGCTCCCTTGACAGGGGCAAACTTTCTTCGAATTTTTGTCTTTCTTGCTTTTTATAGTCCGCTCGTAATCTCTTTTTCTTCTGCTTATCCATTTGACACCTCCAGGCTTTCCTTTGACCAGTTTATCTGCCAACTAGTCCTCTTTCCTCATTATAATACAAAACCGACTCCAATTGGAGCTTATTCATGAATATAAAAAGAGTCAGCAAGCCAACTCTTTCTATCTCTATTCACTTTTTTCCATTAAAAAATCATACATTTCTTGCACGGTACCCAGCGCCATCATTTCTTGGTCTTTAACGGTCTGTTTGAGATTCTGGTATATCTGACTTTCTCCAATCTCCCTCTTTGGCGCTTCTTTATTGACTGTCATGACACCATCTTTGATCGTCACAAATCCCAGCTCTTCAAATACTTGGATCATCTTGATCAGCAAGATTTGTTGGATATTGAGATAAGTCGCCAAATCTTTGAGCTTGTAGCGAATATCAAACTCTGGGAACTGGTAAATGGTCTTGTACAATTTTGCAAACTGTTCTCTAGTCCCGTAACCTGTCAGATAGTAGGCCTTATCGATGTCATTTTTGAAATAGACAGCAGAGAAATCCTGTTCCTGAAAAATGGCCTTCAGCAAGGTAATATCTTCAGGAATGGTTTTCACAACCACAGCATCACTGGTCGCTAATTCTGGTAATTCTCCAGCAAAGTCCAAGACTGGAACCCCTTCTGGCAAGACTGCATTCTTCCCACGAATGTTAAAGAGTTGAACACCCTCCACACGCGCATCCACCATCATCAACTGGAGGGCAGTTTGCCCATTCCATTGGTTGACAGACAAGGTGACTGCCAATTCTAGATTCTTGGTTTGAGCAAACTCTGTTGCCCATCTACCTTGTCCAAAGGCCACCACTTCAAAACTCGCCTCACCCTTGGAAATTTTTAGTTTTAGGTGGACATTTCCTGCTCCCATGGTACGAGCACTTTCGACATGAAAATCCTTGATATAAAAGACAGGTTTCTGATTGTCCATTCCAAAAGGTGCCAAACGTTCAAAGTTCTTGACCGTTTCTAAACTAAGGGTCTCCAAGTCCAACTCTTCATCTAGATTTAACTTGTTCTTGCCAACAGCATCTGCACCTTTTTCACGGATATAGTCTTCCAAAACCTGAGATAAATCTGAAAGTTTCTCAACTTCCAGTGTCATCCCTGCTGCACCAGCATGGCCGCCAAAGGCGATAAAGAGGTCTCGATGGGGATCCAGAGCTTCAAAAATATCGACTGCTTCCACACTACGAGCACTACCCTTGGCACGACCGTCTTCTATATTGAGAACGATGACTGTTTGCCCTAGCTCTTCCAACAAACGGCCAGCCACGATACCTAGAACTCCAGGATTCCAACCTTCCTTGGCTAAGACCTGGACCTTCTTCTCAGGATCCACCATAATCTTAGCTTCTTCATAGATTGACTGAACGATTTCCTTGCGCTCTTCATTTTTCTGATGAATCATGAGGGCAATCTCATGCGCTTCCTCATCATCAAATCCAGTCAGCAAATCAATGGCAGGATTGGGATCATCCAATCGCCCCAAGGCATTTAAACGAGGGGCAATCTGAAAGCCAACCGTTTCTTCCGTCACTTCATTCGCAGCAATCCCAGCCATGTCCAGCATTTCTTGCAGACCGATGCGCTGAGTATGTCCCAACATTTCCAGACCATATTGAACCAAAATACGGTTTTCATCTGTCAAACTCACCATATCTGCAACGGTACCGATAGCTACCAAATCTAGTAACTCAACTTGCACTTCTTCTAAAAGAGCGCAAGCTAGCTTGAAAGCCACTCCACAACCAGCTAACTGTTTGAAGGGATAGGCCGCATCTGGATGCTCAGGGTGAACAATCGCATAGGCATCAGGAAGAGTTTCCGGCATGGAATGGTGGTCGGTCACAATGACATCCACACCCATAGACTGGGCCAATTCAATGGCTTCGTGCCCTGCAACTCCATTGTCCACTGTCACAATCAAGGAAATCCCTTCTTGCTCGATAAAGTATTTGTAAACACTAGCATTGGGGCCATAGCCATCGGTAAAACGATTAGGCAGGTAAACACGGCACTCGGCGCCAAGCTGTTCCAAACTTTCCTTCATAATCGAAGCTGAAGTCATGCCGTCCGCATCGTAGTCTCCATAGATGAGAATGTTTTCCCCTTCTTCAATGGCCTGACGAATCCGTTTCACAGCCTTATCCATATCATGGAGCAGATAGGGGTCATGTAAGTCCTCCAAAGAAGGTTCTAAAAACTTCTTGAGACTTTCCTCATCCTGAATCCCTCTTTCAAATAATAACCGAGCCACCTCAGGACCCAGTCCAGCCTTCTTGGCTATCTTTGTAAAATCCGCATCTTCAACCTGCGGGGCAAACTGCCATTCATAAGTAGGAGTTATCAAAAAAACATCCACTCTTTCTAAGAATTCTATCGTTTCATTATAACATGATTTAGGCTTTTTCTCTATTCAGATTGCTTTTTTATAACATTTTAGTGAATTTTTTTCAGATATGATTTGACAAGAACATTCTTTTATTGTAGAATCATGTTATAAAATCTAACACAAAGGAGATCTCTCATGGCTTTAGTAGAATTTAAAAACGTCGAAAAATATTACGGAGACTATCACGCACTCCGCGACATCAATCTCCATTTTGAAAAAGGACAAGTTGTTGTCCTGCTTGGACCTTCCGGTTCTGGGAAGTCCACTCTCATCCGTACGATCAATGGTTTAGAGGCTGTTGACAAAGGAAGTCTCCTAGTCAATGGACACCAAGTAGCAGGTGCTAGCCAGAAAGATCTGGTTCCTCTTCGTAAGGAAGTCGGCATGGTTTTTCAACATTTTAACCTTTATCCACACAAAACAGTGTTAGAAAACGTGACACTTGCACCTATAAAAGTTCTAGGAATTGATAAAAAAGAAGCTGAAAAAATAGCCCAAAAATATCTGGAATTTGTAAACATGTGGGACAAGAAAGATTCCTATCCAGCTATGCTATCTGGTGGTCAAAAACAGCGGATCGCCATTGCTCGTGGTCTTGCCATGCATCCGGAGCTCCTCCTCTTTGATGAGCCAACATCTGCTCTTGACCCTGAAACCATCGGCGATGTTCTAGCAGTTATGCAAAAACTGGCGCATGATGGGATGAACATGATCATCGTTACCCACGAAATGGGATTTGCTCGAGAGGTTGCGGACCGCATTATCTTTATGGCTGACGGAGAAGTTTTGGTGGATACGACAGATGTCGATGACTTTTTCGACAATCCAAGCGAACCTCGTGCCCAACAATTCCTCAGCAAAATTATCAACCACGAAAGTGATAAAGTCAAATAAGGAGGCGCCTATGAAAAAGAAATTCTTTTTATCAGCATTATTAATTAGCCTTTTCGGTCTTGCTGCTGCCAAACCAGTTCAGGCTGATACCAGTGTCGCAGACATTCAAAAAAGAGGCGAACTAGTTGTCGGTGTCAAACAAGACGTTCCTAATTTTGGCTACAAGGACCCCAAGACCGGTACTTATTCTGGTATCGAAACTGACTTAGCCAAGATGATTGCAGACGAACTCAAGGTCAAGGTTCGCTACGTTCCTGTTACCGCTCAAACCCGCGGTCCACTACTAGACAACGAACAGGTCGACATGGATATCGCAACCTTCACCATCACAGATGAACGTAAAAAACTATACAACTTCACCAGTCCCTACTATACGGACGCTTCTGGCTTTTTGGTCAATAAATCCGCCAACATCAAAAGCATTGAGGACCTAAACGGTAAAACTATTGGGGTTGCCCAAGGCTCCATCACCCAGCGCTTGATTACTGAATTGGGTAAAAAGAAAGGTCTAACCTTTAAATTCGTTGAGCTTGGTTCTTACCCAGAATTGATTACTTCCCTTCACGCTCACCGTATTGATGCCTTTTCTGTGGACCGCTCTATCCTGTCTGGCTACATCAGCAAACGGACAGAACTACTAAATGATAGTTTCAAACCATCTGACTACGGTATCGTCACCAAGAAATCAAATACCGAGCTAAACAACTATCTTGATACCTTGGTCACTAAATGGAGCAAGGATGGTAGTTTGCAGAAACTTTATGACCGTTACAAGCTCAAACCATCTAGCCATACCGCAGATTAAGGAGGACACCCCATGACAGATTTATCATCTTGGACAGCCTATTTTCAGGATTTTGGACAATTTTTCAATGGTTTCCTCTTCACCCTTGCCCTAGCGGTTGGTTCCTTTATCCTCGCCATGGTTTTGGGCATCTTCTTTGGAGCCATGTCAACCAGCAAACGCCCATTCTTGCGTGCTTTAGCTCGCATCTTTGTGGAATTTTATCAAAATACTCCCCTCTTGGTGCAGTTTGTCATCGTCTTTTATGGTTTGCCTCTTATCAGTGAACACACCATCATGATTCCGATTTATTGGACAGCTGTACTTTGTGTGGGACTCTATCACGGCGCCTATATCGCTGAGGTAATTCGTTCAGGGATTCAGTCTATTCCTAGCGGTCAGATGGAGGCCGCCTTGTCGCAAGGTTTTACCTATATCAGTGCCATGCGCTTGATTATCTTGCCTCAAGCCTTCCGTATCATTCTCCCTCCATTGACCAACCAAATTGTTAACCTCATCAAGAACACCTCTACCGTAGCTATCATCTCTGGAGTAGACTTGATGTTTGTGACTAAGTCTTGGTCGGCTCTCAACGGAAACTATATCCCAGCCTTTTTAGGCGCTGCACTTCTCTACTTTGCTCTATGCTTCCCTGTTGCCCAGTTTGGTCGCAAGATGGAGCAAGCCAATAAAAAAGCCTATTCACTTTAGGAGGTTACTATGGAATCTATTTTAGAAGTTTTGACCCCAGATAACCTAATCTTTATCTTTAAAGGATTTGGCTTAACCCTCTACATTTCTCTGATTGCTATCGTCCTCTCGACCCTTATCGGAACAGTGCTAGCCGTCATGAGAAATGGGAAAAATCCTGTCTTACGGATCATCTCCAGCATTTATATCGAGTTTGTACGTAACGTTCCCAACCTCCTCTGGATTTTCACCATCTTTTTGGTGTTTAAGATGAAGTCCACACCAGCTGGTATTACAGCCTTTACCCTCTTTACCTCAGCAGCCCTGGCTGAGATTATCCGAGGCGGCCTCAATGCCGTGGACAAGGGCCAGTACGAAGCAGGAATGTCGCAAGGATTCACCTCTGCGCAAATCCTCTACTACATCATTCTCCCACAAGCGATTCGCAAAATGCTGCCAGCTATCATTTCTCAGTTTGTAACTGTGATTAAGGATACCAGTCTTCTCTACTCTGTTATCGCCCTACAAGAACTCTTTGGCGCCAGCCAAATTCTCATGGGACGCTATTTCGAACCAGAGCAGGTCTTCAGTCTTTATATCCTGATTGCCTTGATTTATTTTATTTTTAACTTTGCCATTTCCAGCCTTTCTCATAAGCTAGCAAAACATTGGCAACAAGCCGCAGAATAAAAACGAAATGTGAACTCAAAACAAGGGTTCACATTTTTGCTATAAATGAAAAAGAGTAACTCAATGCTATGCAAACGTTTTACTTTTTGGTAAAATGACTTTAAAACCATAAAGTAAGGAGAAAAATCATGATCCACGAACTTTGCAAAGAATTCTCTCAACTGGAACAAGTAGAAGCTATTGCTCTTGGTGGTTCTCGTGCAGGACAAGCCTACGATCAAAACTCTGATTATGACGTTTATGTCTATCTCAACTCTCCTATTGATGAGGCGAATCGCCTAAAAATTTTGAGTAAATACTGCTCCTATATGGAAATTGGAAACCAGTTTTGGGAGTTAGAGGACGACTGTGTACTAAACAACGGTATCGAAATCGAGTTGATTTATCATTCGATGGAGTCGTTTGAACAGGAATTGAACTCAACCGTTTTTCAACACAAAGCTCAAAATGCTTATACAACTTGCATGTGGCATAATCTACTCCACAGCAAGATTCTATATGACCCGAATGGACACTATGCTTCTCTCCAAAGAACCTACCAGATTCCCTATCCACAGGAACTCAAAATGCATATCATCGAAAGGCAACTCCTTTTGCTAGAACAAGCCATGCCTGCCTTCTCTCACCAAATAGAAAAAGCTATCAAACGCCAAGATCTTCTCAGTATGAATCATCGTACGAGTGAGTTTTTTGCTTCCTACTTTGACTTGTTATTTGCGCTCAATGAGCAAACCCATCCTGGTGAAAAACGGATGCTGGAGTATGCAAAGGCCCATTGTACACTCCTCCCTAAGCAATTTGAAGAAACTATTCGCAAGTATTTCCAACTACTCTACCAACCACAACAAGGAGAACAAGCGATCGTAACCTTACAAACCATTCTGAACCAACTAAAGGCCATTTTGCCATGAGTAAAAAATGAAATGTGAACCTGAAACTGAGGCTCACATTTTTCTTTATAGTTTACCGTAAAGCATCTAGTACACTTTACCACAATTCTTCTTGCCCAACTTATAAAAAGAGCGGCAATAGAAAAAGAGAACCTTAGTCCTCTCACTTAGACAGTTTATTCTGAGCATCAGCTACAACCTGAGCCAGACTTGTCTGACGCAGTTGGTTTTCCATAGCTGCTTGAACATCGAACAGCTTTTGGTCCAAGACTGCATGGATATTCGCACCAATTGGGCAATTAGGATTTGGATTGTCATGGAAACTAAAGAGCTTACCAGATTTTCCTAAACACTCCACAGCTTGGTAGACATCCAACAAATTGATCTCTTGAAGGTCTTTTATTATCTCAGTTCCTCCCGTACCACGAGCAACTGAAATCAATCCAGCTTTTTTGAGTTGCGATAAAGTCTTACGGATAATGACTGGGTTGACTCCGACACTAGCTGCAAGAAAATCGCTGGTTACTTTACTTTCTGTATCCTGCATTGCAATAATAATCATCATATGAGTCGCAATTGTAAATCGGCTTGAAATTTGCATCTTCTTCTCCTTTCATTGATATTTTATTCATCTTTTCCCGTATAAACATTATACCTTATTTGCTTATCCTGTCAAATATTAACGAATGATTACCTTCTCCATGCAAAAAGTCCTGTATCCCTCTTGACAACCAGAACGGTAGAGGGCATACAAAGACTTATTTTTTATGCAATTTTTCGGACAATCCCTTTTGTTTTATGACTTGACCAAACCGAGCTGATAGACACCCCAGCACCAACTAAGGTAAACACAGCTAACATAGCTAGATTATAAAAATAGTTATCTGGGAAATCACCGCTAAAGATTAATTGATTCACCACTCGGAAAGCAAAGGCAAACTCAACCCCTAGTTTGGCAACGACTTCCATCGCCAAATCAATTTGATTCACTAGAAAGACAGTAATCACCATCCAAATAGAGGAAATCACAATCCCCTTTCGAGATACCTTTCTTCCAAGGATTTCATATCCTTTAATGGTACAAATCCCCAGAACGATACCCGCTACCATAGCTACATAACCTAGACGTGCGATAAATAGAGCAACTGCTCCACCAATCAAGGCACCCAGCAAGGCACCGACTGCTCCAAGAAGAACATTTTCCTTCTGGTTTTGATAAGAATCCACCTCAATTTGAAGGTTGCTCTTCAGCAATTGATAGCTTTCCTCGTTGATAAGGAAAATTGAATCACCTAATTGATAGAGACCAACGGGGCCTTCCTGACCACTGTAGGCACAGACTTGTACGAAATGATGGGTTTCAAGGAAGACAACGAGGTCTGTTATGAGCGTCTGTAACTTTTCAATTGTTTTTGATTTGCGCATGGCACCTTTTACAACAAAAGAAACAAGGTACTGGTTGATAGACAAGGTCGACAAGTTTGGAAGAGATTCACTCTTAAACTCATCCCAAACCAATTCATTTTCTTCTGAATCCGCAGGATTACCATTCAAACTCACACTGACACAAAGTCGAAACTGATTTTTCACGTCAGTTTCTTGCAGGAATAATAAATAGCCTGACTGCGTGCCATAAATACTACGCGAATCTTCGTCAAATTGCAAGCCCAACTCCGAGGCAATAGCGTGTAACTCTTCTGGTTTCATTATCTGTCTCCTCTTATTTTGAATATCAATTAGTATGAGATTCAAATTAGTTATATTCCGTTATTCTAACATAAATTTGAGAAGCCGACAATTCGTATCCAGTTCGACTTATCGGAAAACAACAGTTCCTAGACTATCTGTTTTCTAGCTAGAAATCCTCTTAAAACCAATCTTTTTTGTCTCTTTCCATCCAGAGTTCAACATCCTGATCATAACCTTCTTGTTCACTAATCTGACCCAACAATTCATGGTTATGAGTATGGTGAATCCCATTTACCAAACTTTCATAGTAGACCTGAAAATAGGGGAGCTTCAAATCCTTAGCCAACTGCAATTCAGCTTCTACATCATAATCCACACGACGAAAATCAACATCAGACAAACCTGCTTCATCAAACTCTATAATCATATACTGGGCCCGCAGGTCCTTACGCAACTTCGCATCTAGAAAGAAGGGTTGTCCAATGGAACCTGGATTAAGAATCAACTGTCCATCACTTCCGTAACGAAGCAACTGTTGATGAATATGGCCATATACTGCGATAGAGGCGTGTGGATTCGTCACCAATCTATCAAAATCTTCTTGCTTTCCCGTATGGATCAACTCTCTTCCCCAGTTTTTATCAGGGAGATGGTGAGTGATTCCTACCATCAAATCACCAAACTGACGATGAACTTGCATGGGTTGATTATTGAGGTTTTCGATTTCTTCAGGGCTGACATCCTCTAAGATGTACTGACTTTGACGCAGGAGATAACGATGGCTCGCTTTTGTAGGATCTAACTTGCGATGCAGGCCTCTCCAGAGACTGTTTTCCCAATTTCCCAGCACTCTTACTGTAATAGGCAAGCTAGCTAATAGGTCCAAGATCCTTCTACGCCCTGTTCCTGGCATCAGAATATCTCCTAAAAGCCAGTACTCATCTACCTCTGCCGCTCTTGCATCAGCCAGAACAGCTTCCAAAGCTGTCGTATTTCCATGTATGTCTGAAAGAACTGCTATTTTGGTCATTCTTTCTCCTTACCCTTTTACTTCTTTTGTTAGTATTATAACAGAAAACACTCGAAAAGATCACTATCATTGATCACTGGATTAAATTGTAAGAGCTTCTAAATCGTGCTATAATATAAGTAGAGATTTCCCCTTCATTTAGGATTATGTGGTCTACAATATCTCTCAAATATCTCTCAATTTTTGCAGATTGGAGGACTATTGCCATGCGGAATTATCTTAAGTATATCCCATACTACCTTGTAATTTTCTTCTTTTACTGGCCACTCTATGAACTCCTCTCTCTACTCATCTCTGACCCATATACACTGAAGGGACTGTACATTTACAACATCGTCCTCTTTTCACCTCTAGTAACCTTTATCGTATCGCTACTTTATAGCTATCGATTTCATTTCTCACTTTGGTGGCTACTCAGCATTGGTCTGCTCTATTGCTTTACTATCATCACCTTTGGTGAGTTCATCCTGCTTTACTTCCTAGCCTATGAACTCTTTGCCCTACTTGGGTTGGCTGCTGGTGTGGGGATCAAGCATGTCTTCCAGCGAGAGAAAAATAAAAAAATTATACAAAAACCTTGAAAATTCTCGCAATCATGCTATAATAATGCATAGAGACAAGTCACTTAGTCCCTTTCTACTAGAGAGTGCGTGGTTGCTGGAAACGCATAGAAAGCCTAAACTGATACTACTCTACTGACTTTTATGCAAACATAAAACGGTGGCTACGTTAAAGCCAATCAGAGGTGTCCCTCTTTTTTGAGGAACATGAATGAAGGTGGAACCACGTTGCGACGTCCTTTTAGGATGTCGTTTTTGTTTTGTCAGAAGGAGGAAGAATGATGCTTTATATGATTGGCGGATCGCCTTGCAGTGGAAAGTCAACAATTGCCTCACTTCTTGCTAGACAGTATCAACTACTTCATATCAAACTGGATGATTTGGTAGAAAAGATGATGAGTCAAGCAAGTGAAGACTCACAGCCAATTTGCCTTCTTAGGCAGGATAGAAATCCAGAACAAATCTGGATGAGAAATCCAGAAGAGATGGCAGATGAAGAATGGCGCTTTTATGAAGAGATTTTTCCTTATGTAAAATCTTACTTGATAAAGAATCAAAACAGACCTCTCTTGGTGGAGGGAGCAGGACTTTTGCCTCACTTAGTAAAGGAGCTTGAATGTCAAGCATCCTCCTATCTATGCTTGACTCCGACAGCTGATTTTCAAAAAAAGCATTATATACAGAGAGAATGGGTTCCTTATGTCTTAGAGGGTACAACCAACCCCGATCAAGCTTTTGAAAACTGGATGCAACGAGACATTCTTTTTGCTCAAATGGTTCGTAAGGAAGCGGTGAGATTAGGCTATACTAGCCTCGTAACAGATGGTAGTCAATCAGAGAATCAGACTGCGGAAGAATTTGCTAGGCTCTTAAAATTGTCCAACAAAAATAGAATAAATATTTAAGGAGAAAACCATGATTAAGATTACTTTCCCAGATGGCGCTGTTCGTGAATTCGAATCTGGCGTTACTACTTTTGAAATTGCCCAATCTATCAGCAATTCCCTCGCTAAAAAAGCCTTGGCTGGTAAATTCAACGGCAAACTCATCGACACGACTCGTGCTATCACTGAAGATGGAAGCATCGAAATCGTGACACCTGATCACGAAGATGCCCTTCCGATCTTGCGTCACTCAGCTGCCCACTTGTTTGCCCAAGCAGCTCGTCGCCTCTTCCCAGACATTCACTTGGGAGTTGGTCCAGCTATCGAAGATGGTTTCTACTATGATACGGACAATCAGGCTGGTCAAATCTCCAACGAAGACCTTCCTCGTATCGAAGAAGAAATGCAAAAAATCGTCAAAGAAAACTTCCCATCAATCCGTGAAGAAGTGACGAAAGACGAGGCACGTGAAATCTTCAAAAACGACCCTTACAAGTTGGAATTGATTGAAGAACACTCTGAGGACGAAGGCGGTTTGACTATCTACCGTCAGGGTGAATATGTAGACCTTTGCCGTGGCCCTCACGTTCCATCAACAGGCCGTATCCAAATCTTCCACCTTCTCCATGTAGCTGGTGCTTACTGGCGTGGAAATAGCGACAACGCGATGATGCAACGGATCTACGGGACAGCTTGGTTTGATAAGAAAGACTTGAAGAACTATCTTCAAATGCGTGAAGAAGCTAAAGAACGTGACCACCGTAAACTTGGTAAAGAGCTTGACCTCTTCATGATTTCTCAAGAAGTTGGTCAAGGACTTCCATTCTGGTTGCCAAACGGTGCGACGATCCGTCGTGAATTGGAACGCTACATCGTCGACAAAGAGTTGGCTTCTGGCTACCAACACGTTTACACTCCACCACTTGCTTCTGTGGAGCTTTACAAGACTTCTGGTCACTGGGATCATTACCAAGAAGACATGTTCCCAACCATGGACATGGGTGACGGGGAAGAATTTGTCCTTCGTCCAATGAACTGCCCACACCACATCCAAGTCTTCAAACACCATGTTCACTCTTACCGCGAATTGCCAATCCGTATCGCTGAAATTGGTATGATGCACCGTTATGAAAAATCTGGTGCCCTCACTGGTCTTCAACGTGTGCGTGAAATGTCTCTCAACGACGGTCACCTCTTTGTTACTCCAGAACAAATCCAAGAAGAATTCCAACGTGCCCTTCAGTTGATTATCGATGTTTATGAAGACTTCAACTTGACTGAATACCGCTTCCGTCTCTCTCTTCGTGACCCTCAAGATACTCACAAGTACTTTGACAACGATGAGATGTGGGAAAATGCCCAAACCATGCTTCGTGCAGCACTTGATGAAATGGGTGTTGACTACTTTGAAGCTGAAGGTGAAGCAGCCTTCTATGGACCAAAATTGGATATCCAAGTTAAGACAGCTCTCGGAAAAGAAGAAACCCTTTCGACTATCCAGCTTGACTTCTTGCTTCCAGAACGCTTCGACCTCAAATACATTGGAGCTGATGGTGAAGAACACCGTCCAGTTATGATTCACCGTGGGGTTATCTCAACTATGGAACGCTTCACAGCTATCTTGATTGAGAACTACAAGGGGGCCTTCCCAACATGGCTTGCCCCACACCAAGTAACTCTCATCCCAGTATCTAACGAAAAACACGTGGACTACGCATGGGAAGTAGCTAAAAAACTCCGTGACCGTGGTGTCCGTGCAGATGTAGATGAGCGCAATGAAAAAATGCAGTTCAAGATTCGTGCTTCACAAACAAGCAAAATTCCTTACCAATTGATCGTTGGGGACAAGGAAATGGAAGACAAAACAGTCAACGTTCGCCGCTACGGCCAAAAAGAAACACACACTGTCTCAGTTGATGACTTTGTCCAAGCTATCCTTGCTGATATCGCCAACAAATCACGCGTTGAGAAATAAACCATTTAACCTGGAACAAAATCTCAGCCACCAAAAAAGCAACAACTATTTCAGTTGTTGCTTTTTTATATTTTGATTAAGCTGAGCTAGTAGTGATTGGTCAAACCACCACAAATGGCAGCCTCGTCAACAATTCTTTCTATCCACTAATTTTTGGGTGTAGGATATCCTCCCAAGATTTGCTTCCTCGAGTTAGAAAAGTTCAATATCCTCAATCCTTGTCTGCTTCTTTTTCTTTTACGAGATCTTTTTGTGAATCCTTTTCAGAGAGTTTTTGATCGATATACTTGTTAATAGTTTCATAAAATTCCTTGGTCGTATCACTGTCTAATTTTGTCGAATTATGGACTTGATTGACTTTCAATTCAACAGATTGAATACCGTAAGAGGCTTGTTTTTGGTGGAGCGTTTCTAATTCTTCGTCTGAAATCGGATCTCCAACAACCGTCAAGACCAATTCATTATTCCTTGACTTGTAGACTTGATTAATGACCGTGTGATTGGCGAACTCTTTTGCTATAAACTGTTTGATTCCTTCTTTTCGCGCTTGTTCTATCGACAGAGTGACTGCTGAATAACTGGCTGGAAGAACCAATAATACAATCAAGGATGTCAAGCCAATTTTCATTTTAATGTTTAGCTCTTTAAATGAACTTAAGGGAGATTTTCTCATCAAAATTCTTGTTCCAACAATGTTGGCTAGCATGATAAAGACACAGTTGATCAAAAAAAGATAGAGAGCCCCAAATAAAAATCGTACATTTCCATTAGCTAAACCATATCCTGCAGTACAGATAGGTGGCATCAGAGCTGTTGCAATGGCTACTCCTGGCACGATATTGTTTGCTTCTTTTTTCCTTGATCCAATTACACCTGCTATCCCACCAGCAATAGCAATGAGAACATCCCAAATGGTTGGAGAGGTTCGTGCAATCAGTTCGCTACTTGCATAAGATAAGGGAGAAATCCAGAAATACAGAGTCGAGACAAGCAAACTGACCAATACTTGAGTAAATAAAACCTCTAGAGATTGTTTGATTAAACGGGTATCAAAAATAGCTAAACCAAAACCCAGTCCAACAATCGGTGTCATAAGAGGGGAAATCAGCATGGCTCCAATAATGACAGCTGTTGAATTCATATTTAAACCTATAGAGGCAATAAAAATCGCACACATCAAAATCACTATATCTCTTAATCGAACATGAAGATCATCATATAATTTCTCACGGTATTCACGTGTTGAATAATTTCCGGTCATTGGTTACTCCTTTTATTTCATATACTCTTGTTTCTGCTTGGATGATAGCAGAGAGACTTCTTTTCAATCTTACATATTTTTAATTCTCACCTGTTATGTTTTTGAAAATTATCCTTTAAGCATCCATCAGTCTATCCTTAACATTATATCAAAAATTTTACAGTCTTTCTCCAAAGAAATCTATCAATTGAACAGATAGAAAAAGGAAGAAATTTTTGTTTCCTTATACGAAAAAGAAAAAACGGTATCTCCTCTGAAAGAAGATGCCGTTTTAATCTTTAAACATGATTGGTGTGTTCGACAATCCATTGCTTCATTTTGATTTGCAACCAGAAGCCATAGATTACAAACGTGATGATGGTTAGAAGAAACCACTTGATCCAGTTGCCGAATAGTTGTGCTCCAGTCCTGTCAAAGTATAGACGTTGACTATCTACTACCGTGTGTTTGGTTTGCAATTTTGCATCATGCAAACCGCCTAAGATGTTGCGATCCCCAAGGTAAGCCCGAAAACTATGGCTACTAAGATAGAGTATCCAATATAATCTAGGATTCCTCCGTCAAAATAACTTTCTTTCATTTTTACCTCTTTTATTTTTTGACTATATTCTAGTCGTTTCCTAGTGTAACATTTTTTACATCTGGACAATCTTACGGTAACTTCTAGACGTTATCATAAAAATAGAGATATCGACTAAAACAAAAGTTCCACAGATGGATAAGGTTATCATCAACTATGCTCACTCAATTATCAGATTCCTATTGGAAAACTTGATGCGAACGGTTGTTCCTATCCCAACCTCAGACTCGATACGAATCTGGTGGCCCAGCTCTTCAGAAATTTTCCTGGATAGGTAGAGGCCAAGTCCAGATGACTGCTGGGTCAAACGCCCATTGTAGCCTGAAAAACCACGTTCAAAGACTCGGAGTACATCGCTGTTTTTAATCCCGATTCCCGTATCCTTGATACAGAGCTCCTGGCCTTCCATATAAATCTCTAGCCCACCTTCCTGGGTGTACTTGAGGCTGTTTGAAAGGATTTGTTCAATGACGACCAACAACCACTTCTTATCGGTCACGATAATTTTGTCAAGGTCATGGAGGTTGACCGTCAGTCCCTTTTGGATAAAGAAAAGTGCGTACTTACGAACCATCTCCTTGACCAAGTCCTCCACTTGAACCTGTTCAAAGACCAAATCATCGTGAAAACTCTCTAAACGCAGGTACTGCAAAACCAGGTTGGTATAGGAGTCAATCTTGAAAATTTCCTGTTCCAGCTGCTGCTTTACCTCCCGATCAGAGACTTCTGCTACTAAAAGGCGACTCGCTGCAATGGGCGTCTTGATCTGGTGAACCCATAAGGTGTAGTAATCAAGCAAATCCGTCAGCTTGCTCTGCGCTTCAGACTTCTTTTGATACAATTCAGACTCACGCCCTTCGAGCTTTTCTGCTAGCGCACATTCCAGAGGAGACTTGGGATTTCTCTCAGCATAGAGTACTTCCTGCCGGTAAACCTGAGCTTCTGCAAATATATCCCAAGCCAAAAATAAGAAGGTCAAAAAACTACTGAGCAGAAAGAAATAAAGAAAATAAGTTCCTAGACTAGCAAATAAAAACTGAAAGAGAAGGACGAGAAAGCCTAATGAAAAAATATAGACAAAGATGCGACTGCGAGAACGCAGATAGGCTAGAAAAAATGATTTCCAATCAAGCATGTTTCAGTCCGTATCCTATCCCTTTCTTGGTTTCGATAAACCCTGCTAAACCTTGCTCCTCCAACTTTTTGCGCAAGCGAGCAACGTTTACAGACAAGGTGTTATCATCGATGAAAAAGTCGCTATTCCAGAGTTCCCGCATCAGGTCATCACGCGCCACGATATTGCCAGCATGTTCAAACAGCACTCGCAAAATTTGAAATTCATTCTTGGTCAAACTCAGAACTTCCCCCTGATAGTGCAGGTCCATAGACTTGGTATTGAGGATCACACCCGCATACTCTAGCAGACTTTCATCACGGCCAAACTCATAGGAACGGCGCAACAGACCCTGAACCTTGGCAAGGAGGACCTGCTGGTCAAAAGGCTTAGTTACAAAGTCATCTGCCCCCATATTGATCGCCATGACAATATCCATCGCCTGGTCTCTCGAAGACAGAAACATGATGGGCACCTTAGAGATCTTACGAATCTCCTGACACCAGTGGTAACCATTAAAAAGAGGCAGACCAATATCCATGAGGACCAAATGAGGTTCTGACTGAACAAAAAGGCTCAATACTTCCATAAAATCTTCTACCAAAACGACCTCAAAGCCCCACTCAGAGAGCAGTTTCCCCACTTGTTGCCGAATAACTTGGTCATCTTCTACTAGTAAAATCTTGTGCATGCGCTCCTCCTTTGCTATTTCTCAAAGTATCAAAACTCTTCATATCAGATTTACGGATCAGTATCTCATACTGTTTAGAAGCCTATTTCCCAAATCCAGATAAGAAAACAGATGCTAAATAGAGAACATTCCCACTGATATCATACCTTATTTTTAATTATAGTTCCAGCCTTATCCTATATTTTCCTTTTTGTGCTCATTTAGTTAGCGTTTCTTTCACTTATTTAATAGATCTAGCCTTCTTATTGACAAGCTATCCATGATTTGTTAGAATATGAATGAACGAATAGATTTATTCATTCATGAAGCAAAGGAGGTTAAATCCTATTGGACAAAAAAAAATCTTTAAAGACTGCAGCCTATGAAGTTTTTTCGAAAAAAGGTTACAAGGCAACAGGTATTTCAGAAATTGCTAGGCAAGCTGGTGTTGCAGTTGGTTCTTTTTATAACTATTACGAGAGTAAAGAAGCCATTTTTCTAGACATCTATATAGATGAAAACAACCGTGTTCGCCAAGCTATGATCGAAGAACTGGATTGGGAAATTGACATGATCGACCTCATTGGTCAACTATTTGCTCAGTCCAGAACTCTCGTTTCTTCCAATAAAATCCTTGCAGAATGGTACAATCCTGCCATCGCAGATGAGTTGCACAGCTACTATTCCTCGGAAGAAGGCAAAGTCGCAAATCCTTTTCATCAGTTTCTAGTTAAAACTTTTACAAATCGTATGCAGGCTGAAGGGTACTCGCCAGAAAAGATTCAAGATATTTTACAGGTTTATAATCTGTTTTACTATATGGATATGCATATCACGGAAAAAGATTTTCCAGATATTGGCAAAACTGTTGAAATACTTGCGACCAACTTCATTAAAGGAGTTCTAAAATAAAGAATGGATTTCTTTATTTTTTTGAAAAGATATGAATGAATATTTTTATAGTTCATTCATAAAATTAAGAACAGGAGTTATAAAAAATGAAAAGAGGTAAAAAAATGTTTATTATCATTCTATCAACACTTGGAGCGCTATGTATTATAACTTGGGGTGCCATCGCTTATCTTGGACGAAGCCAGACATTATCGATAAAATCCATCGAAAACCCCAGCGGAGATCTATATTTAATTCATATCACAAAACCGAGTCATCAAATCTGGAAAGTTGGGGCTTATGCTAAGTTTGCACTCCCTGATACCTCGTCTACTGCTAGTAAATATGAAGCTAAGGGAGAGCAAACCAGTCGATGGCTAACCATTGCCTCCACACCTGATGAAGATGAAATTCTCATTTTGACTCATAATAGTGGTAGCAACTTTAAGAACACCTTGACACATTTACCATCTGGCAGTGAGATTGAGATGAGTTGGCTGGATTCCTCTTTGACTGTTAAAGATACGAATCAGCCACTAGTTTGCTTTGCATCTGATGTTGGTATTTCTGCTCTACGCCCCCTTATCAAAGAATGGTCTGGTAAAGCTCCAATTATTCTCAACCATTTTGACAAAGGAGTTACTATTTTCGATAATGAGATGAAAGAACTGGCTCAAAAAACATCGAATTTTACTTATAAAACTAGCGAGGAACTTTCTCAAAGTCAAGAATTTGTAAAACGTGCTATTGATGAATACGGCAATCAAGCCAGCTATCTCATCACAGGTCAGCCTGATGATGTAAATGAGATGAAGAATTTTTTAAAGGAAAATGGGATTGATAGCAAAAACATACAAGTAAGCTCGTTTAGAGGTTTGAAATAGGAGCAATCTATTTTCTATGTATTTCAATCCAACCCTACTAGGTCATTCGAACAAGCCCACTAGCTAATTCTAGGTAAATGTGATAGGATAAACATAGAGAAAGGAGATTTTATGGCCAATATTTTTGACTACTTAAATGATGTAGCATACGATTCCTTTTATGATCACCCCGTGAATGAGTTAGACGTTCTTGCCTTGACCGAATTAACCTATCTTCCTTTTGATGATGTAGTTACCCAAGAACCAAAGCGCCTCATAGATCTTGCACCTCAAATCCCTAGAGACACGACGATGTTGACCAATAAAAATCGTCTCCAGTTATTGAATCAGCTCGCTCAACACAAACGCTTTAAAAATTGCAAGCTCTCAGATTTTATCAACGATATCGATCCTGAATTGCAAAAACAGTTTGCAGCCATGACTTATCGTATCAGTCTCGATACCTATTTGCTTGTTTTTCGTGGGACGGATGATAGTATCATCGGTTGGAAAGAAGATTTCCATATGACCTATATGAAGGAAATCCCTGCTCAAAAACATGCCCTCCAATATTTGGAGAACTTTTTTGCTCAACATCCTAAGCAAAAGGTTATCCTAGCAGGGCACTCAAAAGGGGGCAATTTAGCTGTCTATGCTGCCAGTCAACTTGATCCAAACTTGCAGAAAAACATTATCTCTGTCTATACTTTTGATGCCCCTGGGCTTCACAAGGAACTAACCGAAACACCAGGCTATCAAAACATGATGGAAAGAACGAAAGTGTTTATCCCGCAAGGGTCTATCATCGGAATGATGTTGGAAATTCCGGACAAAAAAATCGTCGTTCGAAGCACCGCCTTAGGTGGCCTTGCTCAGCACGACACCTTTAGTTGGCAGGTTGAAGACAAACACTTTGTCCAACTAGACGAGACCAATAGTGACAGCCAACAAGTCGACACTACTTTCAAGGAATGGGTTGAAACGGTCCCTGATACGGAACTGCAGCTCTACTTTGACCTCTTTTTTGGAATCATTCTTGATGCAGGCATCTCCTCTATCAACGACCTCTCTTCCTTCAAGGTCATTGAACACGTTCACCATCTCTTTGTCCAAGCCCAATCCCTCACTCCCGAAGAAAGAGAAACCATGGGACGCTTAACCCAACTCTTGATTGACACTCGCTACCAAGCTTGGAAAAATCGAGAATAGACAAAAACCAACTAATCTAACGATTAGTTGGTTTTTTGTTTCAGAAACTAATGGATACTACTTAGAATCTCGAGTATAGAATTAGTCTTCTTTTTTCTTGCGAGACACAAGTCCAAATCCGCTCATCAAACCAAGTACTCCTAGAGCTGCCAAAGCTGCATGATCTTCCGTACCAGTATTAGGTAATTCTTTGGTTGCTTTAGTAGTTGGAGATTGCTCAGTCGGCTTTTGTTGAGGGGCAGTAACAACTTTTTCGTAGACATGTTCTGTGTCGCCGTTTGGAAGTTTCTTAGTCTCTACGAAGCGGTAGCCTGGAATATCTTTCTTAGGTTGTTCACCGTCTTCGGTTGGATGTCCTGGAATTTCATTGCCTTCCTTATCCTTATGACTAGTCTTAACCTTCTCATAAACATGTTCTGTGTCGCCGTTTGGAAGTTTCTTAGTCTCTACGAAGCGGTAACCTGGAATATCTTTCTTAGGTTGTTGGCCGTCTTCGGTTGGATGTCCTGGAATTTCATTGCCTTCCTTATCCTTATGACTAGTCTTAACCTTCTCATAAACGTGTTCTGTGTCGCCGTTTGGAAGTTTCTTAGTCTCTACGAAGCGGTAACCTGGAATTTCCTTCTTAGGTTGTTCACCGTTTTCGGTTGGATGGCCTGGAATGTCATTGCCTTCCTTATCCTTATGACTAGTCTTAACCTTCTCATAAACGTGTTCTGTGTCACCGTTTGGAAGTTTCTTAGTCTCTACGAAGCGGTAACCTGGAATATCTTTCTTAGGTTGTTCACCGCCTTCGCTTGGATAACCTGGAATGTCATTGCCTTCCTTATCCTTATGACTAGTCTTAACCTTCTCATAAACGTGTTCTGTGTCACCGTTTGGAAGTTTCTTAGTCTCTACGAAGCGGTAACCTGGAATATCTTTCTTAGGTTGTTCACCGTCTTCGGTTGGATAACCTGGAATTTCATTCCCTTCCTTATCCTTATGACTAGTCTTAACCTTCTCATAAACGTGTTCTGTGTCACCGTTTGGAAGCTTCTTAGTCTCTACGAAGCGGTAACCTGGAATATCTTTCTTAGGTTGTTCACCGTCTTCGGTTGGATAACCTGGAATTTCATTCCCTTCCTTATCCTTATGACTAGTCTTAACCTTCTCATAAACGTGTTCTGTGTCACCGTTTGGAAGTTTCTTAGTCTCTACGAAGCGGTAACCTGGAATATCTTTCTTAGGTTGTTCACCGTCTTCGGTTGGATAACCTGGAATGTCATTCCCTTCCTTATCCTTATGACTAGTCTTAACCTTCTCATAAACGTGTTCTGTGTCGCCGTTTGGAAGTTTCTTAGTCTCTACGAAGCGGTAGCCTGGAATATCTTTCTTAGATTGTTCACCGTCTTCGGTTGGGTGGCCTGGAATTTCATTGCCTTCCTTATCCTTATGACTAGTCTTAACCTTCTCATAAACGTGTTCTGTGTCGCCGTTTGGAAGTTTCTTGGTCTCTACGAAGCGGTAGCCTGGAATATCCTTCTTAGGTTGTTCGCCGTCTTCGGTTGGATAACCTGGAATGTCATTGCCTTCCTTATCCTTATGACTAGTCTTAACCTTCTCATAAACGTGGACCACATTGCCTTTTTCATCAACCTTAGTTTCAACAATTTTATATCCTGGAATATCTTTCTTAGGTTGCGAACCATCTTCACTTGGTGCTAGGATATTTCCTTTAGTATCAACAAATGAAGTATTCGGACGTACAGTAGGGATGTATTTAGCTGTAATTGGGGTTCCATTCTTATCAACACGTTTAACTGTTACTCCAGTTGCTCGACCTACAAATTCTGGCTCTGGTGTGAAAGTAACTTTTCCAGCTTCATCAATAGTATATGTACCCTCACCTGGTACCTTCTTCTCTGTTGTACCATCGTCAAAGGTCGGCTTAACTGTTTCATCAATTTCTACCGGAATTTCTTTACCATTGATTGTTACTTTTCCGCCTTCAAATGTTGGTGTTCCTGATTGAGGTTGTCCTTTCGGACCTTCTGATTCAGAATCTTTTGAAGTAGGTGTAACCGGGATAACAACTGGGGTATACTTAGCTGTAATTGGGGTTCCGTTCTTATCAACACGCTTAACAGTCACACCTGTTGCTTGACCTGTAAATGTCTTCTCGGGAGTAAAGGTTACTTTTCCAGTTTCATCAATAGTATATGTACCTTCACCTGGAATTGTCTTCTCTTTTGTACCATCATCAAACGTTGGTTTGACTGTTTCATCAATTTCAACAGTTTTCTCAATACCATTAACTTTGACTTTTCCACCTTCAAATGTTGGTGTTCCTGATTGAGTTGCACCCTGAACATCTGTTGTAATAACATCCGAACTTGTTGGAGTTGCTGGTTTAACAACTGGAGTGTATTTAGCTTTTACAGGAGTTCCATTCTCATCTACACGTTGTACTTCTACACCTGTTCCTTTTCCAGTAAATTGTGGTTCTGGCTTAAATTCTACCATACCATTATTTACAGTATAAGTTCCTTCGCCTGGAATGACAATTGGTTGATCTGTTGGTTTTCCTGTTTTTGGATCAATAAGTTCAAGACCCTTGGCTTCATCAATAGGAACAATTTTTTCCACTCCATTAACAGTAACCCTACCACCTAGGAATGTAGGCACTCCTTTTTGAGTTGCACCTTGAATGTCTTCTGTAACAGCATCAGTAGCTGTTGGAATTGCTGCCTTAACAACTGGAGTGTAGCTTGCTGTAACGGGGGTTCCATTCTTGTCTTCACGTAAAACTTCAACGCCTGATGCTTGACCTGTAAAGGTTTTTTCAGGAACAAAGGTTACTGTTCCGTCCGGTGCTACAGTATAAGTACCTTCACCCGGAATAGTGATAGAATCCACAACATTTCCAGTTTTAGAATCAATCAATTTAGCTGGAACAGTGTCATTCATCTCAACAGTAACTTCTTTTCCATTGACAACTGCAGTTCCACCTTGGAATTCTGGTTTTCCAGTTTGAGTTGCACCTTGAACATCTTCAGAAGTCGCAGGAACTCCAATAGGATTTACTGGGATAATTTGTGGCGTGTAAGTTGTCGTCACTTTAGTTCCATTTTCATCTTCTGCTTGCACAGTTGCTGGAGTAACCTTACCAGAATACAATTTATCCGTTGGACTAAAGGTTACCTTTCCAGTTGTTGGATCAATAGAGAATGTACCAATTTCAGTAGTCCCATCTTCAGCATAAGCTGGAGTTGTCTGACCTGCAGGAACTTCATTTCCTTCTTTATCAAGAAGTTTTACTGAACCTTGTTTAATTGGTGCAATTGCATCACCTTGAACAAATGTAGGAGTGCCTGTTTGTGTTGCTCCTTGAATATTTTCAGAAGTTGCTGGAGTTGCTGTTGGTGTAACTGGCGTAATCAATGGTGTGTAAGTTGTTTCAACCGAAATACCATTTTTATCTTTAGCCTGTACACGCACAGGTTGAACTTCACCACTATAAGTCTTATCAGTTGGGGTAAAGACTGCAACGGCTTGTTCACCAACTGTTTTCAGAGTATATGTACCAATAACATTTCCACTAGGGTCTTTAGCTGGAACAGATGTTGCTGGAGTTCCGGTTTCATCTAAAAGAGTGAAAGTAGCTGGGTCAATATCTACAGTCACCTGTTTACCATCCAGTGTAGTCGTACCACCATTGAATGTTACTGTACTTTCTTGAGTTGCTCCTTGGACATCAACTGACTTAGCAGGTTCTGCTGTTGGAGTAACACCTACAATATGTGGAGTATAAGTTGTCTTAACTTTTGTACCATTCTCATCTTCAGCCTGAACTGTTGCAGGTTGGACTTTACCTTTGTAAGTCTTATCGGTTGGACTGAATGTTACAGTATTTGAAGTTGGGTCAATTGTATATTCCCCTACTTTGTTACCATTCTCATCCAAAGCATCTACTGAAGCTCCAGGTGCTACCGGAGTACCATTCTTATCAAGAAGAACAGCTGAGTTCGGCTTGATTGGAGCAACAGAGTGTCCTTCTTTGAATGCTACCGTTCCTGTTTGAGTAGCGCCTTGGATACCAGTTGATTCTGCAGGAGTTGCTGTTGGAGTAACTGGTGTAACAGTTGGAGTATATGTTGCTGTCGCTGTAGTGGTAATAGGTTGTCCATCTTTATCTTGACCAAGAGTTGCTGTTAATGATACAGTCACTGGGGTTGCTGTACCTGTGAATGTTTTCAACGGAACAAATGTCACAACACCAGTTTCATTATTAATTGTGTATGTTCCTTGACCATCAATTGTTACTTGGTCAACTAACTTACCAGTGGTAGGATCTACCAACTTAGCAGGTGAAGTAGCACTTGGTGCCACAGGTGAGCCATCACCAACAGATGTAAAGGTTGGAGTACCTGTTTGAGTCGCTCCTTGAACATCTGTGGATGTTACATTATGACCTTCAATCGTGTCTGTTACTGTAATGTGGTAAGTTGTTGTAGCGGTTGATGAGCCAGCCCCATGATCCACACCAGATTCAGTTCCACCTATTGTAGCATCTGTTGTGTAATTGCCATTACTATCAATAACTTCAACTGTTACTGTATAGACTCCCACTTCACTCAGTGTATAACCACTAGCAAGATTATAGTTGTTTGCATCTTGTTTAGTGTCATAAACCTTCTGAACTCCTGAAGGAGATGTTACTGTAATACGAGTAATGTAAGTTGTTTTTCCGTACTTAGTATCTTCTGCATCAGAGATTGTCACTGCAGCTTTTGCTTCATTACGGAGATCTACCGCAGTTCCTTTAGTAGAAGTATAATCTTGTGAGCTTGCAGTTGGTTTCGTATTGACAACAGTCGCTACATCTGAGTTAGTTGCGATTGTTCCTCTAATGATTCCACCAAAACCTGATTTAGTATGAACTTCCCATGAATCATCACCCAACTTTTTAGCAGTAACTTCTGTTCCATCTGATGATGTCCATGTGTTTGAATGTTTGTCAAAAGTAATAGTTACTGACATACCATCGCCAGCTTGGTTAGTATTTTGAGAAACATATTCCGTCATTGGACGATCAGGAGTAGTTACACTGGTTACATTTCCATCTTTATCAAGTTGACGAGTATATTCGTAAATGAAGAATTTCATACCGCCATCTAGTTTCGCTTCAGTGTATACTTGGCGTTTCGTCCAAGTTGTAGTCCCATCTCCATTTGCTGTTTTCACTTCGGCATAGTCAGCAGGAAGCTCCCAGTGACCAGATGTACTATTTAAAACTGCAGTGTGTTTTTGCCCATCAGTTCCATTCAATTCAACTCGCTCACGTAAGAAAGTTCCCTTAACATTTTCAGCTGATGCTTCTACTTTGATATTATCAACACCAACTTTTGCAGTTGCTTCTGACGTGACTGGAATATTAAAGACGGTATTTGAATCTACAGCACCTAGTTCTTGATTTTCAGTAACCGCAGTATTGGTTGAACCACTATCTACAAGCCATTTACCATTAACGGCTTTCAAGTTTGTTACAGTTCCATCTGGCATTGTAACCTTAGCACTTGTAGCACCTTTCGAGATTTTAACAGGAACTGTTGTTGAATAGGTTTCAACGTTTTGAACTTCAACTTTAGGCTTAACAACTACAGTAATAGAACCGTGAGCCTCTTGACCTGACTGATTCCATGTCGTACTATTAGATAATTTATCATAATCTTTAGCAAATACTGAAACGGTATAGATACCTGCCTCTGTCACCTTACCTCCAATGACAGCATTACCCATGTTGGTTCCAGCAGCTTTTTGCTCTTCAGCAGTACTGTTTGTTACAGTATAGTTGGTACCAGGAATCAACACTTTAGAATCATCTAATTCTGCTCCTATAGTGTTGTAGCCTGAGACACCTGTGACTGCTTTAGAAGAATTTTGACGAACTTTAACTACTTTACCTTCAGCAGTTGTATAGTCATAGTTTCCTGCTGAATTGCCAGGTATCGCACTAGCTCCCGAAGAATCATGAAAACGAAGATTGATATTCGCATCATCACCAACAGTTCTATCATAACGAGCTGAATCTGACTGAATTGTAGGAGGTGTGCTATCTTGCCAACCTACCCAACCAGCACGTAGATTCTGAATTTGGAAGGTGACAGTCCGCCCATCTGTATTCGTTGCAGTAATATTGAATCGTAAGTCATACACTCCATTTTCAATACCAGCAATTACTTTACCTTGAATGGTATCTGTCGCCTCATCATAAGCAACACCTGGTACAAGGTTAGTTGGTGTTACAGAGGTAAGACTCCAACCAGCTTGCTTAGCTTTTTCTGTAACTGCAATACGATCTTTCAAACCTTTAATATAAACTCTGTCAACTCCTTGTTCATACCCATAGCCATAAATTTCTGTAGCTAGGTATTCATAACCACCGTTAGCAGAGTATATTGACGTCGCAGCGTTTGAAATTCTTGACCCATCCGCACGGAGTTTATTTCTCCAAAGTGGTGCTTCTTCAGCTAACTTTTTAGCAGCATCAGGGGTTAATGGATAGTCTACACGTCCTTTGTTGTTATGACCAGTTTTTCCACCTTGTTCTGTATGCATCCCATTTCCAGCATTGGTATCTTCACCAGTCCGTTGATTAGAATAGACTTCTATCTCTAACCCTGTAGCATCAGTACCCGTAATTAATTTAATTTCTTGTACCGGAATTGTATAGGTATCTTTACCAGTATGATTTGAAGCGTTTGTTTCTGATGCATGAGTTGTGTTAGAACCCTCTTCGGCATAGAAATCTTGAGCAGCCAAAGCTACTCCAAAGTTTCCATCTTTTCCGATTCCTGCTTTCTTCAAATCATTGTAGACAGCAATAATGGAATCATTTAAGCGTGACAATTGATCATTGATTTGTTTAGCTGTAAGGGTATCATTCGCTAGGACTTTTTTAGTTTCTGCAATAACTTCTTTATTATTAGCTATCGCCGCCTCAATTGCCGCTTTGTTTTCAGCCTCAAGCTTATTTTTCCGGACTGCTTCAGTTGCTAAAACATTGGTTACCTCAGCTTCAGACGTAACTTGTTCTAAGACTTTTTTACCTTCTTGGACTGGTTCGACAGTTTCTTCTACTTTTTCTGCTTTTTCTGTAGCAGTGGTCGCCACTGGTTTGACTGCTGTAGTTGCTGCTGTTTCCTCAACTTGTTTCCCAGCTTCGTCTGACTCAACTACAACTGTAATCAAAGCTTCAACTTTAGCATGCTCTGCATCGATATCAGCCTGTTTTGCAGTTTCGTTTGCAAGAACTGCCTTTGCCGCAATCAATACTTCATTTGCAGTAGCTATCGCTGTTGCATCAGCTTTCTTTGCAGATGCAATCTTCGCTTCTAACTCAACTACTTTTTTAGTCAGAGCAGTCTTATCAACTTTTTTAGTCTCTACTACTTTTTCTGACGCCTTAGCTTCAGATTTCTCCGCCGTTATAGTTGACTCCGACTCCTTTGTTGCTACTGGTGTTGTCGTTGCCACTGTTGCATCTGCACCTTGTACTTCCGCTGCCGATACCGCACCATTACCTAGGAACATCATCAAACCGGCCGCAATTGCCACCGACGCTGCCCCAAAGCTGTACTTCCGAATACCATAACGAATGTACTTCTCCGTTCTAAAATCCTGTTGCTTACTCTTCATAAGATACACAACCTTCCTATTTTTATTATATCGATATTGAAATATAGAAAAAACGAAATTTCTTCCCTACTCAAAAAATGGTCCTTAAATTTCATTATTCTAAAAGGATTATATCCTCATATTCAATATGCATATTCATACTAACACTTTTCCCTATCTTTTTCAACAATTTTTATAATTTTATTTAAAATAAAATTATAATATTCAAATTATTTGATTCATAAAACTCTATTAAAACCCTTTATTTACAAGCTGTAAACCTTGTTTTTGTTATTATATGAAAATAAATAAAATACTATTTAATGTATCAAATTATTATATTTATATTTTGATACACTTCGCAAATGTTTTTTTTAACATATTTTATTTATAATTATAACTATAAAATCCAAATGCGTTCTCAATAAAAGAAACCGTATTTTTATCAGTTATTTCTTATTTGTTCTATGTTCTTATTACCATTCAACTAAAAATATAACAAGTCTTCTCACAGCAATTTCCTTCTTTTTTTAATATAAATCAACCAACCTTGAATACAAAAGAGGGACTTTCTTTTCACTTTATTTCCCTCTTCTATGCTATACTTAGTTTAGTACATTCTTTGAGATTGGAGCCAGTATGAAAATCCATAAAACCGTGAATCCCGTTGCCTATGAAAACACTTATTATCTGGAAGGAGACCAACACCTGATTGTGGTTGACCCAGGTAGCCATTGGGAAGCTATTCGCATGACTATCGAAAAAATCAACAAACCAGTCTGCGCGATTCTCCTGACCCACACCCACTACGACCATATTATGAGTCTGGACTTGGTTCGTGAGACTTTTGGAAATCCCCCAGTTTATGTAGCAGAGAGTGAAGCTAGCTGGCTTTATACACCTATAGATAATCTCTCTGGTCTCCCTCGTCATGATGATATGGCAGATGTGGTCGCAAAACCAGCAGAACACACCTATGTCTTTCATGAGGAATACCAGCTTGAGGAATTTCGTTTTACCGTTCTACCGACCCCAGGGCACTCTATCGGCGGTGTTTCCCTGGTCTTTCCTGATGCTCATCTAGTCTTGACGGGAGATGCTCTATTCCGAGAAACCATCGGACGGACAGACCTTCCTACAGGTAGCACGGAACAACTCCTCCATAGCATTCAGACGCAACTCTTTACTCTTCCTAACTACGATGTCTACCCTGGGCATGGTCCAGCTACGACGATCGCTCACGAAAAGACCTTTAATCCCTTTTTCTAGCAAGCAAAAAACCAAGGATAACATCCCTGGTTTTTATCTTACCAAATAATCACACGGTCTTCTGGTGCACGCCACATTCCGTCGCCTTCTTTGACATCATAGGTTGTAAAGAAGGCATCAAAGTTTGGCACTTGGACATTAACACGAAGTTTAGCCGGTGCGTGTACGTCAACACTGGCCATAAGTTTCATTAACTCAGGACGGCCTTTCATGCGCCAGATACGAGCAAAGTTGTGGAAGAATTCTTCAGCTGAGAAGTCTGGTTCTCTCTTAGCAGCTTCAAGGGCTGCAGCAATTCCGCCCAAGTCGGCAACGTTTTCGGATACGGTTAGTTTCCCGTTAATCGTTGCGCCGTAAGATTCTTGGCCATCAAACTGGTCGATAACTTTCTGCGTTTTTTCTTTAAAGGCATCATAGTCACTCTCTGTCCACCAATCCTTGAGACTACCATTTTCATCAAAGGACGCACCATTTGTGTCAAAGGCGTGAGAAATCTCGTGAGCAATAACAGCACCAATACCACCGTAGTTGGCTGAGGACGACTGATGCAAGTCATAGAAAGGAGCCTGTAAAATGGCCGCTGGGAAGACAATCAAGTTCTTCTGAGGATTGTAGTAGGCATTAACCATGTGAGCAGGCATACCCCACTCCTTGTAGTCAACCGGCTGGTTCCACTTGCTCCAGCTATGCTTGATTTCCACACGCGCAAAGGCTAGGGCATTCTCAAAGAGGCTGGCAGTTTCATCCACTACTTTGTCCTTGTAGCGGGCTGGTAGCTCTTCTGGATAACCAATATAAGGCTTAATGACATTGAGTTTGACAATGGCCTTGTCTCGCGTTTCAGGTGTGAGCCAGTCGTTCTTAGCCAAGCGTTCCTTATAAACGTCAATCATAGTCGCTACTTTTTTCTCTACGTCAGCCTTAGCTTCTGGGGAGAATTTTTCATGCGCATACCAGAGACCAAGAGCTTGCTTGAAAGGTCCTTGGGCCAAGTGATAAGCTGCCTTGACCTTATCCTGAGCTTCTGGAACACCTGAAAGGGCACGACCATAAGCACCTGACAGGACACGAATCTCATCTGTGAGATAGCTTGTTGAGAGATTGACCACACCCAAAATCAAGGTTGCTTTGAGTAGAGGCCACGCTTCTTCACTATAGAATTGATCTGCTGCTTGCCAGAAACGTTCTTCATCTACGATAACTTTATCTGGAGTTTGGCCAAGAACTACTTGGAAGAAATCATCCAAAGGTAGGGCAGGAGCAAATTTCTTGAAATCTTCATAAGCGTATGGATGGTAGAGTTTGGCATACTCTGAACTTTCTTCGTTAGAAAGCACTACAGCCGCAATACGACGGTCCAATTCCAATCTTTTCTCTAGTAAGTCTGCGATTTCCTCATCTGAAAAATCATAGGCTTTGAGAAGATTCGTAGTACTTTCCTTCCAAAGAGTCAAGAGCTCCTCACGCTGAGGATGGTCTTCAGCGTAGTAAGTCGTATCTGGCAAAATCGTCCCTGGTGCACTGGCCCAGAGAACATTGGTTCTGGCATCCATAAAGTCTGGTGATACACCAAATGGAAGGAAGTTTGGCTTCCCTGCTAGTTCAAACTCTGCCAGTTTGCTGGTGAAATCTGCAAAACTCTCCAAATCTTGGTATTCCTTGAGCATTGGCAAAACAGGCTTGATCCCATCTGCTTCTCTCTTGTCAAAATCACGTACCATACGATGGTACTTAACAAAGTTTGCGAGGATGGCATCCTCTGGAACATCCTCACCTGCCAACCACTTGTCCGTAGTCGCCAGCATCAACTCTTCAATTTCCTCGTCAAGGTCAATAAAACCACCTGTTCGAGATTTGTCAGCTGGAATGACAGCTGTTTTTTCCCATTCGCCATTGATTGCATCATAAAAATCGTCTTGATAACGTGTCATCTTGTTCTCGCTTTCATTTTTTCACTTATTCTTAGCTTAGCAAAAAACACTTGGGAATGCAATTAAAAATGGTTTCTCTTTTTTCTTCATTTTTCAGTTATTATTTTAAATTTTTCAAAAATTAACTTGACTTAATTTTTTTTTTAAGGTATATTAAAAGGCAGGAGGAATACAACAGTATGATACGTATCGAAAACCTCAGTGTCTCCTACAAAGAAACGTTGGCACTAAAGGATATTTCACTAGTGCTCCAAGGACCAACTATTACCGGAATTATTGGTCCAAATGGTGCTGGAAAATCAACTTTATTAAAAGGTATGTTGGGAATTATCCCACATGAAGGTCAGGCCTTTCTCGACGACAAAGAAGTCAAGAAATCTTTAAATCGAGTTGCCTATGTCGAGCAAAAAATCCATATCGACTACAATTTCCCTATCAAGGTCAAGGAATGTGTCTCACTGGGACTCTATCCATCTATCCCGCTCTTTCACACTTTAAAGGCCAGCCACTGGAAAAAAGTGGCAGATGCACTTGAAATCGTTGGACTTTCAGACTATGCTGATCGCCAAATCAGCCAGCTCTCAGGAGGACAATTCCAACGTGTGTTGATTGCCCGCTGCTTAGTGCAGGAAGCTGACTACATCTTTCTAGATGAGCCATTTGTCGGGATTGATTCGGTTAGTGAAGAGATTATCATGAATACGCTGAGAGACCTTAAAAAAGCTGGTAAAACAGTTCTCATCGTCCATCATGACCTCAGTAAAGTCCCCCATTATTTCGACCAAGTTTTGCTTCTCAATCGAGAATTAATAGACCTTGGTCCGACCGAAGAAACCTTTACCGAGGCCAATCTCAAAAAGGCCTACGGTAGCAAACTCTTTTTCAATGGAGGTGACCTATGATAGCAGAATTTATCGATGGATTGCAACATTTCCATTTCCTACAAAACGCCTTGATCACAGCTATTGTCATCGGAGTCGTTGCTGGAGCTGTGGGATGTTTTATCATCCTGCGTGGAATGTCTCTCATGGGGGATGCCATCTCTCACGCAGTTTTGCCCGGCGTAGCCCTTTCCTTTATCCTGGGAATTGATTTCTTTATTGGAGCGATCATCTTTGGTTTGATGGCTTCCATCATCATTACCTACATCAAGGGAAACTCTATCATCAAGAGTGACACCGCCATTGGTATTACCTTTTCATCTTTCTTAGCCTTAGGTGTCATCTTGATTAGTGTTGCCAAGAGTTCGACAGACCTCTTCCATATCCTTTTTGGGAATATCCTCGCTGTCCAAGATACAGACATGTGGATTACCATTGGTATGGGGGCATTGATTCTCTTGATTATCGGGATTTTCTTTAAACAACTATTGATTACATCCTTTGACGAGCTTCTGGCTAAAGCCATGGGAATGCCCGTTAATTTCTACCACTATCTGCTCATGGTGCTCTTGACCCTTGTGTCAGTCACTGCCATGCAAAGTGTTGGAACCATTCTTATCGTGGCTATGCTGATCACCCCAGCTGCGACGGCTTACCTTTATGCCAATAGCCTAAAGAGCATGATTTTTCTTTCATCAACCCTAGGAGCAACCGCTTCTGTTTTGGGACTCTTTGTCGGCTATAGCTTCAATCTCGCAGCAGGATCCAGCATCGTGCTCACATCCGCCAGCTTCTTTTTAATCAGTTTCTTTATCGCACCAAAGCAACGATACTTGAAACTAAAAAATAAAAAAATCAATAAATAAGGGGAAACCCTTCTGGAGGAATCTAATGAAAAAATTAGGTACATTGCTTGTTCTTTTTCTTGCTATCATTGGATTAGCTGCCTGTGCTAGCGGAAAAAAAGACACAGCATCTACAAACCAAAAACTAAAAGTTGTTGCTACAAACTCAATCATCGCTGATATTACCAAAAATATCGCTGGCGATAAGATCGATCTTCACAGTATCGTTCCTGTTGGTCAAGACCCACACGAGTACGAACCACTTCCTGAAGACGTAAAGAAAACTTCTGAGGCTGACCTCATTTTCTATAACGGTATCAACCTTGAAACAGGTGGCAATGCTTGGTTTACCAAATTGGTCGAAAATGCCAAGAAAACTGAAAACAAAGACTACTTTGCAGTCAGCGAAGGCGTTGATGTTATCTACCTTGAAGGCCAAAACGAGAAAGGCAAAGAAGACCCACACGCTTGGCTCAACCTTGAAAATGGGATGATTTATGCTAAAAATATCGCTAAACAGCTCATTGCCAAAGATCCTAGCAACAAGGAATTCTACGAAAAAAATCTCAAAGAATATACTGAAAAGCTAGACAAACTGGACAAGGAAGCCAAAGAGAAATTTAACAATATCCCTGCTGAGAAGAAACTCATCGTAACCAGCGAAGGATGTTTCAAATACTTCTCTAAAGCTTACGGAGTCCCAAGTGCCTACATCTGGGAAATCAACACAGAAGAAGAAGGAACACCTGAACAAATCAAGACCTTGGTTGAAAAACTTCGCCAAACAAAAGTTCCATCACTCTTTGTTGAATCAAGTGTCGATGACCGTCCAATGAAGACTGTTTCACAAGACACAAATATCCCAATTTACGCGCAAATCTTTACTGACTCAATTGCTGAAGAAGGTAAAGAAGGTGACAGCTACTACAACATGATGAAATACAACCTTGACAAGATTGCTGAAGGTTTGTCTAAGTAATCCATTAAAAAACGTCGTTCTCACATGAACGGTCGTTTTTTTCTCTTTTAATTTCCAGTCAAATCATTGGAAAAATCTGACAATTCTCGGTAAAATAAAAGAAAAAAGAATGGAGTAGTTTCATGACCACTTTTCTCGGAAATCCTGTAACTTTTACAGGTAAACAACTGCAAGTCGGAGACAAGGCACTTGACTTTTCTCTTACGACAACCGATCTCTCTAAAAAAACGCTAGCTGACTTTGATGGAAAGAAAAAAGTCTTGAGTGTTGTCCCTTCTATCGATACTGGTATCTGCTCAACGCAAACACGTCGATTCAACCAAGAACTAGCTAACCTCGACAATACCGTCGTTCTTACTGTTTCTATGGACCTACCATTTGCCCAAGGACGCTGGTGTGGGGCTGAAGGTCTTGACAATGCCATCATGCTCTCAGACTACTTCGACCATTCTTTCGGGCACGATTATGCCCTTTTGATCAACGAATGGCATCTCCTTGCACGTGCCGTCTTTGTTCTCGATACTGACAATGTCATCCGTTATGTAGAATACGTTGACAATATCAACACGGAGCCAGACTTTGAAGCTGCTATTGCTGCAGTTAAAGAACTAGACTAAAATCACAAGCATTATGACAGAAAGCTAGAGAAATCTAGCTTTTTTTGGTATACTAGATGGAGAGAATGAACAAGAGGAAACGAATGACTCCAAATAAAGAAGATTATTTAAAATGTATTTATGAAATCGGTACGGAGATGCAAAAAATCACCAACAAAGAGATTGCTGCCCGTATGCAGGTCTCTCCGCCTGCTGTAACAGAGATGATCAAACGCATGAAAAGTGAAAATCTCATCCTCAAGGATAAGGAGAATGGCTATCTATTGACAGATATTGGCCTCAAACTGGTTTCTGAGCTCTATCGCAAACACCGGTTGATTGAGGTCTTTCTAGTTCACCATCTCGACTATACCAGTGACCAGATCCACGAAGAAGCTGAGGTCCTAGAGCACACTGTCTCTGACCTATTTGTAAAGAGACTGGATAAACTACTGGGCTTCCCTAAAACCTGTCCCCACGGTGGAACCATACCAGCCGAGGGAGAACTCTTGGTTGAAATCAATAACCTGCCACTAGCGGCCGTCCAGGAAGCTGGAACCTATCTCCTGACTCGCGTTCATGATAGCTTTGAACTACTCAAATATCTAGAAAAGCACGCAATTCATATCGGTGACCAACTCCAAGTCAAGCAGTTTGATGGCTTTTCCAATAGCTTTACTCTGGTCAACAAAGACGAAGACCTCCAAGTTAGTATGGATATCGCCAAACAACTCTATGTCGAAAAAATCAACTAAGCCCTTATCCTTGAAAGAAGTTCATTTCAGGGATTTTTTGTCATTTTAGTTGTAAGTCCCATTCATTTGGTGTAGAATGAAGCTAGATAAAAGAGGGAGGTCATCTTATGAAAAAACTCTTTAGAATCCATTTTGCAGCCATTGTAGTCAGCGATTTGCTACTGTTGGTAACTTTCAGACCCCGATACGAACTTTCTTTGGAGAGAGGTCTGATTTTTTGCTTCATTTTCATCCTCGCTCAGGGACTACTGCTGTCTCGCTTGGTCTTCCGACTCAAAAAACATTTCTCTGAGATTTATCCTCAGATGAACAAAAAAATTCGACTTTATTACTTAGCGATTCTCTCTGTTGACCTTCTATTATTTCTCTTTTTAGCCATCACTGGCCCTCAATATTTCTACTCTCTTACTCCAGTCTTTACTTCATGTCATTCTACTTTATATTATATAACGGCTAGCCACCTAAGAGAAAACTATCCAGACTTTTACAACAAACATACCTCTTTATGGGAGTGTCTATAAACAAAAACCAAGCCAGCTGGCTTGGTTTTCTTATCTATTTTTAGTATCAAGAATGATGGTAACTGGCCCATCATTTACCAACTCCACCTGCATATCCGCTCCAAAGATGCCTGTCTGAACAGGCACTTCCTGAGCTAGCTTTTGGTTGAAAGCCTCATAGAAGGCAGCTGCCATATCCGGCTTGGCTGCACCTGTAAAAGCGGGACGATTACCCTTCTTGGTATCCGCAAAAAGAGTAAACTGAGAAATAGAGAGAATTTCCCCTTCAATATCCTTGACAGACAGGTTCATCTTGCCTTCTGCGTCTGAAAAAATCCGCATATTGACAAGCTTTCTCACAGCATAGTCCAGATCTTCCTCTTGGTCCTCTGGGCCAACACCGGCTAGCAATAAGAGTCCCTGATTAATTTTTCCATGAACCTGACCTTCGATACTCACTTGGGCTTTCTTAACTCGTTGGATAATGATTTTCATAATAGCCTTTCTAGTAAGAGCTAGGACAATTAGCCGTTGGTCCGTTTGACGGAGTAAACCTCTGGCACACTCTTAATCTTGTCCACGACTGTGGTCAGTGTAGAGAGGTTGGAAATACCAAATGAGACATGGATATTAGCAAATTTCATATCCTTAGTTGGTTGAGCATTAACAGTTGAGATATTCTTAGTTGTGTTGGAGAGAACTTGCAGAACATCATTTAAGAGCCCTGTACGGTTGAGACCATAGATATCGATGTGGGCAGTGTATTCCTTGCTTGAGAATTGATCTTCCCACTCCACATCAAGAAGACGTTGCTCGTAGTTTTCTTGGGCACGGAGATTCATACAGTCCACACGGTGAATAGCTACACCTCGTCCCTTAGTAATGTAGCCGACAATGTCGTCACCCGGCACTGGATTGCAACACTTGGCAATCCGAACTAGGAGACCTGAAGCACCTTCAATGACCACACCACCCTCATGCTTGACCTTGAGGGTTTCTTTGTTCTCGACCTTAACTTCGCCACCTTTGACAAGCTCCTCTGCCTCCGCCTTGGCCTTGGCACGCTCTTCCTCACGGCGTTCCTTTTCGGTCAAGCGGTTGAAGACGGTAATAGCGCCAATTTCTCCAAAACCAATGGCTGCATAGAGGGCTTCCTCTGTCTTGTAGCTGGTCTTTTGAAGAACCTCGTCCATGTGACGCTTGTCCATAAACTTATTGGCTACATAGCCGTTTTCTTGGAACTGGGCCATCAACATTTCACGGCCCTTGTTAACGGATAATTCCTTGTCTTGATTTTTAAAGAACTGACGAATCTTGTTGCGCGCCTTGCTGGTCTTGACCATGTTGAGCCAGTCACGACTCGGACCAAAGGAGTTGGGATTGGTGATAATTTCAACCTGATCCCCTGTCTTGAGCTTGGTTGTCAGCGGAACCATACGGCCATTGACCTTGGCACCAGTCGCTTTTTCACCGACTTTGGTATGGATTTCATAGGCAAAGTCAATCGGTCCTGAATCTTTTGGTAGGGAGCGAACCGCACCATCAGGAGTAAAGACGTAAATCTCCTCCGCCAGATAGTTTTCCTTAACAGAGTCCACAAATTCCTTGGCATCATCAGCCTGGTCTTGGAGCTCCATCATCTCCTTGATCCAGTTCATCCCGATAGCTGATTCCTTGCTGTTGACCTGCCCTTTAATGCCTTTCTTATAAGCCCAGTGAGCCGCAACCCCATACTCAGCCACTTCGTGCATTTCCTTGGTCCGAATCTGGAATTCAATCGGCCCTTTTGGCCCATAAACAGTTGTATGGATAGACTGGTAACCATTGGCCTTACGATTAGCGATATAGTCTTTGAAGCGGCCTGGCATAGGTTTCCAAAGTTCATGTACATAACCCAGCATAGCATAGACATCACTCTGGGTATCTAAGATACAGCGAATGGCAATCAGATCATAAATTTCCTCAAAGCGTTTCTTCTTATCCTGCATCTTGCGGTAGATCGAATAGATATGCTTAGGACGACCATAGATTTTCCCTTTGAGATTGCGTTCGGTAGCATAGTCCTCCAACTTGGTTACGACTTCGTCGACCAGAGCCTCACGTTCTCTGCGTTTTTCCTTCATCATGTGGGTGATCTTGTAAAACTCAGTTGGATTGAGGTAACGGAAAGATAGATCTTCCAACTCCCACTTGACACTGGAAATCCCTAGACGATGAGCAAGTGGTGCGTAAATTTCCATGGTTTCTCTGGAAATCCGTTCTTGCTTGTCCTTTCGCAGGTGTTTGAGAGTCCGCATATTGTGCAAACGGTCCGATAATTTAACCAAGATAACACGGATATCCTCAGACATGGCCATAAGCATTTTGCGGTGATTTTCAGCCAATTGTTCCTCAAGTGATTTGTACTCAACCTTACCAAGCTTGGTCACCCCATCAACGATAATTCGAACATCATGACCGAACTCTCTCTCCAGATCATCCAGTGTCGCATCTGTATCCTCAACCACGTCATGCAAAAAACCACAGGCAACGGTTACGGCATCCAGTTTGAGCTTAGCCAAAATTCCTGCTACCTGAATGGGATGGATAATATAGGGCTCACCTGATTTCCGAAACTGCCCACTATGACAATCAACTGCGTAAATCAATGCTTTTTGTACAAAAGCAACGTCTTCCTTTATTAAATATTCTTTCGTTAAAGCGACTACCTGATCGCCCGTCAAATTCACTTCTTTCGGCATCTATACTCTCCAATTCTTCCTACCATTTTATCACTTTTTTAAGGATATGAAAACTAGAAAAGCCTGTTTTTATGCCAATACCAATCATTAAAAAAACACTGCCAGATTTCTCTAGCAGTGTTTTGACATTTCATTTGCTTAGTAGACTGTTTTTTCAGTTTCTACATCGAAGAAGTGTGCTTTGTTCAAGTCAAATCCAAGTTCAACTGTTGCACCTGTTTGCAAGTAGTCACGAGCATCCACTTTGGCAACAAATTCGTCTTTACCAACTTGGCAGTAAAGGTGAGATTCTGAACCAAGCAATTCTGATACAGAGATAGTTGCTTTGACAACTGATTCTGGGAATGTTTCAAGGAAAGCAGGTTCTGCATTCACATCTTCTGGACGAATACCGAAGATCAATTCTTTTCCTTCGTAGCCTTTGTCACGAAGAACTTTCAAAGCTCCTTCTGGAACTTTCAAACGGAAACCGTCAGAAACAATTTCGCTACCAACCAATTTCACGTTGATGAAGTTCATAGCTGGGCTTCCAATGAATCCTGCAACGAACTTGTTAACTGGATTTTTGTAAACTTCTTGAGGGGTACCGATTTGTTCAACACGTCCGATAGTACCTGTACCAGCAGGGTTCTTAGTAGCTGACATGATAACGATACGGTCGGCAAGTGTCATCGCTTCTGTTTGGTCGTGGGTTACGTAAATAGTTGTAGCACCGATACGACGGTGAATTTTCGCAATTTCAGCACGCATAGATACACGGAGTTTGGCATCCAAGTTTGACAAAGGCTCGTCCATCAAGAACACTTTTGCATCACGGACGATCGCACGACCCATGGCAACACGTTGACGTTGACCACCAGAAAGGTCAGCAGGTTTACGATCCAAGAATTCTTTCAAACCAAGGATTGCTGCCGCTTCTTGCACACGCTTGTCGATGTCTTCTTTGCTGTATTTACGCAATTTCAAACCGAAAGCCATGTTGTCATACACAGTCATGTGTGGATAAAGAGCGTAGTTTTGGAATACCATGGCGATGTCACGGTCTTTTGGAGCCACGTCGTTGACAACCACGCCATCGATAGATGCAGTACCTTCTGTGATGTCTTCAAGACCAGCGATCATACGAAGAGTTGTAGACTTACCACATCCTGAAGGACCTACGAAAACGATAAATTCCTTGTCTTTGATGTCCAAGTTGAAGTCTTCAACTGAGTAGTGTTCGCTGTTTGGATATTTTTTGTAAATGTTTTTAAGATTTAATTCTACCATGGAAGGTGAACTCCTTTTGTCTTTTGATAGTTTTATTATAAATGAAAACGCTTTACATTTCTATGGCAAGGTGACCAAAAAAATCAAAAAGTTCTGTGCAACTTGCACAAAACTTTAGAGAATATCTGGTAAAATCAACTGATAACACAAGGTGAGATCCGTCAACTCCTTCAACTGAAGTCCTGTTAATTCTTCCCATTTATCAATCTTGTATTGGAGAGAATTGCGATGTAGATAGAGTTGCTGGGCTGTTTTAGTCAGAACAGCACTGTTTTCCCAGAGAGATAGGATAATTTCCTGAATCTGATCCTGATCCAAGATCATCTGGTGCAGGCATTCTTTAATGACTCTCAGGTCCACTAGTCTTTCTCCCATACTCCATAGATAGAGTTGTGAAAAGGTGTGTACACCTTGGTGACCCTGACGCCACCAAGCCTTAAACAAGTCCCGCTCCGCTTGGATTAAAGCTGACAGAGCCTGATAGCCAGCCTGTGACCAGACCTGCCCCAACATGATAGACAGACGAAGACCGAAGTCATACTCAACCGCTTCAATCGTATCGGATAAGATTGAGCGAACAGAACTGTATTTATCTTGCTGGAGAACAAAAACATAGTCCTGAACTCCGACCTGCAACACTGTCTGGCAGTTAGGAAAGAGGGTCTGCATCATATCCAGCCAAGAGGCTAGATTTTCCTGTTGATAATAGGATAGATGGCAATAAACCAGTTGTATCTTCTTAAAAGTTTGAGGCGCCTGCCCCTTACCCTCTATCAGATAGGAATACCAAGGATTGAGCGAAGTTGCATGTTCCTCTTGGGTCAAAAGGGAAACCAGCTGCTTTTCACGCTCGCTGAGCCCAGCTTCCTCCAGTAAAATCCACTGCTGAGAATCTAAAGGGAGAGTGAGATAGCCTGGTTTCTCAATCGGCTGATCTGAAATCTGAGCCTCAGGAAACCAGTCTAGTAATTCTTTTGCAAGCATCTCTAGTCCTCCACTTTTTGGATGCACCAAGAAATTATGGTCTCTAGACGCTCCACATTTTCTGTCAAATGAAGATAGCCCATGACTGCTTCAAAGCCAGTAGACATCCGATAGGTCACGACATCTGCATTTTTAGCCTTTGTGTGACTATTGGTATTGCGGCCACGTTTGTAGATTTCTTCTTCTTTTTCCGTCAGGACTTGCTCCTCCAACATGAGGGAAATCAGGCGAGCCTGAGCCTTGGCTGAGACATACTTGGTCGCCTCTTGGTGAAGTTTATTGGGCTTGGTCATGCCTTTGAGGATGAGATGGCGGCGGATATACATGGAATAAACAGCATCTCCCTCAAAAGCCAACGCAATCCCGTTAATGAGATTGACATCAATCACGTGTCCACCTCACTCCATCCTTGGTATCAAGTAGCTTAATCCCTTGAGCAGCTAGTTGGTCACGGATTTGGTCTGCTGTCGCAAAGTCACGATTAGCACGCGCTTCTTGACGTTTTTGAATCAGGGCCTCGATTTCTTCATCTAAAACTTCCTCGACAAAAACAATACCAAAGACCTCCAACATATCCGCTAGAGCTTCCTTAACACTTGCATCATAGTTGCCAGAGTTGATCCATTTGGCCATTTCAAAGACAACTGTGATACCGTTAGCAGAGTTGAAATCCTCATCCATGGCTGCTACAAACTTATCTTTAAAGGCTTGTAACTCTTTGACATCCACTTTTCCTGTAAATGGTTGCTCATAAGTGTTCTTCAAATACTTGAGATTGGTCTCAGCGTCTCGCACTGCTTTTTCGGTAAAGTTGATTGGTTTACGGTAATGCTGAGTCGCAAAGAAGAAACGAAGTACTTGCCCATCAATGGTCTTAAGAGCATCATGCACGGTAATAAAGTTGCCCAAGGACTTAGACATCTTGACATTGTCGATATTGACAAAGCCATTATGCATCCAGTAGTTAGCAAAAGTCTTGCCTGTTTTTGCTTCTGACTGGGCAATTTCGTTGGTATGGTGAGGAAACTCCAAATCAGCTCCACCACCGTGGATATCAATGGTATCTCCCAAAATCTCTGTCGACATGACCGAACACTCGATATGCCAACCCGGACGACCAGGTCCCCAAGGACTGTCCCAAGAAATCTCGCCTGGTTTTGCAGCTTTCCAAAGGGCAAAGTCTACAGGATTTTCCTTACGAGCTGTTTCTTCATCGGTACGACCTGAAGCACCCAGCTCCAAATCTTCCAAGGTTTTATTGGCCAACTTAGCATAGTTATGTGATTTTTCTACACGGAAGTAAACATCCCCTTGACTCTCGTAAGCATAACCTTTTTCAATCAAGTCTTCCACAAAGCGGATAATGTCCGCCATAAACTCCACTACACGCGGATGGCGAGTCGCAGGTTTCACGCCTAAGGCCGTCACATCCTCACGAAAGGCAGCGATGTACTTGTCCGCAACCTCCAGAGGCGTGATACCTTCTTCCTTGGCACGGTTGATAATCTTATCGTCTACATCTGTAAAGTTGGAAATATAGGCAACTTCGTAGCCACGGTATTCAAAATAACGACGAATGGTATCAAAAGCCACCGTTGAACGGGCATTCCCAACGTGGATATAGTTGTAAACAGTTGGCCCACAAACATACATGCGAACCTTTCCTTCTTCGATGGGGACAAATTCTCGCAGATCACGAGACATGGTATCATAAATTTTAATCATGCGGTCCACTCCCTTCTCTATTTCTGACTTTTTCGACTGAAAACCAGCTCTGCAAAAGGGCCAAATTGTCTGAGGCTATCCAGTTGGTAAAAGCGCTGCCCTTCCTCTTGGGTAAAGAGGGGAACCCCCTTTCCTAGGATAAGGGGCGCTATCTGAATAATGAGGTGGTCGAAAAGATCCGCATCCAAGAGCGGTCCTACCAAGGAATTACCACCAATCACAAAGACATTTTTGCCTTTGTCAATCTGGCAAACAAAGTCCACCACATCCCCAGCTACTGGCTGGTAATTGCTGACAGGCAGGTGCCTATCATGCGTAAAGACATAGTTTTCCGTAGCTTGATAAAAACTTTCTACATCTTGCAAATCTTGGATTTCCTCAAAGGTCCGCTTGCCCATGATGGTGATATCCATTTGCCTGTAAAAGTCATCATAGCCTGTATCCTCTACAGAACCAAGCTGATGCAGCCAGTCTATCCTGTGCTGACTGTCTGCCAAGTAGCCATCCATGGTGATACAGCCGTAAAAATATACTGCCATTCTTGTAGTTACCTTTCTAGTTCTACACTTTTGCTTTCAAATAAATCACCTGTGTCTGTTTGACAAAGCCAATTTTTTCATACAAACGTTTGGCACCTACATTACTATCTTCCACGGCAATCTGAAATTCCTTATCATTTTGCTCAATTAGTTGGTTGACAAGGGATTTTGCTAAATAGCTTCCATAGCCTTTGCCACGTTCAAGTTCTGATATTGCTAAACCGTAGAAGTAATTCGTATTAGTCGATAAATCTACCGTGCAAGTCCCAATAACCTGACCGTCTTTTAATAAAATATATAGGCGACTTTCTGAATCCTTCAGAGCTTCAGCGACATATCTATCCACAACTTCTCTCGATTCATGTTCCTCTGAAAATGCCTGAAATTTTAACTGGCTAATTTGCTCCTGATACGAACTATCTGCTAACAAAACTTCAAGATTAGAAACAGTTACTAACTGATAAGGTCTTCTATTCTTACCTAACCAAGTTTCTGTCTCTTTATCCTCGATTAGTCCCCAGTTACTGGCAAATTCAGGATGATTCTCTAAAAAAATACGTTCTGTCTGAAAAGTAACTGAACGAATAGGGAAAGAAGCCGTTTCTTTCTCAAAACTCGTAAACAAAGCACGCGCAATTCCCTGACGGCGATGATTTGGATGAACCAGTATCGTCACTTCCACATCTTGGTCATCAGCATAGACAGTTAATAGACCAACAAGTTCGCCTTTTTCATAATAAAGGAAAAAGGCGGGCATGTTTGGGTCAAAATTAAGCATGTTAGAAAGATAGGGATCACGATAAGTTCCATCATAGGCTTGGCTACAGTTAATTAGTTTTTTCGCCTCAGATAACTCCTCTTGGCTTAACTTGTTTCTTGCTTGAATCATATAGCTATCCTCTACAAACCAGACGATCTGTGACTGGCTTCTCTAGCCTGCTCTAGTTTATTGACGTAATACTCACGTTTTTCTTCAACTTCGTGGATCGTTGGTTCATCCTTCTGTCCATGAACTCGGACGATCTTAGCTGGGATTCCGACAACCGTCACATCACTAGGTACATCTGCCACAACAACTGCTGCTGCACCGACTTTGGCATTTTCACCGATTTCTACCGGTCCAATGACTTGGGCATGAGCTGATATGAGAGCTCCTTTTCGCACAGTCGGATGGCGTTTGCCAACATCCTTACCAGTCCCGCCAAGAGTCACTCCGTGGTAGAGAAGAACGCCTTTTTCAACAATCGCCGTCTCTCCAATCACCAGGCCTGAACCATGGTCGATAAAAACACCTGAGTCAATCTGGGCACCCGGATGGATCTCAATCTGAGTCCAAAAGCGCCAAAACTGACTGTGCATACGAGCCAAGAGTTTAAAGCCATGCTTCCAGAGAAAATGCGAGAGACGGTGGGCAGCCAAGGCCTTGACACCTGGATAGGTCAGTAAAACCTCCAAAGTGGTGCGCGCCGCTGGATCATTTTCTTTTACAATATCAATGGTTTCGCGCCACCATCCCATACATTTCTCCTTTCTTATTCTGAGTCTTTTGGTTTGTGTGCAAATTCTTTCTTCGGTTTGTGGTCCTTGTGATGACGTGGACGGTGAGGTCGCTCAGACTTTTCGCCTTTTTCATCATGCTCAGGTTTTGGCGGACGAGGAAGAAGAACTTTCATAGAGGCATCGATACGGCCTTTTTCATCAATCTTGATAACCTTAACATCGACTTCATCACCGATAGCTACCAAGTCCTCAACACGGTTGGTACGAGTCCAAGCCATTTCAGAAATGTGCACAAGTGCATCTGTCTTATCAAAGAGGTTGACAAAGGCACCAAATTTCTCGATACGAACAACCTTAGCATGGTAAACTTCATCCACTTTCGCTTCACGAACCAAGCCAGCGATGATTTCTTTGGTTCGGTTAATGGCATCTTGGTCGCTAGAGTAGATAGAAACATTACCTTCTTCGTCGATATCAATCTTAACGCCTGTTTCAGCGATAATTTTGTCGATGGTTTCTCCACCTTTACCGATGACAATCTTGATCTTATCAACATCAATCTTGATGGTATCAATTTTCGGTGCAGTTGGAGCCAATTCTGGACGAACTTCTGGAATGGTTGCTTCAATCACATCAAGGATTTCAAAACGCGCTTTCTTGGCTTGAGCAAGAGCTTCTGTCAAGATTTCTGCAGTAATCCCTTGGATCTTAATATCCATTTGAAGGGCTGTAATCCCCTCACGAGTACCTGCTACCTTAAAGTCCATGTCTCCAAAGTGGTCTTCCAAACCTTGGATATCTGTCAATACAGTGTAGTTATTTCCATCAGAGATGAGACCCATGGCAATACCAGCTACTGGCGCCTTGATTGGCACACCACCAGCCATAAGGGCAAGAGTGCCCGCACAGATAGAAGCTTGAGAAGAAGAACCATTTGATTCTAAGACTTCTGCTACCAAGCGGATCGCGTATGGGAATTCTTCCAAACTAGGCAAGACTTGAGCAAGAGCACGCTCACCAAGAGCACCGTGACCAATTTCACGACGACCAGGCGCACCGTAACGACCAGTTTCCCCTACAGAGTATTGAGGGAAGTTATAGTGGTGCATAAAGCGTTTCTTGTACTCTGGATCCAAACCATCGATGATTTGCGTTTCGCCCATCGGAGCCAAGGTCAAGACTGAAAGGGCTTGAGTTTGGCCACGAGTAAAGAGACCTGAACCGTGCACACGAGGAAGAAAGTCAACAACCGCATCCAAAGGACGGATTTCATCAACCTTACGACCGTCAGGACGCACCTTGTCTTCCGTAATCAAACGGCGCACTTCAGCGTGTTCCATTTGTTCCAAGATTTCAGCCACATCACGCATGATACGGTCAAATTCTTCATGGTCTGCATATTTTTCTTCGTAAACCGCTGTTACTTGGTCTTTAACTGCTTGAGTTGCAGCTTCACGAGCTAATTTTTCTTCTACTTGGACCGCTTTTTGGAGGTCGCTGTTGTAAGCTGCAATGATTTCAGCTTGCAAGTCAGCGTCTACATGAAGCAATTCCACTTCTGCTTTTTCTTTACCGACTGCCGCAACGATTTCTTCTTGGAAGGCAATCAATTCTTTGACTGCTTCGTGCCCTTTCAGAAGGGCTTCCAACATGATTTCTTCTGACAATTCTTTGGCACCAGACTCAACCATGTTGATAGCGTGTTTGGTCCCAGCTACTGTCAATTCAAGAAGCGATTGCTCTGCCTGTTCTTGAGTAGGGTTGATGATGATTTGGCCATCGACATAACCCACTTGTACCCCAGCGATTGGACCGTCAAACGGAATGTCTGAGATAGAAAGTGCCAAGGATGAACCAAACATAGCTGCCATTGGAGCAGAGGCATTTTCATCGTAAGAAAGAACCGTATTGATGACTTGCACTTCGTTACGGAAACCTTCCGCAAACATAGGACGGATTGGACGGTCAATCAAACGCGCTGTCAAAGTTGCATCTGTCGAAGGACGCCCTTCACGTTTCATAAAACCACCAGGAAACTTCCCAGCCGCATACATTTTTTCTTCGTAGTTGACTTGAAGTGGGAAGAAATCCCCAGTTGCCATTTTCTTAGACATAACGGCAGCAGTCAAGACAGTTGACTCACCGTAACGGACGACAACAGAGCCATTTGCTTGCTTAGCAACCTGACCAGTCTCTACGATTAACTCACGACCCGCAAAAGTCGTTTGAAACACTTGTTTTGTCATTTTAATCCCCTTTGGATTGATGAAATTATACGCCTTGCCTACAAAGATCAAGATACCAAGGACGTCAAAAGCAAAGTAAAAATAGGAAACTGGCGAAGTCTTCGATGAAGACAAGACAGATTATCTTTTTTACACAGCTTTTCGGCCGAGTTCAATTACTCATGATAGCATAAATTGACGCAGTGTGCGATGCACACCAGGAAATCTATCTTTTTCACTAGGGATTTAGCCCGTGTTCAACTATCTAGCTACAAATCATTAGAAAGGTTTGATGCTAAAGCATCTAATCCTTTCACGCTAATTGCTATTAGACGATTAGCTAAATGCTTTACTAACTCTCTCGTCAAATAACATCGATTTGACTCGTTCGTGTCGCTCAAACTAAATACTGAAAAGAACAAATTATGAAAAAATTTCTATCATAAAATTGAGAATCGACAAAGCCTTTAAAACTTTTATACCCTCATCTTTGTATCAAGTACGTACAGAGTCTATTTTATCATATTTTTCTTAAAAAGTGCGGGCTTTTCTATTAAAAAGGAACCATTCCCCTCACCTGAGAAGAATGGTTTGCTTTTTATTATCCTAAAGACTGATGGTTAAACAAGGCATGGGTTGCTTGGTGGATGTATTTTGCTGTTTCAGCATTGTTCATGGTGTAAAGATGCACACCTGCGACATCCTGAGTGACCAAGTCCACGATCTGGTCCACTGCATAGGCAAGTCCTGCTGCTCTGAGCGACTCAGGGTCATGCTCATACTTGTCTAAGATAGCCTTAAATTTGCGTGGAAGATGGATATTCTCACAAGTCTTCAAGAGACGAAGCGCTTGATTACGGTTAAGAATAGGCATGATACCCGCATGAATAGGAACATCAATCCCTGCCAAGGTACACTTGTCTTGGAAATCGTAGAAGCGCTCATTGTCAAAGAAAAGTTGCGTTACAAGGCTTGAACAGCCTGCATCCACTTTCTTCTTGAGATTTTGAATATCTGAGATCTGGTTTGGCGAGTCAGGATGCCCTTCAGGATAACAAGCGCCAATAATATCAAAGTGAGAGGCTTGTTCCTTGATGAACTCGATCAAATCCGTTGCGTAGCGGAAATCCTTTTGTGGTTCCACATCAGGGATAATGTCCCCACGCAAGGCCAAGATTTTCTGTACCCCAACCTTATCCAAGTCTGCAATGGTTTCAGCAACCTTTTCCTTAGTCAGATAGATGGCTGGCAAGTGGGCAATGGTTGGAATCGCCAAGTCATTCTGGATAAAGTCAGCCAAACGAACCGTTGTTTCCTTGATATTAAATTTATTATTGCTGGCAGTCACACTGATAAAGTGCGGTGTTAGCTCCCGCATATCCTGCAAAGCTGAAATAATTTTATCATTACACACAGCTGGGTTTGGAGGGAACACTTCAAATGAAAGTGACGGTGTTTGGCGTGACATATATATTAACCTTTTCTAGTTGATTTCTTACTGATCAACCGTGTAGGGAGAAATGGGTTCTTACAATTTCTCACGCGCAGCTTTTGCTGCTTCGACAAGGCGGATCAAGCTTTCTTTTGTTTCTGGAATACCACGTGTTTTCAAACCACAGTCAGGGTTGATCCAAACTTTCTTGCTTGGTACTTTGGCAAGAATAGCATCAATTGTGTGGTCGATTTCGCCTTCATTTGGCACACGAGGAGAGTGGATATCGTAAACCCCAGGTCCCACTTCTGTTTGGAAGTTTTTTGCTTTGAGTTCGTCCAAGATTTCAAGATTTGAACGGCTTGCTTCAAAGGAAATAACGTCCGCATCCATGTTGTCGATGGCTGGGATGATATCTGTAAATTCTGAGTAACACATGTGAGTGTGGATTTGAGTATCTGGCGCTACTGTAGAGTGTACCAAGCGGAAGGCTGGAATAGCCCAGTCAAGGTAGTCTTCGTACCAGTCGCTACGACGGAGTGGCAATTTCTCACGAAGAGCAGCCTCGTCGATTTGGATGATTTTCACACCAGCAGCTTCAAGGTCAAGAACTTCATCCTTGATAGCAAGGGCGATTTGAAGAGTTGAGTCCTTGATAGAGATGTCTTCACGTGGGAATGACCAGTTGAGGATGGTAACCGGTCCAGTCAACATACCTTTGACAGGTTTGTCTGTACGGCTTTGAGCATAGCTAGACCATTTGACAGTGATTGGGTTAAGACGAGTGACGTCACCCCAGATGATTGGCGGTTTCACCCCACGCATACCGTAAGATTGTACCCAACCATTCTTAGAGAAGAGGTAACCTGACAAGTTTTGACCGAAGTACTCAACCATGTCGTTACGCTCGAACTCACCGTGTACAAGCACGTCAAATCCAACTTCTTCTTGCCATTTGATCCATTCGTCGATAGTTTCAGCAAGGAAGGCGTCGTACTCTTCTTGTGACAATTCACCCTTACGGAAGGCCAAACGTTTGGCACGAACTTCCTTAGTTTGAGGGAATGAACCGATGGTTGTTGTTGGAAGTGCTGGAAGTTTGAAAGCTTCTTCTTGGATAGCTTCACGTTCAGCAAAAGCTGGCAAACGAGTGTAGTCTGCGTCAGTCAATCCAGCGATACGCGCACGAAGTTCCGCATTTGCTCCGACACGTTCAGTCGCAAAGAGTTCTTTGTTAGCTGCAAGAGCTTCTGCACCTTGACCGTTGCGGATAGCATCCAAGTCACGGATTTCATCCAATTTTTCAACTGCAAAGGCAAAGTGGTTCAAGATAGCTGGTTCAAATTCTTCATTAGCAGTTGTAAATGGCACATGAAGAAGTGAGCATGAGCTTGTCAATACGATGTTTTCAGCTGGGATTTGCTCAAGAACAGCCAAGCTCTTTTCATAGTTGTTACGCCAAATGTTCTTACCATTGACAATACCTGCATAGAGAGTCTTGTCAGCTGGGAAGCCACCTTTAACAAGTTCAAGAGTTTTCTTACCTTCAACGAAGTCAAGACCGATCGCATCTACTGGCAATTTCACAAGGTCAGCATAAACGTCACGAACGTCTCCGAAGTAAGTTTGAAGCAAGACTTCAAGACCTTTCTTGTCAGCCAAGAGTTTGTTGTAGAGGTTCAAGAAGAGAGCTTTTTCTTCAGCTGTCAAGTCTTTGACAAGAGCCGCTTCGTCGAGTTGGATGCGAGTCGCACCAAGTTCAGCCAATTTAGCAAAAACTTCTTGGTAAGCAGCTACTAAGCTGTCTACGAAGTCTTCTGCTTTCACGCCTTCTTCAAAGTCTGACAATTGAAGGAAAGTGAATGGACCTACAAGAACAGGACGAGTGTTCAATCCAAGTTCTTTGGCTTCTTGAAACTCATCAAAGATCTTGTGACCTGCCAATTTTACTTGAGTATCTTTTTCAAATTTAGGCACGATGTAGTGGTAGTTGGTGTTGAACCATTTCTTCATCGGAAGGGCACGCACGTCCCCTTTTTCACCTTGGTAACCACGACCCAAAGCAAAGTAGCGCTCAAGGTCAGACAAGTCCAAGTTTTGAACTGAAGCAGGCACCACATTGAAAAGGAAAGCTGCATCTAGGAAGTTGTCATAGTGAGAAAAGTCATTTGATGGGATTTCAGTGATTCCTTTTTCTTTGACAATGTTCCAGTGTTTCGCACGCAATTCTTTAGCTGCTGCCAAGAGTTCTTCTTCTGAGATTTCTTTTCTAAAGTATTTTTCAGTTGTAAATTTCAATTCGCGGAATTCACCCAAACGAGGGAAACCGATGATCGTAGTTGACATGATGTGTCCTCCAAAATTTGTTGTTGAAACTATCTTAACAGAAAAGAAACTGTCTGTATAATTGTAAATAATTAGGCTTTGATATAGTTTGAAACTATATCGCTTTTTCGAACAAAAGAAAAAGACTTGAGACCAGTGTCTCAAATCCTTTGTATTGCTTGTTTTATTGCTGTATTTTAGTTGAAATGCTCAAACGAGCTATTGACGATTCTCATCAGTGACTATGGCTTGTTATTAGAAAAGACTATAGGTTGGTTTTCTTTTCTAATTCTGATATTTCCCTGAAAAAGTGCGGACGGGAGGTAAAATTATCCAGTGGATGATTTTAGCCAACCAAGTAATCTCATCTCTATCAATTTTTTTCCTGTTCAAGTGGGACGACTGCTAGTGTCTTTCCTAAACTGGCTAAGACTTTTAAGACCGTATCCAACTGAGGACTAGTCTTTCCTGTCTCCATCCTAGCTATGACAGGCTGGCTCACTCCACTGAGTTCCTCTAGCTTTTTCTGACTGATACCTTGCTCGTGTCTGGCTTCAATCAACTCACTCATGATAGCCACTCGCATATCACTTTCAAGGATTTCCTCCTTGGTGAAGAGTTCAGAGCGGACATCTTTCCAATTACTCCCAATAGCACTATTCTTCATCACTTAACCCTCTTTCTTTTAAGTCCTTCAGTTCACGCTTGGCTTTATCAATCTCTCTCCTAGGAGTTTTCTGAGTCTTTTTGACAAAATGATGTAAGAGAACAAAACTCCCATCAAGCCACGCTACAAATAAAATCCTATCCCTCAGAGGTCTTAGTTCCCAAATCTCATCTTCCAAATGTTTGATATAGAGTTCACCAGCTCTAGTCCCATGCTGACTAAGCAACTCGATATAGTCGTTTAGTTTATTGAGTTTGATGCGACTATCCTTACTCTTCTTTCTAGCCAATTCTCTCATATAATCTAAGACTGGCTCATTTCCATTTTTGTCCTTATAGAAGTAAATTGTATGCACCAAGCAACCTCTTTCTAATTCAATTATAACTTAAAAGTTATTAAAAGTAAATCCTAATACTCATAAAAAGAAGACCTTAGAATCATTCTAAAGGTCTCATTTTTATTATTCGAAAAAATTACGAGAAGAGTTATAATGTGGAGCTATTCCTGACTCTTACACCAACTCAATGCCTTTCTCTCGGAGATTAGCCAGACATTCCTCATAGTATCCTGCATCATGCTCACTATAGATGGGCTTGCCTAGCTTCTCCTCTGCTAAATCTTGATAAGGAGGGCAAGTCTTACCACGGTAGTTCTTGTCTAGCCATTCTGGACTGACATTATAGTCACGGTTAGCCATCTCCTCCATGATCAAGCGATGATAGGCATAGAGACGATAGGGCGAGTGAGTAAAGACATAATCAACCGTCGCATGCTTTTTGCCCCAGCCATTACCACGCAGGGCGCAACACTCTCTATGTTGCCCCAAAAGTTGCGGACGGGGAAGTTGTGAAATCAAAGCCTCATGCCAAAGTCTCATGGGTGTCTCCTTTCAGTAAAGTCGAATGTTGCAAGTAGGTATTGGGATAGCGATCAAGTAACTCTCGAGTCTTAGCAATCAAATCTTGCTTAGAAGCTTGACCAAAGCGGTAGCGATCCAGCAAGAGCATATAGTCTTTGCGCTCAACATCTGTCGCTTTCTTTTTGAAATAACCCCAAATATGCTGAAAGGCATTGCAAACCTGACCCCTATGCTCAGGGATTTGACAGGCACGGTCGATCAGTTCCTGAACATGACTTACCTCCACCTGTTCATTCTTGAGATATTGGCGAATTTCATTATAAATATTGCTGGAATGGCTCAAAACGAGGTATTTGTTCCTAGCCCAGAGTTGCTGACACTGGGATTTTTGGTTAATTTGTTCCATGTTTCTCCTTGTTATCTATCAGTTTCCAGGAAATATGGAAACAAAGTTGTATCTAAAAAATGAGCGAATTATGAGCTTCACATGACTGACTGTATGAATCTTTTTTCTTCTTCTAAAGTTTCCTGACACTTAGGAAACAAAGTAATAATTTTCTTTTAGTTCTCTGAAACGGTCAAAACCTAGAATACCCTCATTTTGTAATCTGCCTAAAACAACGCTCGGATGAATATCTATCTCCTCAGAAAAGCGAAGAATATCAGACTTCGCAAAGTTTCCTTTTTTGACAAAAGCTTGATAGTCTCCTGGTCTAATCAATAGATCTTTTGCAAACTGGTCTGCCTGTTCCTCAGAACGAAGATAGGACTCACTGTTTCCTTCATCAGATGAAAAATCATTCTCCAGAATGTGTCCAATCTCATGAAATAGTGAGAACCAGAAAATGTCTGACGCTTTGTTTCGATCCGTGAGTAAAAGCAAGGCACTACCATTACTGAATTTTTTAGTCGCTCCATTCAGATTAGCATTTGGTAACGCAGGTAGACCAACTAAAACAATACCACAGTCTAACAAGATATCGTACAAGCGTTGAGGAAAGGCTTCTGGGTCCTGTCTGGTCAACTCTCTCAAGGCAGGCAAGCTTCTCTCTAGCTTTCTACGATTGAGCTTGGTAGTTGTTGTATCACGTGCTTTTTTAGATGCCAACTCCAGCATGATATTAGAGTTTACTATACTTTTAGTTGTAAACTCACGCGTATTCCGATAGCTGACTAAATGGTTAAAAGTTATAAGGTTTTCTAAACTTGCCACACCTAAAATCTTGCGAAGCTCAATAATCTTTTCCTTCAAGCTATAGCGTTTGTCTGGAACGTAGCCTTCTTCCTTAAAATACTTGAAATCTATCATCTCACAGATTTCTTTCTCGCTACCTTCTTCTAGCTCTTTCTGTTCTACAATCTCTGCAACTTTTACATCATAAGCATTTTGAAGATTGAGCCAAGTCTGCATAGAAACTCCGCTTAGCTTGGCTAACTTATGAGCCGTTTCCTTACTAATGGACTCCTCTGCATTGACCAGCTTGCTGATAGTCTTTGCGGAAACTCCTAGACGCTCCGCAAATTCTTTCTGCGTTACGTTATAATCTTCAATCAACTCTTCAACATACTGACCTGGATGAAAAGCAATCAGGTCTTTGTATTCAATAATTTTATTACTCATAGTGATTGCTGACCTCCTCTATTTTTAGGATTTCGATTTCAACAGAACTAGGAAATACCTTTTCTAGATCCTCTTCCCGAAAACCCACAATCAACCGATAGGAACTCCTTCGACCATCTATATCTAAAGCAAACTGTCCCTGTCTCTTTCCCTTAAGTTGGTGAAAGTGATATTTAGGAAAAGCTGTCACACTAGCCAAAGAATTCGCCGCTTCCAAAAAGTTGATCAACCGATGCAACTTTACAGCAATCTTATCCGAAAAATCCTTCTTCGCCTGCCTCAGCTCTGTGCACTGCTTTTTAACAGTTTTGTTTGTATAGATAAGCTTCATATGTCCCTTTCCGTTATATTAAATTACCTTTTAGGTAATTTAATTATACCATATTTAGAAAATAAAAACCAGCCAAAAGTTGATTTGGCTGGGATATATGCTAGTATTTAGTAAATATAAACATCATGTTTTTTTAACAACTTACAAATATTCAGAATTTAAATAGGCTTATTGATTCAAAAACGTTGAATAAAGAAATCAACTATATTCTTATAAAATTCACAATGAGTGTACAAACATGGATGTAAATAAACAAATAATATAGAAAAAGCAACTAAAACTGTGATTAAGTTTACAATTTTATGGCTCCATTTTTCGACCTGTATTAAATCATCCATTTTTTCTTTATAATCTTGCTTTAACTTATTAAAATAATCTTCTTCAACATTATAAAAAATACTATACATGTTATCTATTTTCTTATATTCTAATTCAATAGATTTGGATTCAAAATGCCATCCTTTTAAACAGTTAATTCTTATAATAAGAATCAAATACAATAATCCAACAATAAGGGTTAATAGCATCGCTATTCTAGTAGAAAAATTTTTAAGAATAAAAGTTGTTAAAACTGTTGCTATCAAAACTAAAATTTGTTGCAATAATGAATTTGATACAATTTTTATACTATCAGAAGTTTTCCTTTGCAGATTTGTAAAGTCTTCTGTAATTTTTTTCTTATCATCAATATATTTTTTTAACTTATCTTTTATAAATAAATTGTAATTAATTTTTAATTTTTTCCAGGTTATCCCTATGTCTTTATCATCTATTTTTAATTTATTATTTACTAAATCTGAAAAGAGTCCTCTAAAAATAATTAACTTCTCATAGTAGGTTTTATCATCACTAAAAATAAAGTCAAAAATATTTTCAAAATTTTTAAAAAATTTTTCTGTTACACTAACATCATCTAATTTTAAGATTGCATTTTTTTCAAAACTAATTACAAATTCAGTATTTTCTCCGTTATCAGAAATCATTCGTTCAGATAGCAAATCCAATAAATTAATTAATGATACTTTTTTACAATCTTCGTAGTTAATATTAGTAATTACATTTGGTAAAGCACATATTTTAACATGATTAAATTCTGATTTAGAAAGAAGAATTTTAGGAATCAGTAATTCTTCGTTTTTTTGAGAGAATATCGGAGAAATAATTTCGATACCTTTTTCAAAAACATCCACTTTAATTTTACTTTCTCTATTTTTAAAATCTTTAATTGCAATTTTTTTTAAAAACTCTTTTTCGAATTCAAGAAAATCTTTTTCTGAATAAAAAAATAACTTTTTATTTTTTTCAGGAACTAAGTTTTGTTCGATAGTAAGAATAATATTATTTTCACTTTCAGGGTCTTGAAATTGATCTAGAGTATAAGAGTTACATCCAACAAATATATTCTGCGGTAAGGATAATGAAAAATCATGTTTAAATTTTTCAACTTCTTCTTGATAAACTATAAACTTGATATTATATTTAAATGTATTCTTCTTTTCAAAAATATTAAACCAACTCTCTTGCTCATGATAATTTTGAATCCAAGAGAAAATTTGACTATACATAACAATCACCTCTTTGCTATAGTGATCCTATTTGTATTTATCTTCATTATTGAAAAATTACCTTCCTGATCCCACACAACATCTCCCTGTTCCAATAAACTATCGAAAACTCTAATCTCTAATTCTTTATTATTATTCTTAGAAACATACACTGTTCTTGGTGGGGTCTTTAGCTCGGCTGTAAAAGTAAATACAACTGTATTATTTCTTTTTTTAGCATTTTGATATGCTTCTTTAGCTAGTTTTTCAGAATCCATATTGATTCCTGTTTTCGTAAAATCAAGTAAAGTACTGATTTCTCCAATTAAGCCATCAAAAGATGTATCACGTTTTTGAGACAAAAAGCTTTGCAATCTTTCTTTGACATCATTTGATGATTTATCGTCCTTTAAATATGGCTTTGAAACAATTTCTACTGCTTCTATAGCTGCTTTAGCTGCTGAATCGGGATCATCAATGACATTTGTACTTTCCAAAAACTCTTTAAAGAAGTAACGAGAAATATTATCATCAGTCCTATCTAATACCCTTGAATGAATATTCTCTCTTTCTGTGTTGCTTGCTTCTCTTCCTTCTTTAAACGAAATAGTTCTATCTTTGAATATTACAGTAGCTTTCTGAAGCCTAGATTTTTTATCAGGTAAAATTCTATCAAGTGTTTTTAAAGTATTTTCGTTCGTAACTTGTATAGCAGTTCCTGTCTCCATTTTTACTATAAAAAGCACCTCACTATTATTTAGCATAGTGGTTAGTACTACTAGATAGAAATCATTCTGGAATTGTTTACCTATTGCATCCTTAAACTTACTTGCAATATCATCTGAATTTGACTTAAATTTATCACGACTATCAAACATCTCAGAAATATTTGTAACCATTTGAGATGTTCTTCGATTAAATCTAAAATTTTTTGCAAATTTATCATCCATACATTTTTCAACTCGTGTGTCTAAATCAGCAATAATTTTATCGAATTCTTCTTTAAAATCAATTAAGCTTGATTCGAAGATTCTCCCTGATACTACATTAACATTTTCATTTTCTCTTGAAAAATGAAACAATCTTAATCTTTTTTCCATCTCATTATCTCCTGAATTTTATACCTTCACCTGCCCATTCATCAGCATTGGCAAGAGCCAATCACGAAGTTGGGTGAGTTCTTGGTTTTGTCCTTGTAAACATTTGATTTGTGCAAAATAAAGCTCTGTTATTTTGTGAAAATTATTTTTGATTTCATTTCTTGGTAGAATGATTCTAATTCCTGAAAAATCTTCTTTATTCATATTAGCAAAAGTATTTCCAGTCTTTGCACTCGCATTAGCATTTTCAAAATAATTTTTCAACGCAAAATAAAGATAATATCTATTCGTTTCATCCTCAAAAACAATTGAATTTATTTGTTGATTTGTATGAGACCATTCAGTAGTAAATCCAATTTCACCCACTGTCGCAATACAAGAAACACATAAGCTACCCTCAGGTAAATACTTATTCTGTTGTACGCTTGCTCCTAAATCAGTCAATGTTTCTGAAGTGCTATAAATAAAAGTATTTCCTCGTATATCTCCAATTGTTATAAAAGGAACTTCACCTCCAAAATTATCACTATTTGCTCTAGAAGGTGTTTTTCCAGTAATAATTTTCGACTCAAAGTCTTTAAGAGTCTCCACTTCCCATCCCTCTGGGATTTCGCGTTTAAGTTCTGGGTTATAGACCATTTTTCCGCCTGATGATTTGTAGGGTTTTCCATTCTGGTCTGGGAAATCAAACTGCACAAACCAGTAGTCATAGAGGGTTTTAGCCATGGCTTCCAACTCTTGGTTGATTTGGTTGTTGGTTTGGATTTTTTTATCTAAAGTACCCAAAATATCTGTTATTTGATTTTGTTGTTGGATTGAAGGAACATTTGATATCTTAGTATCTCTTAAATTATCGTTATATAATCTTTTTATGGTACTTCCATTTGTGGTAATAAAAGGATTTGTTTGTAAAAAATAATACAGAAACTGATTTGTTACCTTTGATTCATCATTTTCTATCCATACTATATTGGAATCCTGAAAATAAGAATCTTCTCCATCAAATATTACTGTTTTTCCAATTGTTCCTGCAGCAGAAATTAAAATATCACCTTTTTTAGGATATGAATATTTTTCTTTGTATTCACGATAAACCTTTTCATCAATATATACTGTCGGAGTACCACCAAACGTTGAGATTTTATAAAAAGGGATACCTGAAAATTCATTTGTCTGAGATTTCAATATTCTCTTACACATTGAGATTTTTCCAATCTCCCCTAGTCTTATACTACTCATACTTAACCCTCTTCATCTGCTCTTCAATCTCCTGCTCCAATGCATGCGATTGCTGGAAAAGGTCTGAGAGCTTGTTTTGAAAGGCGGTCATCTTGGCTTCAAACTCTTCTGCTGTGATATCCACATAGTCTATCTTGATGTCAAAGTATTGTCCTGCGCTGAGAGAGTAGTTTTTCTCCTTGATATCCTCATAAGAGACAGTGACTGAAAAGTCCTCGACGGCTTCTTTCTTGATAAAGGTCTCGACGATCTTCTGCTCTTCTTCAGGAGAGAGCACGGTCTTTTGGTTCTTGCCTTCCTTGACCTTGGTTCCGAGATTTGAGGCATCGATGAGGACGACATCACCCTTATTTTTCTTATCGATAAAGAGGATAGAGACGTTGGTACCTGTCGTCGCAAAGATATTAGACGGCATGGAAACGACACCAGCCAGCATTTGATTGTCCACCAAGTGTTGACGGATGGCCTTATCAATCCCTGACTGGGCAGTGATAAATCCTGTCGGCAAGACAACGGCTGCTTGACCGTCTGACTTCAAGGAGTAGATGATATGCTGTACAAAGAGCTCGTAAATCGCCATCTTGTCCTTAGACTTGGCTGGAACCTTTGGCACTCCTGCAAAGAAACGCTCACTGGCTTCTGGCAATGTCTCTACTTGGTCACGCCACTCTGAAAAGTCCAGCTTAAAAGGAGGGTTGGAAACGATATAGTCCATTTTTTCAGGATGACGGTTGGCGATGATGGTATTTCCCTGTACGATATTATGGATGGAATGTTGCAGTCCATTCAAAATTAGATTAAGACGGAGAAGATTAGATGATTTTTGCGAGATATCCTGACTATAGACAGTGGTCTTGTCCACACCGATACGACTAGCCAGATTCATTAGCAAGGTTCCCGAACCAGCTGACGGGTCATAGATCCGCACGTTTGATGGTTGGTCGTTTCCCACAAGGATATCAGCGATAATCTTTGCCACAGAGTGAGGTGTGTAGTACTCAGCGTACTTACCACCGCCATCTTTGTTGTAGTCCTTGATCATGTACTCAAAGAGGGTAGAGAAAAAGTCGAAACCTTGTGAAAAGATAGTCTCATCGAACTTCACTCGAGTAAGGAGATTAATGATGGCTTTTGCGACTTCATTACGCTTACTGCTATCTGATATGTTATCGGTAATCAGACGCTCGTCAAAGAGACGAATAGCCGTATCTCCGTCTGTATGAACAGAGAAGATATCGTTATTATCAATGGCGATCTGGTTGAGGGTATTTTCAAAAGTCTCGTAGAAAGTCGCTTCATTTTGCTGACGGTGAAGCGTTTCAATCAACTGGTCTGGCTTGAGCCAAGCCGTGCTGGTACCGATAAATTTTAGAAGCCAAGAATAATCTTCTTCACTCATATCAATTAGTTTTTCATAACTATTAGAAGCATCAATAGCTTTTGCCTGATATAAAAATTTGTCGTTTAAAAACTTATAGAGGAAAGATTGGGTAAGAAGTTTATATTCAGCTGCTTCTCCACCTAATCCAACATGCGTAAAAACAGCCTTCAAATCATCTACTAAGTCTTTAATTTGAGATTTAAATGTTTCACTCATAAAAGTTAATACTCCCGTTCATATTCTTCAAACAATGATTCAACCACACGATCAACATCTTGCATTGATAATCTTTTATCAGGTTGACTATCCAAGACTCCATGTGTGATTTCTTCTTCAATCAATCTTTTTAAATATCCTTCATTTTCTAATATTCCTTGGTTTTGACCTATTTTATGATCTAGTCTGACTTTAGAATCTTTGATGACATAGTAAATTGCAAGAAACTCACTGACCGTCGTTGAGTTGGTCACGTGCTTGTAGGAACGAGCTGCCATTTCATCTCCGTTAAAGTTCATGGTCAAGCGTCTCATACGAGTATGATAGTTTTCCACGGACTTAAAGAGTTCCTCATAGTCTTTTTGTGTTTCCTTGATATTTTCCATCGTATAACCTTCTTGGCTATAGATAAAATGTTTTTGCATGATACGTTGGAATTCTTCGTAGAGAGAAACCCACTCAGGATCCTTTTCATCACGCTGTTTTTTAATCTTACCAGCTACCCGACGTCTCCAATCCTCCAGGTCATTAGCTGCTAGACGAAGTTCTTCCTCTGCAATCTTGACAAAACTAAAACTGGTCTCAGACATCGCTAAATTTAAGAGCGTTTGACTAGAAAAGTCAGCTGGTTTATCAATCAAGGACAGTGTCAGCATCCGTCTTGAGAGGATATTGAGCAAGATTGCGACCTGAGCAATGTCAATCTGCTCGATCAATTGATGGTAACCAAGGAGACGAGCAATATTGTAATACTGCTTGATAGACTCCAAAGCTTTTCGTAGATCGATTAACTGCTTTCTATCCTTGATATCATTGATAGCTTGGGAAAAGTATTCCAGATTATCTGTTGGATAGTCAAGCAAGATTAGCTCAGTCTTGCTTAATTCATGAGAAATCTCGTCTGCAGGGACAAAGAGCGAGCCAAAAACATCCTCTCCATTTTCCCCTGTCAAGGCTGTATCATACTCTTGATTGAGTTCTTCCAGATAGGCACGATTGGTCCTGTCAAACTCTTTCGAAATATCCGCAAAGTCGATGACATAGCCAAAGAGATAGTCCTTGTATGGACGATTGACACGGGTTAGAGTCTGTAAAAGGTTATGAGCCTTGATTTTACGCCCTAGGTAGAGACGTTTGAGACGCGGGGCATCAAAACCTGTCAAGAGCATGGAGTAGACGATGATAAGGTCAATTTTGCCTTCTTTGTAAGCATCTACCTTGTCTTTCTTTTCTTCCTTATCTCCCTCATCATGGAGAATCAATGCGGATGTCAAGTTGATTGTTCCAGCTTTACGACGTTTTTCCAATTGCTTTTCAAGCTCACGCGCCTGCTTTGACGAGTCACAGACGATCATGCCACCAATCGTCTGATCATCAAAAATTACATCACGTGCACGATTAAAGTCCTCGATGATAAAGTCTAACATAGGTTCTACATAACGAGGGTGAGCAAAGATATCCTCCTTGGATAAGCCTCCACGTTGGATCTCTTCATTGATGGATCTGAGATTGTCTTTATAAGAAGTCTCGATATCTTCTCGCATCAAACGTAGGGTAAAGCCATCATCGATAGACTGGTTGTAGTAGTATTTGTGGATATAGTCCCCAAAAATATCACGTGTGGTCGCATGATTTTCCTTGGTCTTGCCATCTTTCTTATAGGTGATCAATGGGGTCCCAGTCAAAGCAATCTTGATTGCATTGGTATCTGCCTGATAGAGATTTGGTAGGTAGGAACCGCGTTCATTATAAGAGCGATGGGCTTCATCGATAAAATAGATATTTTGACGATGGAGGTCATAACCAGAGCGGTCAGTCAAGTCTGAATTATCCTTGAACTTCTGGATATTGACCACAGCAACATCATAGCCATCTTGTTTTTGATTGAGCTCTTGAGGGCTGTTGATTCGCTTAACTTTGAGCCCTCGTTTGGTAAATTCTTTAAAGGCTTGGTCTGCCAGATCCAAACGATCCACAACAAAGTAAAACTGAGGGACGATTCCCTGTTTTGAGAAATAATTGGTTAGATAGCGGATATTGAAGAAAGCCAAGGCTGTCTTCCCTGAACCTTGTGTATGCCAGATAATGCCCTTCTTAACACCTCTTGCAATTGTTTCTTCAATGGCACGCGTCGCAAAATACTGAGGGTAGCGCATGACGTGCTTCTGCAGTTGCATCTGACCATCCTTGCTCTCTTCCTCTACATAGACAAGTCCAAAACGAAGCATAAAGAGCAGGCGTTCTTTATGATACAAGGAGGACAGAAAGGCATTACAAGGTGTGTCAGGATTTAGGTTTGTTTTGAATTCTGGCTGGGACTTGAGGGCAAAGTGGTTCATGTCATCTAAAACGAAGTCGATTTGATCCTCTGTTAAGGTTGCCAAGGAATGAAGAAAATCTTCTTCTCTTTCTTCCTTGAAAGCATTAAACTTAGTTTTTGAATAGGCATTTGAACCGTAGTAAGAGCCCTGTTTCTGTTGACCTTGCCCACTGATATAGGGCAAGTTATCAGACAGAGCTATCAACTGGGTGATATTGTTAAAGCGGCGGAACTTGCGATTTTCAAAGCGTTGTCTAGTTCGGTCTTGCTCCGACTGAATTCCTGTTTTCCCATCTCGAATCGCATTTGGCTGTTTCACTTCGATATAAGAAAGAGGCAGACCATTGATAAATACGACAATGTCAGGACGGAATTCATCCTGGCCATTTTTACAAGTGACTTCAAGCGCTAGATGAAAAGTATTGGCTTCAGGGTTTTCCCAGTCAATATAAACGGTATCTTCTTGACCTTGCAGGCGTCTAAAGAAAGAACGTCCCAAGTCATTTTGATCTAGTTCCAACTTGATATTGGCCAATTCTCTCTCAAAGTCTTCCTCTGTCAGGTAGTTGTTAAATTTTAAAAATTGCTCCTTAAAAACAGATACGAGGATATTGGTATCTGGATCTCGTTCTGCAATCTCCTTCCCATTACGGGGAAGATAGGTATAGCCCAGTCTCATAAGGTGTAGAGCTGCTGGAATTTGTACCCTGGTTAATTCAGAAAAATCTTTTTTCTTTGCCATCAAAAAACCTTTCTTATGCTTTTAAAGAATAGTTTATTCTAAAACCTTCATTCTATTCAACTGTTTCAACTATTAAAAATTTATTTTCTCTATTATTATATCATGTTTCAGATGGATTTTCCCATACGCTCCTACTCCAACTGACTTTTAACCTTCTTCTTAGTCAAGGTACGGTCATTTTTATTGGAGAGAGCTTTGATACGAGCTTCGAGAAGAATTTTCCGCCCGGCCTCTGTTCGTGTATAGACGAGGTGATAACGTCCAATAGTTGGCCTCAGAAAGTCGAGGAATTTCTGTGCTTCTTCCTTGCGCTTGTCAAAAAGACTAGGCACGGCATAGTAAGGTGACTGACCTTGTCGGACTTTCTCTGCCTTCAAGAGATAGCGCTGGTTATCCACTGGAGCAAAGAACTCTCCCACAGTCTGCGCAAACAGCTCCTTGTCCCTCATGCTTCCTCCCTTGAGATAGGCAAAGACCATGTAGTTTTCCTTGTCCTCCTCTACCTGAACACGGGATTGATCGTCCGTTAGATGCCCCGAATCTAGCAGAGCCTTTCGGATCTGCTCACCCAGAGACTGCAAACGTTTATAAGGACTCTTATAGCGGAGGTAGCGCCAAGATGCAAAGGCCAAAAATAGGAGACAGGCTGTCGTAAGCCACCAAACACCGATTAGTCTCAGTCTAAATAGCAAAACCAACAAATCCACTGCCAACAAGAGCAATGACATGCGAACCCATTTTAATGCATCAAGCAAGAGCATGACTGGGATCTTCTGTTTTTGGGTTGCGACTTCTGTAACTATCTCAAATTGATCCGCTACAACAAGAGCTTCCTGCCATTTTTTTCTCAAGCCTGCTCGATCCTTGGAGAGACTCTTAACTCGCTCATTGTACTCACTAATTTGCTTTTTCTTAAAAGGGGGCTTTGGAAAATCCAAACGATCTAAACCGGTCTCAATACTCTCCTGATTATAAGCCAATCCAAGAAAATGCTCCATCCGTCGCGACAAGGTCTGCAGATCCTGATTGCTCTCTGGTCTAGGCTCCTCACCAGGAAGAGTGATAAGTGCTTGCGCTTGAACGGCTACCAGATGCCAGATGTTGCTGGTCTTTTCTGGATGCCCCGGCCAGATACGAATGGCACGCCCGCGCATCTGGTTACTTAGCATAAAGCTCCCCACAAAGCTTCCGAGTATTAGGGAATTAATACAAGGAGCATCCCAACCCTCTCCGAGGAGGGATTTGGTTCCGACTAGGACTTGAATCTGCCCTCGTTGAAAAAGCTCCGTCACTGCCGCTACGATTCCCTTAGCTGAGCTAGGAAAACCAACCTGCACATAATCTTTTGGATCCAAGTGACCAATAGATGAGAAACTAAGAGGAACCTGAGGCAAGAGTTCCTTCAACTCTGCTACCACATCGGTAGGCAAAATAACGACACTACCTGACAAGACAGCCAAAGATATAGGGATCTCTTGCTCCTGAGCTTTTCGACGAATGCTTTCAAAATAAGGGAGAACCCCCAACTGAGAAATGGTTGCCTGATTATCTCCCAGATAGGTAGCAAAATCCTTGCGAATATAGTCAGCTAGTACTAACTGTCTCAGTTCCTGACCTAGACTCTCATACTCCGTCAAAAAGATATCGACAATGGCAGACAACTTCCCCAGAGATTGGGTTAAAAGCTGGTCAGAAGCCTTGGACTTAAGTAGATAAACCTGACGTTTTTCCACCAAGCCACGCGCCTTCAAGTCAGCCTCTAACTTTTTCCTATATCCATCTGGATCCTCATACCAATCTGGTGTCTGATAGAGTATGCTCTGCAACAGCGTCTCCAGCCAGTAGGAGGTCAATGCTGGAAGCTTATGGGTTCCCAGTAAATTTTGCAAAGAGGGAGGAATCGTTAACCCCTGAGAATGCATATAAATCAATATAGCGGACAAGTACTTGGGATCTTCTAAGAGCAAATCAGATGAAATATCCCCTTTGAGAACCTTAGACCCTGCTACAAATGTTTGAAAATCAGAATCGACTATAAGGTGATGAATATAGTCCCACTTAGTCTCCTCAAACCGTTTGAGACGTTCCGCCTCTTCAGCTGTTGGTGAACACATATAGACAAAATCCTGATGAGGGCAAAGAGTGTCTTCCTTTACTAGTTCAGGTACTGTTATTTCTTGATCGATCTCCCCACACATACGGATATAGCGTTCCCAGAGTTCAGGCTCGCTGTCATAAGGTGGTGTCGCTGTCAGGGAGATGAGTTTCAGCGGTTCATACTGCTTGCGAAAGGCTTCCAGACTTTTCCACCATTCATTGCGCAGGTGGTGGCATTCGTCCAAGCAAAGAGTCGCAACTTTCTGAGTTCTTAGACTTGCAAGCAAATCAAATCCCACAAAATCCTCTGCTTCACCATCTTCTTGTGATTGCAGTTGGTTCATGGCACTATGAAAAGCCTGATAGGTCACAATCGTTAATGCTTTCATCTCCTTTAAGTTTTGGGAAACGAGATCTGAAATCTTCTGTTCGTTCTCTAAAAAGGCTGTTTGAATCCTGTCCACCCATTGTTCACGAATGGTGACAGTTGGAACCAAGACAAGGGCTGGATTGCCAAAACGAGCGATTAGCTCGATACCAATGGTTGTCTTTCCAGACCCTGGAGCAGCCACTAGATGAACATGACCGTCTGCTTGATAGTCCTGAAAACGATCCAAGACCTGTTTTTGATATTGGCGCCAGCTTCCTTTAAAGTTTAAACCTAACATGATACCCCTCATTCTATACCGTCATTTTCTTATTCTCATTTTACCACACTTATTTCTCCAGTCAGATAATCTAGATAGTTTTTCTCTATAAAATATGGTATAGTAGAATCATACTATCTATGAGGAGTTTACATGTCAAAGGATAAGCAAATGAAAGCTGTTTCTCCCCTTCTACAGCAAGTCATCAATATCTCATCTATCGTCGGGGGAGTCGGCACCTTGATTTTCTGTATTTGGGCCTATCAGGCAGGAGTGTTACAGTCCAAGGAAACCCTATCGGCCTTTATCCAGCAAGCTGGGGTTTGGGGGCCACCACTCTTTATCTTTTTACAGATCCTACAAACCGTTGTTCCGATCATTCCGGGAGCTTTGACCTCAGTGGCTGGGGTATTTATTTACGGCCACATCATCGGAACCATCTATAACTATATCGGCATCGTGATTGGTTGTGCCATTATCTTTTACCTCGTCCGTCTCTATGGAGCTGCCTTTGTCCAGTCCGTCGTCAGCAAGCGCACCTATGACAAGTACATCGGTTGGCTAGATAAGGGCAATCGTTTCGAGCGTTTCTTTATCTTTATGATGATCTGGCCAGTTAGCCCAGCTGACTTTCTCTGTATGCTGGCTGCCCTTACCAAGATGACCTTTAAGCGCTATATGATTATCATCGTTTTGACCAAGCCCTTTACCCTAGTGGTTTATACTTATGGTTTGACCTATATTATTGATTTCTTCTGGCAGATGTTTTGAGAATAGAAAAATCCGTTTGGTTTCCCAAGCGGATGTTTTCTTTGTTTTATTTTGCGACACTCTTAGCGAGGACAAAGTTCCCAAGTGTGGCAGAACCATTGCCTGCAACTGCTGGAGTGACAATGTAGTCACGCACGTCTGGTACTGGTAGGTAACCATTTAGAAGAGCTGTGAATTTCTCACGTACACGGTCCAGCATGTGTTGTTGGGCCATAACCCCGCCACCAAAGACGATCACATCTGGACGGAACGTCACGGTAGCATTGACCGCAGCTTGAGCGATATAGTAGGCTTGGACGTCCCAAACAGAACTGTTGAGTTCGATGTTTTCACCACGAACACCTGTACGAGCTTCGAGACTTGGACCAGCCGCAAATCCTTCCAAACAGCCCTTGTGGAAAGGACAAACGCCGTTAAATTCTTTTTCTACATCCATTGGGTGTTTAGCCACATAGTAGTGCCCCATCTCAGGGTGACCGACACCACCGATAAACTCACCACGTTGGATAACACCTGCACCGATCCCTGTACCGATCGTGTAGTAAACCAAGTTTTCGATACGGCCACCAGCATTGTTACGAGCAACTACTTCACCATAGGCAGAGCTATTTACGTCTGTTGTGAAATACATGGGTACGTTGAGGGCACGACGAAGGGCACCAAGTAGGTCTACATTTGCCCAGTGAGGTTTTGGAGTCGTTGTGATAAAGCCATAGGTTTTTGAGTTTTTATCGATATCGATAGGACCAAAGGATCCGATGGCAAGACCTGCAAGATTATCGAATTTTGAAAAGAATTCGATGGTTTTATCGATAGTTTCGATTGGAGTTGTTGTAGGAAATTGTGTTTTTTCTACAATATTAAAATTTTCATCTCCGACAGCACAGACAAACTTTGTACCGCCCGCTTCTAAGCTTCCATATAATTTTGTCATGATAAACCTCTTATCTTTGTTTTCTCTATTATAGCACATTTTAAAGGGCTAGATTTCTCAATATTTTAGATTTTCCTCTGTAAATCTTACCATCCAAGTAAAAACGAACAAACATAATATTTGTTCGTTTTGTTTTTAGATTTGATTTTCGAAGAGGATTAGGCTTTCACTTCGATGATCACGTCACCCTTGACAACAGAACCACTTGCGACTGGTGTCACAGAAGCGTAGTCTGCTGTATTAGTCACGATAACCATTGTTGTGTCGTCAAGACCTGCAGCAGTGATTTTGTTTGAGTCAAAGGTTCCGAGAACGTCACCAGCTTTGACCTTGTCGCCTTGAGAAACTTTTTGTTCAAAGCCTTCACCGTTCATAGTCACCGTATCGATACCAACGTGGATCAAAATTTCAGCTCCATTTGCTGTCTTCAAACCGTAAGCATGTCCTGTAGCAAAAGCAATCGATACTTCTGCATCAGCTGGTGCGTAAACCACGCCTTGGCTTGGTTTTACAGCGATCCCTTGTCCCATTGCACCACTTGAAAAGACTGGGTCATTCACATCAGCAAGCGCTACGACATCACCAACGATAGGAGTTTGGATTGTTTCGTTTTGAGGAGCTACTGGAATGTTACCAGTTGTTTCTTCTTGGACCAAACGTTCTGTCGCTACTTCAGAAGCAACTTCTTTTTCATCCTCGTAACCAAACATGTAAGTAAGGGCAAAACCAAGAACGAATGATACAGCTACCATAAGAAGGTATTGGAACAATTGACCATTCCCAAGGTACAACATTGTACCAGGGATGATGGTGATACCATTACCAGTACCAGCGAGTCCAAGGATAGAAGCCAATCCACCACCGATAGCACCAGCGATCAATGAAAGGAAGAATGGTTTACGGAAGCGCAAGTTTACCCCGAAGATAGCAGGCTCTGTAATACCGAGGAAGGCAGAAAGAGCAGCTGGGAAAGCAAGTGTTTTCAGTTTAGGATTCTTCGTTTTAACACCAACGGCAACAGTTGCAGCCCCTTGAGCTGTCATCGCTGCAGTAATGATAGCGTTGAATGGGTTGGCATGGTCCGCAGCAAGCAATTGTACTTCAAGCAAGTTGAAGATGTGGTGCACACCTGATACAACAATCAATTGGTGAACCCCACCGATGACCAAACCACCAAGACCAAATGGCAAGGCAAGAATTGCTTTTGTTCCGAGAAGGATGTAGTTTTCAACAACGTGGAAGACTGGTCCGATGACAAAGAGTCCAAGGATAGACATGACCAAAAGTGTCACGAACGGTGTCACCAAGAGATCCAAGACATCTGGAACCACCTTGCGGAGAGCTTTTTCAAACTTGGCTCCGACCACCCCAATGATGAAGGCTGGAAGAACAGAACCTTGCAAACCAACAACAGGAATGAAGCCAAAGAAGTTCATAGCTGTTACTTCACCACCTGAAGCTACAGCCCAAGCGTTTGGAAGCGAACCAGAAACCAGCATCATACCAAGGACGATACCAACAGCTGGGTTACCACCGAATACGCGGAAGGTTGACCATACAACCAAACCTGGCAAGATGATGAAGGCTGTATCTGTAAGGATTTCTGAGTAAATCTTCACATCATCTGGAAGTGTCATTCCAAGAGCGTTCATGAGTCCACGAAGACCCATGAAGAGACCAGTCGCTACGATAACTGGGATGATTGGCACAAAAACGTCACCGAAAGTACGGATAGCACGTTGGAACCAGTTTCCTTGTTTAGCAGCTTCTGCTTTCATGTCTTCTTTTGAAGATGTTGGCAAACCAAGTGCAACGACTTCGTCGTACATCTTGTTTACTGTACCAGTACCAAAGATGATTTGGTATTGACCTGAGTTAAAGAAAGCTCCTTGAACTTTATCCAAGTTCTCAATCACTTCCTTATTGATTTTCCCTTCATCTTTGACCATGACACGTAGACGAGTCGCACAGTGGGCTACACTGTTGACATTTTCACGTCCGCCAAGGGCTTCGATGACCTTTTTTGCAATATCCTGATTGTTCATTTGCAAAAATCTCCTTATAAAATTTTGTTCTTGTTTGAAAGCGATTTTATTCGCCCTACGACTATTATTTTATCATGTTTCTAAAATATGTCAAGCGTTTTGCAGAAATTTTTATTCCCTTTCTTTTTTCTCTGATTATTTCTGCGCGTTTTTGAGGGATATTCTCTTTTTCCTCAAAAAAATATCTTTATACTTGAGGAATCAAGGCTTTTATTTACATTTTCTTTCATTTTTTCGTGAAAATTTGCCAGATTTCCTTTACTCGATTTCTGGCAATCGTTTGACATATTTTTCTCTTTTTTAACATAAAAGACTTGCTTTTTTTGTCGAAAACGTTTACTATTAATAATAGAATAGAACTTATGGAGGAAAGATAAAATGGAATGGACAACCGAGCGCCGTTACAGACGCTATGAAGACTGGTCTAATGATGAAATCAAACAAATCAAGGAAACGATGGCACAATCTCCTTGGCATACTCGTTACCATGTCGAGCCTAAAATGGGGCTTCTCAATGACCCAAATGGCTTTTCTTATTTCGATGGCAAATGGATTCTCTTTTACCAAAACTTCCCCTTCGGTGCAGCCCATGGGTTGAAGTCTTGGGTGCAGCTTGAAAGTGATGATTTAGTGCACTTTACAGAAACTGGAGTCAAAATTTTGCCAGATACTCCATTGGATAGCCACGGTGCCTACTCTGGTTCTGCCATGCAGTTCGGCAATCAGTTGTTCCTATTTTATACTGGAAATGTCCGTGATGAAAATTGGATCCGTCACCCTTACCAGATTGGCGCTTTGATGGATAAGGATGGCAAGATTACAAAGATTGACAAGGTCTTGATTGACCAGCCATCAGACTCTACTGACCACTTCCGTGACCCACAAATTTTCAACTTTAAGGGGCAATATTATGCCATCGTGGGTGGTCAAGACTTGGAGAAAAAAGGCTTCGTCCGTCTCTACAAGGCTATAGATAATGACTACACCAACTGGCAAGAGGTTGGTGACCTAGACTTCGCTAACAATCGCACTGCCTACATGATGGAATGTCCAAATCTGGTCTTTGTAGGGGAGCAACCTGTCCTTCTCTACTGTCCACAAGGATTGGATAAGGCTGTTCTAGACTATGACAATATCTATCCAAACATGTACAAAATCGGGGCTTCCTTTGATCCTGAAAATGCCAAAATGGTAGATGTCTCTCCATTGCAAAATCTAGACTATGGTTTTGAAGCCTATGCAACGCAAGCTTTCAACGCTCCAGATGGACGTGCTCTAGCAGTTAGCTGGCTTGGATTACCAGATGTTTCTTACCCATCTGACCGCTTTGACCACCAAGGAACCTTCTCATTGGTCAAAGAACTCACTATCAAAGATGGCAAACTCTACCAATATCCGGTCGCAGCCGTCAAAGAACTTCGTGCTTCTGAAGAGGTCTTCTCAAATCGTACTCAAACCAATAACACCTATGAACTGGAGCTCAACTTGGAGGCCAATAGCCAAAGCGAGATTGTCTTGCTTGCTGACAAAGAAGGCAAGGGGCTTTCCATCAACTTTGACCTTGTCAATGGACGGGTGACAGTGGATCGTAGTCAGGCTGGTGAACAGTACGCCCAAGAATTTGGTACGATACGTTCTTGCCCTATCTATAACCAAGCTACTACTGCCACTATCTTCATCGACAAGTCAGTCTTTGAAATTTTCATCAATAAAGGAGAAAAAGTATTTTCTGGTCGTGTTTTCCCACATGCAGACCAAAATGGTATCCTGATCAAGTCTGGAAACCCAACTGGAACTTACTATGAATTAGATTATGGTCGCAAAACTAACTGATGTCGCAAAACTTGCAGGCGTCAGCCCTACTACCGTCTCAAGGGTCATCAATAAAAAGGGTTATCTATCTGAGAAAACCATTCAAAAGGTTAATGAAGCCATGCGAGAATTGGGCTATAAACCCAATAATCTGGCTCGAAGTCTCCAAGGAAAATCTGCCAAGTTGATTGGACTTATTTTTCCAAACATCAGTCATGTCTTTTATGCGGAGTTGATTGACAAGTTGGAACACCAACTCTTCAAGAATGGCTACAAGACCATCATCTGTAACAGCGAACATGACTCTGAAAAAGAACGGGAGTACATTGAAATGCTGGAGGCCAACCAGGTCGATGGTATCATTTCTGGAAGTCACAACTTGGGAATCGAAGACTACAATCGTGTGACGGCACCGATCATTTCCTTTGACCGAAATCTATCACCTGACATCCCTGTCGTCTCCTCTGATAACTACGGTGGCGGAGTCCTCGCCGCTCAAACTTTGGTCAAGACTGGCGCCCAGTCTATCATCATGATTACAGGAAATGATAACTCGAATTCACCGACTGGACTGCGCCATGCTGGATTTGCCTCTGTTCTCCCAAAAGCGCCTATTATCAATGTTTCGAGTGACTTTTCTCCCGTCAGAAAAGAAATGGAAATCAAGAATATCTTGACCCATCAGAAACCAGATGCGATTTTTGCTTCGGATGATTTGACAGCTATCCTGGTGATCAAAATCGCTCAAGAGCTGGGAATTTCTGTTCCTGAAGAGCTCAAGGTCATCGGCTATGATGGGACTTACTTTATCGAGAACTACTATCCTCATTTGACAACGATTAAGCAACCTATGAAAGAGATTGCCCACCTCACTGTCGATCTTCTCTTGCAGAAGATTGAAGGCAAGGAAGTCGCGACAACTGGTTACTTCTTACCAGTCACCCTATTACCAGGAAAAAGTATCTAAGTACTAAGAATCTGGGACAAAAGTCTAACCTTGAATATAAAAAGCGAACAAAACGAGCTATCTGACACTCAGAATTCTGTTTTGTTCGCTTTTTTCTAATCTATCGATTTTAAAAATTTAGAATAAAGAATTTCTAAAATCTAAATCTTTTTATCCCAATCTCTTTATAGTCAATGTGAATGATATTACATCTCGTTCCGTATGATACAGTTCACAGATGAGGAGTTTTACCCTAAAATCTTCACTGAATTATTTTCTCTCACAGTTTTCATCAAAAGCACCTGATTTTTGTTTATTCCTTATATACTTAAATAATTCAGTACCACTTTCGTTCAAACCTCTCCATAAAGTAGCCTCTAAAGAATTAATCCCAAGCACTTCTTCCTCATCACGAATTAAATCATCTAACTCTATCTTTAACCTTTCGTTGTATAAGCTACTGTTTTTTACACAGCGACAGAAACTTCTCTCCTTCCTAGAAAATTCTATTTTAGCTTGCTCTGCATAAAATTTTAATAGATTTGTATCTTTAAATTGATTTTTCAATCTATTAAATTTATCTTCATCCCAAGAAGGTGGTTTTACTAATTCAAAGCGAAAATTAATATCCTCATTATCAAAGTCAGCATAGCACTTCATATAATGGACATCATCAATTTCTTCAAAATAATAATTAATATAAAGTTTAGTTGAATTTAATTTATCATGATTACAATCACTACAGGATGGTATTAAATTTGCATCTGATATAGAAAGAGATGGATATTTCGTTTTAGGTAAAAAATGGTCTAAATTTCTTACCTCACGCTTTAAACAATATGGACAAATATTGTTAGGAGAAATTAACTTAATTTCATCATAGTATTCTCGAACTTTATATTTCTTATTACTAAATTTATCGTTGTATAATTTAACCATTTTTTGTTTAAATATTTCAAATTCATCCTTTTCTTTTATGGATTCTTGGAATAAATTATATTTTTGATCGCTAGCACAGGAAATAAATTCATTATTTTGTAACAGACAGTATTCTTTTTTTTGCCTTAAATATTTTGCAGTATCTTCCTGGTAACTTTCTATAGCCACATCAAAAACCTGAGAATAATCAAAGTCTTTTCTTTCTAATCTCTTATTCATCATTATTCCTTTGCTTATCATACATCATCTGTCTAGCTAAAGCCCTAGCTTCATATCCAAGTTGACCGCGAAAATAACTAAATACATCTGCTATATTTTCATTAGCTTGCACTTGCTCTTCGATATCATGTACAAAACTTGATTTTTCATATTCTAGTCTAAATATTTCATGTGTCAACTTTCCTATGTTTTCTCCATAAGTCTCTATAATCGGATTCTCTATCTTAATCGATTTTCCTGCTCTAAACATCAGATGAACCGCTGATTTTGGAGATTCCTGAACAAATACTGGTGAATGAGTCGAGATAATTGAAACTCCATTTCTATTTTGCATTAAATATCCTAACGCTTTATTAAAAGCAGCCATCAAGGGTGGATGTAAATGTAATTCTGGTTCATCAAGGATAACCAAAGTCTTTTCTTCTACAACTTCAACCAGTTTTGTCAATGTTAGTAAAACAATTTTATTTCCCGAGCTAAGTCCTTGTTTATAAAATTTTTCAATGATTTCTTTTGCTTCCGGATTATTTCCTCCATCAATGCGTTTCCAATTTTCTTGCATTCTGGAAACTATTCTTACTTCTTTTTTAAAAATAGGATCAGAATCAAGATAAGAAATAACTTTTTCCCACCTCTCTATAATATTCTTAGCCTTTATAGTGCACAAACTAACATAAAAATCACTTGACAAATCGTCCAAAGTTTTTGTAATAATCCCAGCTTCTTCATCATAGGATTTCACTCCAACATAATTAAATAAAATATCATCATTTTTATTTAACTGCTTGTAATTAATAAAATCATCAAAAACACTAAAAGATACTAATGTAACTCCTGAAAAAGGAATATTATTTTCGCCCGATTCATTTTGAAATTGGTAAAATTTATAATCTTCTTTATCATCATCTAAAATAACGCTTCTTATCATTCTATCTAAAATATAACTTTTTCCAACCCCATTACGTCCAATCAAAACATGTGAATTTGTTTGTGGTTTCTCATATGGTTTTACTTCAAAAGCTATTTTACCAATTTCATCCAGTCCTTCCTGCTTTGACTTTTTATACGTAAAATAGAAATTATATGGAGTTATTTCAACTCCTCCACGAGAAATTCGATTAAACTGATTTTTAACAGTAGAAGCAGATACTTCTCTCAGCAAAGAATGAATCATAATGTTTTCATTTCGATGTTCGCTAAGAAGATCTAAATCAAAAGCTATATCTCTAACTTTTGAAAAATATTCATTTGCTATTGTTTCACCTAAGGAAAATATATTTTGGTAGTATTCCGGCGATTGTCCCAGAGAAAAAATTTTTTGTCCTAGTTCCCGATACTATCCATTATTAACAATCGTTCTAAAATCACCTTCATCTACAGAACCAATCCCAGAATATCCAAATTTTACTTGCCCTAGATATGTAACTTCTTTTCCTTTACAAAAATTTACATTATATAATGTTTTATATCTAAATTTATCATTCCAACTAATTCTTTCAAATCGAAAGTACTCTTCTGGCTTTTCTTCTAACTCAATCGGATTAGGTAGAGTAGGATTATTGGGCGCATCATATGCATAAAAGAAAAAATACATTATTATCTCCTTTTAAAAAAACTAAAATTACAAAATATAATATTTTTTGTAAACATAACAAAAGAAATTGAGTTATTACACAATCCTATATCTAATTAGAATAATACTAAATTCTCACATTCTAGAAATTCCTATATATAATTATATCAATTTTATAACACTCAAGCAAATCTTGTATAAAGGAACATAGCTCATTAGAATTTTCTATACAATTCTATGTTTTTTCAAATAAAATAGACAAACACTAAATGATATTTGTCTACATTTCTATTCTTTCTAATTTTTGAGATTGATATCTATATAGTTTGTTTAAATTCCCCATCACTCTAAAAATAGATCGTCTGAGTTTTTTATGATCTTAAGTTTTCGAGATAGCGCTGGGCTGTCTCTAGGTTAAAGGTTTTATCTGCGATGAGGCGCTCAACTAGTGGAGCTACCTCGGATTCACTAGCACCTGCTAGAAGAGCTAAGGATTTAGCCTGCAATTTCATGTGGCCTTGCTGAATGCCTGTGCTGACCAATGCTTTGAGGGCCGCAAAGTTTTGGGCAAGCCCGATAGACACGATAATCTGGGCTAATTCTTTGGCAGAAGGATTTCCCAGTAGTTCATGACTAAGGGCTACACGAGGGTTGAGGCCGATAGAGCCACCCTTGGTCGCCACAGGCATGGGCAGGGTCATCTCACCAACCAATTCTTCCCTTTCAAGGTCCAGCGTCCATCGACTAAGACCTTGATAGTGTCCATCTCGACTAGCAAAGGCATGCGCCCCTGCCTCAATAGCACGCCAGTCATTACCAGTGGCAATTAAAATGGCATCTATACCATTAAAAATCCCTTTATTATGAGTAGCAGCTCGGTAAGGATCAGCTTGTGCAAACTGACTAGCCAAAGCGATTTTCTCTGCAATTTCTCGTCCTTGCTCCTTTTGACGGTTCAAGTAACGAAAGGCAATGCGACAGCTTGCAGTCACCAGAGAATCGGTCGCGTAGTTAGACAGGATTCCCATGAGACTTTGTCCCTGACTAAGTTCTTCCAAGACTGGTTTCAAAGCTTCTAGCATGGTGTTGAGCATATTAGCACCCATAGCTTCTTGGGTATCGACATGGAGATAAACAACGAGAAAGTCTGTTTCACCTTTGATCTGATCTACATGCAAATCACGCGCCCCACCTCCACGTTTAACGATAGAAGGATAGGCTTGATTGGCAAGTTCCAAGAGTTCAGTCTTTTTGTTTGCAATCTTCTCTTTCGCTTGTTCAGGATTAGCAACTTGATAAAGGGCTACCTGTCCAATCATCTGACGCTCATGCACTTGAGCAGTAAAGCCGCCTGCTCGCTTGATGATTTTACTGGCATAGCTGGCCGCAGCAACCACTGAGGGTTCTTCTGTCACATAGGGAACTGTGTATTCCTGACCATTGACAAGAACCTCTGGAACCAGCGAATAAGGCAGAGAAAAAGTTCCTACCACGTTTTCACTCAGCTGATCTGCAACTGCCAAGCTGACTTGTTCATCCTGCTCGAGACTCGTTTGCTTTTCAGGACTAAGGAGTGCCTGAGCTTTCAGCAACTCCAGGCGCTCATGGTATGTTTTTTTAGAAAATCCATTCCAACTTATCTTCATTATTTTTCAACCTTGCTATAACGGCGTTGGTGGTCGACAATCTCCACCAAGGCATAGTCTTGATGTTCATAGCCTGCAAATTGGGCTGAACCAGATTCATCCAACTGTACCTCTTCGAAGAAGACTTTTTCATAGTCTGTAACAGATAAGACTGTACGCTGCTGGAGTTTGCTCAAGCGATCCTTATCAAGGTAAGCCTCATAACCTTCGATCAATTCACCACTAAAGAACTCTGAAACCGCTCCGCTTCCGTAACTGTAGAGGGCAATTTTATCGCCAGCCTTCAAAGTCTCTGCATTTTCCAAAAGGGAGAGGAGTCCGAGGAAGAGGGAACCTGTATAGATATTCCCAATCATCTGACTGTAGAGAATGGATTTTTCAAAGTTTTCTTGCAAACTATCCTGCTTCTCCTGAGATAGAGTCTTGTCCATCATCTTGAGCAAGCCTTTTAGGGCCAGCTTAGGATAAGGCAAGTGGAAACAGATGGCCGCAAAATCACCCATGGTCCAATCGTAGCGCTTCTTGTATTCATCCCAAGTTGTCATGAGACTGTCCAGATATTGCTGGGTTGAATAAACACCATTGACATAAGGAGTCGTTGAATAGTTTGGACGCCAGAAATCCATGATGTCACGAGTTTGAGCAACATTATCATTGTTAAAGGTCATGATGCGTGGATTTTGCGTGATTAGCATGGCCACACTTCCAGCACCCTGGGTTGGCTCACCCGGAGTTGCCACACCATACTTGGCAATATCACTGGCAATGACCAAGACCTTGGATTCTGGAGAATTTTCCACATGTAACTTGGCATAATGAAGGGCAGCTGTCGCTCCATAGCAGGCTTCTTTGATTTCAAAGCTACGGGCGAAAGGCTGAATGCCTAACAGACCATGAACAAAGACTGCTGCCGCCTTACTCTGGTCAATTCCTGACTCGGTCGCCACGATGACCATGTCGATTTCTTCTTTTTCTTTATCTGTGAGGATAGAGTTGCTTGCACTAGCTGCCAAGGTAACAATGTCCTCAGTCAGTGACGCAATACTAATTTCATTTAACAAGAGGCCCTTGCTAAATTTTTCGGGGTCAACTCCCCTCGCTTCTGCTAAGTCTTGTAATTTCAAGACATATTGACTGGTCGCAAAACCAATCTTATCAATACCGATTGTCATATTTACCTCTGTTTTTTCATTCATTGTAAAAAATCGTTTCATTCTATTTTATCACAAATAGGGACAAAAGAGAGAAAAAAGACTTGATTCAACAAATCAAGTCTTTGCTTTGATTGTATTAGGAAGAGATTCCTCGTTGTTTTCGGATGTAGTAATAAAGCTTTAGAATTACCGTTCCACTTGCCATTCCAATAGAAATAACAAGAGCTAACATAACCACCAAAGTCGCACTGGCAATAGCATGGCTGTAATCGCCTGTCACAAAGAAAGCTGTCGTTCGATAGGATAAATAACCTGGCACCAAGGGGGCAAGAATGGCCAAGACAAAGACCACTGCTGGCGTCTTATAGAGAATACTTAAAATCTGACTGATGCAAGAGCCAATTACTGCTGCGATAAAGGTCGCAATAATAACATTGGTTGGTTCTTTGAGCACGAGATAGAGGAGCCAAACGCCCATCCCCAATACCCCACCAGGTAGGAGCATGGAGCGTTGGACATTCAATACGATCAAAAAGGTGATAATGGCGAGTAAACTCGCCACCGCTTGGAGTAAAATACTTGTTAGAGTCATCTTATGTCATCAAAACCAGGGCGACCGAAGTGCCGGCCCCTAAAGCGAGGGTAATGAGCAGAGATTCAAACATCTTGCTCATACCAGAGTTGATATGGTTGGTCATGATATCCCGAACCGCATTTGTCAGAGCGATTCCTGGAACAAAGGGCATGACTGCTCCTGCTATGATCAGGTCTGCTGTCGAAGGAAATCCAGTGTAGCGAGCCCAGAACTGGGCAATCAAGCCAAAAACAAAGGCTCCCGCAAAGGCTGTTACAAAAGGAATTCGGATAAACTTCTCGACATAGAGAGAGAAGGCAAACCCAAACAAGGTCGCAATGGCAGCACCAAATGCGTCATAGACATTTCCCCCAAACATAATCGAGAAGAAGGGGGCACTAAGGGTCGCTGCGATGGTCACTTGGAACTTGCTATAAGGAAGGAGTTGATTACCGATCTCTTTGAGCTTTGTAAAGGCTGTAGAAAGATCAATCTGTCCACCCACAAGTTCACGAGATACTTGGTTGACATCACAAACTTTTTCGATGTTATAGGAGGATGATGTCACCCGCTTCATTCGAGAAATATTAGTGTTTTCAATAGAAAAGAAAATAGCAGCGGGCATGGCGAGCACATTGCAATCCATAATCCCTTGTGAATGGGCAATACGAATCATGGTATCCTCAACCCGATGAATCTCCGAACCACTTTTCAAGAGAATGGTTCCAGCTAACATAATGACATCAATGACGGCATTCAACTCTCTCGATTCGTCCATTTTCTCCTCCTTTTTTCTACTCCCTATATTTTATCACAAAATCTTGTTAAAAAAAATCTTTGTCATGATTTCATGACAAAGATTCGTTTAATCTCGAGAACTTTCGCGGTTTCCTTCATTGTTTGGTTGATTCGTTGGAGGATTATTCCCTTGTTGATTTCCTTGCTGGTTCCCTTGATTTGGTGTTGTTGTAGAACCCTGGTTCCCTCGTTGAGCAGGGTTAGAGGATGAAGTTGACGGTGGTGTTTTCGGTTTGTAAATCGAAATCTTGATACGTGTGCTAGCAAGATCAACCTTTTCACCAGCTTTTGGTGTTTGATCTACAACCGTACCCTCTGCTGTTCCTTCAGAAGCAGTCGATACTTCAATAACCTCAATATTAGCCTCTTTTACTCCGACAATCTGAGTCAGATTATTCTTAGTAAATTCGAGACTTGAGCCGATGTAGCTAGGCATGCTGACACTGGTCACCTTCTTGGCAACTGTTAAGGTAATCGTGGTGGCTTTTGAAAGGTCATAAGTCGAACCCGAAGCGGGGGTTTGTCTGAGGATAGTTCCTGGTTCGCTTTCGCTGGATTCTTCCTCTTCCATCTTGATTAGATTTTCAGGAACCTTCTTCTCCTTGAGTTCAGCTACAACATCCGTATACTTGCGTCCGACGTAATTGCTCAATTGGAAGGATTGCTTACCAGAAGAAACAATCAAATTGACCTTGGTTCCTTCTTTTCGGCCGCTACCAGCTTCTGGATCCGTTCGAATAACACGTCCTTCTGCTACGGTATCGCTGGCTTCTGACTTTTCTTCACCAGCTTCAAACTTGGATTTTTTAAGAGCTTCCTTAGCCTCTGCAACGGTTTGTCCAGCTACGTTAGGAATAGCAATCGTTGCTGGTGTTCTTGACAAAATCCAGACCAGAGAGGCTGCAACCAATAGAAGACTGGCCAAAAGAATCATATAGCGAGCCTTAAACTTCCGTTTCTTAGCTGGCTTTGGCGCTGGAGCCGGCTCTGCGACCGGTTGAGTTGGTTTCTTTGGCTGAGGGCGTTCTTCTTGCGCCGGAGCTTTAGGAATAGATGTCAGTGTACTTTGTGGAACTTTAGGCAAAGTCTTCGTGTCTGCCTTACTCGCATCGTCAAAGACCAGTTTCGGTTCATTGCGACGATTATAAGACAAACTAGTTGACAAGTCCACATACATTTCTGAAACAGACTGATAACGATCTGACAGCTTCTTAGCAGTTGCCTTAATGACAACATTTTCTAAAGCCTGAGGGACAGATGGATTTTCAGCTATGACGGACGGAAGTGGTTTCTGGAAATGCTGGAGGGCAATCGTAACCGCACTATCCCCATCATAAGGGATATGTCCCGTAAGCATTTCATAGAAGATAATCCCCATTGCATAGATATCACTCTGGAAGGTCGCTTTAGAACCACGCGCTTGCTCAGGTGACAAATAATGAACAGAGCCTAACATTGAGTTTGTCTGGGTCAGACTAGTCTCCGCAAAGGCTACAGCAATCCCAAAGTCCGTGACCTTAGCTGTGCCGTCAGGTGTCAAGAGGATATTTTGAGGTTTCAAATCGCGGTGAACAATGCCTCGAGTATGGGCTAAGCGCATGGCCAAGAGGATTTGCCCCATGATCCGAACTGCTTCTTCGTTTGAAAGAGGATAGTGTTCTTTAATATAACGCTTGAGGTCAAGACCTGCTACGTATTCCATAGCTAGGTACTGTTGACCGTCTTCCTCACCAATATCTGTTATCCGAACGATATGAGGATGGTCCAGATCCGCCATGGCCCTCGCTTCGCGCTGGAAACGTGCCACAGCAATCGGGTCCGTCTGGTAGTTGGTCCTCAGGACCTTCACTGCCACTTCTTCCCCGTCTAGGATCAAATCCTTGGCCAAGTAAACATCTGCCATGCCTCCTCGACCAATCTGCTTGACAATCCGATACCGCCCGGCAAAAATCTTGCCGATTTGGATCATTCTGCCGCCTCCTCATTCATGTAAACAAGGGCAACCGTAATGTTGTCTAAACCTCCTGCATTGTTAGCAAAACGAATGAGGGTTGCCGCCTTGTCTGCTAGGGAAATATCACTGGTTACGATATCATAAATCTCGCTTGCCGAAATCATATTGGTCAAACCATCACTATTGAGCAAGAGATAATCTCCTGACTCCAGTGTAATCATCCCAAAATCTGGCTGGATTTCATCTTTTTGTCCGATAGACTGGGTGATGATATTCTTTTGAGGGTGAGTTTCTGCTTCTTCTGGAGTCAATTGACCAGCCTTGAGCAATTCATTGACCAAAGAATGGTCACTTGTCAACTGGTGGTATTCTTCTCCACGAATCAAACCGATACGAGAATCTCCAATATGAGCATAGATGGCTTGGTTGTCAATAAACGCAACAGCTTCTAGCGTTGTTCCCATGCCTCTGTAGGCTTCGTCCTGACCTAGTTGATGAATTTTTTGATTTTCAATCTCCAGGTAGTGGGCAAACCACTCACGAACTTCATTGACTGAGTCAATTTGGGTATCCACCCAAGCCACACCGAGGTCTGTTACCGCCATCTCACTAGCGATATTTCCTGCACGGTGTCCTCCCATCCCGTCAGCCAAGATGATCATAGTGCGTCCTGCTCGGTTGACAAAGTGATTGACATAGTCCTGATTATTTGTCCGTTTCTGACCAACATCTGTTAATAATGCTATTTCCATTGTGTCAGTTCCTTCCTATTCTGATATCTTGCGAAATTGGCTGATAAAGAATCCATCACTTCCATACAATTCAGGAGTGATCAGGATGCAGCCATCTTTCAGGATATCTTTACATTCGTGTTCTAGTTTAACCTGCTCGAACTCGGGATGACTTTCTAAAAACGCCTCAACGACTTGAAAGTTCTCCTCAGAGACAATAGTACAGGTACTATAAGTTATTATACCACCTTTTCGTAGCGTTTGACAAACACTACCTAATATTTCCAGCTGAATTTCCTGTAAGGATGTGAAATCCGCTGTTTCTTTATTGTATTTGATGTCTGGTTTGCGACGTAAAAGTCCAATCCCAGAACAGGGAGCATCTACCAAAATCTTATCAAAAGAGTCCCGACCGAAAAACTCATGCACCTTTCTGGCATCCAATTTTTGTGTTTGCACTCGATCTGCCACACCTAAACGCTCCGCATTTTCTTGGATCAAGTCCAACTTATGGTCATACAAGTCCAGAGCAGTAATCTGACCTGTCCTGAGATACGAAGCCATATGAGCTGTTTTCCCACCTGGAGCGGCACAGGCATCCAGGACCTGTTCATCACCTTGTAGATCAAGAGTCGGAGCAACCAGTTGACTGGACTCGTCTTGGATGGTTATAGCCCCTTCTGCGAACAAATCATGTCCTGCAAAGTGGCCTTGCTCCTTGACCAGACCAGTGGCAGCCAAAGGGGAATCGGTCGCATCTAACACAGCTTTGATTTCCTCTTTTCGGCTCAAATCAGCTACACGGATACTGGCTTTGTTGCGCACCAAGAGACTTTTAAAGATGGCTTGGGCTCGCTCTTCCCCGTACTCTTCCTTAAGTTTAGACACTAGCCAAACTGGGAGAGAATAGGCAATGGAATCACGCTTATTTTTTCGCTTAATGCTGTCAATATCTGGCCAGCCTTCTCGTAAGATACGACGCAGGACGGCGTTGACCAATTTCTCACTGCCTTTTTTACGGGCTTTGGCTAGTTCCACTGCTTCATTAACAACAGCGTGATTAGGAATCTTATCCAGATACCGAAGTTGGTAAGCGCTCAGAAGGAGCAGGATATAGAGCCAGTTATCTAGCTTATCCCGGTCTTGAATAAAGTGGGACAGATACCATTCCAGAGTCAGTTTTCGGGCTACCGTACCGTAGACAATCTCTGTCACCAAGCCCTTATCTGCTACTGAGAGTTGACTCCCCTTAAGGTGTTTGTTTAAGGCAATATTGGAGTATGCTTGGTTGATAAAGACATCCTCTAGCACTGCCAAAGCTAGACTTCTAGCCGTTTCTACTTTAGTCACCAAATCGTTCTCCTACAGTCAATGTACGTCCCACTCCGTTGAGGAAGGAAGAAATGTCCATCTTAGGCTTTCCAGCTGGCTGGACTTGCTTAAGAGACAGAGCTCCTTCAGCCGCTGCCACGATTAATTCCTTTTTACCAATAGAGAGGATCTCCCCTGGATTTCCCTGACCTTCTACTGGTAGGGCTTCATAGATTTTAAAGCGGTCGCCTTTGAGAAAAGTATGGGCAACAGGCCATGGATTCATCCCTCTGATTTGGTTGAAGAGTTGACGGTTAGTCTTATTCCAGTCCAACTTTTCTTCCTCTGGTTTGATATTTGGCGAGAAAGTGACCTGGCTAGGATCTTGTGGTTCAGGTTGGATTTCTCCTGCTAGGTAGCCAGGTAGCGTATCCAAAAGCAAATCGCGACCAACGATTGCCAATTTTTCAAACAAGGTTCCGACATTGTCCTCATCTGTGATGGGAATGCTACGACGAGAAATCATATCTCCTGCATCCATTTCCTTAACCATCTCCATAATGGTCACACCAGCTTCCTCATCCCCTTGAATCAAGGCATAATGAATGGGTGCACCACCACGGTGTTTTGGAAGGAGGGAAGCGTGAACGTTGACCGCAAAGTTCATGCTATCAAGAAGTTTACTTGGGAGGAACTGCCCAAAAGCAGCGGTCACAATCCCATCCGCCCCTAGCTTCATAATGGCTTCCATCTCTGGGCTTCCAGATAATTTTTCAGGTTGGTAGATGGGAAGGCCTGCTTCTTTGGCAGCCTGCTTGACTGGGGTTTCTTGGATTACTTTTTTACGACCGACAGCGCGATCTGGCTGGGTCACAACAGCTAGAATCTCGTAACGGTCATCTGATAACAACCCCTTCAAAACTGTCGCTGAAAATTCAGGTGTCCCCATAAAGATTAGTTTTGTCATTTCTTCTCCTTCTTATAAAAATTGCTGCGGCTCATGGTCAATACTGAGACGAAGCTCGCTATTTTCCCGTTCTTGAGTCAAAGACAAGACCTGGTTGAGAGTCTGCCCCAGCTCATCTTCTAAACGGTATTTAATCAAAATCTGGTAATGATAAAGGTTGTGGGTACGGGCGATGGGTTTTGGCGTTGGCCCAAGGATTTTACTAGTTTCCGATAAACCTGAGCGCAAAATTCCCATGACTTCATAGGCACGTTTGACAACCTCTTCTTCTTTCTTGTGAGAGAGGGTAATCCCAATCGTGAAATAATAAGGCGGATAGCCGAGTTGGCGTCTGATACTCATTTCATAAGTGTAAAAGCCTTCGTAGTCTTGGTCTTTGGCAAATCGAATGGCATAGTGTTCCGGATTGTATGACTGGATCAAGACCTGCCCAGCCTTTTCCGCTCGACCTGCACGGCCTGCCACCTGGGTTAAGAGCTGGAAGGTTCTCTCAGAAGAACGGAAATCAGGCAGATTCAAGGCCGTATCCGCATTGAGAACTCCGACCAAAGTCACATTTGGAAAATCCAAGCCCTTGGCAATCATCTGAGTTCCCAACAAGATATCTGCTTCCCCTCGGCCAAACTGGTCAAGAAGAGCTTGGTGACTGCCTTTCTTACGGGTCGTATCCACATCCATCCGCAGAATGCGAGCCTGAGGAAAGAGCTCTGCCAGCTCATCGTAAGCTTTCTGAGTCCCTGTACCGTAGTAGCGAATGCTGCGACTCTGACAGTTGGGACAGACATGAGGAATTCCCTTCGAAAAGCCACAGTAATGGCAGTTCATGGTCTTGGTATCCATATGGAGAGTCAGAGAAATGTCACAGTTGGGGCAGCTATCTACCGTCCCACACTCCCGACACATAACAAAGCTAGAATAACCCCGACGGTTGAGCATGAGGACTACCTGCTCTTTTTTATCCAAACGGTCTTGGATGGCCTCTAGCAAAGGAGGCGTAAAGTTTGATGTCTCATTCTGCCCGATATAGTCCCGAAAGTCAATCACTTGAACCTCAGGAATGGTGGCTAAAGGATTGGCTCGTTGGGTCAGGCGTAAGTGTTGATAGACACCTTTGCCAGCCCGCGCACGGCTTTCTAAGCTCGGTGTCGCCGAACCAAGGACCAGGGCTGCTTGATTGTACTGGGCCCGTAAAATGGCGACCTCTCTGGCATGATATCGAGGATTGCTGTCTTGTTTGTAGCTAGCTTCATGCTCTTCGTCGATAATCATGACACCTAGATTTTTCAGAGGAGCAAAGATGGCTGATCTGGCACCAACAACAACTTGAGCATCTCCACGCTCAACCTTGCGCCATTCATCGTACTTTTCACCATTGGACAGGCCTGAGTGAAGAATGGCCACTTTCTCGCCGAAACGAGCAATGAACCGCTCCGTCATCTGTTGCGTCAGAGAAATCTCAGGTACCAGTAAAATAGCTGTCTTACCCTTATCCAAGGCCCCTTGGATAATCTGCAAGTAAACCTCTGTTTTCCCACTCCCTGTAATTCCTTGAAGGAGGAAAGGAGGCTGTTGACTGCCAATAGCACTGACAACGGCATCACGCGCCTGTCTTTGTTCAGGATTCAATTCCAAAGGTTGGCTGGCTTCAATACCATCGAAATAAGCAGCTGAGCGTTGTACTTCCTTTTGGACTATGGACACAGCACCTTGTTCCACAAAGAAGTTGACTTGCTCGCGTGAGTAGGATTCTAACAAGCTAGCCAGAGGAGCACTCTCAGGATGAGACAGCAAATAGTCTCTCAGCTCTGACTTTTTCTTGGCACGCGCAGAAATCTCAATCTGCTCTAGTCGAGTAGCATCAACCTCATACCAAGACTGGGTCTTGACCTTCTTTTGATCGACTGCCTGGTATTCTAAGCGGAGCAGTCCTTTTCTCGTCAAACGCATCATTTCTGCCTGCTTGGCTAAATCTAGAGAAGAAAAGGCTAGCGATTCTTCTGAACCAAACAAGCGCTCTTTGTCTGCCTGACTTAGGCCTTCTAAAGGATAGAGAATCTTGTCATAGCTAGAGTTTAAAAATCCCGGCAACATGGCTTTTAGGATGGAGATTTTGTAAGAAAAGACTGACTTGCGTAGCTCCTCAGCCAGCCAGAGTTGCTCTTGAGTCAAGACTGGAGAAAAGTCCAGCACCTCCGCAATCTCTTTCAAGTCCTGATCAGCCACCTCTTCATCCGACTGGGACTCCAGGCCAAGCACAATACCTTGGATCAAACGATTGCCCTTACCGAAGGGGACATGGACCCGCATACCGACCTCCAGCATGTCTACAAATTCCTCAGGGACCTTGTAACTGTATGGCTGGTCCGTCTGCATTAGGGGAACATCCACGATTATCTTTGCAATAGCCATCTTCTCACCTCCTTCTTGTCAGTACATTCTTGCAATAGAAAAAATAAGATTGAGTCCCCCCAACCTTAAATTTTTTCACCATCTTCTTTTTCTTTAGCAATTTGCTCTTTGATTTTCTTTTCTTCTTCTTCTCTGCGGCGTTTTTCTTCTTCGATACGGAGACGAACCGCTTCACGTTTTCCTTCTGGATCTGGGTGAATCGTAACGTTTCCAGACTCGATTTCTTCTAAAGCACGAAGAGTTGATTTTTCAGACTTAAACTCTTGAGTTGCTGGCGCGCCTGCTTCTAGTTCGTGGGCACGTTTTGCTTCCAAGATTACGAGTGAATATTTTGATGGTACCTTGTCCAGCAAGGTATCAATAGAGGGTTTTAACATCATTTGCTTGTACCTGTTTCCTATAGTTTATCGAGTAGTTGGAGATTTTGGCAACATCTCCTGATAGTGACCAATGACACGGTCCACACGGAAGTGTTCTGCTTCGATCACACGCTTGACACGTTCAGCAGCGAGGGGCACCTGATCGTTGACAATGGCATAATCATACTCACGCATGAGAGCAATTTCTTCCTTGGCTTTTTCGATTCGTTGGGCAATCACTTCTGCACTATCTGTTCCACGACCCACCAAACGATCTTGCAATTCATCCAAATCTGGTGGTGTTAGAAAGATAAAGACAGCGTCTGGAACCTTTTTCTTAACCTGAAGAGCTCCCTGGACTTCAATCTCAAGAAAGACATCAATTCCCTTGTCCAGAGTTTCGTTGACATAGGTCAGAGGAGTTCCATAATAGTTACCGACATATTCTGCATATTCCAACATCTGACCTTGACGAATCAGCTCTTCAAACTCTTCACGAGTACGGAAGAAATAGTCCACTCCGTCCACTTCACCAGGACGTTGCGCACGCGTCGTCATCGATACAGAGTATTGAAATTGATTCTCAGAACTCTCAAAAATCTCTCTTCTAACCGTCCCTTTCCCAACTCCTGAAGGACCAGAAAAAACGATTAGCAAGCCTCGGTCTGCCATTATGTCTCCTTTAGTTAGTCTGTGAAATAAAGTAAAATTTCTCTCGGATACTGATGATAGCGTCAGTTATCCTTCTACAGTCTTTCTATCTAGTGTAACAAAAAAGCAGTAATTTTTCAACTGCTCTTTCTTATTTATTTAGCATAATCTACTGCACGAAGTTCGCGAATCACGGTTACCTTGATATTTCCTGGGTAATCGAGATTATTTTCAATTTTCTCACGAACTTTGTGAGCTAAGATTGTGACTTTGTCGTCCTTGATTTGTCCTGGATTAACCATGATACGGATTTCACGTCCTGCTTGAAGAGCAAAGCTATTTTGCACTCCTTCAAAGCCATTGGCAATTTCTTCCAAATCATGGAGACGCTTGATATAGCTTTCAAGAGACTCGCTACGAGCACCTGGACGCGCTGCACTCAAGGCATCTGCTGCAGCAACAATCACTGCAATGACGCTTTCAGCTTCGACATCACCGTGGTGGCTAGCAATGGTATTCACCACAACTGGGTGTTCCTTGTACTTACGAGCCAACTCCGTACCAATCTCAACGTGGCTACCTTCAACCTCGCGGTCAATAGCTTTCCCGATGTCATGAAGGAATCCAGCACGACGGGCAAGAGCTGCATTTTCACCAAGTTCACTGGCGATGATACCAGATAACTTAGCAACCTCAATCGAATGACGCAAGACATTTTGTCCATAAGAAGTACGGAACTGCAAACGTCCCATAATCTTCATCAAGTCTGGATGAAGGTTTGGCGCACCAATCTCATAGGCAGCAGCCTCACCATATTCACGGATTTTATTGTCAATCTCTTGACGGTTTTTCTCCACCAACTCCTCGATACGAGCTGGGTGGATACGGCCATCCTTGAGCAACATTTCCATGGTCATACGAGCAATTTCACGACGAATCGGATCAAATCCTGACAAGGTTACCACTTCTGGCGTGTCGTCGATGATGACATCTACCCCTGTCAAACTTTCAAAGGTACGAATATTGCGTCCTTCACGACCGATAATGCGTCCCTTCATGGTATCGTCTGGTAGGTGAACTGTCGAGTTTGTTGACTCTGCTACATACTCACCAGCGATACGCTGCATAGCCTGAACCAAGATATCTTTCGCAATCTTGTCTGAACGTTCCTTGACTTCTTGCTCAGCCTCACGAATGCGGCTAGCAATTTCCTTGGTCAAGTTTTCCTCTGTCTGAGCCAAGATAATATCTCGAGCCTCAGTTTGGGAAAGGGAACTGATACGTTCAAGTTCAGCTTCTTTTTGTCTTTCGACTTCCTCTAATTGCTCTTCACGTGCATCAAGGTTTTTTGCTCTATCAGAAATACTTTGTTCTTTTTGTTCAAGTGTTTTTTCTTTGTTCGTCAAATTGTCGTCCTTACGGTCAAGGCTCGTAGCTCTCTCCGTCAAACGACTTTCAATTTGCTTGAGCTCCTGACGTTCTGACTTAAATTCAGCGTCCACTTCTTCACGGTATTTTCTGGCTTCCTCTTTGGCCTCCAATAGTGCTTCTTTTTTAAGAGACTTGCTTTCGCTCTTGGCTTCATTTAGCAATAAATCCGCTTCGCGCTCAGCTTGTCCTCGTAAATTAGTTGCTTCTTGTTCAGCATTTAGAAGCATCAACTCTGCAGCCTCTTGAGATGATTTCATCTTAGCTGAGATGCTGACATATCCAATGACTAAACCAATGATGACGGCAAAAACAGCAATCGCAAGTGTCATGATTTCCATGTTTTTACCTCATAAAATTTGTTTATCGAATGACATACATTCCTTAATATTCTATCACAAAAAACCGATTTTCACAAACCCAAATTGAAGAGTTTTGTGTGAATTTTAGAAGAAAGTTCTAAAATCCCCAAACAAACTTTCTAACACTTAAAAATGACATTTTCATTAAAACATACAATAAAAAGCCTACCTTTCAGTAGACTTAGTTTGATTCTATTCTAATGGGCACTCTGCCGAAATTCTGCTCTGCGATGCTTGGGTATCCTAGTTGGTAAATCTGGTCTGCCTTTTGAGTCATAGCATCCCAAGGTTCTTTGCCAATTCGGCTGACTAGATGGACCTGCTCTTTTAGAGACTTGAGATGTTGTCTGCCTTTTTCTGTAAATCCAAGGACATGGATGCCCTCTGGCAAGTCACTTTCTCTTGTCTGCACCAGGATATAGGTCAAGAGGCGTCTGACACGAGCCTTGGTGTAGCGCTTAGTAGCAACAACTTCCACCAAGTCTTCTACAGACTGGACTTTTTTGATAGCATCCTTGATACGCACAGCCATTTCTTGATTGACCTGATAGATGGTCGTTAGGTCTGGATTTGACAAAATTTGATAGCGGAGCAAGGGAAAATAATCATCCCAGCTCACCTTACTGGCCTGCTCAAAGAGGGCAAGAGAAGGCATAAAGCGTTCTAAGAAATCTTGGTCTGATTGATGCTGACGCAGAGCTGTCGCCGAGGCAAAGTCCACTTCCTTGTCTACAGAATGATAACCCGCTCCCTGACGCTGAATCGGATGCAGTTTGATGTTGCGTCCTGCAACTGCCTTGACATAGGCGAGAGCAAGGACATGATTAGGCGTCTTGCCTGAAAAATCAAGACCAGCAAATTCCTGCCACATGGCTTGGGTTTTCTGAGGATAAGAGAGGGAATCAGGCAGATTTTCCACAAATTTCTCCATCTCAGCACCTCGTTCTGTGTATAAGTCAGCAACTTTCTGATAATCCAGAACTTCCTCTGTCCCGAAAGCTAGAGTATCAATCCCCAAGCGAGCCAAGATATCCACAGCTCCTTGGCCAAAGAAATCTGCCGCCTGAACACTGACTAAAAAGGGCAATTCCACTACCAGATCCGCTCCATTTTCCAGCGCCATCTGGGTCCGTGTCCACTTGTCCACGATAGCCGGCTCTCCTCGTTGCATGAAATTTCCAGACATGGCAACGATTTTCAGTCCCTCCGCCTGCTCAAGTAAGTATTTGTGCCCATTATGAAAAGGATTAAACTCCGCGATAATACCTGTGATGGTCATGGTAATCTCCTACTACTAGACTTTACTTCTTATTATATTTATTAGATTCAACTATTTTAAAATCTCTATCTAATCGAGAAATTGTATTAAACAATTCCATAACATTAGTAATATATTGATCTGAACAATTTATCTCTTTAATAATAAACCTCAATTTTTTTATTTTATCCTTTTCTTTTGAACTAACAGCCAAATCTTGAAGTTGTTTCACAAGAATACTAACGCTATCAATATCATCAATGGAATCATTTTGAGCAATATTTCTTGTTTTTGTTCTCAAAATATTTTCTATAATTCTGATAAATTTAGGCCGTTCAAAATCTTCTAGTACCAAAATTGCAAGTGACAAATAAAGTAACTCTATATTTCCTTTCAAAGAATATATTACTTTGTATTCTCGTAGATACTTCTGAATCTTCTCTCTAATAAAACGCGTACGTTTCAAATTGTAATTTTCACTTTCATATATCACCTGAACAATCGAAATTAAAGATAACCCTATAGCTAAATAGAATTGAAATGCCGTATTACTGGAATCAGGCGAAATATCATTTACATTTCCTGTAAAAGCTATTCGAGCAATATACCAATTTAAAACAATTGAAGCTATCGCTATTATTAAAATAAATAAGTGATTCACTAATTTTCGACGACCTAATATCAAAATTATCAGATAGATAACTATCCAAAAAACTAAACTTATCGTCCATAAATAGTTATATGAAACATGACATGTTTTAAAAGCAGAATTCAAAAACAAAGAACAAACATAGCCTAGGATAGAAAAAAATGGCGAAATAAATATCCAAAAGATTATGCTGTTCGTACTTATTTTACCACCACTAGAAGAAGAAAAAAATCTCGTACTAAATCCTTGATATTCTTTCAAATTCATTGAAAAAAAGCTCTTAAGCATAATACACTCTAATATGACCACAACAACAATCAAAAAGAATTCTAACATTATTACCTCAATTTATTTTGCCAAATCATTCAGCCATCCTACTTCTGCGCGACAAAAAACCAACGGGTGCTGGTTTCTGTCGGCTCCTTGTCCTCAAAGTCCGCAAAGAGTTTGAAGGACTTGAAACCAGCCTGCTCCAGCAAAATATCATAGGTCAAAACCTCATAAGTCCGCTCCTCATGCACTTCATCGTGACGACTAAAGGAACCGTCAGCCTCCTTGATAAAGAAAGTCAACTCATGCACGATGGAGTGAGGAGCTTCGTCCTCATAGGTGTCCCAAAGCATGGCAAAATCTTCCGCATTTTCATGGTAGGAATAGCCTGGAAAAACTTCATCTGTCTGGTAGGTCGAATGCACATCAAAGATAAAAACGCCGTCTTCATTGAGGGCATTATACACTTCCTTAAAGACAGCTCCTACCTCAACCTCATCCTGCATGTAGCAGATAGAGTCCGAATAACACGTGACAAAATCATATTTACCTGCTTTGGATAAATCCAGCATATTGCCTTCAATAAAATCAATCTTTTGCTTGGCTGAAGTAGCTCTTTTCTCCGCAATCTTCAGCATATCAGCACTCAAGTCAAGCCCCGTCACATCAAAGCCAGCTTGAGAAAAGCGCACAGACTGGATACCTGTTCCACAAGCCAATTCTAAGAGTTTCTTTCTCTCCTTGGTCTTAGGCAAATGACGCAGAGAAAAATCCGTCCATTTATCATATAAACTATCATCCATCACAGCATCGTAAACAGCCGCAAAGGTTTCATAAGTCGCCATATTCATGATACCAAGTCCGCCCGTAATCGGAATGAAAATTAGGAGCTTGACGATGGAGTCGAGCTCCAAGGAAGGCTATCTATTTTCCGACGATTACAGGACGGGTTCAAATCCTTTCTAAGATACAAAGAGCGTTAAAAGCAAGGAGAAAATAGGAAACTTTCTGCTGTATCGTCAGATACAAAGGAAGTTACTCTTTTTCTCGCAGCTTTTAGCTCGTGTTCAGTTTCAAGATGAACAAAACACGACGCCCTTTACCTTTCTATCAATTTTTCTAAAATAAGCAAATAAACCCAGTTGACTGCAACTGAGTTCATCTACTAGGCCAAGACTTCTGAAATATCTACAGAATCCGCCTCATGCCATAGCTTCTCTAGGTTATAGTGGGCACGTATTTCTTCTGAGAAGATATGCACAACGACACCACCGAGGTCTAGCAAAACCCAGCCTCCCGCTGCATCGCCTTCAACATGGCTACCTTTAAAGCCAGCTTCAGCTACTTTTTCACGGATATTGTCAGCGATAGCGTCCAACTGACGGCTATTCATCGAGCTCGTGATAACAAAGTAGTCTGTCACGCTGGTCAAATTCTGTACATCAAGTGCGAGAATATCCTCCGCACGTTTCTCATCAGCCGCTTTCACGACTAGTTCTAATAATTCTTTTTCGTTCATTTAGTCCTCTTTCTAGAAAATATGTTTGTAATCCAGGACATCTGCAAAGCGCCCCTCCCAAATGTCCTCATAAAATTCATTTATCGTTTCTGCTGGAATGTCATTCCCATCAAACGTTGTGCAAGTTCCTTCTGGAATAATAAGCTGATAGCCATATTCAAAGGCAACCTTGACAGAGGTATCCACACAATATTCTGTCTGCATACCACATAAAACTAATTTTTCAATTCCCTGTTTATCCAAGTATTCTTTTAAACCAGTTTCTTTGAAAATACTGTTATACTTCTTCTGAAAGACCTTTTCATTAGGTTTTCGATTTAAAAACTCAGATAACTGCCAATCTTCTGATGTTTGAGCTTCAGGGTCCTCAATATGTTGAACATAGATAATTTCGATATTCTTGCTTCTAGCCTGGTTTTGTAAATAAGAAATTTTTTCCAATAGACTATTTGTCTGAAAACCGGTTTCCACTAAAATATTCTGAACATCAATGATTATAAAAGCCGTCCTCATTTAGTCCTCTTTCAAATAGTGCACAAATGCGTTATAGGTGTCAAGGGTTTGGGGATAGATGGGGAATCCCTGATGAGCTAGATGCTCCACGGTACGAGCTGTTTCGTAGGCCACTGCCTTATTGAGAGATAGCTCAGCAATTTCACGTGCCTCGTCCACTCCAGGAAAGGCACGATTGTGCTCGATATAATCTGCGACGTAGATGACTTTATCTAGATCGGTCATCTGACCAGCACCGACTGTATGGATTTCAATAGCTCGCAGGATTTCTGGATCATGCAAATCCAAGTCTTCCTGAATCTTGTAGATGCCAACCATCCCATGCCAGACATTATTGCCCCAGTTTTTGAGGTCAGGGTCTAGCTGATGACGGTCAATCAAGTCTAGAAATTCCTGATCTGACAGCTTTTTAGCATAATCATGAAGAAGGCCTGCTAGACCAGCTTTCTCAACATCGACTCCAAATCTCTCAGCTAATTCTATGGCTGCACGCTCCACACCCAAGCAATGAGTTAAGCGTTTTGCAGGTAGAAGCTCTGCCATTTTTTCCAACAAAGCCTCACGGGAACAGTTGATATAGTCTTGATAGACCATTAGTAGAGCCCCTCCTTCTCGATGTAGTCTAGCACTGGCTGAGGTAGGAGAAAGTTGGGTTTCCGACCTTGGGCAATGAAGTCACGCACCATGCTGGACGAGATGTCCATGAGAGGCACATCCACCCAGATAACTGGATAGGAAGTCCCTGCCTTGTAGCGCGGGCGCTGAACTCCAACAAACTGAACCATGTCGACCAGCTCATCAATTCGATACCATTTAGGCAGATAGTCCACCATATCAGCCCCGATAATGAAGTAATAATCCGTATCTGGATGTTGCTCTGTCAAAATCTTCATAGTGTCGTAGGTGTAGGAAATTCCCTTGCGCTCTAACTCAATGGTTTCAATGTCCAGGCCTTCAATCCCCTCAATAGCCAACTCAAGCATCTTGAGACGATGGTGCTCAGGGATGGTTTCTTTTTTGTCCACATGAGGTGGTTGGTATTCGGGCATAAGCAGGACCTGGTCCAGTCCTAACTGTTGTCGTACTTGGTCTGCCACAACAAGATGAGCATTGTGAACAGGGTTAAAATTTCCCCCTAAAATCCCGACTTGTTTGCGTTTTTTCTCCTTGATTTCTGGCTCCAACTCTACCTTGGTAAAGGGAGTCAATAATTCGATTGCCATAGGCTCGTCTTCCTTTAATTCTCTGTAAAAACAGTTGTTTGGAGTAGGTGTTTAGATTTCTCTGACTTTTTTGGAAATCTTGCGATTTTCTTTCTTGCTGGATTGTTTAAACAAGATCAAGATGCGTCCGATTTTTTGGACAGTATCCACACCGATTTCTTCTTCCAAGATTTCAGCTACTTCGTGGATGTTTTCATCTGTATTTTGCAAGAGCGTAACTTTAATCAATTCGCGGGCGTCAAGGGCTTGACGGACGCTGGTTTTGATTTGGTCGTTGAGTCCATTTTTCCCGATTTGGATGATGGGTTTGAGGGTGTGTGCCTGGCTGTTGAGGAAGGCACGTTGTTTTGATGTTAATGACATAATTTCTTTAAAAGAGTTTCTTTTTATACTTTTCTGAAGTGGTGACGGACGTCAGCAAAGTCCTTCGGACTTTCATGACTAAAATTTGAGCCTAAGGTCTCAAATTTTCCGCAGTTGGTACAACTCCTTGTACCAACTGACACCACGGCGAAAAGTATTCGTTATGGGCTCGCAGAGCTCGCCCGAATCCAGACAACTCTTTCCTTTCTGTGTTTAAATGATTGCTTTTCGTGTGACGACGGCGACGCCTTCTGGTGCCCAGACGGCGACTTTGGCAGTGCCTGTTACGCGGATCCAGCCTAGGCCTGAGATGACCAGGTCAGTCTTGTCCTTAATGGTAAAGACATGCTGGACTAGTTTTGGAAAATCTTCTTTTTCCTTGCTATTTGGTGGTGTCAGAAGGGTTCCGAGGTGCTTGCCGTAGAAAGCAATAGCCCCTTCACGTTTGGTACGGTGGAGTTTGAGTTCATTATCAAAGAAGGCTGTAAATCCTTGCTTTTCTCCTGCAATGAAGTCAAATCGGCCCAAACCACCTAAAAATAGAGTTTGCTCAGGGTTAAGCTGATAGGTTTTGGGCTTGATTTCCTTTTTAGGGCTGACATACTTGAGGTTTTTAGCCGTCAAGTAGTGGGCCATCTGGTGGCGGTGGATAATCCCTGGTGTATCGTAAATATAAGATCCGTCGTCAAGCGGAATCTCAATCTTGTCTAAGGTTGTCCCTGGAAAGCGTGAAGTCGTGATGACATTCTGGTCACCCGTGATTTCTTGGATAATAGCATTGATAAGGGTTGACTTTCCAACGTTGGTCACACCGACCACGTATACATCACGGCCCTTACGGTAGTGTTCAATCTTGTCAATGACTTCCTTAATGGCATGCTTGTTTTGGGCTGAAGTCAGAACGACATCTACTGGACGAAGTCCTTCTTCGTGGGCACGTTCCATGAGCCACTGGCTAATCTTGCTCGGTTTAACAGACTTGGGCAGAATATCTTTTTTATTTCCGACCAAGAGGACATCATTACCCGATACAAAGCGTGGCAAGCCTGGGATGACAGAACCATTAAAGTCAAAAATATCAATGACATTGACCACCAAGGCATCACTATCTCCCACTTCGTGCAAGAGTTTGAGGAAATCATCGTCTGTCAACTGGACATCTGTGATTTCATTGTAATGACGGAGACGGAAACAGCGTTGGCAATAAACTTCGCCTGTCTCCAAACCTTTTTCGAGTGCCGACTGGGGAGTAAATCCAAGACCAGCCTTGTCTGTCGTCTGAATGGTTGCTCCACAACCAATACAGAGAATTTCTTCCATAGTTAGATTCCTTTTTTATATGTAATCGGTCCGTACTTTTCAGTGATTTGCTTCATGACACGGCGCTCGCGAGCTCGGTTGATCTGCGTTTTGATAGAGTCATGTTGGACCAAGGGTTTGACCAAAATTGATCGAATTCCTGCACGATGGGCTGCCCGAATATCCGTCATGAGCTGGTCACCAACCATGACCACTTCATTTTTCTCATAGTGAAATTCCTTCATGGCACGGTCAATCCCAAATGTGAAAGGCTTCAAGGCCCAATAAACGTAATCAATTCCAAATTGCTCAACTGCTCGTTGAACCCGATTTTTGGTGTTATTTGAGACTACGATGATGCGAATGCCCGCGTCACGGAGATCATGTAGCCATTGCTTCATCTCTGGCGTCCCATCAGGGTTGTTCCAAGCAATGAGGGTATTATCCAAATCGACCAAAACAGCCTTGATCCCCTGCGCCTGCAGGCTTGGGACTGTCAGATCATAGACTGCTTCCACAGCAAAATCTGGCATATAGTTTTCAATTGCCATTCTGGCTCCTTTTCTTTTTAATTTCTAGCAATATTCTTTAAACATTGGGCTAAGACTACCCATAAAATGAGACTAGCTAGCAAAATATAAATCCAAGCATTTGGTTCATCTGCAAGCGGTAAAGGAACATTCATTCCGAAGAATCCTGTAATAACTGCAAGGATAGCTAGCAAGACTGAGATAATTGTCAAAGTTGTCAAATTATCATTTAGATTATTATTTAGGATGTTGTTGTAAGAGGCTGAGAGTTGTTGCAAAACTTGAGAAATCAAGTCTGTCATCGAAACCAACTGGTGCGCTTCAATCATGGCATCGTCAAACTGCTCTCTTTCTACCTCATTAAAATTGCGATAAAGAGCATGCCCTTGGATGTGTTCCAAGAGGAGACGATTTTGTTTGGCAGCAGCTGTCAGGTAAACCATACCAGTTTCCAAGTCAGAGAGGGCAAAAAGATTTTTTTTAGTTGTTTTTTGACGAAGAAGTGCACTGATTTCATCCTTACTTTTATCCATTTCTTCAATAACCGGATAGTAAGCATTGCTTATAATCTCTAAACTGGCAAAAAGAAATTTGTAGATTGAAACAACTTCATGGCTTTCAAGGTAGGTTGCCATACGTTTAATCACATAACTATTCTTGTGATTGCTAATTGTGATCAGCCGTTGTTTTTCAACAATAAAGGTCATCGGAATCGCTTCATAATATTCTTTGTCTTTTTCTAAGTCAAGAACATTATAAATGAAGGTGACCGTTCCCGTTTCACGGTGATAGTCCATGTGGGCACGCTCATTTCTATCCAGAGCATACTCGATAGTTTCCTTGTCCAATCCATAGACATCCGAAAGGTCTTCCATGTTTTTAATCTTGTCTACATCAAGATCTATCCATGTACAATCGTGACCTAATTTTTTCTCTACAAATAGCATACTCTCTCCTTTACCAAACTCCTTCTATTGTACCACAAATCTGCTAAAATAGCCGGCCTATTCAGTACGAGATAGATTGCTGACGACGGTGATATTACGATTGGGAACAAAGTGAAGGGCTTGATCGTCACCTCGCAGTTGCGTTGTACGGATCCCTACGCTAACGACCTTTCCAGAAACGGTAATCGGTCCATTTGTGAGAACCACTTCATCACCCACATCAAGTTGGCGTTCAAAAAGGATGAAGAAGCCGTTAATGACATCGGATAGAAAGCCTTGCGCCCCCATACCAATGGCCACCCCAGCAATCCCCGCACCGGCAAGGAGGCTCGAAACTGGCAAACCTAAAATAGACAGGATACAGTAGAGCAAAAAGAAATAAAGAATGTAGTTAAAGACATTCTCTAGCAAACGCGAGATGGTTTTTTGTCTTCCTGCATCTCGATTTGAAAATTTAAGTGAGGGTTTGACAATCTTTCGTACAGTCGCATGAAGCATCTTTTTAGCTATATAAAATAGTAAAAACAAAATCAAAAGAGAAATCACCTTGGTCAAGAGATTCTCTAACATGGTTGTTAAATCAAGTTTATCAAAATAGCGTTGAAAAAAATCTTGCATATAAAACTCCTTTTTCCTATTATACCATAAAATCTCCCTTCTCTTTTCTTTCATAATTATTCAATTATTGTTCCTATTTTCAAAATATCACTTGCCTCTATAGCATATTTATACTATAATTATAAACAATACATTTGAAGGAGACTGCTATGAAACGAATCATTAGAGCCTGGATCAAGGCAAGCCTCATCAAACGAATCCTCATTGGTATGCTTTTGGGCGCTTCATTAGGAATCTTCTTTCCTAGTTTGACAGGAATTGGTCTGCTTGGAGACCTCTTTGTAGGCGGACTGAAAGCCATCGCTCCTATTTTGGTTTTTGCCCTTGTTGCCAATGCCCTTTCCCAACACCAAAAGGGACAAAATACCAATATGAAGACGATTATTTTCCTATACTTGCTCGGAACCTTTGCTGCAGCGTTGGTAGCCGTTCTAGCTAGTTTCTTACTGCCTGTGCAAATCACCCTGACCAGTGCAAATACAGAAGTTGCTGCTCCTGACGGTATCGGTCAAGTCCTCAGCAACCTCTTGCTCAAACTGGTGGACAATCCTTTGAATGCCATTGTTGAAGCCAACTATATCGGGATTCTCTCTTGGGCAGTCATCTTTGGCTTGGCTATGAGAGAGGCAAGTAAACACAGTAAAGAATTACTGAGAACCATGGCGGATGTCACCTCTAAAATCGTGGAATGGATTATCAACCTAGCTCCCTTTGGGATTTTAGGCTTGGTGTTTAAGACCATCTCTGACAAGGGCATTGCCAGTCTGGCTAACTACGGTGTCCTCCTAGGACTTTTGATTGCTACCATGGCCTTTGTTGCTCTCATCGTCAACCCACTCATCGCTTTTCTCTTTATGAGGAAAAATCCCTATCCCCTTGTTTTGAAATGCCTACGTGTCAGTGGTATTACAGCCTTTTTCACTCGTAGCTCTGCCGCCAATATCCCTGTCAATATGAAACTCTGTCAAGACCTGGGACTGAATCCTGACACCTACTCTGTCTCCATCCCGCTTGGTTCAACCATCAATATGGCTGGCGCTGCTGTTACCATAAATGTCCTGACTCTAGCTGCCGTCAATACACTCGGAATCTCGGTAGACTTTGGGACAGCATTTGTGCTCAGTGTCGTGGCTGCCATTTCTGCCTGCGGGGCCTCTGGAATCGCTGGGGGATCCCTTCTCCTCATTCCTGTAGCTTGTAGCCTCTTTGGGATTTCCAACGACTTGGCTATGCAGGTTGTCGGAGTCGGTTTTGTGATCGGAGTCGTGCAAGACTCCTGCGAAACAGCCCTGAACTCTTCAACAGACGTCCTCTTTACAGCGGTTGCCGAGTATGCTACAAACCGAAAACTTCGTCCCTAGTCTCTAACTCCTCGTTAAACACTTGATTCTATTAGTTTAGGAAATTCTCATGTCCCTCACTCAACGTACGACCAAACTGGTCTTAGCGACCTGTCTCGCTTGTTTTCTCGCTTATTTTTTAGATTTATCATCAGCAGTTTCAGCTGGAATTATCGCCCTCTTAAGCCTCTCCGACACGCGCAGAAGCACGCTGAAATTAGCACGCAACCGCCTCTTTTCCATGCTCCTAGCGCTCGCTATCGGTGTTCTAGCCTTTCAGCTGACAGGCTTTCACATCTGGAGCCTGGGCCTCTATCTGGCTCTCTATGTGCCTCTTGCTTACAAAATGGGCTGGGAAATCGGCATCACCCCTAGCAGTGTCTTGGTCGGTCATCTCTTGGTACAGGAGTCTACTTCCCCAGAGCTCTTGCTTAATGAAGTACTCCTCTTTCTCATCGGGACAAGCTTTGCTCTATTGGTCAACCTTTATATGCCCTCTCGTGAGAAAGCCATCCAAAGCTACCACCTTCAGGTCGAGGAAAAGTTAAAAAACATCCTGCTTCGCTTTAAATACTATCTGTCAAGAGGAGACGGACGCAATCAAGCCCAACTCGTTGACCAATTAGATAAGCTCCTCGATGAAGCTCTCAAACTGGTTTATTTGGATCACTCGGACCATCTCTTTCACCAGACGGACTACCACATCCATTACTTTGAGATGAGACAGCGACAAAGTCGCATCCTGCGAAATATGGCCCAGCAGATCAATACCTGTCATCTGGCCGCAAGTGAGAGTTTGATCTTGGCCCAGCTCTTTTCTAAGATTGCTGCCCAGCTAAGTCAGACCAATCCTGCTCATGACTTACTTGATGACATCGAACGCTATCTGCAAGTCTTCCGCAATCGGAGTCTCCCGAAAACACGTGAGGAGTTTGAAACCCGTGCTACCCTCCTGCAGCTACTACGCGAAGCCGAAACCTTTATCCAGGTTAAGGTCGATTTTTACCAGAAATATGGAAACTAGAACGCAAAGAACCTCAGAGGACTTCCTCTGAGGTTCTTGTGTTTTGCATTTGGAAGGAAAGTTCATCCTCTCGTACTGTTCTCAAAAAAGAAATAGCAACTCCTAGTCGTCCATCACACCGCCTGTCAGCTGGTACATGAGGTAGATGTGCTCCAAGACTTTTACCTTATCCATGTGGTCTACATCTTTAAAGCCTCCTAATGCCAAAAGTGGAACGAAACCGAAACACTCATCGTAGGCTAATTGACCACGTTTGGCAACAGCTTTTTTATAGAGTGGGATATCAAAATAATCATCTTTGAAATCTTCATCATCAACATACTCTATGAAACGATCCATACGCTTAATCATAATATCTAAATCCTGAATATTATATTGGACAATTCCCACATAGGCACTCTCTTCCCAAGTAATAATATCTCCAAATGCTGTTACGAACATAGGAAAAGCGACATCTCCTCTAAAATAGCTATCTTGGAGAAGCTCTAGATAATCATCCGGATTAATTACCTTCAGATAACCATCAAGAAAAGTTCCTAGACCATCTTCCTGCCAAATTTGAACCAAGTCAGCTGGAACTTGATCCTGATACTTTTCAATCACTTCTTTGAGCATATCTGCCACTTTAACAAAATCTTTTAACATCTATTAATCCTCTGTCGCAATCTTCATAAAAGCCTGTTTAAAGTCTTCGTACATCTCAAAAGCAATTTTCATGACATTTTCAAAGTCATCATAATTAGCAATCACTGGATCCATGATTCTATAGTCCGGAGAGATGAGTCTCCTAGAAAACTCCATCAGTGGAGTCCCTAGTATAACTTTGTTTTGAGAGTCCCTAGTATAACTTTGTTTTGAGAGTCCCTAACACTCCATATCAATTCAACTAATCCTTTAAAGATACTAATATGGAATCCAAAAGTATAACCATTTTCTTTAATAGGTTCAATATAAAAGAATTTTTCACGCCCATCAAATTTAGCTCTATATCCTAAATCTTCGAAAACATCAAATATCAACTCGCCTGTAATAATATTTAAGTGTTTTTCTTTAGGCGTTCTATCTAAGCTAAATTTATCTGAAAGCTCCTTATAGCGCTCCACAAAATTTATAGCTTGCAAAGCCTGTTCAACTCTGCAGTCTAATTTCATCTGTCTACTCCTTTGTAAATCTTAGTTCAACTCCGTATTCTTTAGCAATTTCCTTATATTTTCAATCACTTCTTGTGGCTTATCTGCCACTTTGACAAAGTTTTCTAACATTTTATCCTCCAATTCGCATTAACAGCAATACTCAAAAATCGCATTCTTCAAAATGTAATCAAGCTTATACTACTTTTGATTATGTTCCTTCTGGAAGGCTTCCATAGCCTTGAACTGTTCTAGTTCTTTTTCATTAGCTGGTTGCTTGCCGAGGTATTTGTATTCAAATAAGTCCATTCGAGCACTTGGACCATAGCCACTTTCCAACCATGGAGCATAGTCATAGTCGACCGAAAACTTGTTGTTATCATCTAAATGGATGATACAAATGTACCAATCTGCCAAGTCATTCTCAACAAAGACTTTTTTCAATTCTTGTGACTTCTCAAATAATCGATCTGTTTGACTATAAAGTTCGAATTTATCTACACAAAAATCTCGAGGAATATATAAATAGTAGTGATACGCATTCTTATATTTGAAATAAAAATAAACTTCTCCGCTATAGGTCTTATCCATCTCGATTACAATATACAAATCATCCCACTCAACTGGAATCATATCGTTGGCTTAATGCACGATTTCGATAATTTTTTCATTAATCTGTTGTTCCATATTTTCCTCCGGTTGGTGTTTACAAATTTTATCTGTATCTCTAGTATACAATAAAGAACAGAAACCAACTTACTCTTATAAAATTTGCTCAAATAGGGCAAAATTGCCTCAATAAAACAGTAAAATAGACCAATCATATCGCTAGGTATAGCAACTTTCTAGCCTTCCCAACAAAAAAAACACGAATCGATAATATTCGTGGATTTTTCCTAGTGAAGCGTTTAGGTAAGCCGATTTTACACTACGACACGGAGTTTGGCAAATCGATTCTATTTGCCAAACGTAGTTAGTAAGGCAGTTAGCTAGTTCGCCAAATAGCGACTAGCGTCCAACAATTAGGAACTTTAGTTCCAATTGTTGGTGCTGAGTTACATCTTTTCCTCCAACTCTACGTCTGGATACTTGTCTGCAAACCAGCGGAGGGCAAAGTCATTTTCAAAGAGGAAGACTGGCTGGTCGAAGCGGTCCTTGGCCAAGATATTGCGGCTTGACGACATCCGTTCATCCAAGTCCTCAGGCTTGATCCAACGAACGGTCTTTTTACCCATTGGGCTCATGACTACTTCCGCATTGTATTCGCCTTCCATGCGGTGCTTAAAGACTTCAAACTGGAGTTGTCCGACAGCTCCTAGCATGTACTCACCAGTTTGGTAATTCTTGTAAAGCTGAATGGCTCCTTCTTGCACCAGTTGCTCAATCCCCTTATGGAAGGATTTTTGCTTCATGACGTTCTTAGCAGAAACTTTCATAAAAATCTCAGGTGTAAAGGTTGGCAGTGGTTCAAACTCAAACTTGTTTTTTCCAACCGTCAAGGTGTCTCCAACCTGATAGGTACCCGTATCGTAAACTCCGATGATATCTCCAGCCACGGCATTAGTCACATTCTCACGACTTTCCGCCATAAACTGGGTGACATTAGACAGTTTAGCCCCTTTACCAGTACGAGGCAGATTGACACTCATACCTCGCTCAAATTCACCCGATACGATACGGACAAAGGCGATACGGTCACGGTGACGAGGATCCATGTTGGCTTGAATTTTAAAGACAAATCCTGAGAAATCCTTGTCATAAGGATCCACAATTTCGCCATCTGTTTTCTTGTGTCCATGTGGTTCTGGAGCAAACTTAAGGAAGGTCTCAAGGAAGGTCTGCACTCCAAAGTTAGTCAGGGCTGAACCAAAGAAGACTGGCGTCAGTTCTCCTGCAAGAATAGCTTCTTCTGAAAATTCATTTCCTGCTTCTTGAAGGAGTTCGATATCGTCCTTAACCTGAGCGTAGAAAGGATTACTTCCAAAGAGCTTGTCCCCTTCTTCCAGACTGGCAAAACGCTCATCTCCTTTATAGAGTTCCAAGCGTTGGTTATAGAGGTCATACAAGCCTTCGAAGGCTTTCCCCATCCCGATTGGCCAGTTCATAGGATAGCTCGCAATACCTAGGACTTCTTCCAATTCTTGCAAGAGGTCCAGTGGCTCACGACCATCACGGTCCAGCTTGTTCATAAAGGTAAAGACTGGAATGCCACGGTGCTTCACAACCTCAAACAATTTCTTGGTTTGGGCCTCGATACCCTTGGCAGAGTCCACGACCATGACCGCAGCATCCACCGCCATCAAAGTACGATAGGTATCTTCTGAGAAGTCCTCGTGCCCTGGTGTGTCTAGGATATTGACGCGCTTGCCATCGTAGTCAAACTGCATAACAGATGAAGTGACCGAAATCCCACGTTGTTTCTCAATATCCATCCAGTCAGACTTGGCAAAAGTCCCTGTTTTCTTCCCTTTTACAGTACCAGCCTCACGAATCTCGCCCCCAAAGTAGAGCAACTGCTCAGTGATGGTTGTTTTCCCCGCGTCCGGGTGAGAAATAATGGCAAAAGTACGGCGTTTCTTAATTTCTTCTTGAATAGTCATAAGTTCTCTTTCTTTGATTTTCTATTTTTCTTGTTTCAATAGCTAAGAATGATTTTTACATTGGATTTTACCATTCCTTTCAACTCTCCATTATATCGGATTTTGGGGAGTTTTTCAATTGCTCATCCGATGAAAAGGCAAGCTAGAGCACAGATTGCGCCTGATTTCTCTTTTTCCACCGTTTTTTAAACAAGATATCAAAAAGAACCAGAGCCAGTGAGAGGATGACGGACACAAGAAGGTATTTTAACCACAGGGGTGCATCCGGAATAAAAGGTGTCTTGTTTAACAAACCATAATTTCCACCCGTCACCTGATTAACCCCAACTAGAAAGAGATTGAGAATAAAGGTATAGGCTACAATCATATATTTCTTGAGCAAGGTCTTGTCATAGTGATTCATCAAGTAGACCAAGGAATTCACTAGAAGGGCATAGTGCCCAATCAAAAATGAAAAACTGGTGATATGGGGGAAATCATAGGGATCAAAAACAGGGTAAACCAAAGCAAAGACCGCTCCACTAGCTCCTAAAAGAGCAAAATACTGCTTGCTCCGCCATTTATCTGGCAAGAAAACCACCGCAAACATAGCCAAACGGCAATGGTAAAATGGAAGGCTATTAGAAAATGGTATCCCAAAGCCAACATACCAGCTATATAGGGCTAGCAACTGGAGGATCTGAATCCCCTTAAACAAGCGGACAAATTTCGGATTTTTGTGATAAGCAAGTGCTCCATAAATACAAAGCACTAAAGTAAGCATCATGATCCCATACCAAAAGAGGGAAATGGGAGGAGGAACCGTCTGAGATCTGGTGATAAATTGATGGAACATATTTCTATCCTAACTTTTATTTTTTCTATTCTCTAGTTTAACCATTATAGCGAATTAAAAGCGATTTTTCAATTTCTATTTCTTTTCAGTTTGGCTCCCTTATTTATAGGAAAATATGGTAAAATAGAACAGACTAAAAATCATCATTTCACGAAAGGATGCAAGATGAAAATTACGCAAGAAGAGGTAACACACGTTGCCAATCTTTCAAAATTAAAATTCTCTGAAGAAGAAACTGCTGTCTTTGCGACAACCTTGTCTAAAATTGTTGACATGGTTGAATTGCTGGGCGAAGTCGACACAACTGGTGTCGCACCTACTACAACCATGGCTGACCGCAAGACTGTACTCCGCCCTGATGTGGCCGAAGAAGGAACAGACCGTGACCGCTTGTTTAAAAACGTACCTGAAAAAGAAAACTACTATATCAAGGTACCAGCTATCCTAGATGATGGAGGAGATGCCTAATGACTTTTAATAACAAAACGATTGAAGACTTGCACAACCTCCTTGTCTCTAAGGAAATTTCTGCAACTGAATTGACACAAGCAACGCTTGAAGATATCAAGTCTCGCGAGAAAGCTATCAATGCTTTTGTCACTATCGCTGGAGAACAAGCCCTTGCTCAAGCTAAAGCCATTGATGAAGCTGGAATTGACGCGGATAATGTCCTTTCAGGAATTCCACTGGCTGTTAAGGATAATATCTCTACTGACGGCATCCTCACAACTGCTGCCTCAAAAATGCTCTACAACTACGAACCTATCTTTGATGCAACAGCTGTTGCCAATGCCAAAGCTAAGGGCATGATTGTTGTCGGAAAAACCAACATGGACGAGTTTGCCATGGGTGGTTCAGGTGAAACTTCTTACTACGGTGCCACTAAAAATGCTTGGGACCACAGCAAGGTTCCTGGTGGTTCATCAAGCGGTTCTGCCGCAGCTGTAGCTTCTGGGCAAGTCCGCTTGTCACTTGGTTCTGATACGGGTGGTTCTATCCGCCAACCTGCTGCCTTCAACGGGATTGTTGGTCTCAAACCAACCTACGGAACGGTTTCTCGTTTCGGTCTCATTGCCTTCGGTAGCTCATTAGACCAGATTGGACCTTTTGCACCAACTGTTAAAGAAAATGCCCTCTTGCTCAATGCTATTGCCAGCGAAGATGCTAAAGACTCTACTTCTGCTCCTGTCCGCATTGCCGACTTTACTTCAAAAATTGGTCAAGACATCAAGGGAATGAAAATTGCTTTGCCTAAGGAATACCTTGGTGAAGGGATTGACCCAGAGGTTAAGGAAACCATTCTAAATGCAGCCAAACACTTTGAAAAACTTGGTGCTATCGTCGAAGAAGTCAGCCTTCCTCACTCTAAATACGGTGTTGCCGTTTACTACATTATCGCTTCATCAGAAGCCTCATCAAACTTGCAACGCTTTGACGGTATCCGTTACGGCTACCGCGCAGAGGATGCGACGAATCTTGATGAAATCTATGTAAACAGCCGTAGCCAAGGTTTCGGTGAAGAAGTAAAACGCCGTATCATGCTAGGTACTTTCAGTCTTTCATCAGGTTACTACGATGCCTACTACAAGAAGGCTGGTCAGGTCCGTACCCTCATCATCCAAGATTTCGAAAACGTCTTTGCGGATTACGATTTAATCCTAGGACCAACTGCTCCAAGCGTTGCTTATGACTTGGATTCCCTCAATCACGACCCAGTTGCCATGTACTTGGCTGACCTTTTGACCATCCCAGTTAACTTGGCTGGTCTTCCAGGAATTTCGATCCCTGCTGGATTCTCTCAAGGTCTACCTGTCGGTCTCCAATTGATCGGTCCTAAATACTCTGAGGAAACCATTTACCAAGCTGCTGCTGCCTTTGAAGCAACAACAGACTACCACAAACAACAACCCGTGATTTTTGGAGGTGACAACTAATGAACTTTGAAACAGTCATTGGACTTGAAGTCCACGTAGAGCTCAACACCAATTCAAAAATCTTCTCACCTACTTCTGCCCACTTTGGAAATGACCAAAATGCCAACACTAACGTGATTGACTGGTCCTTCCCAGGAGTTCTGCCAGTTCTCAATAAAGGGGTTGTCGATGCCGGTATCAAGGCAGCTCTTGCCCTCAATATGGATATCCACAAAAAGATGCACTTCGACCGCAAGAACTACTTCTACCCTGATAATCCAAAAGCCTATCAAATTTCTCAGTTTGATGAGCCAATCGGTTTCAACGGCTGGATTGAAGTGGAGCTAGAAGACGGTACGACTAAGAAAATCGGTATCGAACGTGCTCACCTAGAGGAAGATGCTGGTAAAAACACCCACGGTACAGATGGTTACTCTTATGTTGACCTCAACCGCCAAGGGGTGCCATTGATTGAGATTGTATCTGAGGCTGACATGCGCTCGCCAGAAGAAGCCTATGCTTATCTAACTGCCCTCAAGGAAGTCATCCAGTACGCTGGTATTTCTGACGTTAAGATGGAAGAAGGTTCGATGCGTGTGGATGCTAACATCTCCCTTCGCCCTTATGGTCAAGAAAAATTCGGTACCAAGACTGAGTTGAAAAACCTCAACTCCTTCTCTAACGTTCGCAAGGGTCTTGAATACGAAGTCCAACGCCAGGCTGAAATTCTTCGCTCAGGTGGTCAAATTCGCCAAGAAACACGGCGTTACGATGAAGCTAACAAAGCAACCATCCTCATGCGTGTCAAAGAAGGTGCTGCTGACTACCGCTACTTCCCAGAACCAGACCTACCACTCTTTGAAATCTCAGATGAGTGGATTGAGGAAATGCGAACAGAATTGCCAGAGTTTCCAAAAGAACGCCGTGCGCGCTACGTATCTGATCTTGGCTTGTCAGACTACGATGCTAGCCAGTTGACTGCCAACAAAGTCACTTCTGACTTCTTTGAAAAAGCTGTTGCCCTCGGTGGCGATGCCAAACAAGTTTCTAACTGGCTCCAAGGTGAAGTCGCTCAGTTCTTGAACGCCGAAGGCAAGACACTTGAACAAATCGAATTAACACCAGAAAACTTGGTAGAAATGATTGCCATCATCGAAGACGGCACGATCTCTTCTAAGATTGCCAAGAAAGTCTTTGTCCACCTGGCTAAAAATGGCGGTGGCGCGCGTGAATACGTGGAAAAAGCAGGCTTGGTGCAAATCTCTGATCCAGATGTTCTGATTCCAATCATCCACCAAGTCTTTGCGGATAACGAAGCTGCCGTTGCCGACTTCAAGTCAGGCAAACGCAACGCAGACAAAGCCTTCACAGGATTCCTTATGAAGGCAACCAAAGGGCAAGCCAATCCACAAGTTGCCCTTAAACTCCTTGCACAGGAATTGGCCGAGTTGAAAGAAAGTGAGTAATTTACTCTTTATACACTTTTTTCTACTTTTAAAACGAGAATGAGACAAGGAGAATAAATGAACAAATTTTTACGATTGCTATTTGTCTTAGTCATCATCGCTATGTTAGGCGCTTCTATACTACAAATTTTCTTTCCATCGTACATGGGAAGCCACTCCGGGTACGGAATATCTGCTGGTTGGCAACGAGAAATTGGAATATGGAATTTAGCTGTATTGATTATTATTCTCGCTATCAATATTAAATACGATTGGTTCTATCTACGAATCGCACTTCTTGCTCTCATTATTGGCGGAATTGGAATAGGAACAAATCACTTACTCAATTATATGGAGTATCACTCTCCTGTAAATGCTATCGGTGCTTTTGAAAATTACTTGCTAGCAATAGGATGGATTGTGGGATGGCTCATCGAACGCCATTCCATAAAGAAGCTAAATGCTAGTAAATAACGCCTAGTATATCTTAGATGATTTTTAAAGGTTATTAAATAGTTTAATAATCATTCGAATTCAGAATTCTACCTTTTCAATCATATAGTTAGGAGACACATGAAAAAGTTTTATGCTCTTTTAATGACCTGTTTATTACTTGTTTTTCTATCCGTGCCTCAAATCGTTGATGCAGGTGTCGGACATTCCAGAAGTGGAGGGAGCAGCCGCAGTAGCTCCAGAAGTAGCAGCCACTCAAGTGGAGGTGGAAGTCGTTCTGGTGGCTCATCCTACCACTACTACCGCTCTGGATACGGATCATCCTCTGACAGTTCTACTAGCTCTCCCTATCTAGGATTTATGTTCATATTAGTAGGAGGAATCATACTAGTTGTTATCGTCAAATCCTTGCAGAATAAGTCTGGAGATTCGAGTTCAACCTACACTAGTAATGATTATCAAACGCTCCATCGTCGAGTTGAACACAACACACTGGCCATTAGTCGTGTTAAAAATGGGGATCCAAACTTCGACGCTGAGGCCTTCACATCTTGGGTTAAGGAAGTCTACCTTAAATTGCAGGTTGCCTGGACTGAAAAAAATTGGAACTCTGTCCGCGCTTTGGAAAGTACCAGTCTCTACTCTCAACATAGCACCCAACTCGAAGACCATATTCGAGCTAAAACAACCAATGTTTTAGAGAAAGTTTGTATCGAAAATGTTCGCATCAAGGAGTTCATTGAAAATCCTGACGGAAACGACACCTTAGTGGTGATCCTGTCATCTACCTTGCGGGACTATGTCATTGACGATGAGACTCGCCGTGTCCTTGAAGGAGACCCTAAAAAAGATCTCTTCACCGTGTATCAATTGAACTTTATCCGTCAACACGGTAGCCAAACGCAAGCAGTCAATCCAGACGAAGTTGTGAGCGACCACTGTCCAAACTGTGGCGCACCATTGAAAATCTCCGCAGTTAGTGAGTGCGACTACTGTGGTGCCAATCTCTCTCGCAGTCCAAACCAATGGGTACTGGATACCTATGATGTTGTGGATGAAGACGAGCTTTATAATTAGGAGGAATTATGGGATTTATACGTGCAGCCTTATCAGCAGGCTTAAATAGTTTTAATGATAGTAAATTCAAGGAAGCCATTGTCCTTCCAGATAATGTCTCTGGCGACGCTTTGGCCGTCAAGGGTCAATTACTCACAAAAGACCCAGATGGACGTTCTCGTCACAGCAATCAAAATACTGGACTTTTGTCAGATGGCAGTGTGGTTATCGTTCCTCAAGGTTATACCGCTGTTTTGGTAAACAACGGTACCTTCCTTGGTGAAGTCCTCGAAGCTGGTAGCCACGAATGGCAAGCTGGTGATAACGCCTGGCTCCTTGAAAAAGGTGGTTTAAAAGGCACTTGGGAAAACTTTAAAAACCGTTTCTCTTTTGGTGGACAAGTCATCACCCAACAGGAAATTATCTTTATCCGCATGCAACCCATTGCAGGTAATAAGTTCGGCACACAAAATGCGGTCGAATACTTCAGCGAACGTTACCAACAACTGCTTAACATCCGTTTCTATGGCTTGTTTGATGTAAAAATAGCAGATCCAGTCCTCTTCTACGTGAGTTCTGTTAGCCGTCAAATTACTGACGGACAGCCATTTACTCTCCAAGATGTAGCTCAAGGAACGCTCCGTCAAAATATCGCACCGAAAATCGCGATTGCCATTGCCAAATATACCAACGAAAACAAGGTTGATATCTATAGCCTCAATGCCAACCAAGACACCTTTAACGAACTCGCTAAACAAGAGGTCAACAAGGTTTGGACAGGTCTCTACGGGATTGAAGCAACTAACATCTTGCTTGAAGACCTCAGCTACGACCAAGAAAGTCTTGATATCGTTCGTAAGCTTGATAGTGAGCTCGTTGCAATGAAGTACAACACGATTGAAATCGAAGAACGCCGTGCTCGCAACGAAGCGCTTATTGCTGCAGCTTCCAACGAAGGAAATGGCAATGGGATGAACATGTTTATGGGCATGAATCTTGGCCAAACTCTCGGTGGTCAACTAAGTCAACAAGTCCAAAATCAAGCACCGGCTCAAAATGCTGGGCAAGCTACTAGCAAGAATTTTTATATCGAAGTCGATGGAAAATACGTCCTCGTTACCAAAGACGAAGATGGAAATATCGTACCAGTCAACTAATTAAGCTCCTTTTGACATTTGAGTAATGTTGTCTTTTATGGTACAATAAAGAGTAAATTATTTTATTAAAGAGGTAAAAACATGATTGAAGCAAGTAAATTAAAGGCTGGTATGACCTTTGAAACAGCTGACGGAAAATTGATCCGCGTTTTGGAAGCTAGCCACCACAAACCAGGTAAAGGAAACACAATCATGCGTATGAAATTGCGTGATGTCCGTACTGGTTCTACATTTGACACAAGCTACCGTCCAGAGGAAAAATTTGAACAAGCTATCATCGAGACTGTCCCAGCTCAATACTTATACAAAATGGATGACACAGCCTACTTCATGAATACAGAAACTTACGACCAATACGAAATCCCTGTAGTCAACGTTGAAAACGAATTGCTTTACATCCTTGAAAACTCTGATGTGAAGATCCAATTCTACGGAACTGAAGTGATTGGTGTTACCGTTCCTACTACTGTCGAATTGACAGTTGCAGAAACTCAACCATCTATCAAAGGTGCTACTGTTACAGGTTCTGGTAAACCAGCAACGATGGAAACTGGACTTATCGTAAACGTTCCAGACTTCATCGAAGCAGGACAAAAACTCGTTATCAACACTGCAGAAGGAACTTACGTTTCTCGTGCCTAATCTCTAGAAAGAGGTCATTCTATGGGAATTGAAGAACAACTTGGCGAAATCGTTATCGCCCCACGTGTACTTGAAAAAATCATTGCTATTGCTACTGCAAAAGTAGAGGGTGTTCACTCTTTTTCAAACAAATCAGTATCTGACACCCTTTCAAAACTTTCTCTTGGCCGTGGTGTTTATCTTAAAAACGTGGACGAAGAGCTCACAGCTGATATCTATCTCTACCTTGAGTACGGAGTAAAAGTTCCTAAGGTAGCGGTTGCTATCCAGAAAGCTGTCAAAGATGCCGTTCGTAATATGGCTGATGTAGAACTCGCTGCTATCAATATTCACGTTGCAGGTATCGTTCCAGATAAAACACCAAAACCAGAATTGAAAGATCTATTTGACGAGGACTTCCTCAATGACTAGTCCACTATTAGAATCTAGACGCCAACTCCGTAAATGCGCTTTTCAAGCTCTCATGAGTCTTGAATTCGGTACGGATGTCGAAACTGCTTGTCGTTTCGCCTATACTCATGATCGTGAAGATACGGATGTGCAACTTCCAGCCTTTTTGACAGAGCTAGTTTCTGGTGTTCAGGCTAAAAAGGAAGAACTAGACAAGCAAATCACACAGCATTTAAAAGCAGGTTGGACCATCGAGCGTTTAACACTCGTGGAGAGAAACCTCCTTCGCTTGGGAGTCTTTGAAATCACTTCATTTGACACCCCTCAGTTGGTTGCTGTTAACGAAGCTATCGAGCTTGCAAAGGACTTCTCAGATCAAAAATCTGCCCGTTTTATCAACGGACTGCTCAGCCAGTTTGTAACAGAAGAACAGTAAATAGAAAAAGTGTTTGACAATTATCAAACACTTTTTTCTTTACCTACCACTATCTAAAAATCAAATAATAGATATAAAATAAGAGCGACGGAGCATAGGGAATAATATTATAGAAACTATGACAAAGAATGGTAAATCGAAGACTACCCGTAACTCGATAAGCAACTGCAAATAGAAGACCAAGAATACTATAAATTAGGAGACTGATGGGATCACGATGGGATAGAACCAAGTGACTGAGTCCAAAGATGAAAGAAGACAAGATCACATCCAAATAAAACTCCGACTTCGGAAAGAAGGTATTCATAAAATAACCCCTATAGATTGTCTCCTCGACAACAGGTACAATCGAAATGTTAAAGATTAAAAATATAAGACTTGATAGAGTCGTTTCTCTCCCGTTTAAGTAAAGTTCTGAAAGAAGGTCTTGGAAAATAAAGCTATGGTCAATCAATCGAATATTCAGCATTCTAAATCCATTTAGAAAAGAATAGATAAGAAAGCAAGCCACTAAGAAAGCGAGATAAGACCAGCGCCAACTCTTTTTCTCGAAGATAAAGAGCATCTTCTTCTTTTTCAACCACAAAACGAATAAAAAGAAAATAAGCAACACTTCTCCAACTAGGAAGATTATATAGCTGTCCATTCCTAAACCAAAGATCCTAGCTAGAGTTATAGCTCCTAATGGCGTTAAATAAATGTACAGGAACATTAAAATCATACAGATTCCTAAATGTATTGTCTTTTTCATTGTTTCTCTCCTAATGGTAAACTCTCTATTAGGGCAATATAGAGGATATACCATTGATTATTTCTTATTTATCTAGAGTATTCATATTTATCCATGCTCTATTATCAAAATAGCTAGAACAAATTGTTCTAGCTTTTAAATTTTCTTAGTATTTTCTAAAGCGTTGGTAACGTTCTTCGATAAGTTGGTCGAGTGGTAGTTCTTGCAACCTATCTAGTTCTGCACGCAATTCATTTTTAACGCAACCTAGCAGTTCTTTACTTGACAGCCCTGCTTCTGAGATTACCTTGTCTACGATTCCCATTTCTAGAAGTTCGTGTGAAGTGATTTTCATCAACTCCGCTGCTTCCATAGCACGACTTCCATCCTTCCAAAGGATAGAGGCAAATCCTTCAGGGCTAAGTACTGCGTAGATTGAGTTTTCTAACATCCAGACACGGTTAGCTACGGCTAGAGCTAGGGCCCCACCAGATCCTCCTTCACCGATAATAATCGCGATGATTGGAACCTTGAGATCACTCATTTCCATCAGGTTTCGGGCAATTGCTTCACCTTGTCCACGTTCCTCGGCACCAACACCTGGGTAAGCACCCGCCGTATTGATAAAGGTCACAACTGGACGGCCAAACTTTTCTGCCTGTTTCATCAGGCGCAAGGCCTTACGATAGCCTTCTGGATGTGGTTGCCCAAAATTTCGTTTGAGGTTATCATGAAGACTCTTCCCCTTTTGGATACCAACGACAGTTACTGCTTGGTCACCTAACCAACCAATTCCACCGATAACCGCACCATCATCACGGAAAGAGCGATCTCCATGCAATTCGATAAACTCGTCAAAAATTCCATTGGCAAAATCAAGTGCAGTCAAGCGACTCTGCTCGCGTGCCTCTCTGACTATTTTTGCTATACTCATCCGCGACTTCCTCCATGCAATCTTACTAATTTAGCAATTGTTTCAGGCAATTCTCTCCGTTTGACAATTGCATCAACAAATCCATGTTCAAGCAAAAATTCTGCCTTTTGGAAGTCATCCGGCAAGGTCTCACGAACTGTATTTTCGATAACACGACGTCCAGCAAAACCAACCAAACTCTGTGGCTCCGCTAGGATAATATCCCCTTCCATAGCAAAAGAAGCGGTCACCCCACCTGTTGTCGGATCGGTTAAAATAGTTAGGTAAAAAAGTCCTGCCTTGGAATGACGTTGAACTGCCGCAGAAATTTTAGCCATCTGCATCAAGCTCATGATTCCTTCTTGCATACGGGCTCCACCAGAAGCTGTGAAGAGAACGACTGGCAAGTTTTCTAGCGTTGCATACTCAAACAAGCACGTAATTTTTTCACCCACAACTGTTCCCATCGACGCCATGATAAAGTTGGAATCCATGATCCCAAGAGCAACTTTTTGCCCCTTGATGCTAGCTGTACCAGTCAGGACAGCTTCATCTAGTCCTGTTTTTTCACGCATGCTAGCCAGTTTTTTCTGATAACCAGGAAAGTTCAAGGGATCTTGAGTTTCAATTCCTGTAAACATCTCCACAAAGCTATCAGAATCAACTGTTAGAGCCAGGCGCTCTTGGGCTGAAATACGGAAAGTATAGCTACAATGGGGACAAATGCGCTCACTCCCAAGGTCCTTTTGATAAATGGTGTGTTTACATCCAGGACACTTTGAGAAGAGTTCATCAGGCACCTCCGGCTTGGCTTGTGGTGCCTGCCTTACGGATCGATTAGGATTGATCCGAATATACTTATCCTTTTTACTAAATAGAGCCATAAATCCCCCTTTTAGTTCTCATACTGTTTGAAAGTCTATTCTTTTTCTTGGTATTGTGGCAAGAAAGTTTCCATCAGGAAGGAAGTATCGTAGTCACCAGCGATAACCCGACGGTCTGAGATTAGATCCAGCTGGAAATCTGCATTGGTTTGTACTCCTTCAATATCAAGTTCATAAAGTGCCCGTTGCATCTTCATTAAGGCATCAAAACGATTCTCCCCATGAACAATGATTTTGGCAATCATACTATCATAGTAAGGGGGAATGGTATAACCTGGATAAACTGCCGAGTCCACGCGCAAGCCAACTCCACCACTTGGTAGATAGAGATTGGTAATTTTCCCTGGACTTGGGGCAAAGTTAAATGCTGGATTTTCTGCATTGATCCGGCACTCGATAGCATGACCTCGTAGGACAATATCTTCTTGTTTGAAAGGTAAAGGTTGCCCGGCAGCAATGCGAATCTGCTCTTTCACGATATCGACACCTGAAACAAACTCTGTGACTGGGTGTTCAACTTGCACACGAGTATTCATTTCCATGAAGTAGAAATTGCCGCTCGCTTCATCGAGAAGAAATTCAATCGTCCCTGCATTTTCATAGCCTACAGACTCTGCTGCACGAACGGCGGCAGCACCAATTTCATGACGAAGGGTTTTGCCAATTGCAATGGACGGGCTTTCTTCTAAGACCTTTTGGTTATTCCGTTGGAGTGAACAGTCCCGTTCACCAAGATGGACAACATGACCCTCTTGGTCCGCAAGAATCTGAACTTCGATATGGCGAGCTGGATAAATCACACGCTCAAGATACATAGCGCCATTTCCAAAATTAGCCTTGGCTTCACTGGATGCTGTCTCAAAGGCAGCGACCAAGTCTTCTGCCTTTTCAACCTTACGAATCCCTTTTCCACCACCACCTGCCGATGCCTTAAGCATGACTGGATAGCCAATTTTTTCTGCAACTGCAAGCGCCTCTTCAGCCGTGTGAACTTCACCATCAGATCCTGGGATAACTGGAACCCCAGCCTTGATCATTTGCTCACGCGCATTGATCTTATCTCCCATGGTATCCATTACAGCTCCAGAAGGGCCGATAAATTTAATCCCCACTTCATCACACATCGTGGCAAACTTAGAGTTTTCGCTAAGAAAACCAAAACCTGGGTGGATGGCTTCTGCTTCTGTCAAGACTGCAGCAGATAAAATAGCATTGATATTGAGATAAGATTCTGTCGCCTTACCAGGTCCGATACAGATAGCTTCATCCGCTAGGAGTGTGTGAAGAGCTTCCTTATCAGCAGTTGAATAGACTGCTACGGTTGCAATGCCCAATTCACGCGCAGCTCGAATAATGCGAACCGCAATCTCACCACGGTTGGCAATCAAAATTTTACGAAACATGGAGATCCTCCTTAGTTTCCAATTGCAAAGGTAAGAGTACCACTCGCTGCAAGCTTACCATCTACTTCAGCCTTCGCTTCAACCACAGCAATCGTACCACGACGTTTAACAAAAGTAGCCGTCATGACTAATTGGTCACCTGGTACAACTTGCTTCTTGAACTTAACCTTGTCCATGCCAGCATAGAAGACCAGTTTCCCTTTATTTTCAGGTTTGGACAATTCCAAGACACCAGCAGTCTGAGCCAAGGCCTCCATGATAAGAACACCTGGCATGACTGGGTATTGAGGAAAATGCCCATTGAAGAAAGGTTCGTTGATGGTCACATTTTTAATGGCAACAATGGTATCCTCGCTCACTTCCAAGACACGATCCACTAGGAGCATGGGGTAGCGATGGGGTAGAGCTTCTTTGATTCCTTGAATATCGATCATTTGATACGTACCAATCCTTTACCGAACTCAACCATTTCTTCATTTGAAACGAGAATTTCTGTCACCACACCATCCTTAGGTGCAGGAATTTCATTCATAACCTTCATGGCTTCGATAATCACCAAAGTCTGACCTTTTTTAACACTGTCTCCGACTGTGACAAAGGCAGGTTTATCTGGTCCAGCGGCCAGGTAAGCCACCCCTACAAGTGGACTTTCAACAACATCACCCTCTGGAGCAACCGTCGTTTTAGCTGGTGCTGGTGCTTCTTCTACTGGACTATCTACTGGAGTTGAAGGGGCAGAAACTACTGGACTTGCAGCTACTGCAGCTGGCGCTGGAACAACTTGAGTTGGTGCTTCAGAAGCCATTCTTGCTTCATTCTTACTGAACTGCAATTCGTCCGTTCCGTTTTTATAAGAAAATTCTCTCAAACTTGATTGGTCAAATTGAGCCATCAAGTCCTTGATCTCATTTAAATTCATAATTATTTATTCTCCCAACGTTTGAAAGCAAGAACCGCATTGTGTCCACCAAAACCAAAAGTGTTTGAAATAGCATAAGGGATTTCTTGCTCCAAGCCTTGTCCATAAACGACATTGGCTTCGATATAGTCTGATAACTCACTTGTTCCAGCCGTCATTGGTACATAGTTATGACGCATAGCTTCGATGGTAGCAATTGCTTCTACCGCTCCTGCAGCACCAAGTAAGTGTCCTGTAAAGGACTTGGTTGAAGATACAGGTACTTCTTTACCAAGAACAGCTACGATCGCACCACTTTCTCCTTTTTCATTTGCAGGAGTTGAAGTTCCGTGGGCATTGACGTAAGCCACTTGCGCTGGAGAAATTTCTGCTTCTTCCAAAGCCAACTTCATAGCCTTAATCGCACCTTGACCCTCTGGATGAGGTGAAGTCATATGGTAAGCATCACAGGTATTACCGTAGCCAACTACTTCAGCCAAGATAGTTGCGCCACGTTTTTCAGCATGTTCAAGACTTTCAAGAACCAACATCCCTGAACCTTCTCCCATCACAAAACCATTACGATCTTTGTCAAATGGGATAGAAGCACGAGTTGGATCCTCTGTAGTTGATAGGGCAGTCAATGCTTGGAAACCAGCGATAGCAAAAGGAGTGATAGATGATTCTGAACCACCAACTAACATGACATCTTGGAAACCAAACTTGATAGAGCGGAAGGCATCCCCAATGGCATCGTTTGATGAGGCACAGGCTGTATTGATTGATTTACAGATACCGTTTGCTCCGAAACGCATGGCAACATTTCCTGAAGCCATGTTTGGCAAAGCTTTTGGAAGTGTCATTGGTTTAACGCGTTTTGGACCTTTTTCATGAAGACGGATAACCTGATCTTCGATTTCTTTAATTCCCCCAATACCAGAAGCCACGATGACACCAAAGCGATCTTTATCAATTGCTTCTACATCAAGATTTGCATTTGTCACCGCTTCTTGAGCCGCATACAAGGCATACAAAGAATAGTTGTCAAAACGGTTGGTATCTTTTTTGACAAAGTATTTATCAAATGGAAAATCTTGAACTTCTGCCGCATTGTGCACAGCAAATTCACTGTGGTCAAACTTAGTGATTTCTCCAATTCCAATCTTCCCAGTTTGCAAACTGTTCCAAAATTCTTCTGGAGTATTTCCGATAGGAGAGGTCAATCCGTAACCTGTTACTACAACTCGATTTAGTTTCATCTGTCTTACCTATATCTTTCCTTATTTTTTACATGCTAAGTCCGCCATCAACAGCGAGAACTTGTCCAGTCAAATAATCCTGTCCAGCCAGGAACACTGTAGCATCTGCGATATGTTCTGCTTGTCCGAAATGTTTCATTGGGATTTGGGCCAATGTCGCTTCCTTGACCTTATCAGACAAAACAGCAGTCATATCAGACTCGATCATTCCTGGTGCAAGAGCATTTACGCGCACATTACGATTGGCAACTTCACGTGCAACTGACTTGGTAAAACCAATCAAACCTGCTTTAGAAGCTGCATAGTTGGCTTGTCCGATATTTCCCATCAAACCGACCACACTAGACATGTTGATGATCGCACCTTCACGTGCCTTGATCATCTGTTTCAAGACTGCTTGCGTCATGTTGAAAGCACCTGTCAAGTTGATCTTAATCACTTTTTCAAAGTCTTCTTCGGTCATCTTGAGCATAAGCGTATCTTGAGTGATCCCAGCATTGTTGACCAATACATCAACAGAACCGAGTTCTGCAATCGCTTGATCTACCATACGCTTGGCATCTGCAAAGTCTGAAACATCACCTGAAATCGGTACTACTTTGACACCATAGTTTGAAAGCTCAGCCAGCAATTCTTCTGAGATTGCTCCGCGACTATTCAAAACTACATTAGCGCCTAGTTGGGCAAATTTGTGAGCAATGGCAAGTCCGATACCACGACTTGAACCTGTTACAAAGACATTTTTGTTTGTAAGTTGCATTCTATTTCTCCTATTTCCTGTTGTATTTTGTGGGAGAAGGGATCATTAGTTTCCTAACAAAGCATCCAAGCTTGCTTGGTCTTCAACGTTAGCTAGCTGAGCTGTTTTATCGATTTTTTTGACAAAGCCTGATAGGATCTTACCAGGACCAATTTCAATAAAGTTGGTTACCCCAGCATCCTGCATCACAGCAATACTTTCATAAAAACGAACAGGTTCTTTGACCTGACGCGTCAAAAGCTCTTGGATTCGACCTTTTTCCATAACAGCAGCTTCCGTATTGCCAACTAGTGGGCAAGTGAAATCAGCGAAACTTACTCCCTCAAGAGCTCCAGCTAGTTGCTGACTGGCTGGCTCAAGTAGGGCTGTATGGAAAGGACCCGATACATTTAAAGGAATCAATCGTTTTGCTCCTGCTTCCTGCAAGAGTTCAACTGCGCGGTCAACTGCAGCCACCTCACCACCGATAACGATTTGGCTTGGGGTGTTGTAGTTGGCTGGAGTCACTACTCCAACTTTAGAGGCTGTTTCACAAGCTTCCTCAATCACTTCAACCGGAGTATTAAGAACGGCAACCATCTTCCCAGAGCCTGCAGGTGCAGCTTCTTCCATATAAGCACCACGTTTAGCAACCAAGGCAACTGCATCCTCAAAGTCCAAGGCACCACTTGCTACAAGAGCAGAATATTCCCCAAGAGACAATCCTGCTACCATATCTGGCTGGTAACCCTTTTCTTTCAATAGTCGGTAAATAGCAACCGAAGTCGCTAAAATAGCTGGCTGCGTATATCGAGTCTGGTTTAACTTGGTTTCTTCCTTATCAATCAAGTCACGAAGATCATAACCCAAAACCTGACTGGCTTGGTCAATTGTTTCCTTGACGATAGGATAGCGATCATAGAGATCACGACCCATTCCTAGATACTGAGCACCTTGACCCGCAAATAGAAAGGCTGTTTTAGTCATTTCTTACAACTCCTGCCCAACGAGAGGCTTCTTCTTGAATTTTTTTGGCTGCGCCATAGTATAGATCTTTTAGGATTTCTTCGACAGTTTCCTCTTTAGAAACCAAACCAGCGATCTGACCTGCCATGACAGATCCACCTTCTACATCTCCATGAACAACGGCTTTAGCAAGAGCACCAGCCCCCATTTGTTCAAAGATTTCTAAATCTGGATTTTCTTGTTTAAAGGCATCCTTTTCAGCCTGCTCAAAGTCACGTGTCAATTGGTTTTTAATGGCACGAACAGCATGTCCAAAGTGTTGAGCGGAAATAGTCGTATCAATATCACGCGCTTTTAAGATTTTTTCCTTGTATTTTGGATGGGCGTTAGATTCCTTAGCTACTACGAAACGCGTACCAACTTGAACGGCCTCAGCACCAAGCATAAAGCCTGCAGCGACACCTTCACCGTCCGCAATTCCTCCAGCTGCGATAACTGGAATTGAAACAGCTGCAGCAACTTGGCGAACCAAGGTCATCGTCGTTAATTTACCAATATGCCCACCGGCTTCCATTCCTTCTGCAATAACTGCATCTGCACCAATTTTTTCCATGCGTTTTGCCAAAGCAACACTTGGAACAACAGGAATAACAGTAATTCCTGCATCATGGAAACGAGTCATGTATTTACTTGGATTTCCTGCACCAGTTGTCACCACCTTGACCCCTTCTTCAATCACGAGATCAACGATGTCTTCTACAAAAGGTGACAAGAGCATGATGTTGACACCAAAAGGTTTGTCCGTAAGTGATTTGATTTTATCGATATTAGCCTTTACGACCTCTTTCGGTGCATTCCCACCACCGATGATCCCTAGACCACCAGCTTTTGATACTGCACCAGCCAAGTCACCATCAGCAACCCAGGCCATTCCTCCTTGAAAGATAGGATAATCAATGTTCAATAATTCTGTAATACGTGTTTTCATAGTGCCTCCATCATTCCTTGCTTACGTAATAGTTCGATGAGTTTATCATTTGAGTTTCAAACTATTACCTAAACAAGAGGGAGTGGGTTTCCCCTACTCCTTCTAGTAATATGTTAATTATTTTGTTTGCTCTTCAACGTAGGCAACCAAGTCACCAACTGTTTTCAAGTTATCTTCTGCTTCGATTTGGATATCGAAAGCATCTTCGATTTCAGAGATTACTTGGAACAAGTCCAATGAATCTGCATCCAAATCATCAAAAGTAGATTCAAGTGTTACTTCTGATGCGTCTTTCCCAAGTTCTTCAACGATAATTTCTTGTACTTTTTCAAATACTGCCATGATAGGACTCCTTTAAAATATAAAAAATTTATAACTATGTGTTTACCACATGATTACCTAGATTGTAAGAATGAGTGTGCCCCATGTCAAACCTCCACCGAAGCCTGATAGGAGAATCGTCTGGCTACCATCTAAACGAATCATGCCATTCTCCACACACTCTGATAGCAAAATCGGGATACTTGCTGCACTGGTATTTCCATACTCCATCATATTGGCAGGAAGCTTGTCTCGGTCTACGCCGATCTTCTTAGCCATCTTATCCAAAATGCGGATATTTGCCTGATGAAGCAAGAGATAATCCAATTCCGATGCTGCGATTGGACCATTTTCAATGGTTTCTTTGATCGACCTAGCAACATCACGATTTGCAAAATCAAAAACTGCTCGTCCATCCATCTTCAAAAAAGCAGGAACTGCTTCTTGATCTGAGAAAGGAGAAGCCAAAGCCGTTTGACCATAGGTCAAACACTCGCTCCGAGAGCCATCCGTATAGAGACTTTCCACAAGGAAGTGACGTGTTTCGCTCGCTTCCAAGAGAACCCCACCAGCACCATCCCCAAAGAGAACAGCTGTTGAACGATCTGACCAGTCAACTGCCTTGGATAAGGTCTCAGCCCCGATAACAATCCCTTTTTTGAACTGTCCAGAACTTAAAAATTTTTCTGCAGTTGAAAGAGCGAATACAAAGCCACTGCAAGCTGCTGTCAGATCAAAGGCGAAAGCTCTGTGCGCTCCGATATTTGCCTGAACTCGAGCTGCTGTGGAAGGCATCATCGAGTCTGGGGTAATCGTCGCTACAATGATAAAATCAATCTGATCCGCTGTTAAGCTCCCTTTAGCCAACAAGCTCTTAGCTACTTCTGTCGCCAAGTCACTTGTAGACTCTGTTTTTGAAATATGTCTCTGTTTAATTCCTGTCCGACTTGAAATCCACTCATCGCTTGTGTCCATGATTTGGGCTAAGTCATGATTAGTGACCACTTGCTCTGGAACATAATGAGCAACCTGGCTTATTTTTGCAAAAGCCATTATTTCAAATCCTCCAAAAATTGATAAAGATTGATTAATCCTCTACCCATAACTTCTATTTCCTCAGGACTCATGCCATCGATGATTTTTTCGACCATTGCCTTGTGAAAACGTCTATGAAGACGATGGACTAACCGACCTTTCTTGGTCAAATGCAGATAGACCACACGTCTATCCTGATCAGAACGAATACGCTCAATATAACCTTTTCTTTCCAGGTTATTCAAGCTAGTTGTAACCGTTCCAAGAGTTACCATCAGTTCCTTTGAAACCTTGCTTGGTGTTGCCTCCGGGAACTTCCCAATCACATCGATCGTGTGCATTTCTTTGATGGAGATGTCTTTGAATCGACTACCTCGTAAGCTAACCTCCTCGATCACAAGGACATTGTTAAAAATAGATGTTAGATAATCATTTACTTGTTGGTAGTCCAAATCGTTTCCCTCCTTCTAAAAAACTTTCACAATCAAAGCATTTGATAAAAGAAGTATATCAAACTTCAAAAAATTGTGCAAGTATTTTTTTACATTCCTGTAAATTTTGGTCTTCTTCTTTCAGAATGCGCTCGAACTCCTTCTTTAAAATCTTCAGTTAGAGATAACGATTCTTGTAGTTTCAATTCTAATTCAGCATAATTCTGCCAATCCTTAAATTGACTTTCCCAAACTAACTTTTTAATCGCTGCGTATGAGTTTGCTGAACCTCTTCTTAATTTTTTCAGAACTTGTTCTCTTGTTTTTTCTAATTTGTCAACTTCACAAACACGGTATACCACGCCCCATTCTAGCGCTTTTTCAGCAGTTAAGGCTTCACCTGTCATGGCAAGTTGTGCAGCTCGTGTTACCCCGATGCTACGACTCAAGAGATGAATCCCACCAGCGTCTGGCGCCAAGCCCACTCCGACAAAGGCTTGGATAAATTTTGCCTTGTCAGTCGCCAAACAAAAATCAACTGCTACCGCCATATTTGCTGCGGCACCAGCGACCGCTCCATCTACCTCCATCAAAATAGGTTTAGGAATTTGCTTGATTTTAAAAGAAATTGTATTGACTAATTCTGCAATCTTATTCAAAGATGGGATATCATCTTCGTCCACTGCGCGTTTCATCTCAACCAAGTCTCCTCCAACTGAAAAGACCTTCCCATTCGCATTAATCAAGATGAACTGCACAGCTTGATCCTGCTCCGCTAGAGTCAAAGCTTCTAAAATTTCCTCACACATTGGGATATGGAAACCATTTGCCACTTCGGGACGATTCAAAGTAATGATAGCAAGATCATCTACGATCTGATATAAGATATGATTCATAGCTTCTCCTTTTCTTTTATAAGGCAACAAAATTGTTTTATCATCAAAGTATACCTTTTTTTGGATAAAGAGGCAAGGAAAAACTAAAGGAAAGTGTCTCAGCTGATTATTAACCCATCATTTATGAGTCTGAGTAAAATTTGACACCCTTACTTTTAAACGGTTATCGCTTTTCAGAATAAGTTAGTGTTTTCTTCTATTATAATAGGAAGTTATTTTCTTCATTGAAAAATGCCCCTCTTTCTGCTATAATCGTATAAAATACTTACTTGAGGAGTCCTTATGAAGGTTGTAAAATTTGGTGGAAGCTCGCTTGCCTCTGCTGGTCAGTTAGAAAAAGTTTTAAATATCGTTAAAAGTGATAAAGAGCGCCGTTTTGTAGTCGTTTCTGCACCCGGGAAACGCAATGCTGAAGATACCAAGGTGACTGATGCCTTGATTAAATACTATCGCGACTATGTGGCTGGAAATGACATCAGTGCTAGCCAAAGCTGGATCATTGACCGTTATGCCGCTATGGTTAGTGAACTAGGGTTAAAACCTGCTGTTTTAGAAAAAATCTCTAAAAGTATTCGTGCCTTGGCAACTCTTCCTATAGAGGACAATGAATTTCTCTATGATACCTTCCTAGCGGCTGGAGAAAATAACAATGCCAAATTGATTGCAGCCTACTTTAACCAAAACGGTATCGATGCACGCTATGTTCACCCAAGAGAAGCTGGAATTGTTGTCACAAGTGAACCAGGAAACGCACGCATCATCCCATCTAGTTATGACAAGATTGAAGGCTTGGCTGATAGCAACGAAGTCCTTGTCATCCCTGGTTTCTTTGGTGTGACTAAAGAAAATCAAATCTGTACTTTTTCACGTGGAGGTTCAGATATCACAGGTTCTATCATTGCAGCAGGTGTTAAGGCTGATCTCTATGAGAACTTTACAGACGTAGATGGTATCTTTGCTGCCCATCCTGGTATTATCCACCAACCACACTCCATTCCTGAATTAACCTACCGTGAAATGCGTGAGTTGGCTTACGCTGGATTTTCAGTTCTTCATGACGAAGCCCTTCTTCCTGCCTACCGAGGAAAAATTCCTCTTGTCATCAAGAATACCAACAACCCTGACCACCCAGGAACACGCATTGTTTTAGAACACAGTAGTGATAAATTCCCAGTAGTAGGGATTGCAGGTGACTCAGGATTCGTCAGCATAAACATGTCTAAATACCTCATGAACCGCGAAGTCGGATTTGGTCGCAAGGTTCTGCAAATCCTTGAGGACCTCAATATCGGTTGGGAACACATGCCTACAGGTATCGACGATCTTTCAATCATCCTCCGATCCCGTGAATTAACTCCTATCAAAGAAGAAGAAATTCTACGTCAACTTGTTCAAAAAGCTGAAGTGGACCATGCTGAAATCGAACATGACCTCTCAATCATTATGATTGTCGGAGAAAAGATGAAGAGCCATATCGGGGTAACTGCTACTGCAACACGGGCTTTGTCTGAGAATAAAATCAACATCCAGATGATGTCCCAAGGTTCAAGTGAGGTTTCCATCATGTTTGTTGTCAATAAAGAGCAAGAAAAGGCCGCTATCAAGGCTCTCTACCATGCCTTTTTCGATGAAAGTAAGGAAGACTAATCATGGCCCAATCACTCAATCAAGTCATTGACCTCCAAACTACTGGGACATCTTACCTCTCTATCTCTGGAAAAGTTGGAAAATTTTTAGTTGGGGATCAAGCCTTAGAGTTTTATCCTGATGTCAATGTCGAACAATATATTCAAATCCCCTGGTCCAGCATTCAGCAAATCGGAGCCAACGTAAGTGGTCGCAAGATCAGCCGCCACTTTGAAGTCTTCACCGATCAAGGAAAATTCCTCTTTGCTTCAAAAGACTCTGGAGCTATCCTAAAAATCGCTCGGGAAAAATTAGGAAACGAAAAGGTTGTGAAACTTCCGACTCTACTCCAGACCATTGGAAAAAAACTTAAAAATCTATTTGCAAAAAAGTAGAAACTTTAGTATAATCATAGCAACGGATAAGTAGGTTATCTCCTTCTTTCAGAAAGTCTGCGGGTGCTGCGAGCAGATAGGAGGGATAGGTGAAATTCTACCGTTATTCACAATTAAATACAGAATCAAGTGCACACCTGTGAAGTTGGATGGAACCGTGGCCCTGCCACTCCAACACTTTGTCAGGTGTGCTTTTTTCATAAAGGAGTTCCTATGTTAGATATTAAACGTATTCGCACAGATTTTGATGCTGTCGCTGAAAAATTAGCTACACGTGGTGTAGATGCTGCTATCTTGAATGAGATGAAAAAAATCGATGCTAAACGTCGTGACATCTTGGTCAAGGTTGAAACTCTCAAAGCAGAACGTAACACTGTTTCTGCTGAGATTGCCCAAGCCAAGCGCAACAAGGAAAATGTCGATGACAAGATTGCTGCAATGCAAACCCTATCTGCTGAAGTCAAAGCCTTGGATGCTGAATTGGCAGACATCGATGCTAAATTGACAGAATTCACCACTACTCTTCCAAATATCCCTGCTGACAGTGTTCCTATCGGAGTGGATGAAGATGACAATGTGGAAGTTCGCCGTTGGGGTAGCCCACGCGAGTTTGACTTTGAACCAAAAGCTCACTGGGATCTTGGTGAAGACCTTGGTATCCTTGACTGGGAACGCGGTGGTAAGGTAACGGGCGCTCGCTTCCTCTTCTATAAAGGTCTTGGGGCTCGTTTGGAACGTGCTATCTACAACTTTATGTTGGATGAGCATGGTAAAGAGGGCTATACGGAAGTTATCACACCTTACATGGTTAACCATGATTCTATGTTTGGTACCGGAAATTATCCAAAATTTAAGGATGATACTTTTGAATTGAAAGACACTAGTTATGTCCTCATCCCTACAGCTGAAGTTCCTCTTACAAACTACTACCGTGATGAAATCCTTGACGGTAAAGACCTACCAATCTACTTTACCGCTATGAGTCCATCTTTCCGTTCTGAGGCTGGTTCAGCTGGTCGTGATACACGTGGCTTGATTCGTTTGCACCAATTCCACAAGGTTGAAATGGTCAAATTTGCCAAACCAGAAGAATCTTATGAAGAATTGGAAAAAATGACAGCCAACGCTGAAAATATTCTTCAAAAGCTCAACCTTCCATACCGTGTCGTTGCGCTCTCTACTGGAGACATGGGCTTCTCAGCTGCTAAGACTTATGACTTGGAAGTTTGGATTCCAGCCCAAAATACCTATCGTGAAATCTCAAGCTGTTCAAATACAGAAGATTTCCAAGCCCGTCGTGCCCAAATCCGTTACCGTGATGAAGCCGATGGCAAGGTTAAACTCCTTCACACCTTGAACGGTTCTGGACTTGCAGTTGGACGTACGGTTGCTGCTATTCTTGAGAACTATCAAAATGCAGATGGTTCTGTAACTATTCCAGAAGCACTTCGTCCATACATGGGTGGCGCTGAAGTTATCAAACCATAAAAATAAGGCCTAGCTATTTCTAGCTAGACCTTTTTTCGTAACCAAATCAGATAAGCACCCAAGACAAAGAATAAAATAGTGAGGCAAATAACGGTTTCAGCCAAGACCAGATAATCCAGAAATGGAAGTTTCAAAATTCCCTGAGCCATCTTGAGCGAAGTAGCTGTGATAATGGTTGGGAAGGTTAGGGCTGAGAAGGCTGGTTGAAATCCTTGTTTTAAAATATTGGGTAGGCGGGTTAAAACAAAGAAAAAGAAGGATTGAGATGCCAAAATCATGACAATCAAGAGCCAAGTCGGTAGGCTTGCTCCTCCAACTCGAACTAGAGAAGCCAAGAGTAGAGAAAAGGGAGCACAGTAGATTCCTTCCTGTCCAAGCAAGGCCACTGGGAGTGGATCTTTCTTTAAATCGCTATAAATAAGCGGATAGAGATAGAAGGTCAAGACAAAACCAAAACTCAAGGTCGCATAGGCAATCTCAATAATGCCTACCAGAGGATAGGTCAAGGCCGCTACTGCTATCCCCACATAGAGCACCGTCCAGCTTGGAGTCGCATTGACCCTCCGACCCGGACAGGTAAATTTGATGGTGAAAGTAGCAATCAACGCCAAATCCAAGAGAAAGGAAAACCACCAGATTCCTTGTGCTACTATAGGAAGAGCAGGGAATACGCGAAAGACATAGGTCGATAAAATCATCCCAGCCATGGGAAAGGTGGCCATCCCAGATAAAAGAGGGGGTCTGGTCAATTCTTGCTTGGTTTCTTCCCAATTAAAAAGATGAACAACAAGAAAGAAAATCCACAACACTAGACCAGTCAGACTCAATAAATGCGACAGAACAGGCAAAGTATCTGCAATCAGATTTCCTGCACCTGCTAAACCTAATAAACAGCCAGAGAATACTAAGGGGAGCTTTTTCATCCGAGCCTCCAATAATCATGTTATTATTAGTATAGCATAAAAGCGCTTAAAATAGCATAGAAAAATGAAGACTGGATTGCTCAGTCTTCATTTTTTCTTTCTGATTTGAACTAGGCATAAGGTTGCAATTCTGGATTAATTGGCGTATTGGCTAGGTTGTTTGCATAGTTACAAAGGCTAGCAAGACTAACACCGAGAACCACATCCAAGGCATTTTGTTGCGTGTAACCAGCTTGCAAAAATTCAGCCAAGGCTTCATCTCCTACACGCCCTTTGGTATTGATGACCGCCAAGGTAAACTTAGCTAGAGTATCTAGTTTTGGATCTGTTTCAATCGGAGTGCGGTTGCGAAGGGCTTGGAGAAGATCATCATTCATCTGGATTTGTTTGATTGAAAAGGCAGTATGTCCAGCCACGCAGAAAGCGCAACCATTGGTTACGGCTGCCGTGATTTGCACTACTTCACGCTCTACTGGTGTTAAGCTATTGCGACGGTTGATGGCTCCGACAGTTCGGTAGGCTTCAAGCGCGGTAGGAGCGTTAGCCAAGAGACCGATTAGGTTGGGAATATAGCCATTGTTATCTTTTTGTACTGTTTCAAGAACTTCTTTTACTTCTGCTGGTGCTGATTCTACTGTGTGGATGGTAAATGTTGTCATAAGAAACCTCTTTTCATTTTATTGTCATTTAGTCTATCATAGAATTTTCCACTTGGATAATATATATTTTCAATCGCCTTGATAGGAAATGTCTATGAAATGAAAAAATCACACTAAAAGTGTGATTGGGTTAGTATTTAAAATACTTTTTAGTCTCAGCAATGACGACTGGCGACAAGACCAAGAGGGCAATCAAGTTTGGCAGAGCCATCAAGGCGTTGACGATATCTGCGATAATCCAAACCATATCCAACTCGATAAATCCTCCCAACAAGACCATGACTACAAAGACTACACGGTAAAGCCAGATAAAACGAACACCAAAGAGAAACTCAAAACAGCGCTCTCCGTAGTAGTTCCATCCGAGGATCGTCGTAAAGGCAAAGAGCACAAGGAAGATGGTCAAAAGAGCAGGTCCAAAGTGTGAAAAAACTGTTGAAAAGGCTGACTGGGTCAAGGCAACTCCATTCAAATCACCACTCCAAACCCCAGTTACCAAGATTGTCAGACCTGTCAGAGTACAGATAATCAAAGTATCAATAAAGGTTCCTGTCATGGAAATCAAGCCTTGCTCGACAGGCTCATTAGTCTTAGCTGCAGCCGCTGCAATGGGAGCTGAACCAAGACCAGATTCGTTAGAAAAGACTCCTCGCGCCACACCATTCTGGATAGCCATCCGAATACTGGCACCTGCAAAACCACCTACCGCGGCTACTGGGCTAAAGGCTGAAGTAAAGATCAGTACAAGTGTGGCTGGGATTTTCTCGATATTAAAGAGAATAACTGTAAGAGTTCCTAAAATATAGACAATAGCCATAAAAGGAACCACTGCTGTCGAAACTTTTGATATGGATTTGAGGCCACCAAAGACGGCAATCCCTACAAAAACAGATAAAACGAGAGCTGTGATAGCTGGATTAATTTGAGCTGTATTTTGGATAGATTCTGTAATTGAATTGACTTGGGTAAAGGTACCAATCCCTAGAAGGGCTACCAATACACCCGCTAGGGCAAAGAAGATAGCAAGTGGACGCCACTTTTCTCCCATCCCCAAAAGGATGTAATGCATGGGTCCTCCAGCTACAGCTCCATTTGCATCCTTAGTACGGTATTTGATGGCCAGCAAGCCTTCGGCATATTTGGTCGCCATCCCAAAGAAGGCCGCCATCCACATCCAAAAGAGGGCCCCTGGTCCTCCAACCTTAATGGCTGTCGCTACCCCGATGATATTTCCCGTACCAACTGTGGCTGCTAGAGCCGTACAGAGAGCAGCAAAGCTCGACACATCGCCGTGCCCCTTGTCCTTGGTAAAGATCAACTGAAAGGCCTTTGGGAGACGAGCTATCTGCAAAAGGCCCAGTCGGATGGTCAAATAGATACCCGTTCCGACCAATAAGATCAAGAGGGGAGGCCCCCAAACGAAAGCATCAAGCGCTTTTAGCAATTCTAACATATCCTTCTCCTATCTTTCAACCCCAAAAGAAAGAGCACATGCAAGATACATGTACTCTGGAATGCTTAGATAAATGCCAAAAAGCGGTCTATCCTAGCTCTGTCCTTTTACCTGAGAGTTTGAGCAGTTGCCTGCCTTGCCCCTTCGGTGCCTTTACGGTCTCTCCAGAGTTCCGTCCATTTACAGTCATGGAAAACAAACCTTTCTCCACTTCTATTAAACTTCATTCGGTGTTGGTATTTAATTTTTTATTATTCTACAAGAAAAGTTAGCTTTTGTCAATATATTCTATGAAAATTTTTGACTTTTCACTTCTTTTTTCAGAAAGAGCGAATCCTTCTTCTCTCTATCCTTTAAAGGTCACAATAGTTGCACCACTGCCTCCAGCATTTTGTGGAGCATAGCCGAAACTCTTGACATGCTTGTTTCTTTGTAGGTATTTAGTGACGCCCTCACGGATGACTCCTGTTCCGATACCATGGATAATGTCTACCTGAGCCATATTATTAAGCAGGGCTTGGTCAATAAAGGCGTCCAGCTCATTCATGGCTTCTTCGTACCGTTTGCCTCGGAGATCCAGTCTGGCTTGTGGACCACGTCCAGATGTACGTTTGACGACATTGACTTGTTTTTTCTTGACTGGGGCTTCTTGCTGAGCCTGAACAAGGTCAAATTCTTTCTCTTCCAAGGTCATCTTGATCAAACCAACTTGGGCTTCCCAACGGCCGTCCTTGAGCTGCTTGGTCAAGGTTCCACGTTGTCCATAACTGAGAACCACTATATCATCTCCCACCTTCGGAGCTCGTTTTTTCTTAGCCTTTTGAAGGACCTTGTTTTTAGATAAGTCGACTTTTTCAGGAGCTAGTTTTTTCAGCTCTGCCTTGGCTTCAATGATTTCGTGGGGTTTGAGTTGAGACTTACTGTGGAGGTTCTTAAGAATCTGGTCACTCTCACTTAGAGCGAGTTCCACAATCTCGGCTGCTTGTTCACGCGCCTTGTTGAGCTCAGTTTCCTTTTCACGATTGAGTTCGTTGTAGAGTTTTTTGAGTGCTCGGTTCATCTTGAGGTTTTCTTGCTCGACCTCACGGATATTGTCCAAGCGTTTGCGACTTTCAAGCGTTTGCTCTTCCAATTGTTCAATGATGCGGTTGACATCATTGTCTTGGTTGACCTGCTGGCTGGCATCCCCGACAATGACATCTGACAAGCCTAGGCGTTTGGCAATTTCAAAGGCATTGCTTCGGCCAGGAACTCCCTGCATAAAGCGATAGGTCGGACGCAGACTGGCAGTATCAAACTCCATGCTGGCATTTTGCACAAAGGCTGTCTCGATACCGTAGGCCTTGAGTTCTGGATAGTGGGTTGTCGCCATGGTCTTAACCTGACGCAGACGAAGATCCTCCAAAATAGCCATAGCAAGGGCAGCACCTTCCTGCGGATCGGTACCTGCGCCAAGCTCATCTAGTAATAAAAGAGAGTCTTGGTTGACCTTGCCAAGAATATCTACGATATTGGTCATGTGGCTCGAGAAGGTAGACAAGCTTTGCTCGATAGACTGCTCATCCCCAATATCTGCGAAGATTTCTTCGAAAATACCAACACGGCTCCCCTTATCAGCTAAAATGGGCAAGCCTGACTGGGCCATGAGTTGAGTCAAACCCAAGGTTTTGAGCATGATGGTCTTCCCACCTGTATTGGGACCTGTAATGACAATGGCCGTTAATTCCTTACCAAAGTGTACATCGTTTGCCACTGCATTTTTGACCAAAGGATGGCGAACATGAAGGAGTTGAAGCTCTTGGTTCTCTGAAAGTTGAGGAACGACCGCTTGCATTTCTTGAATAAAACGCACCTTGGCACGAATCAAGTCTAGATGGCCGATAATCCAAGCGTCATTAGCAATCTCTGCAGCATGAGGACGAACGCGTTCTGAGAGTTCCTGCAGGATGCGAATCATCTCATAGCGTTCGTCAGCTCGCAGACTAGCGATTTCTTCGCTCAGCTTGACCACCTCACGTGGCTCGATGTAGACCGTGTTTCCACTGGCAGAGATGTCATGGACAACACCTGCAATCTTATTGCGATAGGTGTTCTTTACTGGTAAAACTTGACGGCCATTTCTGCTAGCGATTATTCCTTCCGTCAACATCTGCGCTTTTTGCTTGAGCAAGTCTTGCAAGACATCTCGAACTTGACTCTCGCTATCATGGATTTTCCGACGGATGCGTGCTAGCTCTTCACTGGCGAAATTTTCGATAAATCCTGCATCATTTAGAGCTTGGAGACTTCCTTGCAAGTGTGGAAACTCATGCAGTTTTTCAAACCATCTCGCCAACTGTTCCAAGCGTACATTTTCAAGATTGGCATAAAAACTTTGCAACTCTCTGCTAGCAAGCAAGACCCGTTTGAGGAGCAGGAACTCCTCAATATTGAGGTCCGCTCCCATCTCCAGACGCTTACAAACCGCTGATATCTCACGCGTCGCTAGGATGGTAAAGTGAGGTTGCTCCACAAATAGAGCTTGCATTTCCTCCATCTCTGTAAAGGCTTGATTGATCTTATCCACCTTGGCAGTTGGAGCCAAGCCTTTTAGCTCCTCTAATCCTTGCTCAGTCAGGAGATGAGGTTCAAACAAGGCCTTGATTTTATTAAATTCTAAGGTTTCTAGTATTTTTGTATTCATATTTTTTCCTTGTATGCTGGTTTACAAGATTATAGCAACTAGAGGTTTTGACCTAGTCGTCCAATCTGTAAACAAAGGGCTAGAAAAAATCCCGCCCTTTTTATCCGATTAAATTTGTCACCCAAAGTTGTTTGATAAGGTTTGTCGTAAAAGGGACACTTTGGATGATATGTTTGGCTACTATACTTTTTTCGAGTGAATTTTGAATGACTGCCAGAGGCACTGTTGCAAGGATGGTCAAAGCCATTTGCAAGACAAATAAGGTTACCAATAGAGACAAAAGGCCTGATCCGATACGCAACCATTTGACATCAAGCTTTTTAGTTGGAATCAAGTGCAGGAACAAACCGATAAAACGTCCGATAGTGTAGCAAATCCCAAAAACTAAAAGGTAGGCTAGGCCCGCATAAAAGACCTTGTCTAGGTGAAACAGCTGGTCTGAAGGGAAGAAAAAGGTGCCCTGTCCTTCCTGAGGATTGGCATAAGGGACAAGCAAGTGAAAGTGGTCACCCAGTGATTTATAAAACTGTCCCGCAACAAAGGCTGAAATCACTGCCACGAGGAAATAATAAACTTGCAGGACCAAACCTCTACGGTAGCCGATGTAAAAGCCCCAAGCCAGAACCAATAAGAGTAGGATTGAAATCATAGGGAATCCTCAATCTTGCTCTGTTCTTGTTTGACAGCAATTAACTTGTGGCGGAGTTCTAACAACTCTTGCTCCTTGTCATCAAATTCAATTTCACGATTGAGCTGTGTAGAAAGACAGTTGACCGCCAAAAGAAGCGCAATGGTCTCATCATCCGCCCCAGGCATTTGTTCTTTAATTGCTTGGTATTTTTCAGTCGCAACCTTGGCAATTTCCTCCATAAAGAGGTTGTCATGCTCGGTTGTCAAGGTTAATGTCTTTTTCCCGAATGTAAACTTATATCGATTTAGATTTGCCATAAAATTCACCTCACGATATTATACCAAATTTCGCTAACTTTGTCAGTTTTTACCAATTCTCCTACTTTTGTGGTACAATAGAGACTATGGCAAGTATCACACTCACACCAAGTGAACAGGAAATTCAGAGCTTTTTAAGTCAGTATCAGAAGGCTCTCAGTCCTAGTAAAAATCCCTATATCCGCTATTTTTTGCGCTTTCCTCAGGCAACGGTTTCCATCTATACTTCTGGAAAAGTCCTCCTGCAGGGCGAAGCTGCTGAGCAATACGCTAGTTTCTTTGGTTATCAAGTTCAACAAGAAAACAGTGGTCAAGATTTTCCTATGATTGGGACCGATGAGGTGGGAAATGGTTCCTACTTTGGTGGGTTGGCTGTCGTGGCTTCCTTCGTAACACCTGACCAGCATGACTTCTTGCGAAAACTGGGTGTGGGGGATTCTAAGACTCTGACAGACCAAAAGATTCGTCAGATTGCCCCAATCCTCAAGGAAAAAATCCAGCACCAAGCGCTCCTCCTTTCACCTAGCAAGTATAATGAAGTTATCGGTGAGCGTTACAATGCTGTTTCTGTAAAGGTTGCCCTTCACAATCAGGCTATCTTTCTTCTCCTTCAAAAAGGAGTCCAGCCAGAAAAAATCGTGATTGACGCTTTTACAAGTCCTAAAAACTATAACAAGTACTTGGCGCAAGAAGCTAACCGTTTTCCAAACAAAATTAGCTTAGAAGAAAAAGCCGAGGGAAAATACCTGGCTGTTGCAGTTAGCTCCATCATCGCTCGTGACCTCTTCCTCGAAAACTTGGAAAATCTTGGACGAGAACTAGGCTATCAACTGCCAAGCGGCGCTGGAACTGCATCTGATAAGGTTGCTAGCAAAATCCTTCAAGCCTATGGCATGAAAGGACTTCGTTTCTGTGCCAAACTGCATTTTAAAAACACTGAAAAAGCCAAAACACTTCTAGAAAGGTAAATTATGAATTCGTTTAAAACATTTCTAAAAGAATGGGGAGTTTTCTTCCTCATTATCGCACTGGTCGGTCTTAGCCGTATCTTTCTTTGGAGCAATGTCCGTGTAGAAGGACACTCTATGGACCCTACCCTAGCCGACGGAGAAGTTCTCTTCGTTGTTAAACATCTCCCAATTGACCGCTTCGACATCGTGGTTGCGCATGAGGAAGACGGAAATAAAGACATTGTCAAAAGGGTTATCGGCATGCCTGGTGATACCATCCGCTACGAAAATGACAAACTCTTTATCAACGGTGAAGAAACGAATGAACCTTACCTAGCTGAGTACCTCAACTTGTTCAAAACAGAAAAGTTGCAGAACACCTATACTGGCAAAGGATTTGAAGGCAATAAGGGAGTTTACTTTAGAGAACTTGCTCAAAAAGCACAAGCCTTTACGGTTGATGTCAATTCCAACACCAGCTTCAGCTTTACTGTCCCTCAAGGTGAGTACCTTCTCCTTGGTGACGATCGTCTAGTCTCTAGCGACAGCCGCCACGTTGGTACCTTCAAGGCCAGCGATATAAAAGGTGAAGCAAAATTCCGTTTCTGGCCACTTAACCGTATCGGAACTTTTTAAGATAAGGAAGAGGCCGAGAATGCTAAGTCTCAGTCTCTTTTTCTATTGTGAGAATAAACCTTTTAGTCATCTAGTTTTTTCAAAGTTGCTAAGAGACCAATTCTCACGAACTCATGTAAAGGAAACCTATGGAAGTTTATTTTTCAGGCACCATTGAACGGATTATTTTTGAAAATCCCAGTAATTTTTATCGCATTCTCCTCCTAGATATCGAAGATACCAATGCGGAGGACTTTGACGATTTTGAAATCATTGTTACAGGAACTATGGCGGACGTGATTGAGGGTGAAGACTACACTTTTTGGGGACAAATCGTTCAGCACTCCAAGTATGGGGAACAGCTACAGATCAGTCGTTATGAGCGGGCAAAACCCACTAGTAAGGGTCTAGTCAAGTACTTTTCTAGTAGCCATTTCAAGGGAATTGGTCTCAAAACGGCCCAAAAAATCGTTGATAGCTATGGTGACAATACCATTGATGAAATTCTGGAACATCCTGAAAAGCTAGAAGGTATCTCAGGACTCTCTGCCAAAAACCGTGAGGCTTTTGTTTCCACTCTTCGTCTTAACTACGGAACGGAGATGGTCTTAGCTAAACTAGCTAACTACGGCATTCCCAATAAACTAGCTTTTCAGATTCAAGACTTTTACAAGGAAGAAACGCTGGATATTGTCGAAAACTACCCCTACCAACTGGTCGAAGATATCAAGGGTTTGGGCTTTACCATTGCTGACCAATTGGCTGCAGAACTAGGCATCGAAAGTCAAGCTCCTGAACGCTTCCGTGCTGGTCTTGTTCATAGTCTTTTTCAGGGATGTATGGATACGGGCGATACCTATATGGAAGCCCGAGATTTGCTGGAACAAACCCTGACTCTTCTCGAATCTTCCCGTCCCGTGGAACTCGATCCCAGCCAAGTCGCTCAGGAATTATCTCATCTGATCGAAGAAGATAAGGTTCAGCAGATTGATACTAAAATCTTTGATAACAGCCTCTTTTTCGCTGAGGAAGGCATTCGCAGTCACTTGGTTAGTATCCTTGAAAAAGGAAAACAGAAGAGCCAAGATCTAGAAACCATTCACAAGCATATCGCTACTGTCGAGCAAGAACTGGGGATTCAGTACGATAGCATCCAAAAACAGGCTATCTGCGACGCTATCCAGAACAAGGTCTTTATCCTAACAGGTGGACCTGGTACTGGTAAGACGACTGTTATCAATGGGATTATCGCTGTTTATGCCCTTTTAGAAGGACTTGATCTCAGGAAAAAAAGCAATCTGCCGATCCTTCTAGCAGCTCCAACTGGTCGAGCGGCTCGGCGCATGAATGAATTAACAGGTTTGCCTAGCGCGACCATACACCGTCATTTGGGGATGACAGGAGACGATGATACCAGTCATCTGGAAGATTATCTGGATGCCGATTTTATCATTGTAGATGAGTTTTCCATGGTGGACACTTGGCTAGCCAACCAACTTTTCTCCAACATCTCTTCTAACAGTAAAATTCTCATCGTAGGTGATAGCGACCAGTTACCTTCTGTTAGTCCCGGACAAGTCCTGGCTGACCTGCTCCAGATACCCCTGATTCCTCAGACTCGCTTGGAACGAATTTACCGTCAGAGCGAAGAATCAACTATCGTTACCTTGGCGAGTCAGATTCGACAAGGCATCTTGCCAGCCGACTTTACCCAGAAAAAGGCAGACCGTTCCTACTTTGAAATCGCTAGTGGCCATATCCCAGCTACCATTGAGAAAATCCTCGGCGCTGCCCTCAGAAGTGGCATTCCGGCTCGTGATATTCAGGTGCTAGCGCCTATGTATCGAGGAACTGCTGGTATTGACGCCATCAACCAACTCATGCAAGACCTGCTCAATCCTCAGCAAAAGGGGCAAGTTAGCTTTGAAGCAACTCAGTGTCACTATCGAACAGGAGACAAGGTTATCCACCTAGTCAACGACGCTGAAGTCAATGTCTTTAACGGAGATCTAGGCTACATCACAGACCTGATTCCTGGAAAATATACCGAGTCCAAACAAGACGAGATTGTCATTGATTTTGATGGCAATGAAGTCGTCTACCCACGTAATGAATGGTACAAAATTCGACTAGCCTATGCCATGAGTATTCATAAGTCTCAGGGAAGCGAGTTTCCTGTTGTCATCCTGCCCATCACCAGTGCTAGCAAGCGCATGCTGGAGCGAAATCTCATCTACACAGCCATTACACGGGCCAAGAGCAAGCTCATCCTTCTTGGTGAATTACAGGCCTTTGACTATGCAGTCAAGCATATCGGGACTGCCCGCAAGACCTATCTGATTGAGCGTTTCAGTGATTTAATTGAAACTAATATTGAAGAAAGTAAACAAGCCTTCTCTGAAACTGCCACATCAAGTGACTCTGAACAATCCTACATCCTCACCGAGGAAAACTGGTCTAGCATCCCAGCCATGATCGGGATTACAGATGCAGACCTCAAAGAGATTTTTGGCAAATAGTGCAACAGAAAGCCCACCTAGTCAGGTGGGCTTTTTCTCTTTTAAGATTATTTTACTGTTGCAGTGCTTGTGATTAATTCAACAGCTTTTTTGATAGTGATATCGTGTTTCAACATGTCAGCTGAAAGCAAGTTTTGTACTTGTGCAACTTCCATATTGTAGTCTGCTGCCAATTGCTCGATTTCTTTTTGGATTTCTTCTTCTGAAGCGTCAAATCCTTCAGCTTTGGCAACTGCTTCGATAACAAGGTTAGTCTTCGTACGTGACTCAGCTTCTGCTTCGTATTGTTTGTGAAGGTCTTCTTGAGTAGTTCCTGTGATTTGGAAGTACATGTCAGGGTTGATCCCTTGACGTTGCAAGTTTCCGAGGAATTCATTTACTGAGCGGTGAACTTCTTCATGGATCATTTCTTCTGGAAGTTCTACGATTTCAGCGTTTTCTACAGCTTTATCGATTGCTGCGCCTTCAACGGCATCTTTGTATGCTTCTTCTTTCGCAGCAGTCAATTCTTTGCGGTATTTTTCTTTCAATTCGTCAAGAGTTTCCACTTCTTCGTCGATATCTTTTGCAAGTTCATCGTCAAGAGCTGGAACTTCTTTAGCTTTTACTTCGTGGATAGTTGTTACGAATTTAGCTTCTTTACCTGCAAGGTCTTCAGCTTGGTAGTCTTCTGGGAATGTTACGATAACATCAACAGTTTCACCAGCTGAGTGTCCAACCAATTGGTCTTCAAAACCAGGGATAAATTGACCTGATCCAAGTCCAAGTGAGAAGTTTTCACCTTTTCCACCGTCAAATTCAACACCGTCGATAGAACCAACGAAGTCAATAACAACAGTGTCGCCATTTTCAGCAGCGCCTTCTTTGATAACCAATTCAGCCAAGTTGTTGCGTTCGCGTTCGATACGTTCTTCAACGTCAGCGTCTGTCACTTCTTTTTCTACATCCACTGATACTTCAAGGTTTTTGTAGTCACCCAATTTTACTTCAGGTTTTGTCACGACTTCAGCTGTGATAACCCAGTCTTGACCTTTTTCCATTGAAGTCACGTCAATTTTTGGTTGCGCAACAACTTCAAGACCAGCTTCTTTTACTGCAGCTTCATAAGCGTTTGGCAAAAGTGCGTTCATTGCATCTTGATAAAGAGCTTCTTCACCAAATTTTTGGTCGAAGATAGGGCGTGGAAGGTGACCTTTACGGAAACCAGGAACGTTAAGAGTTTTCTTTACTGAGTTAAATACACGGTCCAATTCTGGTTTGATTTGGTCTTGAGAGATTGTGAAAGTCAAGACACCACGGTTTGTTTCTTTGTTTTCAAATGATACAGACATTCTGTCATTTCTCCTTAAAATTTTTAATACAGTCCATTATACCATATGATAGCGACTTTTTTCAAGTAATGAATGCGCTTTTCAATAGTGCTAGAGGTACTTGCTCGCTTCCTTGATACTAAGTTCAGCCATTCGTTTCTTATTTTTCTCAATATAAAGTGCTACCCATTCGGGATTGGTTTTAGAGTAGTCTCTTAGGGCCCAGCCGATAGCTTTGTTGATGAAAAATTCTGTCTGATCCAGATTGTTGACCAGGATCTTTTCCATCAGTTGGACATTTGTTTTTTCTTTTCTTAACAACTGGTGGTCAATAGCGACTCGCCTCAACCAGATATTGTCTGATAGGCTCCATTTTAAAATCACTTCTTCAAGTTCCGGATGGTTAGCCACTAAACTTCCTACTACTCGATCTAGGATATCTACCTTGTCCCACCAGGACTTGGTCACGACCAGACGCTCAAGTTTAGGCAAATCGTCCTTCGTTAGATAAGACTGCATGGCTTTCAAATAGTTGGCAGCCACATATTGGTATTCTCTAGGTTCCTTTTCCCAGCAAGTGTCTACAAAATCCCAATCGATCATCTTTGTTTTTTTCGCGCTTGGAAAATACTTTTTATAGAGGGCGTTTCTTTCAGGACCTGCAATACCTAAAAAGGGAAATTGATGGCGCATATAGGCTTCCATTGGGCCTGCTTTCTCAGGGTCTTTTGCTGCTTCTAGCTCCACAAGTAAATCTTCAAGACTCATCTAAAAGTCCTCCTGCCCGACCAAGTGGTGCTGAAAGGCATAGACCGCAGCCTGGGTGCGATCACTGACCTCAAGTTTGGCTAGGATGTTGGACACATGGGTCTTGACCGTCTTGAGAGAGATAAAGAGTTCATCTGCAATCCGCTGATTTTCGTAGCCCTTGGCGATGAGTTGAAGTACGTCTCGCTCACGCGCAGTCAGCTCCTCATGAAGCTCCATATGATTACGGTGGTATTCAACCTTCTTGCTGACCTCTTGTTCAATGGCCAGCTCGCCAGCAGCCACCTTGCGGACGGCATGAAGCAGTTCGTCTGCACTAGAAGTCTTGAGCATATAACCTTTGGCACCCGCATTCAAGACCGGCATAATTTTTTCATTGTCCAAGTAAGAAGTTATAATCAAAATCTTGGCTTCAGGCCATTCTTTCAGGATGGCTAAGGTCGCGTCAATCCCATTCATCTCAGGCATGACGATATCCATGACAATGACATCTGGACGCAATTCCAAGGCCAACTCAATACCTTGAGATCCGTTGGCAGCCTCGCCCACAACTTCCACATCGTCTTGGAGATCAAAATAGCTTTTCAAGCCCAATCGGACCATTTCATGGTCATCTACCAGTAAAATTTTCATCTCTACTCCTTTATGATTCCTTATCTAGCAGGGGAATACGGATATCAACCGCCAGTCCTTGCTTTGGAGCTGTCAAAAGTTGAACCGTTCCTGCCATATCTTCGACTCGCTCCTTGATATTTCGCAGTCCATAACTCAAGTCGTCTAAACTCCCCAACTGGAAACCAATCCCATTATCCACCACCTTCAGCTGCACTTCAACATCTGTCTGATAGAGGTAGACATCTAGACAAGAGGCCTGGGCATGGCGAAGGGTATTGCTGATCAACTCCTGCAAAATACGGAAGATATGTTCTTCAATCTTCTTGGGCAATTTAGACACATTTTGCTTGAGACTAACCTTGAGATCACTCTTGTCCTCAAGCTCTTTTAAGAGGATTTGAATCCCCTCAACCAAACTCTTCTCTTCCAACTCAACAGGTCGCAAATGTAGGAGCAAGACCCGCAAATCTTTCTGGGCTGTTTCAAGGATAGCTGCGACACTTTGCAACTGGGTCTGCATCTTTTCTCTATCCAGCTTCAAAGCCTGCTGGCTGACACCTGATAAAATCATATGGGCCGCAAACAACTCCTGACTAACTGTATCGTGAAGGTCACGTGCTATCCGCTTTCGTTCTTTCTCGATGATTGCTTCTTCCTTGACCAGGCTTTGATTTTCAGCCTTTTGAACAGCTTCTGTCAAGAGATTGAGCTTGCCAGACAAGGACTTAAAACTGGCGTCCAAGTCTGGATCTGCAAAGGCAACCACCTCTTTTCCTGCTAGCAGTCGCTTGAGATTGACTTGCATTTTTCTGCGAGAAATTTCTTCCATCACGCGCCAAAAGAGGACAAAAAAGAAGGTCATGGAAAGGCTAAAGACCAAGATCAAGAAGATGAGTTTCTCTGTTTTCTCGATATCCTGTAGCAAATAGGACCAGCCTAATTCAAAAATATCAAGTAAACTATTAGTCAAAAAGAGGATAAAGAGGAAAGAAGTCAGGCCGATTAACAGATAGGATTGCTTTTTCATCCTCTGACCACCTCCACATCACCAACCATAGTAGTTAGGAAAATCTTGACGCTCTTGTTACTCTTGAGATAGTCTCTGGTTTCCTGATGATAGTGTTCATTTCGAAGGGCTCGCTTAGGTTGATGGAGGAAAGTAAGATCTCCATAAAGACAGTTAACACTGAGGCTGATTTCCACATCTACAGGTACGATAATCCTAGTCGTTCCGATCATCTTTCTAAGGATAATGACATTGTCATGATTGGTTAGGATAACTCTTTCTAGATGAATGGTGTCCTTACCCATGAGGCGAAAGAGGTTGATATCGTCAAATTGACATGTCTGGTGACTAGAGAAATGATGGAGATTGCCAAACCAAGGATTGCGTTCATTTTTAACCGTTACCACCTCTTCAAAGACCAAATCCGTATCCTCTCTTTCTTGATTCATCATCGGATAGAGAAGAAAAAGACTATAGATAACTGCTACAAAGATGGCTAAAATCACAAAGGGATTGAGCATGACGATGAAAAAGAAAAGAATGGTCGCCACAAGGAGGAAAACGTTGTTGCCCTCTTTACCTGTATAATAACGAAGCAAAAGCAAAAAGAGGAATAGAATCAGCAAAAAACGCGAAAAATGCTCTGATACCATCAAAATCAGAGCTCCCGTCAACAGACAGGCTTCAATAAATAAAAAGATTTGAAATTTTTTCATAGATGCATCCTCTCCCTTCTATTTTATCACAATTCAAAAAAGTCACCTCGGTCTGAGGATGGAAAAAGGAGATAGGACAGAAATCGCTCCTATAAGCTAGGTTTCATCAACTCACTACAGTTGACAAAATGCTACAAAAAAGGGCGGGATTCTTGTCCCGACCTCTCTACATCTGATCTTTTGCTTCTTTTAGTTTGCCATAAAGAATATAGTCTACGTTTTGCAGATCCGCTATGGTAGCACAGTTAAGGGCACACATGATCAAACGCAGATCTTCTTTCCAGCCTTGGACAATGCCAATCACCTCTTCGACGGAGTAGGTTTCAATCAACTCTAGAACGGTACGTGACAGTCCTACAGCCTTGGCACCAAAGACCAAGCACTTAATCATATCCAGCGGATTTCGAACCCCTCCGCTAACCAAGAGTTCGACCTTGTCTTTCCAGGTTTGGGCATTGAGAAGGGCTTGTATGGTGGACTGACCCCATTGATTGAGGTAATCACGCTGGCCACTGCGACGATTTTCGATATAGGCAAAGCTAGTACCACCACGACCCGACAGGTCAACCGTTCGAACACCCAGTTCATAGGCTCTTTCGATAGTCTTCACATCCATCCCAAAGCCCACTTCCTTGAGAATAATAGGAACAGGTATTTGCTTGCTATAGTCTGCCAGATGCGATTGCCAGCTTCGAAACTTTCTTTCTCCCTCTGGCATGAGTAATTCCTGCATGACATTGACATGCACTTGCAGGAGAAGAGGATTCATCTCTTCTACAGTCTGAAGTCCTAACTCAACAGGCTTGTCCAAGCCAATATTGGTTCCAAGGAGGAGCTTTGGGTGGCTGGATTTTACAACAAAAGAGTCATCTGTTGGATCCTTGAGGGCTGCGCTATAAGATCCCGTCACAAACAAAATCCCACAGGCTTCTGCCACCTGAGCCAGCTTTTGATTGATTTCTCTCCCCTTATCGCTCCCACCTGTCATGGCATTGATATAAAAAGGAAAGTCCCATTTTCGACCTGCAAACTCTGTCGACAGATCAATCTCATCCAGGTCGTAAAGAGGCAGGGAAGAATGAATCAACTCAACCTCATCAAAGCTATTATAGGAGCTTTTTTGCTCAAGGGCATAGCGGATATGCTCATCCTTACGATTTGTCGTCATGTCCTATCCTTTCTTGGTATAAGAGCTCAATCCCCAGATCGGTCCAACGGTTTTTTAGGGTTTCAGTTGATTGCACATCAAAACTCAAGGCAATGCCACAGTCACCACCACCAGCCCCACTACTCTTGGCAACAGCCTGCAAATCTTGACTGGCTTCTTTCAGCTGTCTCAGCGAAGGTGTGTAAATATCTGGGCTCAAGCCTTCTAAGAGCTGACTGGCTGTTTCCACCTGCTCGATGATATTTTCTACTTTCCCCTGCTCCAAGGCTTCTACCAAAGTAACCACTGTTGCTTTTGAGGAACTTAAAAAGTTCTGGTCTATGTTTTGTTTGATTTGCTGAACCATGTCACTAGACACAGCTACTTCCTTGGTCCATCCCACTAGGAAATCACATTCTAGGGTTGGTTGTACGTGTGAGATAGAAAAGCCCCAGTCACGCTCCAAAACCGTCGCCAAGCTTTCTTCTTCCAACCACGCAGCTATCTTCTTTCGATCAAAAGACTGGTAGAGAACCAAATCTTCTGCCACAATACAGGCAAGGTCTCCCATAGAACCATTGTCTCCTCGCTTGAGCAAGACCGCGCTTGCCAGCTTGAACAAGAAATCCTGATCAACTGTAATATCATATAGAGCCAGCAGGGCCTTGATCACCAAGACAACGACGCTACCACTAGAACCCAGACCAAACTTTTTGCCTTCCCGTTCCATTTTGCCACGGATTTCCAAGGAAAAAGGTCTTAGCTCCTGACCTCGATAAGTCAGGAAATCTGCCACTAGAGCAATCGTTTCTTGAATCAAGCTGTAGTCAGGATTTGGTGTCAAGTCCACTGCGAAATCAAACATGTCTGAGTAGATACGATAGTTCTCAGAAAAAGCAATCTCAGCCTTCATATAGATGGGAATAGCCTTTATCAAAGCTAACTGCCCCGGTTCTAAAATAGCGTATTCCCCTGCCCAATAGAGTTTTCCGCAAGTTTTAACAGCAATCATCTTGGCTCAAATCCTTTGTTTTTGACACAATCAAGCGATAACGTTGACCGAAGATTTCTGACAAATGCTCCAAGTCTTTCTCCTGACAGAGAACCTTGACATTGGGACCAGCATCCATGGTAAAGTAGCAGGCTTCGCCTTGTTCACGAAGTTGACGGACAAAGTCCATGGCTTCATAAGTCGCATCCGTTAGATAAGAAAAGGCTGGGGATGCTGTTTTGGTCGTAGCGTGCATGGCTAGGGCATTTTTCTCCGTTAATTCCCCAACCTTGGCAAAATCATTCTCTTTGAGATAAACCAGCATATCCTGATAATCCTTCTCAGACTGGCGAACCCAATCATCAAAAGTCGTCGAGGTTTCCACACAAAGTTTCATCCCATCACGGCTAGAAATTGGTTTTTTCTTATCCTCTAGCACCAACATAATCATAGCTAGTTTCAAGTCTGTCTCTACAGGGTAGATTTCCCCGCTATCCTTATCCCAAGCACCGAGTGGTCCATAAAAACTACGAGAGGAAGAACCTGAGGCAAACTTAGCCTCCTGTGCCAACTGACTCCGATCTAAACCAAGCTGGAAATAAGCATTGCAAGCCTTGACCAAGGCGGACAAACCACTAGAACTGGATGATAAGCCAGCCGCAGTCGGCATGTTGTTTTGGGTATCGATACGGACAAATCCCTCACCTTTTGGACGGTAACGGTTGATGATTTTGCTCATCTTGGCATGCTCAGCCTCACTCTGAAGCTGACCATTGATATAAAAGGCATCAGCAGTCGCATCCGTCGGTAGAGGCGACAAAGTCGTCTCTGTGTACATATTTTCCAAAGTCAGAGAGATGCTACTAGTAGCAGGAACCATCTCTTTTTCTTTTTTCTTTCCCCAATATTTGATAATGGCAATATTTGCGTAGGAACGTACTGTTACAGGCTTTCGATCCATGTCTGAACAGCTCCTTTCTCTTCTAATCGTTTTGCTAGTTCTTGCGCTTGGTCCAGATTGGCTACCAAGGCGATAATACACCCTCCTAGTCCACCACCACTCATCTTGGCACCCAGAGCACCATGGTTAAGAGCCGTTTCAACCAGTGAGTCAGCCTCAGGGCTACTAACACCAATTTCTTTTAAATGTAAATGCGCTTGACTGAGGATTTGTCCCAGTCCCTCAGCATCCTTTTGTCTAATCGCATCTTCTGCTTGCTGGGTCAATTCTCCCAAGGCATGCAAAAACGGTAGGGCATCCTTGCCCTTGCTTTGAACCACTTGGATAGCTTCACGAGTGTGACCATACACGCCCGTATCAGCAATCACCAAATAAGCGGATAGGTTCATCTCAAGCTCTGTAAATCCAACGTTCTTGATAAAGCGAATGGGCTGGTCACTGAGACAGGTCTTGGCATCCAAACCGCTTGGATTCATATGGGCAATCATCTCAGCCCGATTGACCAAGATTTCTAGCACATCGTGAGGCAGGTCGGCTTGGTAGTAGTCAAATACCGCACGAATGGCCGCTATGCTGATAGCCGCTGACGAACCCATCCCCCGTTTTTCAGGGATAGCCGAGTCAATCACACATCGAATGCAGGCTTCTTTGATATCCAAATACTCCAGCGAGGCATACACCGCCATGGACAAGGTATCCTCCTCATAAAGACGCCACAGACTTTCAGCAGGGACCACCTTACAGGTCACCTCCACCTCTATGAGAGGCAGGGAAATGGCTGGATAACCGTAAACAACCGCATGCTCTCCTATTAAAATAATCTTACTATGTGCCTGACCGACACCAACTTTTTTTGTCATGTTTTCCTTTTGCTAGACGAAAAGACCGTCTCATTTCATACAGTAGTATTTTCTCCTATCTATTTTATTATATTTTCACAAAAAAAGCGATTGTTTCCTTCACAATCGCCTCTTTCATTATTGAACCCATTCGCCATTATAGTTGACAGAATAACCATCTACGGTTGTATTCACTGCCAAAGCACCTGAGCTGTAAGCGTAGTACCATTTGCCATTAACCTGGAACCAACCAGTCTTCATATCGCCATTACTTGTATGTAGATAATACCAAGTCGAACCTTCCTTATACCAGCCAGTCGCCATAGATCCTGATGAACGGAGGTAGTACCATTTGTTACCAAGGTATTGCCAGCCCGTTTTCATATCACCATTTTGAGCATCTAAATAATACCAAGTGGAGCCTTCCTGATACCAGCCAGTCGCCATAGATCCTGATGAACGGAGGTAGTACCATTTATTACCAAGATATTGCCAACCTGTTTGCATGATGCCAGTTGTTGGATCTAAGTAGTACCACGGAGCAGGTTTGCTTCTATCAATACCAAAAGTAACATGGAAATCTTGAGTCCAACCCTTAGCAACTTCACCAATTGGTAGTGGATTGTAAGAATCATCGCCAGAAATTCCTAGCTTATTTAAATAATACCAATTACCGTCTTCATAAGTCCAACCTGTCTTTACAGCATAATTATTATCAAAATAATAAGTTCTCTTTTCAGGAGATGGAGTATATTGTTCACCATATACTTTTCCTGTATTTTCAGACGTTTTTGCCTCTAGTACTTGTTTATCTGTTTGTTCTAGCAAAGCACCATCTGAGCTAAAATAATACCATTTTTGTTGGAGTCCGATTTCATTAACTGGTTGGTTATCTAATAAATTATCACGATAACCTGTTCCAGGAATTTCTAAGTATTGCCATCCAACTACCATTTCTCCTTTATCACCAAAATAGTAAGTTTTACCGTCTATTTTATGCCAATAGATTGCTTTATGATCATCTTTTACATAATATTTTCTATTATCCTTATCAACAAATTGGCCACCTGTTGTATCCGCAAATACAGTATTAGTAGCTAGCAAACCAAAGAAAAATGCTGTTAGTGCGACTTGCATCATTTTTTTCAAAAGCTTCATTTGTATCTCCTCCAACATTAAATCCACTCACCAGATGAAGCAAAGTTATAAACTTTACCATCGATAGTTTGGCTACCTGTAACCATTGCTCCAGAGGAATTGAGATAATACCAGTTTCCATTTACTTTTGTCCAACCTGTCTTCATATCGCCATTACTTGTTTGTAGATAATACCAAGTCGAACCTTCCTGATACCAGCCAGTTGCCATGGCTCCTGATGAACGAAGGTAGTACCACTTGTTACCAAGATATTGCCAGCCTGTTTTCATATCGCCATTTTCAGCATCTAAATAGTACCAAGTTGAGCCTTCCTGATACCAGCCAGTTGTCATAGCTCCTGATGAACGGAGGTAGTACCATTTATTGCCAATTTGCTTCCAACCAGTTTGCATGATACCAGTTTCTGGATCTAGATAGTACCAAGCTGAACCATCGTTTATCCAACCTGCACGTCTTTCACCACCAATATAGTTTTCTCCATTAATTTCCGTTTTAGCTAGATAATACCAATTAGACTGGTCATAAAGCCAACCTGTCTTTAAAGAATGATTTTGATTAAAGTAATAGTTCGTGTAAAAACTCTTCTCTTCTTTATCTTCCGGATTTGTACGTTTTTCACCATACTTTCTTCCAACACTGTCTTTAGTTTTAATCTCTAATGCTTTCCAACCAACAAACTCTTGTAGCACTCCATTTTTATCGAAGTAGTACCACTCTGGCATTGGGGAACCTTCTAATCTTATGCCATTAGGGTAAGGACCAATTGTATATCCTTTAACTGGCATTGGAATGTATTGCCAACCAACAACCATTTCACCATTATAATCAAAATAATAGGTCTTGCCATCAATCACTCGCCAGTCCGTTTCTTTGATGTCACCCTTCTTGTAGTAGGTTCTACCATTTTCTTGGACAAATTGCCAGCCTTCTGAATCAGCATCATCCGCAAAGACGGTGCTTGTCGCTAGCAAAGCAAAGAAAAAGACGGCTAGTCCAACTTGCATCATTATTTTAAATCTTTTCATTAGATCTTTCCTCCATAACTGATTGTAGCAAAGACTTTATTGTATGTCAATATATAGAAATTTCTCAAAAAAAGCAGTTACACAACTGCAACTGCTTTTCTATTCTTGCATGGTGTACCCAACACCACGCACGGTTTTAATGTAGCTTTTTTGACCTTTTACATCAAGCTTGCTACGTAGATAACGGATATAAACATCCACGATATTGGTTTCTGTTGCACTTTCGTACTTCCAAACACTTTCCAATAACTGCTCACGAGTCAAGACCTTCTTGCTTCCCATGAGAGTGGCCAAAAGGTCATACTCACGGCGCGTCAGAGCAATCATCTCCTCGCCACGATAAACGGTATGATGTTCTACATCCATACGTAGGTTGCGGTAAGACGTTGGAACCTTCATCTGACTACAGTGTTGGTCAATGAAGTCCCGACCTCGGAAAATCGCTGAAATACGAGCTACTAGATTATCAATAATCACTGGCTTATAGATGTAAGAAACGGCGAAGCGCTGGATTGTCTCAATCTGGTCTTGCAATTCTTCGCGATGGTCCAAGACCATGATCACTGAGGCCGGTTTTGTCCGACTCAGCCTCTCTGCAAAATCCTGGGCCGTCATATCCCCCAGACGAGCATTCAGTAAAATCAAGTCATAATCTGTCTGGAGAGCCATGGAGAGGGCTTTTTGCCCCTCCTCAACCAGATCAACACGGTATTGCTCTTTTTGGAGTTCCAGACTGAGAAAATGAGCGAGATTTCGTTCTTTCTCAAGTAATAAAATCCGTTTCCCCATGGCAGACCTACTTATTTTTCGTCATACCAAGAGTAGTGGAAGATTCCTTCTTTGTCTTTACGTTGGTAAGTGTGGGCACCAAAGTAGTCACGTTGCGCTTGGATCAAGTTAGCAGGAAGGTCAGCTGAACGGTAGCTATCAAAGTAAGTAATAGCTGCTGAGAAGGTTGGCACTGGTACACCAGCTTGAACAGCAAGAGCTACGATATCACGCACTGCTTGTTGGTACTTAGCAGTAACATCCAAGAAGTACTCATCCAAGAGAAGGTTTGCAAGGTCTGCATCACGGTTGTAAGCATCTGTAATCTTTTGCAAGAAACGAGAACGGATGATACAGCCATCACGCCAGATAGATGCGATGTCCGCAAACGGCAAGTTCCAGTTATTTTCTTTAGAAGCCACACGTAATTGTGCGAAACCTTGTGCGTAAGAGATAATTTTTGAGAAGTAAAGGGCTTGACGGATCTTTTCAATCAACTCAGCCTTGTCTCCTTCAAATTTGAAAGCAGCTGGTTTTGGAAGGACCTTGCTAGCATGTACACGCTCTTCTTTGTATGTAGAGATGTAACGCGCAAATACTGACTCCGTAATCAGTGACAATGGCACACCAAGGTCAAGTGCTGATTGGCTAGTCCATTTACCAGTTCCCTTGTTGCCTGCAGCATCAAGGATATAGTCTACGATTGGGCCATCTTGACCTTCATCATCTTTACGGCTCAAGATATCAGCTGTGATTTCGATCAAGTAGCTGTCCAACTCACCCTTGTTCCACTCAGTAAAGATTTCTGCCATGTCTTCTGCAGAAAGGTCAAGCAAGTGTTGCATCAAGTCATAGCTTTCTGCGATCAATTGCATGTCACCATACTCGATACCGTTGTGGACCATTTTCACATAGTGACCAGCTCCATCAGGACCGATGTAAGTCACACATGGTTTGCCATCTTCTGGTGCTTTAGCTGAGATTTCTTCGAGAACATCAGCAACCAATTCGTAGGCTTCTTTTTGTCCACCAGGCATGATAGAAGGACCTTCAAGGGCACCTTTTTCACCACCAGAAACCCCGGTACCGATAAAGTTGATACCTGAGTTTGCCAGTTCTTCATTACGACGGATGGTATCTTTGTAGAAAGTGTTTCCTCCATCGATCAAGATATCACCCTTATCAAGGTGGGGAAGAAGAGCTTGGATAGTTGCGTCTGTACCAGGTCCAGCTTGAACCATCAGCATGATACGACGAGGTTTTTCGATTGAGTTTACAAAGCTTTCCGCGTCATAGCTTGGCACAAAGTTCTTTTCAGGATGGCAAGCAATTACGTCTTCTGTTTTTTCTTTACTACGGTTGTAAATGGCAACTGTATAACCACGAGATTCGATATTTAGGGCAAGGTTACGACCCATTACGGCCATACCTACGACACCAAAGTTAGCTTTTGTCATGTGACACTCCTCTTGTTTAATATGTTTTATTTTATCATTTTTACCTATGAAAGGAAAGAATTTTGTAACGGAGTCCTAGTAGTCCAAGTCATCTGCATGACCAGAACCATTCCCTACAAAGTAACCCGTCTTACAGTTGAGGGTGAAGAGATAGGTTCCATCTGGTTTGTAGAGGTTGTAATAACCATTTCCGTTTACGATATTGACACGTTCTAGGATATATTGATTTCCAGTGATATAGCCACGAGCACGTGATGTTGCTAGGACTTGTTCCAATACACCATCCGCAAAGGTCCAAGCAGTGTTGTTGCTATCGTCTACAGCTGATTGGTTGTAAGGTACACGACTAGCACTTCTTTGAAGATTAACCCCATCGCCAGACAAACCACCATTCGTATCTCTAGCTGGTGCCGTAGTGCTGGTAGAAGGTGTCGTACTGCTTGCATTGCTTTCTGTAGCTGAACTTGAGCTTGCTTGACTCGTGCTAGAGCTTGAACTTGAGCTGGAAGCACTGGTTTGTTGGCTCTTGCCAAGACTAATGGCCTTATCCAAGAGTTTGTCTAGTTCTGTGTTCCCTGTCTTGATTTCTGTAAATTTAGCATCCGCTTTGGCTTTCGCATTGGTATCCAAGACACCGTCCGTAATAGCTGGACTTTCAAAGAGGGCATTAACATCTTGAATGGCCTTGATTTGAGTTGCTAGACTATCATATCTTGACTTAGCTAGTGTATAATCACGGCTACCTTCTAACTTATCTAGCAAGGTTTTCAGTTGGCTCAATTTATCAAACTGGCTGTTTTTCAGAGCTGTCTTATTAGCATCCGTATAGAAAGTATCATAGAGATCATTGAAGTCTTTCAAAACTGTTTGTGTTCCTTGATCATCCGAAGATGCTGCTTGAGAAGACTGGATTTCTTGGTTTGAACGAGATACTTGACGGTAGACATAATATGTTCCAGCAAGCACAAGGATTGCAGCTACTACAGAAGCAATGATGATGACAGCTTTCTTCTTAGAGCCTGTTTCAGGTTCTGTTTGAGCCGAACGTGATAGAGGTGTATAGGTCTCCTCTTCTTGTTCCTCATTTATTTGCTCGGGCTCTGTTTCTGTTAAAACGAGAGGCTCTATTTCAGCATTTTCTTCATCTTGAAGTGGTGGAACAAACTGAGTAGTCTCTTCTTCTATCTCTTCAATAGATCCCTCAGCAACCAGGTCTGAATCGTCTACCTGATCAGAAGATTCACTTGATTCACGAACTTCTTGGATCATTTCCTCTAGGTTTTGAGTAGAAGCCAGTTCTTCTTTTTTAAACTGACGAGTTTCAAACTTGTCGGCTTCGATCTCTTCACGGTGTTGTTTGATGTATTTGTCTAAGATACTGTCCTCAGGCAATACTCCTGCTTCAACCTCTTCATTCTTACGAATGACCTGACCAACAGTCAAGTCTTTTGCTTCGTCAAAGTCGAATTGTGGTTCTTGATGTCCTTTTTTATGACGATCACGTCTTTTCTTACTCATGAGTTCACCTTTCTATTTTACCTCTTGGCGTTTGACACGCTGACCAAAGTATTGATACAAATCCACTTTTAAGGTCCCGTTATAGAGTTTTCGTTTTTTATCAGCTGGACTTCCGTACTTGCTTTCAAAAGCTTCGTCACTCGTCAGGATAAACTTACTCCACGTTTTCAGTGGTGCAAAGACCTGTCCCATCTCAGCATAGAGCTTGGTAACTCCTGCATCATCAGACAAGCGTTCCCCATATGGTGGATTGGAAATGATAACGCCATTAATCTTGTCTGTGCGCAAGTCCTGTACCCGCATTTGCTTAAAGGTGATGTCACCTGCGACACCTGCTGCTTGAGCATTTGCCTTGGCAATTTCCACCATGCGAGCATCTATATCACAGCCCATAATGTCCAGCTCAAGTTCACGATCAATTTTCTTAGCCGCCTCTGTGCGAACTTCTTGGATTAACCGATCGCTGACCCAGTTCCATTCCTCAAAAGCAAAGGAACGGCGAAGTCCTGGAGCCATCTTTCTAGCAATCATAGCCGCCTCGATACAGAACGTTCCTGAACCACAGGTCGGATCAATCAAGGGCTTGTCTGGATACCAATTAGATAGTTGTAAAATGGCTGCTGCCATGTTTTCTTTGATCGGCGCTCCACCCTTTTCCGTACGATAACCACGCTTAAAGAGGCTAGAACCAGTCGTGTCAATCATGACAGTTGCCACATCTTTCAGGATAGATACCTCAATCTTAAACTCGGGACCCGTTTCCATCAAGGGAACTCCTTCTGGACGGGCATAGTGTTTTTGTAACTTCTTCACAACAGCCTTCTTAGAAATAGCCTGAACACTGGGCTCATTGTGGAGTTTAGACTTCACACATTTTGCCTTTGATATCGGGAAACGTGCTCCTAGAGGGAGATAGTTTTCCCAATCTAGAGCAAAAACTCCTTGAAAAAGCTCTTCAAAAGTCTTAGCTGGAAAACTTCCGACTACAATCTTGATGCGATCCGCCGCGCGAAGCCAAAGGTTGTTCTCAATGATTGCCTTCACATCTCCTTGGAAGCGGACACGCCCATTTTCAACCTGGCAATCATAACCAAGGTCTCGCACCTCACGTCCAACGACAGCCTCAAGACCCGCCGCAGCAGTTGCGATTAAATTAAATTGTTCTTTCATTTCTAGTCTTGCAAGACCTTTCTCTTGTTCACTTTAAAAAATGAGGTTGAGAAAGATTTCTCAGCCCCAACCTATATGCAATTTTCTATAAGCCATGTTTTGTTCCAGAAGTGACTAGGACCACTTCCTTCGATAATCATCTGTCTACCGCTAACAGCATAAATCTGCTAGCAGTCAGAGTACTACGTTCGTTTCCGTGCACTCCATGCCCCGACCAAAATTTGGGTTGCTAGCTTGAGGGGTTTACCGCGTTCCACTCTCTCTGTTTCCAGAAAGACTCCGTCACTGTGGCACTTTCAAGCCTATTCTGACCTATCCGAAGACTTAGTCATTTCGACTGCCGTAACGATTTCTCGTCCCTAGGCTTATGGATTCGCCTAGCACAAACACTACAGGCATCACAGCCTGTGCTAGCATGGACTTTCCTCATGAAAAGAGAACCTCTTCACGCGATTATCCAAAAATTGCACTCATTCCTTAGTCAATTATAAATCTTGGTTGTCTAAGATTTGCTTACCAAATACTTCTTTTTCGAGACGATTTAAGCGTTTCAAAATATCAAAGTTTGTCATTGAGGTAGAAGCTGTTACTTCAATAGAGTCTGGTTGAGTTGGCGCTACCTGTGGTTTATGAGATAATTCTTCCTTCAAATCAGCAATCTCTTGACGAAGGGATTTGACCAAAGCTGCGTAGGTTTCATAATCCTTAATCACATCATCTAGGAATTCATCTACCTCTGCTTTGCTGTATCCACGTACTTCACGTCCAAATTCTTGTTCAAAAATATCTTTCGCTGAAAATATAATACTTGCCATGTCTCTCTCCATTCTGGGTTACTAGTATTATTATATAAAAAAAGACAAGTAAAAATCAAGGTCAAAGGCTTACTTTTCAGAAAAATTTTCTACTATTTCATTCAAGTCCTCAAATGTTAATCTTCTTGTAACATAGTCCGCTTGATTTTTCATCATTTGGTAAAAATATCGTAACTTGGTTTCGTTTTCTTCGTCGTAAAAAAGGTAACAAGTATCTGTATTTTCCAGCAGAAATTTCTGATAATCGCGTAATTGTCCCTTGTGCTCATATTGTGGATAGGCGTATTTGACAAAATCAACCTGCTTGAACTCACTCAATTTAGCTTGATTTGCTTCATTCCAGTTATTACCATGGGTTTCAAAATCAAAAATGGTCGCCAACTGAAATCCATAGTCTGCTTTCATGTCTTTTGCCACCTGAAGCGCCCAGTACTCAAAGCCCAAGGTCCCTGTAAAGACAAGCCAGTTCACCCCATCCTCTGCTAGACGTTCCAGGTCTCTCCGAATGGCTGTTTTGATAATATCAACGCGAATATCCTTGTCATTAAAGAGACCAAGGTCAAAGGCTGAATAGCCTAAAATCAAGGCTGATGTCATTTTTAACCCTTTCTTTGTAAATTTATGATATAATAGAGTGATGTTATTGTACCAATAAGGAGAATTATGGTCAACTATCCACATAAAATTTCATCTCAAAAGAGACAAGCACCCCTGTCACAAACTAAAAATTTCGCAAATCGGGGAATGTCTTTTGAAAAGATGATCAATGCTACGAACGACTACTATTTGTCGCATGGGTTAGCTGTTATTCACAAGAAACCGACTCCCATCCAAATCGTACGTGTCGACTATCCCCAACGAAGTCGAGCCAAGATCGTTGAAGCCTACTTTAGACAAGCTTCAACTACTGACTATTCAGGGGTTTATGATGGATACTACATCGACTTTGAAGCAAAGGAAACCAGGCAAAAACATGCGATTCCGATGAAGAATTTTCATCTCCATCAGATCCAGCATATGGAACAAGTCCTTGCCCAGCAAGGAATCTGCTTTGTACTCCTTCACTTTTCTTCTCAGCAAGAAACCTACTTATTACCGGCTATTGATCTCATCCGTTTCTATCATCAAGATAAGGGACAGAAGTCAATGCCACTTGGATATATTCGAGAAAATGGATATAGGATTGAGCCTGGTGCTTTTCCTCAAATTCCCTACCTCGACATTATCAAAGAACATTTACTAGGTGGTAAAACAAGATGAACAAACAAACTTTTCTGCGAATAGCTAAGTATGTCAGCATCAGTCTCTTAACTGTATTTATCGCAGCTGTAATGCTTGGTGGAGGTCTCTTCCTCTACTATGTTAGCAAGGCTCCAGAACTTTCTGAAAGTAAACTAGTCGCTACAACGTCAAGTAAAATCTATGATAGCAATGACGAGCTTATCGCTGATCTTGGATCGGAACGTCGGGTCAATGCCCAAGCAAACGAAATACCGACCGATTTGGTCAACGCTATTGTTTCGATTGAGGACCATCGCTTCTTTAATCACCGAGGAATCGACACGATCCGTATCCTAGGTGCTACCCTCCGAAACCTTCGTGGTGGTGGAGGTCTGCAAGGAGCTTCAACCTTGACGCAGCAGTTGATCAAGTTAACCTATTTCTCTACGTCAACTTCTGATCAAACCCTTTCTCGTAAGGCCCAGGAAGCTTGGTTAGCCGTTCAGCTAGAACAAAAAGCGACTAAACAAGAGATCTTAACCTACTACATCAACAAGGTTTACATGTCAAACGGTAACTACGGAATGCAGACAGCTGCCCAAAGTTACTATGGCAAGGATCTCAAAGATCTAAGTATTCCTCAACTGGCTCTCCTTGCTGGTATGCCTCAGGCTCCAAACCAGTATGACCCTTACTCGCACCCAGAAGCCGCTCAAGAACGTCGTAATCTCGTCCTCTCTGAGATGAAGGGGCAAGGTTACATTTCAGCTGAGCAATATGAAAAAGCGATTAATACTCCGATTACAGATGGACTTCAAAGCCTAAAATCAGCTAACAGTTATCCTCCTTACATGGATAATTACCTCAAAGAGGTAATCGATCAAGTCGAACAAGAAACAGGCTACAATCTCTTAACGACGGGTATGGAAGTCTACACCAACGTTGATTCTAAGGTCCAACAACGACTCTGGGATGTTTATAACACCGACCAATATGTCACTTATCCTGATGATGACATGCAAGTAGCTTCGACTATTGTAGATGTATCTAATGGTAACGTTATTGCACAACTTGGTGCTCGTCATCAAGCAAGTAATGTTTCATTCGGTACCAACCAGGCCGTAGAAACCAATCGTGACTGGGGATCATCAATGAAACCCATCACTGATTATGCTCCCGCTTTAGAATATGGAGTCTATGACTCTACTGCTTCTATTGTACATGATGTTCCTTATAACTATCCTGGCACTGATACTCCACTCTACAACTGGGATAGAAGTTATTTTGGAAATATTACCATCCAATATGCGCTCCAACAATCACGGAACGTTACAGCTGTAGAAACCTTGAACAAAGTCGGTTTGGATAGAGCCAAGACCTTCCTAAATGGAATCGGCATTGACTATCCAGATATGCACTATGCCAACGCGATTTCAAGTAATACGACTGAGTCAAACAAAAAGTATGGAGCAAGTAGTGAGAAAATGGCTGCTGCTTACGCTGCTTTTGCTAACGGTGGTATCTACCATAAACCAATGTATATCAACAAAATCGTCTTTAGCGATGGTAGCTCAAAAGAATACGCTGATCCTGGTACTCGTGCCATGAAAGAGACGACCGCCTATATGATGACAGAAATGATGAAGACTGTCTTGGCATACGGAACTGGTCGTGGTGCTTATCTCCCTTGGCTACCTCAAGCTGGTAAGACTGGTACATCAAACTATACAGATGATGAAATTGAAAACTACATCAAAAATACTGGTTATGTAGCTCCAGACGAAATGTTTGTTGGTTATACTCGCAAATATTCAATGGCTGTGTGGACAGGTTACTCAAACCGCCTTACTCCTATCGTTGGTGATGGCTTCTATGTTGCAGCTAAGGTTTACCGTTCAATGATGACTTATCTGTCTGAGGATAACAACCCTGGCGACTGGACTATGCCAGAAGGCCTCTATCGAAGTGGTGAGTTCGTCTTTAAAAACGGTGCTCGTTCTGCATGGACTGCTCCTGCTCCGCAACAGGCCCCAACACCAGAAAGTTCGAGCTCGACATCAGAAAGTTCAACCTCACAGTCAAGCTCAACTACTCCAAGCACGAATAATAGTGCAAACAATAATACCAATAACCAGCAACCAAATACAACGCCTGGTCAACAAAACCAGAACCAAAATCAGAATCCTCAACCAGCACAACCATAAAATCTATTCAACCCTCTTTTGAACCTCACTCCAAAAGTTAAATTTTTCTACCTTTTGGGATGAGGTTTAAATCTAAACTTATTTAATATAACAACAGAGTAAAATATAGGCAAAAAAGTCATACCAAAATTGAATAAAACTTTTAAAAAAGGTAGGTAATAAATTTATATGTCTAGATTTGAAATCAAGAAAAAGCGATACAACAAAAAACTAATGGATAGAGTTTGAAAATTTACCTTTCACACGCTACTTATAATAGTTGCGAAAAAATACGGGACTCCTGAGAAGCCTTCTTATCTCCTCTTAAAGCAGAAATCCATTGCAAAAATCTAATAGCTGTTTAAGTAAAAAAATCAAATATAAATTATTTTTTATTCTATGTACATATTTAAAATAAGGAGAAAATATCTTGAAAAATAAGAAGAATAAACAAGATGATTTTAAGTTCTTCACTTGGCCACTTATATTATTTATTGTTTTTATATTCATTTTCCCGATTATAGTTAAGGCGGTTAGGTACTTCGTTTATTACGGTGCTACAATTCCTCCAGAGTCTTTGAAGTTAGCATTGAATGTTGTGGTTGAAAACTTTTCGTTTTATTCAACTGCACTGACTATTTCTTTCACAGTATTTGTGTTTGTCAGTAATGAAAAGAATAGATACCGTGATGATAGAAAAGAACGTGAAAAAGATAGAAAAGAACGTAAAAAAGAACGTGAAAAAGATAGAAAAGAAAAGGAAAAAGATAGAAAAGAACGTAAAAAAGAACGTGAAAAAGATAGAAAAGAAAAGGAAAAAGAATTAGAGCAATATAAAGATCATTATAGACCTAGTTTTGTGGTTGATGCTACTAAAGGTATAATCTTGATAATGCGAGAAGATACTTTATATATAGAGAATGTAAAGTATTATGATTCTAGTGATAATACGAAAAATTGTATTAGTAAAGTATCTTTAAAGTCGGGAGATATTGTTTCTAAAAAAATACCACGTTCATTTTATATTACAGCTACAACAATAATTGGTGAGGAAATTCTTTTTGGGTATCTCAATGGAGGCATAAAGATTTATAAATATTTAAAATCGAAGGGGAATGCATTACATCCTGGTATTGGAAATTATAGTGATAAATCGTCTTCTAAAGATTGGGGAGACTACAACAATATTAGTGTGCCGACTGATTCAACGTTTTCTGAAATTTTCTTTTATAACACATACGACATTAGAGAAAATGTTTTTCTGAATACAAATAAAGTTAAAGATATTGTAGAATCAAGGAATTTCAATAAACTTTTACATTCCTTATTCATGTTCTTTTCATATGAAATTGAAGCAAATACAGTGGAACTTTCCAGTGTGTATGCAGTATTGCAAGATGTGTTAGATATTTTAAAATACAACACAGATTGTTTTGATGAAATTAAAAAATTTGATTTTAATATAGAATATATATTGAATAAAGAATCCTATATAGTCTATAATTTACCTAGATCAATTGGTTATTTTGATTCATTGGATGATATTGATACTTTTTTCATGATGGATTTTATTGATTGTATGCGGAGAAATCTAAGTGTATTAAGAGATGAAAAAAATATTGACGATTCTACTGAAAAATTTGTTCTAAGGGATATTATAGCGATATTGTTAGAGGTTTTTGATAACACAAATATACCTAGTTTAGGTAATATACTTTTAATTAATTTAAAGGCAGAAATCTTTAATAATATTCACTTTAAAAACTACTGATAAAGTATTTTTGAGTAGTTGTCAGAATTTTTTGTAATAAAATAGACAGGAAGAAAAATCATGATTCAGAATACGGGGATAAAATTTGTAAGTTATCTTGAGTCTTAAAAAGTTAAATAATGTATATGTGAACATTTATTGAATTTAAAAAATTATTTTCTGTAAAAAGACTATTAAAATAAAATACTCTGGGTGATTTTTTCATAGCACTATTGCATTTATGTGCTTAACAAAAGCCTGAGAAGATGTCTTCTCAGGCTTTTTTTGTACTATAAACCTCATTGGGAAAGGTAGGAAACGGATTTCGTAATCTTGTTAAGAGGTTTTACTAAATACTAGTCTTTCTTTGTTTTTGCTACAAAGAGAGCAGATAGGGCTAGGCTAACACCTGCTAGGAAGAGGGCTGTGTCAGATTGACTCTCACCTGTTGCTGGCAAGCTTTGTTCAGCTGTTTCTCGCTTCGTCACTTCTTGTTTTAGTTCCGGTGCCTTACCTTCATCTGAAGCAAGTGAGCTAAGTTTAAACTCAGGTTTCTCTACTGTTGGAGCAGCTTGGTCTCCTACTGTCGATAATGGACCTGTGTATTCTGGCAATTCATGCACTAGAGCCATCACTGCATTGACACCGCCCTTGAACTCAGGTTTCTCTACTGTCGGAGCAGCTTGGTCTCCTACTGTCGCTACTGGGCCTGTGTACTCTGGAAGCTCATGTACCAAGGCTTCAACTGCATTGACACCGCCCTTGAACTCAGGTTTCTCTACTGTCGGAGCATCTTGGTCTCCTACTGTCGCTACTGGGCCTGTGTACTCTGGAAGTTCATGTACTAGGGCTTCAACTGCATTGACACCACCTGTGAATTCAGGAACCTCAAGAACGGGTGCTGGTTCTTCTCCCTTGCTTGATTGGAGCGGTTCTTCTGTTAATTCTTGATGGAAGCTTGCCAATTCATAAAATTCTGCCTTGCCACCTTCCCAGACTAATTTGACATCTAGAAGAGAGCCACCATTTCGGATAGCGAAGGTTTGGAGACTAGATGTAATGGCACCGAGGTCTGTCCAGCTGTCTTGACCATCCTTGAGTGTTCTAGCAAGAATACGTGCCTTAGCTCCTTCAGGAAGACTGGAAACGAGACGAAGGTGGTTGGCATTGGTTGGCTCAGATAAGTGATACACCAATTCGCCCTTGTCTTTTTCAGACTTGTAGCTGGTCAAGACTTTGCCGTCTACAAGATTATTATAAAGGTTGCCCTGACTTTCTCCACTGCTTCCTTCTACTGTTGGATCATTGATTGGTTTGACAAACTCACCATCGTTGATGACCAATTCTGTAAAGCCTACAAAACGGGCATCATAATCCGCTGTATAGAGGACACGGAGATAGTTGGCTTTGACTGGTGTCGTCAATTCACCCTCGATATAGCGATTTCCTGGCATCTTAGAATCATGTGTCCAACCATCTGTCAATGAATCATCGTGTGTGCTATTGGCCACACCATCTCCTACTGTCACGACATCAGTCCAAGTTTTACCGTCTTGGCTGACTTGAATCTTACCATCACGAAGATAGTTTTGAGTTCCGTCTTGGATGTAAGCTCTAATCTTCTTGATGGTGCGTTCGCTACCAAGTTTCAAGGTCACATGACCATCTTTACGAGCATAGTCTGAAAACTCAACGAAGTTGTTGTACACACCATCAAATAATTGATCTAGGTTGTTCAGTTTACGAACATCATTGCTTCCGTATGTTGGATGAATGCCCATAGTTGTAGATTCTAGTTTGGTTGGTTGTACTTCTTTGGTTGTCACAAGGAGAGAAGTGGCTGTCACAGCTTGTTCCTGATCTGTTTTATTGACCAGACGAACATAACGAACCAAGTGGGTTGCGACAGTTCTGTCTGTCAATTGGCTAGCTGGCATCCATTCTTGAGCATTTGCAGAGTACTCAAGGCTAAGAGCTGGGTTGGCTTGGCCTTGGAGCTGGATGCTCTTGACCTGATGGATACGGTCAAGTTTCATACCTAGATAGCTATTTGCAGGAAGTTTAGTTCCAGCTGGAATTTGAAGTTCATAATGTCCCAAGCTATCCACTACCGGCGTTTCCTTCAAGGCATCAACGTTGGTGTCCGTTAACTCACTGTTTCCAGAGCGTGTCTCAACAGAGAAATCTTGGATACGCCACCAGAGGTCGAGTGCCTTGGTATTGCGGACTCGGATATAGCGAGCATTTATAGCTCTGGTCACTTCCTTGGTTTGTTCTCCTGATAGGCGATCCAACTCTTGCCATGCAGTTCCATCTGTAGAGTACTCAAGTACACCTGTGGCAAGCTTATCACCCGTTCCTTGGCGAAGTCGTACTTTAGTGACTGACTTGACTTCACCGAGGTCAAGTTGTGCCCAAGCATCTACTGGTGTCGTATTGCTACCGTCAGCGTTTGCCATCATGGCTTCTGTATTGTCCTTGCCATCAGTGATTTGACGAGCTGAGGTATTTAGTTTGTAAACTAAGTTTGAGCTTAGACTAACTGTCGTTGCTTGTTGGCTACGAGCTTTTTCAACTGGACGGTTGACTGCAATTTCCTGAACTGCAAACCAAGTGTTCTCGCGGTCTGCTGTCGCAATCATGCGAACTGCTTTGGCCTTGATGTTGAGATTCTCAAACTTAAGCAGGGATTCATTTCCGACATAGCTTGGCTCTTTCAAGGTTACCCAGTTGTCATTTTCATCTAGATACTGCACTTCTGCCTTACTAAAGGTATCACGTGGATTTGCCTGCGTTCCCATAGCAAAGGTCAAGGTTTGAATCGCTACTGGCTTGTTAAACTTCATACCAATATAATCACCTGTCTTGATGCTATTTGGTGATTTAATAATCGCATGAGTTGCCAAATCGCCATCCGTTACTTCTGCTAAACCACCTTCTACACCTGTTCGATTGGTGATAAAGGTACTGATGATTTGGTCTGGATGCAAGACTTTTTGAACTTCAGATGCTAGAACTTCTTTCAAGGATAGGATAAATGGACGAATATGTTGAACACCCAATTCAGCCTTTTCCATATGGTCTACATAATGGAAGGTGTGAGTTTGAGACTGTTCGTACAATTTCAAACCTTTATAGTAGCTATCCCAAAGTTTGGCTGCATCGTTTGTAGCCATGGCTTCAGTTCCTGTAAGGAAGGCATCAAGGGCATTCATTTGATCGATTGCATTATCCAACCAATAGTGGATTTGCGCAACCATCTTTTGGTCGCCCGATGCTTTGTAAAGTTCGGCTGCTTCTTTAATCTTGGCAAATTCAGCTCGCAAGGCTGCACGTTCTGCAGTCACATCCTGACCTGCTTTGAGCTTGGTCATGAAGTCTGTCAATTTTGGAGCCAAGTCTACAGATTCTTCTAGTTTAACGACACGACCATCCATGTTTTGGTTGATCATGTGCTTACCAAGTTCACGGAAGGCTGCTGATACCTTGCTATCTTCAAAATGACCATTTTCTACAAAGTTGAAGGCAATGTCATTGATTTTCTTAGCTTCTTCTTCTGATTTCCACTGTTTCCATGAGTATTGAGCTCCTGAAAAGAGGGCAATCTTAGATGGCTCAGACTGTTGCATTGGGTTCAACATGATACCAGATAGCAAGCTTGGATCCACATTTGGATGAAGGAATTTCTCACCACCACCTAGAATCAAGTGTTGTTTAGAGTTATCTGTTACAGGCCAGTTAATCCAAAGTGAAACTGGGCGATAGGTCTTGCCACCTGCGGATAGATTGTTCTTGAGAGTTGAAAGGAAGCTTTCAGAGACTTCACCCCAAATCTTACCACCCGTCAAGGTCATGGATGTTGAACTTGGGAGATTTTCATTGAGGGATTTCAACTCATCCTCACGTCCATTACCCCAATACTGTCCAGGAACAAAGATCATTTCTTTGCGAAGACCGCTGTAAGTTCCCTGCATTTCAGTCAACCACCTGGTCATATCTTGCATCAAGCGGTTGTAGCTATTGTAGCCTCCGACTGGACTTGGAGCATCATCTGCTAGGATACCAAATTCGCGGACACCCACTTTCATCAACTGGGTAAATTTGGCTTTGATGGTAGCCAGGTCTTCTTGGTAGTCCGCTTCATTGCCAAAGCGGATGCGGTTGTTCATGAATGGATGGATGGTCCAGACATAGCGTGTTTTACTTTGATTTCCGACACGAGCAAGTTCACGGATTTCAGCTAGTTTTTCTTCCGGATAGAGTTCACGCCATTTCTTGTTGTGGTATGGATCATCTTTTGGTGCAAAGAAGTATTGGTTCAATTTCAAATCGCCACCAAAACGCATGAGTTCTGCACGATCTGCATTCGACCATGGGTTTCCATAGTAACCTTCGATAAAACCACGGTTCTTGAGCTCTGCGTAATCTTCTACTGTCACATTGCGAAGGACTGGTACTTGGCTTTCCTTGAGCATATGTTTCAAGGTTGTCAAACCATAGAAGACCGCATCTGTGTCTTTTCCGACGATGGAAATCGAGTTATCCTTGATGCTCAAGACATAGGCGTCAATCTTGTCAAAGAGACCTGCTGAAACATTGGACAAGTTTTGCTCTGCTTGTGAGCCTTGTCCATGCACCCCAAGATAGATATTGGTTGCGCCAGCGATTGCTGCCTTACCAGTTGTATAAGATACTTGATTGTCCTGCAAGACACTCTTCAAGCGATTGCGAGTATAGATATCGAGTTGATCGCCCATGACCAGATTGACTTGCTTACGAAGGGCTGTGACTCCTTCTCCATAAGTCACTTTTTGTGGAGTTGGGAAGACCTTGTACTCTTTCTTGAGATAGTCTGCGCTCTTGCTAGCAGCTGCAATGCTGTCTTCGCTAGCTGGTTTACTTGCAGTGAATTGATCTGCCAATTCAACTGTTCCATCACCGGTTTGGTCTACTTTTGGTTTTTCTGGTGTAGTTGGTTTTTCTGGTTGACTTGGTGCAGGCGTTTCTTGCTCTTCTTTGACAGGTTTCAATAGATGAACTTCAGCTGCACTTGCAAAACCACCAACGCCTTCCAATACTTTCAACTCAATCTTGTTGGTATCTACCGCCGCAAAGTTGACTGTTTTTTCTTGGGCGTTGTTGTCCCAGCTTCCTTCTGAAACCTTGACCATTTGGCCATCTTTTTGTGCGTAGACTTCGTAGCGTGTCACGACACCATTTCCACCACCTGGACGTGGGAGATAGGTCAAGCCATTGACTTTTTCTGCTTCTTTCAAGGTCATAGTAAGGGTGTATGGCGCAGTGTCACCAGTCCACTTAGTATGCCAGAAGGTATTTGGATCATTATCAAAGGCCTTTTCAACAGCGCCTTCAGTCGCGTTTCCTGGAAGTTGCTGACTACTTGCGGTTGCCGTAATCTTATCATTTGAAATCAAACGAGGATTTACAAATGGTTTGTCTGACAACTCTGCGCTATGCAAGATTCCTTTGAAACCACCGATGCTTTCAAGCGGTAGCACCAAGCTATTGTGGGCAAATCGAGGGTGAGCTGGATTTGCGATACGCTCAATCTTTTCACCATCTACATAGACTTCTGTAGATTGTGGTTTGGTCACAATAGAGATTTGATAACGTTTGTTCTTTTCAAGTTTTTTCTTGAATTGGATATGGAACTGTTCAAATTGATAAGCAAGATAGCCGTCTTTATCAGCTAGATAGATACGGTTGTCCCCACTTGTTGAGAAGGTTTGTTCCCCGTCTCCAGTGACAGTTACATCAAACTTCAAGACGTGACTTGGACCAACATCACCAGCCAAGCCTTCGATACTGCTGTCTTTCTCAAAAGCCAATCCCTGTTCGCTTGCCTTCACTTTCTTACTTGCATAGTTCTTGACTGTTTCAGAATTGATGGTAAACAAGTCGCTTTGATCAATCTCTTTAGCAGGATTTGACTGTGGCGCATAAGGGCTCGTTGGTAGGGTGCGTTCTGCAAAGGTCGCAGCTGCACGGTCAGATCCCCAGGTGCGTTCTGCAGTGGTTTGCATGCTCTTGAAGAAGCGTTTAAAGATATCATAAGAGGTCAAACCGGTCTCATGAAGGTCGATATTATCATTCCAAACTGCGTGACCACCACCAAGGATACTTGGATGAGAAGCTGGTAGAAGTGGACCTCCACCTGTTCTAAAATCATTCGGTGTCCAGCTATTGTACTGACGTTCGTAGTTAGCATAGTCCCCGTAAGCTGCTTGACTATTGCTTCCACTTGGCACACTATAGGTAGGCACATCCGTGATGTTGATAATCTTAGCACCCTGAGCAATGGCTTCATTTGGTCGTTGCCAATGAATGCTCCAAATATCAACTTCTACTCCGTTCCAATCAACAGGAGTGTTCCCACGTTTCGCACTGAGTGAGCCCCAGATACGAGGGGTGTAACCTTTTCCTTTAATGTATTTGATAAGGTCATTGACATAGCGACGATAGCTTTCTCTGCTACCATAGTATTCATCCGTTCCGATATGAACCGTTGATACCCCATGAAGTGGTGCATCTGGACCATCGAGGAGTTTGTCATAGACGGATTTGACAAATTTAAGAGTTTCCTCATACTTAGTATCCAAGTCTAGCATGGCAACTCGTTCGACATTGTGCTTGCCTGCATAATCGCTCAGACTACCTTGATACATGAGGTCTGGACGAACTTTAACAAATGAAAGTGCATGACCTGGTGTGTCAATTTCTGGTACTAGGTTTATATGCAAGGCCTTGGCAAGTTTGATCAGATTTTGCATTTCTTCCTTGGTATAATGCTCATCTGATGTCAATTTTTGACCATTCTTACCGACAATGTCTGTCTCCACACGGAAACCCGTCTTAGCATGTTCAAGGACATACTTGAGTTGTTCTTCTGGACTTAAATTCTTACCTGCCAAGTGTTCCTTAAGGAAGATATAGTTATCATTAAGGTGCAACTGCAAGTCGTTCATCTTGTAGTAAGCCATGTTGAGCATGATGTCTACAAGGGTGTCATAAGGGATAAATTTACGACCTGTATCTAGCATAAAGCCACGGTGGCTGAAACTTGGGAAGTCACGAATTTCGCCATTTTGTAGGTCTGTTTCTCCCATTTGAAGAAGAGTACGAGTTGCGTAAAAGGCTCCTGTATTTGTGGCAGCTTCGATGGTAATCACATCATCTTGGATAGTGATACCGTAGCCTTCCTTACCATAACCTTTGTTTTCAACCTTTTTAAATTCGATTCGTTTTTGAGCCTGTTTGTCACCTGTTGCAAGTTCCAATCCACGGCTTGCAAGGTCTGACTGGTAGAAGGTTGCAGCCTGATCAAATCCTGAATCTCCTGTCGCAAGAACTGTATCTGAAGTGATAGAAGATTGACCTTCTTTCCCATACCATTGTTGAACAGCTGGTGCTACTTTTGGTTTGACACCTACACCCTCGTCCTGATGTAGACCCTTGATGACTACTTCAAACTCCTTAGTGAAAGTATGGCTGTCTTTGATTTGTTGCACCATGACCTTGACGCGTTGGTCTGTCAAAGGCTTATAGATGTGATTTTGAAGATCAATCACACCTTGCTTGTTGCTTCCGATGAGGCTGACTTTTCCTGGTAAAGTTGGTAAGACAAGAGACTGTCCATCTTCTGCTACTGTTAGTTCGGTTACTTGGCGGATATCCGTTACCTTACTATGGTCCGGAACGTTTGAATAAGCTCGAATTTCTTGGATTCCAACATTTCTCCAGTTCATTGTTCCCGCTTGGTAATCATTGACCTCAAGTTTGAGGTACTTAGCTTTGATACTTTCAGCTAGATCTACTTTCTCATCTAAAACAGGATCTCCAGTCTTGGTATGAGCGAGTTTCCATTGTTTTTCTCCATTAGCTCCCACATCTTCTTGGCCTGCGTAATAGAGACTCCAAGATTTGATATTAGGGTCATTTTGCCCATTACGAAGACGACGATCCCAGTCAATTTCTACATGTTTGATCAAGGTAGTCTTTGGCAGAGTTAGTTCAAAAGTTGGTTTTGGTACATCTTTGTCTGTAGCCCAACGAGTATTGTCATCTCCATCGATAGCTTTATCCGCAGTAAAGTTGGTACCAGTCTCATGGTTGCTCGCCTGAGCAGTAGCACCTTCAAGATGGTTGACATCTTCTCTATCTTCAATTTGCTTTTCAGCTGGTTTTGGTGCGGGCGTAGCAGTTTCAGCTGGTTTAGCAGCAGGGGTGTTTGTTTCTGATGGTTTAGCTTCTTCTTTAGGCGTTTCTGCTGGCTTTGGAACTACAGGACTTGTCTCAGGTTTTGTCTCTTCACTTGATGGAGGATTGGTTCCCTTATCAGTCGCTGGAGCCTCCTCATGACTTGCTTCTGTTGCAGCTTCTGCATCTGCCTTTTCAAGCGCAGCGGCTAAATCATCTGGTAACTTATCCAGGGCTTGAACATGAGTGATACTTCCCTCTGTCTCTGAAGGCGCTGCTGTTTCTGCCGCCTGAACCATATTGGCTCCAAAGATACTAGCACCAATCATAACGGAGGCTGCACCGATTGCAAATTTTCTTATACTATAGTGACAGCGTTTCTCAAAAAAATGTCTATCCATCTTTCTCCTATTCCTTTCATCCGCATACATGAGTAAGCGGTATCATTTCTCCTTTGAAAAAGGAGAGAACCAAGAGGTCCTCTCCGGCTGTTTGTTCCTTTTTGATTCGAGTTGCTTTGAACTGCTAAAATCAAATCTCATTAATCTTCTTTACGTTTTGTCGCAAGAACCGCAGCAGATAAAGCGATGCTCACACTTGCTAAGAAGAGGGCTGCTTCTGAACCATGTTCTCCTGTAGCAGGAAGTTGCTCTTCTTTATCTTCCAGAGTTTTGGCATCAGCTACTGGGCTTGGAGTGAGCGGGTACTCAGGTTTTTCAACTGTTGGAGCTGCTTGATCTCCAGCAGTAGCCAATACACCTGTGTAGGCTGGTTTCTCGTTTACCAAGGCTTGGACCGCATTGACGCCACCCTTAAACTCAGGGACTTCATTTGCAGCCGCTAGGACCGCATTGGCTCCACCTTTGTATTCTGGTAATTCGTGAACCAAGGCTTCAACCGCATTAACGCCGCCCTTGAACTCAGGAACCTCATGTACAGCTGCTTCTGTTGCATTGACGCCGCCTTTGAACTCAGGTACATCAAGAACTGGTGGTTGCTCTTCACCCTTGCTACTTGTTGGAGCGTCTGGTTTCGTAGCAGAATCTTTTAATTGGTTGAGATAATCTGCGAAGTAGGCAACCATTCTTTCCGTCAAGAGGTGGTTATCCGTCGCATATTTCATGCTCGCCTGAACGCTAGCTACTTCCTCTTGATTGTCTTTGTCTGTTAATTTCTGCGCCTTAGCCAAAGCTGCTTCATAGCCTGACAAGTCAAGAGGTGTTTCTGCTACTTGTGGACGGGTAAAGATGAGTTCCGCTGCCGATTGGTATTTATCGCCACCATCTCCGTAAGTCTTGGTACCAGTAAGGACAATTTTCTTAGCCTTGATTGTCTTGCCAAAGTCAATGTCTTTTGGCTTGTTGTTATTTGGCCAATCTGTCACTGTGAAGGTATGTTCTTTACCAGACTCATCTGTGACAACCAGTTTCACATCTCGCAAGTTTCCATTTGAATCAGAGGCACGTGGAACATAACGAAGTCCTGTGATTTCAGTTGGTTCTTTCAAGACCATGGTGGCAGGCTTACCTACATCTCCACCACTCCAAGATGTATGCCATAGGCTAGATACATTGCCATCAAAGGCATTCTCTAGGCCTTCACCTGGTTGGGCAGGCGCATCCAAACTTTCAAAGTCTTCTGCTACCAAGGCTGTTTTCTTCTGAACCAAAGCATTCTTCAAGGCTTCAATCTTGGCAATCTCTGCACGCGCTTCTTCTACACTAATGTCATCATCTGCTTGGCTGAGGTTAAATACCGCCTCTTTCAAAGCATCCATAGACTCTTTCGTGTAGTTGGTCATGGCTACAGTTGGCAAGTAGTTCTTCAGAGCATTTTCTGTCAACATCTTACCTGTTAGGGTAATTTCCTCGATGTGGAGATTATCCATCATGAAATCATTGTAACCACGGAAGTTAGCATTCCCACCAGAATCACCACGAGTATTGCTTGCATTTCCAGTTGAGTAGATACCTACCCAAGTATCGCCTGTTTCTGCACCTGTCACGAGGAAGGTTGCCTTCTTGGCTTTCTTAGAATCCGTCCAAGTATTTGGCAATTCATGCATTTCCAAGTTGCTTGCTTGAGTACCACGACGACCTGACTGGAATTCTCCCTTACCGACTACAAAAGCATAGGTATTGTCTGATCCTGCTTCGTATTCAAAGGTTACACGGTAGGTCTTACCAGCTTCAAAGCGGAAGTTTTGTGGGATGGTTTGGTAAACCAAGTTACGACGGCTAACCAGTCCATTGGTCTTGAGTGACCAATTTCCATCGATAACATCATCAACTTTCTTACCGTTCCAACCACGTTGTGTATATGGATCATGCTTTTCAGACAAGTGAGTGCGGTTGTCTTCAACACCTTCGACACCACCCACTACGAATGGGAAGATACCCTGAGCAACATTTTCAAAGTCTTGTTTGAAGGTGCCTTTACCTGTATCATGGTTTTCTCCGTACATGCTTGAATTATTTTCAAAGGTACGAATTTCATCAAAGTAAGTTGCTTCATCACCAGCTTCGCGACTCAAAGTAAGAGTAACATTTGAGACATCTGATCCAGTTGTAAAGAAGGCATACATGTTTTGGAAGTAACTTGTATTGTCAACTGTAGCATTGTCACGACGATTGTTATGAGCATATGCTTTGATATAGTTGAGAGCAAGTGACTTATTGGTATAAGTAGTCACTTCTTTTTCACCAGTATTCACAGTGATACTTGCCTTAGCATTACTACGGTTATCGACACCTACATAAACAGCATACTTGGTATTTGGTTTCAAGCCAGTCAGTTTCTGAGTAAGACTGACTTTTTCTTTGTTTCCTTGAATACGAAGCATATCGTTTGCCCCTTGAGACTTAACGATTTCTGCCTTAGATGCATCTCCTGAAATAGTCCAGTGTTTCAAGGTTCCACTGTTAAATCCTTGGTCATAGATATGCATACCTTCGCTCCATGACATTTCAGGATTGGTTTGTTTTGAACGGTAGAGAACGTATGGTTGATTTGCGAGAAGGTCTAGGGTAATCTTGCCATCTTTTACAGTTAGTTCTTGCTCTTCTGTCTTACCTTGGTCAGTTAGCTTGTAAAGGTAAACCTTGCTATTTGCCCAATCGCTCGGAAGGGTCCAAGTTGTTGCACCAGCTTGCGTATTGAAGTAGTACATTTTTTCCTTATCAGTAGGAAGTTTCTTACCATTCGCATCCCAGTTCCAAGGAGTCAAGTAAGCTGAACCATCCTGGATCACACGTCCGTTGAGAGTTACTGTACGTTCACGGTATTGTGGGCTATTGACATCATTTGACTTACGAGTCACAACAACCTTGTTACCTGCTGCATCGACTAGCTCAACCTTCATTTCTGGAGTCCATTTATAGGTGCTACCGTTATCGGTCATGGTAACTGGTGTACCATTTTCCCACTTACTTACTGTGAAGTGTTGGAAGTACTTAGTCATGACGTCATGGGCAAAGAGGTTAGTCACGTAGCCATTGTAGTCGCTTCGTCCTTGCCAGCCTTCAAAGTCTTTCATGCTATAGCCACCTAGAAGTGGGTAGTTGGCTGCACCACCGTAACTTCTGTAGTCCCCAACCCATGAATCTTTTTGGTGGTTGCGGATAAAGCGCGTGATAGCACTGTTGATACCTTTATTAGTATAGCCACCATAGGTCAAATCAGCTGCCCAGTGTTGGAAGGTAGAATCGTATTCACCACCATGGCCCCACTCGATCGCAAAGCGCCAGCCTTGTTTGTTAATTTCTTTAGCAAGAACGTGGGTAGCCCAGGCACCGTTATCACCTGATTGGCCATTGCCCCAAACGTCCACATAGATAAAGTCGAGACCTTCACCAAGTTTTTTCTTCAAGTCTTCCCAGCGAGCCAAGCGTCCATGTGCTAGGTCATAAGCAGCATCAATGTTGATACCTTGATCTAGCCAGTTCCAACCATAGCTGTAGCTGCCATCTGGATTCTTACGAAGAATATTTTCATTAAAGTATTTAGACTCAGGATAAGTCTCAGAAGCGTTAACGTGGATACCTAGATGAGCTCCATATTTCTTCGCTTTTTCAATCAAAGCCTTGAAGTCTTCAACACCACCAATACGTTTACCAATATCAGCATAGTTCAAGTGACCAGAGTCGTGACCTTCACTACCATATCCTTTAAGGAGAACACCTTGTCCAAGACCATCTGTGTGGAGATTGATTTTCTTGATACCATCCAAGGTCATAAGGAATGGGTTTTGTGCTTGTGAACCAAAGTTCATCGCGATACGGTAAGCTGTGATATCCTTAACTTTTTCCCAACCTTGAGGGTTGTTCATAATGCTACGATAAGCAATGGCACCATCTTGCCAGTCGACTTTATTATCCGCATTAGCATCCTCAGTAATGACAACTTTAGCACTTGGAAGTTCCTTAGTGTACTCTGGATATACAATCCCTTTATAAGCTTTTTCCCATTGCCATTCAGAACTTTGGATTCCCACATAGTTTGTATTTCCTACAGTTTGTTTGAAGGCTGTCAAACGAGTCCAGTCATTCGAACCACCACCGTAGCTGTTTTGAGAGTTACTCCAAACACCTGCAGCAAGCTTATCTGTAGAAACAAAACCATACATGTAACCCTTAGCCAAATCTTTCATTGGATTGGTTACATCGATATGTTCATCTCCACTGATATGAGTGTTGTTTGACATGGTTGCCCCGTCAAACTTAGCTCCAGTTTGGTCGCTTGAAACTGACACAAGTGAGTTTCCTAAGAAATTGATAGAGGAGAGAAGTTTTCTTTCATCATCAATCTTCTGACCTGGAGTAACTTGATTGTGGTTGACAATCTTGGTCACATCAAAATGCAACTGATTGTCCACAACTTGCAAGCGTACTGTCATATCTGCATTGATGAAATTCTTCTCGTCGCGAAGTTTCATCAAGTACTCTGCAGTAGTATCATTAATCTTCTTATAAGTGACTTCAGGTGTAATTTCGCGATTGTTTACCAAGATTTTCTTAAGTTGTTGAATTTGTCCTGGCAAAGTATGCCCATTCAAAGTATATTCTTTCACGCGTGGAAAGGCTTGGTCAATCACTGCCTTGAGGACCTTAGACTGGATCGTATCATAAGTCACCTTGCTATCATCAACAGCCGGACCTGTTTCTTTCTGGGCAGGAGTATCATCCGCTTTTACGCCTTCTTGATTGTCTGTTTTAACGCTGACAACCGTACGGTCATTGCCATAAGTTCCTGCTTTAAGAAGGATCTTCTTCTCATTTTTAAGATTCTCATTGACCGCCCCCGGTAAAGTCACTGTGTCAAAGAGATTGACATCGTTATTGCTAGCATTAAGCTGGCCATCTGACTTAAGAGTGATAGAAAGACGGTTTACAGAACCCGTTTCTGGTGCTGCTACACGGTTGCCTTTATACCATGTGCTATTACCTGGAGTTTTGTATTCCCAGAACCAGCCACCTTGGTCATATCCAACAAAAACATTGTTCTTGGTATCTTTAAATTTCAAGAAGACACCAAAGCGTGATTTGCCCTTTTCAGAATCATCTTTGAAGGTTAAATCAACCGTCGCATTTCCGTTAGCATCGACAGTCAATCCTTGTTTTTCAAACAAGGCTGGTTTATCGCCATTGTCGTTCTGTGCAGTTGAAGACAATTGATTGTAGCGAACACCCTTTTCTTCGCGAATAGTGACGGTTCCTTGTTGCTCTTTATTCGCTACTGTTTGCCATTCAGGGGTTACTGTCTTAGGTGCTTCAGGTTTAGCAGCTACAGGTTTATCCTCTTTTGGTTTTTCTTCAGCCGGTTTCTCTTTCTCTTCCAAGTCGGCTGGTTTCACACTTGAAATTCCCTGTATGTGGTCTTGGATCCATTTTAGTTGAGCTGGTGAGAAGAGAATGCCTCCACTACGTTTTCCAACTACACCATTTTGGTGAACACCGACAAGTTTGCCTTCTGTATCAAAGATACCACCGCCACTAGCACCAGGTTTTCCTCCTTGGTAACCAATCCCTTGGACACCTTCTCCGTATGGTTCCGCAAAATCAACTGTAGTATTGACAATCGGATTCAATTTCCCTTCTGGATAACCAAAGACATGGAGCTTATCTCCGATTTTCTTAACTACTGGTTTTTTAGTTACTTCAACAGGCGTATTTTCCAGAACTGTACGCAATCTCACAAGGGCTAAATCATTTTTGAAGCCCTTTAGGTAGCCTTCACGATCCCAATGAATGATATCTTTCTTGCTAAACTTGACATCTGGCAATCCTGGATATGAGATGCTATAGATATCTCCATCCCCCTGATCATTGTCCACAACCTTACGGATATTGCCGTCTTGGCTATCCTTGATAAAGTTGTGAGAAACCGTCAAGACAAGGTCTTTAGCAACGACAATACCGCTACCTTCTCCTGATGGCGTCTTAATCTTAACAGTCGCGCCGTAGTTTAATTCCCCATTGGTAGTCTTAGCCACATCTTCTGGGACGAGCTTCCCAGTATCTTGGGCCAACTGATCCTTGTCAACTTCGCGCCCATTGTCTTCAGCTTTCTCCAACTTATCTTCTAATTCTTTTGGCAGATTGCTTGGCTTTTCAGACTTTTCTTTTTCTTGAGCCAACAACTCTTCTTCTGTTTGAGGCCCTTCAGTAGTCTCAGCTGAACCAGGATTCTGAGCGGCAGCTTCCTTGTCAAAATCGTGCCCCTCATCACTAGCCTTCTTATCCAAATCAGCTAGTTCACTCGGCAAATTATCTGTTGAACCAACTCTTGCTTGATCAGCCAATACTGGGCTAGCTACGAAGAAAGTCGCTCCAATCATCACCGAAGCTACTCCAAGCGTAAACTTACGAATACTGAACTTACAGCGTTTTTCAAAAAATCGTTTATCCATGAACTCCTAAATCCTTTCATTTTCCAGTAAGCGTTTACATTTCTTTTTTAAAAAATACTCCTTTCTCTGAAAGTGATATGCTTAACTGTTATAAATAAAAAATAATTGTACTTTTAATATAACAAATAAAAAGGCAGAAAGCAATAGAAAATAGCTAAAATTCACTAAAATTTTCTCTTTTCTGAACAGTTCTAACGCTCAGAATTTTAAGAATCGCTTTACAGCTATAAAAAGCTCTATCTCAAAGAATCTAATAAACAGTTTCATTTCAAAAACTGATTCTTATCGGATAGAAACCAGCAAAACAAGGACAGAAAATCAGATTTTTTATCATTTTTTTGCTATGATTAGATAGAAGAAAAGTTAAGGAGGATACAATGATATTAATTACAGGTTCAAATGGTCAACTCGGTACCGAACTACGTTATTTACTAGATGAACGAAATGTGGACTATGTTGCAGTGGATGTGGCCGAAATGGATATCACTAATGCTGAAATGGTTGAGAAAGTCTTTGCCGAGGTTAATCCAACTCTGGTCTATCATTGTGCAGCTTATACTGCTGTTGATGCGGCAGAAGATGAGGGAAAAGAACTGGATTTTGCCATCAACGTAACTGGAACTGAAAATGTAGCCAAGGCCTCTGAGAAATACGGAGCTACTCTGGTCTATATCTCAACAGACTACGTCTTTGATGGGAAGAAACCCGTCGGACAAGAATGGGAAGTCGATGACCTACCTGATCCGCAAACAGAGTACGGACGTACCAAGAGAATGGGTGAGGAACTTGTTGAAAACCTTACGTCACAGCATTATATCATCCGTACTGCTTGGGTCTTTGGAAATTATGGCAAAAACTTTGTCTTTACCATGCAAAATCTTGCCAAAACCCATAAAACTCTCACTGTTGTCAACGACCAACACGGCCGCCCAACTTGGACACATACCTTGGCTGAGTTTATGACCTACCTGACTGATAATCAAAAAGAGTATGGCTACTACCACTTATCAAATGACTCCACTGAAGATACCACTTGGTATGACTTCGCTGTCGAGATTCTTAAAGACAGTGATGTTGAAGTAGTTCCAGTAGACTCCAGCAAGTTTCCTGCCAAGGCTAAACGCCCCCTCAACTCAACCATGAGTTTAGCCAAAGCGAAGGCGACAGGTTTCGTTATTCCAACCTGGCAAGATGCCCTTAAAGAGTTTTATAAACAAGAAGTAAGAAAATAACAGATTACGACATACATAAAAAGCAAGAGAACTCAAAGTCTCTTGCTTTTTAGTATCTGATTAGTTAATTACTTGTTGCGTCTTGGCATAGTTAGCCTCGACTGCTTCTTTTTCAGATTTCCACCATTCTTGGTTGTCTGTATACCACTTAATGGTCTCTTTGAGACCTGCTTCAAAGTTGGTAAACTCAGGCTTCCACCCTAGTTCATCACGAAGCTTGCTAGCATCAATAGCATAGCGAAGGTCGTGACCCGCACGGTCTGTCACATGATCATAAGCATCAGCTGGCTGTCCCATTTCCTTGAGGATGAGTTCCAGGACTTCCTTATTGTTCTTTTCACCATCCGCACCAATCAAGTAAGTTTCACCAATTTGACCTTTGGTCAGAATCGTCCAAACACCTGATGAATGATCATTGGTGTGAATCCAGTCACGGACATTCTTACCTTCACTATAGAGTTTTGGCTTGATACCACTCAGGATATTGGTAATTTGGCGCGGAATGAACTTCTCGATATGTTGGTAAGGACCATAGTTGTTTGAACAGTTAGAAATAGTCGCTTTAACACCAAATGAGCGCACCCAAGCTTTGACAATCAAGTCTGAAGCCGCCTTGGTTGATGAGTAAGGCGAGCTGGGATTGTACTTGGTTTCAGCCGTAAATTTCTCACCTGGACCTTCTCCATGACCTGGCAAATCTTCACGCAGAGGTAGGTCCCCATAGACTTCGTCAGTTGACACATGGTGGAAACGAAGGTCGTATTTACGTGCTGCTTCCAAAAGAGTGTAGGTCCCGATGAAGTTGGTATGGATAAAGGGACTCGGATCATTGAGCGAGTTGTCATTGTGGCTTTCTGCCGCATAATGAACGATAGCATCCGCTTCAGCTGCCAGCTTGTCTACCAAGACTGCATCTGCAATATCTCCAACAACCAACTCAACACGGTCACCTAAAATTTCTTCAATATTGGCACGATTACCCGCATAAGTCAGCTTGTCCAGCACTGTCACATGGACATCTGGAAAGTTATTATAAACATAATGAACAAAGTTAGAACCGATAAAACCAGCCCCACCTGTCACGATGATATTTTTGTATTCAGTCATTTTTATTCCCTAATTTTTTACAAATCTTCTTTTCTTAGTGGTTTGACATCCTTTAGCAGTGGATGATGTTTATCTGCTTCCGAAACTTCTGCTTCTACTAGGTTTTCCCACTGGATTCCCAAAGCTGGGTCTGCATAGTTGACAAAGGCATATTTAGGCTTGAGCTCAAGTGCCCAGTAGTCATTGACCAGATAGCTATAAGCAACTGTATCCGAGAGTACTTGGAAACCATTGGCTACGCCACGAGGGACAAAGATTCCCTTACTTGCATCAATCTCTGTCTGATAAACATTTCCAAAAGTCTCACCTTCACGTAGGTCAACCCAAGAACCCAGAACTTTCCCATCATCTGCTACTGAGATATACTTGTCCCAAGGTTCGGCATGGAGACCTCGAAGAACATTTTTACGAGAAAAGCTGACATTGTTTTGCAGTTTCCCTTCAGCAAAGAAGCTTTCAGGAAAACCAAGCGGTATCATCTTTTCCTTCTGGAAATTTTCCTTAAACCAGCCACGATTGTCTCCATGAACTGGAATGTCAAACTCTAACATACCTGGAATGGCATCAATCTTACGCACTGCAAGTGTTTTGCCGAAAAAATTATCTGTCATCTAGATTTCTCCAATTAAACGAAGCAAGTATTGCCCGTATTCATTCTTCTTGAGAGGTTGCGCCAACTTCAGCACATCTTCGCGGCTGATATAACCCATTCGGTAGGCAATTTCTTCTAGGTTGGCAACCTGAACATTTTGCATCCTTTGAACCGTTTCGATATATTGGGAAGCCTCTAACAGACTCTCATGCGTCCCTGTATCCAACCAGGCAAAACCACGCCCCATAACTTCAACTGACAAATCCCCACGCTTCAAATAAGCATTGTTAACATCTGTGATTTCCAACTCGCCACGAGCACTCGGTTTGATCTGTTTGGCAATCTCCACAACGTCATTGTCATAGAAATAAAGACCTGTCACTGCATAGTTAGAGCGAGGATTCTCCGGTTTTTCTTCTATGGAAATAGCATTCATGTCTGTATCAAACTCGACCACACCAAAACGCTCTGGATCCTTCACTTGGTAGCCAAAAACAGTCGCGCCCTTCTCTTTCTTGGCTGCCTTTTGAAGCATTCTGCTCAAACCAGGTCCATGATAGATATTATCGCCTAAAATCAAGGCAACACTATCGTCACCGATAAATTCTTCACCAATAAGAAAAGCCTGAGCAAGTCCGTCGGGACTAGGCTGTTCCGCATAGGAAAGCTTGATCCCAAATTCGGAACCATCCAAGAGCAGATCCTTAAAACGGGGCAAATCCTGTGGTGTTGAGATGATCAAAATGTCCTTAATCCCTGCCAACATCAAGGTTGACAAAGGATAGTAAATCATGGGTTTATCATAAACCGGCATCAGCTGTTTTGACGCAGCTCGAGTAAGTGGGTACAAGCGCGTTCCCGAACCACCCGCAAGAATAATACCTTTCATAATAGATTTCCTTTCTGGCTAATTACCTATCCTATATTATATTTCATTTTGTCCCAAATTCTCTAAGGAATTTACTTCAATTTGGATAAGGCAGCTTTTAAATAGGCTCCATCTCGAAGAGCAGCTCCAACTTTCCTAGCTTGTTCTGAAAGTTCCTTGTAGTCTTGAAGTGTCAAATCATCTAGTACTTTTTGGAGGTCGTGTAGAGAATCAACTGCTAGACCACACTGTTTATCCAGAACAAAATGTGCGAGAGCCGACTCTTTCCAGACTATTAGGGGAAAACCTGAAGCTAAGTAGAGAGAGGCCTTGTGCGAGTTGTTAAAGCGTAGGTAGTTTCCGTAAGAACCTTGGCAGGTTTCTGAGCTGTCTCCGTCCCAGACCAAACCAAAACTACCTTCAAGAGCAACTGGGAGGTCATCCGGCATAAAGGAACCAAAGTAGGTGGTGTTTTTCAATGCACGACTTTCATCATAGCCCACTCCATACAAGTTATAGGCTGGTTGTTCTGGTAAATTATAAAGATAACCTGACTTTGCAGGGTTCAAATTTCCAGCTACGATAATAGGTTGGTCTTTTTGAGGAAGAGCTTGTACCTCAAAGTTTGGAATCAGATAGTCAAAAATCTCCAAGCTAACCATTTTATCTGCTGGCACTCCTTGACCTACCAGAACTTTCTTCATGATATCGTTATGAACGATAATGCCATCCACTGACATCAAAGCTTTCTTTTCCTGGAAGTAATTTCGCACTTTATGACGGAATTTCACTTCTGAACCTGCTGCATGACGCAAGGTTTCAATATCATGGATCAACAGATAGAATTTTGCTCCTCTTTTTTTCGCCTGCTTGATGAGTTGTGAGATGAAAAATGTATGGTGGATAATAGGGAACTGAATCACCAATTCATCTCCAGCTCCCAACTGATCAAACACAGACTTGGTCGCACGATATTTGTGTTGTTGAGCTTTAAAGAAATTCATCTTATACCAATTCTCAACCTTGAGCTCCAACCCCTCATAACCCTCTAAGACTAGAATAGCTTCCACGTCATTTCGCGCCTTACTCCCTGCATTCTTTTCATGTGCATTATGCAGAAATGAATCTTTCAGATAATATTTCACCTTTTCTCCCCTTTATCTGTGATGTTTTTAGATACTCCCTAGTTCTACTTCTACCACATCCAATGCGCGTTCAACAGTCACATGCATATCATAGTATTTATAATCTGCCAAGCGACCACAGAAGATAACGTGGCCATTTTTCTCAGCTTCTGCTAGATACTGCTCATAAATTGCATTGTTTTTAGCATCATTGATTGGATAGTAGGGTTCATCTCCTCTCTTCCAATCCGCTGGATATTCACGAGTAATAACGGTCTTGGCCTGAGTCCCAAACTCAAAATGTTTGTGCTCGATGATACGCGTATAAGGTATATCACGTTCAGTATAGTTGACTACAGCATTTCCTTGATAGTTTTCTTGCTCTAGAACCTCATGTTCAAAACGGAGACTGCGATACTCTAGCTCACCAAATTTATAGTCAAAGAACTGATCGATCATCCCTGTGAAGACAATCTTAATTGCTGAAGCCTCCAAGTTCTCCCGATCTGCAAAGAAATCTGTATTGAGCTCTACTTCGATTCCTTCCAACAACTTTTCAATGATGACGTTATAGCCACCGATTGGAATACCTTGGTAACGGTCGTTGAAATAATTGTTATCATAGGTCAACCGAACTGGCAAGCGCTTGATGATAAAGGGTGGCAGCTCAGTAGCAGAACGCCCCCATTGCTTTTCCGTGTAGCCCTTGATCAGCTTTTCATAGACATCCGTACCAATCAACTTAATGGCTTGTTCCTCTAGGTTTTTTGGTTCAATATCTTGCATGTGAGTCGTCTGCTCAGCAATCTTGTCCTTGACTTCTTGGGGTGTCTTTATTCCCCACAAGGCGTAGAAAGTGTTCATATTGAAAGGAAGATTATAAAGATGCCCTTGATAGTTGGCGATAGGGGAATTGATGTAATTGTTAAACTCTGCAAACTGATTGACATAGTCCCAGACCTTTTTATTGGATGTATGGAAGATATGAGCCCCATACTTGTGGACATTGATTCCTTCAACAGATTGGCAATAAATATTTCCACCGATGTGGTCACGTTTATCAATCACCTTCACCTTCTTGCCACGTTTGTTAGCTTCGTGGGCAAAGATTGCTCCTGACAAGCCAGCACCAACGATAAGATAATCGTACATAAAATCTCCTTATTTCTTTAAAACACTTTTTAGTTCTTGAAAATCCAAGACACGTAAGACCAAAACCAAGCCACCGTAGACTAGGAAGCCAAGGGCAGCATAAATCAAGACATTCACAACAGATGAGAAGTGCATGAAAGCTTGTGCAGAATACAGGGCGCCGTACATTAGTAGTGCTGCTAGAAGTATTTTTAGCATGGATGGTAGAATCTTGACCTCTTTTAGATACGAACGTGTAAAGTAGAGTTGGATCAGCCAGACCAAACCTTCAGTCGCAACAGATACAATTGAAGCTCCAATATAGCCCAGAGGTGGGATCAAGAGGAGATTCAAGCCTACACTGAAAATAGCTGGAATAGTTGTTGACAGCATAAATTCACGATTCTTATTGTGAGGAATCAAGATTTGAATTCCCATGATATTAGTCCAGCCAATAAAGAACATTCTAAAGACCATGATGGCAATCGCATAGCGAGCATCTTGGAAGTCTTGTCCTAAGAAAAAATTGACAAAATCTTTGTTAACAATCAAAATCCCCGCAATCATCGGGAAGATGACTAAATTATACACTAAGAAAGACATTTCATGTAACTTGTTAACCGCCTTTTGATTGCCTAATGAGAGAAGATTGGAGACCCGAGGCAACATAACACTACCAAGCGACGTTACCAAGGTTAACAAAATATTCAATAATTTCAAGGCTTGATCATAGATCCCAACATCCTTAGTCGAAGACAAGGCACCTAGCATCGTGCGATCTAGCGTGATGTAGAGTGAAATGGCAATCTGTGGCAGAAACAAGAGAATGACTGGTTTGATATGCTCTTTGGCATAGGCTATATCCAGATGCGGCTTGCGAATGTGTTCCCGAGCAGGAAGCCACATACTCAACTGACCTAGTAGATCATAGGCAACCAAGAGGATGATATACAAGTACAAGTCAGATGGTTTCTTAACAAATAGGAATATCGATACAACACCTAGAAGTTTGACCATTGTGTTACGAGCTGTGATTTTTTTGAAATCTTCTAACCCTTGAAAAAGCCAAGAAATATCAAAACCACGAGACAGCAAACTAAAGCCAAGTATATAGGCAATTGGATTGTTCATTGACGGTACAAGCAAACAAACACTTATATAAAGTATAACCGCTAAACAGGTTGAAAGGACTTGTAAACTGTAAATACCCCAGAAGGTCTTTTCAACTTCCTTACGATGGCCAGAAATTTCCTTGGTCCCATAATTGGCCACCCCAAGTGTCGCTAAGAGTATAAAGTAAGTTACTATTGAGTTGTAGTACCCATAGGAACCTAAGTCATTGGATGAGAAAACCCGAGTAATATAGGGTGTAGTAATGACTGGTAAAACGATTACTAACAGCTGATAAGAAAGATTATATAAATAATTTTTTAATACTTTCACAAGGAGTTCCTCGTTGTAGATTTCTTCGATTCAAATTCATTAACTGGCAAGGTTGCAAATAGAGTAAACATAAAAATATTATAAGACGGGCGAACCCAGAAGGCCTCAAACATACAGTTGACTGCTATTAAGGATAAGGCCGTCAATAGCAAATAATTCTTTTTGCGATAAAATGACCAAGACCTAACTATGTATAACACGACCAATAAGAGAACTGGAATCATCCCATAGGTAAAGAGCATCTGAACGTAGGAAGAGTCTACATAGTCGTAGCTCAAAACGGATTCTGTACGCCCCCCATAACCGACAAATGATATGCCCCGAATCCCAAACCACTGCACTGCATATTTTTTTAGTGCCTCATGTCCTAGGTGTAATCTCATACTAAAAAAATTGTTTAGAGCCACATACATTGGATGAGACCAGGTAAATTTAGAAGAGAGATAAATCATTACTGAAGACGCTATACCAGCCGATAAAGGAAGTAAAGCAAAAAGCCGTCGCTGTTTATCATTTCGGAAATAAAAGTATAGAAAAATGAGCGCCATTACAGTAATAGAAGCGGCATTAAGCCTCGCATCGCAATATCGAATAATGAAATAAGCCAGACCAAATCCTAAGGCAGTCCGTAAAATAATGAATTTCTTTCTAAAGATATACGATATAGCTGTATATAGATAAAAACAGTGAGAAGCAAAATCAGTTGGATAAATAAAGCCAAATGAATTTCGAACAACGACTCCCGCAGATCGTGATTGGACAAATTGCAAGTTTGGAATAGCACCAATCACGGCCAAGAACACTATCAATACAATAAAAAACAAGGCTACAACAGAGTATATTTTAAGTACACTTTCCATCTCAGCCTTGTAAAGAAAGACAAGCAGAAACATATACATCAATGCATTAATGTTCCCAGTCTTATAGTAAACCATGCCCCCAGCAAAAAGAAGAATTGGTGCAAAGATGAGATAGCTTATAGAGTAGTGATGAATATAAGCAAATCGCATAGCAAGTAACAGGACCGCAAAAAAAGGAACTACATTAGGAATATTAGGTAAAACAGGAGCTAACATAGACGTATTGATCATATCTATGGAGACAACCACTATTAAAACTGCTGCAATTAGCAATTTATCACGTTCTAACTTTAACATTTTCTTTTTCCTTTTCTTCTTTCATCCCTAACTCTTACTTAGGATTTTTTTAACTTTTTAAATTGATAATAGAACCGCGGATACTTAGTAATTAAAACATAGAGGATCCTACGTTTCTTGCTAACTCTAGCATTCTTCAAGACAAGAGGCAAATAGGGTCTCGTCTTCTCCTGAAGACGCTTAAACTCTGCTGGATTTCCATCCTGAATCATCGTAAAAATCAGAAGACTTCCTATAAAGAAGCGTGAAATGATAGCTTCTTGGAGTTCTGAACTCTCAGGATAGGTTGCATTCACAACCTCTTTTAAATGATCAATTGCTTCGTAAAACTCGTATTGTTTTGGCGTGAAAGCCGAGGCAGTAATGCTACCAGGTCTATGGTAATAATGGTAAATCGGAAGATGATACAAGGCCACGGATTGGGCTTGGTTGAGATGCTCACTGATAACATAGAGGTCTTCGTAGATGCGCCCTTTGGGGAAGGGAGCTTTCTCAAGAAGTTCTTTCCGATAGAGTTTCCCACAAGCAGAGACCGTCACAAGGTCTCCATAAAGCATCTCAGTCAGAGCCTTTGCCTTATCATAGACCTTAACTTGGTCTAAATCAAGCTGATCCAAGTGAAAATTTTGAAAACGATGATAGTGAGCTGTTGGCTCTACTTTGCCACTCACCATATCTGCTTGGGTACGACTTTGTAGCTCTGCTAGCAGTTCCAAGGCGCAGGGTTCCAGATAGTCGTCTGGATCTAGGAAAGTAATCCAGTCACCCTTGGCTTTCAAGACCCCATAGTTCCGAGCATCAGACAAGCCACCGTTGACCTTATGGTAGCTAGTCACCCAATCATATTGCTGGGCATACTGGTCACACAAGTGTCCTGAGCCATCACTCGAACCGTCATCAATCAAGAGGACTTCCATATACTTGTAAGTCTGATGTTCCAAACTCTCCATGGCATAATGAAGGTAGTCCTCCACATTATAAACAGGCACAATTACCGAAATCATATTTTCTTTTCTTTCTCTTACTTAGTTTTACAGTTTAAATCTCAAATGAACTTCTATCTGGAAGCAGTTGATCCATAGCCTTAATAAAGTCTGTCATCACCTGCTCCTCGTCTTGAATGTTAAATCCATCATTGATACACATAATTTGGTATTTGCCAGAATTTAGTATCTTCCAAAAATCTGGTCCGGCATTATCCAAAGAAAAGAGTCCTCCCAACTTAGGATTTCCGATAGCGTATTTACCACTGGCAATCTGCCAATACTTAAAGAGCCAAACATTGGTATCAGAAGGATTTCTAAAGCGACTAGCCGAGGTTCTTTCCAAGACAGCTTTTTCCTTTTCCCATACCAAGTTCATCGTTGATCTTAGTAGAGGATAGGGCAGATGACTCTCCCAGAAACCACAGATAAACTGACTATTTCTGTATAGTAGCGACTTAACGATACTTTTTAATCCCTGCTTTGGATCAAAGAATTGGCCATTCTTCAAAATTTCATTTCGACTGAAATAGCTAGTGACAATCTCCATGTCATTTATCTGAAAATTCCCCGTTCCATATCGCTCAGGAATAATCGGTGAAAGAGCCGTATTATATTTGGGTAAACCATCCTCTGAGAAAAAATCTGTCGGCTCGACTGGAGCTGTCAAATACATATCGTCATTAAAAAAAACAAAATGCTCTGAGAGACCAGGGATTCGATGGATGTTACTTTCGATAGGATTGGCAGAAAAAACTGGCAGGTAGTCATTACAGATAATCTCTGTATGATCTACCAACACCAATTTTTCACTATTTATATCTAACCAGCTTGGCTTTTGCTGGTCGGTCACGAGGTAGACCTTATTAACCCAAGGAGCAAATTTTTCAACTCCTCTAAACCAATATTTAAAGGTCCCCCATTCTCGGTAAGCCTTGACTGAATTCATACTCTGTTTAGAAGTATTAACCGAGCCATCATAGCTTGATTTTTTTTCTTGCCACACAGGATCATTCCCATCAACCCAAGTAACAACAAAATCTATTTTATTCATAACTAATCTTTCCTATCTGTTTTATACAGCTCCGAGAAGTTCTTAATGTAACTCTCCAAAGAAAACAGCTCTTTTTGTCTCTGATATCCTACTCGCCCAAATTTTTCTCTTTTTTCAGAACTATCTAGTAAGAGAGAAATGGCATTAGAAAGTTCTTGAGGACGATTTGGTTTGACTAAGCAACCACTTTTGTTATCTACTACCATTTCAGCTATTCCCCCATTGTTATAACCAACAACTGGTTTTGAACAAGCCATGGCTTCTAGGACTACTGTAGGTAGGGAATCAGGTTTTATACTTGGTAAGACAAAGATATCAAACATATTATAAAGTTCAGAAGTCTTATCGTAGTAATCAATACGATGAATTTGTGACACAACAGATGAAGAAGCTATTCTCTTATCTAGTTCTTCTAAGCGCCATTCTTCACCAGGAAAAACACCTCCAGCTAGGAAAGCCACCGCTTGCTCATTCTTTTCCAAAAGTGGCTCGACTGCTTCTATGAAATCATTTTGTCCTTTGATAGCATTGACCCGACCAATCATGCCAATCACAAGTGCATCTTGCGCAATGTCAAATTTTTCACGAATAGAAGACGCATCCATTGGATAATAGACAGCATTATCGACACCGTTATAAATCACTTCCACTTGGCTATCTTTGATAAAGGGAGATTGCTTGATATGATTAGCGACCGCTTGGGACACCGTCACAATCTTGTCTGCATATCGTCCCATGAGCATATTGATAAAGTCAGAAATAGCTTTGGGTTTGACGATAATCTCATGAACATGCCAAATCAAAGGCAGCTTGAGCTTGCGTTTCAAATAGATGCCCTCCAAAACAGCCGCTGTATTATTGTGAACCATATCTATACTGTGTTCTCGAGCATAGAGAGCGATTTGCTTAGCATAGAAATTATAAGAGCGAATATAGTCGGCAATGCCTTTAGGATTAAAATACTTCCTTCGTAAAATCGGATAATCCAACACACTGACCTGAGCCCCAACTTGGCGCAAGGCCTCGACTAAAACACCGTCATTTGGCAAGATGACATGAGCTTCAAATTCTTTGGAATCCAATCCTTTGATCAATTCCAATAAAACCTTATCTGCTCCATACATTTCTGCACCAGCATGCAAGTATAAAATCCGTTTCATTCCCTATCCTTTAAACACTTCTTCATAATCTGACACAATCTTTTCCCATGTGAAAGCCGAGAGGATTCTTTGACTTGACTTGAAATCCAAGTCAGTTATTGCTACCTGATCAAATCCTTCTACTTCCTCAATGACACGAGCCAACTCATCTTTTTTCCAATAAATGGCCCCGTCTTCACCAACCTCACGGTTAAAGCCAACATCTAGCAACAAATTTAGTTTTGTGGATGCTAAAGCTTCCAGTAGAGAAGGGTTGGTTCCTCCAACCTCATGCCCATGGAAATAGGCAAAGGCATTTTCACGGATGTACTTGAGCAACTCTTGGTCATAGACAGTACCGACAAATTTGACCCTAGGATCTTTGTCAAGACCAGTATCCCGTAACAACTGGTCGTAAAATTTATTCTGCTCCACATTTGTGATGAGAACAAAGTCCTTTTTGGACTTGGACTTTATAAATTCACGAATCATGGCTTCGTAGTTGTTTTCAGGAACGAATCGTCCCACTACTAGATAATAGCCATTTTCGCTAACTCCTTTTTCCTGATACCAGTTCCGAACTTTGGTATCTTCTGCCTTCAGGATTGAAGGGGCTGTATCTGTCCCATAGGAAATATAGGTGGTCTTTGGTTGATACTGCTTATAATCCTCTTGGATATATTGTTCGATATTTTTACTGTCACAGACCAGTAAATCTGCATGTTTGACCATGAGCTGCTCTGAAAATTTCCAGTACTTACGAACTGGCAGGCTCCACTTTGCTCGCAGCCATTCATGGCCATCAGGATTTACCAGCAAAGAGCCACCGATCGCACGAATTTTTTTCTTAAGTCCAGAAATAAAAGGACCGATGCGACAAGCTAGAATGTAAAAAATGGGAGCCTCGTCCTTGTTTTCCTTAGCCAATTCAATAGCCTTATTGACTGCTGCAATATCGTAAGCGATGGCGCGGGCCGGTCCGATATTGGGTACATCGATGTTGAAGCAAATGGCTCCATTGTGCTCAAACTGGTCTTCCGTAATACCAGACTTGGCTGAATTTTCACGCATACAAGCAACATAGTATTGTATGTTGCTGTCTTTTTGATATTCGGTTAATTTTTCAACAAAGGTTTCAAATCCTCCATACTTGGCAGGAATCCCCTTTGAACCAATGATATAAACTGACTTTTTCATCTCTCTCCTAACAGGACTGAAGGGCAGAAATTACTTTGCCCCATCTCTCATAAATACAACTTTAACGGTCTTTAACAATATTTCAATATCTTTCCAAATAGTCCAATCATCAATATAGGCCACATCTAATTTGACAACTTCATTGAAATCCTTGATCTCACTTCGCCCGCTGACTTGCCACAAGCCTGTTATCCCAGGTTTAAAACTCAATCGACGTTTTTGCTCAGGTGTATATTTTTCATACTCATCCACTGTTGGGGGACGGGTCCCAACCAGACTCATATCTCCCATGAGAACATTCCAAAACTGTGGCAACTCATCTAGGCTGGTCTTACGAATAAAGCGACCAATTGGTGTGATACGAGGATCATCATCAACCTTAAACATACCACCTTGCATGGTATTTTGAGCCAAAAGTTCTTGTTTCCTCTGCTCAGCATTCACGCACATGGATCTAAATTTATAGAAAGTGAAATGTCGACCATTTTTTCCAATACGCGTTTGAGAAAAAATCGCTGGCCCACCATCTTGTCGAATCATTGGAACCAAAACAATGCTCACCAAACCACAAATAATTAATCCAACAATCGAACCGACAATATCAATGATCCGTTTAGCGACCACATGACTCGTCTTATAAAATTTTGTTGAAAAAGTTACGACATTCAAACCTGCCATTTCACGAATTTTTTTATCACTACCTAAATTATCGTTAAAAGCATTGAGATTAACTGTCACGTCAATTCCCATTGTCTCAAAAAGTGAGATAAACTCCCCGATGTCGTACTCTTCACTTGGTAGATTGATAAAGACCTCATCAACAACTTCATGAGTAGCAAAGTCTAAGATGTTCTCAGCAGGTACAACTGTTAAGGATTGATGCTGAAAATCAGGCTGGTCTAAAACACTGACCGCCACCAAATTCCAAAAAATTTCTCCCGACTCTATCAACCTATCGATGACTTTTTCAACCCTAGAGGTAGCTGTTATCAAGAATATCTTCTTACTCCCCTTGAGACTTGGAAAGATGCGTTTTCTATAGCGTTTAATGCACAGATTCAACAAATACAACAGAATAGAGTGTATTGTCAAAAAATAAATCATCCCTCGTCTAGAGATACTAAAACGATCTTCTAAGAAAAAATTCGAAATACTGATAGCTAAAGCAAAGAACACGATATACTTTGTAGTGTTGATAAACTCTGCTAAATAGCCTCTTTTAAAAAAATCATGCCCATAATCACTGATATAAAACACAAAAAAATGAAGAATGAACAAGATAATAACAGAAGTATTTACAATCTCTGTTTCCTTTACAAAACTAAGTAAATATGCTAATAAAATGACAAGAAAACTCTGGATTGCCACCAAAGTAATCTTCAATCCCTTTTCTTCCATAATATCTTCCCTAAACTATTTATTATTTTTTGCCATAATTCCCATAGTTTCCATATGCTCCATAGGAGCCATATTTTTCAACTGAAGTATTGAGTTTATTAAGCACAATTCCTAAGAATGGTTTTCCTGTTTGTTCGAGTTGTTCTTTAGCTTTTTGGACATCACGACGATTTGTTTCACCAGTAGCAGTTACCAAAACAGAAGCATCACATTTTTGAGTGACGATAGCTGCATCGATGACAACTCCGATTGGCGCTGTATCCACAATGATGTAATCAAAGTACTTACGCAAGGTATCAAGCATGGTTGCAAAATTTTCACTTTGTAGCAAGGCTGTTGGGTTGGGTGATATAGAACCCGCTTGAATAACAAACAAGTTTTCAACATTGGTATCACATAGGCCTTGTGATAGGTCTGTCGTCCCAGATAAGAACTCTGTTAGTCCAGTAATCTTCTCGCGTGATTTAAAAACACCTGACATGACAGAATTACGAATATCGGCATCGATTAACAGCGTCTTATAGCCCGCACGCGCGAAAGCCCAAGCAATATTTGTAGAAGTAGTTGACTTCCCTTCACTCGGTTTCACAGACGTGATCGAAATAACTTTCAAGTTATTCCCACTCAACTGTATATTGGTACGAAGCGCATTATAATACTCTTCAGCTTTTCTTGCCAAATCTAATTTTTTTTGTACAATCTCTAATGTTGGCATCTCTCTCTCCTATTTCAATTTATCCAAATTTGGAACTACTCCCAATAGCGCAATTTGCATCACATCTTCGATATCTTCTGGACGTTTCACTCGTGTATCTAAGAGCTCAACTAGGAGAACCGTAACAACCATTACAACTGCGCCAGCAAGAAATCCAAGCATGGTATTGCGACGGACATTTGGAGACGATGGGGATGTTGCAGGACGAGCTTCTTCAAGCGTTGTCACATCTGAAACTCGCGTGACACTGATGATTTTTTGAGCAGCAACCTCTCTCAAAGAGTTAGCGATGCGGCTCGCTTCTTCAGGCAAACGATCTGTCACAGAGATAGAAACAATACGCGTATCCACTGGAACTGTTACCTTAATTTTACTAGCTAGACCTTTTGGAGGGAGATCTAGTTTCAAATCAGTCGCAACTTTTTCTAAAACGTCTTGCGAGAGAATGATTTCACGATAGTCTTTTACCAAGTAAGATCCAGCTTGCAAGTCTTGGTTGGTCAAACCTGGCTTATCTCCCTGATTACGGTTGACCACATAAATGCGAGTAGTACTGGTAAACTCTGGTTTCACAATAAAACTACTGTAAGCAAATGCTACTGCCCCTGTCACGAATGCTACCAAGACAATCAGCAATTTTCGTTTCCATAAAATTTTTAACAAGTGGAATACATCAATTTCCATCATATTTTGTTCTTTCATTTTTTCTCCTAAATTAGTTGATCCATTATGATTTTTCTTGGGTTCTCTTTAAAGAGTTCCTTGGCCTTGTTTTCACCGTATTTTTTGGCAATGATATCATAGGCTTCTTCCATATGAGGAGGTCTATGATCCAAGTTGTGCATATCACTAGCGATTACATGAACGAGGTCACGCTCTAAGAAATACTGAGCTCTCTTTTTCATGAATTTATAAGTTTCTCCGAAGAGTTTAGGTTTCAAGACATGAGAACTATTGACTTGAGTATAACATCCCATGTCAATCAGCTCTTGCACGCGCTTTTCATTATTTTCTAAAGCATCATAGCGTTCAATGTGGGCAATGACAGGCGTAATACCCAGCATTAGAATATTACTCAGCCCCTTATGCATGTCCCGATAGGCTGTATTCATGCTAAATTCAATCAAAGCATAGCGACTATCGTTGAGCGTGGGGATTAATTTCTTTTCCAACTTCTCAACGACATCCGGAGTATAGTAGATTTCAGCCCCATAGGCAATAATCAGGTCATCAGCAACTTCCTTAGCCATTTCTCGCACCTTCAAAAAGTTAGTTGCGATTTTTTCTTCAGGAGTTTCGAACATCCCTTTTCGTCTATGCGAAGTTGAAACGATTGTTCTCACTCCTTGACTATAGGCCTCTCTAAGAAGTTTTTTACTTTCCTCTATTGACTTTGGACCATCATCCACATCGAAAACGATGTGCGAATGGATATCTATCATGCTACTTCCCCTCCATCACATCATTGATAGCAGCTTTCGCAGCAGCCAAACTACTATCGTCGATTTCCATCATGTAGAGGTTACTATCTGGCATGGCATAAGAAGGAAGGTCCATACGACCAGTTCCCTTCAAGTCTTGAGAGTTGACTTTGTAATTTCCTCCACTCTCTAACTGAGTATTGACTAGATCCATCATGGTTTCCAAAGGCATATTGGTTTGAAGAGAATCTTGTAATCCTTGAATAATATTGTCATAGTTCTTCAAAGCTTCAGTTGATGTTAATTTCTGAATCACAGCTACAATAACCTTTTGTTGGTTTCGTCCACGGTCACGATCTCCATCTGCTAGAGAGTAGCGCTCACGAACAAATCCCAGAGCCTGCTCAGAATCTAAGTGGACATTCCCAACTGGGAAATGGAACTTCCCGTGTAAAGATGTGAAATCTTGGTCATTATAAACATCTACGCCACCTAAAAGGTCAATCAACTTCAAGAAAGAAGTGAAGTTCAAACGGACGTAGTAATTGATATCCACACCATATAGGTTTTCCAGGGTATGAATCGACGAGTCTACTCCATAAATCCCTGCATGGGTCAATTTGTCCTTTTGATTGTTTCCTCCATCCGCAATCGGAACATAGGAATCACGAGGAGTTGTAGTGAGAAGGATTTTTTTGGTATCACGGTTCACCGTCATCAAAATATTTACATCTGAACGCGAAACTGAGCTGATTGGACCGTAGGTATCAATACCACTCACATAAATATTGAAAGCTTTATTCTTCGATACCTTAGGCGCAGCAACTTCTTTAATCAAATTTTTAGTGTATATTTTCTTGATTTTAGAAGCATAGTCAGGATACTCTGCTTCAATAATATTTTCAAAGACACTATTTAAGACGATTGCTTTCGTTTCACCAGAAAGCAGACTCTTATAAGCTGCTAGGTAAGAAGTCGCTTTCTCAACTGTCAAGTCCTTACTTTGGCTGGTCTTAATATCTGCTAACAACTTTTGAATATTGTCATTGTCTGTCTCTGTTGGCCCCGTAACCGTATCCAGTTGAGTCACATTATTGATCTCACTATCTTTCAAAACGACCACACTAATCGAATACTCTGAGTAATTTGACGTCGAATTGATATGATTGGTAAAACCGACAAACTGTTGCAAAGCATAGAGAGAAACTGAACTAACTAAGATGGCAAGCGTCAAAAAGAAGACCGTAAACTTCTCAGCTTTTTTATAAACAATCAGCAGTAGTCCTACTAAAGCAGCTAATAAAACGAGAACTGCAGAAATAATATTCAGGTATCTAAAGGCTAAAATGTTGTGTCTAAAAATCAAGAACAGCAAAAAACCACCCAACAGTAGATAAATGGTTAATAAGACTATGTTAATATTTCGTTTCATGTTGCCAGAACGAGTTCTCTTTGAACGTCTATTCATGTTAATCCCCTATACGTTAATAATTAGGATTATTATATCACATTTATGAAAGAAATTCCATTTATTCCCGTCATTCTCAGCGTTTTCATTCACTTCTGTGTTCTTTATTTGCTTTAAAATTATACTAACTTCATTTTTCAATGACAAATTAAAAAGACAAGGGCAATTTATAGTGCCAGCTTGTCTTTCTTTTTTTATTTTACGTGGTTTTCAAACTCTTTTTGGCTCTTTTCGATAGCTTTTTTACTTTCTGCTTCCCACTTAGCCTTAGCTTCGTCAAATTGTTTCTTGGTAACAGGGTCTTTTTGTAATCTCATGTACTTATAATTATTTCCGTCACCCTTGATTCCCACTAGGGAGTAGGCACGTGTAAACGGAGTTACTTTGGTTACAGAGGCTGTACCACCATTTGACATAGCAGACATGACTAGAGAATTGTCAATCATCCAAGCTTGAGCTTCAGCGTATTTTTCATAACGCTTAGCAACATCTTCGTTCTCAACATCTGCTTCTTTTAGAAGTTTCGTATAGATATCGAGCCCCAAACTCTTAATGAGTTCTTGGTCTTCCTTGGCATCAAGACCAAAAATTTTGAGATAGAAACCAGTTTCAGCATTGAAGGGGTCTAGATAAGTTGATGGATCCTGGTAATCACCAACCCAACCATCAAAGTTTAGGTCGTAGTCACGAGCTGCTGGATTTGGTGCTAGGAAAGCAACATTTCCAAAGTCATCTGTTGAAAGCTGTTGAACATCAATGACGATATTGTCAGAACCTAGTACTGTTTCAAGGGTTTGTTTAACCGAGTTCATACCAGAAACCGCATTTTTATTCGTCTGATCAACAGGGACATCCAAATGGATTGGGAAAGTCACGCCTTGGGCTTCTAATTCCTTTTTAGCTTCCGCAAATTTTGCTTGGGCCTTTTCCTTGTTAAAGTATGCATCTTGAGCATCTGCCAAATTGATACCGGACCACTCAGTTCCGTAGTTCACAAGCTTAGAAGCTGTTACTTCTCCAAAGGTCTTATCTCCCACCTGGACAAATGTTGGAGGAACCAGAGTATTACGAAGGGTTTTGCTCGCTGCTTCTTCACCGTTAGATTGAGCAGAGTAGGCTGTTCGATCAATACCAAAGTTGATAGCTTGACGGAAATTTTTATTTAAGATAGCTGTTTGAGCTGATTTCTTTTGTTCGTCCGTTGTTTTAGCGGTATGATTATAGGTTTTACGGTTGACGTTAAAGCTAAAATACCAAGATGTCTTGTCTTGTAAGCTATAGACGATATTGTCCTGGTATTTTTCTTTTGTCTTAGCATAGTTCGAACTATTTGGATAGACTCCTGCAATCGAGTAAGCACCACTTTCAAAGTTTCGAATGGTCATCTCCTGATCTGACCCATCAAAGTAAGCTAACTTAACTTTTTCAATGGTTACTTTATCATGGTCATAATAGTGTGGATTCTTCACATATTCGATCGAAGATTTTGATGTGAAATCTTTTAACAGATATGGACCATTATAAAGGATACTGTCTGGTGTCAAGGTACCAAAATCTTTATCCTTTGATTTCAAGAACTCTTCGTTGACTGGGAAAAGAATACTATTGGTTGTCTTTGAATTCCAATATGGTTCTGGTCGAGTCAAAGTGTACTCGACTGTGTAATCATCCAAGGCTTTGACACCGACAGTTGAAAAGTCATTGGTCACACCCGTCACATAGTCATTCAATCCCTTGATTGAATTTTGGATCAGATCCATGGCTTGCCCCTTGTTGTCCGCGGCATATTTGATCCCAGTGACAAAATCCTGAGCTTTAACTGAAGCATATTCCTCACCGTCAGCTGTATACCACTTGGCATCTTTTCTAAGCTTGTAGGTATAGGTCAAACCATCTGATGAAACAGACCAATCCTCCGCAAGAGCAGGTACGAGGTTCCCATAGCTGTCATTTTCTAACAAACCATCTACGAGATTGGTAATAACGGCAGTGTTATCTGCATAATAATCTAGAAGATAGTTAAAAGTTGTTGGATTCGCACTAAATGTTGATGAATAAGTGCTAGTATCTGTGTTGGACTGTCCACATGCAGAGAGCAAAATCCCTGTCGCTAAGACAAGACCTGTCCCGATTAGTCTTTTTTTCATTTTGATCATCATTCACTCCTTTATGTCACTTTTTATAACATAACCATATTTTATCAAATTTATTCAAAAATGTAAAGTTACTGCTTTTATGACAACTGGTGTCTCAAAACACAAAAGGAAGCACAGTTTCCTGCAACTTCCTTTTCTATTTATAGATTACTTGACGTGTTTTTCAAGTTCTTTTTGGTATTTGGCATTTGTCTCGATTTTTTCTTGTTGCCATTTCTTGAAGGCTTCTTCGTATTCTTTTGCAGTCACAACATCATTTTGCAATTCCAAACCTTTGAACACAAATGGGTCTCCCTTGATTCCGACTTGAGAGTATGCTTTTGTGAATGGTACAGTACGGCTAACCGTTGGAGAACCACCTGAAGAAGCAACTGGGATCAAAAGCGAACTATCAGATACCCAAGCTTGCGCTTTAGCGTATTTTTCGTAACGCTTATTGAGGTCGCTTGTTTCAGCTGCGGCATCATCCAAGAGTTTCTTGTATTCGTCTAGACCGACTTGAGCCATCACTTCTGGATCTTTTCCACGAGTGATCCCCAAGTGTTTAAGGGCAGAACCCTTCTTAGCATCAAGGATGTTGAGGTAGGTAGCTGGGTCTTGATAGTCTGGTCCCCAACCAGTTCCGTTCAAGTCATAGTCTTTTTGGGATGGAACCTTGGCTTGAGACGTAATGCTTATTTTCTCATTATCGGTCATTTGAAGGACATCAACAATGACATTTTCAGTACCAAGTGATGATTCGATAGACTGCTTGAGTGAGTTAGTTTGTTGAACCGCGATTACATCTGTTTGTTCAACGGGGATATCCAAATGGATTGGGAAGGTAACACCCTTGGCTTGCAATTCTTCCTTGGCTTTAGCAAAGGCTGCCTTAGCTTTTTCAGGACTGTAAATCGTATCCTTGCCATCTGTAAGGGCTACATCTTTCCACTGGTCTCCATATGAAACGAGCTCTGCCTGTGCCAACTCTCCAAAGGTTTTTTCACCCACTTGAACGTAGTCATGCGGCACTAGGCTGTTACGGATAATCTTGTTCGCACCTTCTTCACCATTCAACTGAGCAGTATAAGAATGACGATCAAGGGCAAAGTTCAGCGCCTGACGGAAGTTCTTGTTGAGAAGAGCTTCTTTCGTTGATGTTTTTTGAGCTTCGTCTGTTTTAGCTGTTTTATTATAAGATTGGCGGTTTACGTTAACAGTGAGGTAGTAGCTTGTCGCTTCTTGTGGACTGTAAACAATCTTATCGCCGTACTCTTGTTTAGTCGACTCAAAGTTTGAGCTTGTTGGGAAGAGACGGGCTGTTGTATAAGCTCCTTGTGTAAAGCTACGAATCAAAGATTCTTGGTCTGATCCATCGTAGAAAGTTAGTTTAATATTGTCAATCTTGACATTGTCCTTATCCCAGTAGTTTGGATTCTTTTCATACTCGATGACTGATTTTGAAGTCAATGATTTCAAGAAATAAGGACCATTATATAGGATACCCGATGGAGTTGGTGCACCGTAGTCGCTCCCTTTAGAATTCAAAAATTCTTCATTAACCGGAAGCATGGTTGCCGTTGTGACCTTAGAGTTCCAGAAACTTTCTGGTTTGTTGAGCGTGTATTCTACCGTATAATCATCAACAGCCTTAACTCCTACGGTAGAGAAATCATTGCTCTCACCACTAATATACTCTGCCAAACCTTTGATAGAATCCTGAATCAAAGAAAGACCATCTGATTTTCCGTCAGCGGCATGTTTAAGCCCAGTAACAAAGTCTTTAGCTTTAACTTCAGCGTATTCTTCTCCATCAGAAGTATACCATTTTACACCCTTACGAAGTTTGTAGGTGTAAGTCAAACCATCCTTTGAAACAGACCAGTCTTCTGCAAGTGATGGAATTAAGTTCCCATACTTATCATTTTCCAAAAGACCATCAACAACGTTTGCTATAACGTCAGAAGTTGAGCTCTTGCTCGTCACACTATAGTCCAAAGAAGATGGATCCATAGCGTAGACATAAGAGAATGTCTTGGGAGCATCCGCTTTCTTTTCACTTTGCCCACAAGCAGTTAACAGTAGGGCTGCACTCAAAACAGCACCTGCTCCTAAGAGCCACTTTTTCGATTTCATAAGTAATCTCCTTAAAGATAGTGTTTTCACCATTATACCCTATTTTTTCATAAAAGCAAGAACTTTCGCCAGATTTTTTAGAAAATTCTAACAAATATTTTTTAAAGGGTTTTCTATATATTTTTTAGTAAAAGAACCCCAAGCATCAAAGGCTTGAGGTTCACTTATTTTAATCCGTTAGTTCCACACAGAAAGCATCCCAGGGCTCTAAGGTCTGTTTTTCAACTGCTTCTTTAGCAGTAGTGTTCTCAATCAAGACAGATTTGACTTTTCCTCCTACCGAAAAATCTTGTTTTTCATTGGACAAGTTAGCCACAACTAGGAAGCGGCGCTCACCGTCCTTACGGATATAAGCAAAAACCTTATCAGCCGTATCAAGCAATTCAAAGTCAGCGCGAATCAGCCAACTGTTTTCCTTACGGATTTGAACGAGTTTTTGATAAGTATAGAAAATAGAATCTGGATTTGCCAGTGCTTCTTGAACGTTGATTTTTTCGTAGTTTGGATTAACTGCCAACCAAGGTTGACCTGTTGAGAAACCAGCGTTTTTGCTCTCATCCCACTGCATCGGAGTACGGGCATTGTCACGACCAATGACACGGATACTGTCCATGATTTCTTCTATCGGAACGCCTTTTTCAAGAGCTTCACGCGCATAGTTGAGGGATTCAATATCTTCTACTTGATCCAGTGTTTCAAATGGATAGTTGGTCATCCCAATCTCCTCACCTTGGTAGATATAGGGTGTCCCTCTCATAAGATGAAGCAAGATTGCAAAGGCTTTGGCAGATTTCTCACGGTATTCTTGGTCATTACCCCAGATAGAGACGATACGAGGAAGGTCATGATTGTTCCAAAAGAGGGAATTCCAGCCGTCTTCAACTCCCAGCTCTGTCTGCCATTTGTTAAAAATCTCTTTTAATTTCCCTACATTTAACTCTTTTTGGTAATGCCACTTAGGTTGCCCTTCCTGATATTGAAGACAGATGTGTTCAAACTGGAAGACCATTGACAATTCTTGTCCCTTTGGATCCGAGTAGAGCTTGGCAATCTCTGGCGTTGCTCCCCAGGTCTCTCCTACTGTCAGGAGATTCTTATCTCCAAAGGTGGCTTGATTCATTTGCTTGAGATAGGGATGGAGCATAGGACCATTATTGACTACTTTCTCATCAGGAATTTTCCCAATCATGTCAATAACATCCATACGGAAACCACCAATACCTTTATCAATCCAGAAGTTCATCATCTCGTAAATTTTCTGGCGCAGTTTTTCATTCTCCCAGTTGAGATCAGGCTGTTTCTTACTGAAAAAGTGGAGATAATATTGACCTGACTTTTCATCGTATTCCCAAGCAGACCCACTAAAGATAGACTCCAAATCACTGGGCTCATCACGCCAGATATAGTAGTCACGCTCAGGGCTATCAGGATTTTCACAAGCCTCGACAAACCAGGCGTGTTCATCTGAGGTATGATTGACCACCAAGTCCATGATAATTCGAATATCACGCTTCTTAGCTTCTGCGATGAGTTGGTCCATATCCTCCATAGTCCCAAAAATAGCTGCAATCGCTTGGTAATCAGCAATATCATAACCATTATCGTCCATAGGGCTGTCATAAACAGGAGAAAGCCAAATAGCTGTGATTCCTAACTTAGCTAGATAGTCTAACTTACTGGTAATTCCTGGCAAATCACCAATGCCATCTCCATTGCTATCCATAAAACTCTTGGGATAGACTTGATAGACTACGGCATTGTGCCACCATTTTTCTTGCATCTTCTTACCTCATTATTTTAATAATCTATAGTCTATGATAGCGCTTTTTTAAACTTAGTGCAAGCGTTTGCCTAATCTTTTTGATTTCTTTTTTGACTCCGTAGTTTCCTAACTTCCAATTTTTTATTATAATAGAGGTCAGAGGTAAAAAAATGAAAAAACAAGCTTTTAGTTCTGAACAATATTTGAATCTACAGCGCGACCACATTTTGGAGCGCATTAACCAATTTGACGGCAAGCTCTACTTGGAGTTTGGTGGCAAAATGTTGGAAGATTTCCACGCTGCCCGAGTCCTTCCTGGTTATGAGCCTGACAATAAAATCAAGCTCTTGCAAGAATTGAAAGAGCAAGTTGAAGTTGTGATTGCCATTAACGCTAGCAATATCGAGCATTCCAAAGCGCGTGGTGACTTGGGCATTTCTTATGACCAAGAAGTTCTTCGTTTGATTGACAAATTCAATGAGCTGGGAATTTTTGTTGGCTCCGTTGTCATTACACAGTACGCTGGCCAACCCGCTGCAGATGCCTTCCGCAACCAGTTAGATAAAAACGGGATTGATTCTTATCTTCATTATCCGATCAAAGGGTATCCGACCGATATGGACCACATCATTTCTCCTGAAGGTATGGGGAAAAACGACTACATCAAAACCAGTCGCAACTTGATTGTCGTAACCGCTCCTGGACCTGGTTCTGGAAAATTGGCCACTTGTATGTCCAATATGTACCATGACCAACTCAATGGCATCAAGTCTGGTTACGCTAAGTTTGAAACCTTCCCAGTTTGGAACCTACCCCTTCATCATCCAGTCAACTTGGCCTACGAGGCTGCAACTGCGGACCTTGATGATGTCAATATGATTGACCCCTTCCATCTCCAAACCTACGGAGAAACCACTGTCAACTACAACCGTGATATCGAAATCTTCCCAGTGCTCAAACGTATGTTGGAACGTATCCTAGGTGAATCTCCATACGCTTCACCAACAGACATGGGTGTCAACATGGTTGGTTTCGCTATTACAGATGATGAAGCTGCTGTCGAAGCTTCTAAACAAGAAATCATCCGTCGCTACTATCAAACTGTTCTTGATTTTAAAGCTGAAAAAGTCGGAGAAACTGCTGTCAAGAAGATTGAACTTCTCATGAACGACCTCGGTATCACACCTGCAGACCGTAAGGTTGCTGTCGCTGCACGCCAAAAAGCAGAAGAAACTGGTGGCCCTGCCCTAGCCCTTGAATTGCCAAATGGGGAAATCGTGACTGGTAAAAACTCTGAACTCTTTGGTCCTACAGCTGCTGCCTTGATCAATGCCATCAAAAAATCAGCTAACATCGCTAAGGAAGTAAAATTAATCGAGCCTGAAGTCGTCAAACCAATTCAAGGTCTTAAAATCAATCATCTCGGTAGCCGCAATCCTCGCCTCCACTCAAATGAAATTTTGATTGCACTTGCAATCACAGCCATGGAAAATTCTGATGCTGCGCGTGCCATGGAAGAACTTGGGAATCTCAAAGGAAGCGAAGCCCACTCAACCATCATCCTGACCGATGAAGACAAGAATGTCCTACGAAAATTGGGTATCAACATAACCTTTGACCCATTCTACCAATACGATCGCTTGTATCGGAAATAAAAACTCAAACCTCTCCTTTCTTGGAGAGGTTTTCTCTCTGTTTCAAGAGCAGTCTTTATGATATAATGAAAGAAGAAAACTGAAAGGAACTACCATGTCAAAAGAAGTTATTGTTGAAAGTTTTGAACTTGACCACACCATTGTTAAAGCACCTTATGTTCGCTTGATTGGGGAAGAAACGGGGCCAAAGGGAGACATCATCTCCAACTTTGATATTCGCTTGGTACAGCCAAATGAAGACTCTATCCCTACTGCTGGGCTTCACACTATCGAACACCTCTTGGCCAAACTCATCCGTACCCGAATTGACGGCATGATTGACTGTTCACCATTTGGTTGCCGTACAGGCTTCCACATGATTATGTGGGGACGCCATACTAGCGCTGAAATCGCTACTGTCATCAAGGATTCACTAAAGGAAATCGCTGAAACTACTACTTGGGAAGATGTCCCAGGAACAACTATCGAATCTTGCGGAAACTACAAGGACCACAGCCTCTTTTCTGCTAAAGAATGGGCGAAACTCATCCTAGAACAAGGAATTTCAGATGATGCCTTTGAGCGCCATGTCATCTAAACACAAAAAGGAACCAGCTTTTAGCTAGTTCCTTCTTTTTTTATTCTCAAAATCTTAAGTTAGGCTTTTTCACGAATGACCAAAACGCCATCTTCCATATCTGCTTCCAGATGTTTGGCATCTAGATGATCCAAGTGGAAATCTGTTACCTTATCACGAATTTGTTGTTCAACCACACGACGGAGAGGACGAACACCCATGACTTCGTCATAGCCTTCTTCTGTGATAAAGTCCTTTGCCGCTTGGCTGACTTCCAAATCAATGTCTTTCTTAGCCAAGGTTTGGTTAACTTCAGACAACATCAAGTCCACAATCTTAGAAAGGTCTTCCTTATTCAAGTGTGAGAACTCGATAACTGCATTAAAGCGGTTAAGGAATTCTGGACGGAAGAATGGTTTCAAACGCTCCATCAATTCTGGTTTATCCGCATCTTCTGTCAAGTTGGCTTCATAGCCAAATCCAGCATTTGATGTCGCGATAATGACTGTGTTCTTGAAGTTCACTGTATTTCCTTGACCATCAGTCAAACGACCATCATCCAAGACTTGAAGGAGAAGGGTGATTACTTGAGGATCAGCCTTTTCAATTTCGTCCAAGAGAATGATAGAGTATGGATTGCGACGAACACGTTCTGTCAAGGTATTGCTATTGTCATCATAACCCACATAACCTGCTGTTGTACCGATCAATTTAGATACGGCTGTGCGGTCACTGTATTCAGACATATCTAAGCGGATGATCGCATCCTTAGTTCCAAACATATCCAGTGCCAATTGCTTAGCGAGCTCGGTCTTACCAACCCCAGTTGGACCTACAAAGAGGAAGCTACCGATTGGGCGATTGCCTTCATCAAAACCAGCACGGTTACGACGAATAGCACGAGCCACTGCTTCTACTGCCTTATCTTGGCCGATAACCTTGTGTTCCAAACGATGAGCCATATCTTTTAGGCGTTCGATATCAGATGCCCCCATTTGAGAAACTGGGATACCAGTCATACGCTCTACGGACTCGGCCACATCATTGACAGTGGCAGTCACTTTCATGTCTTCTGTGTGGTTTTCGACTTTTTTCTCTAATTCTGCAATGCGAGTTTTAGCATTGAGAGCTGCTTCAAAGTCTTCTGCTTCAACTGCTTTTTCTTGCTTGTCTTTTTCTGCCTCAATCTCCCGTTCAACAGCATGAACATCTGTTACAGGATGTTGAGCTGCCAAGTGAGCTGCCGTTACATCGACAAGGTCGATAGCCTTATCTGGCAAGCTGCGTTGAGGAATGTATTGGATAGAATAATCCACTGCTGCTTTCAAGACTTCGTCTGGCAAGATGACATTGTGGTGTTGTTGATAGAGGTCACGAATTCCTTGAAGAATTTTAAAGGTATCCTCTGCTGAAGGAGCATTGACCTTCACTTCGTTGAAACGACGAGCAAGAGCTGCATTCTTCAAGATAGTGTTACGGTATTCGTCTTGAGTCGTTGCCCCAATAACAGTCAACTCACCACGGGAGAGAGCTGGTTTGAGAATATCCGCAAGACCTTTAGAACCACTTTCACCTCCGATTGAGCCAGCGCCAAGGATTTGGTGAATTTCATCAAAGAAGAGGATAATATTTCCTGCTTCTTTCACCTCGTTGACTAGGTTTTGAACGTTTTCTTCAAAGCTACCACGGTATTGAGTACCAGCCTCAAGACCTGAGATATCAATAGAAATGATTTCCTTGTTCTTGATGGCAGCTGGAACACCTCCATTCACAATAGCTTGTGCCAAGCCTTCGACAACAGCTGTCTTACCAACACCTGCATCTCCGACCAGAACAGGATTATTTTTCGTACGACGTGAGAGGATTTCAGATGTTTCTTGAATTTCCTTGTTTCGTCCGATAACAGGATCCAACTTGCCCTCACGAGCTTCTGCGGTCAAGTTACGACCTAGTTTAGCAAGGACACCGTCTTGTTTCATACCTGAAGCCTGTTGTTGCATTTGCGCATCAGATTCTGCATTTCCTGGTAATTTCCCAGTTGCACGATAGTGAGCAAATTCCTCAGGTGTCACTTCACGTCCATTAATCAAGTAGCGACGGTTTTCAGAACTATATCCTCGCATACCACCCATCAATTGGTTAAATAAATCATCCATGTTGTTAAAGTTATTAAAGTTGTTGTTCATATTCTTTACCTCGTTTATTCTTAATTATATGCGATCTCTGATATTGACTATCTTTGACCTTTGTTTTAAAAATTTTAGACTAGCTAACTAGCTACCCTACGTATAATTTCTGGTTTTTCTTTCTTAAATAAGCCTTTTATCATCTTCTTTTCAAAATCTGTTAGATTTAACATAGGCCTCACCCCTTTCTAGGGTATCTATCATACATTTTCAAGAAATAGGATCATTGAAAATGAAGTTTTCTAAGGAATTCATTTTCCTTATGTTTCTACTATACCACTTTAGTCAGTAAAAGTCAATAACTTTTTGACCAAATTTGACTATTTTTTTAAAAAATTTTTTGAAGTACAAAAAAAGCCCCTAGAAAACGAATTTTCTAGAGACTTTCTCTATCAAGTTTAAGAGAGAAGTATAATTCTCACTTACCAAGTTTTATGTTTCTTCTACGAAAGCTTAAGCTTTACGTTTTACGAAGAATACCAATCCACTCAATGCCAATACTACAAATCCAATTGCTGAGAAGATAGATGTTGCTTCACCTGTGTTTGGAAGTTCAGCTTTACCTTTATTCTCAGTAGCTGGAGGTGCTGGTGTTGGATCTGGTGTTGGTGCTGGATCTGGCGTTGGCGCTGGATCTGGTGTTGGTGCTGGATCCGGTGTTGGTGCTGGATCTGGCGTTGGTGCTGGATCTGGCGTTGGTGCTGGATCTGGCGTTGGTGCTGGATCTGGCGTTGGGTTTGGATCCGGTGTTGGGTTTGGAACAGTGTATTTATTTGTAAATACAACTGCTTTACCATCTGCATATGAGACAGTCGCAGTCAAGAGACCTTGACCATCCGCAACTACAGTGACTGTTACAGTATGCTCAGTCTTATCGTATTCAATACCCTCTTCAGTACCAACTTTTTCAACCAAGGTATAAGTGTGAGTACCTGCTTCTTCGAATGAACGAACAAAGGCTACTTTCCCTTCGGCAGTGTTCTTAGCTTCCGCTACAACTGCACCATTTTCTTTCAATTCGAAAGTATAAGCATCAGTCGCAAGCTCTTTACCTTCAAGTTTCTTAGTTGCTTCAATCGTAGCTTCTACCGCTGGTGCTTTAAAGCTATTCGTGAAGACACTACCTGCTGGGTATTCAACAGTTGCCTTCAAGGCATTTGTTGCTGCATCTTTGGTTACTTTTACCACTGCAGTCTTTTCTGTATCGTAAGTAATACCAGTTGCTCCAGCATTCACTTCTTTTACAGTATAAGTATACTCACCTTCTGCATCATAGTTGATTGCATTAAATGTTACTTTTCCAGCTTGGTTTGTTTTTGTATCAAGTAGTTTTGTACCTTCATACAATTCAAATTGGAATTCACCATCAACCAAAGTACGACCAGTCAATTCTTTCGTAAACTCAAGTGTTGCTGATGTAGCTGTTGGAGCTGGTTCTTTATAAGTGTTAGTGAAGACACGTTCTGCATTCGGATTTTCTACAGTCGCAACCAATTGACCTTGACCGTTATCTGCTACAGTTACTTTAACTGTGTAAGATTCTGTTGAGTATGTCACACCTGCTTCTGTTCCTGATTTCTCAGTAATAGTGTAAGTGTGCTCTCCTGCTTCTGTGTAGTTGACGTTGAAGACAACTTCACCTGAAGCAGCGTTCTTAGCTTCTGCTACAACTGCATCTTTTTCTTTCAATTCGAAAGTATAAGCATCAGCCGCAAGCTCTTTACCATTCAAGACTTTCTTAGCTTTGATTGTCGCGCTTGTTGAAGCTGCTTTATAAGTGTTAGTGAAGACACGTTCTGCAGTCGGATTTTCCACAGTCGCAACCAATTGACCTTGACCGTTATCTGCTACAGTTACTTTAACTGTGTAAGATTCTGTTGAGTAGGTCACACCTGCTTCTGTTCCTGATTTCTCAGTAATAGTGTAAGTGTGCTCTCCTGCTTCTGTGTAGTTGACGTTGAAGACAACTTCGCCTGAAGCAGCGTTCTTAGCTTCTGCTACAACTGCGTCTTTTTCTTTCAATTCGAAAGTATAAGCATCAGCCGCAAGCTCTTTACCATTCAAGACTTTCTTAGCTTTGATTGTCGCGCTTGTTGAAGCTGCTTTATAAGTGTTAGTGAAGACACGTTCTGCATTCGGATTTTCTACAGTCGCAACCAATTGACCTTGACCGTTATCTGCTACAGTTACTTTAACTGTGTAAGATTCTGTTGAGTATGTCACACCTGCTTCTGTTCCTGATTTCTCAGTAATAGTGTAAGTGTGCTCTCCTGCTTCTGTGTAGTTGACGTTGAAGACAACTTCGCCTGAAGCAGCGTTCTTAGCTTCTGCTACAACTGCATCTTTTTCTTTCAATTCGAAAGTATAAGCATCAGCCACAAGCTCTTTACCATTCAAGACTTTCTTAGCTTTGATTGTCGCACTTGTTGAAGCTGCTTTATAAGTGTTAGTGAAGACACGTTCTGCATTCGGATTTTCTACAGTCGCAACCAATTGACCTTGACCGTTATCTGCTACAGTTACTTTAACTGTGTAAGATTCTGTTGAGTATGTCACACCTGCTTCTGTTCCTGATTTCTCAGTAATAGTGTAAGTGTGCTCTCCTGCTTCTGTGTAGTTGACGTTGAAGACAACTTCGCCTGAAGCAGCGTTCTTAGCTTCTGCTACAACTGCATCTTTTTCTTTCAATTCGAAAGTATAAGCATCAGCCACAAGCTCTTTACCATTCAAGACTTTCTTAGCTTTGATTGTCGCACTTGTTGAAGCTGCTTTATAAGTGTTAGTGAAGACACGTTCTGCAGTCGGATTTTCCACAGTCGCAACCAATTGACCTTGACCGTTATCTGCTACAGTTACTTTAACTGTGTAAGATTCTGTTGAGTATGTCACACCTGCTTCTGTTCCTGATTTCTCAGTAATAGTGTAAGTGTGCTCTCCTGCTTCTGTGTAGTTGACGTTGAAGACAACTTCACCTGAAGCAGCGTTCTTAGCTTCTGCTACAACTGCATCTTTTTCTTTCAATTCGAAAGTATAAGCATCAGCCACAAGCTCTTTACCATTCAAGACTTTCTTAGCCTTGATTGTCGCGCTTGTTGAAGCTGCTTTATAAGTGTTAGTGAAGACACGTTCTGCATTCGGATTTTCTACAGTCGCAACCAATTGACCTTGACCGTTATCTGCTACAGTTACTTTAACTGTGTAAGATTCTGTTGAGTATGTCACACCTGCTTCTGTTCCTGATTTCTCAGTAATAGTGTAAGTGTGCTCTCCTGCTTCTGTGTAGTTGACGTTGAAGACAACTTCGCCTGAAGCAGCGTTCTTAGCTTCTGCTACAACTGCATCTTTTTCTTTCAATTCGAAAGTATAAGCATCAGCCACAAGCTCTTTACCATTCAAGACTTTCTTAGCTTTGATTGTCGCACTTGTTGAAGCTGCTTTATAAGTGTTAGTGAAGACACGTTCTGCAGTCGGATTTTCCACAGTCGCAACCAATTGACCTTGACCGTTATCTGCTACAGTTACTTTAACTGTGTAAGATTCTGTTGAGTATGTCACACCTGCTTCTGTTCCTGATTTCTCAGTAATAGTGTAAGTGTGCTCTCCTGCTTCTGTGTAGTTGACGTTGAAGACAACTTCACCTGAAGCAGCGTTCTTAGCTTCTGCTACAACTGCATCTTTTTCTTTCAATTCGAAAGTATAAGCATCAGCCACAAGCTCTTTACCATTCAAGACTTTCTTAGCTTTGATTGTCGCACTTGTTGAAGCTGCTTTATAAGTGTTAGTGAAAGTTGGTTCTGCTGAAGTAACAGAAGCTGTCAATACTCCACCTTGGAATGTTGCTGTTACAGTAACTTCCTTACCTGCTTCATCAAAAGTGATACCATTGATTGCTGCTGAAGTATCTTCTTTGATGACGTAGTGGTAAGTTCCCGCACCTTTTACTTCAATGTTCTCGAAGGTAATCGTTCCATCAGCTTTTGATTTCGCTGTGGCTACTGGAGTCTTCAAGTTCTCTGCTGTATATAGGTTAAAGGTAAACTCATCCGCTTTTGGAAGTTTATCTGTACGACCTTCTACCACTTTCTTAGCTGTTACATTGAACACAGCTGGAACAGGCTCGTCCTTAAGGTTGATCGTAGAACCTGCTGCTCCGAGTTTGACTGTATACTCTTTTTCATCTAGCTTATAGCCAGCTGGAGCAGTCTTCTCTTTGATCTTGAACGTTTTACCTTCCCATTTCTGATCATAAGTTTTAGTAAGCGCTACTCCTTTTTCATTCGTAGTCACTTCTGTTGTTTCACTTGCATCATCTGCTGCTGTCACAGTATAAACTGCTCCTTGAACAGGTGTAAGAGTGAACGCGTCTGTCTTATTAATCTTAATTTGGTAAGCTGTAGATGCTACAATTGTACCAGAAATCAAAGATGTTGCTTCCGCTTTCATGCTAAGCGCACCTGGGCGACTTGTATTTTGTGCAAGTTTTGTTCCGTCCGCAAGAGACAAAGCTATGATATTTGCTACTTTCGTACCATCATTTGGAGTGGTAGTACTATATGTAACGAAGTAAGAAGTCGTTCCATCTTTGATTGTAACATCAAATGATGTATAGTTTGAGTTCCAAGCAACTGTATAGTCAGTGCCTTCTACCATGAGTTCTGCTCCTGGAGGAACAGCAGAAGTACCGCCGTTAATATCAGCCTTGTAAATCTTCAAGCTTTCTGGAATGTATTGAGCTGGTGTGTAGGATGTGTCATCATTTGGAATTGTGTCATGAAGCACAATGTTTTGTCCAAAATCTTGTTTTTCTGTGTTCACACGTACACGCCAGTTTGATTGCTCATTACCTGAGCTTACTGATCCGATAGCTGCTAGTTTTGGAGAGTTCCAGCTTTCACGGGAAGCTTGTCCACCAGCTTTCGCATAGTTCTCAGTACCAACTTTAGGACCTGTGATTGTCTTAGCAGTATACGTATGGTTTACTTCTTGCTTCATAGAAGAAGAATTAAAGCTAATTGGTGTCTTGTTCTGGTCTGTTAGGAAGCGGAATGAAGCCGCAAAGTTACCAGATACATCCTTAACTTTATCTCCACCGGTTGCAGCTAGGTACTTGTCCAAGTTTTTCAAGGTAATTTTTGCTTTACCACCCTTGTCATTACCACTTGATGTTACAACTGCTTCCCCAATCGTTACTTGCGTAGCTGGGTCAACCAACTGTTGAGTGCCGTTGTAGACTGTCATTGGTGCAGGAATGTCGAAAGTGAAATAATCACCATTGTTCAAGTTCTCATTGTATTGTTTGAGATCAAACGTTACACGAAGCTTGTAGGCATTCCCTGTACGAACTGCATAATCTCCCTCAGATGTTACATTCTGTTTCGTATCTGAAGCATCCAACAACTCAACACCTGTAATAACTTGCGTTAATTCCTTTGGCGTTGGGTCATCAGCTTTAACAGTATTTGTTGAAACAGATGTAAGTGTCAAGACAGAAAGAGCTGCAGCTGAAAGTTTTGAAAGCAATTTCAGCATTTTGCTTTTTGCCATGTTTCCCCTCTTTTCTATATTTTATTTTCAATGTTCTTAATCCCTCTCCTGAGAAACGAAGAAGAAATCACAGATTATTTGATATTTAGTAGTTAAAGTCCTCCAAACACTTTAAGTATTAAACATAAATAACCACATACATTCTAGCATTATACTTGTCATTCTGTCAAGTAAAACAAACTCAATTTTAACTATTTTACGAATAAAATAATTTGTGTTAAAAAATAATTTTAATTTTCTAGTTTGATTTCTTGACTCAAACTACTTGATTTGTTAAAATAAAAAGGTTGCAATATATTTTTATATATTATTATAGTTATTTGTAGGAGAAACTAAATATAAATTATTATGAATAATTGCGGCCAAACTACTTAATATATACATTATAAAGGGAATTATAATTTTATGAAAAAGTTACGTAAAGTAAAGAAGCACTGGGTTGCTGTTTCAATCGGAATTGTTACATCAGCCTTATTAGTCAATAACGTAGCCGCTAATGAAGTTGGGGGAGACACTTCAGAAATGCTACGACCGACTACAGTTACATCTTCAACGATTGAAAAAACCAATGAAGACGGAAATACTCCAAATTCTGCTGAGAATGCTAATAATCCTAGTTCAGTGACTGAACAGTCTACTACTCCTTCTTCCAATGTATCCGATAGTGCTAGCACTGTAGCTGAAACTCCTACGAAGCCAGCAGATAGTAAACAAATAGGACGAAGTGGCTTCCGAAGTGTAAGCGCATCCACATCTGCGGAAAAAAATAAAAGTCAGCCAAAAGACTCTATACCGACTGAGCCCGCTGAATCTATCGAATCCGCTCTAAAACCAGAAGTAAAAGCTGACGAGGAAGCAATCAAAGCAAAAGCCATTCCTGAAATACCAAAAGAAAACCAATCAAAGAAAATTCAAGATGCCATCACAGAAGATGTAAGAACCGTTGTTTCAAAACCAACTGTTGAAGGTATTGAGTATGATGTTCACTATGATCATAAAAACAAATGGTACTATGTCAATGCTACTGATTTTGGTTTGAATGTAGCTGATAACCAAGATGATACTCTCGCTGTTAATAAAGCACTAAAAGCAGCAAATGAAATTGTAATGGCTGATCCAGATGGTACACAACATACTGGTGTTGCCGTCAAACTTTCTGGAATTGTCAATGTGGCTCGTGATAAAGGCGAAATTGATCACTATAAAATTTTAACATACGGATCAGGTGTTCCTATGCCTATACAAAAAGGACGAATTGATGGTGTTCAGAATCTTTCGCATGTTACGAAAGAAGAATATGAAAATCTTCGTGTAGACTCGGATGGACTTGTTCGTTATGTTAGTTCTAACGGAGAAAACCTTACAGGAATAGCACTGCCTATCTATCGCAAAAGCGAAAGTGGCTCCTTTGATCAAATTAAAATCGGTTCAGAGCACTCAAATGTAACCGGTCTCTTTGGAGACGGTCCAGGAACAACCGTATTAAAAACAAATTTAGTTCAGCTAGGAAATCCTTGGGATAGCAACGAGAATGATACTGACAATCGCGACCATGCTGTTTTGCTAGTTGAAAATCAAAATGGATTCCTTGTGAAAGATTTATCTGTTTCTATCCAAAACTTAAAAGAAGCTTTTGGAGAACAACATGATGGCTTCTACGTCAAAGGAATGCCCTACTATGGAAAAGTCGATGGCGTCCTTATCAATGATTCTGATAATGTAACTGTTGAGAACGTTGAAGCGAGTGGAGCTAACAAAGCTGGTATCCGCTTCGGGTCGTCATATAACAGTGTCTCAAATATCTCTCTTCCTGGTTGGGGCCGTCCTCGCTCTGTGAGTAATTTGATTGCTGGAAAAGCTCCTGGTTATACTTTCAGTAGTCTAAACTTAGGTGAAAACAATAAAGTATTAAACAGTAATACTCACAATAACCGAGTGGCTGGAGTTCAATTCTCTTACCAAACCAATATCCTTATTGAAGGAACAACCACTTCTGAAAATGGACACAAATTAAACGGAAGTACAGGTTATGGTTTCGCTTCAGAGGCTGGATCCTACAATAATGGAATAGTTTTCCGAAACAATACGAGTACCTATAACTATCGTAAAGGTTTAGATATTCACGACGGTGACCGAATTTTAATCGAAAACAACATTTCATACGGAGATCGCTTGTTAGGTATCTCTGTATACAACCGAAACTTTAAAATGGAAAATGTTGTCATTCGAAACAACGTTGTCACACAAGATAAAACAAATCGTCTAGTACGAGATGACTTGAAAGTTGACGGAAAATTTACACATGGTCATGATTACCTCCAGTATGAAGCGATTCATTTGCAAACGAATGAAAAATCTCAGGACTTGAGTGCAGACGGAGCCGTAGGTTATTTTGAAATTAGTAATAACCGCATTCAAGATTTGGATTCATCAGGTAGAACCGCTACAAACCAAGACTACAATACAAATGCTATCTTGGTTCGTATGCAAGAGCCTTATCTAAACTATGTACTGAATATAAAAAACAATCAAATCACTGGACACTCAGCAAACGATTTGATTAAGATGATTAACTCTTCTAATGACAATATTAGGGGAACCGCTACATTATCTGATACAAGTAAATTTGCAAACGGATTGGGATATGGTTCTGGTTCCATCAACATTAGTAATAATAAAGTCGAGCTTGAAGAACTTTACGGTGATCCAAATAAAGATTTATCTGCTATTACAATCGCTGAATCGACTAGTAATTTTAATGTCGCAGATAAAACAATTCGATCTAACCAAGATAAGTTCCGTGGGTCTGTTGTTTTCCAAAACAATGACATTAAAGTCAAAAAAACTTTCATGAGTACTAGACCTGGCATCATCGGAAAACAAAAGACAATGCCTATCATTTCTATTACAACAAATGCAGAGGGCGTTCTTTTTAAAGACAATAATCTTGACTTTGGGGAAATCACACAATCTTTAGCTAAGAATGCTGCAACACAAACGCCGTTAATTAGTTTAAATGGAAATAATGGTACTTTGGTGCAACCTGGACTTGGCTTTGGTATTAATACAACTCGAACTCCAAGCAACCTTCCAAATACACTTAGTCGAACTCAACCATTAGCTTTTATTGGAAACGATATTAAAATTTCTAATATTAGTTATGCTAACAATGTTGATTTGCCAATCCGTGTATTAGAAACCAATCACCTAGTTCGATATACTGAAAACAATACCTTCACTTCCGAATCAGAAATCACAGCTTCTACTACCGATACGAAAACCGATCCACTTGGCAATGCGATCTATAAGCCTGCAACCGAACGCCTTATTCCTAACAAGGAAAAGAATAGCACTCAATTCAATATGGGAGTTAGTCGTTTTTCAACAAGTTCCCCTAGTTTAATCAACAGTTCAGAAGAGACTGTTCCATATGAGACAATCTACGTGAACGATAAAACTATTGCAGCTGGAACTAGCATTGAGAAAACTCCTGGTGTAGCTGGAACGAAAACTGTAAATACCTATGCGACTGGTGTCGATAACTCTGCTTATGAGAAATCAAGTGGAACCGATATCCTAAACTATGGTCTCAGATACTTCTATGCAACAACAAATATTCGAGAAGCTACTGATAATGATCGCATTCCTGGCTTGCTTCGAGCAGACTATACAACCACAGATGGCAAAATTATGACAGCCACTAAAACGTATAGTTACACTGACACTAAAAACCAAACTCAAACAACTGAGATGGCCTATCGCTATGAAAATCTTCCAATTGGTTTGAAGAACGATACGCAATATACATTTACTGATGAAAATGTAACTACGGCACCGCAAAATCGTATTGTCCATGTAGGTACACGAACTTCCAAAGCTATTGGAGCATTTGATCAGTTTGATGTCGATTTCGAAACAGAATATGTAAACGATGATACTATTCTAGTTGGTGATTCTGTCATCAAAACTCCTGGTGTCAAAGGAATCCGTACTGTTTCTTATCGAGAAATCCGTGATAATGATACAAATGATCTAATTTCAAGAGAACAAGTTTCTGATAGTATCACTACTAAACCTATTAAGCAAATCGTACTTGTGGGAACAAAACCACTTACTAGAACTGCTCAAAGAACTGAGAAACAGGATATTGACTTTGATATCGTTAAAGTGCCTTCTGACAAGCTATTTGTTGGAGAAGAAGAAATTCAGATTCCTGGTGTTAAAGGTACTAGAACTATTGTTCACGAAGATACTATTGACAACCGAAACAATACTGTGATCTCGTCTCGTGTTATCTCTGACGAACAAACCGAACCTGTCAAACAGATCGTACTTGTGGGAACAAAACCACTTACTGTAACTGCTCAAAGAACTGAGAAACAGGATATTGACTTTGATATCGTTAAAGTTCCTTCTGATAAGCTATTTGTTGGGGAAGAAGAGATTCAAACCCCTGGTGTTAAAGGTACTAGAACTATTGTTCACGAAGATACTATTGACAACCGAAACAATACTGTGATCTCGTCTCGCGTCATCTCTGATGAACAAACTGAGCCTGTCAAACAGATCGTACTTGTGGGAACAAAACCACTCACTGTAACCGCTCAAAGAACTGAGAAACAGGATATTGACTTTGATATCGTTAAAGTTCCTTCTGATAAGCTATTTGTTGGGGAAGAAGAGATTCAAACCCCTGGTGTTAAAGGTACTAGAACTATTGTTCACGAAGATACTATTGACAACCGAAACAATACTGTGATCTCGTCTCGCGTCATCTCTGATGAACAAACTGAGCCTGTCAAACAGATCGTACTTGTGGGAACAAAACCACTCACTGTAACCGCTCAAAGAACTGAGACACAAGATATTGACTTTGATATCGTTAAAGTGCCTTCTGACAAGCTATTCGTTGGAGAAGAAGAGATTCAAACCCCTGGTGTTAAAGGTACTAGAACTATTGTTCACGAAGATACTATTGACAACCGAAACAATACTGTGATCTCGTCTCGCGTCATCTCTGATGAACAAACTGAGCCTGTCAAACAGATCGTACTTGTGGGAACAAAACCACTCACTGTAACCGCTCAAAGAACTGAGAAACAGGATATTGACTTTGATATCGTTAAAGTTCCTTCTGATAAGCTATTTGTTGGGGAAGAAGAGATTCAAACCCCTGGTGTTAAAGGTACTAGAACTATTGTTCACGAAGATACTATTGACAACCGAAACAATACTGTGATCTCGTCTCGCGTCATCTCTGATGAACAAACTGAGCCTGTCAAACAGATCGTACTTGTGGGAACAAAACCACTCACTGTAACCGCTCAAAGAACTGAGACACAAGATATTGACTTTGATATCGTTAAAGTGCCTTCTGACAAGCTATTCGTTGGAGAAGAAGAGATTCAAACCCCTGGTGTTAAAGGTACTAGAACTATTGTTCACGAAGATACTATTGACAACCGAAACAATACTGTGATCTCGTCTCGTGTTGTCTCTGACAAACAAACTGAGCCTGTCAAACAGATTGTACTTGTGGGAACAAAACCACTTACTAGAACTGTTCAGAGAACTATTGAACTTTCTATTCCTTATGGTATTCAATCCATTTATGATGATAAATTGCCTAGTGGAACACAAATGATTGTTGCCCCAGGTAAAGCTGGCCTTCGTACAATCATTATCGAAGAAGTTTTTGATGATAAAGGGCAGATTATTTCTAGCAACATTCTGTCTTCTACAGTTACAATTACACCTACTGATGAAATTGTAAGAATAGGAACAGCTGCTACTACTGCAACCACTCCAAATAATACTGACCAATTAAGTCAAGATAGTCAACAAAACCATGCAAATACTGAGCAATCTACTGTTGATAATACCAAAGTATTACCAAATACAGGAACAGAAAACAATCACTCTGCAGCAGTGACTGGTGCTCTAGCTCTATTTGCAGCCTTAGGTCTTACACTATTCAAACGTAAAGAAGATAACGACTAAAGTATATGTCATTTACTCTTCAAGCTAGATAGTATATTTTAAAAAAGGATTGAAGTCTATATTTTGTAGAATTCAATCCTTTTTAGTCAATTCTATGACACCTGCAGTAAGGCAGAAAAAGCCATATTTTATATAGAAGTAATTTGTCTCTTCTCTCTGAGAGTATAAACTATAATATTCCTTGATTTAAAATTATCAAAACCTCAGTAACAAAAAAACTAGCCTTAAGGCTAGTTTTCTTTATATTATCTTAGCTCAATGCGTCATCCATTGAAAGAACTTCGTGGAAGACACGTTGTGTCAATTCAGTCTTTTGTTCTGGAGTGAGGTATTTAGTGTTTACACAGTATCCAGAGATACGTACGATAACGTCTTCACCTGACATGATCTTTTCGTAAACATCGTTCAAGTCCATAACGTTCAAGTTAACGTGTTGTCCACCGTTTTCGAAGTAACCATCAAGGATTGTTACCAAGTTATCCACTTGTTCGTCACGAGTCTTACCAAGAGCACGTGGAGAAACTTGAGTTGTCAATGAGATACCGTCAGCTGCGTAACCAAAGTCTAGGCTAGCAAGTGAGTTCAAGTTTTGCAACCATCCACCTTTAGCTTTGTTAGATGGGTTAGCACCTGGTGAGAAGAATTCAAGTTTAGACAAGTTCACAGAACCATCTTCGTTGAGGTATACACCTTTGTGGACTGGTGAGTTACCAGTTTGTTTAGAGTAAGCAACGTTAGATGTGATAGTCAAAAGTGATACAGTAGCTTCTGCGTCTTTGTAAAGTTTGTGGCTACGTAGACGAGTTGTGTAAGCTTCGATCAACCATTCTGCCAATTCGTTTGAACGTGGGTCATCTTCACCCCAACGTGGGTATTCACCGATTGTTTCGTAATCGTAGATGTAGCCATTTTCATCACGGATTGGTTTAACTGTAGCGTACTTGATAGCTGACAATGTATCAACAGTGTTAGCAAATCCACAGATACCGAATCCCATGTTGGCACGTTGTTTAGTTGGCAAGAATGCCATTTGAACAGCTTCGTAGTTGTATTTGTCAGTCATGTAGTGGATGATGTTCAAAGCATCTACGTAAGTGTCAGTCAACCAGTCAAGAGATTTTTCAAAGTTGGCTTTAACTGATTCGAATTCAAGAACTTCGTCACGGATAGGATCGATGTCAAATACTTTGTAGTCTTTGTGAACATCGTCGTAACCACCGTTCAAACCAGTAAGAAGGGCTTTAAGAACGTTTACACGAGCACCGAAGTACTGGATATTGTGGCGTTGATCTTCGTTTTCTGGGTCAAGTGGTGACACACAGCATGAGATACAGCTCATTTCTCCGTATCCGTCTTTAGCCATTGTTGTTACACCTTCGTATTGGATAGAAGAGTGTTTGTGGCTCATATGCATACAGTAGCGACGGAAGTTGTATGGCAATTTGTCAGTCCAAAGAACTGTCAAGTTTGGCTCTGGAGAGTTACCGATATTGTCAAGAGTGTTCAAGAAACGGTAGTCCATCTTAGTAACACGGTGACGACCGTCGTTACCCATACCAGCCATAGAAGTTGTGATGAAGGTTGGGTCACCTGAGTACAATTGGTCATAAGCTTTTGTGCGAGCAAATTTAACTGTACGAAGTTTCATAACGAAATCATCAACGAACTCTTGGATTTCTGATTCAGTAAATGTACCACGAGCAAGGTCACGTTCTGCAAAGATATCCAATACGATTGGCACACGTCCTAGAGATGTAGCAGCACCGTTGATAACACGGCAGACAGCCATGAAGGCGATGTTAACCCATTGGATGGCTTCTTTCGTGTTCATCGCTGGTTTGCGGACATCAACTCCGTAAAGGTCACCCAAGCGAACAACTTGTTGCAATGCTTGGTATTGAAGGTTTACTTCTTCACGAAGACGGATTGTTTCTTCATCGATTTCTTTAATCGCATTCCAGTCGTTTACTTTTTCTTGCATCAAGTAGTCAGCACCGTAAAGAGCAAGACGTGCGTAAACACCGATGATACGTCCACGTGAGTAGGCATCTGGAAGACCAGTTACAGTGTGAGCGTGACGAGCGCGACGGATATTTGAAGTATAGGCACGGAAGATACCGTCGTTAACTGTTGTTACGTATTTAGTGAAGATTTCGTGAACAGCTGGATCTGGTTCGTATCCATTTTCTTTCAAAGTAGTTTCAGCCATACGGATACCACCTTTTGGCATGAAGTTCAATTTGAAGAGTTCATCGTTTTGGATACCGAAGATAACTTCATTTTCTTTGTCGATAAATCCAGCAGGAATATCAGCAATAGATGTTGGACGAGTGTCCATTGGGAAACGAGTTTCTTCGTAGTGTGCTTTTGTTTCTTCTACGATTTTTTTGATGTGAAGTGAACGTTCTGTTGGTCCAGCAAGGAAACTTTCATCTCCATCGTAAGGTGTGTAGTTAGCTTGAACGAAGCGAGAAATACTTGCTTTTTCTTTCCAATCTACGCCTTTGAAGCCTTCCCAAGCTTTATCAAAAATATCTTGTGCTTCAACAACTGTCTTAACAACCATGTTAATGTCCTCTTTTTTCTAGTAACAGTCATCTGTTACATTCTTGAGTCAAGTATACCATACAGTAACCGATTTCAACAAGAGAAAATCGGCATTTTAGACGCTTTCTTTTCTAATACAGTCTGTTTTCAGATACAATCTGTATTATATTTTTGAAAGCAGGATTACTCTTTTCCATTTTTTCAGAAAAAAAGGTATAATGAATAGAAAATGACACTAGAAAGGAGCAGAAATGCTCATATTTCCATTGATTAATGATCTGTCAAGAAAAATCATCCACATCGACATGGATGCCTTTTTTGCTGCGGTGGAAATCAGAGATAATCCCAAGTTAAAGGGCAAACCTGTTATCATTGGGAGCGACCCTAGGCAAACAGGTGGGCGTGGTGTCGTTTCTACCTGTAGCTATGAGGCACGAGCTTTTGGTGTTCATTCAGCCATGAGTTCTAAAGAAGCTTATGAGCGCTGTCCCCAAGCTGTCTTTATCTCTGGAAATTATGAAAAGTATAAGACTGTGGGACTTGAGATTCGTGCTATTTTTAAACGCTACACTGATTTGATTGAACCTATGAGTATCGACGAGGCATACTTAGATGTGACGGAAAATAAACTCGGTATCAAGTCTGCAGTCAAAATAGCCCGCCTCATCCAACAAGATATCTGGCAGGAGCTACACCTGACTGCTTCTGCGGGTGTTTCCTATAACAAATTCTTAGCTAAAATGGCTAGTGACTATCAAAAACCGCATGGTTTAGCAGTTATCCTCCCAGATCAAGCCCAAGACTTCCTCAAACAAATGGACATTGCTAAATTTCATGGCGTGGGCAAAAAAACAGTTGAACGTCTTCATGAAATGGGCATTTATACTGGTGCAGACTTATTGGATGTCTCAGAAGTCACTTTAATCGATCGGTTCGGCAGACTCGGTTATGAACTTTATCGAAAGGCCAGGGGTATTCATAACTCACCGGTCAAACCCGACCGCATTCGTAAGTCCATTGGCAAGGAAAAAACCTATGGAAAGATTCTACAAGTAGAAGAAGACATTAAAAAAGAGCTGTCTCTTCTCTCCGAAAAGGTAGCTCACAATCTCAGCAAGCAGGACAAAGCTGGAAAAATCATTATCCTAAAAATACGATACGCTGACTTCTCCACTCTGACTAGACGAAAAAGCCTCCCACAAGCAACACAGGACGTTAGTCAGATTTCTCAAACTGCCCTTCAACTCTACGAAGAACTAGCTGACAAAGAAAAAGGTATCCGTTTACTAGGAATTACAGTGACAGGATTTTAAATCCTTGAGGGGACTCATTGGTTTAAATCAAATGAGGTTGGAACAAAAGTGTTTCAGCCTCATTCTGTTTAAAAATAATTCTTAGATCGTGATAGCTAACCACTAAAACAGTCTGAGGTACTATCTTAAATTGCTGACCAGCATTCGGCAGGCTGTATTAGTATGATTCCCCTTTTAGACTCTAATAATTCCTAATTCAAGAAAGCCTCTTCCTCTTATCCCCTCTCTCTTTTATTAGAGAACTGAATGCTTTTGAGAAATATAGTTTAGTTTGATGTCCTACTGCATTTGTACTAGGATATGTGCTATAATTTTCAAGGTACATTCCCACGCATATACTTGGACTACAATATTTTTTGACAGTTTATTGATGAAAAGGGGCAGTTGGTTTTAATTAAGTATTATTTCCAGCACTTAAAACTAAAAATGTGAGATAGATTTCAAATAGTTCCTAGTAAAAAACTTTTTCTCATAAGTGGTAGGTGTTGACACCTTCATTTTTATTTGTTAAACTAGAAAAAATAAAAATACCGTCTGGTCGGTTTTTAAAAGAAAGGACTTAACATAAAAAAAACTATGCTAGAAAAAACAATCGATTATATTGCAAAACAAAATCAACGAGTACGTCAACAACAAATACGCCATCACGAAGTCATTCAAAAGCAAAAAAAGCTACAAAAAGAACAGTTTTACCGATTAACACAAGGAGAGAGCGGTATCCGACATTCTCGTTTGGGAGTGAAATGTGGATATGCTACACTTACTGGTGGGCTCATCACTACTTTGTTTAGTCCTTGGAATGGTTTAGGAATAATGACCATTGGTGGGATTACAGTTCTCTCAAACTTGTATCACATCAAACGTATAGAAGCAAAATTAAAAAAGTAGAGTGGTTTTCTTAAGAAGGAGGCTTGTTAGACGCTCAAATATTACCTTTTCTTCTTTTTTTGATAAAATAAATCTATTATAACAGAGAGAAGGAACCCAATGGTAGCAAAAACAGAAAAATCTCAAGCAATGATTGAAAAAATTTTATCAACAGCTTCACAGCTTTTTATTCTCAACGGCTATGAAAAAACAAGTGTACAAAACATAGCGCAAACAGCTAGCATTTCAAAAGGAGCCATTTATCACCATTTTCAATCAAAAGATGAAATTTTTTTTGCAGTTTTAAAACAGCGTTATCAATTGATGGAAAAGGAATTGCTAGACTGGCTTGAATCCACCAGTCATTTAACTGGAAGAGAGCAGCTCAAAGAAACCTTTCAGTTTAGTTTAAAAAGTCAGAAAACTAACTACGAGATGTTTAATCACGCGCCTCTTGATGCGGAGTTCATGCTGACTATTATCCGTTACAATCTGCGTATAGGAACTCCCCTTATTGCTGATATTATAAAAAAAGGAATAGAAGATCAGTCCATCCAACCTATCCCCTTCCCTAATGAAGCAGCCGAGACAATCTTGCTTTTGACTAACTTTTGGGTAGAAGGGAGTATTTTTGAAAATTCTTCCGAAAAAATAGTTGATCGTATCTATTTTTTACAATTTATGCTTCAATCCATCGGACTAGATATTTTTGATGAATCTTTGATCCAAGAAATTTTAAATCAATCAAATTAAATACAATCTTTTCGTTTACTTTTAAAGCCGTGGATAAATGTAGGACAAGGCGATATAATGATGTAATAAAAAATAAACTAAACGATTATAAAAAAATAGGATAGTTCCCCAAATGTTTTTTTGGCGAACTATCCTATTTTATTTTTAACTTATACAAATAAACGCACAAAACTATAAAGCAACAAGACGCTACCGAGTACAATACGGTATTTACCAAAGAGTGTAAAGTCGTGCTTCTTCACATAGCTGGTCAAGAAACGAATGGCAACCATGCTGACCGCAAAGGCAACACCCATAGCAACCAAGAGTAAGAACAGTTGTCCAAAACTCAAGAGTTGACCTGCTTTGATAAATTTGAAAATCTTTAAAGCACTAGCTCCGAACATAACAGGAATTCCGAGATAGAAGGTAAACTCTGTTACGACTGAGCGGCTTGTTCCATTCAACAAACCACCAACGATAGTCGCACCTGAACGGCTTGTTCCTGGAAAGAGGGCGAGGACTTGGAAGAGTCCAATGTAAAGGGCTGTTTTATAAGGCAACTTGTCTAGCTCTGTTACTGTTGGTTCAATGGCTTGCGCCTTATTTCGTTTTTCAAGATAGATAAAGGCAACACCATAGATAATCAACATGATCGCAACTGAAACCATGTTATGGAAGTTAGCATCAAACCAATCATCTAGTTTAAAAACCAATAGCAAAGGCAAGGTCGCAACGAAGACTTTTGACCATAATTGCCAAGTTCTACGAACTTCGACCTTAGTTTTACCAGGTTTGAAAGGGTTAAGCTTGTTAAAGTAAATGACCATAACTGCTAAAATGGCACCAAGCTGGATGACAACATTAAACATGGACATGAAGGCTTCATTTTGGTCCTTGTATTGTACAAATTCTTCTACCAAGATCAAATGGCCAGTACTTGAAATGGGCAACCATTCTGTAATTCCTTCAACAATCCCAAAAAAGATTGACTTCAAAATTTCAATAAAATACATACATTACTCCTTTTTCTGTCCTCTATTATAGCATAATTTCGGATGTTGCGATAGGTTTTTTAGAAGGCGCCGATGCTACCACCGCCACCTCCTCCTGAGAATCCTCCACCTGAACTTCCACTTCCAGAAGATACAGAGTAATTGCTAGCTGTATTTGCGACAGCAGTATATTGCTTGATTTGTGCAGTTGAGGTGTAGAACTGTGAGTGCCAACCATAGGCTACATAAAGATTCAAATCTGGATTTTCAAGCTGAATATGGCGGACTTTCATTAACTTGCTCACCTTCTTGGCATAACCAAAGAGAGTCGCATAGACCAGTAGACGGTTCCAAAGGACGATGCTCTCTAGCTCGGCCTGATCCAGATGAGCGATATCCCGAAGCATATTTTCAAAACTCGTCCAGAGATAGAAGATCTCCGCTCCCTCCTCTGTTAGAACTCCATCGCGATAGGCTCCTCGCGTGGCAAGATAAACCCAGAAACTAGCCCCTAATCCTGTCAATCCTAAGAGTAGAAATGGGATTGAAAAGAAGCCATGTGTTTTCCAGCTATAGTAAAAGAAAAGCAGTCCACCTAGAGCTGTTATGGCTGAACAGACCCGCATCCCAAGAGCAAGGCGACGTTCCTCACTTGTCAAGGGACGATAGTAGCTTGGGATACGAAGTACATGGACCTTATCCTTGACACAAGACTGAATGCGTTGAAGTCTTCCTTCAAAGGAGCGTTTGAGACGCGAGCCTGTTTCTCGGATATGTTTTTCATCTGACTCTTTGGCACCACGGTAAAGGGAAGATGAAACTTGGTAATCAGGGAAGAGCTCTGAAATAGCCAATTCTTTCTTATTTGACAAAGTCATGCGCAGGCATTCCTTCTCAAAATTGGACAAACCCTTTTCACTGATAATGCGCACATAAGGTTCCTCATCCCTTTGAAAAATAGATAAATGACCTCGATCGACTAAATCCAACAAGGTTGCCTGAATCAAACGTTCAAAAGTAAATTTACCAAACCCTGATTTGTTTAGGGGATTGACTTCCTCTAAGGAAGTTGAATACACAGCTTCTGCTAAAACCATTGGAGGCAAATCCATCGGTGGTTCGTAGAGTCGATGATCTTTTGGAAAGACCTTTTTAATGCTTGTACTCTGACAAAACTTCCTATAGAAGAGAGGAACTAGAAGTAAGAGACTCATAAAAATGACGGGAAATACCCATTTCATCATTATCTCACTTTGCGCTTTTTCTGTCGCTATATTGCTTTCAATCCGGTTAAAATCCGTTAAACGTTCTTCCTCTAATCCTTGATCTGGAGCTCCTGCAAAAGCACTTCTCGGCCAGTATGCGTGTAATTCGATCTGTCGCTTTCTAGGAAGGTCTTTCATTTTGACATGATAGAGATTATTTGCTTTTTCAACACTAGAGTCCCTTAGGAGTTGGCCTGCATGAAAATAGAGTTTCTCTGCTGGAGTATCAGAGCTAACCTTAAACTCAATCTCTTTGATGTCTCCAGTACTATCGGTCAAGGGTTGCCAATTCAGCTCTGCGATATCCTTATATAAGAAGAGAAGGTTTGTTAGTTTCCAGGTAACCGTTACACGAACAGTATCTCCAGCATATCCAGCATTGTAAATTTTTACCTTGTAGCCGTCCTCTTCCTCCATAGTATAGAAGGAAGCATTTTGAACAATTCTTCCATTTTTAGAAACCTGAACGGTCGGATCGGGATCAATGTCAAATCCTTCTGGCATTTTCCCAGCTTTCCCGAGTCCAACTAACTGACCATTATAATCATCTCCAAAGCGGTAGGTAATTGTTTCCTTAAAAATTGCAGTATTATCTGCATGAATATTCAAATCACCCTGATAGGATAAGATATCAAAGTCTACTGCAAAAACCAGGTTCGGTATAAATAATAAATAAGTAAATACCAAAGCCAACAGCCATCTTTTTTTCATAATCGGTTCCCTTTCAATCTTTTTACCATTATATCATTTTTTATAAGTAAAGGCTTACTTGTATTGAAAATCTCACTATTTTTAGATACAATAGAGAGAGTCATTTTTAGACTAGAAATAGGAGAAAACATGAAAAAATTATGCTTATCTATCCTTGCTAGCCTAGCCCTTACCTTAGGACTAGTTAGCCAAGTCCAAGCCGACGAATATTTACGCATCGGGATGGAGGCAGCTTACGCTCCCTTCAACTGGACCCAAGACGACGATAGTAACGGCGCCGTCAAAATCGACGGTACCAACCAATATGCCAACGGCTACGATGTTCAAATCGCTAAAAAGATTGCCAAAGACCTTGGCAAGGAACCTTTGGTCGTGAAAACCAAATGGGAAGGACTTGTTCCAGCCCTTACTTCTGGCAAAATTGATATGATCATTGCCGGTATGAGCCCAACCGCTGAACGCAAACAAGAAATTGCTTTTTCAAGCAGTTACTATACTAGCGAACCGGTTCTATTGGTAAAAAAGGACTCTGCCTACGCGAATGCCAAATCTTTAGAGGATTTTAGCGGAGCAAAAATCACGTCTCAACAAGGTGTTTACCTCTATGATTTGATTTCCCAAATTCCAGGTTCCAAAAAAGAAACAGCTATGGGTGACTTCGCTCAGATGCGTCAAGCTCTGGAGGCCGGTGTTATTGATGCCTATGTTTCTGAACGACCTGAAGCAATGACCGCTGAGTCTGCTAACGCTAAGTTCAAAATGATCCAACCTCAACCAGGTTTCAAAACTGGCGAAGAAGATACAGCTATTGCTATTGGACTTCGTAAAGATGACAGCCGTATCAGCCAAATCAATGCGAGTATCGAAACCATCTCAAAGGATGAGCAAGTAGCCCTCATGGATCGTATGATCAAAGAGCAACCTGTGGAGTCTACAACAACGGAGGAAGAAAGTAGTTTCTTTAGCCAAGTCGCTAAGATCCTTTCTGAAAACTGGCAACAACTCTTGCGTGGTGCTGGTATCACACTCTTAATCTCCATTATCGGAACCATCACAGGTCTCCTTATCGGACTTGCGATTGGGGTCTTCCGTACCGCTCCACTATCTGAGAACAAGGCAATGTACGCCCTACAGAAACTAGTCGGTTGGATTCTCAATGTCTATATCGAGATCTTCCGTGGTACACCAATGATTGTTCAATCCATGGTTATCTACTATGGAACTGCCCAAGCTTTCGGTATTAACCTTGACCGCACACTAGCCGCTATCTTCATCGTCTCAATCAACACGGGTGCCTACATGACAGAGATCGTTCGTGGTGGTATTCTAGCAGTTGACAAGGGACAATTTGAAGCCGCAACTGCTCTTGGTATGACCCACAATCAAACCATGCGTAAGATTGTCCTACCTCAGGTTGTCCGTAATATTCTACCTGCTACTGGTAATGAGTTTGTCATCAATATCAAAGATACCTCTGTATTGAACGTTATTTCAGTTGTTGAGCTTTATTTCTCAGGAAATACTGTAGCAACACAAACCTATCAATACTTCCAGACCTTTACCATTATCGCCGTGATTTACTTTGTCCTCACCTTCACTGTGACCCGTATCCTACGCTTCATCGAGCGTCGTATGGACATGGATACTTACACTACAGGTGCTAACCAAATGCAAACGGAGGATTTGAAAAAATGACACAACCAATTCTTGAAATCAAACACCTCAAAAAATCATATGGGCAAAACGAAGTGCTAAAAGACATTTCTCTCACCGTCCATAAAGGAGAGGTTATTTCCATCATCGGTAGCTCAGGAAGTGGAAAATCAACCTTCCTTCGTTCAATTAATTTACTAGAAGCACCTACAGAAGGAGAGATTCTCTATCGAGGAGAAAATGTCTTAGAAAAAGGCTATAACCTCACCCATTATCGTGAAAAACTCGGTATGGTTTTCCAATCTTTCAATCTCTTTGAAAATCTAAATGTCCTTGAAAATACTATCGTTGCCCAAACGACTGTACTCAAACGTGACCACTCTGAAGCTGAAAAAATCGCCAAAGAGAATCTCGAAAAAGTTGGTATGGGAGAACGTTACTGGCAAGCCAAACCGAAGCAACTCTCAGGAGGTCAAAAACAACGCGTGGCTATCGCCCGCGCACTCTCCATGAATCCTGATGCCATTCTCTTCGACGAACCAACATCTGCCCTTGACCCTGAAATGGTCGGAGAAGTCCTCAAAATTATGCAGGATTTGGCTCAAGAAGGCTTGACCATGATCGTCGTAACCCACGAAATGGAATTCGCTCGTGATGTCTCTCACCGTGTCATCTTTATGGATAAGGGCGTCATTGCTGAAGAAGGCAAACCAGAAGAACTCTTCACGAACCCTAAAGAAGAACGGACAAAAGAGTTTCTTCAACGTTATCTCAGCTAATAAACAAAGACTGCATAAAGAATGCAGTCTTTTTAGTTTGTAATTGTAAAGAAAAGGCAGACTCTACTCAGGAATCTGCCTGTGACCACAGTTTAATCTTCAAATTTTTCATGATTTTTTTCATAGAAATCGATTAAACCAAGAGCTGTTTCAAATGAAATATTTTTAACTTTTGCGCGTCCTTGTGCTAGAGCAATGATAGACATTTCACGCGCATTCGTTTCTTTAGAGATACGGTAGCCTGTGATTTTCTTATCACGAACCCAGCCAACAACTGCTTCTACTTTTTCAAAGTTCGACTTAGCCATGTTCTTCTCCTAAATTATTCTTTACAATACTTAATTGTATACGTTTTTATTTCATTTGTCAATAAAAAAACATATATTCGTCGTAACTATATTATTCTGCATATTTTTATTTGGCTTTCAAAGCCGATAATATATGTGTTCTTATGTCTTCAACTCCATTAGGATTTGCTGGTAGGAAGATTGTATTATTACCCTCTTTATCTGCAAAATTATTCAACGTATCTAAATACTGGTTCGTTAATAGGATAGACATGATTTGTTCTTCAGTTAGCTCAACATTGGCTCCCTTTAACTCTTGGATAGAATCGGCTAGTCCGTCAACAATTGCTTTACGCTGCTCTGCAATCCCTACACCATGTAGGCGATCTTTTTCTGCTTCTGCTTCTGCTGCGGTCACGATTTTAATCTTATCTGCTTCAGCAAGCTCTTGCGCCGCAACTCTCTTACGTTGAGCCGCGTTAATTTCATTCATTGATTGTTTTACTTCAGCATCAGGTTCAACCTTAGTAATCAGCGTTTTGACAATGATATACCCATACGTAGACATTTCTTCAGCCACTTGTTTTTGAACTTCTAAGGCGATTTCATCCTTCTTCTCAAACAACTCATCTAGGGTTAGCTTTGGTACAGATGAACGCAAAGCATCTTCAATATAGGATTTAATTTGGGCTTCTGGACGCATCAATTTATAATAGGCATCTGTGACGTTGTTTTCATTTACTCGATACTGAGTTGCCACATTCATCGTTACAAATACATTATCTTGCGTCTTTGTCTCTACAACAATCTCACTTTGCAACAAGCGTAGTTGAACTCTTGCCGCAATCCTATCAATTCCAAAAGGAGCTCGTAAATGAATACCACTATTGCTCAACTTTTGGTATTTACCAAAGCGTTCTATGATAGCGACCGATTGTTGTCGAACCACATACACAGAACTAATCATAATCACTGATGCAATCACCACTAAAAACAATAAAATAAGTAAAATTTGTAAAACCATGGGAATCTCCCCCTTTCGTCACCCTCATTATAGCACCATCAACATCATTACGCAAATAATATGATAATAATTTTATTTTAGCTTAAACTAGCATATTATACAACGTTTCGTTCCCATTCAAATTAATATAAGATGGGTCAAACTTTTCCATTCGATGAATCAATCCAGCATAATCATGCTTATTGGCAAGAGCTACCCCAATCAATACAGGGCCTGTCCCCTTGCTTGCTCGTTTGATATATTCAAAACGAGTGATGTCATCATTTGGCCCCAAAATGTCATTTACAAACTCTCGGAGAGCTCCTGGACGCTGTGGGAAATTCACTACAAAGTAATGCTTGATTCCATCGTAAATCAAGGCACGTTCTTCCATCTCTGGCATGCGGTTGATATCGTTATTGCCCCCAGAAATAATACAACAAATCGTCTTGCCTTTGATATAGTCTGATAAAACTTCCAAGGCTGCAACGCTGGCAGCTCCGGCTGGTTCTGCTACAATTCCTTGTTTGGAATAAAGATCAATCAAGGTTTCAGAAATCAATCCCTCGTCCACCCCAATCAGCGTTTCAACATTCTTACGAGTCGCTTCATAGGTTAATTGTCCAACCTTTTGTACGGCTATCCCATCAGCAAACTTATCAATTTCTTTGAGCTTAACTGGTCCCCCAGCTTCAAAGGCTGCTTTCATAGAGCGAGCACCATTAGCTTCTACTCCGATCACTTCAATGGTCGGGTTGGTTTCCTTGATGTAAGTTGAAACACCGGCAATCAATCCGCCACCACCTACTGGTACAAGTACTGTATCAAAATCAATAGACTCTTTACGGGCTTCTTCAAGAATCTCATAGGCTACAGTCCCTTGACCAGCCTGAACATGCGCATCATCAAAAGGATCGATGAAGGTGCGGTTTTCTGTCAATGTAAATTCTTGTGCTGCCTTAGCAGAAGCATCAAATGTATCCCCAACCAACTTGATTGTCACGAACTCTCCACCGAAAAAGCGAACCTGCCCAATCTTTTGTTGCGGTGTTGTAATAGGCATAAAAATTGTTGCAGGAATCTTCATCTCATTACAAGTATAGGCGACACCTTGAGCGTGATTTCCCGCAGAGGCACAGACTACACCACGTTCACGTTCTTCTTTTGATAGTTGAGAAATGGCATAATAGGCTCCACGAATTTTAAAAGAGCGAACTCGTTGCGCATTCTCCTTTTTGAGATAAATCTTTGCTTGATATTTTTCTGATAAATAATGATCATATTCTAGTGGTGTATCAACTACTACACCACTCAAAACTTTGTGGGCTTTCACCACATCTTTTGCACTTAGCATTGTCTCCTCCTCAAGTACTTTTCAAGATAAAAAACGAGTTAGGTACCCCCAACTCGCCTTCTGTCTCTCTTTACAAGAATTAATTGTAGATTTTGAATGCGTCGTCGTCGTTTTTACCAACGAAAGGCATTGCTTTACGCAATTCTGCACCAACTTTTTCAATTTCAAGGTTAGCTGCTTGTTCACGGTAAGCAGTTAATTTTGGACGACCAGCCTTGTAGTCATTTACAAAGTCATTTGCAAATTTACCATTTTGGATATCAGCCAAAACAGCTTTCATGTTTTCTTTCACTTGCTCAGTAATCACACGTGGACCTGATACATAGTCACCGTATTCAGCAGTGTTTGAAATAGATTGACGCATTTTCTTGAATCCACCTTCATAGATCAAGTCAACGATCAATTTCATTTCATGAAGAACTTCAAAGTAAGCCAATTCTGGGGCATAGCCTGCTTCTGTCAAGACTTCAAAACCTGCTTCGATAAGGGCAGTCAAACCACCACAAAGTACGGCTTGTTCACCAAAGAGATCTTCTTCAGTTTCTTCTTTGTAAGTTGTTTCAAGCAAACCAACACGAGCTGAACCCACACCTTTACACCAGTCCATAGCAATGTTTTTAGCATTTCCTGTAGCGTCTTGGTAGACTGCATAAAGAGCTGGCACACCAAATCCTTCTTCGTAAGTACGACGTACCAAGTGTCCTGGTCCTTTAGGAGCACACATGAAGACATCTACATCTGCAGGAACTTTGATAAATTCAAAGTGGATATTGAAACCATGAGCAAATCCAACTGCATTTCCAGCTTCCAAGTTTGGAGCGATTTCTGCTTCGTACAATTCTTGTTGGATTTCGTCTGGTGCCAAGATCATGATAACGTCAGCCAATTTAGTTGCTTCTGCTACTGTGTAAGTGTCAAAACCATCTTCTTTTGCTTTGTCAAAAGATTTACCTGGACGCACACCGATGATGACATCACGACCTGAGTCACGCAAGTTTTGCGCATGCGCATGTCCTTGTGAACCATAACCGATTACGGCGATTTTTTTACCGTCAAGCGCTGCTACTTTAACATCTTTTTCGTATTCCATTTGAACTGCCATAGTTTTTCTCTCTTTTCTATTTTTATTGCCTTATAGGCTGGTTTAACAAATTTATGCTGGATTTTATACTCAATGAAAATCAAAGAGTATTAGTCACGGGTAAATCCAGTTGCACCCGTACGAGCGATATTTTTAATACCATATGGTCGAATCACTCGCAATAAAGCTTCACTCTTTTCAGCATTTCCCGTCATCTGGATGGTGATTGAGCTTGGAGCCACATCTACTACCGTTGCACGGAAAGGTTGGATAATGGCCAAGATTTCTGCACGCTTCTCAGCAGGAGCAGATACCTTCACCAAGATAACTTCTCTTTCCAAGTGTGGTTTATCTGTGATATCACGAATGCGAATCACATCAATTTGACGATTGAGCTGTTTAATGATTTGCTCTACTTCATCATGAGATGCTACATCAATAATGATGGTGATACGAGATACATTGGGGTTCTCTGTCGCACCAACTGAGATACTCTCAATATTGACTTGACGACGAGAAAGGACACCTGTAAAACGATTCAAAACTCCTGAACGGTTTTGCAATCTAGCTGTTAACATTCTACGCATGGAACTTCACCCCCAACATCTCATGATTGCTCTTACCAGCTGGTACCATCGGTAAGACCTGTTCCTTACGAGAAATATCCACCTCGATAAACATGGGCACATCCTCCAGAATGACTTCTAGATCCTTCTCTATCGTCTCTGGATTATCAAACTTATAGTTTTTAATGCCGTAGGCCTGTGCCATCAACTGGAAGTCAGGAAGGGTATCAAAGACTGACTCTGAAGTTCTACCCTCATAGAAGGATTCCTGCCACTGACGAACCATTCCTAGTGAGTGGTTATTCAACATGACAACCTTAATCGGCACCTTGTAGATGTTTAGGATTGCTAGCTCTTGGTTGGTCATTTGGAAACCACCATCACCGACAAAAAGGATGACTTCTTTTTCTGGATTGGCAATCTTGGCTCCAATAGCTGCAGGAACTCCGAAGCCCATGGTACCCAAACCACCAGAAGTGACTAACTGACGCTCATTTTGGTAAGGATAATACTGAGCTGTCCACATTTGGTGTTGCCCTACGTCTGTGACAACAATGGCATCCCCATTCGTCAACTCACCGATGCGTTCAATAACGGCCTGAGGCTGAACCACACGTTCTTTCTTATCATAAGAACGAACTCGATTCTTGTCCTTGGTGACTTTTTCAATCCACTTTTCAGTATTGTTATGAACAGTTGGTTCTGCCAGTAGCATCTGCAAGGCTTTCTTTGCGTCCCCAACCACTGGAATATCTGCACTGATAATCTTACCAATCTCAGCTGGATCTATATCGATATGAGCAACCTTGGCATTCTTAGCAAAGGTCTTAGGATTGCCAGTCAGGCGGTCATCGAAACGGCAACCAATACTAATCATAAAGTCTGCCTCGGTCATGGCAATATTAGCTGCGAAAGAACCGTGCATGCCTCCCATCCCTAGGAAGAGTGGATGGCTTGTTGCAATGGTTCCTTGCCCCAAAAGACTAGTGACTACTGGAATTTGGTAACGTTCAGCAAATTCATTGAGCTCCTTAGAAGCTTCCGCATAGCTGATACCACCGCCTGCTAACAAAACAGGTTTCTTGGCTTTTGACAATTGCTTCAAGATTTTCTTGATTTGCATGTCATTCGGATCAAGCGTCGGTTGGTAACTTGGTAAATTAACTTCTGGCGAATAGATGAAATCTGTCTCTAGAGCTGATACATCCTTGGGCAAGTCAATCACAACAGGACCTGGACGACCAGTCGTTGCGATATGGACAGCTTCCGTAATGATACGAGGAATATCTGCTGTCTCACGAACTTGGTAATTGTATTTGGTAATGGGCATGGTAATCCCCACGATGTCTGCTTCCTGAAAGGCATCTTTCCCAATCCCAGCTCGCGCAACCTGACCTGTAAAGACCAAAAGGGGAACGCTATCGCTCATGGCATCTGCAATCCCTGTAATGGCATTTGTTGCTCCCGGCCCACTCGTGACGACGGCAACGCCCAACTTTCCAGTTGATTTGGCATATCCTTCAGCTTCGTGCAAACAACCTTGCTCATGGCGTCCTAAGATGTGGCGAATACCTTTAAAATTGTATATCGCATCATACAAAGGTAAGACTGCACCACCAGGATAACCAAAAATGGTATCAATCCCTAAGTCCCGAAGTGTTTCCAAAACTAGGTCCGACCCCGTCTTAGGAGATTCTAAACTGATTTTCTCCATTGTTCCCCTTTCTCTTCTCTTAAAAAAATAGCTTGTTACTATCATACCATTTTTTCAAAAATTTTCAAGGCAAAAGAGTCAATTTTCTGAATTTTCTATCTAAAAGTGTATTTATGAATCTTGTCCTCATTTTTATTAACTTTTCTACGGAATTAGGAAGCTTTATTTACTTTAATTTATCAAATTAGTATATTTTCTTTCTGAATAAAATTAGTATTTTTCTCACTTAGCGATTAAATTCGTATACTATATTCAGCAAAAATGAATAGTTAAAGACGAAAAAAGGAAGCCACTAAGTGACTTCCTTCTAGAGTGAGGACTGATTAGTCTTCACCTTTGTTTTTCTTAATGATTTCTTCTTGTACTGACTTAGGTACATCTTCGTAGTGGTCAAATACCATCATGAACGTACCACGTCCTTGAGATGCAGAACGAAGAACTGTTGCGTAACCGAACATTTCAGCAAGTGGAACGTAAGCACGAACGATTTGGCTGTTACCGTGTGCTTCCATACCATCTACACGTCCACGACGAGCAGTTACGTGACCCATAACATCACCAAGGTTTTCTTCTGGAACAGTGATTGTTACAAGCATCATTGGCTCAAGGATAGCTGGTTGTGCTGACTTAGCAGCTTCTTTAAGGGCAAGTGAAGCCGCAATCTTGAAGGCAGTTTCAGATGAGTCGACATCGTGGTATGAACCATCGTAAAGCTTAGCTTTAACGTCAACCATTGGGTAACCTGCAAGAACACCGTTAGCCATAGATTCTACCAAACCTTTTTCAACCGCTGGGATAAATTCACGAGGAACCACACCACCGACGATTGCGTTTTCGAATTCGAATCCTTTACCTTCTTCGTTTGGAGTAAATTCAATCCATACATCACCGAATTGACCTTTACCACCAGACTGACGTTTGAAGAATCCACGTGCTTGAGTAGAAGCGCGGAATGTTTCACGGTAAGATACTTGAGGAGCACCTACGTTCGCTTCCACTTTGAACTCACGACGCATACGGTCAACAAGGACATCAAGGTGAAGCTCACCCATACCAGAGATAACTGTTTCACCAGTTTCAACGTTTGTTTCAACGCGGAATGTTGGATCTTCTTCAGCCAATTTTTGAAGGGCGATACCCATCTTGTCTTGGTCAGCTTTAGATTTTGGCTCAACCATCAATTGGATAACTGGTTCTGGAACGTTGATTGACTCAAGGATGATTTTAGCTTTTTCATCTGTCAATGAGTCACCAGTTGTAGTATCTTTCAAACCAACGGCAGCAGCGATATCACCTGAGTAAACAGTGTCAATTTCTTGACGGCTGTTAGCGTGCATTTGAAGGATACGTCCGATACGTTCACGTTTACCTTTAGATGTGTTCAATACGTAAGAACCTGATTGGAGAACACCTGAGTATACACGGAAGAATGTCAAACGACCTACGAATGGGTCAGTCATGATCTTGAAGGCAAGAGCTGCAAATGGCTCTTCGTCAGATGCTGGACGAGTTTCTTCTTCATCTGTATCTGGGTTGATACCTTTGATTGCTGGGATATCAAGTGGGCTTGGAAGGTAGTCAATAACCGCATCAAGCATCAATTGAACACCTTTGTTCTTGAAGGCAGAACCACACAATACTGGGAAGAATTCAACGTTGATAGTTGCTTTACGGATAGCAGCTTTCAATTCTTCGTTAGTGATTTCTTCACCTTCAAGGTATTTCATCATCAAGTCTTCATCAGTTTCAGCGACTGCTTCAACCAATTTTTCACGGTATTCTTGAGCTTGGTCAAGGTATTCAGCTGGAATATCTTCTTCAAGGATATCTGTACCAAGGTCGTTAGTATAGATTTCAGCTTTCATCTTGATCAAGTCGATGATACCGCGGAAGTCATCTTCAGCACCGATTGGCAATTGGATTGGGTGTGCGTTTGCTTGAAGACGGTCGTGAAGTGTGCTTACTGAGTAAAGGAAGTCAGCACCGATTTTGTCCATTTTGTTGGCAAATACGATACGTGGAACTCCGTACTCAGTTGCTTGACGCCAAACTGTTTCAGTTTGAGGCTCAACACCTGATTGTGAGTCAAGAACAGTAACCGCACCGTCCAATACACGAAGAGAACGTTGTACTTCGATTGTGAAGTCCACGTGTCCTGGTGTGTCGATGATGTTTACGCGGTGGTTGTTCCATTGAGCTGTTGTCGCAGCAGATGTGATAGTGATACCACGTTCTTGCTCTTGCTCCATCCAGTCCATTTGTGACGCACCTTCGTGAGTTTCACCGATTTTGTGGATTTTACCAGTGTAGTAAAGAATACGCTCAGTAGTTGTTGTTTTACCGGCATCGACGTGAGCCATGATACCGATATTACGAGTTTTTTCAAGTGAAAATTCGCGTGCCATGAGGTTTGTTTCTCCTATTTATTTTAATTTCTATTCTATTATAACACGATTTTAATAAAAACGGATAGGCAGGACCTACCCGTTCTCAATGTTTATCTTGTTTTTGTTGGTTTCAACTTGTAGACAAGTTGAATTGAACTCGGGCTAAAAGCTCAAGTTAACTGATTTGAACCCAATTGAACTCGGGCTAAAAGCTCGGAAAATAGATAAGCTTTCCTAGAATCTTTGATTCTACGTCAAGCTTCCTAATTTTCAGTCGCTTTTTTAACGCCCTTAGTATCTTATTCTTACCAACGGAAGTGTGCGAAGGCACGGTTAGCTTCAGCCATACGGTGAGTGTCTTCACGTTTCTTAACTGCTGCACCAGTGTTGTTAGCAGCATCCAAGATTTCTTTTGCAAGACGGTCTTGCATTGTGTGTTCACCACGAAGGCGAGCGATGGTTACCAACCAACGAAGTCCAAGTGTTGTACGGCGTTCTGGACGAACTTCAACTGGGACTTGGTAGTTAGATCCACCAACACGACGTGCACGTACTTCAAGTACAGGCATGATGTTTTCCATAGCTGTTTCAAATACTTCAAGTGCATCGTTACCAGTAGCTTCTTTGATTTGCTCAAAAGCACCGTAAACGATTGAAGCAGCTGTACCACGTTTACCGTCAAGCATAACGCGGTTGATAAGACGAGTAACTAGTTGTGAATTGTAAAGCGGATCTGGCAATACGTCACGTTTTGGAGCTCTATTTTTACGACTCATTTCTCTTTATCCCCTTTCCTTATGCTTTTGGACGTTTAGTACCGTATTTAGAACGGCCTTGTTTACGATCGTTAACACCTGCAGTATCAAGTGCACCACGGACGATATGGTAACGTACCCCTGGAAGGTCTTTTACACGTCCACCACGAAGAAGCACCACGCTGTGCTCTTGCAAGTTGTGTCCGATACCTGGGATGTAGGCAGTAACTTCGATAAGGTTGCTCAAACGTACACGAGCGAATTTACGAAGGGCAGAGTTAGGTTTTTTAGGTGTCATTGTTCCCACACGAGTTGCAACACCACGTTTTTGTGGTGAAGAAACGTTTGTTTGAACTTTTTTATGACTGTTGTAACCAACGTTCAAAGCTGGTGATTTAGATTTTTCTACTTTTGATTTACGCGGTTTGCGAACCAATTGGTTAATTGTAGGCATCTACATTCTCCTGTGTTTTTTTATTTTTGGTGATGATACACTTGGTGACAGCTACCATCTGTGTGTACTTTTGCAACATTTGTCAGCACGTCCCTGTACACTTTTGAGAGACCAAAAGTAAAAAGTACCGTCTATTATTGTAACACAATTTTTCCTTCATTGTCAAGATATTTTTCATTTTTATTCTGATCTTTTAACTCTTTGACACTAGCTTTCACCGCTTTTCTAAACCAGAAAAGGAGACAATTTGCCTCCTCCTTTCTAGTATGGATTTCCTTCGATTCAAGTTATCGTTTCGGAATTTTTTAACCCTTCTTATCAAAGCCAACCAGATTCTTTTGCAATGTTGGCTGCCTCTGTTCGATTACCAGCATCTAGTTTTGAAAGAATATTGGTGACATAGTTTCGGACGGTTCCATTTGATAGATAAAGCTGATCTGCGATTTCTTGATTAGACAAGCCCTGAGCAATTCCCTTTAAAACAGCGATTTCTTGCTCTGTTAACGGATTGGGGTGCGTCATCACCACTTCCATCAATTCAGGCGAATATTCCTTGCGTCCTTCGAGAACCGTGTGCAAGGTTTGCATGAGGTCTGCAATGCTTCTTTCTTTCAAGACATAAGCATCCACTCCAGCCTTGACCGCACGTTCAAAATAGCCAGGGCGCTTGAAGGTCGTCACCACAACCACCTTTGTTTCTAACTTTTCTGCTCGTATCCACTCCAAGACTTCGAGGCCTGTCTTAACAGGCATTTCTACGTCAAGAATGGCGATATCTACGGGCTCCTTTTCTAAGAGTTGGATTGCTTCTTGGCCATCCTTGGCTTGTAGGACAGACTCTACATCTGGTTGAAAGGTAAGCAACTGGCACATAGCATCTCGCAACATACTTTGATCTTCTGCAACAAGTAGTTTCATCTTAGTTTCTCTCCTTATAAGGTAGCCGAACCTGCACTTCAGTCGGCTGTTTCTGACTGATCACTGTTACTTCTCCTGAAAAAGGAAGGACACGGTCCCGAACGGTATGGAGTTCATCTCCTTTTAGTGAAGCAAAGCCACAGCCATCATCTCTCACTGTTAGGATGAGTTCTTTCTCAGTTCGTTCTAATTTCAAGTAAGCTTTCGATGCTTTAGCATGCTTGATGATGTTGGTCACTAACTCAAGCAAAATCATGGAGGCCGTTGATTCTAATTTCTGAGTTAGGCTAGCTGTATCTAGTTGGTGATTGATTTCCGTTTCAATTCCTGCAATTTCCAGCATTTTTTTAACAGTCGCAAACTCGGAAGCAAGGGTTCTTGTTTTAAGATTTTCGATAATTGTACGGACTTCATTCATGGATTCTTTACTGATTTGATGAATTTCTTTTAATTCTTTTTCCACTTGAGGATAGGCCTGCATTTGAAGAAGCTGGAGGGCAAGGTCCGTCTTCACACTCAACATGGCAAAGGTATGACCTAGGCTGTCATGGAGATCCTGACCGATACGACTGCGTTCGTTTTCAGCCAAGAAAAGATTGAGCTTGGCATTTTGTTTCATCTTTTCTTCTTTTATGTCCTCCGACAATCGAATTCGATAAAGACCAAAGGTCATTGCATCGGAAAAGATAAAGGTCACCAAGAAAAAGAGTAGCTGCCAGGGACTAACATGATTGACCATATAGATTCCGGTCAGAATAAATGGTTGCAGGACAATAAAACTGACAAAACGCCAAGAGTGAAAAGAAATCTCATCCAGCTCATAAATAAGGAGATTGGATAAATAAAAGATAAACCATGTGAAACCTGAACTTAGCCAAACAGATGTATAAAAAATGTAGACAAGCATGGACCACCATGCTAGCCACTGCACGGTGCGATTCTGACTGATTAAAACCGAATAGAAGGCAAGTACAAATAGTAGGGTCCATAGCAAGGTTAAAAGCGGGTAATCTCCAACGATGACACCCGCTATAGGAAAGATGATAAACACAATTGAAATATGAAACATATAATGAATGTTTTTAAATTTTTCCAACATAGATTTATTTTACCTCAATCCTTTTTTTCAGCTGGATTACCAGTACACCAAAGAAAACTGTATAGCCTAGCACAACCAAGGCAGAAAGAATATTAAATTCATGGTGTTCCAAATAAGTAGAGACGACCTGCATCAGTTGATAGGTTGGAGTCAGCTTTCCAATAGATTGGAGCCATTCTGGGAAGGAATCCAAGGGGAACCACAGTCCACCTAGAACAGCCAAAGCAATATAGGCAATATTTCCAACAACCGTCATCAGTTGAGCACTGGGTAGCAAGCTCACCAAGACCCCCATGCTGATAAAGACCACGCTTCCGATCAGCAACATAACTCCAATTACCATCCAGTCAAGCCAAGGCAGAGTCACTCCACGGACAAAATGACCAACTGAAAAGACAACTGTAATTGATAACAAGAAAGTCAGTAGGGTACTGAACAGTTTTGATACATAATATTCTACCATAGATACGGGAGAATGTTGAATCAATTTTTGCCAGTTGTTTGTCTTATCAGACTCGAGTGTGCTTGGGATACTGAAAAAAGCACTTGACATGATACTAAAGAGCGTCATGGCAAAAAGATAGGCTTGAAGAGCAATTTCTGGAATATCTGACCCTGACATCATACCAGAAAAGATAAGGTAAAACACACTTGGAAGTCCGATGGATAGTAAGTAGTAGACTGCTTGCCGTTTCATCAGAATGATTTCCACTTTCATGAGACTTGTCATATTTTTCATCGTCAATCTCCTTTAGTCTTGAGTCGTTTCGAAGATACTGTCTAAGAGAGTTCGATTGCGAACTTCAATTTCTTCGATCATGCAGCCCTGTTCTTGCAAGACTTTCCATACCTGGCTGGCTTCTTTGGTTGTGAAGGAAAGAGCATTTTGCTTGATTTCAATCTCTTGAACTTGGTCTAAAGTTCTGATAACTTCCTGATAAGTTAGAGGTACCGTAAAATGTTTTTCTTGTTCTTCACCACGCATGGCATAAGGTGTCGTATCCCGGATCAATTCACCCTTGTGGAGGACCAAAATGCGGTCAGCCGTATGTTCTACCTCTTCGATATAGTGAGAAGAGTAGACAATGGTGACACCATTTTTCTTTAACTGATTGACAATTTCCCAAAAATGCTGACGTGTCGAGGTATCCATGGCAGCAGTTGGTTCGTCCAAAAATAGAATTTTCGGACGACCTATTAGTGCCAACACGAAAGAGAACAAACGTTTTTGCCCACCAGACAACTTGCCCGCTAGCTGATTTTTCTGTTTGTCCGAAAATCTCAGCAAGTCATCAATTTCTTGATTGGAGAGACTGTTTGGATAGATTGATTGAAAGAAGGATAAGAGTTCTTTCACTTTCAAGTCTTGAACCACCGTATTTTCTTGAGGTAAGATAGAAATAAGCTGCTTTAATCGAGGATCTGTTGGTGCAAAGCCTTGAATAGCTATCTGACCTGAGCTCACGAACTTGTCGCCCAAGAGGCAATCAATCAAGGTTGTCTTCCCTGCTCCGTTAGGTCCGATCAAGGCGACACATTCACCATCGTTGATTTCAAAGGAGATGTTCCGCAAGATCTCCTTGTCTTTTATTTTCTTACTCAATTTCTCAACTTTAATCACAGTCATGAGATTCTCCTTTCAACCACTTCATTCCCATAGGGAAAACGACGAAAATCATAAACCCAAAACCCCAAGCACCACGAATAAATTGGCGAAGCACGGTTTGGTCAAACCAACCAGTAAACATTTCCACTAACCATACCAAGAGTGACAGGCCGATAAAGAGATAGATGATTGCTTTTTTCATTCCTCAAACTCCTTTTTCACATCTCTGACCAATTTCAAACCTTCTCTGACAAGCCAAGACATCATTCCAAAGCCAGCAAAGAGCTCCCAAGGGAAATGGTAGAAACCCTCGTCCAATCCTGAAAACATGAGATAGGTCATAACTCCTGCTGCTACTAAACTCACTGCGACAATCATTTTATTTTTCATTTCTTCTTCCTCCGTTTCATACTTCAATTATAGTCTTTTGAAGTTAGCGGAGCTAGATGCTTCTGTCACTAGGAAATATGACAAATGTCATAAAAAAAGAAAGTTGAACAATCAACTTTCTTTTTTTATTTATCTTTAAATCCTCCCATTTTCAAACCAGCAATTAGAGTGTTTGGCCTTTTAAAATCATCTGCATTCTCTGCTATAAATTTAAAAAAGTTCATATGTTTAACCCTATCAATATTTGCTTTCTCAAGATCAAGCTCCATAACCACTCTCATTTTCTTATCATTGGTGACAAAATATTCAACTGAGATTCCTGGTTCATTCTCGACTTCTAGGTAATCTGTATTAGTAGCCATATTTTCACGAATCATCGCTTGCAATTCTTCAGGGCTAACTTCATCAGGAACATCCTCTTCAATTTCGCCTAGCATCTCCATTGTAAAATGTTTGACAACATCTGTGTAAACTAAAGTCAGAGTAACATCGGAGTTATCAATTCTTCCTTTTAGAACTTTGGTCGTTTCAGCTACAGGCTCCTTTTCTTGACGACTGGATGTTTCTGTTACTTCCTCACTTGTTTGGCTAGTAGTTGCTTCACTAGCTGTACTACTTGATTCTGTTGTTGCAATGTTGGTTTGACCACAGCCAGAAAGAACAAGTAACGATGCAAAAACTAATCCTAAAACTTTCTTCATTCAAAGTCTCCTATTCCACACTGAAAAGATATGGATATACGGGCTGTTGACCTTGGTGAATCTCTACTTCAACATCTTCAAATTCTTCTGCGATTTCTTGGGCAATTTCATTGGCAAGTTCTTCGCTTCCGTCTTCACCAACATAGAAAGTCACGATTTCACTGTCTTCGTCCAACATATGTTTCAAAGTTTCAGTCAAGGTTTGGTGCATGTCAGGATTTGACACGAGAATTTTCCCATCTACCATACCAAGATTGTCATTTTCATGAATTGCTAATCCATCGATAGTTGTATCACGAACGGCTGTTGTTACACTACCGCTGATGACATCACCAAGGGCTGCAGTCATGCGTTCTTTGTTTTCTTCGATTGATTTACTTGGATCAAAGGCAAGAAGGCTGGTCAAACCTTGAGGAATTGTACGTGCTTCTACCACAACAGCAGGTTGTTCAAGCACTTCAGCCGCAGACTGAGCTGCCATAAAGATATTTTTGTTGTTTGGCAAGAAGATAATGTTGCGAGCATTGACCTGTTCAACAGCCTTGATAAAGTCTTCTGTTGAAGGGTTCATTGTCTGACCACCTTCGATGACATAATCCACACCTTGGGCACGGAAGATATCTGCTAAACCTTGACCAGCTACTACTGCGATAAGGGCATACTCTTTTGTTTCAGCAGGCTTGTTACCTTGAGTTGCTTCTTTTTCAACTTGCGCCTCGTGTTGGTTACGCATGTTGTCCACTTTTACCTTGATCAAGCTACCATATTTGAGACCTTCTTGCATGACAAGACCTGGATCTTCTGTATGGACGTGAACTTTGACGATTTCATCATCATTGACAACAAGTAGAGAGTCGCCTAAGTCATTCAAGTAGTTACGGAATTCATCGTAGTCAAAGTCCTTAGAATAAGTTGGACCTTGTTTGAGGGCTACCATGATCTCCGTACAGTAACCGAAGGTAATATCCTCAGTTGCCACATGCCCTGCTACAGACTTGTGGTGCTCTGCATTGATCATTTCACTCATGTTGGCAGGAGTCGCTACAAAGTCTTCAGAAGCACTGTATTCACCAGTAAGGGCAGATAGGAAGCCTTCATAGATGAAGACCAAACCTTGACCACCTGAGTCTACCACACCAACTTCCTTAAGGACTGGAAGCATTTCTGGTGTCTTAGCCAAAGCTGCTTTCGCACCTTCCAAGGCTGCACGCATGACCTCAACAGCATCATCTGTCTCCTCGGCTTTTTTCTTAGCCCCAATGGCTGCACCACGAGAAACAGTCAAAATTGTTCCTTCAACTGGTTTCATAACCGCTTTATAAGCTACTTCGACACCGGATTGGAAGGCAAGAGCCAAGTCTTGACCTGTTAATTCATCTTTTTCCTTGATAGCCTGAGAGAAGCCACGGAAGAGCTGAGAAGTGATAACCCCTGAGTTCCCACGCGCGCCCATCAAAAGACCTTTAGCAAGAATGCTCGCTACTTCTCCAACTGTAGAAGCAGGCTTGTCTGCTACTTCTTTGGCACCATTTTCAATGGTCATTCCCATGTTTGTCCCAGTATCTCCATCTGGAACTGGAAAGACGTTCAATGAATTGACATATTCTGCTTGCTTATTCAAACGAGTTGATGCAGCCTGCACCATCTCTTGGAATAAACTGGTAGTAATTTTTGACACGATTATTCTCCTACAACTTTGATATTTTGAATGTAGACATTCACAGTCTGAGCAGTAATTCCTAGTTGATTTTCTAAACTAAAACGAACACGCTCTTGAATGTTTTTTGACACTTCGCTTATCTTTACTCCGTAGCTCAATACGGTATAAACATCAACTGCTATGCTACCATCTTCGGCTGCTTTTATAACAACACCCTTAGAATAATTTTCCTTACCAAGAAGGGCTTGGAAATTGTCTTTGAGGGCATTTTTACTAGCCATACCGACCACACCAAAAATCTCAGTTGCGGCACCACCTACTACGGTTGCAATCACTTCATCTGTCAGCTCGATTTGACCATCTTTTGTATTAATTTTTACAGTCATTTTTTTTACCTCAACTAGTTGATACTCTATTTTATCATATTTCAGCCCAAGTGTAAAAGCAGAATGCTGTATCGGCGGATATTTATACTCAATGAAAATCAAAAAGCAAACTAGGAAGCTAGCCACAGACAGTACTTGAGTACGGCAAGGCGAAGCTGACGTAGTTTGAATTTGATTTTTGAAGAGTATTACTCTATTTTTCAAATGATTTTATCCTTAGAGCAAAAGAAAAAGACCTAAGCGGTCTTTTCATTTTTATTAAACGCGTTCAACTTTACCTGATTTCAAAGCACGAGCTGAAGCCCAAACTTTTTTAGGTTTACCATCGATAAGAACAGTAACTTTTTGAAGGTTTGGTTTTACGGCACGTTTTGTTTGGTTCATCGCGTGTGAACGGTTGTTTCCTGATACAGTCTTACGACCTGTAAAGTAACATACTTTAGCCATTGTGTTTTCCTCCTATTAGATCTAATATAGCGGATGTGCTAGCACCACATACCGTACTATGTTATCACACTTTCTCGAATTTATCAAGGGCCTAAACTATTTTTTTATTTAACGTAAACAACTCCAAGTTTACCAAAAGCGACTTCCCCACGGATAATCAAGGTTTTGTTTGTTGGCGCTACAGGAGCATCTGCCTTAGCTGCACCAAAGGAGGTTTCTACTTTCAAATCGACACGCCAGTGTTGTGGAACATAGACAATTGCATTCCCGAAGGCCACTTCAATATTTAAAGTCGCAAAATCACCTAACATCTCTGCATTATCATAGTAGATTTTAGCATCCCCAAAAGCGACTTCCACTTGGTCATCTACGAGATCTTGATCTTGCTTATAGAAGGTCCCGCTACCAAAAGCGACTTCCTTATCCGTGACGACTGTTTTTTTGCCATCGTACCACCATTTTTTTTCATTCCAGAACTTACTTGAATGCGTCAGATAACCAACACCTAGAACTGCTAAGATACTAGCCCAAAACAAAGACTGGTTTGGAATAGGAAAAATGTTATAAAAATGATTCGCAATCATTAAGGCTACTAGAGCGGTAAAAACTGCTGAAGTTAGATGGCGTCTGAGAATGGATTCAACTGACTTGTAGGCAAAAAAGACGATACCAATCAAAGGCCATATTTTGCCATCCAAAGAAGGAATTCCAAAATTCCCTTGCAGCAAGATCCAAGCTGCTAAAACCAATAAAACAATACCAAATGCTTTCTTTTTCATGTTTTTTACCTCATGTTTCTTAGATTTTCTTTTAGGAGGGATTGGTAATGCCGTGAGACATGAACCTCCTTGTGCGTCTGATAAAAGGAAATGGTGCCTGTTCCTGAAAAGGACTTGTCCACTGAGTAAATCTGACGGATGTTTGCGATCGTTGACTTGGACACTCGACTAAAATAGCGAGGTAAGATGGACTCCAACTCATAAAGTTTGAGACGAACTTCATAGGCTTCCTTCTGGTTATGAGCATAAATCTTGCTCCCTTCTGTTTCAAAGAAGAGAATTTCTGACAGGTCTAGATAATATTCACCTGTCCCCTTGTAAAAAGTCAACCTCGGAGCCTTTGACTCTTGCAAAAGTCGTTGCAAATCTGCAATTTCATCTGTCAAAGTGGGGGTCTTGATGACAATTTCAGTCTCATCTAAATTGCCGTCAATCTCAATTCGTAACTTCATCACATCTCCTTTCTGACTCTACTATATCAAAGCTAAGTTAGGAATACAAGGGCAAAAAAGCAAGTGGTCAATTTGAAGCAGTAAGTGGTTGTAGGACTAGCTTAACTTACATGTCAGAATAGGAAGAAAAGGAAGCCCCACACCATACCACAAGCATAGCCAGCGATGACATCCTTGGGATAATGAACACCCCCTAAAACCCTCACCAAGCCCAGCAAAGCTGAAAAGAGCAAGCATGCTAAGCCAACAGGTAGACTAGCATGCAGACAGGCCATGGAAATAATGGTTGCTGAAAAGACATGGCGACTGGGCATAGACTGTCCCGAGCTATCCTTGTCAAGCAGGGGACAGATATCCCAAGTTTCATAAGGTCGCGGGTGGTTGATTTTCTTACGAAAAAGAGACAAAATCACAAAACCTGATGCAGGAATAAGCACATAAACCCCAACTTGCTGAGCCAGTCCTAGTTTCAGGTAAGTGGTGACTAGCAAAATCAGATAGACCAAGGGCATGGCGACCGTCATCAAGCGATTAAAACTGCGTAACAGAAATAGAAGGGTGGGATGGCTGGTGAGCCTGGAGCTGATATTTCGATACCATTCTTGATAATTTTTCATTAAATTTCTCATTCATTACCTTGTTTTCGTCTACAGGTGAGACGTTTGTCTTCTAGTATAGTGCAGAAAAAGAAGGCCGTCAAGCCTTCTTTTGATTTATTCTTCTGCTTCGTCTTCTGTAAATTGACTATTGTACAAGTCAGCGTAGAAGCCACCTTGTGCCATCAGTTCCTCATGGTTTCCTTGTTCAATGATATTGCCATCTTTCATGACAAGAATCAAATCGGCATTACGAATAGTTGACAAGCGGTGGGCGATGACAAAGGATGTGCGTCCCTCCATCAAACGGTCCATGGCTTTCTGAATCAACTCCTCTGTACGTGTGTCGACTGAGGATGTCGCTTCATCCAGAATTAGGAGTGGCGCATCTTTTAGCAAAGCACGAGCAATGGTCAAGAGCTGTTTTTGTCCGACAGACAAGGTCAAGGTGTCGTCCAAAACAGTATCGTAGCCATCTGGCAAGGTCATGATAAAGTGGTGGATTCCCACAGCCTTGCTGGCTTCCATCATTCGTTCATCACTGATGTCTGTCTGATTATAGATCAGGTTCTCTCGAATCGTTCCTTCAAAGAGCCAAGTGTCCTGCAAGACTATTGAAAAGGCATCGTGTACTTCTGAGCGTTTCATGTCCTTGGTATCGACACCATCGATACGGATACTTCCCTTATCTATCTCATAGAACTTCATCAAAAGATTGACAATGGTTGTCTTCCCAGCCCCAGTCGGTCCAACGATAGCAACCTTCTGACCTGCATGAGCTGTCGCAGAAAAGTCATGGATAATGGTGCGCTCTGGTGTATATCCAAAGGACACATGATCAAAGACTACTTCCCCTTTCATGTTGCTCAATTTTCTGTCCTTATGAGATTCATCCTGCATCTCTGCTTCAGCTAGAAACTCTAATACACGAGTCATGGCTGCACTCGCTTGTTGCAAGCTCGTAATCCCTTGGGCAATCTGTGACAGAGGTTGAGAGAAGGTCCGTACGTAAACCATAAAGGCTACAATAATCCCTATCGTAATATGTCCTTCTAACGCCAGCGCGGCCCCAACGATGATGACTAAGACATAACTAAAGTTTCCAACAAAGAACATGGCTGGCATCATGATACCAGAGATAAATTGAGATTTCCAGATACTGTCATGCAAGTCTTGGTTTAAACCTGCAAATCTCGCTTTGGAGGTGTCCACTGCGTTGTAGCTGGTCACTACATTATGGCCAGAGTACATCTCTTCCACATAACCATTGACGGCTGCTAGATTATTTTGTTGGGCTTTGAAATACCCCTGTGACTTGGCCATGATTACGGAAACCGCCGCAAAACCAACAAGGGTTGATACAACTGTTACCAATGCCAAAATCCAGTTCATCCCAAACATGGTCACCAAGACAGCAATCAACAAGAAACTAGCTGAAAGAACTGTCCCTAGACTTTGGTTGAGAGATTGCGCTGCTATATCCACATCATTGGTCACGCGCGAAAGGGTATCTCCTTGTGAATGACGGTCAAAATAGCCAAGTGGCAAACGATTAATCTTTTCAGCGATAGCCGTCCGCAAGCGTTTTGAAAAATGTTGGATACTCGTTGAAAAGATATAGGCCTGTGTATAGTTAAGAATGGCGCCAAATACATAGAGAATCACTAAAAAGCTAGCAATGTTTGACACAGCTACCAGGTCGATTTCTGTAGCCAAACCATCTGAAATCAAGTTAGTAATTTCTTTAATCTTAGTTGGACCATAAACGGTAATGATACTTGAAATGACTGCAGCCACAACTGCTATTAGGAGAGGGAGTTGGAGGCCTGCCATATAAGGTTTGCACTGTTTCCAGACCGAAACTTTTTTATTTTCCATGTTCCAATTCCTCCTTCGATAGTTGTGAGTAGGCAATTTCTTGGTAGACTTCGTTGGTTGCAAGAAGTTCCTTGTGGGTGCCTTGTCCCACGACTTTTCCTTGATCCAAAACTAAGATCAGGTCGGCGTCCATAATAGTAGAAATCCGTTGCGCTACGATGAGCTTGGTCATGGATTTTGTTTTCTCAGCTAGTTCTTGGCGTAGGACACGATCTGTCTTGTAGTCCAAGGCTGAGAAGGAATCATCAAAGATAAGAATCTCTGGTTTACGAGCCAAGGCACGCGCAATGGCCAAACGCTGTCTTTGACCTCCTGAGAAGTTGGTTCCACCTTGGGCCACTTCTGATTCAAGTCCTGCTTCCTTTTCCTCGATAAAGCTTTTAGACTGGGCCAATTCCAAGGCTTGCCACATAGCAGCTTCGCTTAGAGGAGTTTCTTTGCTCTTACCAAAGTCCAAGTTCCCCTTGACATCTCCAGAAAAGAGTACAGCTTTTTGTGGAATATAACCGACCTTATTGCGCAAATCTTCCAAGTCATAATCTTGCACATTGACACCATCCACTAGGATTTCTCCATCAGAAACGTCGTAAAAACGTGGCAAGAGGTTGACAAGCGTGGACTTACCTGATCCAGTCGATCCGATGAAGGCTACGGTTTGACCCGCTTCTGCTTTGAAAGTGACCTGTTCCACGACTGCTTCTGAGTTTTTAGAGTAGCGGAAAGTCACATCACGAAATTCCACTTGTCCTTGAACTGAAGGATCCGCTGTCTGTGCATGATTAGGATTTTCAATAGAAGAATGCAAATCCAATACTTGATTGATACGTCCTGCCGAAACCAAGGTACGGGGAAGAACGATAAAGAGTGCTCCCATGAGCAGGAAGCCCATCACGACCTGCATAGCATAGGACATGAAGACCACCATATCACTAAAGAGTGGCAAACGTTCTGCCAAACTTGCGTCGTTGATGATATAGGCACCAATCCAGTAAATAGCTAAGGTCAAACCACTGGAAATTGCCATCATAATCGGGTTCATAATAGCCATCAATCGATTGACAAAGAGATTGAGACGCGTCACTTCATCATTGGCTGCTTCAAATTTCTCATCTTGGTAATCTTCCGCATTGTATGCACGAACAACCCGAATCCCTGTCAAGCTTTCACGAGTGATGCTATTGAGTTTATCTGTCAATTTTTGGATGACCGATTGTTTTGGAAAAGCCAGAGTCATGAGAACGGTGGTCATCAAGACATTCACAATAACAGCCACAACCACTGCCCAGAGCCAGTATTCTGATTTCCCAAGTATTTTTCCAATCGCCCAGATAGCCATAATTGGACCACGAGTAACCACTTGCAAGCCCATGGTAAAGAGCATCTGTACCTGTGTGATATCATTAGTCGTCCGAGTCAAAAGACTGGGGATTGAAAAACGTTTAATCTCTGTCTGTGAAAAATCCAGTACTCGATTAAAAATATCGCTTCTCAAGTGAGTCGTGTAAGACGCTGCAACACGGGAGGCGAAAAATCCAACTGCTACTGACGACATAAAGGCAAGGAGAGATAATCCCATCATCTTCGCAGCTGGTAACCAGAGTTCACCCAACTGCGTTCCAGACGTTCCCAGTAATTCTGTAATTTGCGAAATATAAGTCGGTACCTCTAACTCGAGATAGACCGAGAAACAAGTGAACAGAATCGTAAGGACGATCATTCCCCACTCTTTTCCTGTAATACGTTTAGCGAGTTTCTTCATTCTCTCCTCCTATCTTCTCAACATTTTCTTGCAATTGCCCGAGTACCTTTTCAAAGATTGCCAAGTCTGACTTTGAAACCCCCTCTAGCAGACTCTGATCAATCCGATCAAAAAAAGCTTTAACTTTTTGCATCTGCGAACGCGATTTCTCCGTCAGGCGAACAAATTTTGCCCGCTTATCGCTCGGGCTCGCCTCTAGCTCGACCAAACCATTTTGTACCATGCGCTTGACCAAATTACTCGCCACAGATTTGGTAATATTGAGTTCCTGCTCGATATCCTTAATCAAGACCAGTTCCTCTTTTTGTTCACAATGATCTAAAAAACGCAGAACCTGCCCTTGCGGTCCACCCATAAATTCAATGCCACATCGCTTGGCTTCTTTCTGTACCATCAGATGAACCTGGTGTCCAAAGCGTTTAAACATCAACATTGGCTTGTCCATGATTGCTCCTTTCTCACGATTGAATATAGTTCTCTGAAGAACTAATTAAGTTTCCATGAGAACTATTTTACCATTTTCAGAAAAGATGTCAAGAAAAAAGTTTCTATGAGAACTATCTTGGTTTAAATTGACATTAGGCAATATTTTTTCTATAATAAGCACTAACTACTGTGGATAGAAATCCATTCACTCGATGAAGGGAGAAAACTTTCAAATGAAACCAGAAGAACAACGAGTTTTAGGAATCTTAGCAACCATTTTTGGAGCCATCGCACTTTTAGGGTCCTGGATTCCATTTATTAACTATCTATCATTTTTCATCGCCATCGTCGCATTTATCTTGGGGATTATCGGCCTTATCGTCAACCTCAAAAAACGAAAAACAATGGCCATTATCGGAACATCCCTGGCAGTTGCCTCTGTTGTACTTTTCTTTACGACTCAGGTACTGTACGCTAATGTCTACAAAGAGTTTGTCAAGGAGTTTAACCGTTCCTACAGCGAGGCGAGTGCCTCAATGGAACGCGAAGAAGAAAGCGACTTGACAGATGATAGCGCCTATTCCATCCCTGAGGAGGAAGAAGACGACACCTTCACCTGGACCCAAGAACAGTTCGACGCCTTAATCGAAGGTGACCTTGACAACAAAGGAAAAGGTGGTACCAACTACAAGGATATTATCAAAAAACACGGACTACCAGACTCCGAATTTGACTCCACTATCGGAGGTTATAATACGAGAAAAATCACCTATATCTCCATTGGAGACAAGATCAAGACCGTTACCTTAACTTTTGCAAAAGATGACAATGGGCAACTCTTGCTCGTCCAAAAACATGCAGTCGGTCTAGGTCTAGAAAAAAGCAAGAAACAAAACGATTCTGAAACCAGAGTTTAAGTTCAAATATCAAAAAAACGAACAGCTAGTAAAACTGTTCGTTTTTCTATTAGAATCCGTCTACGTTTGTGTAGATCTTTTGTACATCTTCGTCGTCCTCAAGAACGCTGTAAAGTTTTTCAAAGGTTTCAAGATCTTCACCTGACAATTCCACTTCAGACTGAGGAATCATTTCCAATTCAGTCACTTGGAATTCTTCGATACCAGACTCACGAAGGGCAACGATAGCCTTGTGAAGGTCTGTTGGAGCTGTATAAACCGTGATTGTTCCTTCTTCTGCTTCTACATCGTCCACATCCACATCTGCTTCGAGCAATTGCTCAAAGACTGCATCAGCGTCCTCACCTGCAAATACGATCACACCCTTGTTGTCGAAGAGGTATGAAACTGAACCTGAAGCACCCATGTTTCCGCCGTTTTTCCCAAAGGCAGCACGGACATTGGCTGCGGTACGGTTGACGTTTGACGTCAAGGTGTCCACGATCAACATGGATCCATTTGGTCCAAATCCTTCGTAACGTCCTTCTGTAAAGGTTTCGTCTGTGTTTCCTTTTGCTTTATCAATCGCTTTATCGATAACGTGTTTTGGCACTTGGGCTTGTTTAGCACGGTCGATAACGAATTTTAAAGCAGTGTTTGATTCTGGGTCTGGATCCCCTTTTTTAGCTGCTACATAGATTTCTACACCAAATTTTGCATATACTTTAGAGTTAGCTCCATCTTTAGCCGTTTTCTTGGCTACGATATTGGCCCATTTACGTCCCATTAGGAATCTCCTTTTTTCACATTTTAATCTTTCTTATTATAACACAAGTCCATCTGATTTTCACTAGAGGAAATGGATTTTCTTTCGTAAATCCAGCTAGGATTGTTCCCTAGCTGCCAAGATTTCCTTACCTTCTTTTATCAAGGGGTGACGGAAAAGAGAGAAGTAAAGTTGGATAGTCATGGCAACCCAGATAAGAGGTTCACAGAGGATGACTCCCCTATAGCCTGCCCAAGGGATAATCAAGACCACAAAAACGATTTTGCCGATTAGTTCGATAAAACTAGATACCAGAGGCAGGATTTTTTGGCCCAAGCCCTGCAAGCAATTGCGATAAATCAACAAGAGACTCAAAATCGGATAAAAAACTGAACTGATCTGCAAGTAGAGGCTACCATTTTCAATCAAGTAACCATCCGTTGAACTGGCCAAGAAGGAAATCAAGGTCGGACTAGCAAAAAAGAGAAAGATACAGACAAAGCCTGCCCAGGACATGCTCAGGCGACTGCCGATTCGAAGACCTTGAACAATGCGGTCTGGCCGCTTAGCACCGAGATTCTGAGAGGCAAAGGTCGTCATGGCAGAAGAAACAGCCGTCATCGGAAGCAAAGCAAAGGCCATAATGCGGCGCGCCGCTGTTTGCGCACTTATAATCACGGCTCCAAAAGTATTGACAGAAGACTGTAAAATCACACTACCGATAGACACAATCGAACTCATCAAGCCCATAGCCAAACCTTGCTCCAAGAGATCCGCGTACAAGCTCTTGTTCCATTTGAAATGCTTAAACTGTGGCAAGAGTTCTGGAACGCTCTTGCGGATATAATAAAAGCAAAGAACCGCTGATAACCCTTGTGAGATAATGGTAGCAAGTCCCGCAGATTGAACTCCCAGTTGCAGTTGCGTAATAAAATACAAATCTAGGACCACATTAACCAAAGCAGAAAAAATCAGGAAGCCAAGAGCCGCGAGACTGTCTCCAATAGACCGCAAGAGCCCTGCAAAGAGATTATAGGCAAAGCTGACGCCTACACAGGTCACAATCATAGAAATATATTGATAGGATTGGGGAAGGATTTCTGCAGGGGTATCTAAATATTGCAAGAGTGGATATAGACCGACAAAACCCATCAGCATAACTATAATACTTAGAAGTCCTCCTAAAATCCAGGTTGCAGCAACCGCTTCCTTGATTTTGGTGAAATTACGAGCCCCATAATAGCGGGCAATGACGATCCCCATGCCATTTCCAACACCAAGCGTAAAGCCTATAATCAAGTCAAAAATGGCCGTTGTTGCTCCTACTGCTGCCAAGGATTCTTGGCCAAGAAATCGCCCAACAATCAAGACGTCAGCTGTATTATAAAGCTGTTGAAAGATATTAGACAGCAAGATGGGAAAGGCAAAGCTTAAAAGCGAAGGAAGGATTGGGCCATTGACCAAATCCACTTTTCTTTTCTTATTCATAAACCTATTATATCAGCTTTCTAGAGGAGCGACAAGGATTGCTTGAAATCAATTGCCTACCGAGAGACAATTTGCTATAATCAAGAAAAGGAGGTCATTTATGAGTTTGACCAGTCAATTAATAACCGATGCATTTCCGCATCTTGAAAAAGTTGAAAAATTAAATACTGAAGCCTTCCCCGAAGAGGAACGCGTGCCTTTATCCGAATTTTTACGCTACCAGAACCGAGATGACGCCCACTTCTTTGCCTTTTATAACCAAGAAGAGTTTGTTGGTTTTGCTTTTGCCATCTCCAATCAAAAAGCCTTTTATATCAGCTTTTTTGCCATCATGCCCCACCTGAGAAGCCATGGGTACGGAAAGGAAATTATCGAAAAGCTGATTGAGTTTTACCAGCGAACCATGTTGCTTGAAGTCGAGCGATTAGATGAAGAATGCGATAACTTGGAGCAAAGGAAGGCTAGAATGGACTTCTATCGACAAAATAGCTTTAAAACAGCCAACGCTTTCCTTGAGTACGATGGTTTGAGTTTTGAAATCCTCTATCGTGGCGATCACTTTGACGAAGAAGCCTATCGTGACATCTTCCAGAAGTTGCAAGATGAACATTACTTTGACTTTCATATCGAATACAGACGCTTTAGTGATCATTAGTTCGTTTGAGTTAGATAAAAAAGTAGCAGATTTTCTGCTACTTTTATTTTTATTCTTCAATTTCAATTCCAAGATCATCGCCAAGGTCAAGTGTTACTTCTTGGTTAGAAGTCGCCTCCGCTACTGGACTATGATCAGAAGCTTCTTCATCTTCAATCAAGCCATATTGAACACGGACTTGGTGGTCAATGGCATCAAAAATTTCCGGATGATCTGCCAAGTATTTCTTAGCATTTTCAGATCCTTGTCCGATTTTTTCACCCTTGTAAGAGTACCATGCTCCCGCTTTTTGGATAATATCGAGATCACTTGCGATCTTCAAGAGCTCACCAGTCTTAGAAATCCCTTCTCCGTACATGATTTCAACAAAGGCTTCCTTAAATGGTGGAGCTACCTTGTTTTTCACGACCTTGATCTTAGTTTCCTTACCGACATTGGTATCTTTTTGGTCACCAGTTCCCTTGATTTGCGTGCTTCCACGAACATCCAAACGGACTGAAGCGTAGAATTTCAAAGCACGTCCACCAGGAGTTGTTTCAGGATTTCCAAACATGACCCCAACTTTTTCACGCAATTGGTTGATAAAGATAGCAATTGTTTTGGTCTTATTGATTGAAGCACCAAGTTTACGCATGGCCTGACTCATCATACGAGCCTGCAAACCAACGTGGCTGTCTCCAATGTCCCCATCGATTTCTGCACGAGGCACAAGGGCCGCAACTGAGTCGATAACGACTAGGTCAACTGCACCTGAGTCAATCAATTTCCCTGCAATTTCAAGACCTTGCTCACCTGAGTCTGGTTGTGATAAGAGCAATTCGTCAATATTCACACCAAGGGCTGCTGCATAGGCTGGATCAAGGGCATGTTCCGCGTCGATAAAGGCAGCGATACCGCCTTCTTTTTGAGCTTGCGCAACAGCGTGAAGGGCAACTGTTGTTTTACCAGATGATTCTGGTCCATAGATTTCGATGATACGTCCCTTAGGATAACCACCTGAACCAAGAGCAATGTCTAGAGCCAAGGAGCCTGAGCTCATCACTTGAACTTTTTGCTCTGCACGCTCCCCCAAACGCATGATTGAGCCTTTACCGAAATCTTTCTCAATCAATTTAAGCGCATCGTTCAAGGCTTTTTCACGATCAGCTCCAAATTTTTTTCCGATTTCATCTAATTTTTTTGTTGGTTTTTTCGCCATTTTGTTCTCCTATATTCTACTGGTCCTTAGACCTATCTTTTATTATACCAAAATTTAGTCACTTAATAAAGCCTTGCGAACTAGGTTAAAGGCATGCATTACCGCAATATGACGAACATCTGCACGGCTCCGTCCTGCGATATTCGCCTTGATAACTTCTGTTCCTTTTGCATGTGCCAAGCCGATAAAGACGGTTCCAGCTGGATGCCCCTCTATGCTATCTGGTCCTGCCACACCCGTCAAACTAACTCCGTAGTCAGACTGAGTCTTGAACCGTGCCTGCTCTGCCATTTTTCGAGCGGTAAACTCTGAAACGACCCCGTGTTCTTTCAGTTCTTGCTCGGAAATATCCAGCATCTTGGACTTTTCCTCTAGGCTGTAGGTGACAAACCCTCCATTAAAGACAGCTGAAACACCTGAAAAGTCTGCTAAAGTAGCCTGAAAGAGGCCTGCCGTCAAACTCTCTGCTGCAGTAATGCTTTTCTGTCTCTTCTTAAGTTCTTCTACAACGACACTTGCTAGGCTGGTTTCTTCTCCATATCCATAACAGATATCTCTCAGTGAATGTCCCTCGAAAGTCTGGCGATTCAAAATTTGGTTCTCCAAGATGTCCAAGGCTTGATCAGCCTTTTCTTGACTGACTGCTTTTGTAGACAAGCGCAAGGTCACCTCTCCCGTTTTGGCATAAGGAGCCAAGGTCGGATCCGTTTGCTGGTCAATCAAGTCCGCCAAAATAGTCACCAACTGGCTCTCCCCAATCCCAAAGAAACGAAGCACTCGTGAATAGAGCTTAGCACCAGTCATTAACTTGGGTAAGAGTTGGTTTAAGACCATGGGTTTCAATTCATTAGGTGGTCCTGGGAGGACCACGTAGGTCACACCATCCACTTCTGACACCCCTCCTACTGCTAAGCCTGTCTCATTTGGCAATGGAGTTGCCCCTTCCACAATTTGGGCTTGGCGCTCATTATTCGGTGTACGAGCATAGTCAGGTCTATGAGCAAAGAAAATATCCAATTTCTCTTGTGCTTGAGGATCAAACACTAGATTTTTTCCCAAAAATTTTGCCAACGTTTGTTTGGTCAAATCATCCTCAGTTGGTCCCAAGCCTCCTGTCAAAATGACTAAACTGCTACGCAAACTCGCAATCTCAAGCAAGGACAAAAGACGAGCTTCATTATCCCCAACAGCTGTTTGGAAGTAGACGTCTACCCCGATTTCGGCTAGTTTCTCTGATAAAAACTGAGCATTGGTATTGACAATCTGCCCTGTCAAAATTTCCGTTCCTACAGCAATAATTTCTGCTTTCATTTTTCCTCCTACCTATCTATTCGGATTCTTTTTGAAAAAATCGCAGGAAGTTTCCTACGATTTAATCTTTTTTATTCTGTTTCTTCGCTTGAAGCACTAGTACTTGATGAAGGTGCAGGTCGACCAAATGCCGTCTCGTAAAGAACAACATTGGTTTCCAACTCAGTCACTTCCTCTTTACCTAGTGAACGACGTAAAAGATTTTGCATTTCGAGCATATGTTCTGAGGTAACGATTTGATAAGAAATCCCCTGCAACTCAGCATCTTCCCCACGCAATTGATGCGTTTCAATATTCTTGAAGGAATCTTGATAGCCGAGCAATTGTGGAATGCTCTTGGCTGAAAGATCGACGTTGGTCTGCATATTGTTGCTCAAAGCTTTGAGAATGCCTTGATAGTGGCTCACACTGTTTAGGCTCAAAACCTTCTCAACGATCTTTTGAATAACTTCCCGTTGACGTTTTTGACGACCATAGTCTCCTTCTGGGTCTTGGTAACGCATCCGTGAATACACCAGGGCTTCCTCACCATTCAAGGTTTGTTCTCCAACACCAATGGAAATCTTATTAAACTCTTCTTGGTCAGCAATCGAAATCGGGAAACCAAGTGTATTGTTGACGGTGATTCCCCCAACTGCATCCACTAATTGTTGAAGACCTTGCATATTGACCATGACATAGCGGTCTATATGGATATTCATCATCTTTTGAATAGTAGAAATCGCCAGTTCCGCACCGCCATTGGCATAGGCAGCATTGAGTTTGGCTTCCTGAACTTGGCCGTCTCCAAGGTCAATCTTGGTTAAAATATCCCGTTCCAAACTCATCATAGTGGTTTTCTTGGTCTTCGGATTAACGGTCAGGAGAATCATGGAATCACTATTCCCCACCCATGGATCTGTACGTTCCACATTTCCCGTATCTACCCCCATCAAGAGGATGGTCAGAGGCTCAGTCGCCTCGATAACATTGGTTTCTTCACCAATCTTTTTATAAGTCTTTTCACTCAAGGTTGCTGTTCCTTGTTGGAAAATGGTGTAACCATAAACCGCTACACCTACAACTGTTACTGCTAGAAAGGCTAGCACCATTCCAATTAATTTTTTGATCATCTCGTTATTCATCTATCAGTCTGCCCATAAGGCAAACATCTAAAAATGTCCCTTCTGCTAAATAGGCTCCTCTTTCTTGCAAGCCTTCTGTGATAAATCCCATTTTTGAATAGAGGTGGATAGCGGCCTCATTTCGTTTTTGCACACTAAGTTGTAAGCGACGCAAAACAGCACTGGCTTTAGCCCACTCAATACCTTCTTCTAGAAGTATGGTAGCCAAACCTTGGTTCCAAAATTTCTTTTGAATCGCCAAAAAAACATCTCCAATATGCCGAACCCTTACACGCTGATCAGCAGTGATATTCAAAACACCTGCAATCTCATTATTCAGTAAGGCGAGAAGAGTAATTTGATTTTCTGAAGAAGCTTGTTTTTCGATAAAAAGAGCCATTTCAGACGCAGTCATCCCTATGCCATGTTCATCCAAGCTAGTGTAGTCTGTCTCTCGACCGACTTGATTTAAAAATGCAACCAAAGCTGAAGCATCTTGGATCTCAGCCTCACGAATACACAACTCATACTCCATCTTGAAGCTCCTTGATGAGTTGTTCAGCCCGAGAACCATGAGCTATAAATTGAAGGCAACGGCCATCGGCTTCTTTCAAAATTTCCAACTCCAAGTAGGAATCTGGTAAATCCTCACCCAAAAGATGCCCCCACTCGATAACAGTCACACCACCACCAAAGAGAAACTCATCCAAGTCAATAGAATCAGCATCACCTTCGATACGGTAGACATCCAAGTGGTAAAGTGGCAAACGCCCTTCGTACTCTCTGACAATGGTATAGGTCGGACTTTTAATCATCTGACGGATATCCAAGCCCTTGGCAAGGCCCTTTGTAAAGGTTGTTTTACCCGCACCCAACTCTCCAGTCAAGATTAGAACATCGTCTTTTTGGAGTAAATGGCCTAATCTTTCTCCGAGAGCTAGAAGCTCTTCTTCATTTTTTGTGTGCATGCTACTATTATACCAAAAAGTTTTCTTTTGTGTGAATTTTCTTTATGGACTTACTATAACAATTTTGAAAAATTCTTCTCTACTTAAAAGAATACAACTATTGAAAAAACAAACAGGATATCCCGAATCAGGTGCCCATAAAAGGAGATTTCCCTTTGAATACATTTTGGAAAAAGGAAACGTGCGCATAGAAAACCAACACTGACATAAAGGAGAATCGAGGAAATCACTAAGGGATTCCTCAAGAAAACCATCGTAGCTAGAACGGAAATGACGACTGTTTTCTTTTTATTTAGGTGATTTTCTATATCGCGAAAAATTTTATCAAAAGGTAAGAAAATCAATAGATCTACTCCTAGCAAGAAAAAGAAGGAGGGTAAAAAGAGGTCAACCAATTCTTGTTGCAATTTGCTAGTAGTTTGGATGCTTTCTGAGAGAACCAGACAGGTTGCCAAAAGATTGACTACTAAAAGGAGGCAATAAACCAGACTCACTTTCTTTTGAACATGTAAAATACTGTGCCTAGACTGGTCTGCTGTATGGAAATAATTTATCCCAGCACAAAGAACAGAAAATCCTACTATCAAAATCAAAAAATAAGCATTGGTCTGTTTTAAAGATAAAAAGGTTTCTTTCCATAATAGACAACTAGAAAAACTAATCTGGACGACTGCAATCAACAACAATAGGCGAATTGATTTTACCATTTCTTTTCCCTCCCTATATGGGATTATACCTTGTGAGGAGTTTGAAATGATCGTTACCGCCTCAAGTGTCCTTTTTTTGTGCTCAACTGACCAAAAAACAGCTCTGTTGTGCACAGAACTGTTCTTTTACCAGTCTAATCCTTAAACCAGAGAGCAATTTCACGTTTTGCAGAAGCTTCCGAATCGGATCCATGAACTACATTTTGAATGGCTTGATTGTCTCCTGCAGCCTTGGCAAAATCTCCTCGGATAGTTCCTGGCAGAGCTTCTTCTGGTCGAGTAGCACCCATCATACTACGCCAGGTTTCAATCACTTTCGGACCTGATAGAATGCCCACCACTACTGGTCCTGAAGTCATAAACTGACGGATAGGAGGGTAAAAACTTTTTCCAACCAAGTCTTGATAGTGTTGGTCAATCAAATCTTTTGAAACTTTTGAAAGCAACTCTAATTTTTCGATTTTGAAACCTCGTTGCTCCATTCTTTGCAGAATTTCGCCAACCAGCCCTCTTTTCACACCATCTGGCTTAATGATAAAGAATGTTTGTTCCATACGGACACCTCCTTGGCATTTTAGTTCTTCTATTCTACCATACTTTATGAAAAAGTGGGAAAATTTTCTGAAATAAAGCAAAGAGAACCCAAAGGTTCTCTTGTTTGCTTTTATTCTACTGTTTCTTCAACTTGGATTTCCACAACTTCCTCTACAGGAGCAAGTTCTGCCTCTTCTTGTTCTGGAGCCAGATATTCTGCTTCATTGATAGCTTGTGGTTCAAGGTTCCGGTAGCGAGCCATACCAGTACCAGCTGGGATGATCTTACCGATGATAACATTTTCCTTGAGTCCAAGGAGATGATCTTTCTTACCACGGATGGCTGCATCTGTAAGGACACGAGTTGTTTCCTGGAAGGAAGCCGCTGACAAGAAACTATTGGTTTCAAGTGAGGCTTTGGTGATTCCCATAAGAACTGGGCGACCAGTCGCTGGAACTCCACCTGCGATAAGAACATCCTTGTTGGCATCTGTAAAGTCGTTGATGTCCATGAGAGTACCCATAAGAAGATCTGTGTCACCTGGATCCATGACACGAACTTTACGGATCATTTGACGAACCATTACCTCGATGTGTTTGTCACCGATTTCTACCCCTTGGCTACGGTAAACTTTTTGTACTTCACCAAGAAGGTAAGTTTCAACTGACAAGACATCACGAACAGCAAGGAGACGTTTTGGTTGGATAGAACCTTCTGTCAATGCTGCACCGCGAGAGACTTGGTCTCCAACTTCGACACGCATACGGGCTGTAAATGGAACCACGTACTCACCTTCGCCAGTTTCACCCTTAACAAAGACTTTCTTGGTACGAGTTGACGCGTCTTCTTCGATAGCTGTAACTTGTCCTTTGACCTCTGTGATGACCGCTTCCCCTTTCGGATTGCGGGCTTCAAAGATTTCTTGGACACGAGGAAGACCCTGAGTGATATCGGTATTTGAGGCAACCCCACCCGTGTGGAAGGTACGCATTGTAAGCTGTGTACCAGGTTCCCCGATAGATTGGGCAGCGATTGTACCAACTGCTTCACCAACTTCAACCGCATCACCAGTCGCCAAGTTGATACCGTAACAGTGACGGCAGACACCATGACGAGTGTTACATGTAAATACGGAACGGATAGTCACTTCTTCCACACCAGCATTGACAATTTCACGCGCCTTGTCTTCTGTAATCAACTCATTTGGACCAATGATCACTGCGCCAGTTTCTGGGTGTTTAACAGTTTTCTTAGTATAACGACCATTGAGACGTTCTTCGAGTGACTCGATCATCTCTTTTCCTTCTGCGATAGAACGAATCAAGAGACCACGGTCTGTTCCACAGTCGTCCTCACGGATGATAACGTCTTGGGCAACGTCAACCAAACGACGAGTCAAGTAACCTGAGTCGGCTGTCTTAAGGGCCGTATCGGTCATACCCTTACGGGCACCGTGAGTTGAGAAGAACATTTCGAGTACTGACAAACCTTCGCGGAAGTTTGAAAGGATTGGCAATTCCATGATACGTCCGTTCGGAGCGGCCATCAGACCACGCATACCGGCAAGCTGTGAGAAGTTTGAGATGTTACCACGGGCTCCAGAGTCCATCATCATAACGATTGGGTTCTTAGGATCTTGGTTGGCAACCAAACGTTTTTCCAATTTTTCACGGGCTGCACGCCATTCAGCTGTAACAGCGTTGTAGCGCTCGTCGTCTGTGATCATACCACGACGGAATTGTTTGGTGATTTGTTCTACACGTTTGTGTGATTCTTCGATGATTTCAGCCTTGTCTTCAACGACTGGGATATCGGCAATACCCACTGTCAAACCTGCAAGAGTTGAGTGGTGGTAACCGAGGTTCTTCATGCGGTCAAGTAGGGCAGAAGTTTCTGTCGTACGGAAACGTTTGAAGATTTCAGCGATGATATTCCCAAGATTTTTCTTCTTGAATGGAGGGTTGAGTTCAAGATTGCTGATAGCTTCCTTGATATCTCCACCTAGTGGCAAGAAGTATTTAGCTGGAACACCTTCTGTTAAGTTAGCATTTGTTGGTTCTTGCAAGTAAGGCAGACCCTCTGGCATGATGTCGTTGAAGAGGATTTTACCAACTGTTGTCAGCAAGACCTTGTGTTTTTGCTCTTCTGTCCATGGTTTGTTGAGGCTATCTGTCGCGATACCAACACGTGAATGGAGGTGAACATAACCATTGCGGTAAGCCATAACCGCTTCGTCACGGTCTTTGAAGACCATTCCTTCACCTTCACGACCAGCTTCTTCCATGGTCAAGTAGTAGTTACCCAAAACCATGTCCTGAGAAGGAGTAACAACTGGTTTACCATCTTTCGGATTCAAGATATGCTCAGCAGCCAACATCAAGATACGAGCTTCTGCTTGAGCTTCTTCTGAAAGCGGTACGTGGATGGCCATTTGGTCCCCGTCAAAGTCGGCATTGTAGGCTTCACAGACAAGCGGGTGCAAGCGAAGGGCCTTACCATCAATCAAGACTGGCTCGAAAGCTTGGATACCCAAACGGTGAAGGGTCGGTGCGCGGTTCAAAAGAACTGGGTGTTCTTTGATTACTTCTTCAAGAATATCCCAGATACGTTCATCTCCACGTTCCACCAAGCGTTTAGCCGCTTTGACGTTCTGCACGATGTCACGAGCAACGATTTCACGCATCACAAATGGTTTAAAGAGCTCGATGGCCATTTCACGTGGCACACCACATTGGTACATCTTAAGAGTTGGACCAACGGCGATAACGGAACGTCCTGAGAAGTCAACACGTTTACCGAGCAAGTTTTGACGGAAGCGTCCTTGTTTCCCTTTAAGCATGTGGCTCAATGATTTCAGTGGACGGCTACCTGGTCCTGTGATTGGACGACCACGACGACCGTTGTCAATCAAAGCGTCAACCGCTTCTTGAAGCATACGCTTCTCATTTTGAACGATGATACCTGGTGCATTCAACTCAAGCAAACGAGCCAAACGGTTGTTACGGTTGATAACACGGCGGTAAAGGTCGTTCAAGTCAGATGAGGCAAAACGGCCACCATCCAACTGCAACATTGGACGAAGATCTGGTGGAATAACCGGAAGGATGTTGAGAATCATCCATTCAGGTTTGTTCCCAGACTTGTAAAAGGCATCCAAAACATCCAAACGACGGATAGCTTTGACACGTTTTTGTCCAGTAGCTGTTTTCAACTCTTCTTTGAGTTCAGCAATTTCTTTTTCAAGATCTACTTGTTTCAAGAGGTCTTGGATGGCTTCGGCACCCATCTTGGCAACGAATGATCCATAACCATACTCACGCAAGCGTTCACGGTATTCACGCTCTGTCATGATTGACTTGTGCTCAAGCGGTGTATCCTTAGGATCAATGACCACGTAAGCCGCAAAGTAGATAACTTCCTCGAGGGCACGAGGGCTCATATCAAGGGTCAAGCCCATACGGCTTGGAATCCCCTTGAAGTACCAGATGTGAGATACAGGAGCTTTCAACTCGATGTGTCCCATACGCTCACGACGAACTTTCGTACGCGTTACTTCAACCCCACAGCGGTCACAAACAATCCCTCTGTAACGAATGCGTTTGTACTTACCACAAGCACATTCCCAGTCTTTTGTAGGACCAAAGATGACTTCATCAAAGAGTCCTTCACGTTCTGGTTTCAACGTACGGTAATTGATTGTTTCAGGTTTTTTGACTTCTCCATAAGACCATGAACGGACTTTGCTTGGAGAAGCTAGGGTGATTTGCATACTTTTAAAACGATTTACATCAACCACTATTTCTTCCCTTTCTATTCTAAGTGAACTGCTTATTCTTGTTCAGCAGCTTCTTCTGTTGCTTCCGCTTTTGTTGCTTTCTCAGCTTCTTCAGCTTCAAAGGCTGCTTTCGCCTCTTGGGCTGCTTTTTCGCGGGCTTTTTCAAGGTCATCTACGTGGATGACATCTTCGTCCATTCCTTCATCCAAGTCGCGAAGTTCCACTTCTTGGTCATCTTCATCAAGGACACGCATGTCAAGACCAAGAGATTGCAATTCTTTCACAAGAACTCGGAAGGATTCTGGAACACCTGGTTTTGGAATTGGTTTTCCTTTTGTAATGGCTTCATAAGCTTTCAAACGTCCGTTGATATCGTCAGACTTGTAGGTCAAGATTTCTTGAAGGACATTTGACGCACCGTAGGCTTCAAGAGCCCAAACCTCCATCTCACCGAAACGTTGTCCACCAAACTGAGCTTTACCTCCGAGTGGTTGTTGGGTAACGGTTGAGTATGGTCCGACTGAACGAGCGTGCAATTTATCATCAACCATGTGGTGGAGTTTGATCATGTACATAACACCAACTGATACACGGTTGTCAAATGGCTCACCAGTACGTCCATCGTAAAGGATTGTCTTAGCATCGCTGTCCATACCTGCTTCTTTAACAGTTGACCAAAGGTCTTCCGAACTTGCTCCGTCAAAGACTGGTGTTGCGATGTGGATACCAAGAGTACGGGCTGCCATACCAAGGTGGAGTTCCATAACCTGACCGATATTCATACGTGATGGCACCCCAAGTGGGTTCAACATGATATCGACTGGAGTTCCGTCTGGAAGGTAAGGCATGTCTTCTACAGGAACGATACGAGAGACAACCCCTTTGTTTCCGTGACGTCCGGCCATCTTATCTCCGACCTTGATCTTACGTTTTTGAGCGATGTAGACGCGAACCAGCATGTTAACACCTGATTGCAACTCATCACCATTTGCACGTGTAAAGATCTTAACATCACGAACGACACCATCGGCACCGTGAGGTACACGAAGAGAAGTGTCACGCACTTCACGAGACTTATCTCCGAAGATAGCGTGCAAGAGACGTTCTTCAGCTGAAAGGTCTTTCTCACCCTTAGGTGTGACTTTACCTACAAGGATATCTCCTTCTTTAACCTCAGCACCGATACGGATAATACCCATTTCGTCAAGGTCTTTAAGAGCATCTTCCCCAACGTTTGGAATTTCACGAGTAATTTCTTCAGGCCCAAGCTTTGTATCGCGCGTTTCTGATTCATATTCTTCGAGGTGGACAGATGTGTAGACATCGTCTTTGACCAAGCGTTCGCTCATGATAACGGCATCCTCGAAGTTGTAACCTTCCCATGTCATGTAGGCAACGATTGGGTTTTGTCCAAGCGCCATTTCCCCTTTTTCCATAGAAGGTCCGTCAGCGATAAAGTCGCCTTTTTCGACGACATCGCCAACTTTAACAAGCGTGCGTTGGTTGTAAGCAGTACCTGAGTTTGAACGACGGAATTTTTGGATGTGGTAAACGTCCAATGAACCATCTTCGCGGCGTACTTCTACCTTGTCAGCATCTGCGTATGTAACTTTACCATCATACTGAGCAATAACAGCAGCACCAGAGTCATGAGCTGCTTGGTATTCCATACCAGTACCAACGTAAGGTGCTTTTGGATCAATCAAAGGCACAGCCTGACGTTGCATGTTGGCACCCATGAGAGCACGGTTGGAGTCATCGTTTTCCAAGAAAGGAATACATGCAGTCGCAACGGCAACTACCTGTTTTGGTGACACGTCCATGTAGTCAACCACTTCTGCTGGATATTCTTGGTTGACCCCTTGGTGACGTCCCATGACAACTTTCTCAGCAAAAGTACCGTCCTCGTTAAGACGAGAGTTAGCCTGCGCTACAGTAAATTCATCTTCTTCATCGGCTGTCAACCAAACGATTTCATTGGTCACAACACCTGTTTCACGGTCAACCTTACGGTATGGTGTTTGAACAAATCCATACTTATTCAAGTGCCCGTAAGATGACAAGTTATTAATCAAACCGATGTTAGGTCCTTCAGGTGTCTCGATTGGACACATACGACCATAGTGAGTGTAGTGCACGTCACGAACTTCATATCCAGCACGGTCACGAGTCAAACCACCAGGTCCCAAGGCTGACAAACGGCGTTTGTGAGACAACTCAGAAAGCGGGTTGTGTTGGTCCATGAACTGTGACAACTGTGATGAACCAAAGAATTCTTTAACCGCAGCTGTTACAGGACGGATGTTGATGATTTGTTGTGGTGTTAAAACTTCATTGTCCTGAACAGACATACGTTCACGGACATTACGTTCCATACGAGAAAGTCCAAGACGTACTTGGTTAGCAAGCAATTCACCAACCGCACGAATACGACGGTTTCCAAGGTGGTCGATATCATCCACACGTCCGATACCTTCAGCCAAGTTGAGGAAGTAGCTCATCTCTGCAAGGATATCCGCAGGAGTTACAACACGAACCTTGTCGTCTGGATTGGCATTTCCGATGATGGTTACAACACGGTCTGGGTCTGTTGGGGCAACAACCTTGAATTTTTGAAGCACAACTGGTTCTGTCAGAACAGCTGCATCGTTTGGAATATAAACAATCTTGTTCAAGTCGCCATCCAAGTGACTCTCGATACTTTCAATCACGCTACGAGTCATAACGGTACCAGCTTCTACCAAGATTTCACCAGTTTCAGGGTCTACCAATGGCTCCGCAATGGTTTGGTTGAGCAAGCGTGTTTTAACATTGAGTTTTTTATTGATCTTGTAACGACCAACTGCTGCCAAGTCATAGCGACGTGGGTCAAAGAAACGAGCTACAAGCAAGCTACGTGAGCTTTCAGCAGTCTTGGGCTCACCTGGACGAAGGCGTTCGTAGATTTCTTTCAAAGCTTCGTCTGTACGAGAGTCCATTGGATTCTTGTGAATATCTTTTTCAACGGTGTTGCGAACCAATTCGCTATCACCAAAGATATCAAAGATTTCGTCATCACCTGAGAAACCAAGCGCACGAACCAAGGTCGTAAATGGAATCTTACGAGTACGGTCGATACGAGTATAAGCGATGTCTTTTGAGTCGCTTTCAAGTTCCAACCAAGCTCCACGGTTAGGGATAACAGTAGAACCGTAGCCAACTTTACCGTTCTTGTCTACTTTGTCATTAAAGTAAACACCCGGAGAACGGACCAACTGAGAAACGATAATACGTTCACCACCATTGATGATGAAAGTACCCATTTCGGTCATGATTGGGAAATCACCAAAGAAGACTTCTTGGGTCTTGATTTCGCCTGTTTCTTTATTGATCAAGCGGAAGGTCACAAAAATTGGTGCTGAGTAGCTAGCATCGTGGATACGAGCTTCTTCTAGCGTGTATTTTGGTTCCTTGATTTCATAGCCAACAAATTCCAACTCCATTGTGTCTGTGAAGTTTGAAATTGGCAATACATCTTCAAATACTTCCTTCAGACCGTGATCTAGGAAATCTTTGAATGAATCCGTTTGAATTTCAATCAAATTTGGTAAGTCAAGAACTTCTTTGATTCTTGAAAAACTACGACGGGTACGATGTTTCCCGTATTGAACGTCATGTCCTGCCAAGATGATTCTCCTTTGTAAATAAATTCCAAGCCTTGTCAATCAGGCTTTTCTAATCGTCATATGGTTGTAAAACCCCTATCACCGTGTCCCTTTGATGAATTTTCAGAATCTTTAAATCTTTGTTACAAGAACTCAAAAACCTGAAAAAAAGCACAAAAAGAGCAGCTAAATCTGACTTTTTCAGAAGATTTAACTGCTGTGAGCCCTGTCTGGACAATATTTCAGACAAAACCTACGACAAATGATTACTCATATTATACCTTATTGGCCAAGATTTTTCAAGGTTTTTTTACCATTTTTCAAACAATCTTTTCCTATATATTATTTTAAAATTTCAAGAGAATGAAGCATTATATTTTCTCTTAAAAGTTAGGAAAACGCTTGCACTAATGTTTACCTCGTGCTATACTGATAGGGAACAACTACACAAGGAGAATTGTGATGAAAAAGATCCCATCTCAAACTGAGAAAAAAATGATTTACGGTATCCGTTCCTTGAAGAACGGAACTGGTTCTGTCCTTATTGGTGCCAGCATTATCCTGCTTTCTGCTGCAATGCCAACTATTTCGGCTAACGAAAACCTGCCTCAAACTCAGGAAAATACCAGCGCTGTGACCAAGGCCCCTACTGATACTGAAACGAGTCAAACTCAAACGGAAACGCCTATTTCTGAACAAAAGAATGCAAACGCTTCCCTTGATTCTAAAAAAGAAGCTCCAGCTAGGGAAACTACTACAGCGCCAGAAACACCCAAAACAGAAGATGCTACTACAAGCCAGGCTAACAGCAAGGAAGAGAAAGTAGATAACAGCACTGCAACGCCAACTTCAGAACAAAAACCACAAGCTGACACATCCTCTGAAGAACCCATCGCAGACAACCACTTCCGCATCCATGTAAAAAAACTCCCTGAAGAAAACAAAGATTCTCAAGGTCTTTGGACTTGGGACGATGTTGAAAAGCCGTCTGAAAACTGGCCCAATGGAGCCAAGTCCTTCAAGGATGCCAAGCAAGATGACTACGGCTATTACCTAGATGTCAAACTCAAAAATGAGCAAGCCAAGAAAGTCAGCTTCCTCATCAACAATACCAAGGGGGATAACCTGACAGGGGACCGTTCTGTAGAGCGCCTCTCTCCAAAAATGAATGAGGCCTGGCTAGATGAAAACTACAAGGTACACAACTACCGCCCTCAACCAGCAGGAACTGTCCGTGTCAACTATTACCGCACAGATGGCAACTATGACAAAAAATCTCTTTGGTATTGGGGCGATGTCAAAAACCCAAGCAGTGGAGAATGGCCTGACGGTACTGACTTTACCGCAACTGGAAAATATGGACGCTACATTGATATCCCACTCAATGAAGCTGCAAGAGAATTTGGATTTTTATTACTAGACGAAAGCAAGAAAGGCGATGATGTGAAAATCAGAAAAGAAGATTATAAATTCACTGATCTAAAAAATCACAGTCAGATTTTCCTCAAAGATGATGACGAAACCATCTACACCAACCCCTACTATGTACACGATATCCGCATGACTGGTGCCCAACACGTGGCTAAATCTCGTATCGAAAGCAGTTTTTCTACCCTCGTTGGAGCTAAGAAAGACGATATCCTCAAACACTCCAGCATCACTGATTACCAAGGGAATAAAGTAACTATCACAGACGTGGAAGTGGATGAGGCAGGTAAAAAAGTGACCTACATCGGCAACTTCTCTGACACCCAACACCCGTACACTGTCAGCTACAATTCAGACCGCTTTACCACACGTTCAAGCTGGCGCCTCAAGGATGAGTCCTACAGTTACGATGGTCCACTCGGCGCAACTCTAAAAGAAGATGGCAAGCGTGTTGACCTCACCCTCTGGTCTCCAAGTGCTGATAAGGTTTCCGTTGTTATCTATGACAAGAAAGATCCTGAAAAAGTAGTTGGAACTGTCGCCCTTGAAAAAGGAGAAAAAGGAACCTGGAAACAAACTCTGGATGCAAACTCTGGTCTCGGTATCAGCAACTACACTGGCTACTACTACCACTACCAAATCGAGCGCCAAGGTAAAACTGTCCTCGTTCTTGACCCTTATGCCAAATCATTAGCGGCTTGGAACAGTGACCTAGCAAAAACAGATGCCGCTCATAAGGTCGCTAAAGCTGCCTTTGTCGATCCAGCGAAGTTAGGTCCGCAAGACTTGACCTATGGAAAGATTCGTAACTTCAAATCACGTGAAGATGCCGTTATCTATGAAGCTCATGTACGTGACTTCACTTCGGATCCTGCCATCGCAAAAGACTTGACCAAGCCATTTGGTACCTTTGAAGCCTTTATCGAAAAACTGGACTATCTCAAAGACTTGGGTGTGACCCACATCCAGCTTCTTCCAGTCTTGTCTTACTACTTTGTCAATGAATTGAAAAACCATGAACGTTTGTCTGCCTACGCTTCAAGCAACAGCAACTACAACTGGGGATATGACCCTCAAAACTACTTCTCCTTGACTGGTATGTACTCAAGCGATCCTAAGGATCCAGAAAAACGTATCGCAGAATTCAAAAATCTCATCAACGAAATCCACAAACGTGGCATGGGGGCTATCCTGGACGTGGTCTACAACCATACTGCAAATGTTGATATTTTTGAAGATATTGAGCCAAACTACTATCACTTTATGGATGCAGACGGAACTCCACGTACTAGCTTCGGAGGCGGCCGTTTGGGAACTACCCACTACATGTCTAAACGTGTCTTGGTAGACTCCATCAAGTATCTGGTTGAAACCTACAAAGTAGATGGTTTCCGCTTTGATATGATGGGTGACCACGATGCGGCTTCAATCGAAGAAGCTTACAAGGCTGCACGCGCCCTCAATCCAAATCTTATCATGCTAGGTGAAGGCTGGAGAACCTATACTGGTGATGAAAATACGCCTGTACAACCTGCTGACCAAGATTGGATGAAGAAAACAGATACTGTCGCTGTCTTTTCAGACGACATCCGTAACAACCTCAAGTCTGGCTATCCAAACGAAGGTCAACCTGCCTTTATCACAGGTGGCAAACGCGATATCAATACCATCTTTAAAAATCTGATTGCCCAACCAACTAACTTTGAGGCTGACAATCCTGGAGATGTTATCCAGTATATCGCAGCCCATGATAACTTGACCCTCTTTGACATCATTGCCCAGTCTATCAAAAAAGATCCAAGCAAGGCTGAGAACTATGCTGAAATCCATCGTCGTTTGCGACTTGGAAACCTCATGGTCTTGACCGCTCAAGGAACTCCCTTTATCCACTCTGGTCAGGAATATGGACGTACCAAACAATTCCTTGATCCAGCCTATAAGACTCCTGTTCCTGAAGATAAGGTTCCAAACAAGTCTCACTTGTTGCGCGACAAGGACGGCAAGCCATTTGTCTATCCTTACTTTATCCATGACTCTTACGACTCTAGTGATGCTGTCAACAAGTTTGATTGGACCAAAGCTACAGATGGCAAAGCTTATCCTGAAAATGTCAAGAGCCGTAACTACATGAAAGGATTGATCGCCCTTCGTCAATCGACAGATGCCTTCCGACTCAAGAGTCTGCAAGACATCAAAGAGCGCGTCCACCTCATTACTGTCCCAGGCCAAAACGGTGTTGAAAAAGAAGACGTGGTCATCGGCTACCAAATCACTGCTCCAAATGGAGATATCTACGCAGTCTTTGTCAATGCAGATGATAAGGCTCGTGAATTTACTCTAGGAACTGCTTTTGCTCACTTGAGAAAGGCTGAAGTCCTCGCAGATGAAAATCAAGCCGGACCAGTAGGAATCGCTAAACCTCAAGGCCTCGAATGGACTGAAAAAGGCTTAAAATTGAACGCTCTCACTGCTGTCGTTCTCCGCTTATCTCAAGGTGGTGCCATTGTCGCTCCAGCTGTGGAAGAAAAACCAGAATTTGATCTTTCTAGCTTGGAAGTTGAATCAGAACAAGACCAAGCCCAAAACCTAGTAGCAAATCCTGACTCTCAAGAAACTGCTACAGAGACTCTTTCTCAGAAGGTCCTTCCAAACACAGGTACTGAGAACAAATCCCTTCTTGCCCTTGCTGGATTCAGCATCCTTGCCCTTCTCGGACTTGGATGGTTGATAAAAAACAAGAAAGAGAACTGATACTCAATGAAAATCAAAGAGTAAACTAGAAAGCTAGCCACAGGCTGCTCAAAGTACAGCTTTGAGGTTGTAGATAAGGCGAAGCTGACCTAGTTTGAAGAGATTTTCGAAGAGTATAACCTAGCCCTCCTATAGAGAAAACACCCCATGGTCAGAAGAATCTTCTAGTCATGGGGTGTTGTTTTTATGATATACTTAGCTATCAAATCATATATTCTACACTATAGGTGGCATCTGATAAGATACGAGCCAGGAACTGCTTGGTTCGTTCTTCTTGTGGACGACTAAAGAAATCGTGGGGATTGTTCTCCTCTACGATACGGCCTCCATCCATGAAAACAACGTGGTTAGCGACATCCCTAGCAAATCCCATTTCATGCGTGACGACCACCATGGTCACACCTTCTCCCGCCAACTGTTTCAGAACATCCAAAACATCTCCAACTAACTCAGGGTCTAGTGCCGATGTTGGTTCATCTAGCAAAATGACCTCGGGCTTGACGGCAATGGCACGCGCAATTCCTATTCGTTGTTGTTGTCCTCCAGATAGTTGTGAAGGGTAGTAGTCTTTGTAGGCTAGTAAACCAACTTTTTCCAAGGCAGATTCTGCACGTTTGAGCGCTTCTTCCTTGGGAACTTTACGAGCGACGATTAGACCTTCTAGAATATTTTCCAGAGCAGTTTTATTTGCAAAAAGATTGTAGTGTTGGAAAACAAAGGCTGTTTTTTGGCGAATTTCTAGAATGTCTTTCTTGCTTAATTTGGCCAAGTCATAAGTTTTTCCAGCCAAGGTCAAACGGCCACTGTCAGCTTTTTCTAAGTGGTTGAGACAACGGAGAAAGGTCGTTTTCCCCGAACCTGATGGTCCTAAGATAACGACGACATCCCCTTGGTTAACCTGAAGATTGACATCCTCCAGCACCTGCCTCTCTCCAAATGTTTTTGCGATATGTTCTACTTGTAACATCCTGTCCTCCTATACAAAACGCGCGCTAGATGCTTTTGCACTTTTTTCTTTTTTCACATAGCCTTTTTCCAATAGGGAGAAGCCCCACTGAATCAAACCACAGATCAAAATATACTGCAAAAAGATCACAAAATAAGACTCAAAATACTGGTAACCGTAGGACGCTTCTACACGAGCAATAGCGGTGATGTCCTTGATGGTCATGACAAAGACCAGGGAGGTCCCTTTGACGATATTGATCACCAGATTGGCTAAGTTAGGCAAGGCTGAGCGCAAGGCTTGAGGAAAAACAATCCTTAGATAGGCCTGGGGCGTAGTCAAGCCAATCGCATGCGCTGCCTCTAGTTGTCCCTTGTCCACCGTCAAGATAGCTGAACGCAAAATCTCCGACAAACTCCCGACTGTCATCAAACTATAAATGATAAAGGCATAATAGAGAGGATCAAGTTTGAAAATATCAAAGTCACTTCCTATGCTTTTGAGAAATTGATTCAGCAGGCTTGGAAACAAACTATAAAAGAAGAGAATCAATAAAATCGGAGGAGTCGCTCGGATAAACGCCAGATAGACCAAGGAAAAACTCCTAACCCCTCGAACCTTGTAAATCTGCCCCAAGGCTAAAAATAGAGCCGGTAAAAAACTTAAGACCATAGCCACAATCATGATAATCAAGGTGATTGGCACACCCTTCAAGGTCTCCAGAAAGGTCTTTACAATATAGTCTATATCCATTTCTTACCTCCCTTTTGTTTCCAAAGACTTCTCAAGCAAACGACTCAAGCCAGAAATAACCAGGGCAATCCCCCAGTAAAGAAGTGCGACTGCCGTATAGGTTTCCAGAGAGTAGTTCCCTAAATTGCGACTGATCAAGAGATTCCCCGCTCCCATAACATCAACGAAACCAATCGTATAAGCCAAGGCAGCATCTCGCATGAGATTGAGAATAGCGGTTGTTATATTGGGAAGAGCAACTTGAAAAGCTTGGGGAAAAATGATTCTCCAAAAAGTCTGACTTGGAGTCAAACCAATACTAAGTCCGGCCTCTGTCTGCCCCTTTGGAATAGCTTGATAGGCCGCCTTGAAAACCTCGGCAACAATAGCGGCAAACAAGAGAATCATCGTCAGGAGAACAAAAATAGTTTTAGACCAGTTGTTGATATCTAAACCAAGCCACCATTTCAGAAATTCTGGCAAGCCATAAAAGACTAGAAAAAGTAAGACAATCGGCGGTGTACAACGAAGGGTAAAGATATAGCCTTTGGAAATCGCTGCAAAACTCTTGTCTTCTCCTACTTGCGCCCAGGCCAAGAGACCTCCAAAAAGGGAACCAAGAAGAGTGGTAAAAAAGAGAATGGACAAGGTCATAGGAAGTGCCTGCCATAAGGTCGGTAAAAACTGAAAGACCTTGGAAAAATCATAAGAAACCATGCAAAACCCTTTCTAGTCTTGGAATTTCTGGTCTAGTCTTTGTCTACGTAACTAAAGACATCTTCTTTGAAGTATTGCTGAGATAGCTTAGCAAGCGTGCCATCTTCTTTCAACTCTTTGATTGTTTTTTCGTATTCTTTAGCGAATTTCTCACCCTTTTCATCACGGTGAATCAAGGGATAAGTTGGAATGCCCTTGTATGGGAACCAGCTGAGTTTATCCGCATATTGGTGGTAAGGTCCATCTTCTGCAGTAACTGCTTTTTCAAAGGACAGTTTGATATCAAAGAAGGCGTCATAACGTCCTTCTAAGACCCAGGCATAGGCATCTGCCACTTTAAAGGATTCAGCTGCTGTTAGCTCAATCGGTGCATCCTGATGTTTTTCATTGTAGCTGGTGATGACATTCCATTGAGCATTCTGTGGAGAGATGGGAACCAATTTCCCTTTATTCTTAGCAAAGTCATCAATGGTTTTGTATTTCTGTTCATCTTCTTTTCTGACAGTAAATCCGATGATGCTCGCTCCGACTGGTTCAGATGGAATGACAAACTTTTTAGCTCGTTCATCTGTGTACCAAGCTCCCTTGGTTCCGATGTCATACTTGCCTGATTCCAGACCAATCAAGAGGTCGTCATCACTGGTGCCCGTATATTCAAATTTATAGTTTGCCAACTTCTCATCAACAGCCTTCAAAACAGCTACCTCATAACCATCTGATTCCCCTTTTTCATTGACAAAGTCATAAGGTACATAGTTTTGTGTATGGGCAACCTTCAAGGTTATAACTTCAGCAGAAGAAGCCGTTTCTCCATCCTTGGCTGGAGCACCAGCTAAACTTCTTCCGATAATTGTTGCCCCAATTACCGCAACAACTGCTACACCACCGATAATCCATGCTTTTTTACTCATCTTTTTCTCCTTTAGTTTTCAAGCGCTTCTCTCACCCACTGGATACGTTCAACTGCGATATCACTTGGAATGGTACAATCTGCCCCAAGTACCAAGCCCTGTTCCCCAGCTTCTGCAACTAGTTTCTTTGCCTCAGCCTGAATGGCGTCCTTGCTACCAGTATACAGCAAGCCTGTTTTGCCATTTTCAAATCCTCCAAGAACCGTACGTCCCTTGAAAATCTCACGACCTTCCTTGAGAGTGACTCCCTCTGGTCCTACAGCCCAGTTAAAGACTTGGGCTGGATAGTCTGCAAAAAGGTGAATATCATTTCGCGCTCCCTCGTATCCACAGATATGAAGAACTGTGACGCCACCAACAGCACTAGCTGCTTCCAGAACCGTTATTTCGCTAGGGGCAATGACGGCTTGATAACCTGCTGCCGACACTCGTTGATCTTGGATACTCTGCACGCTGAGGTAGATTCCATCTGCACCGGCCTCTTCGATGACAGCTCGACTGAGACTCGCAATATCTTCTGCAATCACATCCAACACCTTTTTAAGGGCTTCAGGATCTTCCACCAGAAAGTCCGCAATGAGGTCATCGCCACCAGACACTTCCCCCAGTAGCCACTTGAGATAGGTCACAGGAGCAAAAATATTGTAAATCGCAACGATATCTTCTGTAAATTCTTGCTTGATTTTCTTAACCAAGTCCACCTGCTCTTTTATCCAAGCGTGCTCTGGTCCGAGTGGTTGAATGGTTGCCAATTCTTGAAGTGATTTGCCTTTGGCAATCGCTGGATTTGGATAAGCAAAGTAGCCATCACTCATGAGTTTGATAAAGTCTGGCTGAACTTCTCGGATAAAGCGCTTATGTCCCTCAATATTCTTCTCGATAATGACTGGATTTGAGAAACCGTGCAGCCATTCGTCTTCGGATGTGAAATGGTGCCAAAAACCAACTGGCACACGATCAACCTTTTCACCTCTAAATACTTTTAAAACCCATTCTTTTTTTTCTGACATTCTTATTCTCCATTTCTTACTTTTTCAACTAATAAACTGCTTGCGATATCATTCGAGCGTAGAAAGGGGAGACTGGACTTAGAAAAATCCTGAACTCCATGACATCTCTCTCCATTTTTGCAGTGCTGATTTTTTACGACGCTTATGGCAACCAAAGCCAGCAAACCGATAACTGCAATGAAGATACCCCATCTTTTACTTTTCATAGCTCCTCCTTTTAGAGAACAGCAGCCTGTCGAATCCAGTCCAACCTCTCTAAGTCAAAGTCATCTGGAACAGTACAGTCAGCTCCCAGAAGAACGCCTTTACTACCCGCTTCAGCCAGCAACCGTCTTGTTTCATTTTGCAATTCCGCTTTGGAACCTTGATAAAGCAAGCTTTTCTTGCCATTTTCGAATCCACCTAAAACGGCCTTATCTCGGAATAACTCTTGACCCTGTGTCAAACTAACATCCTCATGATGAGTCGCCCAGTTGACCACTTGAGCTGGATAGTCCTTAAATATCGTCACATCATTGCTCGCACCTTCAAAACCACAGATATGGAGGATATTGATCCCATCAACCTGATTGGCTGCTTCCAAGATCGCTATATTGCTCGGTTCGATATAGGTTTGGTAGAGTGCTGGTGTGATGCGCTCATCTTGAATTTCCTGAGTGCTGAGGTAAATCCCGTCAACACCTCCTTGCTGGATGATTTTCTGAGTTAGGATAGCAATATCTCCTGCAATCACATCTAGAATAGCTTTGAATTGCTCAGGATTTTCAAGCAATAGGTCAGCCACTTCCCTATCTCCTCGAGAAGTTTCTGTACGGAACCAGCGCTTGAGGTAGGAGATTGGTGAAAAGATATTGTAGAAAGAAGCAATCTCTTCGGTAAAGGTCTCTCGAATCGCTTGTACCACTTGCACCTGTTGCTGAATCCATGGGTGTTCCTCACCAATCGACTCAATAAAAGTCAGCTCCTGAATGCTTGCGATCTTAGGACTATAGACATTACTTGGATAAAGGAAAAAACCGTCGCTCATAATTTTGACAAAATCAGGGCGAATCCTTTCCACATAACTACGATGTCCGTCAACACTTTTTTGAAAGATACGTGGATTGTTTAATCCCTGCCCCTTTTCTTCGAGTGTTACAAAATGAAACCAAAATCCCACAGGAACTCTTTCCACTTCATCGCCTCGAATCGCTCTAAAGACTAAATCTCTTTTACTTGCCATACCTTTCTCCTTCCATTTGGATTGAAACCATCTTACCACTCCTTTTCCCCTTTTCCCAATATATATTGACTATTAACTCGATTGGAAATTTTTATATCGATAAAGAAAAAAATCCCTGAAAAGCTTGATTTTACTAGCCTTTCAAAGATTCACTTTATTTTCATCTATTTTTCAAAAAAGTGTTGATATAGATTTTCTATCAAGCCGATTGAATTTTTTTATATCCCCTCTTTCATGGCAAAGTAAGCACGTATTTTGGGCGCCACTTGTGTGCCGAAGAGTTCAATAGCTCTCAGAACCTGATCATGTGGCATAGAACCAAGCGGTAGATGGAGCATGAAACGGTCCAAGTCTAAATCCTCAATCATGCGAATCAATTTTTCTGCTACCTGATCTGGACTTCCCACAAACATGGCACCATTTGGACCAACTTGCTCCAAATATTGCTCATAGGTCAACTCCTGCCAGTGTGGGCGGTCCTTGGAAATCGCATCCACCACTTGCTTAGTCGGATGGAAATAATCTTTTACAGCCTGTTCGCCATCCTCAGTAATCCAGCCCCAAGAATGAGCTCCCACTTTTAGGTCTTTATTCGCATGACCGGCATCCCTTCCAATCTCACGATAAGCTTGAATCAGCTTTTTAAAATAACGCGGATTACCACCAATAATGGCATAGACAATCGGCAGCCCTGCCCGAGCAATCTTCACTGTTGATTCGACATGGCCACCTGTCGCTATCCACAAGGGCAATTTGTCCTGAACTGGACGAGGATAAACTTCTTTACCAGAGATTGTTTGGGTCAATCGACCTTTCCAGTCTAGCTTGGTCTTTTCATTGACTAACTGAAGCAAGTCTAATTTCTCATCAAAAAGAGCTTCGTAGTCTTTCAAATCATAGCCAAACAGAGGGAAGGATTCCGTGAAAGAGCCCCTTCCAGCCATAATCTCCGCTCGTCCATTTGACAAAGCATCGATAGTGGCATACTGTTGGAACAACCGAATCGGGCCCATGCTCGAGAGTATGCTGACTGCACTGGTCAAACGGATGTTCTTGGTATTGACTGCCCCGGCGGCCAGAATAATCTCTGGGGCTGATACTGCAAAGTCCTCTCGATGGTGCTCACCAATCCCATACACGTCCAAACCAACCTTATCAGCCAGCTCAATCTCCGCCACCAACTGACGAATGCGTTCGGCATGACTATAAGTTTGCCCAGTTCCTTCAAGCTCCGTTGTTTCCCCAAAAGTTGAAATTCCCAATTCTACCATGGTGTCTCCTCGCTATCTCTTTTAGTTTTAGGGTATTCTATCACTAATTATTTTTACTTTCAATAAATTTGCTCATTAGAAAAAAGCCTAGATAACTAGACTTTTTTAGATTATTCTACCGTTACTGACTTAGCAAGGTTACGTGGTTTGTCCACATCGAGACCACGGTGTAGAGTTGCAAAGTAAGCGACCAATTGCGTTGGTACGACCATTGAGATTGGTGAAAGGTATGGGTGTACAGTCGTAAGGACGATATCGTCTGTGTCTTTAGCAACATTTTCTTCTGCGATAGTAAGAACCTTGGCACCACGGGCTGCGACCTCTTGGATATTTCCACGAGTGTGGTTAGCAAGGACTGGATCTGACAAGAGGGCCAAGACAGGCGTTCCTTCTTCAATCAAGGCAATGGTTCCGTGCTTGAGTTCTCCTGCCGCAAAGCCTTCACACTGGATGTAAGAAATCTCTTTGAGTTTGAGACTGGCTTCCATGGCTACATAGTAGTCTTGACCACGTCCGATGTAAAAGGCGTTGCGAGTTGTTTCAAGAAGGTCACGAACCTTGGCATCAATGGTTTCTTTCTCAGAAAGAGTTGATTCGATAGACTGAGCTACGATAGACAACTCATGAACCAGGTCAAAGGCTTGTGCTTTGGCATTGCCATTTGCTTCTCCGACAGCTTTTGCAAGGAAGGCAAGTGCTGCGATTTGCGCTGTGTAGGCCTTGGTTGAAGCTACGGCAATTTCAGGACCTGCATGAAGCAACATAGTATGGTTAGCTTCACGAGAAAGAGTTGAACCTGGCACATTTGTCACTGTCAAGCTTGGGATACCCATTTCGTTGGCTTTGACCAAAACCTGACGGCTATCCGCTGTTTCACCAGACTGACTGATAAAGATGAAAAGTGGTTTCTTGCTAAGAAGTGGCATGCCATAGCCCCACTCAGAAGAGATTCCAAGTTCAACTGGCGTATCCGTCAATTCTTCTAACATCTTCTTAGAAGCAAATCCTGCGTGGTAAGATGTCCCAGCTGCAAGAATGTAGATGCGGTCTGCATCTTGAACAGCCTTGATGATTGCTGGGTCAACCACTACTTGACCGGCCTCATCTGTGTAGGCTTGGATGAGTTTACGCATCACCGTTGGTTGCTCGTCGATTTCCTTGAGCATGTAGTAAGGATAAGTCCCCTTACCAATATCTGACAGGTCAAGTTCGGCAGTGTAGCTAGCACGCTCACGACTGTTACCATCATAGTCTTGAACTTCGACGCTATCAGCCTTGACGATTACCAACTCTTGGTCATGGATTTCCATGTATTGGTTGGTCTCACGAATCATGGCCATAGCATCTGAGCAGACCATGTTATAACCTTCCCCAAGACCAATCAAAAGTGGAGATTTGTTCTTAGCGACATAGATGACATCTGAATTTTCAGAGTCAATCAAGGCAAAGGCATAAGAACCACGAATGATGTGAAGGGCTTTTTTGAAGGCTTCAAGAACTGAAAGACCAGCTTCTTCAACAAATTTCCCAATCAAGTGAACAGCGATTTCCGTATCGGTTTGCCCCTTGAAGTGGTGACCTGCAAGGTATTCTTCCTTGATTTCAAGGTAGTTTTCAATCACTCCATTGTGCACCAAGACAAAACGTCCTGTCTCAGAGCGGTGTGGGTGAGCATTATCTTCCGTTGGTTTCCCATGAGTCGCCCAACGCGTATGTCCGATACCAGTTGTTCCCTCAACGCCAGCTGTCTTAGAAGACAATTCTGCGATACGACCGACAGCCTTAACTAGATGATTTTCAGCACCACCTAGGACAAAAATCCCCGCAGAATCATAGCCACGGTATTCGAGTTTTTCAAGCCCTTGAATCAAAATATCAGTTGCATTTGTGTTTCCAACAACACCAACAATTCCACACATAGTATATACGACACAGACCAGCTGTGCTTTCTCCTTAAATTGGTATAGTCTAATTCTCGCTTTACGGAATCAGCAAAAACAGTATATACTTGTTTTTATCACTTGTCAAGAATAAAAATTGGTATAGTTTTTCTATCTGGTATTTTATCAAGATTTCACTTGATACCTGGCAAGTCAGCATCAATTACTTATAATGAATAGAGGAGGTATTTGCCATGTGGTTTTTCTTGGCACTTGTATCTTCTCTTCCCATCTTGTCTGATTTTCCTCATGGGCACCTCCCAACTCTGCTACTACAAGGCCTTGCGGATGGGAATGCGACCGAGGTAGCTGCTGTCGATAACTTTAGTCTCGTCATAACCCTTGTTTCAGGATTTTTTCTACAAGACATCCTAACTACTAAAATAGTCGGTGATTGTAGCCTAATTACGATTGGAAGCTTGGTGAAGATCTTATAATAAAAAGTGAGATGAAGATCATCTCACTTTTTATTCTTAAAATCCATTATTGTCACTTAATTCCTTGAACCAGTGCCCTGATTTCTTCAGGCGACGTTCCTGTGTTTCCAAATCAAGCTCAACTAGACCGTAGCGGTTTTTATAGCTATTGAGCCATGACCAGCAATCAATAAAGGTCCAGATTAAGTATCCTTGACAGTTTGCTCCATCTTCAATCGCACGATGAAGTTCACGCAGATGTCCTTTGACAAAGTCAATACGATAGTCGTCCTGAATCATGCCATTCTCACGGAACTTGTCTTCCCCTTCAACACCCATGCCGTTTTCGGTCAGCAACCACTCAATATTACCATAATTTTCCTTGATATTTTGAGCGATATCATAAATCCCCTGCTCGTAGATTTCCCAACCGCGGTGAGGATTGATTTTACGGCCCGGCATGACGTAAGGTTCGTAGAAATGCTCTGGCAAAAGCGGGCTATCAGGATGTTTAGCAAAACGTGGCGCCATGACACGCAAAGGTTGGTAGTAGTTGACCCCAAGGAAGTCCACAGTATGCTCCCGAATAAGGTCCAACTCCTCAGCTGTAGAATTCGGTAACAAATCATACTCAGCTAAAATCTCTACTAACTCTTCTGGATAAGCTCCCAAGACAGACGGGTCTAGGAAAGATTGGGCTTGGAAGAGGTCGGCAATGCGAGCAGCCTTGACATCCGCGGGATGCTGGCTACGTGGGTAAGCTGGTGTCAAGTTAAGGACAATCCCAATCTTGGAATCAGGCAAAATCTCATGACAGGCCTTAACCGCAAGACTGCTAGCCAGTTGTGTATGATAGGCAACCTTAACCGCCGCATTGGCATCTACCTTGTGAGGATAATGGGCATCATAGAAATAGCCAAACTCAACAGGTACGATGGGCTCGTTAAAGGTAATCCATTGGTCCACCAAGTCACCGTAAGTCTCAAAACAAAAACGAGCATAGTCTTCATAAGCCTTGACAGTTGCCTTATTTTCCCAACCATCGCCGTCTTCTTGGAGGGCAAAAGGCAGGTCGAAGTGATAGAGATTGACTAAGAGACGAATCCCTTTGGCCTTAATAGCTTCAAAAACCTGAAGGTAGAAAGCCACCCCTTGCGGATTGACCTCTCCACGGCCTTGCGGGAAAATACGAGACCACTGAATAGAAGTTCGGAAGGCTGTATGGCCAGTCTCTACCAAAAGCTCAATATCCTTTTCCCAGTTTTCATAGAAAGTCGATGTTTTGTCTGGTCCAATCCCATTGTAGTAGCGATTGGGTTCCACCTGATACCAATAATCCCAGAGATTATCTCCTTTACCATCACCTGGCACTCGTCCTTCTGTCTGTGGTCCAGAAGTCGAGGAACCCCAGACAAAATCCTTTGGAAATTTTAGCATAGCTTTACCTCTTCGTTTACTCATTTTCCCCATTATATAGAAAAAACAAGGTAAAAACTAGTTACATTTTTGCCTTGTTTTTCTTCTGATTATAGTTTTTATTTCTTGCTTAGGATTTCAAGGGTTTCGAGCAAGTTGTCTGCGTGAACTTCGATGGTGTCACCAGTCGCCTTGATCTTGACTTCTACGATACCATCTGCCGCTTTCTTCCCAACAGTGATACGGATTGGCAACCCAATCAAGTCGCTATCGCTAAACTTCACTCCGACACGTTCGTTACGGTCATCCGTCAAGACTTCGTAACCAGCTCCTATCAAGTTGGCTTCCAGTTTATCTGTCAAGGCTTGCGCTTCTTCGTCTTTGACATTGACAGTGATCAGGTGCACATCAAATGGTGCCAATTCTTTAGGGAAGTTAACTCCCCAAGCGTAACGGTATTCCCCTTTTGGCGTTTTGTTAACAAAGAGGCGGGCGTGTTGCTCCATAACCGCAGAAAGGAGACGGCTAACACCGATACCGTAACATCCCATGATAATTGGCACAGCACGACCATTTTCATCCAAAACATCTGCACCCATGCTTGCTGAGTAGCGAGTTCCGAGTTTGAAAATATGACCGATCTCAATACCACGGGCAAAGTTAAGAACACCTTGTCCGTCAGGTGAAATTTCACCCTCACGAACTTCGCGGATATCTACATATTCTGCAGTAAAATCACGACCTGGGTTCACACCCGTCAAGTGGTAGCCATCTTCATTAGCCCCCACAACAGCATTGCGAACATCTTGCACCTTACGGTCTGCAATGATTTTCACATTTTCTGGCAAAGTAACTGGGCCAAGCGAACCAAAGCCAGCTGAGATAACATTTGCTACTTCTTCTTCGCTCGCAACATCAAAGAAATCTGCACCCAAGTGGTTTTTCAACTTGACTTCATTGAGTTGGTCATTTCCAACTAGAAGGGCTGCAACAAGCTCACCATCTGCCATGTAGAAGAGGGTTTTAATCGTTTGTTCTTCTGGGACATTTAGGAAGGCTGCCACTTCATCGATGGATTTAACACCTGGAGTTTCCACTCGAGTCACTTCTTCTTCCGCAACAACACGGTTGCTTGATTTGTACTCGTTTGTTGCCATTTCTAAGTTAGCTGCATAGCTAGACTCAGTTGAGTAGGCAATGGTGTCTTCACCAGAAACCATCCATTTGAGCAATTCCGCCTTGATTTCTTCTTGTACTTCTACAGGAATTTCATCAAATGAGGCAACTGACTTATCTAAGACAACCCAGCGGTCGAGGTCTGTACGAGCAGGTGTGATGGCCATAAATTCTTGGCTATCCTTACCACCCATGGCGCCACCATCACCGATGATGGCCTTGAAGTCCAAGCCACTACGAGTAAAAATACGTTCATAGGCTGCCTTGTACTCGTCATAAGTCACATCCAAACTATCGTAATTAGCATGGAAACTATAGCCGTCTTTCATGATAAATTCACGCGTACGGAGAAGTCCGTTACGTGGGCGTTTTTCATCACGGTACTTCGGTTGGATTTGGTAAAGGTTGAGTGGCAATTGCTTGTAAGATTTCACAGAGTCACGAACAATAGCTGTAAAAGTCTCTTCGTGTGTCGGACCTAGGATAAAGTCTGACTTTTCACGGTTTTTCAGTTTATAAAGGTCTTCACCATAGGTTTCATAACGACCTGATTCACGCCAAAGATCAGCACTGAGAAGGGCAGGAGCCAACATCTCTACCGCACCAATCTTATCAAACTCTTGGCGCATGATATTCTTAGCCTTTTCAATCACACGGTTAGCGAGTGGTAGGTAAGAATAAACACCAGCAGAAACTTGACGAACATAACCAGCACGCAACATAAGGGCGTGGCTGATAACTTGAGCATCGCTTGGCATTTCGCGAAGCGTTGGGATTAGCATTTTACTTTGTTTCATAATATTCCTCGATTATCTAAAAGAAGAGTCGCATAATGTCATTCCAGGTCACAGCTAGCATCAAGACAACCATGATAACTACACCAGCCATGGTGACATAGGTTTCAATTTCTTGTTTAAGGGGTTTCCGGCGGATAGCCTCTAGGATATTGAGTACAATCTTTCCACCATCCAAAGCCGGGATCGGAATCAAATTAAAAATTCCGATATTGATGGAAATCATAGCTAGGAAATAGAGGACATTCTCAATTCCATTTTTAGCAGCATCGCTACTTGCCTTAAAAATAGCAACGGGACCACCGAGTTTGTTCAAATCTGGATGGAAAATCAAGTTTTTCAGAGCCGAAAGGATACGGAGCCCTGAATCAGCAGCGGTTGTAAATCCACCAACAAACATGGATAGAAAGTCTGACTTGACTCCCGGTTGAACCCCAAGAATATAGCGTCCTTGATTTTCTTCTGGTGTCACAGTAACTTGCTTTTCGCTACCATTTTCAGAAATGGTCACATCCAAGGTCGGGGCAGTCTTGTCCTTGGTATCTGCTTCCACAGCCTGGGTCAAGTCTTGCCAATTCTTAACCTCATGCGAGCCGACCTTGGTGATTTGAGCTGTCTCAGCTACACCTACCTTAGCCAAAGCTCCCTCTGGCATGACATGAAAGAGATTTGTCTGAGTATCTCTAACACCGCCCTGCAAAAAGATCAAGATCCAAAAAACAACAACACCTAAGATAAAGTTATTCATAGGACCTGCAAAGTTGGTGATGAGCTTGCCCCAGATAGAAGCATTTTGATACTGTACATCCAAAGGAGCGATGCGCACTTCGGTTCCGTCTTCTTCAACAACCGTTGCATCGTGATCTACTGCAAAAATCTTTTCTTCTTCCAAGACCAAACCCTTGATAAAGAGCTTGTCTTCAAAGTCAAACTGGGTTACCTGCATAGGAAAAGCCGTTTGATCCAGTTTCTTCCCTGAGAGGTTGATCCGTTTGACCTTACCATCATCAGCAAGTGTTAAACTGACTGGAGTTCCTGTCTTGATTTCTGTCGCATCATCACCCCAGCCTGCCATACGAACATAGCCTCCTAGAGGAAGGATTCGAATGGTATAAGCAGTGCCATCCTTACCGATATGGGAAAAAATCTTGGGCCCCATACCAATGGCAAATTCACGAACTAGAATGCCTGATTTCTTGGCAAAATAAAAATGTCCAAACTCATGCACCACCACAATAATCCCAAAAACGAGGATAAAGGTTAGCAATCCAATCATTCAATATTCCTTTCTTTAAAACAGGCCAAATAAGTGCATCATTGGAAACACAATCAGCATGCTGTCAAAGCGATCCAACACACCGCCATGTCCAGGGATAAATTTGCCAGAATCCTTGACACCGAAATGGCGTTTCATGGCACTTTCAATCAAGTCACCAAACTGACCGGCCACACTGAAGAAGGCAGCAAAGAGACTCATTCTATAAATCCCATAAGGAAGAGCAACTGTGCTGTCCACTAACATGAAAATCACTGTTATCAGTACCGCACCTAGAATACCACCGACAAAGCCCTCAATACTCTTATTAGGAGAAACTCTCGGAGCCAACTTATGTTTACCAAAATTCATCCCTGTCAGGTAGGCTGCGCTATCTGTCGCCCAAACGATAAAAAGGGCCAAAAGTACCTTGTCAAAACCTGCCACCCGAGCATCTAGTAAGGCATTGAAGCCAAAACCAACATAAAAACTCACAGCAATTGGAAAAGCGGCATCTTCAATCGTATAGTTTTTACTGAAAACGGTCGTCCCTAGCATTATGGTAATCAGAACACTATAGGCAACCACATTTCCATCAACAGGCAAAAAAGTTAGGTAATTTTCTAAAGGAACTGTGAGAGCGAAGGTCGCAAAAAGAGTCAAAGCACCCTCAATGGTCATAGTCTTTAGTCCCTTCATATGCAAGAGTTCATGGACGCCTAGCATCGCTAACAAGCCAATCCCTATCTGCAACAAGAGCCCTCCCGCAAACAAGACTGGAAGGAAAATCGCCAGGGCCAATACCGCAAACAATGTTCTCTTTTGTAAATCCTTGGTCATATCTTCTCCTAAACTCCTCCAAAACGGCGATTGCGATGGTTAAAAGCAGCAATAGCTTCCTGCAAGGCGGCTTCATCAAAATCAGGCCACAAGGTATCCGTAAAATAAAGCTCGCTATATGCTGCTTGCCATGGCAAGAAATTACTCAAACGCAACTCACCACTCGTGCGGATAATCAAGTCCGGATCTCGCAAATCCTTTGGCAGGTGTTGCGTGAAAAGATAGTCTCCAATCATATCTTCTGTGATGTCACCAGGGTTGATTTTAGCATCTAGAACATCTTGAGCCAAGCCCTTAAGAGCCTGCGTAATTTCAGCACGGCCACCATAGTTAAGCGCAAAATTGAGAATCAAGCCCGTATTGTTCTTGGTCAATTCCTCTGCTTTTTTCAAAGCTTCAAAAGTCGGCTTAGGCAAACGGTCTGTCTCCCCAATCATCTGAATCTTAACGTTATTTGCATGCAATTCAGGGACGTAGTTATCATAAAATTCGACTGGCAAGTTCATGATAAACTTGACTTCTTGATCTGGGCGTGTCCAATTTTCCGTTGAAAAGGCATAAACCGTGATGACCTTAACTCCCATCTTGTTAGCTGCCTTGGTCACTTTTTGGAGGGCTTCCATCCCCGCCTTATGACCAAAAACCCGTGGTTGCATCCGTTTTTTAGCCCAGCGGCCATTCCCATCCATGATGATGCCAATATGAGCAGGAACCTGTGTTGGAACCTCGACTTCTACAGCTTTATCTTTCTTAAAAAATCCAAACATGTTCTTATTCCTATTCAAAAATCTATCGTTTCATTATACCATATTTCCCTATTTTCTTCTATTGCTAAGTTACTGCCCCTGCTTGCAGGCAAACAAAAAATAAGCCGCCTGATTGGGCGACTTTATTTTATAGGGAGATTATTATGAAAAAGTTTTAGGAGTTTAAGTTAAGTTCCTCTTAACTTATGAACCTAGTATACCGCCCCTAACTTAAATTTTTCTTAAGTTTTTTGAGAAAGTGAGATTTTTCCATTTTTCTTGCCAATTTTTCTTGGACAATCGCTCTTGATAGAGTTTCATTCGGTCTTCATTATCTAAAAAATGAGGAGTCGGGGAAACTTGAAACTTTAAAATATCCTCTAAACCATAGGGGGCAAAGAGTTCTAAAGTGGAATCTTCATTCAAGCAAAGACCTACCGCCGTGCAGCGCTCGGGATACTTACTCATAGCATCACGGGAACTGGTATAGGGTGCAGTGTGAGAACTGTGCAGATGCATGTAGACCTGATTTTTCAACTCCCACTGATACTGGGGGAAGTCCTCTCTCAGCTTGTTCTCTAGGGATACTGTTTCCTCATAAGAAACATCTGGATCAAAGAAAATGACGTCCACATCCGTTTCACGGTCAAAAGGCGATTTGTCTGACAAGAGATTCCAGATAAAATTCCTGACAGAACCTGCAGTCAACCAAGAATCTTTCAGACCAAGGTTACGGATGATGGTCAGAATAGCCATCATATCAGGATTTTCTCTAACACTATCTAGGACTTCTTGCTCATTTTTCACTGTATTCATAGCCCAAATGTTCATAAGCCTTGGCTGTCGCCACCCGTCCAGACCGTGTCCGCATGATAAAACCTTTTTGGATGAGGTAGGGCTCATACATGTCCTCCACCGTCTCACGCTCCTCGGCAATATTAACAGAAAGAGTTCCTAGACCGACAGGACCCCCACCGTACATCTCAATCATGGTACGAAGGATTTTTTGGTCCACATAGTCCAACCCTTCACGGTCTACATCCAGCATAGTCAAGGCCTTATCCGTAATGACATCATCGATTAATCCATCCCCCATAATCTGGGCAAAGTCGCGCACGCGCTTGAGGAGACGATTGGCGATACGAGGAGTTCCTCGACTGCGCAAGGCCAGCTCAGCAGCTGCCTCATGAGTGATTTCCATCTCAAAAATATCTGCCGTTCGTTCAACAATTTCCGTCAAGTCAGCGTGGGCATAGTATTCCATATGACCTGTAATCCCAAAACGTGCCCGCAGAGGATTTGAAAGCATCCCTGCTCGTGTCGTCGCCCCAATCAAGGTAAAAGGTGGCAAATCTAGATGGACACTGCGACTGCCTTCACCAGCCCCAATCATGATATCAATGTAGAAGTCCTCCATTGCACTGTAAAGCACCTCTTCCACCGACATGGGCAAGCGATGAATCTCGTCGATAAAGAGGACATCTCCCGGCTCCAAATCATTTAAAATCGCTACCAAGTCACCCGCCTTTTCAATGACAGGACCAGACGTTTGCTTGAGGTTGACTCCCAGTTCATTGGCAATGACAAAAGCCATGGTTGTTTTCCCAAGTCCTGGAGGGCCAAACAAAAGAACATGATCCAGCGCCTCATCCCGCATTTTTGCGGCTTCGATAAATATTTGTAGCTGATCCTTGACCTTGTCCTGACCTATATATTCACGTAAATATTGGGGACGGAGGGTACGTTCTACCAACTCCTCATCACCCATGATTTCATTATCTAAAATTCTACTCATGTTCCTATTATAGCAAAAATCCAGCCTACAAACAAAAAAGCCACCTGATTGGGTGGCTTCTTTAGGGAGATTATTATGAAAAAGAAAAGTTTAGGATTTCATTAAATAAAGTTAGGAGGTCTTTATTTAACGATTATATAATACAAGATGAATCTTAAAGCTAACTTAACTTTTCTCTGATTTATTATTTTTTTAAATTTTTTTCCAAATGAAATTTTCTTTTTCAAGCAACAAAAAAGCCACCTGATCGGGCGGCTTCTTTAGGAGATTATGATGAAAAAGAAAAGTTTGAGATTTCATTAAATAAAGGGTACTCAATGAAAATCGAAATCAGACTAGGCAGATAGACTCAAGCATAACGATAGATAGCTAAGTCGACTCTAACGAAGGTTGATGAGATTTTCGAAGAGTATTAGGAGGTCTTTATCTAATAACTATATAATACACGAGGAGACTTAAACTTTACTTAAGAAAAAATATTTTTTTATCTTTTTCTATCCACCAAAATCATTCCTGTACAATCATAAGTAGATAAGGTTTCAAATCCCAGAGAACGATAGAATCCCAAGTTTTTTTCTGTCTGATCGGTCACTAGTTGGACTTGATAGGCATCTTTGTAATCACCTAAAGCCTCTTTCATTAAGGCACTGCCAATCCCTTGGCGCTGATAGCTCGGCAAAACGATCAAATCCTGGACAAAAATCGATGAAAAACCATCTCCGACCAAACGGACCAAGCCCACTACGGCATCGCCATCAAGTGCTAGATAAATCGCTAATGAGTGAGACAAGGCTTTCTTCAACATCTGAGGTTGATGTGTATATTTTGTCCATCCAACTGCCTGATAGAGATGCAAAACATCCTCTAGCTTGACAATTTCTTGCCTTCTAATAGTCATCATCTCAATACCTCTCAGAATTCTCTTAAGCTCTTGTACTGCCGTCCATTTTTATCAAAATTTTCAGGAGCCAACCATGTTTCTAAACGAGCTTTGACTTGAGGCCAGTCCTTATCAATCATAGACAACCAATCCGTATCTCTCGTACGCCCCTTATAAACGACTGCCTGACGGAAGGTTCCTTCATAGACAAAGCCCAAACGCTCCGCGGCTCGTCTTGATGGGATATTTAGAGAATCACATTTCCACTCATAGCGACGATAGTTAAGCTCCTCAAAAACATAGCGAGCTAGGAGATATTGACCCTCTGTCCCTATACGTGTTCCCCTGAGTTCTGGAGAAAAAGTGACAGCTCCCACTTCTATCACTCGGTTATTCTGATCAATGCGCATGAGAGAAAAAGTTCCCAAGGCCTTACCAGTTGCCTTGTCTACAATCGCATAGTAAAAGCGATCCTTACGAGCCAACATCTGATTTAAAAGGCTAACCAACTCCTCCATATCTGCCACTGGTTCCTGAAAGAGATAGGTCCACATCTCCCGAGGAGTATCCGGACCATAAACAGCTAGCAAATCCTCCGCATGCTTTTCCACTGAAAGAGCCTCTATCCGAGCATAACGCCCTTCTAAGAAATCAATAGAAGGCAATTCACCAGATGTATAACCTTCCATTGACTCGCCAATCATCTGACCATATTCGTTTACTGGCATTGTTTTCTCCTTGATTCACTTTTCAAACTTTATAATTGCACATAGTATATCATACTTTCATGAAAAAATTCAAAAAATCCTCCAGATTCTACTCTGAAGGATTCCTATCTTATTTCACAACAATATTAACGAGTTTATTAGGTACCGCAATCACCTTCACGATTTCCTTGCTGTCAATTTCTGCTTTAACTTTTTCGTCAGCGAGAGCAATTTCTTGCAATTCTTCACGTGATAGGTCTTTAGCGACCATGAGTTTGGCACGGACTTTTCCTTTGATTTGAACCACGATTTCGATTTCGTCTTCAACCAATTTGCTTTCGTCCCAAGTTGGCCAAGCCACGTAAGAGATGGACTCACCTGTTGCTGTAACTGTTTGCCAGAGTTCTTCTGCCAAGTGAGGTGCAAATGGGGCAATCAATTGGATAAAGCCTTTGGCATAGTCCACATAGAGTTCGTCTTCCTTGTTGGCAGCGTTGACAAAGACCATAAGTTGGGCAATGGCTGTGTTGAATTTCATGGACTCGATTTGCTCAGTGACAGCTTTGACTGTTTCATTGTAAACCTTGTCAAGAGCACCATTATTTTCCGCAACGATTTCTTTACTTGTAATCAAACGGTATACACGGTCTAGGAACTTACGGCTTCCTTCCAGACCTTCTTCTGACCAAGCGATGGAAGCATCGAGTGGCCCCATGAACATTTCATAGACGCGAAGGGTATCGGCACCGTATTGTTCCACCACATCGTCTGGATTGACAACGTTCTTGAGCGATTTAGACATCTTGGCTGGTGCTTGCTCCAGTTCTTCTCCTGTTTCCACATGGAAGAAAGAACCGTCACGTTTTTCAACCTTGTCAGTCGCTACAAGAGCTCCACGGTGGTCACGGTAGCTTGTTCCCAAAATCATCCCTTGGTTAAAGAGTTTTTGGAATGGTTCCTTAGTCGGAACAACACCGAGGTCATAGAGGAATTTGTGCCAGAAACGAGCGTAGAGCAAATGAAGTACAGCATGCTCTGCACCACCCACGTAGATATCCACTGGCAACCATTGTTTGAGGAGATCCTCGTCGGCCAATTTTTCTGTGTTGTGTGGGTCGATATAGCGGAGGTAGTACCAGCTTGAACCTGCCCATTGTGGCATAGTGTTTGTTTCACGACGACCTTTGACGCCATCTTCACGCGTCACTTCCAACCAGTCAGTCAAGTTAGCCAACGGGCTTTCACCAGTACCTGAAGGGCGAATATCCTTGGTTACTGGCAAGACAAGTGGTAATTCACTTTCTGGAACAGCTGTTGAAGTCCCATCTTCCCAATGAATGATTGGAATTGGCTCACCCCAGTAACGTTGACGACTAAAGAGCCAGTCGCGGAGACGATAGGTGACCTTCTCTTGTCCACAACCTTTTTCTTCCAGCCAAGCCACAATCTTAGCAATAGCATCTTCTTTGTTAAGGCCATCTAGGAAGTCTGAATTGACATGAAGACCGTCTTCTGTGTAGGCAGCTTCTGCTACATTACCACCTTCAAGTACTTCTACGATTGGAAGGTCAAATTGTTTGGCAAATTCCCAGTCACGTTGGTCGTGGGCTGGCACAGCCATAACGGCACCTGTTCCATAGCTAGCAAGAACATAGTCGGCAATCCAGATTGGAATTTCCTTGCCATTGACAGGGTTGATGGCATAAGCGCCCGTCCAAACCCCTGTTTTTTCCTTGGCTAGATCGGTACGAGCCAAGTCAGACTTGAGACTAGCTTGGTGTTTGTAGTCTGCAACTGCATCAGCTTGCTCTGGACTTGTGATAGCGTCAACCAAGTCATGCTCAGGAGCCAAGACTGTGAAGGTCGCACCGAAAAGAGTATCAGGACGAGTGGTAAAGACGGTGAATTCCTTGTCAGTCCCTTTCACTTTGAAAGTTACATTGGCACCAGTTGATTTCCCAATCCAGTTGCGTTGCATATCCTTGATAGATTCTGGCCAATCCAACTCATCCAAGTCATTAAGCAATCGCTCTGCATAGGCCGTGATTTTAAGCATCCATTGACGCATCGGTTTGCGGACAACGGGATAGCCCCCACGTTCAGAAGTTCCGTCAGGAAGTACTTCTTCATTAGCGATGGCTGTTCCCAACTCTTCAACCCAGTTTACTGGCACTTCCGCTTCATAAGCTAAGCCTTTTTCGTAAAGCTTGGTGAAGATCCACTGCGTCCACTTGTAGTAGTTTGGATCTGTTGTGTTGACTTCACGATCCCAGTCGTAAGAGAAGCCAAGCGCATTGATTTGACGTTTGAAGTTGGCAATGTTTTCCGCTGTGAATTCTGCTGGGTCATTCCCCGTATCCATAGCGTATTGCTCTGCAGGCAAACCAAAAGCATCCCATCCCATTGGGTGAAGGACATTGTAGCCTTGCGCACGTTTGTAACGGCTGAGGATATCGGTTGCTGTATAACCTTCTGGGTGTCCTACATGCAATCCAGCTCCTGAAGGATATGGGAACATATCGAGAGCATAAAACTTCGGTTTTGATGCATCTGTTCCTGTCTTAAATGTATGATGTTCTGCCCAGTAGCCCTGCCACTTAGGTTCAATTTCCTTATGATTGTAAAAACTCATGCTATTTCTCCAATTTTATGATGTTACTATTATACCATTTTTGGGGGAATTTGAAAGTCGAGAAATGTTCTTTTAGACTTGGATAACAAGAAATACTGAGTCGCAAATCCAACTAATTTAACAGGAAAAAAAGTTAGCTCCTAATCGGAGCTAACTTCTATTGATTATTTGTCTCTTCCATCTTCTCACGTCCCAGTTCTCGGTAACTACGGTCACCAACAACTTCTACGCTAAACTGGCCGTCCTCATATTCAAGAATCGTCACGCTACCATTATCTAGACCATGTGGATGCATACCATTGATCAGATACACAATAGTCCCAATGGTCATTCCATGGCTGACGACGAGAGCATTGCCCCCACCTTGTTCTTCCATTTCTTTGGCAATCGTTTCAAAACCTTCTTTGATTCGACCACTGAGTTTTTCCCAGCCTTCTGCCCAACCAGCAGTATCAACCTCTACCAAACCTTCTGCTAGTTCTGCATAGGACAACTGATGAACATGGTCCACATTAAAAATACGAGGAATCAACCCCATAAAGAGGTCCCCATCATAGGCCCCATCAAAACTACCAAAGCACCACTCACGGATTCGCTTGTCCATGCGGTAAGGGATTTTCCCCTGCAGGCCAAGTTCTTCTAGGATAATTCCCATGGTTTGAATAGTGCGACCTGAATCACTGGAATAAGCGCGGTCAAACTGCAAGCCAGACTCTCTCAAGCCAATTCCCAGTTCATGGATTCCCAACTCACCTTCTGCAGTCAGAGGTGTATCACTCCATCCTTGAGCACGTCCAATGGTGTTAAACATCGTTTTCCCATGACGGACCAAATACAATCTTACTTTAGACATTTTCTATCCTCCATTTTCTTCTATTATATCATGGATCAAAGAAATATTTGACTTTCAAAAACAAAGCTCCTTTTCCTAATTTTGCCACAAGAAAAGCTACCCTCACGGTAGCTTCCCTAGGAGATTATTATGAAAAAGTTTAGGATTTCTATTAAATAAAGTTAGGAGGTCTTTATTTAATGATTATAGTATACACAGTCATCCTTAAACTCAACTTAAATCCTCTCGCTTTTTTATTAATTTTTAAAACTATGGATTGGAGCTGGGATTTGCCCACCGCGAGAGATGAAATCAACAGACGAAGCCCTGTTGACCTTCATCACTGGAGCTGTCCCTAGCAAGCCTCCAAACTCAATCATATCGCCTTCTTTGCCCTTTGGAATAATACGGACAGCCGTTGTTTTCATGTTAATAACACCGATTGCCGCCTCATCCGCAATCATAGCCGCAATGGTTTCAGCAGGCGTATCTTCCGGAATGGCAATCATATCCAGCCCAACAGAACAGATAGCCGTCATAGCTTCTAGCTTCTCTAAATTTAGGGAGCCATTTTGCACCGCAGCAATCATCCCCTCATCTTCAGAAACGGGGATAAAGGCACCTGACAAGCCACCGACTTGGTTACAAGCCATCACTCCGCCCTTCTTAACTTGGTCATTCAAAAGAGCGAGGGCAGCCGTCGTCCCATGCGTACCAACTGTTTCTAGACCCATTTCCTCAAGGACACGTGCCACAGAATCACCAACTGCAGGAGTTGGCGCCAAGCTTAGGTCAACAATTCCAAAGTCAACACCAAGGCGTTCACTCGCCATTTGCCCAACTAACTGACCAATACGAGTAATCTTAAAGGCTGTTTTCTTGACCGTCTCAGCTACTACATCAAAGCTCTGTCCACGAACTTTTTCCAAGGCACGCTTGACCACACCAGGACCCGAAACCCCGACATTAATGATAACATCTGCTTCCCCAACACCATGGAAAGCCCCTGCCATAAAAGGATTGTCCTCAACAGCATTAGCAAATACGACCAATTTGGCAGCACCCATATCTGATAAGTTCGCTGTTTCCTTGATGATACGTCCCATATCAGCGACCGCAGTCATGTTGATACCTGACTTAGTTGAGCCAATGTTAACAGACGAACAAACCTTGTCTGTCTCAGCTAGAGCACGGGGGATAGAATTGATGAGAATTTCATCTCCTTTTTGGTAGCCTTTTTGTACCAAGGCAGAGAATCCACCGATAAAGTCAACACCAATCTCCTTGGCAGCCTTGTCAAGTGCCTTTGCCAAAACAACATAGTCTGTCGCATCAGTCGCAGCACCAATTAAAGAAATCGGAGTCACCGATACCCGTTTATTAACAATAGGAATCCCAAGTTCTGCAGCAATTTCATCTCCTACAGCCACTAGATTTGCAGCTTTAGTAGTGATTTTTTGGTAAATCTTTTCAGCAGCACATTCGATGTCTGGATCAATACAGTCCAAAAGGGAGATGCCCATGGTGATGGTTCTGATATCGAAGTTCTGCTCCTCGATCATAGCAATGGTTTCAGTAACTTGTCTAATATCCATGATGACCTCCTAGATATTATACATGGCGTCAAAAATCGCTGCACTTTGAATATTGATTTTAACATTCAAGCTCTGACCAAAAGTTTCAAATTCATTTCGCAGATAAGTGAAATCCTGTTTTTCGTCACTAGAAACGACCGCCATCATAGTAAAGTATTCATCCAACACTGTCTGAGAAATATCGTCAATATTCAAACCCAATTCTGCAATTTTAGTAGACACGCCTGCAACAATACCAGCCTTGTCCTTGCCAACCACTGTAATAATAGCCTTCATTTTTAGACTCCCATTCTACGATTTTTAGAAAACCTGAACGTTTTTGATTTTCTTTTTCCTTAGTATAGCACATTTCCGAAAAAAATACTAAAAAACGCCTGCTTACGAAGTTGTTCTTAAACAAAAAACAATTTCGTAAACAAGCGTCTACCCTATCAAATGATGATGAGTGTTCCCGCTAGGACCGAAGTCCCAGCGGTAGACCAGAGCTAGACTAAGAGCACAAGACTCCATCATCATAACACTCAACAAAATTGATGATTTTATACTAATTCGATGATCGCCATTGGCGCAGCATCACCACGACGTGGTTCAGTTTTAAGGATACGAGTGTATCCACCGTTACGTTCAGCATAACGAGGTGCGATTTCTGAGAACAATTTTTGAAGTGCTGTAGTAGAAGTGTACTTATCAGTTGCTTCATCATAGTTTTCAGATGCGATTTCATTACGTACGAAAGCAGCTGCTTGACGACGTGCATGCAAATCACCACGTTTACCTAGAGTAATCATTTTTTCAACAGTTTTACGGATTTCTTTAGCACGAGCTTCAGTTGTCACGATTGATTCGTTGATCAAAAGGTCAGTTGTCAAATCGCGAAGCATTGCTTTACGTTGTGAGCTAGTGCGTCCTAGTTTACGGTAAGCCATGTATTCCTCCTTTATTTATCTTTTAATCCAAGACCCAAATCAATGAGTTTGAGTTTCACTTCTTCCAAACTCTTGCGTCCAAGATTTCGTACTTTCATCATCTCTGCTTCAGATTTTTCTGTCAAATCATGCACAGTGTTGATACCGGCACGTTTCAAACAGTTGTATGAACGCACAGACAAGTCCAGTTCCTCAATCGTACGATCCAAAATACGATCGTCAGATTCAGTATCAGCTTCTTTCATCACTTCAGTTGACTTAGCAATCTCAGTAAGATTTGTAAACAAATCAAGATGTTCTGTCAAGATACGTGCTGAAAGCCCTAAAGCATCTTCTGGAATAATTGTTCCATTAGTCAAGATTTCAAGGGTTAATTTGTCAAATCCATCATTGCTACCTACACGAGCAGGCTCTACTTGATAGTTGACTTTTGTAACTGGTGTATAAATAGAATCTACAGCAAGTGTTCCAACTGGTGCATTATCTTTTTTGTTTTCATCAGCAGGTACATATCCACGACCACTGTTAACAGTCATTGTCGCTTTTAGAGAAGAACCTTCACCGATTGTAAAGAGATAATGATCTGGATTTACAATTTCAATATCACTGTCAGTCAAAATGTCTCCAGCTGTAATTTCAGCAGGACCTTCAACGTCCAGTTCAATGATTTTTTCGTCTTCAACGTATGATTTCACTGCAATCCCTTTAATGTTCAGAATGATTTGCATCACGTCTTCACGAACACCTGGAACTGTGTCGAACTCATGCAAGACACCTTCAATGTTGATAGATGTCACTGCTGCTCCTGGTAGAGAAGCTAGTAGTACACGACGAAGAGAGTTACCAAGAGTTGTACCGTAGCCACGTTCAAGTGGTTCGATTACAAACTTGCCATAATCTTTATTTTCATCAATTTTTGTTATATTTGGTTTTTCAAACTCAATCATTTAGTTACTCCCTCTTAAACGAAAAGCAGTGTAATGCGATGATTATACACGGCGACGTTTTGGAGGACGAGCACCATTGTGTGGCACTGGAGTCACATCACGAATTGCTGTTACTTCAAGACCAGCGGCAGCAAGCGCACGAATAGCTGACTCACGACCAGAACCTGGACCTTTTACAGTAACTTCAACTGATTTAAGACCGTGTTCTTGTGCAGATTTAGCAGCAGCTTCAGAAGCCATTTGAGCAGCGAATGGTGTAGATTTACGAGAACCTTTGAAACCAAGAGCACCAGCTGATGACCAAGCAATTGCATTACCATGCACATCAGTAATCATAACAATAGTGTTATTAAATGTAGCGTGAATATGAGCAATACCAGATTCGATATTCTTTTTCACACGACGTTTACGTGTTGGTTTAGCCAAGACTTTTACCTCCTATATTATTTTTTCTTACCAGCAATCGCAACAGCTTTACCTTTACGAGTGCGAGCGTTGTTTTTAGTGTTTTGTCCACGGACAGGAAGTCCACGACGGTGACGAATACCACGGTAAGAACCGATTTCCATCAAACGTTTGATGTTCAAGTTTACTTCACGACGAAGGTCACCTTCAACTTTGATTGCATCCACTTCACGACGGATAGCATCCTCTTGATCTGATGTAAGGTCACGTACACGAACATCTTCTGAGATTCCAGCAGCAGCCAAAATTTTCTTAGATGTTGCAAGTCCGATACCATAAACGTAAGTCAATGAGATTACTACGCGTTTGTCATTTGGAATGTCAACTCCAGCAATACGAGCCATTTTTTCTCCTTTCTATCTTATCCTTGACGTTGTTTGTGTTTTGGATTTGCTGGGCAAATTACCATAACACGACCATTACGACGAATTACTTTACAGTATTCGCAAATTGGTTTGACCGATGGTCTTACTTTCATTTCTTATCCCTCCAAGTTTTTCGATTATTTAAAGCGGTAAGTGATACGTCCACGTGTCAAGTCATATGGACTCATCTCGACAGTAACACGATCTCCCGCTAAAATACGAATATAGTTTTTACGAATTTTACCAGAAACTGTTGCTAAAATCTGATGTCCATTTTCAAGTTCAACCGTAAACATTGCGTTAGGCATTGTATCGACTACTTTGCCTTCAACTTCAATCACATCGTCTTTTGCCACGCAAAAGCACCTCCATAAATTTCGATTCGATGCCTCTGAAAACAGAGACAACAATTATAAGTCAGACTATCTCAGTATAACATTTGTAGCGATTTTTTGCAAGTGTGAAAAACGCTTTATTTCAAATTTGTCAATACTTTTTCGATGTCTTTGAACACATCATTGATATCTTGATTTCCTTCGATATCGTGGACCAACCCTTTGGCACGGTAGTGAGCAATGATTGGTTCACCTTGGGCGATATTGACATCCAAACGACGCTTCACTGTCTCAGGTTTGTCATCTTCACGTTGGTAATAATCTTCTTCTTTGTAGTCAACTGGTGGGTTGAAAACTTTGTGGAAGGTTTCACCTGTTTCGCGGTGGATGATACGGCCACTCAAACGTTCCAAGAGGCAATCTGGGTTCACTTCGATGTTGATCACACCTTCCAGTTCGATACCAAGTTCTGCCAATGTTTTGTCCAAGGCATGGGCTTGTTCAATCGTACGTGGGTAACCATCCAACAAGAAACCTGTTTCCTTGATGTCGTCCTGTGAAAGACGTTCTTTAACAATTCCATTTGTAACTTCATCTGGAACCAACTCACCTTTGTCAATGTATGACTTGGCAAGTACACCCATTTCAGTTTGATTTGCCATAGCAGCACGGAACATATCGCCAGTTGAAATGTGTGCCACGTGGAATTGCTCCACAATTTTAGCTGCTTGTGTTCCCTTACCTGCTCCAGGTAAGCCCATAATCAAAAGATTCATGATAGGATCTCCTTATTTTGTATTTAAATAGAAGCAGAAATTCGTTTCAACTCCTATTTAAAAACAAAATATAAGAGGGGAGACGAAAATCTCTCTGATAGATAGACCTTCATACTCCACTCTCTAAGCAAAAGTAATCTTGCTTTTATTCTGTTTTGTCCATGAAACCAACATACTTACGTTTCAATAGGTAACCTTCTAGCTGTTTGATTCCTTCAATACCAGTTGAGATAATGATCAAAAGACTAGTTCCCCCAAAAGCAACAGCTTCTGAAAGACCAAAGACATCTTTTGCCACAATCGGCAAGATTGAAATCACACCAAGGAAGATTGATCCGACAGTCGCAAGGCGACGAAGAAGTTTCGACATGAACTCTTCAGTACCCTTACCAGGACGGACACCATGAATGTAGGCTCCACTCTTTTGCAAGTTTTCTGCTGCTTTCTCTGGATTGATCTGTACAAATGTATAGAAGAATGTAAAGAGAATGATCAACAAGGCATACATAGCAACACCTGTCGGAGATGTTGTAGATAACATTTCCTGTGCTGTACGTACCCAAGCCCAATCATGACCTGTAGCACTCAAAAATTGAAGAATGGCTGCAGGTGCTGCTGTGATGGAACTTGCAAAGATAACTGGGATAACCCCCGCTGGGTTCACCTTCAATGGAAGGTATGAGCTTGATGGGGCTCCTTGAGCAACTTTTGTATATTGGATTGGAATTTTATATTCTGCCTGTTGAACAAAGGTTGTAAAGTAAACAATCAACAAGACAGCGATAATCAAAATAACGACAAAGATAATAGATGAAGTCAAACGGCTACTTGGAATATTGACGAAGTAGTCAACATAGATACCCTTAATCATCTCAGGAATTGAAGCAACAATACCTGCAAAGATAATCATAGAAACACCATTTCCGTATCCCTTATCTGTAATTTGTTCCCCAAGCCAAGTTACAATCATACTACCTGCTGTGAGGATAATACCAATAGTAACAAAAACTTGTGGAGTTAAAGCTGTCGTTAATAATTTCGCTCCAGATAGAGTATTAAATCCTGCTGTAATCCCGATAGATTGAACAAATGCAAGTACAAGTGCAATGTAACGAGTAGCCTGGTTTAGTTTTCTCCGTCCTACTTCCCCTTGTTTGCCCCATTCTACAAACTTCGGTAAAATATCCATTTGTAGCAATTGAACAACGATTGAAGCAGTGATATACGGACTTACTCCGAGTGCAAAAACGGAGAAGTTCTTCATGGCATTCCCTGAAACAAGACTAAGCATGTTCAAGAAAGATAAACCACTGAGAGCTTCCAAACTTTTTGCATTCACACCTGGAACAGTGATACTTGTCCCAATACGGAAAACAAGAATGATAAAAATCGTAAAGAGAATTTTTGATCGAACTTGTTTAACCTTGAGCGCTTCTTTTAGTAATTTAAAAAACATGGGTCACCTCTCTTAGATGACTTCTACAGAACCACCTTTAGCAGTGATAGCTTCCTCAGCTGATTTAGAGAATTTAGCTGCTTTCACAGTCAATTTCTTAGTCAACTCACCGTTACCAAGAATTTTAACTCCTGATTTTTCAGCTTTCACAATTCCTGCTTCGATAAGTACAACTGGAGTTACTTCTGCACCGTCTTCAAAGACGTTCAATTGGTCAAGGTTTACAATTGCGTATTCTTTAGCGTTGATGTTAGTGAATCCACGTTTTGGAAGACGACGGAACAATGGAGTTTGTCCACCTTCAAAACCAAGGCGAACTCCGCCACCGCTACGAGCTTTTTGACCTTTTTGACCGCGACCAGATGTTTTACCGTTACCTGATGAAGTACCACGACCAACACGGTTACGTACTTTACGAGAACCTTCTGCAGGTTTCAATTCATGAAGTTTCATTATTATTTTCTCCTCTTTTGTAAAATGCTAGCGCCGATAAGAGAGAAAAGGTTGTCTCCCTTATCAACTCGCCTATACATGGTCATCTTAGATGACTATACCTAGTTTTAGGGGATGAGTATTGCCACATCCCCTAAAAATTCATTAGATTACTTCTTCAACTGTTACCAAGTGAGATACTGCAGTGATCATACCACGGATAGCAGCGTTGTCTTCTTTGATAACAGAGCTGTTCAATTTGCCAAGTCCAAGTGCTACAACAGTTTTACGTTGTGATGGAATGCGTCCGATTGGAGACTTAGTCAAAGTAATTTTAATTTGAGCCATTTTATCCCCTTTCTTATGCCAAATCAGAAACTGAAATACCACGAAGGGCAGCAACTTCTTCAGCGCGTTTCAATTGTTTCAAACCTTCAACAGTTGCGCGAACAATGTTGATTGGAGTGTTAGAACCAAGTGATTTAGATGTAATATCTGCCACACCTGCCAATTCCACAACGGCACGAACTGCACCACCAGCGGCAACTCCAGAACCTTCTACAGCAGGTTTCAACAATACTTTAGCTCCACCGAATTCTGAAAGAACTTCGTGTGGGATTGTTGTCCCAACCATAGGAACTTCAATCAAGTTTTTCTTAGCATCTTCTACTGCTTTGCGGATTGCTTCTGGAACTTCTTGAGCTTTACCAGTACCAAATCCTACGCGACCATTGTGGTCACCAACAACAACAAGAGCTGCGAAACGAAGACGACGTCCACCTTTAACAACTTTTGTAACACGGTTGACAGCAACTACGCGTTCTTCTAATTCAACTGCATTGTCTTTAAATGCCATTTTCTAGTGTCCTCCTATTAGAATTTCAATCCGTTTTCACGAGCTGCATCAGCCAAAGCTTTCACACGTCCGTGATATAGATATCCACCGCGGTCGAACACCACTTCTGAAATACCTTTAGCGTTTGCACGTTCTGCAACGAGTTTACCGACAGCAACGGCTTGTTCAGTTTTAGTTCCTTTTGAAACTTCTTTGTCAAGAGTTGAAGCACTTGCGAGCGTTACACCCGCTACGTCATCAATCACTTGAGCGTAGATGCCTGTATTAGAACGGAATACGTTCAAACGTGGGCGATCAGCAGTTCCAGAGAGTTTTCCGCGAACGCGACGGTGGCGTTTTTGGCGGAGTTTGTTTTTATCTGGTTTAGAAATCACAGTTTTCACCTCTTTAGTTTTAAATCGTGTGCTATGCACTAAGTTGGAAAATAGGTTGGTGGTTAAAAATCAACCACTCAACATTATTTACCTGTTTTACCTTCTTTACGGCGAACGAATTCACCAACGTAACGGATACCTTTACCTTTATATGGTTCTGGTGAACGAAGGCTACGTACGTAAGCAGCTGTTTGACCAACTACTTCTTTTGAAATTCCGCTAACAACGATTGTTGTTGGGTTTGGAAGTTCAAAAGTAATTCCTTCTGGAGCTTCAACTTCGTCTGGATGAGATTTACCAACAGCCAAAACAAGTTTAGATCCTTGAAGTTGTGCACGGTAACCAACCCCGCGCATTTCAAGTTCTTTCTTGAATCCTTCTGATACACCAACAACCATGTTGTTCAAAAGGGCACGAGTAGTTCCGTGGATTGTTTTCATTTCTTTTGAATCGTTTGGACGGTGAAGAGTTACTTCAGTACCTTCCACACGAATTTCAATATCTTTTGAGAACTCACGAGTAAGTTCTCCTTTAGGTCCTTTTACAGTTACAACGTTGTCATTGTTAGTGATTTCAACACCAGCAGGCAACACGATAACTTTATTACCAATACGTGACATATTTATTTTCTCCTGTTAAATTGTCAGGCCAGAACGGCCAGTTTTCACGGGGGTTAAATCGATTTCTCGATTTAAAGGAACATTCAGGTTTCAATTTCAAAGTGAATCTAGCCATCGTCTCGCAGGCATAACTTTGGGTTAGGTAAGAGACGATAACGAAGAGTCACAAAGAAATTGGAAGCTAAATATTACCAAACGTAAGCGATAACTTCTCCACCAACGTTCTTTTGGCGAGCTTCTTTATCAGTAAGCAAACCTTCAGAAGTTGAAAGAATAGCAATTCCAAGTCCGTTAAGAACTTTTGGAAGATCTTCACGTTTTTTGTAGACACGAAGCCCTGGTTTAGAAACACGTTTCAAGTTAGTGATAACTTTTTCACCGTTTGGTCCGTATTTAAGGAATACACGGATGATGCCTTGTTTGTCATCTTCGATGATTTCTACGTTCTTAACAAAACCTTCGCGTTTAAGGATTTCAGCAATCCCTTTTTTGATATTTGATGCAGGTACTTCAAGTACTTCGTGTTTCGCTTGGTTAGCGTTACGAATACGAGTTAGGAAGTCTGCGATTGGGTCAGTCATAACCATTTTGTTTTTCTCCTCTTACTAGTAGTTTGCAAGTTGCACTTGCTAGTTAATACATGATACAAAGAGCGTAACAGCAAGAGCAAAAATAGGCAATTTGATGCAGGAGCGATGCTCCAAAGAAAATTGGTCTTTTTCGCCAAAGCTGTAGCTCGTGTTCAAATTGGCGAGCCCAACTGAACTCTGGCTAAACCCTGTGTGAAAAAGATAAACTTTCCTAGAAACTTCAGTTTCTTCGTCATGTTTCCTATTTTCACTTAGAGTTTTGACGCCCTTGATATCTTAAATTACCAAGATGCTTTTGTTACACCAGGAATTTGTCCTTTGTAAGCTAATTCACGGAAGCAAACACGGCAAAGTTTAAATTTGCGGTAAACTGAATGTGGACGACCACATTTTTCACAACGAGTATAAGCTTGAGTAGAGAACTTCGCTGGACGTTTGTTCTTAGCAATCATTGATTTTTTAGCCATTAGATTTACCTCCTATATTATTTTGCAAAAGGCATTCCAAGGCCTGTAAGCAATGCACGTGACTCTTCGTCAGTGTTAGCAGTTGTTACGATAACGATGTCAAGACCACGAGTTTTGTCAACGTCATCGAAGTTGATTTCTGGGAAGATCAATTGTTCTTTCACACCAAGAGTGTAGTTTCCGCGTCCATCAAATGATTTTGTTGGAACACCGTGGAAGTCACGCACACGTGGAAGTGAAACTGAAACCAATTTGTCCAAGAATTCGTACATACGTTCACCACGAAGGGTAACTTTTGCACCGATCGCTACACCTTCACGAAGACGGAAGCCGGCGATTGATTTTTTAGCTTTAGTGATAAGTGGTTTTTGACCTGAGATAAGTGCCAATTCTTCAGCAGCTTTTTCAAGACTTTTAGCGTTTGATACAGCTTCACCAACACCCATGTTCAAAACGATCTTATCTACTTTAGGCACAGCCATCACTGATGAGTAGTTGAATTGTTCTGTCAAAGCAGGAACTACTTCATTAAGATATTTTTCTTTTAAACGATTTGCCATTATACTTCTCCTTTCCTTCGTGATTAATCAAGCACTTCGCCTGATTTTTTGTTGTAGCGAACTTTTTTACCGTCTACAAATTTGTAACCAACACGACCAGCTACACCATTTTTGTCCAATACTTGAACGTTTGATACGTGGATAGCTGCTTCTTTCTCGATGATACCACCTTGAGGAAGTTCGTTAGTTGGACGTTGGTGTTTCTTAACGATGTTGACACCTTCAACGATAACTTTGTTTACTTTTGGAAGGGCAGTAAGGACAACAGCTTCTGTTCCCTTATCTTTACCAGCGATTACGCGAACTTTGTCGCCTTTTTTTACAAACATTAGGTTTCTCCTTGATTTTTCTTACACCCATAAGGGCACCCTAGCTTGAAGCTAGGGGACTAGTTTGTTTCTAAAAATTAAAGTACTTCTGGAGCAAGTGACACGATCTTCATGAAGCCACCTTCACGCAATTCGCGTGCAACTGGGCCAAAGATACGTGTTCCGCGAGGAGTTTTGTCTTCACGGATGATAACTGCTGCGTTTTCGTCAAATTTGATGTATGAACCATCAGCACGACGAGCACCTGATTTAGTACGAACGATAACAGCTTTTACAACGTCACCTTTTTTAACCGCACCACCAGGAGTAGCTTGTTTTACAGATGCCACAATAACATCACCGATGTTTGCAAATTTACGTCCTGAACCACCAAGAACTTTGATAGTCAAGATTTCGCGAGCACCGCTGTTGTCTGCGACTTTCAAACGAGTTTCTGTTTGAATCATTTCAGTTTTCTCCTTTCAGGTTTGATTAGATGATGACCGCTTCTTCAACAACTTCTACAAGACGGAAACGTTTTGTAGCTGAAAGCGGACGAGTTTCCATGATACGTACGATATCGCCTTCTTTGGCAACATTGTTTTCATCATGTGCTTTGTATTTTTTAGAGTAGTTAATACGTTTACCATAGACTGGGTGGTTACGTTTTGTTTCAACTACAACTGTGATTGTCTTGTCCATTTTGTCAGATACAACACGTCCAACAAGAACTTTACGATTATTGCGTTCCATTGAAATTTCTCCTTCCCTAGTCTATTATTTCGCTTCAGATTGAACTGTTTTGATACGAGCGATTTGTTTTTTAACTTCTTTCAAGCGAGCTGTTTGTTCCAATTGACCAGTAGCAGCTTGGAAACGAAGTTCAAACAATTCTTTTTTCAATTCGTTTTCGCGCTTCGCGAGTTCTTCTTGAGAAAGACCACGAAGTTCTTTAACAAATTCTTTTACTTCATTAAGTTTCATGCCTTCTCCTTATTCTGCTTCACGTTTTACGAATTTACATTTAACTGGCAATTTGTGGCTTGCAAGACGAAGCGCTTCGCGAGCGATCTCTTCAGATACACCAGCAACTTCAAACATCACTTTACCACGTTTAACTGGTGCTACCCAACCTTCAGGCGCCCCTTTACCAGATCCCATACGCACACCGATAGCTTTAGCAGTGTATGATTTGTGTGGGAAGATTTTAATCCAAACTTTACCACCACGTTTCATGTAACGAGTCATGGCGATACGAGCAGCTTCGATTTGGCGGTTAGTGATCCAGTGGCTAGTTGTAGCTTGAAGACCGTATTCACCGAATGCTACTTCTTTTCCACCTTTTGCTTCACCGCGCATTTTTCCACGGAATTCACGACGGTGTTTAACACGTTTAGGTACTAACATCGGTTATTTACCTCCTTTAGTGTTTTTACGAGCTGGAAGAACTTCACCACGGTAGATCCATACTTTAACACCAAGTTTACCGTATGTAGTATCTGCTTCTTCCCAAGCGTAATCGATATCTGCACGAAGTGTGTGAAGTGGAACAGTTCCTTCAGAGTATCCTTCAGCACGGGCGATATCTGCACCGTTCAAACGACCTGATACTTGAGTTTTGATTCCTTTAGCTCCAGCACGCATTGCACGTTGGATTGCTTGTTTTTGTGCACGACGGAAAGCGACACGTTGCTCCAATTGACGAGCAATTCCTTCACCTACAAGGTGAGCATCCAAATCAGGTTGTTTGATTTCGATGATGTTGATGTGTACTTGTTTTCCAGTCAATTTGTTAAGTTTTGCACGGAGTGCATCAACGTTAGCACCACCTTTACCGATAACCATACCTGGTTTAGCAGTGTGAAGTGAAACGTTAACTTTGTTTACTGCGCGTTCAATTTCGATAGTTGAAACTGCTGCGTCAGCAAGTTCTTTTTGAACGAATTTACGGATTGCAAGATCTTCATGAAGGTAATCCGCGTATTCTTTTTCAGCATACCATTTGGCATCCCAATCACGGATGATGCCGACACGCATACCAATTGGATGTACTTTTTGACCCACGATGTTACCTCCTTATTTTTCTGCAACAGCCACAGTGATGTGAGCTGTACGTTTGTTGATTGGTGAAGCTGAACCTTTCGCACGTGGACGGAAACGTTTCATAGTTGGTCCTTCGTTTGCGAATGCTTCAGATACTACCAAGTTAGCTTTGTCCAAACCAAAGTTGTTTTCAGCGTTAGCTACAGCTGAGTTCAAAACTTTCAAGATGATTTCAGCAGCTTTGTTTGGTGTGAATGTCAAGATTGCAATAGCATCGGCTACGCTTTTACCACGGATGTTGTCAAGAACAAGACGTGATTTACGAGGTGAAACACGTACTGTACGAGCCATTGCTTTAGCTGAAGTAATTTCTGCCATTTATGTTCTCCTTATTTTCTACGTGTTTTCTTGTCGTCTGCAGCGTGACCTTTGTAAGTACGAGTTGGTGCAAATTCACCAAGTTTGTGACCTACCATGTCTTCTTGGATGTAAACAGGTACGTGTTTACGTCCGTCATAAACTGCAATAGTGTAACCAATGAAACTTGGGAAGATCGTTGAACGACGTGACCAAGTTTTGATAACTTTTTTCTTTTCGTCGTTAGCTTGAGCTTCAACTTTTTTCATCAAATGCTCATCGACGAAAGGTCCTTTTTTAAGACTGCGTCCCATTTTTATTTTTTCTCCTTTAAATGTTGTACCACAGCGGCTTGCGCTCACATGGAGCGCTACCGAGCTGGCGGATTTCCTAGTTGCTTAGGCGACTAGTTTATGATTATTTCTCGTTGCGACGACGAACGATAAGTTTGTCAGATTTCGCTTTCTTGTTACGAGTTTTAAGACCAAGAGCAGGTTTGCCCCATGGAGTAGATGGCGCTTTACGACCAACTGGTGCTTTACCTTCACCACCACCGTGTGGGTGATCGTTAGGGTTCATTACAGAACCACGAACTGTTGGGCGGATACCTTTCCAACGGCTACGTCCTGCTTTACCAAGGTTTACAAGTCCATGTTGTTCGTTTCCGACAACACCAACTGTAGCACGACAAGTTCCAAGAATCATACGAACTTCGCCAGATTGAAGACGAACAAGAACGTATTTACCTTCTTGACCCAATACTTGGGCAGAAGCACCAGCAGCACGTACCAATTCTCCACCACGACCTGGTTTCAATTCGATGTTGTGGATCAAAGTACCAACTGGGATGTTAGCCAGTGGAAGAGCGTTTCCGACTTTGATATCTGCTTCAGGACCTGAAACGATACGTTGACCAACTTCAAGACCTTTTGGAGCGATGATGTATGCTTTCACACCGTCAGTGTAGTGTACAAGAGCGATGTTTGCAGAACGGTTTGGATCGTACTCGATAGTTTTAACAACTGCTTCAACGTTGTCTTTGTTACGTTTGAAGTCAACCAAACGGTAGAAACGTTTGTGTCCACCACCTTGGTGACGAACAGTGATACGACCGTTGTTGTTACGACCAGCCTTGCTCTTCAAAGCAACAAGCAATGATTTTTCAGGAGTGCTTGTTGTGATTTCAGCGAAATCCAAAGAAGTCATATTACGGCGACCGTTTGTTGTTGGTTTATAAACACGAATTCCCACGATATTTCCTCCTTAGATTATTCAGCTTCAGCAGCGAACAACTCGATTGCTTTTGAATCAGCTGTAAGTGTGATGATAGCTTTTTTAGTTTTGTTAGTAAAACCAGTGTAACGTCCAACACGCTTCGCTTTAGGTTTTACGTTGATTGTGTTAACGTTGGCAACTTTAACACCTTCGAAAGCAGCTTCAACAGCTTGCTTGATTAAAAGTTTGTGTGCACGAGTGTCAACTTCAAATACATATTTTCCTGCTTCAAGTTGAGCCATTGAGCTTTCAGTGATAACAGGTTTTTTGATAACATCATACAAATTCATTATGCAAGAACCTCCTCGATTTTAGAGATAGCTGCTTGTGTGACAAGAAGTTTGTCGCTATTTGCGATGTCAAGAACACTTGCAGTTGTAGCAGTTGCAACTTTCACGTTTGGAAGGTTACGAGCTGAAAGAGCTGCGAATTCATTTCCTTCTTCAAGGATAACAAGAACTTTAGAATCGATGCTCAATGCTGCAAGAACTTTTGCAAATTCAGCAGTTTTTGGAGCTGTAAATGAAAGAGCGTCTACAGCTACGAATTTGTTTTCAGCAACTTTTTCAGAGTAAACTGATTTAAGAGCTAGGCGACGAACTTTTTGTGGAAGTTTGTAGCCGTATGAACGTGGAGTTGGTCCGAAGACAACACCACCACCACGCCATTGTGGTGAGCGGATAGAACCTTGACGAGCACGTCCAGTTCCTTTTTGACGCCATGGTTTGCGTCCACCACCTGATACTGCAGAGCGGTTTTTAACAGCGTGTGTTCCTTGACGAAGGCTTGCGCGTTGGCTGATGATCACATCAAACACAACTGATTCATTTGGTTCAATACCAAATACTGCATCGTTAAGAACAACTTGGCCAGCTTCTTTACCAGTTTGGTCAAATAATGTTACGTTTGCCATTGTGACTGATTTCCCCTTTCTTTATTATTTACCAGCTTTAACTGCTGATTTGATAGTGATAAGAGATTTCTTAGCACCTGGTACGTTACCTTTGATAAGGATAACGTTCTTTTCTGGAACAACTTGTACCACTTCAAGGTTTTGAATCGTTACGCGGTCGCCACCCATACGTCCTGCAAGGTTTTTACCTTTGAATACGCGGTTAGGTGCTACAGGTCCCATAGAACCTGGACGACGGTGGTAACGAGAACCGTGAGCCATTGGTCCACGTGATTGTCCGTGGCGTTTGATAACACCTTGGAAACCTTTACCTTTAGAAGTACCAGTTACGTCAACAACGTCTCCAGCTGCGAATGTTTCAACTGTGATTTCAGCACCAACTTCCAAGCCTTCAACGTTTTTGAATTCACGAATGAAGCGCTTAGGAGCCGTGTTAGCTTTCGCTACATGTCCTTTAGCAGGTTTGTTGCTCAATACTTCGCGTTTGTCATCGAAACCAACTTGGATAGCGTTGTATCCGTCTGTTTCAACAGTTTTAACTTGAAGAACAACGTTTGGAGTTGCTTCAATAACTGTTACAGGGATCAATTCGCCAGCTTCAGTGAAGATTTGAGTCATTCCCACTTTTTTCCCTAAGATTCCTTTTGTCATGAGAAAATAGTTCCTTTTCTATATTTTTTATTCAAAAAGTTTTTAACGAGCGTTTTTTATGCTCAAGGTATCAAGCTTTAGATTAAAGTTTGATTTCTACGTTTACACCACTTGGAAGATCCAATTTCATCAAGGCATCAACTGTTTTTTGAGTTGGGTTAACGATATCGATCAAACGTTTGTGTGTACGCATTTCAAATTGTTCGCGAGAGTCTTTGTATTTGTGAGTCGCACGAATAATTGTGTAGAGGCTACGCTCAGTTGGAAGTGGGATTGGACCCGCAACTTGTGCACCTGTACGAGTAGCTGATTCTACGATTTTTGCAGCCGCTGTATCAAGCGTACGGTGTTCGTAAGCTTTCAAACGGATACGGATTTTTTTGTTTGCCATCTTTTTCTCCTTTTCGTCTATTTAAGATAATAGGCTAGCTCCACAAGAAAACCGACGCGCGTTGCGTGGCAATGCAACCGAGCGTGTCGCAACCTCTTGCATCAAAGCTAAGGCTGTAATTTACAGCACCATAATAGAATAACACAAAGTCCCTGCGATTGCAAGGGATTTGTGAGCTTTTTTTTCTTTTTTTTAGGACGAAACTGTTTTCTCTTTTCATCTTTCCAAGATTACGGATTTATATCTAAAAAAACTGTCTTTTCTTCTATATAACGTGTGTCATTTTGACCTTGAATTTATCTTCTGATTGATCTACTAGAATGTCCGCTTTAGACTCATTTTCTCTATAGTATCGCAGATACTGCTCCCGTCTCATCTGATGGCTAGCTAATACAAAAGATGCATCGCGATTTCTCATAGTCGTATCTCGAGCTAAGCGCCTCTTTAATTCGGTCTCCTCATCCGTGTAGAAACAGATGGTTTTGTCAAAGAGTTCCTTGGGTAGAAAACCCACAGACATCCCTTCAACAATAAGAATTGGCTTTGCTCCAGACAAGACCTCGCTAGCCTTCCAAGGTTCATCAATCGTCAAGATGTCCATGCCTGCCTGCAAGGCGAGAATATCTCTCTGTAAACTTGCTAGTTCATGCGCCACTGGCAGACAAGCCGTCACCTTTTGATCTGGCGCTTGCTTTGGTACTACCAGGTGACGTTCTGAGGTGATATAAGGATCTGTTTCTAGTAAATTTACTGTAGTAGAATCTAGAGCTTGATGTAATTCCTGAGCGAAGGTTGACTTGCCCGAAGCCCCATGACCGTAGATCCCTAGCGTCCTAATTCTTCCCGTTTCGATCTCTGAAACCAGTTGTTCTATCAGGTCTTTTTTCTTCATTCTCTCTTCACCTGTTCATAGCTTTCTTTTCCGTCATTAAGCTTGTCCCAAATCACCACTTGCCCACTTTTGAGGGATTTTTGCACATCGATAATCCGTTGATTGGACGAACCTCGAAACTGGAGCATAAGATTGCGCTTGCTTTTATCATACCGTCCATCAACAAGGATGTCAATCAATGATAAGAGTTCCAGTTTATCTGGAGTCTCCAGCATCATTTCTTCCCAAGTATAACCCGTCCAGGACCAGATGTCTTTTTCTGGTAATTCCTTTCGAATGCGCTTAACGAGAGGCAAGAGAATGCCCGTATTAAGAAAGGGTTCTCCTCCTAGCAAGGTCAAACCTTGAACATAGGGTTGGGCAAGGTCTTCCATGATTTGTTCTTCTAATTCTGCCGTATAGGGAATGCCTGCGTTGAAAGACCAAGTCGCAACATTATAGCATCCCTCGCAGTGAAACATGCAACCTGATACATAGAGAGAGTTTCGCACACCTTCTCCATCGACAAAATTAAAAGCCTTGTAATCAATGATTCGCCCTTTACTAAGCTCCTCACTTTTCCATTCACCTGGTTTTGGTGTATTCCATGTCATCCTTTTACTCCAAATCTATCCAGTAACGTTCTACACCATTGCGAACATCCTCAAACACCCCACCATTTGCCACAATCACCGCCCTACTAGCAGGATTTTCCGTACTACAGGTCACAAGTGCTTTTTTGATGTTCTTTTCCTTGGCAACTTGCAGGCCTTGTCTGAGGGCTTCTTTGGCATAACCTTTGCCTCTTTCAGAGGGGCGGATGGAGTAGCCAATATGGCCAGCATGATTCAGCAAGCCCTCATTTAGTTTCAATCGCAGATTCAAAAATCCTAGAGCACGACCTACATCATCAAATGATACAAATTGAATAGAAGGAACACGATTTTCAGGCAAGTTTATTCCCATCTCTTTTTGCATATTTGTTTCCAACCACTCTTCATAAGAAAAAGCCTCTGTCTCCCAAAACCCACCATCATGAGGGGACTGTGCTTGTTCAAACTCTACCATCATCTCTAAAACTGTTTCTTTATCTGCCAATGTTGGTCTGCGTAGTATCATTTTTACCTCCAATTAAGAGAAAAGTGAGAGCAGACTCTCACTTTTATTTTTTCTTATTCTTGTTTAAAAACTGTTCTCTGAGGTTGAGCAAGCGTTCTTTTTTACCTGTTCCACCTTTCGAGTGTTTCTCGTGATAACGGGTCACTTGTGCGCGTCCCTTATCGTCTAATTGGTATTTCCCCATTCCATTTCCTTCTAATTTGTTACTTCATGTCCAGCTGTTTTGATAGTAGAGCCATTCATGTGTTTGACACGCGCAGCGATTTCCTTGTGGCGTCCATTAACCATCGGACGCGCTTGAGGATTGCCCAGATAACCACACGTACGTTTGACCACGTCTACTGTTTTAGGGTCACTATTGCCACAGTTTGGACAAGCAAATCCTCGCTCAGTCGGTTCAAAATCCCCTTCAAAATCACACTTGTAGCAACGATCAATCGGAGTATTGGTCCCTAGATAGCCGACACGGTCATAGGCATAGTCCCAGACAGCTTCCAGGGCTTTAGGATTTTGTTGAAGAACTGGATACTCACAATAATGGATGAAACCACCTGACGCACCTGCTTCTGGATAGACTTTTTCAAAGTCCAATTTTTCAAACGGTGTTGGATTTTTACGAACATCATAGTGGAAAGAGTTGGTGTAGTATTCCTTGTCTGTAATATCAGGAATAGAGCCGAACTTCTCTGTATCCAAGCGACAGAAGCGGTCTGTCAAGCTTTCAGACGGTGTTGAGTAGATTGAGAAATGGTAATCATATTGATCTGACCACTCTTCTACACGTCGTTTCATATCACGAATGATGTCAAGCGTAAATTCCTTGGCTTCTGGATTGCTTTCCCAGTTATTGCCAAAGAAGACAGTAGCCACTTCGTACAAACCGATGTAGCCCAGCGAAACTGTCGCGCGGCGATTCTTAAAGAGTTGGTCAACGCTTTCTTCTTTTCCGAGACGGCGGCCGAAGGCTCCGTACTGATAGAGGATAGGGGCATTCGCTGGTGTTGCTTCCTTGGTTCGTTCGACACGATAAACCAGAGCATCTTCTGCGATATTCATCCGCTCGTTGAAGATTTCCCAAAACTTATTCAGATCTCCTTCAGACTCGAGGGCGATACGAGGCAAATTGACCGTCACAACACCTAGATTCATCCGACCTGAATTGACCTCAACACCATTTTCATCTTTCCAGCCTTGGAGGAAAGAACGGCATCCCATAGGAACCTTGAAAGAACCTGTCAGTTCGATAATCTTATCATAGGACAAGACATCTGGGTACATCCGCTTAGTTGCACACTCGAGGGCCAACTGTTTGATGTCGTAGTTAGGCGAACCTTCCTCTAAGTTGAGTCCTCTTTTTAGCGTAAAGATGAGTTTAGGGAAGATGGCTGTTCGATGTTCTGAACCAAGCCCCTTGATTCGGATGTTCAAGATAGCTTTTTGAATTTCCCGCTCAAAACGACTAGTTCCTAAACCAAAACCGAGCGAAGTAAAAGGTGTTTGGCCATTTGAAGTGAAGAGGGTGTTGATTTCATACTCAAGAGATTGCATAGCATCGTAGATGTCCTTTTGGGTTTTCTTCCAAGCGTAATCTTCCCATTTTTCAGGCAGGACCCATTCTTCCGCATCCTTGAGGTGCTTTTGATAATTCTTCTCCGCATAAGGCGCCAAGACTTCATCGATACGGTCAGCTGAACAGCCCCCGTACTGGCTAGAAGCAACGTTAGCAATGATTTGTGAAATCTGAGCTGTCGCAGTCTGGATAGACTTGGGACTCTCTACCTCTGCATTTCCAATCTTAAAACCATTTTCCAGCATGCCTTTAAAATCAATCAAACAGCAGTTGGTCATCGGAGTGTAGGGGCTGTAGTCCAAGTCATGATAGTGGATATCCCCTTTTTGGTGAGCATTAGCTACGTGCTTAGGAAGCATTTGCAGCCCGATCGACTTCCCAACAATCCCTGCTGTCAAATCACGCTGGGTGTTGAAGACATCGCTGTCTTTATTGGCATTTTCATTGACAACTGCTTGATCTTTATTGAGAAGTTTATGGATACTAAAGTTTATATCTGTCGCTTTTGAGCGCTCAAAATCCCTTTGTGTCCGATAAGTGATATACTCCTCAGCCAGCGCATATTCTTTGGCTTCAAGGAGTTCATGTTCTACGACATTTTGAATTTCGTAAATCTTGACACCTTGAGGGAAGCGGCTGTGAATTTCCGTCACGATTCTTCCAACTAGACCATTTAGGCGTTTTTCTACTAGAGGCGTAACGTCCATAACCTTTTCCGCCGCCTTGTGGAGAGCCTTGTCAATCTTGTCTACATCAAACACCACTCGTCTACCATCTCGTTTTTCAACGAACAAGGTGGGAACGGTTGCAAGCTTTTCTTCTAATACAATCATATCCATGCTCTTTTCTAAAATATTGTTGAATTGTTTATATTCAGTATTATACCACTCTAAAAATAAAAATCAATATCTTGTGTTAAAAATCCCAAAAATTTTAAAATTCCACAAGATATTGATTTTTTGTTATTTTGATTTATAAAGTTTGAACTCGCTAGTATCTGTCTGAACAAGCTCATAGTTTTCACTGAGCCAGCTCTCTACATCTGACCACAAGGCAACTTTTTGATTGACCACAATCATCTTCGGTTGATTCTCTTTCAGATCATTCATCAGTTTGGTTTTATTTTCATCGCTTGCAGTATAGAGTGTTGGAATTGATAGAGAAGTCGGCGCCAAGCGTTCACTTGCACGGTAGAAATCAGGACGATCATCCCAAGCATAGACACGATCCTCAGAACTCGTTTGTTGTTTGACCACGCTAGCAAGACGGTCTCTCTCCTGATAAGTCGCTGGGTGCGAAAGGTAGCGACTCACAATAGGAAGAACAATGAGATAGGCAAGGGCAATCAGTGGTAGATAGAAATTTCCTTTAAGGAAAGAAGTTTGTTTCTCACGTCTTCTTCTACGACGACTCCCTCCATCTGAAACATCTTCCTTGATTCCTGTCAGAAGGAGCAAGACCAAGAAAGGAATTAGCACCACAAGACGAGTACCGTTGATAGGTTCTTTGGAGAGAATCAAGATTCCCAAAGAAACCAACAATCCCAAGCTAGCAGCAATTGAGAGGGCATATTGCTTGGCTGGTTTTGACTGGAACAAGCCTGCAAAGAGCAAACCAAGGGAACCTAACCCAATAGCAAGCAAGCCATAGAAGGCTGCATTTTCAAGCAAATGCGAATTTGAAAAGAGGCTAAGTGTACTTACTGGATACAAGGTCTGGCTAATGGCATCTCCAAAATTACCTGTCCACACTGTATAGTAGCCTAAAGGATAGAATAAGAGTGAAAATCCTAGGGCTGACGCAAAGAACTGATATAGGCCATGAACAAAGTGACCTTTAGCTAGATTAAAGCCGATAATCCCCAAAGCCAGTACAGCCGCAAACAAGGCGGTTGGGATTGGCGCAAGGAAGAAAGCAAGAGCAAGGCACATCCCCACTCGTACAAATCCTTTGTCATCCTTTGGAAAAGCGAGATAATTTGTAACGATACTCAATGAATAAAATAGGAAAGGCAGGGCTAGCAAGAGAGCATAACCGCCACCAAAAGCGAGGCCCGCTACAAGCAAGTATAGAATAAAGACAACTCGCTTCGCTTCATTTTCTTGGCCGACAAGAGTATCCGCAGCCTTAAAAAGAAAAACACCTGCTCCAAACAAGGCCAACCACTCAACCAAAGCAATCAGAATACTGCCTTGAAAAAGATAGTTTAGCACATAATAGAGCAATCCCTCCGTCCCAAAATAATCTGTATACATTTGACCATTTTGATGCAAGGCCCAACCGGTATAAAGATCCTGAGTTTGTTGCGGACTGACTAAACCAAAAATAAAAGGCAGGGCAACCGAAATGGCTGTGGCTACTAAACTCCAAAGCAAAATACTAAAAAAGGGAATGGGAGCTCCTTCTCGTTTCTCTGGCACTGACCAGTCTTGGTAATGAGATTCTTCTTGTTTCTCATCTATTTTCCCGTATACGTTCATTCAATTTCTCCTCTAAGTTTATCTGTTTTAGTATATCAAAATCTTACAAGAATGTCAGCTTGGGATTGATATTTGCTGAATTTCTTATCCAATAGCGCAAAGCGTTCGATTTCACGAAAACGGTGAAACCGACTATTTCTATACTCTCTGATGAAATCATCATCTTCTAAATTAAGCATGGTTTTCTCCTTTACTTATCTATTCGTAAGAAGACAAAAAAGACCCAGCATTGGCTAGATCTTGATGGATAGTTAGAGCATAGGGGCAAACAACTGGACAATTTCCTTGATCAGGCTTTGATACCAGCTGGTTTTAATGGTGTGGGAATAGATTTCTTGAGAAACTTTAAAAATCTCTTCGAAGTCCCTTTCAATATCAATGATAGATTGCGTTCTATAAAGTAAGACGGCATTTTCATAGTGATGAAGCAAGCTCCGATAGTCAAAATTGATGGTCCCCACAGTAGCTGCCTCTCCATCGACAAGCATTTGCTTGCTATGAAGGAATCCCGGACTGTACTCATAAATACGAACCCCTGCAGATAACAAGTCTGGATAAGCTCCTCGAGTAACTAACTGAATAACCTTCTTATCTGGGATACACGGCGTCACAATTCGCACATCTACCCCTCTCAGAGCTGCATTTTTGATACTTTCAGTTAGATCGTAGTCAGCAATAAGATAGGGAGTCGTGATGTAGACGTAATCTGTAGCTTGATTGATAAGATTTTGATAGACCGTTTTTCCTACCTGAGCTCGGTAGATGGGTTTTGGCCCACTACTATAGGGAATACAGAGACCCATCCCTTCTTTGGGCTGATTTTCGAGATGGTATTGGTCAAAGTCACTAATCTCTCCACGGTTGATATACCATGCAGATAAAAAGAGTCTGGTAAAAGCCTTAACTGCTGGTCCATCCAGACGAATACTGCTATCCTTCCAATAACCAAAGCGTTCGATATGGTTGATATACTCATCTGCCAGATTGACACCACCTGTATAGGCAATTTGACCATCGATAATCATGATTTTACGGTGATCACGGTTGTTATAAGCAACGGTCAAACGTGGAATCACCTTGTTAAATTTGTGGGCTTCAATCCCTCGACCACGGAGCTGGATGGTGTAGTCTCCAGGCAAGGTTGCCATACAACCAATATCATCATAGAGAAGCTTCACCTCTACTCCTTGAGCTGCCTTTTCTTCCAAAATCTCCAAAATACTATTCCACATCAAACCTTCTTCGATGATATAGTATTCGAGAAAGATAAACTTCTCAGCTTTCTTGAGATCCTCTAGCATCTGATGCCACATACTTTCACCAGAGGCAAAAAAATGTGTATCCGTTCGATCATAGACATCGGCATTCGTGTCCATGCTGAGGAGTGATTTGATAACTCCGTAAGCTGACTTGTCCTGCTCTTTTAACTCCAAACGGAGAGCTCTGCTATTGTCCTCTCTATCAACCATTGATTGGAGCTGCTTTAGCTGCTTCATTTCCTTTTTAGATAAACGACGCTCTCCAAACATGATATAGAGCAATGGTCCAAACACTGGCACAAAGGCTACTAACAGCCATGTTACCTTACTCTCAGGATTCATAGACCGATTGACAATCGATACAATAGTCGCTAAGCTCACTAAAATGACTAGGATAACCCAGACAATTGGAGCCATTTGCCCTAGATAGAGAAATAAACCAAAGACGATAAACAACTCTGCCAACATGATGGTAATACTGAAACCATATTTGGACATGAGTAGCTGCATTTTTCTAGCTGTCATAAATCCCCTTCCTTTTCTAACATTCTCCTTAACTGCTTAATAAACTACTGTTTCTACTAGTATACCTCAGTTCAGGGGTAGATGGCAACCGTTTACCTTTTTCTATGCAAACTACTCCAAGATCTGCAAGATTCTTAAACTACTTCTTCACTATATGACGTGCTATCCCTTTTTATATTTTTAACTAGGGTATTAAGAGGCTTAAAAAGAACTACCAAAATGATAGTTCTTTCCAATATTATTTATATTTTTCAATATCGCACAAATCCTATGACAGTTACTTTTGAAGTTGTAGAAGGTAAAGCTGAAACCTTAATTCCAAACTTCTATTTAGATTTGAGATCCTATTTTGTTAAGACCACTCGGTCAGATGGCTCTCGGTCCATATCATCGACAATCAATTGATTACCATTAACCGTATAAATTTTGACATCATCACCGATAATGACACGTTGATTTTCTGGCTCAAAGCTGACTTGCTTGATTTCCTTATCTCCATCTGGCTCGACCTCAGTCCATGTACCAGTTTTACCTGTTACAACAAGAGTGATTTGATCATTCTCATCTTTTCCAGTATAGGTACCATCGATGTTCGTAGGTTGAGCTACAGTAGCGTCCTGACTTGAGGATGCCTGTGGTTGGCTAGCACTTGTCGCAGCGCTAGAAGATGATTCTTGTTGAGAAGATGATTGCTGAGCCGATTGCTGGGTAGGGGCTTGTGCCTTAGGTCCACAAGCTGCTAAAAGACTAAGAATTGCTAGGGAAGCAATAGAAAGTGTGAATGTTTTCGTTTTCATAGCGATTTCCTTTCTTTTGTGCCAATGTTTTGCTGGAATCGTTTCCAGATATACCTCCTACCTACAGTATAGCAACATAAACCTATAAGGTCAACTAATCTCGTCGCTTCCTACCAAACTTGCTCGGACTTCCGAGATAAAGTAGAGGGATCCCGTCACGAAAAGCAAGTCCTGGCCATTGGCCTTATCTTCAAATTCTCTGATAAAGTCCCCATAGGAAGGAATCAAATCGTAACCCGCCACATCCTTTTCATCCAGAGAGCCTTGATAGTCAAAGCCTGTTACCTTAAGTTCCACCTCAGGCAACTGCTTAGATAGATAGCCTAACATCCCCTGATAATCCTTGCGTTTAAGTGCTCCAAAAAGGATATGAACCTGGTAACCTTGCTGGATTTTCCCCTGGATAAACTCTACTAGACGACTTAAAGCTGGCAGATTGTGAGCCCCATCTAGGTAGATTTGCGGGCGAATCTGTTCCAATCGCCCTGCCCAATGTGTCTCCTTCAAAGCCCGTCTGACAAGCACTTCTTCGACCCTTTCACCTCTTGATGCCATAAACAGAAGAAAAGTTTGTAAAGCCAAGGCGGCATTTTCTTGCTGATAAACACCTTCCAAACTAATTTCAAGTTGTGAAAAATTCGCTAGGCTGCTTGAAAAATCCCCAGCATTCAAGGAGAAGTCTAGCCCAGCTTGATAGAGATCCACACCTAACTCTCTTGCTGTATTTTGACAGACAAGTTTAGCTTCTGGAGCGAGCTTAGCAATGACTGCCTGCTTGCCGGCCTTGAAAATACCAGCTTTCTGCTCGGCTATTTCCTCTAGACTATCGCCCAAGGTCTCCTGATGATCTAGCCCAATGGAAGTAATAACTGCAATCTCTCCTGTTACGACATTAGTCGTGTCAAGCAAACCACCAATCCCCACCTCTAGCAGGACTAGATCCACTCCCTGCTCTTTAAAGTAAAGCAAGGCAATCAAGGTCAACAATTCAAAGAAAGACAATTGATCGTGTGTCTCTAAAAGAGTTTTCTCCATCTCCTTGACTTGGTTAGCTATACGTACAAAGTCTTCATCTGCGATTGGTTCCCCATTGATACAGATTCGATCATGGATGCTGATGATATGAGGAGAGGTGAAAGTACCAACTTTTTTACCATGAGCAACAAACAACTCCCTCATGAAGGCAATCGTTGACCCTTTACCGTTAGTACCTGTTACGTGGATAATAGGATAAGTCCTCTCAGGATTCCCCAGCAAATCCACCGCTCGTTGCATTCTTCCAAGTCCAGATCTAAAATTTAAACCAATCCGACTATGAAGCCATTCTTCTACTTCAAACATACATGTCTCCTTAACAAAAGTCCAATCAACTACCACATCAAAGTATGATTACAAATAAAAAGCGAGGTCGGGACTAAAATCCCGACCTCTTACCTGGTTAGCTAATCACTAGCTACTATGAATTTCAACGTAGGCTAAAAACGGCCCCTGGACTTACCAGTTCTCTCTTATTTCAAGGAACTGGGGTAAAAATATCCACTGGACTTACTGACGGTTTTTATCTTTAGCGTCAGGGTAAAAATGTTCACTGAACAAACCAGTTCTCTCTTATTTTAAGGAACTGGGCTAAAAACGTTCCCCGAACGTTCCTGCGTTTCTAATTTCTGGCGCAGGGCTAAAAACATCCACTGGATGTTTTTACTCCTCCATAAAGCTGTTGAAGACTTCTTCAATCATGTTCCATTCGTCTTCTGAGTCTTCTGGGATTGGTTGCAATTCGCCTTCTGTTCCATCTTCATTTTCGATGAATGAGTAAGCTTGGATTTCAACTTCACCATTTTCATCTTCTTCTGCATTAACTGGCACTAGCAGAACATAGTTTTTACCAAATTCTTCTTTTCCGTCGATGGTCAAAAGAATTTCAAACAAGGTTTCATTTCCTTGCTCATCTACTAGTGTAATCAATTCACGTTCTTCGTGGTCATGGTTGTGATCGTGTGACATAGTTTCTCCTCTGTCTTAAAATTTTCTATCTAAATAATTTTGCAAAATCAGCTGAGCAGCCAGCTTATCAATAACTTTCTTGCGTTTGTTACGGCTGATATCTGCTTGTTCAATCAACATACGTTCCGCAGCGACCGTTGTCAAACGCTCATCCTGATAGTCTACTGGCAAACCAAAGAGTTCTTCTAGCTTGGCACCATAGACTTGACTGGCTTCTACTCGCGGACCGCTGGTATTGTTCATGTTTTTAGGCAGACCTACTACAAAGCGTTCCACCTTATAGCTGTCAACCAATTCCTTGATACGATCAAAACCAAACTGGCCCTGATCCTCATTAATCTGGATGATTTCAAGTCCCTGAGCGGTGAAGCCTAGTGGATCGCTAATAGCCACCCCTACTGTTTTTGAACCAACGTCCAATCCCATAATTCTCATAGATTATAGATCGACTCCTTGTCCCTTAAGGTAGTAGCGTACCAGTTCTTCAACAATTTCATCACGCTCATACTTACGGATTTGATTTCGTGCATTGTTGTAACGAGGAACGTAGGCAGGGTCACCACTCAATACATAACCGACGATTTGGTTAATCGGATTGTAGCCCTTGTCATTCAAAGAAGCATAAACATCTGTCAATGTTTCGCTAATTTCTTTCTTATTGGAATCATCCAATTTAAACCGTACAGTTTCTTCAGTAAATCCCATTCTAACACCCTCTTTCCTTAGAATATTACTATTATAGCATATTTCCTTACGTTCTACAAATAAATCAGTTTGTTTATTTGGATTTTCTTACTGTTCTACCGCACCATTTGCCACTCTATCTGCAATATATTGGCTAGGTTCGTTTTTTAAGAGATTTTCAAGGCCGATATTTTTTAAATATTCCAGCTGAGATGCCTTTTTGACATCCAATACTTGAAAATCATAAGTCGTTGTAGTCTGGATTTCTGTCTCGCTGAGTAGCTTTGTTTCCAGTTTGAATCCTGCTAGTTTGCGTGCCTCTTGGATGGTCTCATCCTTTTCTTCCGCTTCTAGAAGCGCTTTTTGCGTCTCCTCTAGGCCATTTTCAGAGATAAAGGTCTTGAGTTCATCCCCGACAGGTCGTTTTTGCTGAATGGTCAAGGTCAAAAACTGATTACCTTTATAGGTAATGGTTTGAATCTGTTGCGTTCCATTTTCTAACTTCGGCATCAACAGGGTCTTGGTAACAACCGTATTCTTTTCGGCATTGTCCAAAACGGGAAGGTTTGATTGAAGAGGTTCAGATGCTGTTGTGGTAGCAGCAGGAGTTTCCTTTTTTTGCCCACATCCCGCAAGCAAAAAGAGGAGAGCAAAACTAGCAATTAGTAACTTTTTCATAATTCCTCACATGATTTTAAAACAAAAGAGCAAACAAGGCCAGGAGTCACTCCCAGCCTTGATGTTTTATAGAGCTGCACGTAGACGTGCTTCTGCATTTTCTACATTACGGACAGAGCGTGGCAAGAAGGCACGGATATCATCTTCTTTATAGCCGACTTGCAGGCGCTTCTCATCAACGAGAATCGGACTCTTTAAGATCCGTGGTGTTTCCATGATTAAGTTGAGCACTTCATTGACACTCAAATCCTCGATGTCAACTCCAAGTGCCTTAGCGTAGCGGTTTTTTGACGAAACGATACTGGCAATTCCATTATCTGTTTTCGTGAGAATATCTAATAACTCTTCTCTTGTAATTCCTTCTTTACCGAGATTTTGTTCTTTATAACTTAACTGGTGGGCATTGAGCCAGGTTTTCGCTTTTTTACAGCTAGTACAACTTGAGACTGTATAAATTTTGATCATGTACCTACCCCTTTCGCTACATGTTACTATCAGTTTAGTCTATTATACCATAAAAAACATCCGACTTGCGACCTATTTTTAAAAAAAATTAACTTTTTTCGCGATTTTCGTACTTTTTTCTTGACAAAATCAATTTATAACCAACTTTTAAATTTTTTGATATACAATCGTTTTACAACTGTAACACTTATCATATAGAGAACGATAATCAAAAGCAAAAAGAGGAAATAAATTGGTTCCAAAGGGGTTAAATGAAGCAGGCTAGCAATTGAAGAGTAGGGAAGGAAGGTCACAAAACTAGCTGCTAGCAAGGTTGTTCCAAGAACAAACCATGATGGACGACTTTGTAAGAAAGGAAGTTTTGCTGAACGAAGCATATGGATAACCATGGTTTGGGACCACATGGATTCAATGAACCAACCTGTCTGGAACAAAATGATAAAGCCCGTTGCCGACTCTGCTCCGTGAGCATAAGCTTGACCTGTCGCCATTGGGACAATGACAAAATAGAGCAAGATAAAGGTCAAAATATCAAAGGCAGAAGAAATCGGACCCATCCAAATCATAAAACGAGTAATAGACTTGGCTTCCCACTTATGAGGATGCTTCAAAAAGTCTTCATCCACATTATCAAATGGCAAGGCAATACAAGAAAGGTCGTAGACGAGGTTTAACACAATCAAGTGAATCGGAGCCATAGGAAGGAAAGGTAAAAAGATACCAGACACTAGCAGAGAGAAAATGTTCCCGAAATTAGAGCTGACCGTCATCTTGATATATTTGGTCATATTAGCATAGACTTTGCGTCCTTCAACCAGCCCTTTTTCAAGCACCATCAAATCCTTATCTAACAAAATGACATCAGCCGTTTCTTTGGCAATATCTACTGCTGTATCAACAGAAATCCCCACATCTGCCACTTTCATAGAAGGGGCATCATTGATCCCATCTCCCATATAGCCGACACAATGTCCATTCGATTTGATTTGTAAAATGATTCGTGCTTTTTGATCCGGAGAGAGTTTGGCAAAGACAGTCACTTTCTCAACTGCTTGGGCCAATTCTTCGTCCGTCATAGCGTCAATATCAGAACCCAACAAGATTTGATCAACGTCTAAACCAACTTTTTCGCATACTGCTTGGGTTACCTTCTCATTGTCTCCCGTCAAGATCTTTGTTTGAACACCGTGTTCTAACAAAGCTTGGATAGCAGGTGCTGCTGATGGTTTTGGTGGATCTAGAAAGGCAAGATATCCGGTTAGAATCATCTCTTTTTCATCTTCAACGGAGTAAGCAAAACCTTCTTTTAGGCCTGTTTTATAGGCGACTCCCAAGACTCGCAATCCCTGTTGATTAAGTTGATCTACTTCTTTTAAGATTTCCACTCGGATATCATCCGTCAGAGGGCTAATCTGACCTTGATATTCCACATGGGTTGAAATCGCAAGCATTTCCTCTAGGGCACCCTTGGTTACCAAACTAACAACTTCGTTCTCATCCTTGACGATGACACTCATCCGTCTGCGTTCAAAATCAAAAGGTAATTCATCTATTTTTTGGAAGCTAGTATCCAAATTTTGTAGAATAGCGTGTTCTTTAGCTTCTTTTTCAGTTCTACTGATAATGGCACGGTCCATCAAGTTTTTCAAACCGGTTTGAAAATAGGAATTGAGGTAGGCCCGTCTCAACACAGACAAATCCAAATCTCCATGTATATCCAAAGGATATTCAAGGACAATTTCATCTTGGGTAAGGGTTCCGGTTTTATCCGTGCATAGGATATCAATAGCACCTAGGTCCTGTATGGCATTGAGTTTTTTGATGACGACTTTTTCCTTGGCCATGATAATGGAGCCTTTTGCTAGACTGGCCGTGATGATCATAGGAAGCATCTCAGGTGTCAATCCAACACCAACACTCAGTGCAAACACACCTGCTTCCAGCCAGTCGCCATCTGTCAAGCCATTGGAGAGAAACACGATGGGAACCATGACCAACATCAAACGGATCAAGAGCCAAGAGATGCTGTTCATCTCCCGTTCAAAAGAGGTCGGTTCGTCATAGGTATTGAGAGTTTGCTCGATTTCTCCCATCATAGTGTCATCGCCGACCGCTAGGATCAAAGCCTTGGCACTCCCTGATATCACATTGGTTCCCATAAAGGCGAGTGCTTCTGCTTCTAGCAGACTATCAAAGTTTGACTGACTCATTTTTGACAAGGCTAGTTTTTCAACCGAGTCACTTTCACCTGTCAAACCAGACTGTTGAACAAAGAAATCGCGTGATTCAATTAAAATGAGGTCTGCTGGAATCATATCCCCAGCACTTAATTTGACTATATCTCCAACGACCAAATCTTCAATTGCGACCTCTAAACTCTGGTCTTCGCGAATAACTGTGGCAGTGTTCACAATCATTTTTGATAGATTGGTCGCAGCCTTGTCACTTCGCAGTTCTTGGACAAAGCGTATGCCACCAGAGATTAGAACGAGAACGACGATGATGATAGAGGTCGTCGGATCTTCTTGTCCAGGCTTCGCCAACCAGACATTGGTCACCATGGAAATCATAGCGATGACAAGAAGGATGATTGTAAATGGATTGATAATCGATTCGTAAATCTTTTTGAGGATACTGTCTTCTTGACCCTTGGTGATGGTGTTTTCGCCATATAGGTCACGATTTTTCTCCACCTGCTCCTCAGTCAAGCCTGTTAGACTTGTCTTATAAAAAGATAAAGTTTCGTTTAGAGGTGTGTGAATAGCTGTTGCTAATCTTTCTTTTGTAGTTTTCATTGGTTTCTCCTATCTGTATGAATGATGTGTTTCATACACAGAGACCAATCACTTTATAAGGGCAGAACGACACAAATCAGCGATTGGCTGTGTATGTGCGGTTCTGGGTGGTCGTCAATTTGCATCGTTTGTCTCCTTTCTTTTTCTTAAAACAGCAGAAAATCCTGCCATAAAATGGCAGGATTAAAAAACTAATTATCTGTTTTTTCGTTCAAGCTTTAACTCCATAGGGCGATGTAATGAGCTTAGTCTTGGCCTTCGCGACCAAGACTGTTGACCAACGAGTAGTGTCTCCACTGCTTTGCGGTAGTCATCCGTATCCCTATGGTAGCCTCACCTACCGTTTTCGTCTATCAGTATAAACCTTTAAAATATAAAAGTCAACGATTTATCATAATTTTCTTAAATAACAATTAATTCTTTCGGAGCAAGAGTCAATAATTCGCAACCTGTATCTGTAATGAGAATATCATCTTCGATACGGACGCCGTATTTTCCTTCGATATAGATGCCCGGTTCATCTGTCAAGGTCATTCCTGCCTTGATTGTATCCGTCGAGGTTTGGCTAAAGTATGGTTCTTCGTGAATATCAAGTCCGATACCATGCCCGATACCGTGTGTAAAGTATTCTCCATAGCCTGCTTCAACAATGATATCACGAGGGATTTTGTCAAAGTCACGGAAACCTAAACCAGCCTTAGCTTGGTCAATCAGAGCTTGGTTAGCCTTCAAAACGGTGTTGTAGATTTCTGCTTGCTCGTCACTGACATGGCCTAGATAGATGGTCCGTGTCATATCACTCACATAATGCTCGTAAAGGCAGCCGAAGTCCATGGTAATAGCTTCTCCCGCTTCAACCGGTTTGTGCATTGGATGGGCATGGGGCTTAGAAGAGTTGATGCCACTTGCTAAAATAGTATCAAAAGACAAGCCTGCCGCTCCCAACTCACGCATGCGGAAATCAAGGAAGTTGGCAATTTCAATCTCTGTCTTTCCAGGCTTGATAAAGTCAAGTGCATCGCGGAAAGCTTGGTCTGAGATAGAGCAAGCCTTGCGAATAGTCGCAATCTCTTTCTCATCTTTAATCATACGAAGACCCTCAACAAACTGCGTTTGAGGAAGCAATTCCAAACCTTCAAACGCTGCCTGCATACGATGATAGTAAGAGACAGAAATCTCGTCCTCAAAACCGGTGCGAGACAAGCCCATATCCTTGACAATTCCTGCAATGACAGCCAATTCATCACGGTCAGCCACAATCTCAAAACCTGTCACTTCTTGCTTAGCAGCAATGATATAGCGAGAGTCTGTCACCAAGACCTGACGATCACGGCTGATAAAGACGGTTCCGTTTGAACCCCAAAAACCAGTCAGGTAATAGACATTTTTAAGGTTGTTGATGATGATGCCATCTAGTTCTTTTTCTTGCATTTTAGCTAAAAATGCTTGCACACGTTTATTCATGATGTAACTTTCCTTTCAAATAGTGTCCTGTGTAGCTGGCTTCATTGGCCGCTACTTCTTCTGGAGTTCCTGTTGCGATGATGGTTCCACCACCAACACCACCTTCAGGTCCCAAGTCGATGATATGGTCTGCTGTTTTAATAACATCCAGATTGTGCTCAATGACGAGGACAGTATTGCCATCGTCAACAAAGCGAGCCAAGACTTTAAGCAAGCGAGCGATGTCCTCAGTATGAAGTCCTGTCGTCGGCTCATCCAGAATGTAGAAGGACTTACCTGTCGAGCGCTTGTGGAGTTCACTAGCCAGCTTCATACGCTGGGCTTCTCCTCCAGAAAGGGTCGTAGCTGGTTGTCCTAAGGTCACATAGCCCAGCCCCACATCCTTGATGGTCTGGAGTTTGCGTTGAATCTTGGGAATGTGTTGGAAGAATTCCACCGCATCGTTGACGGTCATATCTAAAACTTGCGAGATATTCTTTTCCTTGTAGTGAACTTCTAAGGTTTCACTGTTGTAGCGAGTCCCGTGGCAGACTTCACAAGCAACGTAAACATCTGGCAAGAAGTGCATCTCGATCTTGATAATCCCGTCACCTGAGCAGGCTTCGCAACGACCACCCTTGACGTTGAAACTGAAACGGCCCTTCTTGTAGCCTCGAATCTTGGCTTCATTTGTCTGAGCAAAGAGGTCTCGTATATCGTCAAAAACTCCCGTATAGGTAGCTGGGTTGGACCTCGGCGTTCGTCCGATTGGGCTCTGGTCAATATCGATCAAGCGGTCTACATGCTCAATCCCTGTAATCGTCTTAAACTTACCAGGTTTGTCTGAATTGCGATTGAGCTTCTGGGCAATGGCTTTTTTGAGAATGCTGTTGATTAAGGTCGACTTACCTGAACCCGATACACCTGTCACTGCGATGAATTTTCCTAGCGGAAAGCGAGCAGTGATATTTTGCAAGTTGTTCTCACGCGCACCCGTCACCTCGATAAAACGACCATTTCCGGCACGACGCTCTTCTGGTACTGGAATGGCACGTTTTCCTGATAGATACTGTCCTGTAATGGATTTGCTGTTGCGAGCCACCTGCTTAGGCGTACCTGCAGCGACAATTTCCCCACCAAATGCTCCCGCACCCGGACCAACGTCAATCAGATAATCCGCCTCGCGCATGGTATCTTCATCGTGTTCCACCACGATGAGAGTATTGCCCAAGTCACGCATCTTCTTCAGACTGGCAATCAGGCGGTCATTATCCCTCTGGTGAAGACCAATGGACGGCTCATCCAGGATATAGAGGACACCTGATAGGTTGGACCCAATCTGGGTTGCCAAGCGAATACGCTGACTCTCACCGCCTGAAAGGGTTCCTGCCGAACGTGACAGAGTCAAATAGTTAAGACCTACGTTATTGAGGAAGGTCAAGCGATCCTTGATTTCCTTGAGAATGGGACGGGCGATGATGGCTTCATTTTCAGACAAGGTCAGCTGACTCACTAATTCCAAATGGTCTGCGATAGACAGGTCTGAGATTTCTCCGATATGTGGCCCTTGCTCCCCACCCACACGAACAGACAAGGCCTGGTCATTGAGACGGTAGCCGTGGCAAGTTCCGCAGGTCAGCTCATTCATGTAGAGGCGCATCTGGGTACGGGTGTAATCACTGTTAGTCTCATGGTAACGACGCTTGATATTATTGACAACCCCCTCAAAAGGAATGTCAATATCGCGCACTCCACCAAATTCATTTTCATAGTGGAAATGGAATTCCTTGCCATCAGACCCATAGAGAATCAAGTTTTTATCTTCTTCTGACAAGTCCTCAAAAGGCTTATCCATATCCACCCCAAAGGCTGTCATGGCCTGCTCTAGCATGTTTGGATAGTAGTTAGATGAGATAGGATTCCATGGTGCAAGTGCACCTTCACGTAGGGTCTTGCTGGTATCTGGCACCACTAGGTCGATATCCACCTCCAGCTTGATCCCCAAACCATCACACTCGCTACATGAGCCAAAAGGCGCATTGAAAGAGAAGAGTCGAGGCTCCAACTCGGGTACAGTAAAGCCACAGACCGGACAGGCATAGTGCTCAGAAAAGAGCAACTCAGAATCGTCCATAGTGTCGATAATGACATAACCTTCTGCGATACGAAGGGCAGCCTCGATTGAGTCAAAGAGACGACTACGGATGCCCTCCTTGATGACAATACGGTCGACCACAACATCGATATTGTGTTGCTTACTCTTAGACAGTTCAGGCACTTCGGTAACATCATAGACTTCCCCATCCACTCGGACACGGACATAACCGTCTTTCTGAACCTTTTCAATGACACTCTTATGTTGCCCTTTTTTCTTACGAATGACAGGAGCTAAAATTTGCAGACGTTGGCGTTCTGGCAATTCCAAGACCTTATCCACGATTTGTTCTACAGAAGAAGCCTTGATAGCCCCATGCCCGTTAATACAGTAAGGCGTCCCCACACGTGCGTAGAGGAGACGCAGATAATCATTGATTTCAGTCGTCGTTCCCACGGTCGAACGAGGGTTTTTGCTGGTGGTTTTCTGGTCAATGGAAATAGCTGGGCTGAGACCATCAATGGCATCCACATCTGGTTTTTCCATATTGCCCAAAAACTGGCGAGCATAGGCTGATAGACTCTCTACATAGCGACGTTGGCCCTCAGCATAGAGGGTATCAAAGGCCAGACTGGATTTCCCAGAACCTGACAAACCAGTCACAACAACCAGCTTGTCTCTTGGAATCTCCACATCTATATTTTTTAAGTTATGGGCACGCGCCCCATGAATCACAATTTTATCTTGCATCTTTGTTCTTTCTAGTCCATTATTGCTTTCCATTATACCAAAAAATGTGAAATTCTATTACCCAAAAAGCTGTTTTTATAGTATAATAGTACGGTGCAAAAAATGAATCACTGAATAGTAGGAAAGGATAGGGGATATGAAACAAGTTTTTCTCTCAACAACAACTGAATTTAAAGAGATCGACACGCTTGAACCGGGTACTTGGATCAACCTCGTCAATCCTACACAAAATGAATCGTTGGAAATCGCTAACGCCTTCGACATTGACATTGCCGACCTTCGAGCACCACTCGACGCGGAAGAAATGTCCCGTATTACCATCGAAGATGAGTACACTTTGATTATCGTGGACGTTCCCATCACAGAAGAAAGAAACAATCGTACCTACTACGTTACGATTCCGCTGGGGATTATCATCACAGAGGAAACCATTATCACCACCTGCTTGGAACCCCTCCCCGTTCTCGATGTCTTTATCAACCGTAGACTGCGCAACTTTTACACCTTCATGCGTTCACGCTTTATCTTCCAGATTCTCTACCGCAACGCCGAACTTTACCTTACGGCCCTCCGTTCGATTGACCGTAAGAGTGAACAAATCGAAAGTCAACTTCACAAGTCTACTCGAAACGAAGAGCTGATCGAGCTCATGGAATTGGAAAAGACCATCGTCTATTTCAAGGCCTCACTGAAGACGAACGAGCGCGTGATTAAGAAATTGACTAGCGCAACTAGCAATATCAAGAAATACCTAGAAGACGAAGACCTACTCGAAGACACCCTGATTGAAACCCAACAGGCCATCGAGATGGCAGATATCTATGGAAACGTCCTTCACTCTATGACAGAGACCTTTGCCTCTATCATTTCCAACAACCAGAACAACATCATGAAAACTCTGGCTCTCGTGACCATCGTCATGTCTGTCCCAACCATGATCTTCTCAGCCTATGGGATGAACTTCAAGGATAATGAAATCCCTTTGAACGGTGAACCACACGCCTTCTGGTTAATCGTCTTTATCGCCTTTGCTATGAGTGTTTCGCTCACTCTCTATCTCATCCATAAAAAATGGTTCTAAGAGGAATCCCTATGTCTCAGATTGATTTACAAAAATTAACTAAGAAAAACCAAGAGTTTATCCACATCGCTACCCAACAATTTATCAAAGATGGTAAAACAGATGCTGAAATCAAGGCTATCTTTGAGGAAGTCATTCCTCAAATCCTTGAAGAGCAAGCCAAAGGAACGACTGCTCGTTCCCTCTATGGCGCTCCAACCCACTGGGCTCATAGCTTCACTGTCAAGGAGCAATATGAAAAAGAGCATCCAAAAGAAAATGACGATCCAAAACTCATGATTATGGACTCAGCCCTTTTTATCACCAGTCTCTTTGCATTGGTTAGCGCTCTGACTACCTTCTTCTCTACAGATCAGGCTATTGGCTATGGGTTGATTACCCTCTTGTTGGTTGGACTTGTAGGAGGACTTGCCTTCTACTTGATGTACTACTTTGTCTACCAGTACTATGGACCAGACACAGATCGTAGCCAGCGCCCTCCTTTCTGGAAATCAATCCTCGTCATCCTCGCTGCTATGCTTCTCTGGTTGGCTGTCTTCTTCGCAACAAGCTTCCTTCCAGCAGCTCTCAATCCAATCCTTGCTCCACTGCCTTTGGCTGTCCTAGGAGCAGCCCTTCTCGCCCTTCGCTTCTATCTCAAGAAACGCTTCAATATCCGAAGCGCAAGCGCAGGCCCATCCCGTTATTAAGAAAAGTGAAACGCTATGGCATATAGTCAATCCTTAGCACAGCAGATTCGAAAAATTCTAGCACTCAAACTTCCTCCCCAAATTTTCGAAGAAGAGCTAGAAGAAAAGAAACTGTTTGGTGGCCTGGCCTTTATGATTCGTGGGAAAATGGTTCTTACAGTCAGTTCCAGAAAGGACGAGCTGGTTATGGTGAGAATTGGCAAAGAAATGGAAAAGCAAGTTCTACCCCGAACAGGAGCTCGTACTACATTGATGAGAGGGCGACCTTATCATGGCTATATAGACCTAGATATTGAAGGTCAAAAAGAACTTCCTTACTGGATTGATTTAGCCCTCTCCTATAATCAAGAGTTAACCAAGTAACTCATATCTAGTGAGATTACAGATTAGTAAAACGATAAGCAACTGCACTAGCGGTTGCTTTTTTCTTGCTTTCTTGATATCCAATAGAACTTCTACCCCCAATCCCTATAGTTTTCTCCCATCTTTTATGATAAAATAGGCTCAATCAATTTCTAGGAGGATGAGATATGGTTTCTACTATTGGTATCGTGAGTTTGTCTAGTGGTGTTATCGGAGAGGATTTTGTCAAACACGAAGTCGATTTGGGTATTCAACGTCTCAAGGATTTGGGACTCAATCCTGTCTTTCTGCCCCATTCGCTAAAAGGGTTAGACTTTATCAAGGACCATCCGGAGGCACGTGCAGAGGATTTGATGCAGGCCTTTTCTGATGATAGCATCGACATGATCCTATGCGCCATCGGTGGGGATGATACCTATCGCTTGCTACCCTACCTTTTTGAAAACGACCAGCTCCAAAAGGTTATCCAACAAAAGATTTTTCTTGGCTTCTCGGATACAACCATGAACCACCTTATGTTGCACAAACTAGGGATCAAGACTTTTTATGGGCAATCCTTTCTAGCAGACATTTGTGAATTGGACAAGGAGATGTTGCCCTATAGTCTCCACTACTTTAAAGAATTGATCGAGACGGGAAGAATCTCAGAAATCCGCCCTAGCGACCTTTGGTATGAGGAACGGACTGATTTTAGTCCCAAGGCTCTGGGAACAGCTCGTATCAGTCATGTAAATACAGGCTTTGATTTGTTGCAAGGAAATGCTCAGTTTGAGGGAGAAATTCTCGGTGGTTGCCTTGAGTCCCTCTATGATATCTTTGACAATTCTCGATACGCAGACAGCACGGACCTCTGCCAAGAGTACCGACTCTTCCCTGACTTATGTGACTGGGAAGGAAAGATTCTCTTGCTAGAAACAAGCGAAGAAAAGCCTGAACCTGATGATTTCAAAAAAATGTTGCGGACTTTAAAGGACACGGGGATATTTGGGGTTATCAGTGGACTCTTGGTCGGAAAGCCAATGGATGAAACCTTCTATGACGACTATAAGGAAGCACTATTGGATATCATTGATAACAATATCCCGATTGTCTATAATCTGAATGTCGGTCACGCAACTCCAAGAGCCATTGTGCCCTTTGGCGTTCACGCTTATGTGGATACACAGAAGCAAGTCATTCGCTTTGACTATAACAAAAAATAAACAATTTCTCCATTTTTGTGCTTTGGTATTGATTTTCGTTACAATTTGTGTCTGAATTTATTGCATTTTGCTTATTTCTATGATATCTTTTTAAAGGAGGTGTATATGACTAAACAAAAAATAAATCAAATTGTCGGTTCAATCGGGGCCTTTATCGGGATTATTGTATTTATCGCCTACATCCCACAAATTTTTGCCAATTTACAAGGCAACAAAGCTCAACCATTCCAGCCTTTATCCGCAGCAGTATCTTGTTTAATTTGGGTTATTTACGGGTGGACAAAAGAACCTAAGAAGGATTGGATACTAATTATTCCAAACTCAGCTGGCGTTGTCTTAGGTGGACTGACATTTCTTACTGCACTATAAAAGTTACTAGCATATAATCAAAAAGCTGAGAAACTCTTCTCAGCTTTTTCTATATTCTCAGATAATTAGACGCCTGCACTCACTAATTTCCGTTTTTCCACTCACAATCATTCTCATGATCATCTATCAGACCTGCTGCTTGTAGAAAAGCTAAAACTGCGACTGGACCTGTGAATTTGAAACCACGTTTTTTGAGATCTTGAGATAACTTTTCAGATAAGGCTGTTTTAGCAGGTGCTAGGTGATAGTCAGGAACATCATTTACAATCGTTTTCCCCTCAACAAAGGACCAGAGATAAGCGTCAAAAGAGCCGTAGGTTTTCTGGACTTGCAAAAATGCTTGGGCGTTGGCACGTGTCGCAAAGAGCTTGGAACGATTTCGGATGATGGCTGGATTCTCTAACAAGGCTTCCAACTCGCCATCTGTCATTTCCGCGACACGTTGAACTTGGTAGTTGTAAAAGACTTCTCGGAATCCTTGGCGTTTGTTTAGTACCGTTTCCCAAGATAGACCCGACTGGTAAGTTTCCAAACACAACAACTCAAAAAGAGCACGGTCATCATGAAGGGGTTGACCCCACTCTTCATCATGATAGGCCACATATAAAGGATTGTTCATTTTAACCCAACCACAGCGTTTTGTCATATTATTCTCCTATTTTACCAACATCTTAAGGGCCGATTTGATATAGTTCTCAGCTGTATCTGTCGTTCCTTCAAAGAATTTCTTGATTTTCTTGAGCTCAGTCGCCTTGTAACCCAGTGCCAACATGGCTTCCATGGCTTCTTCCAGTTCTTGGTTTTCAGCGCTGGTTTGCACTGCCACCTTGGCAGGAAGGTCATCGCTAGCCACAACTACCTTACCTTCCAAGTCTAGCACCATCTGCTGGGCTGTTTTCTTGCCAATTTTAGGGAACTTAGTCAAGTAGGTGATGTTCTTAGTTTCAATCGCCTGAACCAAGCCAGCATTGTCATCAGCTGCGATGATAGCAAGAGCTGATACCGGACCAATCCCTGATACCGAAATCAGACTAAGAAAGAGTTTCTTCTCATCTTCTGATCGAAAACCATAGAGCAGATGGGCGTCCTCACGGACAACTTGGTGCACATAAATTTGAGTTTCTTGATTGACCTGACCTGAGTAAGCATAGGGATTGGCTACATGCAAAATATAACCTATACCATTTGCCTCAAGGACGATATATTTAGCAGTGATTTTGGTAATGATTCCTTTAAGATATTCGTACATTATTTTCACTTTCTATAATTGATTTGCAATTCCGTGTAAATGCGCTGCTCTGATGATAAGAAGCAGCCCAAGTACTGCACACACAATAAAAACGAGCCAAACACCTACAGCACCTGTTGTAGCGCTGATAGAAATCATCGCCCCCGCTAAAATAGACGCTAAAGGCTGCGCCATATTAAGGAAACCTGAGTAGGTTCCGAGCTTATTCTCATTCATCATTTCCGCCCGCAAAACTTGGCTTGGCGGCATGCAGATGAGTTCCCCCATAGTATAGAGAATGGCTAGCAAAAACAGAGCCCAGAAACTCCTGAAGACAATGGTGAAAAGCATACCCAAGTCGAAGATAATACTTCCCAATAAAAACTGCGGTATGATCTTCATTTCCTTGGTCAAACGATTGGCAGTCGTTATGAAGCAAACAATAATCAGGGTATTGATAAAAACCATGATACTGAGCATCTTAGCTCCTGAAATATGAATACCGAAAACACTACTCGCGATGAATGACTCTTTCAAATGAACGGGTATATAATTGTCAATTTGCAACCAGATAACACCATTAAATACAGTCCCTAACGTATAAAGTAGGAAAATTTTGTCCTGAAAAACAGAAGCATAATTTTTCACAGTTGCCAAAGGACTGCTACCATGCTCAAAGACCAGATTAGCTGGCTTGCTTTCTGAAAAATATTTCCAAGCGAGGAAAAAATTCAAGAAGCTAATCACCGTCAAAACCAGAAGCAACTCAAAAAAATGGTGGTCGTAAAAGAAACCTGCAAGCCCTGCTCCTAACATAACGGATACATTGACAAACCAATAACTAATCGTATAAACGAAACGGCGATTTTGCTCGTCGGTCAAATCAATAATCATCGCATCAATAGCCGGCCAAGAGAAAGTTCCTGCGGTCTCTGCCAGCAACATTCCGACAAAAGTCAAAAAGGGAAAAATATGATTAGGCATATTTGCCAGCAGCACAAGAAAGTAGCCACTCGCAAGACCAAAGTTTCCCCAGTCAATGACTTTCTTACGTCCCCAAAGATCCGCCAAATGTCCACCATACAGTCCAGCTAAAAAACCAATGAGTTTGGTTGTGATCATCAATAACCCCGCCCAAAAGGCTCCAAAATATTGAACATAGTACATGGCCATAAAAGGAGTAATGGCACTCTCTAAAATCCGTGCTACAAAGCTCATCCATTCCCGCATTTGAATTTGCTTGGGGAGGGCAAAAAATTCTTTCATCTTTCATTCCTTTTTCATAATTTCTTCGCTTTTTCTTACCTAGTATATCATATTTTTTTGCTGAAAACTGCAAACACAAGTGCAACCTCTGGTTGACAAATAGTACAAGAGATTGTATTCTCATTATAAGTAAAAATTGTTAGGATAGAGGTAGAAAAAGGAGGATAGAATCATGAAACTCACAGAAAAACTATTTGAGCTCCGAAAGGAAAAAGGTTGGTCCCAGGAAAAGCTAGCTGAACAAATCAATGTTTCTCGGCAAAGCATCTCAAAATGGGAGTCTGGACAAGTCTTTCCTGAAATCGAAAAAATCATTGAATTAAGCAAGATTTTTCAAGTGACAACTGACTATCTGCTACTGGATGAAAACTCTGAAAAAGATTCCACAGCAGTAATTTTTGAGGAAGACAAGGACAAATACTATAAGGAGGTTAAATCCTTTGGTCTTTGGCAAGTGATTTATATTTTCGTCTTAGCTCTGGCTATCTATCTCTTTTTAGCTGGTTCTAGTTTTCCAGCCGAGTTCACCGCCTGGATTTGGCTGACCTTCGTTCTTTTGATTGCTTCAGCGATTGCTATCAGCAAGACTCTCAAAACCAAACAACGTTATCTTGATAAAGTGATTGGTCTTGAGAATCCCTCAAACCAAGACGACTCTATGAAACCTTGAGTCAATTGAATCATATTTCTCATTACTTTTTCTTGTCAAGCAAGTGTAAACCTCATGGCAAGTTGCCATGTCCATTCAAAATTCCCACCATAGAAAAGCTAAAAAGCCTTGTTTGGAAAAAACAAAGGCTTTTTGTGTTCTTAATATTTCCCCAACTCACGGAGGCTAGTATGATTCTCCTGAATTCGTCGGAACATTTTTTCCATATCCGACTTGGTAAAATGCACCAAAACAGGACGTCCGTGGGGACAGTTGTAAGGATTGTCACATTGAGAAAGCTGATAAAGGAGTTGTCTGGCTGAGTGGTCATCGATGCGATGGTTGGCCTTGATAGACCGTTTGCAGGACATCATGATAGCCAGCTCTGCTCGGTATTTCTTGATCGAAACTTCCTTGGTCAAAAGGAGCATATCACACATTTCATAGATGCCTGACTCAATCTCCTCTTCTGCCATCCAAATAGGATGTTCACGCAGGATAAATTGATTTTCTCCGTACTCTGCTAGAAAGACACCCACTTCCTCTAAAAGAGGCATTCTTTCCTTGAGACGAAGCGCATCATCCGCAGGAAATTCAAAGATGTAGGGCACTAGGAGTTGCTGCTGGCTCTGGTCAACATTGCCGATGCTTTCACGGTATTCCTCGTACTTGACTCGTTCCTGAGCCGCGTGCTGGTCTATGATGTAGAGTCCATCTCGCCCTTGGGCAAAAAGATAAGTCCCGTGCATCTGTCCGAAGAACTCCAACTCTGGGAAACTCGATGCTTCTTCTCGCTCCAGCTTATCATAAGCCTTATCGAGGCTAGCAAGATCTAACTCTGGATGGTCTAATTGGCCATAGTTAGCAGGCTTTCTCTCTGCAAAATGCAGTTTTGCGGGCTTGGTTAGCTGGTCCAAGGTTTCCTTGGCAAACAGAGTTAGGTCCCTACCCTCCTCAGTTAATTCAACCTGGTGATCAGCCACCTCAACTTGACTAGGTTTTGAGAGTTCTGTTTTTTCATAGTAGAGCGTATTTTCTTTGAGTGGGAGAATGGTCTGCTCTACCTTTTGACGATTGCGCACGGTCGACTTGGCAAGATTTTCTAAAGCATCAGGAATCAAGGCTTGTTCCTTGAGACTATTTGAAATAGCTTCTGAAACCAGCGCCATCAGTTCTCTTTCCTTAGAAATCCGCACTTCTTGCTTAGTTGGATGGACATTGACATCAGCTAGATAGGGGTCAATATGGATGTGAATGACAGCCAGTGGAAAACGCCCTACCATGAGTTTGCTTCCATAACCATCAAGAATAGCGCGATTGAGCAAGAAGTTCTTGATATAGCGGCCATTGATGAAGAGGCTGATATAGTTACGATTTGCTCGAGTTAACTCAGGCAGAGACACAAAACCTGTAATTTCAAAATCTAAGTCAGAGTTCTCAATTTCAATCATCTTCTTAGCACTCGCCAAACCATAAATCCCTGCGATGGCTTGACGCAGTTGACCAGTCCCTGCTGTCCGCGTCATTTCCTTGCCATCACTAATCAAACTGAAGGAAATCTCAGGATGAGCTAATCCCAGACGGTTGACAATATCAATGATATGAGACAGCTCCGCTTGCTGGCTCTTCATATACTTGAGACGGGCAGGTGTGTTGAAAAAGAGGTCTTCCACACAAACTTTGGTTCCTACAGGGCTAGTCGCTGGGATGACTTCCTCAACTTGACCTCCACGCGCGACTAACTTAGTCCCATGACTCGCACCATCCACCGCCGTCAACAGAGTCAGCACACTGACAGAAGCGATAGAAGGCAGGGCTTCACCACGAAAACCAAGCGTCCGAATCCGAAAGAGGTCTGCCTGATTTTTTATCTTACTGGTCGCATGGCGACGCAAGGCCAACTCCACCTCATCGTGGGCAATTCCATGACCATTATCGGTGATTTGAATTTTCTTGAGACCAGCTTCCTCAATCTCAATGATAATCTGGCTAGAACCCGCGTCAATGGCATTTTCTACCAACTCTTTGACCACACTGGCAGGACGTTCGATAACCTCCCCTGCCGCGATCTGGTTTGCTAACACTTCTGGCAATTCAATAATATGAGACATCTTTCAGCCCCTTTCTGTATCTATTTTCCTAGAAATTGATTAGTGCTATTATACCATATTTCAAATGCTATCAGAAAAAGCAAATACCACATAGACTCCAAATCTCTCCACATAGACAAAAGCTCTTGCCATGGGTCGTAAAATAGTGTTTAATAAAGGTGTACAAGAAGTGATCACAATTTTGTATGAAATATAAGGAGAGAAATTTATGAAAGTAGAACTACAGATTAAAGAGACTTACGAGGAGGAAAAGTTGATTGTCCAAACTCCTCAGCCGACCGAAAAAGTCCAGAAAGTCATCGAGTTCGCTGAAAATCTTGACCAAAAAGAAACAATCAAAGGAAAGATTGATGATCAGGTCTATCTAGTTAAGATTGGTAAGATACAACGCTTCTATATCGAGAATCGCAAGGTTCTAGCAGAAACGTCGAGTCAGACCTACAGCATTGATTTGCGACTCTATCAAGTTCTTGAAATTCTACCGACCACTTTTATCCAAATTTCCCAATCTGAAATCGTCAATATCGACTCCATCTCTCATCTCAAGCTCACGCCCAACGGTCTGGTTGAAATTTTCTTAAAAAACGAAAGCTTCACCTACTCTTCACGCCGCTACCTAAAAACCATCAAGGAGAAATTAGAACTATGAAAAAACAAATCTTTCACGATGCAGCCACTGGTGTACTTATCGGCCTCATCCTCTCTATCCTTTTTTCACTCATTTATGCACCAAATACCTATGCCCCACTGAGTCCCGAGTCTCTTATCGGCCAAGTGATGGTTCAACATCAGGTTCATGGTGCCCTGGTCTTGCTCTACTGCACGATTATCTGGTCAGCTATCGGCGTTCTCTTTAGCTTTGGCAGCCGCTTATTCAATCGTGACTGGAGCCTGCTCCGTGCCACACTTTCCCATTTCTTCCTCATGCTGGCTGGCTTTGTTCCACTAGCAACTCTGGCTGGTTGGTTCCCCTTCCACTGGACCTTCTATCTCCAGCTCATTCCAGAGTTTGCGATCGTCTACCTCATCATCTGGGTTATTCTCTATAAAAGAGAAGCAAAAAAAGTGGACCACATCAATCAACTTTTGGCCCATAAAAAGTAATAGAGAAAATCCCACTCACAAATGCATGAGTGGGATTCTTTTTATAACTTTTGTTTGAGCTCGACCAAGACATTCATAGCCTGCATAGGTGTCATATTGTAAACATCCAGTTTAACTAATTCTGCTAGGATAGGATGCTCTGCAGGCGCGTCAAAAAGTGACATCTGTTCAGTAACATCACTTGTTTCTCTCATCGGAGCAGGACTTTCCGTCCCTTGATTCTCCAGTTGAGTCAATATCTTATCCGCCCTTGCTAAAAGTTCTGCTGGCAAGCCAGCAATCTTAGCAACGTGAATACCATAGGATTTGTCAGCTGGTCCTGGCTCGATCTTGTGAAGGAAGGTGACCTGCCCATTCTGCTCCAAGGTTGCCACGTGGACATTGACCAAGTGTTCCAAGCTAGACTCCAGACTGGTCAGCTCATGGTAGTGGGTAGCAAAGAGGGTTTTGGCTCCGATATGTTCATGGATGTATTCGATGATGGATTGAGCAAGAGCCATCCCGTCATAAGTTGCAGTTCCGCGTCCCAATTCATCAAAGAGAATCAAGGAATCCTTGGTCGCATGCGAAATGGCATTGTTGGCCTCCATCATCTCCACCATGAAGGTTGATTGACCTGAAACCAAGTCATCTGCTGCTCCGATACGGGTAAAGATGGCATCGAAGATCGGCAAATGGGCGCTTTCTGCCGGCACATAAGAACCCAGCTGGGCCATAACCGCAGTCATGGCTAACTGGCGCATGTAGGTTGACTTCCCACTCATGTTGGGCCCTGTAATTAGCTGAATACTCGTATCTTCTGCCATCTGGATACTATTTGGAATATAGGTCTGAGCTCCCATGACCTTTTCGACGACAGCATGGCGCCCTTTCTGGATATCAATTTGTGAATCGTCTCCAAACTCAGGTCGGATCAAATGCTGGGTTTCAGCCACAACTGCTAGACTTTGCAAGACATCAACCGTTGCAATTCCTTGGGCTAGAGCCTGCAAACGCTGGATGTACTTGCTGACTTCCTCACGGATACGCATAAAGATTTCATATTCTAGGTTGGCTGACTTCTCGCGCGCCTCCAGCATATCTCCCTCGATACGGGCTAATTCCTCGGTACCAAAGCGTTCCGAATTTTTCAACGTCGCCTTGCGGAAAAAGTGGGCTGGCACATTTCCCAGTTGCGAATTAGTCACATGGAAATAGTAGCCATCCTTTTTATTGTAGTCAATCTTAAGCGTGCTGATACCAGAGTTTTCTCGCTCCTTAGCCTCAATCTCAGCAATCCAACTGGTCCCTTCTCTGAGCACTCGACGGTATTTATCCAAGGTTTCATCAAATCCAGTCCGGATAATACCACCTTCCGTAATCACATGAGGAGCTTCAGGAGCAATCGCTGCACTAATCAAGCTCTCCAACTCAGGAATGGCATCCAACTGTTCGATGAGATAGGCTAGAGCAGGTTGCTCCATTCCCTCTAAAATCGCACGAATCCGTGGCACACTAGACAAGGTGGTCGCTAACTGTAAGAGATCCTTGGGATTGGTCTTGCCAAAAGAAACCCGACTAGCCAAGCGTTCGATGTCATAAACACCCTTGAGGCTATCCGTTAAATCACTACGCTCAAAGAAATGGTCAAGAAAGACCTGCACCACCTCTTGACGTTGGACGATTCGCTCCTTATCAATCAAAGGACGATGAATCCAAGAACGCAAGAGCCGCATGCCCATAGCTGTTTTGGTTTCATCCAAAAGCCAGAAAAGACTCCCTTGCTTCTTACCTGAACGGGCATTCTCAACCAAATCCAGACTAGCCTTGGTCGCAAAGTCCATCTGTAAGAAATCTTTGATTTCATAGCGGATAACTGGTTTGAGATGGTTCAATTCCCGCATCTGGGTCCGGTGAACATACTGGAGCAGCTTACTAGCTGCCGCTTGCTCCACAGCTGCCAAACGTGAATCTAGTAAATGAATATCCTCAAAGCCTTCCTTCTCATAAGAAAGCACCAGATTCATCTGACGGCTGAGGATTTGTTCTTCTTCCTCAGACAAGTTATAACCCAGCACCACTTCTCGCGCCTTGAGGTTACGGACTTCCCCACAAACCAACGTGAAATCCAATAGCCCCGTCACATAAAAGTCACCCGTCACCAAATCCATATAAGCCAGACCAAATTGATTGCCATCACAATCTAAGGAAACCAAGAAATTATTCTGACTATCCGGCTTACTGCTATCAACGACCGTTCCAGGTGTGATGACCTGGACCACCTCTCGCTTGACAACACCAACTGCTTGTTTGGGATCTTCCATCTGCTCGGCTATGGCTACCTTATAGCCCTGCTCAATCAGAACATCGATATACTGTTGGGCAGAATGATAGGGGACGCCCGCCATAGGTATCGGATTTTCTGCATTTTTATTCCGACTCGTTAAGGAAATTTCTAAAATCTGTGCTGCATTAATTGCATCTTCATAGAACAACTCGTAAAAATCACCCATTCGAAAAAGCAAAAAAGCATCTGGGTATTGTTTCTTAATATCCACATACTGTTGCATGCCGGGTGATAGCTTTTCTGTTGCCATTTTCCGTCTCTCCTTGCTAAAAATAAGTCTTGAGAGCACCTCCCAAGACCTTATTTATCTTTCATCAAATCTAGCAAACGATCTTCCATCAGCTTGGCAACGTGCTGGTCTCGACAAATAACCAATAAGGTATTAGCACCAGCAACCGTTCCTAAAATCCATTCATCCTTGTTTGCATCTACAATGTTTGCTAAGACTGCAGCTTCCCCAAGTTTGGTATGAAGTACCAAGGTGAACTCTGCTCTTGCAACTCCTTCTAAATGATGAGACAAAAACTCAACTAAATCAATCTTATCTGTCTCATTTGCTAGTACATAATACACCATATCATTTTTCTTAACCTTGGTCAAGCCGATTTCACGCAAATCACGCGACAAAGTCGTTTGTGTCACGTAAACATTACGAGCTTCTAAACGATCTTGAATCTCTTTTTGTGTCCCAAGTTTTTCTTCGGTGATCATCTTTTTAATCAACTGATGCCGTTCTCTTTTTCTCATATTATCCTCTTAAGTGAATATTTATAACAAGTTTTACATTTATTTTATAACTACATTATACCAAAAAAACTAGATAATTCAAAAAAATTCTTTTCTTTCTCAAAAAATGTAGTAAATTGTGTTAAAATAGTAAAAAAGCCCAAAAGGAGCCCTTATGAATACAAAAGAATTGATTGCTAGCGAGTTGGCTAGCGTCATTGATAGCCTGGACCAAGAGGCTATTTTAAATTTACTGGAAACACCTAAAAACTCAGAAATGGGAGATATCGCCTTCCCTGCCTTTTCTCTAGCAAAGGTCGAGCGTAAAGCTCCTCAAATGATTGCAGCAGATATTGCTGAAAAAATCAATAGTCAAGCCTTTGAAAAGGTTGTTGCTACTGGACCTTACGTCAACTTTTTCCTTGATAAATCGGCTATTTCGGCTCAGGTATTACAGGATGTTATCACTGAAAAAGAGCACTATGCTGACCAAACCATTGGCAAGCAAGAAAATATCGTTATCGATATGTCTAGTCCCAATATCGCAAAACCATTCTCTATTGGGCACTTGCGTTCAACAGTTATCGGAGATAGCTTATCACATATTTTTCAAAAAATCGGTTATCAAACGGTCAAGGTCAACCACCTAGGAGACTGGGGCAAACAGTTTGGAATGTTGATCGTTGCCTACAAGAAATGGGGAAATGAGGAAGCCGTTAAAGCGCATCCAATCGATGAACTTCTTAAACTCTACGTTCGCATCAATGCTGAAGCTGAAAAAGACCCTAGCTTGGATGAAGAAGCACGCGAATGGTTCCGCAAACTGGAAAATGGAGATGAGGAAGCCCTCGCTCTCTGGCAATGGTTCCGTGATGAAAGTTTAGTGGAATTCAACCGCCTTTACAATGAATTACAAGTTGAATTTGACAGCTACAACGGAGAAGCCTTCTACAACGATAAGATGGATGCTGTTGTAGATATTCTCGCTGAAAAAGGACTTCTTGTTGAGTCAGAAGGGGCTCAAGTTGTCAATCTTGAGAAATATGGAATTGAACATCCAGCCCTTATCAAAAAATCTGATGGTGCAACTCTCTATATCACACGTGACTTGGCTGCAGCCCTCTACCGTAAAAAGGAATACCAATTTGCAAAATCCATCTATGTTGTTGGTCAAGAGCAATCTGCCCACTTCAAACAACTCAAGGCAGTATTACAAGAGATGGGCTACGATTGGTTCCAAGACATTGTCCATGTTCCGTTTGGATTGGTAACAAAAGAAGGGAAAAAACTCTCTACTCGTAAAGGAAATGTCATCTTGCTAGAGCCTACTATTGCAGAGGCTGTTAGTCGTGCCAAGGCCCAAATCGAAGCGAAAAATCCTGAGTTAGAAAATAAAGACCAGGTTGCCCACGCTGTTGGAGTTGGGGCTATCAAGTTCTATGATCTTAAGACCGACCGTACAAATGGATATGACTTCGACCTTGAAGCTATGGTATCCTTTGAAGGAGAAACTGGACCTTACGTTCAATACGCCTACGCTCGTATCCAATCTATCTTGCGCAAAGCCGATTTCAAACCAGATACCGCTGGCAACTACAGCCTGAACGATGCTGAAAGCTGGGAAATCATTAAACTACTCCAAGACTTTCCACGTATTATCAATCGTGCAGCAGATAACTTTGAACCTTCTATCATTGCGAAATTTGCGATTAGTTTGGCTCAAGCTTTCAACAAGTACTATGCACATACACGTATCCTAGATGAAAGTCCTGAGCGCGACAGCCGTCTAGCCCTCAGCTACGCAACCGCAGTGGTCCTCAAAGAAGCTCTTCGTTTGCTCGGAGTAGAAGCGCCGGAGAAGATGTAAATCGCCAAAGTTACTTGATTGCGAAGCAATCTAAGTAACTAACACCAAATCCTATTCGGACTTTGGCTAGGCGCCTCACTAGTAAAGAAACATAAATATTGTCGATTTATGTTTCTTTACGTCGTAACCAGTACGAGTTGCCCAAACGCTTCACTAATTCACCTAACCAAATAATATCGATTCGGTTAGGCTCATGTCGTAATCTTTTAAATTACTTGAAAGCGATCTGAAAGATTGATGCAAGATAACATTTATATTTTGTTCGGCATTGTAGCATTTCAATGAAACAATTTATTCACTTTTACTATTTATCACACTGGGAGATTCCTTATGAGCCAATATGCTTATATCCTCGTTGTACTTAGCTTGGTTTTCCTTTTTCTGCTCAATAAGTACGAGAAGGAAAGACTTCAAAGACTCTACCAAGAGCAACTCTTGAAGGACGAGACATTTAGGTCTGACATCAAAGAAAAAATTCACATGACTGAAAATATCAATGATGTCATTGCACATATCAATAAAACTTACCATCTGGGAATGTTGCTCTCAAAAGACGTCACAGATCAATTGAAATAACCGAAATCCGAGAAGCTTTCTTCTCGGATTTTTTAGGCTTACCATATTCCCCTTGGAGAAATTTCATTAATGCATGTAAAATTTTTCTGTAATTTTCTATATTTTTTCAAAATGGCCTTGCATTTCTTTTAAGTTTTTTGTAGAATAGTAGCTATCTATTCAGATTATTCTGAAAATTCAAAAATAGGAGCGTTTATTATGTCACAAGTTACGTTATCAAACCAGTCAACCTGGGCAAGCAAACTAAAGGCAATGGGGCCAGGAATCCTGATGGCTTCTGCTGCCGTTGGAGGTTCTCACATTGTATCCTCTACTCAAGCTGGTGGTTCTTATGGTTGGTCACTACTCCTATTGGTTATCTTGGCCAATGTTTTTAAATATCCATTTTTCCGTTTTGGTGCAGAATATACTGCTGATACTGGTAAAACCTTGGTCGAAGGCTACGCTGAAAAAGGCAAGTTCTATCTCTGGATTTTCTTTGTCCTCAATGTCTTCTCTGCTATGGTCAATACAGCTGGAGTCGCTATCCTTTGCTCAGCCATCATCGCTAGCGCCTTCCCAATGATTGGACTTAGCATCACTCAATGGTCCCTTATCCTTGTTGCAGTCATTTGGGCCATGCTACTCTTTGGTGGCTACAAACTATTGGATGGTATGGCAAAATGGATCATGTCCGCTTTGACCATTGCAACAGTTCTTGCAGTTATCATTGCAGCAATTAAGCATCCAGAATATAGCTCTGATTTTGTCGAAAAGACACCTTGGCAAATGGCGGCCCTCCCTTTCATCGTTTCCCTCTTAGGATGGATGCCTGCTCCTATTGAAATTTCAGCCATCAATTCACTCTGGTCTGCTGAAAAGAAAAAGACTGTCAACTTTAATACAGAGGACGCCCTTTTCGACTTTAACGTTGGTTACATTGGAACTGCTATCCTAGCTGTATTCTTCGTGGCACTAGGAGCGCTTATTCAGTATCCTACAGGACAAGCAGTTGAAGCCGCTTCAGCCAAGTACATTTCTCAGTTTGTGGGTATGTATGCCTCTGTTCTTGGAGAATGGTCTCGTTATTTGATTACCTTTATCGCCTTTCTCTGTATCTTTGGAACGGTCATCACCGTTATCGATGGCTACTCTCGTGTCAATCAGGAATCGCTACGACTCTTGATTCGTCAAAAAGAGGATACTCGCAAATCTTTGAACATCTGGATGACCATTACCGCTATCATTGGTATCGTAATTATTAAATTCTTTGCTGGACAAGTTTCAACCATGCTTCGCTTTGCCATGATCGGTTCTTTCCTGACAACACCATTCTTCGCTCTTTTGAACTATGTATTGGTGACACGTGAGAATAAAAATCTTCCTTCCTGGCTAAAACTCCTCGCTATCGCAGGATTGATTTTCCTCTTTGGCTTTGCTATTTTCTTTATCTATGCACTTGCCATCGGAAAAGCAGGATAGTATATAAAATGGCACCCTTACGGGGGTGCTTTTTGCATACTCAAAAGCAGTTGAAAATCTCAACTGCCCCTCAGTACTACTTTATTTTTCTGTTTCTAACTCATACAAGTCCGCGATAATCGCTGCGACTTTTTTAATATCTCCCAGCATACCACGCATTTCAAAGTCTGCTAGGACCGGGAAGCCAAAGCGCTGGCTATACTGCTTGGCTGTCAGGCAGTATTGATTGTTAAAATTGCGATTGCCAGATCCCACTACCCCAAAACACTTACTAGCATTGTCTCCATAAGCGATAAAGTCGCCCACTGGAGTCGTTAGAATCTCAACATCGCCGTTATCGACACCATTTCCACCTTCCAGATAGGTCGGCAAGAAAGCGACATAGGGATGTTCCATTTCAAAGAAATCTTTCCCTTCCTTGACCAAATCCTTGATATGGATTTTTTGGACCTCAATTCCCTCATACTGAGACAAGAGATAGTCCTTGAGTCGGGTTACAAAACTCTCTGTATTCCCACTCAGACTGATATACACTAGGGATATTTTTTTCATGTTGACCTCGATTTTTTGTTTACGATTTAAAAAAGAACTACCAAGATTGTAACTTGATAGTTCTTTTTTGTCAATACTTAGGCAACTTCTTCTGCTTCGACTTCTTCGGTCAAATCCTTTTGCTGGCGCCACATCTTGTAAAAGACTAAGGCTAAAAAGAGAACATTGATAATGATGAACAAAATATTCGTTCCTTGTGCTAATGCTCCCATTCCTAGGCCGAGGGTAGAATCTTTGATTAATTGAACCGCATCTTGAACGTTCATATAGCTATAAACCAAACCAACAATCGCTAGTAGAACATAGCCAATATAAGCATAGTTTGCGAATTGCACATTTTTACGTAGGAGAAATACAAAAGCTACTACAACTAAAATTGCAGATAAAACAATCAACAACATATTAAAAATAGAGTGCGATGACGCTGTTACTTGGTAAGTATAGTTGACTGCGTCTTCTAATTGCTGAGCAGTAAGCGTCCCGCTATTCGCCAGGCTAGCACGAAGCACATCTTTACTTGGCAATGGACTCAAGATTCCAAATAATGACATAGATGAAATGAGGGCTGATAGGACTAACAAGACCCAAAGATAAATAGGATTCTTTTTCATGTTTTCCTCCATAAGATATTTTGAACATTATAGCATTTTTTGTACAGGAATACAACTTTTACAAGCTGGTTTCAACTTGTTTCCGATAAGCTTTCGGTGATTTTCCGCACAATTTACGGAAAACCTTGTAGAAATATCCAACATTACTATAGCCAACTGCATAGCAAATATCTTCGATGCTATCACTGGTCGAAAGTAAGAGTTGCTGCGCTGCCTTAATTCGCTGTTTATTGAGCAATTCCGCAAAGGTTGAGTTGGTTTCCCTCTTGATCAGCTGACCGAGATAGACAGGATTGATAAAGAGATCCTTGCTAATATCCTTAAGCGAGAGCTCTTTCTGATAATCACGCCCAATCACCTCCAGAACGCTCACCACATTTTCATTCATGCGGTACTGGCCAAAGAACTTGGTCAAGGTTTCTTTGATATAGGCAACCAATTCTTCAAAGGTGTTAATGGCATGGATAGCTTTGACAATCTCGGTCATATCATCTGCTTTTAGGTGTTCAAATAAATGAAAGACATCCATGACAAACTGAGTGAAGAGCTGCTTTGTGATGGCCACGCGCGGGGTATTCTTCAAAACAACCTTCTCTAGCAGGGTTAATTCTTCGATGATTTGATTGATATTCCCTTGGATAATCACCCGATAAATCGGCTCATAATAAGAAAACAAACTCTCGGATTTTTCTAGATTAACTGAACCGTAGAAGAGGGCTTTTTCAGCGTTGATCTTCCAATTCTCAAAGGACTGCTGGTAAGGTGCTTCAAATGGTGTCACAACGATGCCATCTAGTGGTTGATCAGATATGAAAATCTGCCAGTCTTGCCCCAAAACATAGTAAGGAATGGTAAAAGAGCCCCGCTTTTCCTTTGAAAGTCCTATCCACCAGCTGTCTTTACCTGACAGGTAGTTAGTAAATCCTGTCTCATCCAATTCTTGACTGAGGGTCTGACTTTGTTCCACCTTTTCCTGAAGCTGTTGCGCAATCTTTTCTAATAAATTGCCCAACTCCACCTTGTCTACTGGCTTAACCAGATAATCCACGACACTAAGGTTCATGGCTTTTTTAACGTACTCAAACTCCTGATAACCAGACAGCAAGATATAATAGGTATCTGGAAGTAGCTCTTTCATTTCCCTAATCATCTCAAGTCCGGTCTTATCTGGCATGTTGACATCGGAAATGACCACATCTACTGGATTTTTCTTAATATAGTCCAAAGCATCATCTGCGTGATTAGCTGTTGCGACGACTTGCATATCCCATTTTTCAAAGGGGATTAATCGCTTGAGCCCCTCTGTCACCATGTACTCATCGTCTACTAATAAAACTTTATACATTTCTACCCTTTCTATTCATCCTGGATAATGATATGGTAACGAACACCTTCTTGCTCAGCTGACTCTACACTGATTTGGTAGCGATCCCCAAAGTAGAGAACAAAGCGTTCGTGTACATTTACTATTCCAATTGATTGCCGCTCCCCACTATAGCTTGCCTCGTGTTCAAAACTTCTCTGAGCTAATTTTTCTTGCAAGCTAGCTAGTTTCTCAGCGGACATTCCCCGACCATTGTCTTCCACTAGGATTTCAACAAAGCCTTGGCCCTTCAAGACTTTGATACTGATGACATTATCCGTTCTGCGATGGTCAACACCATGGGCAAAGTAGTTTTCTACTAATGGTTGGAGTGTAAATTTTGGAATCCTCATTTCTTCCAATTCTGGTTCAATCTTGAAACCATAAGCAATGGATTTAGGATAACGTACCATACAGAGATAGCTATATTTTCGGCAAAATTCCAACTCCTGCTTCAAGGTCGTTTCCCGCTCGTCAGAGATATTGTTGCGTAACAAGCTGCTAAATTCATAGATAATATCTGCCAGTTCATCCTGACTTTGCATGACGGCATACATCCGTAAAAACTCTAGAGTATTGTACATAAAGTGAGGATTGATTTGAGCTTGCAGAGCTCGCATATTGGCATCTTTTTGACTGAGCTCTAGCTGATAGATATCATGGATATTTTTTTCCAAGCGATCCAACATATCATTGGTTGTTTCTGCAATGAGAAGCAACTCTTGGTCTTTTTCAGAGGTATCGATTCGAAGGCCTTCTTCTCCTTGAGCAATCACCTCGATCGAATCTACTAGGTCTACGACCTGCTTTTGGTAATTTGAAAAAGTCTGTCTAAGAGTCACGTACAAAATGATGATAAAGAGAATACTTAGCCCAATAATGACAGCTGAACTCGTCAAAGTTCCTGTAAGAACAAAATTTTTAGGAACAGCAACTCGAACCTGATAACCGTGAGAGGTGACACCTACAAACCAGTTTTCTCGCTCGGCTGAGACCTTCTCCCCAATATGGAACATCTCAGTCTCAAAAGGCGAAGTTACTGTTACAGCCATTGGGATATGACCCCGAGTATTGTCAATAGCGCCATGTAAAACATCTGGGGATAGGGAGATATAAATCACTCCTAAATCCTTGTCAGACACAGGATCGGAAACAGGAATGGCAAAACTATTGGCTGTCGGCTTAAAATCCTCCGCAGGAATTTTCTCTCCACTGCGTTTTTCTCTAGTCGAAACATAGACTTCCTTGTAGTCCTGAAGAACAATAGCCACTCCAGTCACAAAATCATTTCGAACATAGAGGTCATCAATATTTTCATACAGGGAAACCGAGATATAAGGTGAAGTTTTACGCTCTAATTGCCAGTAGAAATAGTCTGGTGTGCTGAGACTGAAATACTTGTAAATCCCTTCGATGCGGGCCTGATTTTCAACCAAAGACTGAGCAAGTTGTGTTGACTCTCTGTGATAGTATTCCACTTCACTCACTGTCCGAGTGGTCACACGTTCTGCAACCCGTTGGGCCTCTTTCTCACGTGAGTCCCAGTCAGCATACGATAGCATAATCGCAAAACTAGCAATGACCACGATCATAACCAAACTATAAATCCTTAAGAGAGAGTGAAGCCAGAACTGCTTCATTCTATTTTGTCGCCAATTTTTCATGGATACTTTCATAAATAGGTTCCAACATATCACTGATAAAGAAATGCCACATTCCAATTCCTACAAAAAAGAGCAAGGCAGGCATATAATAACCAACTCCTACAAGGAGAGCGGACCCGAGTAAAACCTTGGCAATCGCAGGTAAGCTCATAAAAATCCCGATAAGGGACAGTTTTAAGGTGTTTTGGTAGGATAAATCAAAGTACACCTGCAGTTTCAAGGAAACAGTATAGGCTAGAAAGACAAGAGCGACTACAAGGACATTGAGAAAGGTCGCCAAGAGGTGGAAAATCGTCTGGTGGGGCAATTGAACTAGAAGGTATAAACCATAAACTAGGACAAGATCCACAAACACAAAACTATAGAAAGCCAGATTGCTCTTGACAAAGTTACTCTTATATAGTTCCCAAGCTTCTTTCAAATGGTAGGCTCGATAAGTATACCCATGCTCCGCATACAAACTCATCAGGGTAGCACTAGCTGGGGCCAAACCAAAGATCACTCCTCCTGCTAGTGTTAATAGCCAGAAATAAGCCGTCGCAATCATTCCCAAAAAGATACGATTAAAGACGAATTCTAGAAATTTTCCCATGCTACTCTCCTTAAACTAACGATGTAACTATTATATCATATTTCAAACGTTTTCAAAAATATAGAACTCCCATTTACAATCCTCAAAAAGCGTGATACAATTGGTTTTGTTAATTCGCATCAAGGAGATTCTCATGAAGAAAAATATCTTAACCACCCTCTTAGCTGTCGTCCTTTATTTCCTCTGTCTAGGGATTGGAGTCTTCCTAGGACACCTGGTCGACCAAACAGGCAATATGTTCTACGCACCTGCCTTTTCTGCCCTTGTCGGTGGCAGTGTCTATATGCTTCTTTTGGCGAAGGTCCCTCGTTTTGGTGCTATCACCACTCTAGGATTTTTTATGGCACTTTTCTTCCTAGCTAGCAAACACGGCGCTGGAGCCTTTCTACCAGCTATCGCCTGCGGTCTTGCAGCAGATGCCATCGCTCGTCTCGGAAACTACAAAGACCGAATCAAAAACACCCTCTCCTTCCTCGTCTTTGCTTTTAGCACAAGTGGTCCTATCTTCCTCATGTGGATCCGTCCCAAAGCTTACGTGGCTACCTTACTTGCGCGTGGGAAATCCCAAGAATACATTGACCGTATCATGGTCGCTCCAGAGTTGGACAAAATCCTTCTCTTTGTTTCAAGCATCCTCCTAGGTGCCTTGATTGGGGCTGTGGTTGGGCAATTTCTAAGTCAAAAAATAGCTGATAAACTATAAGGTAAAAGCCCTGAAGACTAGCAATGCATAGTTCCAGGGCCTTTTTGTATATAGTCTTAAAATTCACTATAGATAAATTCTTGAATATTCGAAAAATCGGTCACAAAACAATAAATCACGATGCTCAAGATAACCGTATAGAAAAATAGTGTCCACAAGATTAAACGATGTGTGTTAGTTAGCTTGGTTTGCAAATTTGTAAAGTTCTTTTTCAACTTCCATCCATCCTTTCACTCCAACGTGCATCACGTCAAATAAAAAGTAATCATCATACTCTCTGTTTCCATAGTTTAATACGGTTGCACCATGGCTTTTTGCAACATCTTCTATTTTTTTATAAGTTTTTTCTCGCATCTCTCTTGAGACTCCTGTGTAGTCGTTCCATTTCCCGTTTACTGGGAAAATAATAACCTCAACTTCAATTCCCAATTCTTTGGCAACTGTCAAGAAAAGTTCCATATCAGAATACTCTGGTGATTCTAGATAGCTCAAATCTTTATTAGAATCTTTCAGCGATGCATAGCGATCTTTTAAGTAAGTATTGTAGTAGTTATTATCAACAGCATAGTCATTATTGTCTGTTTTCTTTTTGACCTCTTCCACAAACTGATCCGTCATCTTCTGCCAATCATAGTCTGGGGTTTTGTCTCCTAGCGAAGGATAATCTGATTTGGCATGTTTTTGATAAAAAGTCTGTTTGAGCTTAAAGGAATACATCGCGTTCTCAAACTCTAATATTTTTTTATCAACAATGGTTCCTTTTCCATCTATGAAATAACTTTTGTATTTTTTGTAGATGTCATTTTGTTGCTTGTTCCCCTTGGTAATCTCGATAATGCGATTGATTAGTTTTTCTTTCGTTTCTTTACTAATCTTGTCATTATCTAGCATGTGGAAAATATGTTCCTGAGAAGCCTTGTTCAAAAAGGCATCTTGATGGGTCCCATCTTTTTCAAACCACTGAACAGACTCTACTATAGCTACTTTTCGCTTACTCATAGATCCTTCAATAGAAGCTAAAGTAGAGGCCTGAATGATGTTTTGAGAATAACTAGTCCCAATCTGCATGATATTAAAATCGTTGTAGTTAAAAATTTTATTTGGATGATAGTCTTCATTTATCGTTGCAACCAACTCTGAGGAACCCATTAGAACCAGTGTATTGGGGGTGATATTGCTTGTTAGAATATCTCTACTTTTATACTTTTCATATGAAGTGCTGTAACGAATACTGTTATCCTTGACTTTATAATAATCATCAATCTTCTTGACATACGTCACATTTAAAAGGGCAAGCGTCGCAATTACGAGCACAAGCGATAGTAAAAATGCTTTTAATTTAATCATCTCGTTTTATCCTATCCCTTCGATCTGTCCGATTTCTTCTCAATCTCTTATCTCTTTAAAGTCGTCAGTAAGATTTTATAGGGTTCACCTGAAAAGATAAAGAAACCAATCATAACCAAATTCATGGTCACAAACCAACTTAGTAGCTTATACCAGTTTTTGTTTTTATTTTTCTTATAAAAATTGCTTTTCTTTTGATACACTTCAAATCCAGCCATCAAGACACCATGGTAAAAACCATAGACAATGTAACTAACACTAAGACCATGCCAAAAACCCATGACCAACATATTGACCATATAGGCATAGGTTGCATTGTGTAGTCTATTTTTAAACCATTTTTTCCTGATAACCTGCATCAATACTCTTGAAAATACAAAATCTCTCAACCAGGTCGACAAGGTGATATGCCATCTGGTCCAGAAATCTTTGATATCAACACTCAAGAAAGGTTTGTTAAAGTTCATCGGTGTCTGAATACCTAGAATGTTACTACTTCCAACGGCCATTAGACTGTAGCCGGCAAAGTCAAAGAACAGATACAAGGTATAGAGGTACATATACTTGATTGAATAAACGACTATGTCCGTATTATTTAGAGCGAGTAACATCTGGTAAACATAGGTTGATAAAACAATCTTGTAAAGGAGGCCTAGAACGATACGATACACACCGTCCCCTGCTAATTCTAGATACTCTTTTCGTGGCATGACCTCGTTCATCTCTTTTAAAAATCTCCTACTCCGATCAATTGGACCAGCACTAACTGTTGGGAAAAAGAGCAAAAACTGTAGATAATCTTTTGCACTGATTTTTTCTTTGATTAAGCCATCCGATATCTCTAGCATGATCTGAATGGTCTTAAAGGACATGTAAGAAATTCCAATAAAGGCCAACAAATGCAGAGAAGTCAGGGCAAAGACTTTATTGATTACCAAAGGAAGAATGGAAAGGAAAACCAGTGATTTCAGCCACTTTGCCTCTATCCGCTGTGCTAGAAAAACCAGAAAATACTGGTAAACAATAAAGACGAGCAAATAGACAATCATCGCTCGACTCTTACCATAGATAGCTCCTGCAAATAAGAGGGAGAGCGCCAAAATATAGTAGTCCTTACGTTTTTCAAAAAAGTTTACCACAAAACCAATCAGTAAAACTACAAATAAGAGAAGGAAAAACTCATTCCCCTCAAAATAATTCATACCAGCCAAACTCCTTTACATTATCATCCCTTCTACAGCAAAGTTTCTGATTTGCTAATTGGGGACCTTTGTTTATTATAGCATATTTCTAAAAAGAAGCTTTATCCTTCTTGCAGTTCGGTGAGAAAACAAAAAGGAGTCCCGTTGAACTCCTTCCATTATTTATGACTTAGTTTCTTGGTCAAGAAATCTCCCAAGAACTGGATTGTAAAGATAATCAAAATGATAATAATGGTTGCCAAGATAGTCACATCGTGATTGTAACGGTTGAATCCATAGGCAATGGCTACGTTACCAATACCACCAGCACCAACTGCTCCCGCCATGGCTGTTTCCCCAACAAGGGAAATCAAGGTCACTGTCGTCACACGAATCAAATCTGGAAGACCTTCTGATAGGTAAACACCCACGATATCCCAGAAGGTCGCTCCGCTCGCTTGAGCTGCCTCAATGACACCGCCATCCAGCTCAGCCAAGACAACCTGCACCTGACGGGCAAAGAAGGCAAAGACCGCAAAAGAAAGGGGGACAAGGGCTGCATTTGGCCCGATACTAGTCTTAACGATCAAGTGAGAAAGTGGCGACATGATTGCCAAGAGGATGATAAATGGTACCGCGCGGAAAATAGAGGTAATCTTGTCTAAAATCCAGAAGATAACCTTATTTTCCAAGACACCGCCTGGCGCTGTCAAGACGAGGAAAAGACCTGCTACCAACCCCAAGAACCCTCCGATGATGAAAGAAAGAACTGTCATATAAAGAGTTAGGTAGATGGCTGTTCCCCAGCCTGCCTGACCAGCCCAGCCCATCTTATAGACATTTGGTAGATAAGTTTGAATCAATGATTCCATCTTACTGTCCTCCCTTCAATACTTTTAGCTGGACGCCAGCCTGACGGATGGCATCTTGAGCACCTACTAGCGCTGCTTTTTCCCCTGACAAGACCACAACCAATTCTCCAACGGGAGTGCCATCGAGAATTTCGATATTTCCATAGAGGATATTGGCCGTTACTTGGTAATGTTTGTACAATTCATTTAAAAGTGGTTCGTCTGTCGAAGCCCCCGCATACTTGAGCTGCACTAAAATACTGTTCTCAGACAAGTGCTCTACGATTTCTTGCTTCTCAATCTTGACCATGGCTTCATCAATACCTGTGGCAGTTGAGATAAAGTCCTGTGTCAAAGGTTGTTTAGGGTCTGAGAAGATTTCAAGGACACTGCCTTCTTCAATCAAACGACCATCCTGCATAACTGCCACACGATTAGCAATGTCTTTGACAATCTGCATTTCATGCGTAATCAAAACAACCGTCAAACCTAATTTTTGGTTCAAATCTTGCAACAAGGCCAAAATCTGCTTGGTTGTCTTAGGATCAAGGGCAGACGTTGACTCATCTGAAATCAAGATTTTCGGATCATTTGCCAAGGCACGTGCAATGGCTACACGCTGTTTTTGCCCTCCAGATAGTTGTGAAGGGTAGTTTTCAGCACGATCTGCCAAGCCAACCAAGTTCAACAACTTAGCTACCTTAGCTTTCTTTTCTTCCTTGCTGAGTCCAGAATGTTTAAGGGCAAAGGCCACATTCTCCTCGGCCGTTTTCTGGCTCATCAGATTAAAGTGTTGGAAAATCATCCCGATATCTTGACGTTTCCGACGTAACTGCTCCGCCGTCAAAGTGACCTTACCATCAAAAATCACATCGTCGTCAATGGTAATTTTCCCTGCAGATGGTTTTTGCAAGAGGTTAATCACCCGTACAAGGGTTGATTTCCCTGCTCCAGAATATCCAACGATTCCGTAGATATCCCCTTCTTGGATGTGAATGGTCACATCCTTGACCGCTGTGATGGTTCTCTTCTTTTGGTGAAAAGTCACATCAATCTGATCTAACTTGATAATATCTCTACTCATAGCTTCTAATCAGCTCCTCTACTAATTCAATATGGGTGTAGTAATCGGCGATTCGCACGTTTTCATCTCCACCATGGTCTCGGCTATTGGCATTTCCTAGACCGAAGGCCACCATTGGTACCTCTAGGGCATCAAAGACCGTATGCATAGGCCCTGTCCCCGCTGTGGTCGGCAAGACTGAAACGCCCTGTGGATAGAATTTCTTGGCCAACTCGATCACATTGAGAATGGCTGGTGCGCTCATATCGCTTCGATAGCTCATCTCTCCCAAGGTATAGTATAATTCTACCTTATCAAAGCCATTTTTGTCTAGCTGTTTCCGAATTTTTTCCAGAACATCATGCGGTTCTAGGCCAGGAACCAAACGAACTTCTAACTTGGCACTGGCTTCTGCTGGCAAAATCGTTTTAACCCCTTGCCCTTGATAACCTGACTGAATCCCTTCGATATTAAGGGCTGGCTCGAAAAAGAAACGTTTTAGAAAGGCTACACGATCCTCTTGTAAGAGAGGCAATTCCAAACCATAAATGCGACTGATTTCCTCAGGATTGCGTTGGGCGTAGGCATCTACCAAGGCTAGTTCTCGTTCATTTGGCTCTTGAACATCCTCATACAAGCCTTCTACCAAGATACGTCCATCAGCAGCTCGCAGGCTACTTAAGGCCTGGATAAGGTACCACGACGCCGACTCCACAACACCACCATAACTCGAGTGGATATCCACATCAGCACTTTTTACCTTGGCATCAAAGGTCACAATTCCCTTGTTTCCACCAGAAATTTCTAACTGCTCCAAGGCATTTTTGGTCCCTTGTTCCCAAACTAACAAATCTGCCCCACGGAGTTTGTCTGCGTGTTTCTCTAAATACTTATCTAGATCCATGGAAGCAGACTCCTCTGCCCCTTCCATGATAAAGCTGATATTGACAGGCAGATCATCATGGTGCTGCATGTACTTTCTCAGAGCACTCAAACGAGCCGTGATGTGGCCCTTGTCATCGTCAACCCCACGTCCATACATAAAGCCATTTCGCACAGAAAGGGTAAAAGGAGCCTCTGTCCACACCTGGTCGCCATCCGCTGGCACGGTGTCATAGTGATTATAGAAGATCAAGGTCTTGGCATCCGGACGCGAACTCTTGAAATGCGCCATGACAAAGGGAGCCGTATAAGTCTCATCAATCTCCACTTCAGCCCCCACACGCTTGAAAATCTCACCCAGATAGTTTGCGACTTCCTTGAGTCCAACCTGCTGGGCAAAGACTGATTTCTTGGAAATCAAGGTGCGCAAGACTTCAAAATAATGTTGGGCCACATGATCCTTTTCAAATTTTTCAATCTGCTCTTGTTCGCTAGGAAAAACCATTTTCTCTCTCTTTCTACTACGTACTTGTGTCCTCAGAACAACCACAAGCGCCTCTTTAAAATCAACTCTCTATACAAAAGCAAGAGGTGGAAACTCTCTCCCACCTCCCTGTGTCTTATTACCAAACTGGTTGGTCCAAACCGTCTGATGTTTCTTCGATAACTTTTTTCACTTCATCAGTGTGGTAAGCTGCGATAATTTTCTTGATGGCATCAGCCTTAGGTGATGATTCCCAATCTTTTTTCGCAACAATGATGTTGTACCATTGTTTTGAGTTTTCATCAGCTTGTTCTTTGAAGAGTGCTTTCTTGTAGTCCAATTTTGCTTCTGTAACGAAGGTATTGTTTACAACGGCAGCATCAACTGATGACAATGAACGAGCTGTTTGGCTAGCGTCCAATTCAGTAATCTTCAAGTTCTTTGGATTTTCTGTGATGTTAGCAACTGTTGCAAGTGCAGTTCCAGAAACATCCAATTTGATCAAACCAGCTGATTGAAGCAAGTAAAGCGCACGGCTTTCGTTTGTTGCATCGTTTGGTACGGCGATTTCACCGTTATCTGGGATTTCTTCCACTTTAGTGTACTTGTTTTCTTCCCCATTTTTACCTGAGTAAAGGCGGATTGGTGAGATATATGTATCTGCAATCGCTACAAGGTCTTTCCCGTTTTCTTTGTTCCAGTTGTTCAAGAAGTTGTAGTGTTGGAAGGCGTTCAAGTCTACCTCGCCATCAGCAGTTGCCTTGTTTGGTTGTGAATAGTCTGTGAACTCTGTGAATTCCAATTTAATTCCATCTTTTTCAACCAATTCTTGGATTTTATCCCAACGTGCTTCTTCAGAACCGCTACGGTTAACTGTTGCAATTTTGACAACTGTTTCGTTGTCTGCTTTCTTTTCTGAATTTCCGCAAGCTGCAAGAGTCAAACCTGCGACTGTAGCAAGAGCTGCTACACCGAGCCATTTTTTAATTTTCATGATTCTATCTCCTTTAAAAATAATACCGTAATAGTATCTCATACTTTATTTGATTTAGCAAATTGTTATTAGATAGGCAGACATATAGTTTGAAACTATATACCTAAAAATTGAGAAATCATCCGCCTTTCTCAGACTGGATGATTTCATACGACTATTTGATATCAGCTTCTGCTGGGAGGTAAGTGTCCCCGAAGAACTGTTTAGACAATTTTTCAAGAGTTCCGTCTTTGTAGAGTTCTTGGATACGTTTGTCTACAAATGATTTCAACTCATCTTGACCTTTAGCAAGAAGTGGGTAAACGTAAGGTTGTTGGTCGCTTGGAAGTTCAATGACTTTCAAGTTGTCCAAACCTTGGTTCTTGATAACTGTTTCAACACCGATTTTATCAAAAATCTTGTAGTCAAACTGACCATCGCTCAAACGAGACATGATTTGTTGGAAGTCCGCTTTAGTGTAGTTAAGAACAGTTGGATTATCTGCGTGTTGTTTGTTATAATCTTCTAGCTGTTTAGCTGATGTTGTACCTTGAACAACCTCAGTAGACTTGCCTCCGATATCATCAAGTGATTTGATGCTGTCGTCGTCTTTCTTCACTACAAGAACGTTAGGGTTTTTAGCAGTTGGAGCTGCATAAAGGTACTTTTCAGCACGTTCTTTGGTATAGCTGATATTGTTCACAGCCATTTGATAACGGTCGCTATCAAGACCTGCAAAGACACCTGACCACTCTGTCTTTTCAAACTTGACATCGTATTTGTCAGAGTCTTTAAAGATAGCACGGACTACTTCAATCTCATAACCAGTCAACTCGCCATTTTCTTCGTAGTTAAATGGTTTTGGTGAAGCATTGGTTGCAACGATAATTTCTTTCTTACCAGATGCTGCTTCGCTAGTTGCAGTATCTTTCTTATCTCCGCCTGAGCAAGCTGCTAGTACACCTGCGGCAACAAGTCCTAGAGCAGCAAGAGATGAATATTTGACGATTTTTTTCATGTCATTTCCTCCAAAATAGAATACTTTACTATCTTAACAGAAAATATTTTTTTTCGCCATTATATGATACTTATCTCGGTGATAGGTTTTTTTTATGGCTGACTAAAAGACCAGACGCAAGACTGCAATCAAGACTACCCCAAAAAGAACTGTCCCCACTAGATTGCGGTAGCGAAAGGCTACCCAAGCCGTTGGAAAGACTGCTAAAAAGTCCAGCCATTTGATCTGAGGAAGGCTCCCAACCTTGCCAGTCACTACGCTTGAAAGGATCAAGGCAAAAATAATGGAAACAGGCAAGAACTTCAAAAACCGCTCAACGATAGCAGGCAAGCCCTTATACTTGATCAAGATGAAGGGAATCATGCGGGGAATCCAAGTCACTAGGCCTGAAAAGATAACAGCTAACAAAAGATACTTACTGACCATCTAAGACCACCCCCATAGTACAACCTAGCAAGGTCGCAAACAGAACAGCTAGCGACTGAGACACCACTGTCAAGAGCAAAAAGAAGGACACCGCAACAACGGCTAGGATCAGCAGCAGATTCCGTACAGGAACCCGTCTTTGCATAATCTGAAATTGCGAAGTAAAAATCCCGATAAACATCCCAACAAGGGCAAAGTCCAAGCCAAAGACTTCAGGATTTGGAAGAAGCCCACCTAAAGCTGTCCCCGCAACTGTCCCAATAAACCAGGCTACATAACTATTGAGATTGTTCCCGTGCATCCACATAGGATGGACCTTGTCTGTATGGGCTAATTCTCCCATCAAAACCCCGTAGGTCTCATCTGTCAGGAGACTGGACATGCCAATATTTTGCCAGAGACTAGTATGACGGAAATAGGTCGATGCATGCAAGCTCAGCAAAAAGAGTCGCAAGTTGATCAAAAAGACCGTCATAGCAATAGCTGCCACAGGCGCTTGTACCGCAATCAGTGCCAACATGGCAAACTGGGCGCTCCCAGCATAAACAAAGAGGCTCATCAAGCCCATCTCAACAGGTGTCACATAGGGCGCTCCAATAATCCCACAAGCCAGTCCAATGCTGACATAGCCAAGGGCAGTCGGCATGGCCGCCTGTACACCTTCCCAAAATCCTTTTTCTTTCATCCTTCTCCTCATATTCTCTCCAATTGCGACTGTTTGTCATCACAGCCACAGCACGGACTATTATAACATATTCAAAGAAGAGAAAAAAGTTTCGGATTCGAAACCTATTGCCAGCAAAAAGTGCTGAAGAGGAAGCATCATGGATACATAAGAAATTGATCCACTCGGATAGTATACTTATCGGTTTCTGTGTCTGTAGCATATTTATTTTCTGTTGGATAGACATCAACCCAGAGCTCCCACTGTTGTCCCTTCAACTTGACCTTGTAGCGATAACCGTCATCATAGAGACCTACTGTATCAGTTGTCATGGACTGGTAATCTGGGAGTTCTTCAAGTTCTTTTTTTACAGTCTGGGATAAGTTATTGATCAATGCTTCCTGCTCAGCTTTTGAGGTAACGGGAAAATAAGCCGCTACTGTTTCCAAGTGATGCGATTTTGAAAATGTAAAGGTCGCTCGGCCTGGATAGCCTTTCAAAGTAATCTGCTCATAGTGATAGAAAAGGCGGCCTGTTTTATAGAAATACGGGTCTTCTGCACGCCAAGTATCACGATAGGCCATTTCCTCTTCTTCCTCCACCTCGCTAGCCTTTCCCAATACTTCTTCAACAGATTTAGGAGACATACCGAACGAAAGGGATTCAAACAAGACCAGTTGTGCCTTTTTGATATTCTGGCAAGCTGATAAAAGCATGAGTAAAGCTCCAAGAGAAAGCAAACTACTGACTATTTTTTTAAACTTCATATTTCTACTATACAAGAAAAGACTCAGACTGACAAACTTTGAATTTTCCGATTACATTTTGAGATTTGTTCTCTAAATTTTGAGGAAACAAAGGATTGATCAAAAACTAGTAACAGACAGTCGAAATAAAAAAGACTGAAAAATGAACTGCACCCCAAAAGTTAGACAGAAAAAATCTAACTTTTGGGGTGCAGTTCAAACCTCTAAATTTTCGACTGTTAATTTTCTGCCATTTCCCTGACCAAATCATAACAATAAAAGCAAGCAGAACTACAAGAAAATGCAACATCATATCTGACAAATAATAAGCAAAGTCAGATAGACCAGTAGCAAGGTCGCTATGTAAAAGCAAACGAATGAAGAACTGATCAGCAATGACAAGTAAAATGGCTATAATAAGGTAGTAGCGTGAGACTATCTTTTTCATTCTATTTTCTCCTATACTATGAAATAAAGAAAGTATAACACGAAAACTGCTCTAACTCAAACTTGGATAGCTGAGATGCTGTCAGTCCATCACAAGCTACATCTGACTGCTTGAGTTTTCTAGCCAATCGCAATTCCTTGTAAAATTCTCCCAATGCCATCTTTTCAATCATGACCAAACTCCTGTCCAAAACCCTCTTTACTATTCCATTCGTAAATACTTTTCTTTTTTAATATATTATAAAATATTGGAACTATATACCAGTTTACACTAGACACAAGATATAGTGCTTACGAGAATATCAAAAAGGCAACTTACAAACGGAAATCGTCTTTTAATAATGTCTAAATTCTTCGCAGGATTTCAAAATTTTGATATAATAGAAGTAACAAAAATAAAGGAAATTAAGTATTATGAACGCAATCACAGCTCACAGCTCACAGCTCACAGCTCACAGCTCACAGCTCACAGCTCACAGCTCACAGCTCACAGCTCACAGCTCACAGCTCACGCTGATTATGTAATCGGACGTGTTTTTTGTCAAGCATTAAAACAGGCATTTTCACATTTTTGTGAGAAGGCTTTTTATGTTGAGTTTTCTGAGTTATCTTTAGAGAGAAATGGAGAGCTACAATATGCCTAACCATTTCTCAAACGAAGTTGATGGACAACTAAAGTTTTATCAAGATTATCTACCTCTTGTTGATAATACTTTGAAAACAGATGATATTTTAACAGACTATACAGATGGTATTGTAAATGGAAATCTGATTGAATTTAAAGTTGTTATCAATGATATTAACTCTGTTCTATTCCAAGCCATCAAATATCTATCTGCTCGGAGAATCAAAGGGAAAGAAATCCCTAAAAACATTCTGCTTGTATCGCTAACGAATGAAAAAATCTACGTTTTTGATAGTCAGGAATATTTAACACATATCGAAAAAGTATATTTTGGTGGTGCAAGTGTTAAAACAGCTGGTTTTTCTTCTGATGCTCCTCTTGAGGTTTTAGAATACGGTCAAAGCCAACTAGATGAAAGTCGTCTCATTACTTTACTACGTTCAAAGCAATACACAAAAATTAACATTGACGAAAACTGTATTGTTGGTTGGGCGGAACGTTTTTATAGTGAAAACAAAGGAGCTAAAAAGTCTGATTTTATCGGTGACCAAACTGGTAAAGTTAAAATTATTGGTGAAATTCGGAAACCTGAGAAACTAAAAGAATTTATCAATCCCTATATCGGTGAAACTAATGCACAATTTCACTATTTGATGGATAAACTCAATGATACTTTACAAAAGAAAAACTTAGGAGCTTTCTACACTCCTGAATCTTATGTTGAAAAGTCATTGGAGCTAGTCCGACAAGCTATTAAGCGTGTTCCAGAAGGAAATGATTATATTATTTTGGATAGATGTGCTGGGACTGGAAACCTCGAGAAATTGATGAGCGACGAGGAACTAAGTCACTGCGTCCTTTCTACTATTGAATACTATGAATATAAAGTTCTTGTTGAGTTGCTAGGTGACAAGGTTCGCCACATTATCCCACCAACTGAGAAAGAAGATACGTTTAATATGGGACTAGTCCGAGGAGCTGACGCTCTTAGCAAGGAATACATTAACAATGAAATTATTGAACGCTATATCAACGACCCAAAAGTGACAATTATCATGTACGAGAATCCCCCTTATGCAGAGACTACTTCTATTGAACACCAAAAAGCTGGGACTAGTAAGAAATCATCTGCTTGGAAAAAGAGCTTTTTAGTGACGGAGATGAAAAAAGAGGTTAAAGGACAGGCGACAAACGAACTCGGAAATATCTTTATCTGGTCTGCTTTCAAATATTATTTACGCCAACCAACAGATTCTTATATTGTCTATAGTCCTGTAAAGTATTGGAAAGCTCAGCATCTCATCAATCAAAAATTTTTAGGTGGTTTTGCTTTTAATCGCAAACACTTTCACACTAATATTCATGCGATGATTATGTGTGCTCTTTGGAGTAAAGAAGAAGTTGCACTAGAGTCACTAAAATTAGAAGCCTATGATATTGATAAGGATGGAAATTTACTTCCTGAAAATAATATCATTATTAAAAGGATACATAGCACGTATAGCCAAAAGTACTTTGATAAAAGAAAGTTCATAAATGATGAAAATAATGGACTTTATCTAGGATTAAATGGTAAAGAGTATGAAGGTAAAACTAAGAGTGTTATTCCTTTATTTAATTCAAACATTCTGGGCTATATGGCAGTATATAGTTCTGGATTTGATAACCCAGATTTACACGCTACCTTAATAATGGCAGGTAGATATGATGGACATGGCTTTTTCCTTCGCTCTGACAACTTCCTAGAGAAACTCCCAATGTTTGCCGCCAGTCGCTACATTACTTATAATCGTCACTGGACACAGCGTGCTAATATTATGAAATCTGCCGATGGCGCTGAACGTTTTAATAAAGCTGTATCAAGTAACAAGATTGAACAAGACTTATTGAAAATTCTGCTCTTCACAACACTTGAAACGCAAAATCACATGAGAAGTTTATATGGTTCTGATGGACGATTCTACCGAAATGAGTTGTCATTGGATAACACTAATGGAGATACACTAGCAACAGTTAACTTAGCAAAATTGAAACAAGGTTCTAAAGAAACTGATTTATTTGAACAATGGGAAAAAGTCCTAACAGAAGCTAAGAAAACGAAAAATTATAATTCTAAATTAACGTATTCAGTTTATCAGATTATTGATGAGCTTAACACATCTGAAAAAGATGAAAATGATAAAACAATCTATAACTATCCCGAATTAAACGGACACTTGAATACATTGAAAACAATGGTAAAAGAGTATTATAATTCTGAAATTGTGCCATTCCTATTTGAGTATGAATTTTTGAAATAAGCATGAAAAAGACGATTTCCTCTTGGAAGTCGCCTTTTTGATATTCTTGTAAGCACTATATATTGTGTCTAGTGTAAACTGATATATAGTTACCTAAAATATTTTAGCAAAAAAGCCAGCTTCAAGCTGACTCTTTATTCCATGGTATCAAAGGCAAGGCTTGGTTTGGCATTGAGGTCCAAACCTGCGAAGTTTTCTTTGTTCCACTCGCTGACACTGGCATAGGCAATCATACCTGCATTGTCTCCACAGAGACGCAGGGGTGGAATGATGACTTTGACATCTGTGATTTCGTCTGCCAAGCGTTCTCTGAGGCCTTTATTGGCTGCCACGCCACCTGCGACAACAAGGGTTTTAACAGGGTATTTATCTAGGGCTTTCTTGGTTTTTGCCATGAGAATGTCCATAACTGCTGCTTGGAAGGAAGCACACAAATCCTCTGTAGACAAGCTTTCTCCCTTTTGCTCGGCATTGTGGTGAAGATTGATAAAGGCAGACTTCAAACCTGAGAATGAAAACTCCAGATTATCTTCCTTGATCATGGCACGAGGGAAGTCATACACATCCTGTCCTTGATGGGCCAACTCGTCAATCTCACGACCTGCTGGATAAGTCAAGCTCATGACACGACCGATCTTGTCATAAGCCTCCCCAACTGCATCGTCTCGTGTCTCCCCAACAATCTTGTAATCCCCAGCCTCTGACACATAGACCAACTCGGTGTGTCCTCCGCTGACCAAGAGTGCCAACAAAGGAAACTCCAAAGGCTCCACACTCTGAGCTGCCATGAGGTGCCCAGCCATGTGATTAACAGGGATAAGCGGAAGGCCGTGAGCCCAAGCAAAGGCCTTGGCAGCTGACAAACCAACTAGTAGAGCTCCAACTAATCCTGGTCCATAGGTGACCGCCACAGCTGTCACGTCCTCTTCGGTAATTCCTGCTTCTGCCAGTGCTTCCTCGATACAGGGTGTAATAACCTCGACATGGTGACGGCTAGCCACTTCTGGCACTACGCCCCCAAAACGTTTGTGGCTCTCGATTTGACTAGCAATGACATTGGACAAGAGCTGGTCGTCATTTTTTAAGACAGCAACACTGGTCTCATCACAGGATGTTTCAAATGCTAAAATATATCTATCCTTCATCTACTTCTCTCTTCATGATAATGGCGTCCTCAACTGGGTCATGGTAATAGGCCTTTCTCTCAGCGATGACTGCCATCTTTTCTTTCTTGTAAAATGCTTGCGCTCGGTGATTAGATTTTCTGACTTCGAGGAAAATCTCCTTGTCCGTCGGCAACGTTGCAAACAAGGCTGACGCAATTCCCTGACCCTGATAGGCGTTCTTTACAGCGATTTGCAGGACTTCTGCTTCAAAGAGATTCTCCTGAACAGCTAGAAAGCCAATCACTTCTGCCACATCATAAGCCAGAGCATACCAAGTCTGATCTTGGGACAGGTCTGCTTGGATTTGTTTCAGCGTCCACGGGCTGACTGGGTAAACAGCTGCCATGACAGCATAGATGGGTTGAGCTAGTTCAGGCTGTTTTTGGATTCGTTTGATCTCTATCATAGGCGTTTAATGTAGGACTCGCCAGACTCGGTGTGGTTCTTGAGCCAGTTTTCCTCAGCTTCGACACGTTTGAGGTAATTTGGCACAAAGTCGTGCAAGGAGGCTGCTTCCTTATCCCAGGCCCAAAGAGCTAGATTAGCTGCATTTGGCAAGGTTTCTTGGTAGCTAGCTTGTGGCAGATGCTCTTGGATTTGTTCCACAAAGGCTCCAACTTCTCCAACAAAGGTTACCTGTTCAGCATCCTTGACCTGCTCTAGCACTTCCGCAAAAGACAAGTGTGCTTCTGGAAAAACAGCCTTGGCATTTTCATAAAATCCTGCATAGACATTGTTACGGCGTGCATCCATGATAGGAACCACCAAGCCTTCTTGCTGACTTGGCACCAGAGCCAAGAGGCTGGACATGCCAACCAACTCGATGTTCAAAGTATGAGCCAAGGTTTTGGCTGTCGCTACCGCAATTCTCAGACCTGTGTAGCTGCCCGGTCCCTCTGCCACCACGATGCGATCCAAATCCTTGGGTGTCAGGTCCAGACTCGACATCAAAAAATCAATGGCAGGCATAAGGGTGATACTGTGATTTTTCTTGATATTGATCATAGTCTCAGCAAGAACCTGCTTGTCCTCTAAAATGGCTAGAGAAAGAGCCTTGCTGGACGTATCAAAAGCTAATACTTTCATAACATATTCCTATCTTTTTGTCTGTTTACTATTATACTACAAAAGCTAGCGCATGGGAATTTTCTTTGTTTTGAAACAAAAGAGGCCTGCCACTTAGACAAGCAATTCTACACAAAAAATTTAAAAAAGTTATATCTTTTTTGAATAGAAAAGTGAACAAGGAAATTGAAAGGTTCTTTGTAAAAAATTTGGATCATGCATTTATGTTTCAACTCGATTTTCGATGTGAGAAATCATCGTCATAACAATAAAGATAGCACCTAAAAATAGAAAAAGTCCATCCCATCTATCAAGACGAGGTGGATTTTCTGTATATTTAGATGAATAATTGACTTTAGGCATTTAAACCAAAGTAGAAAACGAACCAGACAACATAGGTGACCAGGAGAAGAAAAATTGAATAGAGCGTCACAAAAGCAAGCTTCCAAAGGAACTTTGTTTTGCGGTGTTCCAGATGCACAAACAGGGCATTCCCCCCATAGACACAAGCTACAAAGACTACAAACATCAAGAGGCGAACTCCTACTGCAAATTCAAACAAACTAAACATTCTTAATCCTCCTTCTGGTATTCCTTTTTTATTTAAACTGTTGACAATGTTGGTCTATCAATGTTAAAATGTAATTCAACATTGGTAGGAAAATCAGGTTGAGTCGTTGACTCTTCGGGTTGCAGTGCTATCCCTGAAACTTTGGTTTCTAAAGAACTGAAATTGCGATTGAACAATTCGCCCCCAGTGTTAGATGGCTCTTGACTTCGGTCAGGAGCTTTTTGATGCTTTTAAAGTTGATTCCCTCAGTAAGTTATAGTAAAATATAAATATTGAGAGGATAACGTAGGGCGACTGGTAACAGAGCGTTCAAAGGTACCAACTTCTGGTACGGGTGTGGGACTGCCCTCAGCTTTGAACTGTAAAGACCCCTGACTACCATTGGTCCTCTCTTTTTGCTTACTCTTAAATTAAGTGCTTGTCTTTACCTTTTAGTAAGCGCTCCACTCCATGCTATGTCTACATCGTTATACTTATAGATTGACTTCTTAGCCTCATAGATGATAGAATTAAGTAAAGGCTGAGATCGAGTTTGATTTGGTGACAAGTCATTCAAAGGTTGCGATGCATTCGCTTCAGGTAGAGGTGCTGCCATCTGGACTGCTCCAGGAAAATCCCCGAGTTTTGTCTCAGCCTTTTTATTTGCTCTTGAGATTTCTCAAGAGCTTTTTCTTTTTTCAAAGATATCATTCTGCCCCAACCATCTACACCAACGATTAATGAAACTAGAACTGTATTCTTCCTCAAACCTACTATCTCCATAGATTCCCCCTTTAATTATAACACCTAAGCGCTCTCCGACCAAATCCTACCTGTCTTTTTGCTTCCTCTTTCCCTCCCGACTTTCTCCATTTCCGTCTTTTACTAATTTTTCATTTTGTGGTATAATTGAAATAATTGTAACGAATCAAGGTCAATCTAGACACAAAATGGAATGAAATTAAGCAAATCTCTGCTAAAAGTTTGGAATAAGCTGACCTGTAAATAGAAAGGAACTATATGATTTACAAAGTTTTTTATCAAGAAACAAAAGAACGTAGCCCACGTCGTGAAACAACACGCTCACTTTACCTAGACATCGATGCCAACTCAGAACTTGAGGGCCGTATCGCTGCTCGCCAACTTGTCGAAGAAAACCGCCCAGAGTACAACATCGAATTTATCGAACTCTTGTCTGACAAATTGCTAGATTACGAAAAAGAAACTGGCGCTTTCGAGATTACGGAGTTCTAATATGGCCTACACTCTTAAACCTGAAGAAGTCGGCGTTTTTGCCATCGGTGGTCTGGGAGAAATCGGGAAAAACACTTACGGAATTGAATACCAAGACGAAATTATCATCGTCGATGCTGGGATTAAATTCCCGGAAGATGACTTGCTGGGTATCGACTATGTCATTCCTGATTACTCTTACATCGTGGACAATATCGACCGCGTCAAGGCTGTTTTGATTACCCACGGACACGAGGACCACATTGGTGGGATTCCCTTCCTGCTCAAGCAAGCAAATGTCCCTATCTACGCTGGACCGCTTGCCTTAGCTTTGATCCGTGGAAAACTCGAAGAACACGGCCTCTTGCGCAACGCCAAACTTTACGAAATCAATCACAACACTGAGTTGACCTTTAAAAATCTCAAGGCAACTTTCTTTAGAACGACTCACTCTATTCCAGAGCCTTTGGGGATTGTTATTCATACTCCTCAAGGAAAAATCGTTTGTACGGGTGACTTCAAGTTCGACTTCACTCCAGTTGGAGAACCGGCGGACTTGCACCGGATGGCAGCCCTTGGTGAAGAAGGCGTACTCTGTCTCCTGTCTGACTCGACAAACGCAGAAGTGCCAACCTTTACCAACTCTGAAAAAGTCGTTGGCCAATCCATCATGAAGATTATCCAAGGCATTGAAGGACGCATCATCTTTGCATCCTTTGCCTCAAATATCTTCCGTCTCCAGCAAGCAACGGATGCCGCTGTTAAGACTGGACGCAAGATTGCAGTCTTTGGACGTTCGATGGAAAAAGCCATTGTCAACGGTATCGAGCTTGGCTACATCAAAGCTCCTAAGGGAACCTTTATCGAGCCAAATGAAATCAAAGACTATCCTGCAGGCGAGGTTCTGATCCTCTGTACAGGTAGTCAAGGTGAGCCGATGGCAGCCCTCTCTCGTATCGCTAACGGAACCCACCGTCAGGTGCAACTCCAACCCGGCGATACTGTTATCTTCTCTTCTAGCCCAATCCCTGGAAACACCACTAGCGTCAACAAGCTGATTAACATCATTTCTGAAGCTGGTGTCGAAGTCATCCACGGAAAGATTAACAATATCCACACCTCTGGACACGGTGGTCAGCAAGAGCAAAAACTCATGCTCCGTTTGATCAAGCCCAAATACTTCATGCCTGTCCATGGTGAATACCGCATGCAGAAAGTCCATGCTGGACTAGCGGTGGATACGGGTGTCGAGAAGGACAATATCTTTATCATGAGTAATGGTGATGTGCTTGCTCTTACTGCTAACTCAGCCCGTATCGCAGGTCACTTCAATGCCCAAGACATCTATGTTGATGGAAATCGTATCGGTGAAATCGGCGCGGCTGTCCTCAAAGACCGCAGAGATTTATCTGAAGACGGTGTCGTTCTAGCAGTCGCAACTGTTGACTTCAAGTCTAAAATGATCTTGTCTGGTCCTGACATCCTTAGCCGAGGCTTTGTCTACATGAGAGAGTCTGGCGACTTGATTCGCCAAAGCCAGCGCATCCTCTTCAATGCAATTCGTATCGCATTAAAAAACAAGGATGCTAGTATCCAATCTGTCAATGGTGCTATTGTCAACGCCATTCGTCCTTTCCTCTATGAAAATACAGAACGTGAACCGATTATCATCCCGATGATCCTCACACCAGATGAAGAAGAATAAATCAACAAAACAGCCCCGTCTTCGGAGCTGTTTTTTCTATGCTTTCTTTTCTAAATTTTTTGAAATGCTTCGATTTTTACCTTCCAGATACACCATCAGAATGGAGATATCTGCTGGATTTACCCCAGAGATACGGCTGGCTTGGCCAATGGTTTCTGGATTGATCAGTTTGAACTTCTGACGGGCTTCAGTTGCAATAGAATCAATATCATCCCAGTCAATATTGGCTGGAATACGTTTTTCTTCCATGCGTTTCATCTTAGCAACCTGATCCATGGCTTTTGAAATATAACCTTCGTACTTGATTTCTGTTTCAATCAATTCGATAATCTTGTCATCCAAGTCCTCTGCTGCAGGTCCGATGAAAGCCACCACATCCTGGTAAGAAACTTCTGGTCGGCGAAGGAATTCCTTGGCTGTCACCGCATCAGTCAACGGCTTGAAGCCCATTTCCTCAACCTTAGCATTGGTTTCTTTGACTGGCTTGAGTTTGATACTGTCTAGGCGCTTCATCTCATTGTCAAATTGATTTTTCTTGATTTCAAAGCGGGCCCAACGTTCATCGTCCACAAGTCCAATCTCGCGCCCCATCTCTGTCAAACGCATATCGGCATTGTCATGGCGAAGGATGAGACGGTATTCAGCACGGCTAGTCAAGAGACGATAGGGTTCAATAGTTCCCTTGGTCACCAAGTCATCAATCATGACCCCAATATAACCGTCACTGCGCTTCAAAATCAATTCAGGCTTGCCTTGGATTTTTAGAGCCGCATTGATACCTGCGATAATCCCTTGACCAGCAGCTTCTTCGTAACCTGACGTTCCATTTGTCTGACCAGCAGTAAAGAGTCCTGAGATTTTCTTGGTTTCCAGAGTCGCACGTAACTGATGCGGCAAGACCATGTCATACTCAATGGCATAACCTGTTCGCATCATCTCAGCATTTTCTAAACCTTTGATGGAATGAACCAGCTCGCGTTGTACATCCTCAGGCAGACTGGTTGAAAGCCCTTGAACATAAACTTCCTCTGTATTGCGCCCTTCTGGCTCAAGGAAAAGTTGGTGGCGTTCCTTGTCCGCAAAGCGCACAATCTTGTCCTCAATTGACGGACAGTAACGAGGTCCCACTCCCTTGACCACACCTGTAAACATAGGCGCACGATGGAGGTTATTTTGGATAATTTCATGACTGGTACCATTGGTATAGGTCAACCAGCATGGCACTTGATCCTTGACATAGTCCTCATCACGTGAAGTATATGAGAAGTGATTTGGTGCTTCATCTCCTGGCTGAATCTCTGTCACATCGTAGTTGATAGAGGAAGCCTTGACACGTGGAGGGGTTCCTGTCTTGAAACGACCGATTTCGAGGCCCAATTCCTTGAGATTATCAGCTAGGTTAATAGAAGCAAGACTGTGATTAGGACCTGATGAGTACTTGAGGTCTCCGATGATGATTTCCCCACGGAGGGCTGTTCCTGTGGTTACAATAACCGCTTTTGCTCCATACTCTTGATGGGTCGCTGTACGCACACCGACAACCTTGCCATCTTCCACCAAAATTTCATCAATCATGGTTTGACGAAGCGTTAGATTTTCTTGATTTTCAACTGTCTTGCGCATTTCTTTAGAGTAAAGCTCCTTGTCAGCCTGCGCACGAAGAGCACGGACAGCAGGGCCTTTCCCTGTGTTGAGCATCTTCATCTGGATGTAAGTCTTGTCAATGGTTTTAGCCATCTCGCCACCAAGTGCATCGACTTCACGTACGACAATCCCCTTGGCAGAACCACCGATCGAAGGGTTACAAGGCATAAAAGCCAGCATTTCAATGTTGATGGTCGCAAGCAAGACCTTGCAGCCCATACGGCTAGCAGCTAGAGATGCCTCCACCCCAGCGTGCCCCGCACCGATTACAATAATATCGTATTCTTCCGTAAAATTATAAGTCATTTTCTCTCCTATTCCTCAAGATGAATGTGTCTTAGTTGGCCGTCCCAATCTGGTAGAGCTGTTTTCAAAAAGGCTGGAACTAGCTGGAACTCCTCAAGTTTATCCAAGTCAATCCACTCACAAGGCTGCATTTTTTCGTCTTCCTGCATGGTCAATGGAGCTTCTTCAAGCAAATCCACCAGGTAATGAAACTCAATGTTGTGATAGGAAACACCGTCTTGTTCAAAACGATTTTCAACCACGAAAGCTAGCTGCCCAGCTTGAGCTTTGACACCTAGTTCTTCCTTCACTTCACGGACTACCGCGTCTTCCGTGCTTTCATTGACTTGAATCGCACCGCCGATAGTGTAATATTTACCCTTGTCTTTAGTAACTAGGAGCTTGCCATTTTGGAGAATCAAGGCTACCGCCCGAACACCAAAGACCGTGTCTCCCACTGTTGTCCGAAAGTCTTGTTGAGTCATTTTTGTCCTTTCCCTTAAACGACACAAAAACAGTCAAAACTCCAAAGAAGTGCAGGACAAAAAAGCCTGCAACATCCATGAGCTTTGACCATCATTTCTATTGCTTTTATTATTGTAGCAAATTGAGAAAATTTGTCAATCTAAATGTACTATGATTGGCGAATCGCTTCAAAAGCTCCTTTGTCAATCTCGACTGGGTCAGAGAAGGCATCCAGAACAATCCCTCTCACCGGAAACTCCCCTATCTCTTCCGCAACAGATAAACAGTCCGTAAGAGGTAATTGCAACCAGGAAAAACGGTCATAATAGTCCTTAGGAATATCTTGTTCAGTTAAGAAACAAGGATAGAAGTAGTCGTCTCCCTTTCGCAGAATATCCGGTTTTAGTCGTACCCCTTCTTGTTCATCACTCTCATCTAGAAGATTCGGATTGAAGGGGACCCAGACTTTAGCTTGTTTCAATTCCTTGAACAAGGCTTCAATCGACTCTGTCGTTTTCTCTCTCAAATACTCTTTCTTATAGTCAGAGAGGCTCATTGTTTGCTCTTTTTTAGCCGTTTTTTTCTTAAAAAACTGAAACATTCTCTTTCCTCTTAGAAAATCTTAAATGTACTGACAAACCTGTCCATTGCGGTAGGCATTGTCAATCAAACCGCCACCTAGACACTCTTCGCCATCGTAAAAGACAACTGCCTGTCCTGGTGTAATCGCGCGCTGTGGTTCCGCAAAGATGACTTCTGCCTTGTCTCCTTTGACATGTACTGTCACCTTAGAATCAGGCTGACGGTAGCGGAATTTAGCTGTACATTCTAGCGTAAATTCCTCTGGCATCTCACGAGTAAAGTGAACTTGACTGGCCTCTAGGCTTGTTGACATGAGCGAGTCATGGTAGAAACCTTGGCCGACATAGAGGATATTCTTGCTCAGATCTTTTCCGACAACGAACCACGGTGCATTGTCACCGCCGTGTTGGCCTCCAATACCGAGACCGCCACGCTGACCAATCGTATAATACATCAGACCTGCATGCTCACCCATATCGCGACCATCCACAGTCATCATGCGACCAGGCTGAGCTGGCAGGTAATTGCTGAGAAAGTTTTTAAAGTTCTTTTCTCCGATAAAGCAAATCCCTGTCGAATCTTTCTTCTTGGCAGTTGCAAGTCCAGCTTCTTCTGCTAGTCTGCGAACTTCAGGCTTTTCCAAATGCCCCAGTGGGAACATAGTTTTTTGGAGTTGTTCTTGCGAAAGTTGACTGAGGAAATAGGTCTGGTCCTTCCCATTGTCCACGCCACGAAGCATGTGAACGATGCCATCCTCATCACGCGCCACTCGAGCATAATGCCCAGTCGCTACATAGTCTGCACCCAAGGTCATAGCATAGTCCAAAAAGGCCTTGAACTTGATTTCCTTGTTGCACATAACATCTGGATTTGGCGTGCGCCCTGCACGGTATTCCGCTAGGAAATACTCAAAAACGCGGTCCCAGTACTCTTTTTCAAAATTGACAGAGTAGTAAGGAATGCCGATCTGGTCTGCCACCGCAGCCACATCCTTATAATCTTCGGTCGCCGTACAGACGCCGTTTTCATCTGTGTCATCCCAGTTCTTCATGAAGATACCGATCACATCGTAACCCTGCTCTTTAAGCAAGAGAGCCGTCACCGACGAATCAACACCACCACTCATCCCCACAACAACACGTGTTTTAGAGTTATCACTCATGGTAAGTCTCCCATCTATTCGTTTATTCATACCCTCAAAATTCTATTTACTAAGACTTTCAATAGAATTTCTTCGAGTATAGTCTTTTCGTTTGCTTTTAGGAGTAAAATGGTCTGGGAGACCATTTTAGCCTATCATCTTAAAATGAAAATATGATAGGCAACGAGTCGCAGGCATAACTCGAGTTCGCTCAATCAGTCTGGGAGACTGATTGAGGTTATAAATCAGACAAGCTCAGCTTGCATCTCATTGCGAGTTAACGACGTAATAAAAGATAAACGAAATGACTAGTTCACGATTGAAGGTCGTGTGTGCTTCAACGATTGAAGGTCGCTTGAGCAGTATTCATTATAACACGCTTGGTTAGAGAAGACAAGAAAGAGGCTGATAAATCATCTCAACCTCTCTTTCTTCCTTTGCAAACGAATCAATTTTCACCTTTAAGTTCTTTCTTCGCTTGTTCTATCTGGTATTTCACTTGCTCAAAGCCGGTTCCTCCTAAGGAATTCCGTCTCTGAACAGCGGTTTCTGGGCGCAAGTAGATATAAATATCCTCTTCAATCAAGGGATGGTAGACTTGCAACTCCTCCAAATCCCAATCTTGGATGTTTTTACCATGCTTGATAGAGTCTAAAACCAATTTCCCTACAATTTCATGCGCTTCTCTAAAAGGGAGGCCTTTTTCAGCCAAATAATCTGCCAGTTCGGTCGCATTCGAAAAATCATTCTCTGTGGATTGCTGCATTTTGGCCTTATTAACCTGCATGCTCGATAGCATACCTGCCAACACATCCAGAGAATTTAAAATCGTTTCTACTGTATCAAACATGCCTTCCTTGTCCTCTTGCAAATCCTTATTATAGGCCAGAGGCAAAGATTTCATGACGGTCAATAGTCCAAGCAAGTGCCCGTAAACCCGTCCTGTCTTCCCTCGAATCAATTCGGCCATATCAGGATTTTTCTTCTGCGGCATGATAGATGAACCCGTTGAAAAGCTATCAGACAAGCTAATGTACTGATACTCAAAACTGCACCAATTGATGATTTCTTCACAAAAACGGCTCATATGCATCATCAACATGCTGGCATTTGATAGAAATTCCAAGATAAAATCACGGTCACTCACTGCGTCCAAGGAATTGGTATAGGGTTGTTGGAAGCCCAATAAATCACTCGATAATTGACGATTGATTGGAAAAGTTGTCCCCGCCAAGGCAGCCGCACCCAGGGGAGATAGGTCCGTATGTTTCAAGTTAAATGCAAAGCGTTCGCTGTCCCTTTGAAACATATTGTAATAAGCCATGAGATGGTGGGCAAAACTAATCGGTTGGGCGTGTTGCAAATGGGTATAGCCTGGCATGATGGTTTCTACATGTTTTTCAGCTAAATCCAGCAAAACACTGTTCAGATTCGCCAACTTATCCAAGACATGGCCAAGCTGCTCCTTTAGATATAAGTGCATATCCGTTGCGACTTGGTCATTCCGAGAACGAGCCGTGTGTAGTTTCCCAGCCAGAGGACCGATTTTCTCTGTCAGCAACACTTCCATATTCATATGAATATCTTCATTTGCAATATCAAAATGAAGCTCTCCCGCCTCTAAATCTCGCAACGAAGCTTTCAGACCATCTTGGATCTGCTCTGCCTCTTCCAAGCTTAAAATGCCAGTCTGTCCTAGCATTTGAACATGAGCTAGGGAACCCATCAAATCAAATTTTGCCAGCTGGTGGTCAAAGGAAATACTCGCACCGAACTGTTCTACCCACTCTTCCACAGTGCCTTCAAATCGACCACCCCATAATTTTGTATTTTTCGACATATCCTGTCGTCCCTTTCTATCGCGTCACTACTCAACATTTTTCTGAACTTCTGAATAAACCTTAGTCGGAAGCCCCCAAAGCTTGATAAATCCAACAGCCGCATCTTGGTCAAAAGTATCCGCACTGGTATAAGTCGCCAAATTTTCATCGTAAAGAGAATTTGGTGATTTCCGAGCCACTACCTGGGCATTTCCCTTATAGAGTTTAACTTTTGCAGTTCCATTGACAACTTTCTGTGTCTCCTTGATATAGGCAATCAAAGCCTGAGTTGCTGGGCTAAACCACAAGGCATTATAGATGAGATTGGACAACTCATTTTCGATAATAGGTTTGAAATGAGCCACTTCTCTCACAAGAGTCAAGTCTTCAATCTCCTTATGAGCTGCCAATAAGGTCACAGCACCTGGGCACTCATAAATCTCTCTTGACTTAATACCGACTAGACGATTTTCCACATGGTCAATACGACCGACACCGTGTTTACCCGCAATTTCATTTAGCTTTTGAATCAAAGCCGCCACTTTCATCTTCTCACCATTGAGGGAGATGGGCACCCCGCAGCTAAACTCAATGTCAATAAATTCTGGACTGTCTGGTGCCTCTTCTGGAGAAGATGTGATTCCAAATGCTTCTTCTGGTGCTTAGTTCCAAGGGTTTTCCAAAACACCACATTCATTTGCACGTCCCCAAAGATTTTGATCGACAGAGTAAGGATTGTCAAGGTCAGCAGGAACTGGGACGCCGTTTTCTTTGGCATATTGGATTTCTTCTTCACGAGACCATTTCCACTCACGAACAGGCGCAACTACCTTTAAATTGGGATCCAAAGCTCCAATAGAGACTTCAAACCGAACTTGGTCGTTTCCCTTGCCTGTACAACCATGGGCAATTGTGGTTGCCCCCGTCTGATGAGCTATTTCAACGAGCTTTTTTGAAATAAGAGGGCGACTCAGAGCAGATACCAAGGGATACTTCTGTTCGTAGTAAGCATGTGCCTGAAGAGCCACTAAAACATAGTCATTAGCAAATTCTTCCTTAACATCAATGACATAAGACTCTACAGCCCCAACCTTGAGAGCTTTATCATGGATGAACTCCAAATCTTTTCCTTCACCCACATCCATACAAACAGCGATTACATCATAGTCTTTTTTTAACCATGTAATAGCAACCGATGTATCCAATCCACCTGAATAGGCTAAAATGACTTTTTCCTTACTCATTTCTCTTCCTTCTTTCTATTTTTCGATAGAGACTTTAAAAGCATCGTCAATCAATTTGTCCAACTCCCCAGAATCCTTCAACTTCTGGATGGTTTTGTCAACCGCCTCTTTTAATTCTTTACTGTCTTTTTTCATCGCAACAGCGTAGGAATCTTCTTTGTCATTGTCAAAATCAAACTCAGCGATGGCTAGGTCTGGGTTATTCTCTACAAAACCTTTCGCCACTGGCTCCTCAAAGATAACCGCATCCAGTTGCCCTGATTTCAAATCTGTTATCAAATTTCCATTTTTAGGAAGTGAAACGAGAGAAGAATCCTGCAAGGTTTCTTTAGCCAGAGTTTCCTGGATAGAACCTTTCTGCGCTCCAACCTTTTTCTGAGCCAAATCCTTGACTGATTGGTAATTCGTTAATTCAGATTTTCTTACGATAACCTTATTTTTCGAAGTGTAGTAGGGAATTGAAAAATCGTAAACTTGACTTCTCTCCTCCGTCTTAGAAACTCCTGATATGGCAAGATCGGCCTTGCCCGAATCAAGACTAGCCAGTACATTGTCAAAACTCATTGGAGAGAATTCCACTTCCACACCTAGTTCCTTTGCGATGGCTTTAGCTAGCTCAACATCTGAACCTACAATCTGATTTTTCCCATCAACCAATTTCTGGTATTCAAATGGAGCAAACTCTGGATTTAGGGCCACCACCAATTTTCCTTTAGCCTTAATGGCTTCAACACCTTGGGATTGAGTGTTACTACAAGCAAATAATAAGGGAAACATAAGCAAACCAAACATCGTCATCAACACCTTCTTCACTTTATTCATAGAAGAGCCTCCTTTTATTTTTATACTTTATTATTGTATAAATAATACTCTTCTCATTTTCGTTTGTCAAGAAAAAACTGTATTTTATTTCATTTAAATCAAGAAAAAGCTTATTATATGATATATTTTTACATATAATAAGCTTATTTATACTATTTGAGTTTTTAAAAATACAATTGTCCAATTACAGGTAAGATGAAGAGATCAACGAACTCTCCACATTCTCTTTCACAATTCAATGACTCGATGGCATTGTTGAGCTACATAGGCATCGTGGGTAACGATAATGACCGTTTTCCCTTCCTTGTTCATATCTAAGAGAAAGTTTAAAACCAAATCTCGATTTTCAGGGTCTAGAGAGCCGGTTGGTTCATCTGCTAACAGGAGCTGACTCGGTTTTAAAATGGCTCTAGCAACTGCGATTCGTTGCTGTTCCCCTCCAGATAACTCTGAAACCTTCTGATGTAGGGTTGATGACAATCCCACTCTCTCTAAAATTTCTTCTATCTTTTTGACTTTGTCCTTCTTGGATAATTTTACATACTTTAGAGCGAGCATGAGATTATACTCTACTGTTTCATTATCAATCAGAGCAAAGTTTTGAAACAGATAGGAGATATGTTCGCGGATAATCGCTTGCGACTTAACAGAATTGACAGGTACATTTTGCTGACCGAAAATTTCATAATGTCCACTGTAATCGCCATCTATCAAACCCAAGAGATTTAACAAGGTTGACTTGCCACTGCCACTTTTTCCAACAATGGCAACTAAATCTCCTTGGTTAATTTTTAGAGATAAGTTCTCCAAAATAACTTTTTCCCCAATGGTTTTCGTAACATTTTCCAACTTTATCATAAGTGATCCCCTTTCAATAACTGCACTACATTTCGTTTTTCCATCTTAGAACCCAAGAAAAGCACAAACAGGATATCTAAGCCTGTAAATCCTGCAAAAAGTAGGAGCGGGAAAAGTGCCTGTGTAAAGAATAGCAGGGCTACAAAAGGAAGGCTATAGACAGCTAATAGAAGACCCAGCAAGGAACGATACCGATCTATCAATTTCCACCCCATAAACTTCTTGGTAATAATATCTGTTCGCTTCAATAAGAAAGTTGTTACTAGTAAGAAGTAGGAAATCATCATACTAAGAAGACCAACCAAAGCAAAGAGTATGTTGAAATTCCGAACAGCATCTCGATAAGAATCTACTTTCTCTTGTTGAATGGCTTGAATAGATGAAAATTTTAAATAATTCCCATCTGATAATTTCTCAACTAACGCTGTCACCTCTTTTTGATGTTGAGCTGTATTTTCGATTTTAATGGGATTATTTAAACCTGTTGTTGACAGGGAAGCTTTTTCATCCCACATCATATCAGAATCATTGACCAAGCTAATAATTGGATTGTAGAGATTTTCCTTTCGCTTCTCGTTATAAGGGAAAAATGACCAATCTCCTTCATAATAGGCAATCTCGACATCCACCTCCTCTATCCTTCGTTTTTGCTGCTCTTCATACTTCATTGATTGATAGGTAATCAACTTCCCCAAGAGCTGGTTTTTCTCTTCTTCACCTTTCGTACTTGCTGGCATCAAAATAACTTTTTTAGTGCCGGTATCGGGTAACTTGAATCCCTTGCTCTTTAGAAAATTGCGATTAGCATAGTACACATCCACCGTATCTGTTAACTGATATTGCTGAATCTGTTCTGATTTGACAAAATTTTTTACAGGAAGACTGCTACTTTGCACATAGCCCGCCTGCGTTTTTTCTACCAAATCCAGATAAAATCGATAGAAATAATCCACTGCTTGCCCTGAGCCTGCCAACTGCTCTTGCCACAGGTTATCATTGAGTTGGAAAGTTTCTAAGGTCAGATAATTTCCTTGACTGATCCACTGTTTCTGGTAATCCAACTCTTTGTTTTCTTGCTCCAAACTTTTCCCCACCCCAACTAGCAAGACTGTCAGTAAAATGGTGGTTCCAATTTTCATCAAATAATTAAAGAGTAAACCAAATTTGAAAGATGAAAAACCTTTCAGCAGAGAGCTGATTGTCATTTTTTGGATTAAGAGATAAGTCAACCAACTGATAAAGAGATAAAGCTGCAAAAGCAAAAAATGAGACAACCACAGCATAGGGAACAAATCTTTCGGCTTATAATCAAGCAAGAAACACACTCCTAGATTGATCACAAGCGCCCCACCTAGGAGGAGGTAGAGGTTGCCTTTCACAACATCAGCTAAAACAGCCCGATCTTGAAAACCAAGTAATTTTTGTACCCCAACTCTTTTCATCTCCATCATCGGCTGATACACTGTTACTAAGACAAGAAGCAAAATAGCCAAGACAAAAATAATAGCAGATAAGAGCAAATCTCGATTTAAGACTTCCACTGCACTTTTATAGTTTGGCTCTAGCAAGGTAGCCTGGTCAGTCTTGAAAAAATCACTCCACTTCTGTAAAATCTGATCTCTATCCATCTCTTGAGCCGAACTAATCGTGTAGCGACCATTTAAACTACGAGATGTATCCTTGATGTAGGCTTGAAAAGTCATAAGCTGAATAGGCTTGGCTTTTAGAAAGGTCGGAATCGTACCAAGTTTATTGGAAATTTCTTTATTACTGTAGACTCCTTCACCATCTGTGGTAAAACCAAGGGAAGAAATCCCAAACTCTTGGTAGGGGAAGGTATCTTTATCAAAAACACCAGACTTGATCACCTCATCACCACTGTCTGTTTTGATGATGGAGACTTTGTACTCCTTTGATACATCCTCAAAAAATCGAAGAACAGATTCTGCAGGTTCATTGACATCTTTCAAGTATACATCCAAAGAACTCGCTGTCTTTCCCATTTCCTGAATCCGAACCACTTCTCGTGTGTAGTTTACATTAAAAACAAAAAAAGTAGTACAGAGAAGCAGGAGTAACATACAGAAATTACTGATTTTTTTCATAAAGATACCTCCAATAAAGTTCTCCCTCTCCTAACAGGAGAGGGAAAATTTCACTTAAAATCCATAGAAATATTCTAATCCTGTTGGCGGAATTTTAGTAAGGGAAGCTTGAGCCCAAACCCCGGGAGTTTCACGATCCCTAGAGATTCTACCTCCATGTCGGACAGTTGCTGTATGAGAGCGAGTAGAATGTAAATAATCAGAATATCCAAAAGTTCCTGTCCAACCTACTCCATAGTTCCATTGACCACCACCTACCCATACTGCCAAAACATTTGTAGTAGCAAGCAAACCACATGCCATTACGGTTGCTACACCAATTTTTACTAATTTTTTCATGATATTTTCCTCACATCTTATATCTTGAACTGTTTCACAGAAACAGATGAATTGATTCATTTGTAAACATCGAAGTCCATTGGACTCACCTTCCTTTCTTTTACTTAATCAAAATTTTATAAGAGCCATCCCCAAGGGAAGAAAATAGCCAGCCATAATATAAATAACAACAGATGATATACTTTTTTATACATTTGGTACCCCCTTAGTACTTCATCATCTTGATTATAAAATACAATATACCTTGTCGTAAAATTTGTTAACCTTTTTCACAAATTTATTTTAGATTTCTTTTTTACTTTTTATATTACTATGATACAATATTTTTAATCAGTTTCAATTTATTGTTAACTTTTTTCACAAATAAGGAGGGAATCATGCGCTACGATTTTGGAAATGTTTATAAAGAAATCCGTGAGTCAAAAGGATTGACTCAAGAAGAGGTCTGTGGGGGTGTTCTCTCAAGAACCAGCCTATCAAAAATAGAAAGTGGCAAGACAACTCCAAAATATGAGAATATGGAATTTCTTCTCCAGCAAATTAATATGAGTTTTGAAGAGTTTGAATATATTTGCCATCTCTACCACCCAAGTGAACGATCAACTATCATGCAGACTTTTCTAAAAATGGCTTCTATTAGTGGTACGAGCGACTTAAGTAAATTACTCAAAAAATGCCAACATTATCTAAAAACACATCATGATTTTCCCATCCAGCAGTTGCAAGATATGCTCGAAATCGTTATCTACATCCGTGAAAATGGGATAGAAAAATTGTCAAGTAAGGTTGACAACATTGTAAACAGATTATGGGATAAGATTGAGAAACAAGATACTTGGTATGAGAGTGACCTCAAAGTCCTTAATACCATTCTCTTTGCTTTTCCTATGGAGTATATTCATCAGATTACCGAAAAAATTCTCGAACGACTAGAGGTTTATAAACACTATAGTCCTGTCTTTCAGCTTCGTATGATGTTGCTTCTGAATCTCTCAACTCTTTATCTTTACAATGGTGATAAGTTGCTTTGCAAACAGCTTTGCTACACTCTCTTAGAGGAGGCAAAAGCAAGCAAACAGTACGATACACTTGCGTTTTCCTATATTCGTATCGGCATTTGTGCTAATGATGCTCAGTTGATACAGAATGGACTCTCCTTAGCTAAACTAGTAGAAGATGAACACTTACTAACAGAGCTAGAGCGAGAAGTTAACATCTTTGTAAACAAAAAAGAGCCCTAAAGGACTCTTGTATTCTTAATACCAACCGTTGTTAAGCCAGAAGTTCTTGGCAGCTGTCCATGAACCGTAACGTCCTGCAACGTAGGCATCTGCAACACGTTCTTGGTTTTCAGCTGAGTAGTCACCGTTCAAGTATGAATCTGTCAATTGGTAACGTCCGATGTAACGTCCGTTTGTAGCTGTGTAGCTACCACCTGATTCTTTTTGAGCGATCCATTCTTTGGCTTCTGCTTCAGAACCGCTTACAGTAGAAGCTGATGCAGTGTTGCTTTCTGCTGCTGGAGCTGCTGGTGCAGCTGGTGCTTCATAAGTTGTTGTTGCTGGAGCTTCTTCAACTGTTTCTGTAGCTACTGGAGCTGTTTCTTCCGTTGTTGCTGCTGGAGCTGCAGTAGAAGCTGTTCCTTCAATAACCAAAACTTGGTCAACATAGATAAGATGAATATCTTTGATGTTGTTTTTTGCCGCCAATTTTTCAACAGTTGTGTTGTACTTCTCAGCGATTTCTGAAAGAGTATCACCTGATTTAACTGTGTAAGTTACAGTTTCTTGGGCAGATGCAAGTGATGGAGCAAAGAAAGCAAGCAAAGCTGCTACTCCTGCGATAGTTGTTTTAATTTTTTTAGTTGTTAATGACATATCTAAAAATTCTCCTTTTTATCTATGATACTATTCTACTCCTCGAATGTTACCGTTGTTTAACGGTTTTATGTAGAAATATTACAAAAATGTTTTATATTTACCGTTTTATGGAGGTTTTTGTCACAAAAGACCTTATTTTATACTATCTTTAATCATTTTAAGCTTTTGATAAGGGAAATAAGCGCAGAGGTCCATTCTTTGATATAATAGATATAAGAATCTTTGTAAGGGGAAACAGATGCACTCACTTCGTTTTCAATCTGTCTTTGATATTATCGGACCAGTTATGATTGGCCCATCAAGTAGCCATACTGCTGGTGCTGTTCGTATTGGGAAAATCGTCTCTTCCATCTTTGATGATACGCCGACAGAAGTCGAATTCCAATTATTTAATTCATTTGCCAAAACCTACCGTGGTCATGGAACCGACCTTGCTCTCGTCGCTGGTATATTAGGTATGGATACGGACGATCCCGACATTCCAAATAGCCTAGAGATTGCCCATAAACGCGGTATCAAGATTGTCTGGACCATTCAGAAGGACAGCAATGCCCCTCATCCTAATACCACTAAAATTACTGTGAAGAATGAACACAAGTCCATCAGTGTGACAGGAATTTCCATCGGTGGAGGAAATATCCAGGTTACGGAACTTAACGGCTTTGCTGTCTCTCTCAACATGAACACACCAACCATTATCATCGTGCATCAGGATGTTCCAGGTATGATTGCTCATGTTACTGAAGCCCTCTCTCGTTTCGATATCAACATCGCTCAGATGAATGTGACTCGAGAAAAAGCTGGAGAAAAAGCCATCATGATTATCGAAGTCGATAGTCGAAGTTGCGAAGAGGCGATTGAAGAAATCCGAAAAATCCCTCATCTCCACAATGTCAATTTCTTTAAGTAGGAGGAAACATGTTTTATTCTATCAAAGAATTGGTCGAGCAAGCAGATCTAGACTTCCAAGGAAATGTCGCAGAACTCATGATTGCGACAGAATATCAACTAACCGGTCGGGAACGCCCAGAAGTTCTCCTCCTCATGGAACGCAATCTAGAAGTCATGAAAGCCTCTGTCGAGCTCGGCCTCAGTGAAAATAAATCCCGTAGTGGCTTAACGGGTGGAGACGCGGCCAAACTAGACCGTCATCTCAAAAGTGGCAAGGCCTTGTCGGACTTTACCATCCTATCAGCAGCCCGTAATGCCATCGCGGTCAATGAACACAATGCGAAGATGGGCTTGGTCTGCGCCACCCCAACCGCAGGAAGTGCCGGCTGTCTGCCAGCCGTTCTCACTGCTGCTATCCAAAAATTAGACCTTACCCACGAAGAACAGCTAGATTTCCTCTTTGCTGCGGGTGCCTTTGGACTAGTTATCGCAAACAATGCCTCTATCTCAGGTGCTGAAGGTGGCTGTCAGGCCGAAGTCGGCTCTGCCTCTGCCATGAGTGCCGCAGCCTTGACCTTGGCTGCAGGTGGAAGCCCCTATCAGGCTAGCCAAGCCATTGCCTTTGTCATTAAAAATATGCTGGGCCTCATCTGTGACCCTGTTGCCGGTTTGGTTGAAGTTCCGTGTGTCAAACGAAATGCCATGGGAGCTAGCTTTGCCTTTATCGCAGCAGACATGGCCTTGGCAGGTATCGAGTCTAAGATCCCTGTTGACGAAGTCATCGATGCTATGTACCAAGTCGGATCAAGTCTTCCAACTGCCTTTCGTGAAACGGCCGAGGGTGGACTCGCCGCTACACCTACTGGTCGCCGCCTACAAAAAGAAATCTTCGGAGAATAAGCTTATCTATATCTATTAGGAGAAACTATGCCCTCTATCTCAGCAATCTTTTTTGATCTAGACGGAACCCTGGTTGACAGTTCCATCGGGATCCACAATGCCTTTACCCATACCTTTAAAGAGCTAGGAGTTCCAAGCCCTGATGCCAAAACCATTCGTGGTTTTATGGGACCGCCCCTTGAAAGTAGTTTTGCAACATGTCTTCCCAAGGAGCAAATCTCAGAAGCTGTGCAAATCTACCGCTCTTACTACAAGGAAAGAGGGATCCACGAAGCAGAGCTTTTCCCCCGAATAACGGAATTGCTTCAAGAACTTTCACAAAACTACCCTCTCTATATCACTACAACAAAGAATACTCCTACTGCTCATGATATGACTAAAAATCTGGGAATCCATCATTTCTTTGAGGGCATTTACGGTTCTAGTCCTGAAACGCCACACAAGGCGGATGTCATCCGTTACGCCTTGCAAACACATCAACTCCCTGCAGACCAAGTCCTCATCATTGGGGATACCAAGTTTGACATGATCGGAGCCCAAGAAACTGGCATTAAAAAGTTCGCTGTTACTTGGGGATTTGGAGAAGAGGCTGATTTGCTCAGCTATCAACCTGACTGGATTGCCCATACCATTGATGATATCATTAGCCAGCTCTAACCATACAAAAATACTCCTAACACTAGTAAACTAGGTTGAGGAGTATTTTTTTATATCTTGTTACTATCAGAAGGAATCAACTCCATGCTTAAGCAGTAATTTGATCCTGTTCTTCAGTATCTGTATCTTCATCCTTCTTACTTGGCCAAGCAAGCATCACAATAAGAGCAATCGCTCCAACGATAGGAACCAAATCAATGAAGATAAAGGCTCAGTGGAAACCAGCATCCCGTAAGCTGCGAAGCGACTCAGACGTTTTTAAATAGAGTAGAAATATCTTAATATTTTCGTACCATTTCTTCAAACCGAGAGTCTTCCGTATTCTCTTTATCTTTTTCACTATTCTCTATCACTTTTTCTCCAAATCGTTGACTTGGCATAGCGAGCATAACGAGCAGTGTTATTGCACCCAAAGGAACAAATACAATAAAAATATAGGCCCAATGGATACCCACATCTCGTAAGCGACGTACTATCAGTGCTAGTAGAGGAACAAACTCTACTATAAACAAAATAATACACATACTGAAGACCGCAATATTCCTGATGGCTTTATCAGATTCTACTCCAGTAAAAAGTGAGTAGTAGGCGGGCAAGAAAATCACCATATTTAGTAGCCAAATCCACCAAAATTCTGGACGTGTGGAACGACCAGAAAAATTTGCATAGCCTTTGAAAAAACTCCTAATAGCACTCAGCATACAAAAATCTCCTTTTGATTTTAATATTTATTTCGCAAAATTATATTACTAGCTAAAAATAGAGGTAGTTTTTAGATTGTCTGAAATCATTCTCCTGATAGATCACATAACATCGTACCTTGAATAGTTGCGCTTATTAAACCTTTGAAAGAGACGATGTTCTCTACTCTCTATTTATAAAAACCAGCTTTCTGATTCCCTCAGAAAACTGGCGATAGTTGTTTCATTATGAAGGTAGATGGACACTCTTACTCAGCATGAGTTGTCTCATTTGCAAAGGAAATGATGGCTTCTTTGAGCTCATCTCCACTGAGTGAACGGAACTCTTCAATCTTTTGATCAATAGCTTCTAGCGGCATGACATTTACCTTACCAACGAAAATTTTGTCCATGACTTGGTTATCAACCAACTCGGTCGAAACTAAGAGTTCTTCATAGAGTTTTTCACCTGGTCGGATACCGACCTCAACGATTGGAATTTCACTTTCCGTGTGCCCACTTAGAAGGACCATTTTCTTAGCCAAGTCATAGATCTTAACTGGTTTGCCCATATCGAGGATAAAGACTTCTCCGTCCTTAGCATAAGCGCCAGCATGGATTACTAAACGGCTAGCCTCTGGAATGGTCATGAAGTAACGTGTCATACGGAAGTCTGTCACCGTTACAGGACCGCCTTCAGCAATCTGATGTTCAAAGACAGGAATCACGCTACCACGACTACCGAGAACATTCCCAAAACGAACTGCACAGTAGGTTGATTTACTACGTTGGTTAAAGCCAGTGACAATCAATTCTGCCACGCGCTTAGTCGCACCCATAACATTCGGTGGATTGACCGCCTTGTCAGTCGAAATCATGACCATCTTAGGTACTTTGGCTTCATCAACAGCCTTGGCAACATTGTAGGTACCGAGGATATTGTTCTTGAAGGCTTCTTTTGGATTGCGCTCCATCATCGGAACGTGTTTGTGGGCTGCAGCATGGTAAACGATAGCTGGTTTGTACTGCTCAAACACCTGCAAGAGACGGTCATAGTCCTGAATATCTGCAATAACAGGAACATAATCAATCCCTTGGAATGTACGGATCAATTCATGATAAACGAGATAGATTGAGTTTTCACCATGTCCAAGTAAGACAATACGCTCGGGATTAAAGCGACTAACCTGGCGACAAATCTCCGAACCAATCGAACCACCAGCCCCTGTCACCAAGATAGTCTTTCCAGTAATTTCTGTACCCAGACGCGATTCGTCAAGACGAATTTCCTGACGGCCCAAAAGGTCTGTGATATCAATTTTCTGGAAACCACTACCTGGTTGATGGAGTCCTTGAACGACTGTCTCAACCTTAGGCATCTTGTAACATTTGACGCCTAGCTTATTACACATCTGTAAGATGCGTTCGTACTCTGATGGGTCAAGCGAAGGGATCGCTACGATAACACGCTCGATTTGGTGACGTTTAGCCAATTCAGGTAGATTATCATAAGAGCCCAGAACTGGGATCCCACCTAGTTTTTGTCCCTTTTTCTTTTCATCGTTATCCAAAATCCCCACTAGCTCAAGGTCGCTAGTTGGATGTTGGTAGCTGTTCATAAAGAGGGCGCCACCATCACCAGCACCAATCAAGAAGGTACGGCGATGCTCTCCATCTCCACTACCTTTTTTACGTTTAGAATAAATCAACTGCCAAGTGATACGAGGAAGCAAGATGAGGAAGGTACTCAACAAAATGAAGAGTACGATGAAACGGATAGAAAACAATGGAAGAAAGGCATAGCAGATCCCATAAGAAAGAACACTGCTGAGCATCACTCCGAAAAAGATTTTCATGAAATCCGTAATCTTGCTATAACGACTAATACTAGCATTTAGCCCCCAAAACGCAATCATGATTTGATAGAGGAGGAAGGCTAAAAGAGTGTAGATTACATAATCCACAGGCGCAGGATTTATAAGGCCATAAAACAAGATATAAGATACGATGATAGAAACCACCATACTCAGAATATCGAATATCCCCCAAAACACTTGTTTTTGCTGTTTATTTAAAATTTCAACCAGATCAATCACATAATCTGTTAGTTTTTTATTCATAGGAATTTACTCCCCCTTAAAAGAGTCAGATGATACTGTTGTTATGATAGCCTAAATCATTCAGTCTATCGGGGCTTACTTTCTCTTTCTTAAAAGTTTGACGAAGATAAACTGACGTACAAAGCCTGGACAAAGTGCAACAATTGCCTGAATGGCTACACTTTTAGCATATTCCATGTAAGAAATTTGCCCTCGCTCAAGCATCCTTTGGCGAGCCTGACGATAGAGTTTAAGGTAACGCAAGCCACCTCGACGCTCAAACATCCCTGCACCGACACGAACCTTACACAAGATTTGATCTAGGTTCCCAGTCTTGGCACCTGCAGCAATCATATTGAGCCAAAGGAGGTCATCCTCCATGTAAAGGCCATCTTCATAGTTGCCCGCTTTGAGGATCATGTCCTTTTTGAACATCACGGTCATATGGTTAAAGGCGCTTCTCATTCTCTGATAAGCCACAATGTCTGCATGCTGAGTTGGAACACGACGATAAGACACAATCTCATCTGGATTGTCAATGAACTCTGCGATATGTCCGCCTAAGAGATCGAGATCTTCTTTCTCCATTAGCTGAAGCTGTTTCTCAAAACGATCCGGAACGGCTAAATCATCCGTATCCATGCGGGCAATAATGTCATACTGGCACTGTAAAACACCGTATCGAAGAGCCAAGCCTAAACCTTGGTTTTGTTCTAAGGGGCACCGTTTCACTGGAATGTCTGACTGAGCTTCCACTTCATCTAGCACCTGATAGAGTTCGGGTGTGAGCGGCCCGTCCTCAACAAGAACAAGTTCGCTCGGTTTCAAGGTCTGGTTTTGAACACTTTTGATAGCATCTCTTAAAAACGTCGGATTTTCCTTTACATAGACCGACATCAAGACGCTGATTTTTTGCTTTTCAGGCACAGTTTTTCTCCAATGTATAGATTTCCTTCCACTATTTTATCACAAATTCTCCTAGTTTCCTATTTTTATATCAAATCAAGGAAAATTCTAGTAAAGAAATCTGTCTCTTTTCACTTTATTTTCACTTCCATTGATTGAACTGTCTTGGCTGTCATTACTTGACATTATAAGGAAAAAACCTTAAAATAAGCTGTTATTAAAATCATCCTATCGAGGTTTTTATGAAAAAACAATCACTCTTTTTTGTTCTAGGAATTGTCTTAATCGGGACTGTTTTACGCTCTCCTTTTACTGCTCTTCCAACCATTTTAGGAGATATCGCTCAGGGACTAGGAGTGGAGGTTAGCTCTCTTGGGATTTTAACCAGTCTCCCTCTCTTGATGTTTGCTCTTTTCTCTGCTTTTGCAAGCCGCTTGGCACAAAAAATCGGACTAGAACATCTCTTTACTTACTGTCTCCTCCTCTTAACTGTTGGCTCTGTCATTCGGATTCTCAATCTTCCCCTTCTCTATCTAGGAACCCTAATTGTCGGAGCGAGCATTGCGATCTTCAATGTACTCCTCCCAAGTATGATCCAGGCAAATCAGCCTCAAAAGATTAGTTTCCTAACAACGCTCTATGTCACTGCCATGGGAATTTCGACAGCCATCGCTTCTTATCTTTCGGTCCCTATCACCCAAGCTAGTTCTTGGAAGGGACTCATCCTCGTTCTCAGCTTTCTCTGTCTGGTCACTCTGCTAGTCTGGTTACCAAATCATCACCACAACCACCACCTAGAAAGCCAAAAAGAAAAGCAAGTCAAAGAGAATATTCTAAAAAGTAAAGATGTCTGGGCTATCATTATCTTTGGCGGGCTTCAGTCATTGCTCTTTTATACAAGTATGACCTGGTTGCCAACTATGGCTGTTAGTGCTGGTATTTCTAATAGTGATGCGGCTCTCCTTGCTTCTATTTTCTCACTGATCAGCATTCCTTTTTCCATGACCATCCCAAGTCTAACAACTCGTTTGTCAGATGGTCACCGTCGAATCATGCTGGCAATTATCTCTATCGCTGGTATGACAGGAATTGCCATGCTCTTGTATCCAAGCGACAACTTCCTCTACTGGCTAGTCGCTCACCTCTTGATTGGGACAGCATGTAGCGCCCTCTTTCCTTATCTCATGGTTTGTTTCTCGCTTAAGACCAGCTCGCCTGAAAAGACTGCGCAACTATCAGGTCTGGCGCAAACAGGGGGTTACATCTTAGCGGCCTTTGGTCCTACCTTGTTTGGTTACAGCTTTGACCTTTTCCAATCTTGGGTTCCAGCTGTCCTTGCCCTTCTAGCCGTTGATATCATCATGACCATCTCACTCTTTATGGTCGATCGGGCGGATAAAATCCTCTAAACTTCTAGTTTTTACTAGAAGTTTTTTATATATAAAATTTTTACACATATTTCTTGACAGGGCTTTCAACTTGAGATACAATATATTTGAAAAGAGTATATATAAAATTTTTATATAATATAAAGGAGGTTTCCCATGTACTTCCCAACATCCTCTGCCTTGATCGAATTTCTCATCTTGGCTGTACTGGAGCAGGGGGATTCTTATGGTTATGAGATTAGCCAAACCATTAAACTCATCGCCAATATCAAAGAATCTACGCTCTACCCCATTCTCAAAAAATTGGAAGCCAGTGGCTTTCTGACCACCTACTCTAGAGAGTTTCAGGGGCGTATGCGCAAATACTACTCCTTGACCAATCGGGGCGTAGAGCAGCTCGTTACTCTAAAGGAAGAGTGGACGCTCTATACCGACACCGTCAACGGCATTATAGAAGGGAGTATCCGCCATGACAAGAACTGACTATCTGACTCAGTTAGAAACCTATCTCAATAAACTGCCTGAAGCTGACCGCATCGAAGCCATGGACTACTTTAAGGAACTATTTGACGATGCAGGTTCAGAGGGCGAAGAGGAACTCATCGCCAGTCTAGGAACACCAAAAGAAGCAGCTCATGATATCCTCTCTGATCTTCTCGATAAAAAAGTCAATGAGGCACCTGCTCAAAAGAATGATCGCCAACTGCTACACATTGCCCTCCTGGCCCTGCTAGTAGCTCCTATCGGAATTCCGGTCGGGATCGGCATCCTCATGGCCATCATCGGTATTTTTATCGCGGCTGTCTCCGTCATTCTAGCCTTTTTCACTGTTTCGGTGACGGGTATCCTACTGGGCGGACTCTTTATCATAGAGAGCTTTAGCGTCCTAGTCGAAGCCAAATCTGCCTTTATCTTGATTTTTGGGGCCGGTTTGCTTTCTATCGGTGCTTCTTCTCTTGTTCTACTGGGTATCTCCTATGTAGCTCGTTTCTTTGGCCTCCTAATCGTCCGCTTGGCACAATGGATTCTTAAAAAAGGAAAGAGAGGTGATAGACATGCGTAAATTGACAAAAGGATTTCTCATCTTTGGTGTGGTTTCTACAATCCTTGGTTTTATCATGATCATTGTAGGTGCCCAGTCCAATGGTATTCAAAGTTTGCTTGCCATGTCAAAAGATCCCGTCTATGACAATCGTATCGAAGAAGTGACCTTTGGAAATGAAGTGGAAAAACTTGATTTAGCCCTTGAGGAACATAGCCTAACCATCACAGAGTCTGTAGATGACAAGATCCATATCACCTATCATCCGTCCGTGTCTGGTCGTCATGATCTGACTACTGGCATGAGTGACAAAACACTGAGCGTCACTGACAAACAAGCCTCCCAACATCGTTTTCTCGGTTCAGGAATCGAAGGCCTACTTCGTATTGCTAGCAGTTATTCTAGTCGTTTTGACGAAGTCATACTCTCCCTCCCTAAAGGAAGAAGACTACAAGCTATCACCGTCTCAGCCAATCGTGGACAAACTAATATTCGCCAAGCCAATCTTGAAAATGCGACAATCAAAACAAAAGGCTATCTCTTAAGACTAACAGAAAGTTCTATCAAAAACAGCACACTAACGACACCTCATATCATCAATATCTTTGATACTGAATTGACAGATAGCCAGGTCAAGACGGAGGAGGGGCACATCTATGCTGAAAATATCAAGATCCGCGGTAAGGTAGAGCTAGACTCTCATCACGACTTAAGACTCTTTCTTTCTAAGACAGAATTCGATCGTATCAATCTAGATCTTTCTTCTCAGCATGGTGGTATCTATTATAAACCCAAAGAAGAACATCGTGGACAAAAAGAGAATGAACTTGCCAACCCATACAAGACAGACAAAGCAGATGTCAAGGACCTGCTCATTGCAAAAGCCAACCAGGATATCTACCTACCCAAGGAAGAAGAATACTCTGCTCCACCTAGAAATCATTGACAAAAACGCTTTCATCTGCTAGTCTAAAGATAGAAAACGACCATAAAAAAGGAGGTTCCACCATGACACAAGAATGGTTTGAAAGCGCCGATCTTGAGAAGAAATCAGCTCAGATGAAATCGGAAATTCAGCCCGACCAACCAGAGACTTCGGAAACTGTGGAGACCGAACCACAAGCAAGCCAAGAAACTCCTATCTCACCTAAAGAGTCGGAAACGCATGAGGAGGAAGCTCCCGAAATGATTGAGGAAACCCAAACCGAGGAAGAGGGAGAAGGGAAAGCTGAAGAGGAACACAAGCAAGAAAACCCTACAAAAGAGAAAAGTATCCTCAGCAAGGCTTTAGAAAGCCCCTATATCCCAGATATTGACCCTCGTAAAACAGCCAGATTCAAAGAAGAAATCGCACTATTTTGGACTTGGCTGCTGGATGCTATCCAAGAACCAACTGCCAGCAAGACTACGGACCAAAAGCATCGTTACAGTGTCTTTGCCCTACTCACCTTGCTGTCTTCGATTAACCTTTTCTTTAGTATCTATCATATCAAGCACCTCTACTATGGCTATATGGCCTCTATTGCCAATAGTTTACCTAACCAGCTCCCTCCTTTAAATCTCTTTGCTGGCCTTTCTATCTTGGTCGCTAGCGCTCTATTTTACTTTTCCATCATTTTGGGAGGCTTTACTGTCCGACGTGTGCTGGATCAGGAGAGTGACTTCACATTCCAAGAAGCCTTTGATCGGTATAGCCGACTCTTTGCTATCCCGCTTGTCTTAACAGCTCTAGCAAGTTTCTTTGCACTCTTTGGTGGCTTACGATTTGCTGGCATCCTCACTCTTCTAAGCATGGCCATCTTTGCCCTTGGAAATCTCTTTGTGATTAGCAAGCCAAGTAAGACCAGTAGCCTTGATCCATTTTATCGTTTCTTGCTAGCTGTCTTACTTGATGGAGCTATTCTCTTACCCTTCTTCATTGCAGAGCTCGCGCTGACAGTTGACTACCTTCGCATCTTGACCTTCTTTTAACCAAAATCCCTGCCATTTGTTAATGACAGGGATTTTTATGCTTACTCTTTTTTGAACAATGTCTACTCGATACTTGCCAATCCTTCAAAATCTTGTCCTAGGATGGCTTGTACTTCTAATTGATTAGCATCTAGTTGGTGGTAAAATGCTTTTGGTAATGACTCTAGGAATCTTGCATAATCCAAGCGAGCGATGGCTTCATAGTCTTCTGCTTTTGAGCCATCACCAGAAATCGTCACTAGGTCAATCTCCCAAATAAGCTCCTTGCCTGCCAGCTGCTCGGTATAAGGAGCTGGTACAAAGGGTTCCTTTGGTAAAATCGTTTTGACTCCCTGGGCTAGGTGATAGATACCGTGCACCTTGCCTTGGGCGTCTAGGTAAAATCTCACACTGGCAAGGTAGGCATCAGATCCTTGAACCTTCTTGACTAGATCTTCAAAACGTGCCAATCCATCCTCAGCCAAAAAGCTCTCGAGGTATTCCTTGTTGAGATAGATAGGGGACAAGAGTCCTTGGCAGTATACCAGACGAGCCGCCCTATCCGCTAGATAATTCTTGACTGTTTGTCGGAAATAAGCTTCAAAGTCAAATCCTTCTAGCCCTTCTACTGCCTCACCCAACTTGCTTGATAGGGCTTGGAGGAGAGCTTCTACAATCTCCCAGTCCGCTCTGGTAAGGAAGTCTGGAATCACCACTTGATAGCCTTTTCGGCTATCCGCATAGTTCACCTTGAAGAGAAATTGCGACTGACCTACAATCCCACACTCGATATACTCGAGACGATTGAGTGGCTGACGGAGATAGACTGCATCATAACTATGCGACTCCAAGCCCTCCACCAAGGCCAAGATGGACTTGGCAGTCAAGACCTCCTGTTGTCCTAGAATGCTTTCTTTATTTGGGATAAAAAATGTTTTCGCCATAACCGGCCTCCTTTGAAATCGTTTACACATAGTATACCCTATTTTCCTGAAAGATACAGAAACAAACTTTAGATTTTTAGATAAAAAGCATAGAAAAACAGCCCCTGAAGGCTGTTTACTTTATACTGTAGCAACTTGATCCAAGCTTTCACCGATAGCAGCTAGGCGCTCGATTACTTCTGCTTGTGTCAATTCATTTTCTGAAACATAGCGGTTGCGAGGGTGAACACGGCACTCGTGTGAGCATCCACGGAGGTACTTGTCTTCATTTTCTTCTGATGTTAGGATACGACGGTTACAGAAGGGGTTGCCACAGTTGACATAGCGTTCACATGGTGTTCCATCAAACCAGTCTTTCCCCACGATGGTTGGGTTAACATGGTTAACATCAACGGCGATACGCTCGTCAAAGACGTACATTTTCCCATCCCAAAGCTCACCTTGGACTTCTGGGTCTTTACCGTAAGTTGCGATTCCTCCGTGCAATTGACCAACATCTTTGTAGCCTTCACGCACCATCCAGCCTGAGAATTTCTCACAGCGAACGCCGCCTGTACAGTAAACCACGACACGCTTGTCCATGAATTTTTCCTTGTTGTCACGGACCCATTGTGGCAACTCACGGAAGTTGCGGATGTCTGGGCGGATAGCCCCACGGAAGTGTCCTAGGTCGTACTCATAATCGTTACGTGTGTCAAGGACCACTGTATCTTCGTCAAGAAGAGCCTCTTTGAACTCTTTTGGAGACAAGTAAGCACCTGTTGTTTCAAGTGGGTTGATGTCGTTGTCAAAGTCGTTGTCTTCCAAACCAAGGTGGACAATCTCTTTCTTGTAGCGAACAAACATCTTCTTGAAGGCTTGTTCATTTTCTTCGTCAATCTTGAACCAGAGGTCTTCCATGCCTGGTAGGCTGTGAACGTAGTCCATGTATTTTTGAGTTGTTTCGTAGTCACCTGAAACTGTTCCGTTGATTCCCTCATCAGCGACCAGGATACGGCCTTTGAGACCGATTGATTTACAGAAAGCCAAGTGATCTGCCGCAAATTGCTCTGCGTTTTCAATTGGAGTATAAAGGTAGTAAAGTAAGACACGAATATCTTTTGCCATAAGATTTGTTCTCTTTTCTATTCTTAAATTTTCAGAATTTTTCATTCAACTATACTAGTATACCCACTTGAGAAAACGAATGCAATTTATTTGACCGGAAATTGTAGAAAGAGTCCTACCCCTGCACTTTATCAGTAACCATAGCGAATCGCAGATAATTCTCTCAATTTTTTGATTTGCTTAGCTTGACTTTCTGACAAACACAACTTGTTGTCAATTAATACACGTGAGATGGCGACGTTCATTTGGCTCAGAATAAATGGAGTAGAGGTTCCATCATCCTCTAATCGTTTTTGATAAATCACTAACTGATTTTTCAAGGGAGTAAGTTGAGGCGCAGCCTTTATATCTTCCAATAGATAATCTATGATGGTCATGGCTTCACTACGTCTTTCGCTTCCTCCAGCAAACCATTTTAATGGTGTCATACTCATTTTCCTCCTAAAATATTTGAAAAGCTATCATTCCTAGCTCTCATGCTAATATTTTATCCAAATACCCTATGTAAAAAAGTCAGCAAAAATGGTAATGTTGCGAAAATATTATTGATCACATGCACCGCATAGGAAGGATAAATGCTCTTGGTATAGCGGGTCAAACTAGCAAAAATGATTCCAGATGTTGCAAAGACGAAGATATCTAACAGACTAGGCAGGCTTGAAAAATGAGGGAGAGCAAATAAAATAGAAGGAAGAAGCAAATCAAGAGCAAATCTCGAATCTTTAAAAAAGGCATGTTGCAGTAATCCTCTATAGATTAACTCTTCCATCAGTGGAACCAGAAAGAACAGGGCTATATAAATACCTAGCTCTGCAAAGTTAGTCCCACTATAACCAATCAATACAGCCCAACCTTCAGCAGTTGACTGAACATGTTTAGCTGTCTGAACGTTAAAAGAGATCTGGAGCACTACCACTAATACTGTCAAAATCGAATACCAAAGCCATTTTTTTCTTGGAATACGAAAGAGATAACCGTGCCCTGTCTTAACCAGAATCCAAATCATGACTCCACTAAATAGCAAACTCAGGATATTTTGAATCCAGAAGAAATTGCCTATCTGGGAAGAAAATTGCCAATAGTTTTGGACAATAAGCGTCAGCTGGGAAAGGCCAAATACGAAAAATAGGTAAGAGAAGACAGCACTCATTTTGAAAAGAAGGCGATATTTTTTCATAATAAATCCTCTATAGATGTATGTGTATCACACCGCATAAACCCTCAGAACCACTCTTTTCATGTTTACATCCTAAAAATCACTACCTCCCCTAGAGAACTAAGGAAGGCAGTGATCACATTTTTAGGAATTAGGAATGAATACACGAAATCAATCGTTCTTATGATTTTTTGTTTTTCAAGAATTCGTCGTATTGTTTTTGCATTTCGTTCAATACTTTTTCGTAGGCACCTTCAGATTTCAATTTTTCCATCAATTCTGGAATAGCTTTATCTGGGTCTACAGTACCAGTGTTGATAGCTGTATCGAATTGTTGCATTGTGTTAGAAATTGCTGAGATTTCAGATTTCACATTGTCAGTGTTAAAGATGAATCCAAGTGCTGGAGATTCTTTAGCTTCTGCCAATTGTTTCTTAGAATCTTCGATTTGTTGGTCTGTAACGTTTTCGTTGATGTAAAGAATCCAGTTGTTACCAGTGTTCCATCCACCCATGTGAGTATTTCCTTTGTAGCCATCAAGGACGCGTACACGGTTTTCTTTACCTTCAATTTTTTCCCAGTTCTTGCCTTCTGGACCGTAAACAAGACCGTTCAAGAGTTCTGGGTTCGTGTTCAAGAGGTTCAACACTTCCATTGATTTTTCTTTGTTCTTAGAGTTGTTTGAGATAACAAAGTTGGCAACTTGTGTTGTTTGGTTTTTCTTAATAAAGTTAGTGATTGGTTTGATTTGGATATCTTTGTTCGCAACACGTGAAAGCAAGCTGTTACCGTAGTCAGCTGGTCCTACTGTTTCTTCACGAACGAACCAAGTATCTTGTTGAAGGTCAAATGAAGTGTCGCTTGTTGCTACGTCTTTTGGAATGTATCCTTCTTCATAGAATTTGTGAAGAGTCTTCAAGTGTTCTTTGAAACGAGGTACTTCGTAACGGTTTACGATCTTAGTAGTGTCTCCTTCAAGGTCAATAACAAATGGAAGTCCATTTGGTACTGGGTAGTCAAAGTTATCAGATGGGATAAAGTTCTTCGTAACCGCAAATGGTACTACATCTGGAGCTTTTTCTTTGATTTGTTTCAAGACTGGCTCAAGTGTTTCGTATGAAGTTACACCTGAAATATCGATACCGTATTTAGCAAGAAGTGTTCCGTTGAAGGCAAAGTTTTGAGATGATGCAACGTTAGCTGCAACTGGTACTGCATAGATCTTACCGTTTACAGTGTTCCCTTTGATGTAAGCTGGGTCAAGTGCTTTGTAAAGCTCTGCTCCTTCTTTTTTATACAATTCTGTTAAGTCAGCATAGGCACCTTTTTGAGCATTTACGACATAGTTAGATGCAAATGCGATATCATAGTTTTCACCAGATGATGTGATAACAGACATTTTCTTATCATAGTCACCCCATCCGAGGTATTGGATATCCAATTTGGCACCAACTTTTTCACCGATGATTTTGTTAGCATTTTCTAGCAATTCATCCAAGTTATCTGGTTTGTCACCAATTTGGTACATTTTGATAACAGTTTTTTCACCTGAAGCTGAGTCCGCAGCTTTTTTGTTATTACCTGTAAGGTTTCCACAAGCAGCGAGACCAGCAGCCAAAGCGACTACGCTAGCAGATGCAAAAGCATATTTTTTCCAGTTTTTCATGATAAAAACTCCTTTTTTTATTTTTAAACTTATAAACGATTTAATAATTTTTAACTTCAATCGCTATGATGAAGTTGAGAAGGGAGAAACGGTGTTTCTCAGTAAGTGCTATTCTTTCACACCACCGATTGTCAAACCTTTAACAAAGTAGCGTTGGAAGAATGGATACAGAATCGCGATTGGAAGGGTTGCAACTACAACCATGGCCATACGACCTGTTTCTTTTGGAAGAGCGACTCCCAGTTGGCCAGATAGGCCGACTGCTTTTGCAATGTAGTCCATATTTTGCTGGATTTGCATAAGCAAATATTGCAATGGATACAAGTTATCACTCTTGATGTAAAGAAGGGCGTTGAACCAGTCGTTCCAGAAACCAAGAGCTGTCAAAAGCGTAATGGTTGCGATACCTGGAAGTGACAATGGCAAACAAATCTGGAAGAAGATCCGAGCTTCACTGGCACCATCGATACGAGCAGATTCGAGAATGGCTTCTGGAATGGTCTTCTTGAAGAAGGAACGCATCAAGATGATGTTGAATGGTGAGAGAAGCATTGGAACAATCAAGGCCCAAACGGTATCACCAAGTTGCAGCAGGCGAGTGACCACGATATAGCCTGGTACCAAACCAGCATTGAACAACATACTGAGAAGAGCGAAAATCGTGAAGAATCTGCGGTACTTAAAGGTTGTACGTGAGATGGCGTAGGCATAAGTGGTTGTAATGAAGACGTTGGTCACTGTTCCGACTACGGTTACAAAAACTGAGATAAAGAGCGCTTGGAGGATCTTATCTTTAAACTGAGCTAGGAACTGGAATCCATCTACACCAAATTTCGAAGGGAAAAAGCTATATCCATACTGGAGGATGCTCTTTTCATCTGTCACCGAAATGATGATAACGAAGATAAAGGGCAAGATACAAGAAAGAGCGATCAAACCAGAGATGATACTAAAGAAGATATCTGCTTTCTTACTGAAGGAGTGAATGCCGACATTATCGATTTTTTCTTTTTTAATTTTCTTTTCTGCCATATTCTCCTCCTTTCTAGAACAAAGCTGAGTTTGGATCGACTCGTCTTGCAAGCAAGTTTGATAGGATAACCAGAATCAAACCGACAACGGATTGGTAAAGACCGGCTGCTGAAGCCATACCGATATCTGCTGTCTGAGTCAAACCATTAAAGACATATACGTCCAAAACGTTGGTTACATTGTAAAGCTGACCAGCATTGTGTGGGATTTGATAGAAGAGACCAAAGTCTGCACGGAAGATATTTCCGACTGCAAGGATAGTCAAAACTGTCACAAGTGGAGTCAACTGAGGAATGGTTACGTTGCGAATACGTTGCCACTTGCTCGCCCCGTCCACTGTTGCTGCTTCGTAGTAGGTTGGGTCAATTCCCATGATCGTCGCATAGTACATGACACTGCTATATCCAAAGCCTTTCCAAATACCTAGGAAAAGGAGAAGGTATGGCCAAATGCCTAAGTCAGCGTAGAAGTTGACTTCCTTCATGCCAATGGATGTTAGGAAATGGTTGAAGACCCCTTTGTCAATGTTTAGGAAGGCATCTGTAAAGAAACTGATAATAACCCATGACAGGAAGTAAGGGAACAACATAGACGTTTGGAAAATCTTAACCATTCTCTTAGAGCGAAGCTCGCTGAGGATGATGGCAATCCCTACTGATACAATCAAACCGATAAAGATAAAGCCGAGATTGTAGAGAACGGTATTACGAGTGATGATAAAGGCATCTTTTGAACTGAACAAGAATCTGAAATTATCTAACCCGACCCATTTACTATTCACGATACTATCTATGAAACCATTACTGGTCATATGGTAGTCTTTAAAGGCGACCACATTCCCAAATACTGGAATGTAAAAGAATAGAATCAACCAGAGTGCCCCTGGTAAAACCATCAAGAGAAAGATCCAGTTATCTCTCAAGGTCTTTGAAAACTTTTTCATAATTTCCTCCCTTTTTATTCCTAAAAACTGATTTCATCGAATTTTTAGGTTTGATAACGATTACATTATTAGTATACTCCTATTTGAAGGCTAGGTTAAACTACTAATTATAGAAAAAACTCCACAAATTATTTTTTGTGGAGAAGTTTTTTATAAGAAATAGGTTTCACGAGAAACACTCTGACTCGGAAAAAATGCCTAAGTCGTATAAATCGTCGAAGCTGTCGCAATAGTATGCCAATGGTTGGCCGTAGTTGCTGCGAAATCCTTGTCTGCGTAGAAATCAGTAAATGGTAGGATTTCAACTTCTAGCTCGTCGATGCGGTCAATCTGATCAGACAGATAGGCTTCGATACGGCTTTCTGCTCGCTTGATGCGTTGCAAGAGTCCGCCCATACGGATATCAACCGTATCCAAACCAAAGACCTTGTTTTCTTTCAACCATTGGTGGCTAAAGAGGGCATGGAAGTTTTCAATCTCGCTTCTAAGTTTTGGTAATTCTTGTCTTGCGATTTCTCTCAGACTTTCTTTATCGTTTACTTGGTAGGCCTGACGAATGCGTCGTCCCACATCCACTTTACTGCTTAAAATCTGGTTCAACTGGGCCTGAGTTTCAAAGAGATAAGCATAGTTCCCAGCTTTTTCTTTAATGTCAGAGAGAATCTCAGCTGCCTGAGCGAAGTGTGGTTTGTCCTGTTCAGGTGTCATGTGTCTGTCAAGAATCGGACAGAGAACATCCTGATAAAAGACATAGCGGTTGGGATTGATACCACTGAGATTATCTGGCAGGTCTGGCAAGAGGTTGGCTAGGTCGATCTGCATGAATTCCTCAACTGATAGACCTGTATTGGTCTTGAAGTGAGCAGACAAACGGTCTAGGTCATTGCGGTAGCTGAGTTCTGCCCAGATTTGCAGACTTGGTAGAATAGAGAGCTGAGCAGTTTCTCCACCATTGTCCCCCCAACCCGTCACAATCACTTCTTTGATATCATTGGCGCGGCAGGCTTTGTTGGCTTCTACAGCGATGAGACGGCTGAAATGGTTGTTGGGCGTAAAACCGATCCACTTCCAAGCACCACCTGCAAAGGCAATATCTTGGCTAATCTTGTGGTGATTGCGGAAATTGCGGTTGTATTTTTCCTCGCTGTCCTGATAATAATCCCAGTAAACCAAGGTTACGCGGTCTTTGAGACGATCTAGGTAGACACGAGTTTCTTCTGGAATCTCCACGTCACGATCGTACTGGCCATCTGCTGACATGAGTTTGAAGAACATGTCACTCCACATTTGGCAGTGGAAACCATACTTATCGGCAATATCCAGCACGCGCTCCAAGTGTTGACACATGAGGAGACTACGGTCTACAACACCGTTCAAGATGAGGTAGCGCCCCAAGCCAACCAAGTGAGCTTCGTCCATCCCAATATTGACCTTGCGTGTCTGCAGTTTAGACAGAGTGGCAAACATCCCGTCAATCAAATCATAAACTTTTTCTTCACCGATAAGGAGAATGTCCTCCACATCACGGAGTTCTTGCACTTCCTTAACACCCCATTTGACAAAGGCTGACAAGTGGGCCAAGGTCTGGATGCAAGGCACAAAGGTCATGTCAAACTGCTGAGCGTAGGCTTCGATTTCCTGTAACTCTTCAGCTGAATAGGCGCCACGGAAATAGCCAAAATAAGGTTGCCCCTCAATCTGGTAGGTATCTTCCATGTAGAGCTCGAAGGTTGAGTAACCCATGAGAGCCAAGACTTCAATCATCTGTTTGGCAGAAGCCACATTCAAAACTGCATTGCGAGAACAGTCTGCCATGTAGGCTAAATCTTCATAAGCCGCCTGCTCCTCAATCGCTACCTTATCACCTTCTACGAGAGCTGTTGCTAGCACTGACAAGGCGCGGTAGAGTTGGTGAGGTTTGCGATAGGTTAGTTGATAGTGTCCACCTTGACCTATAATCGAGATAGACGTTTGGTCAGACTGAGCGACTGCAACTTCCACATCTGGTAAAGAGATATGTTTTGTCAGCAAGTCGATTGCCTGAGTTTGTTTGAGACTAAGTCCTGTAAATGTTACCACTGATTTTCCTCCTGTAGCCAGTTGACAAGGGCACCATAGAGATTGGCATCTGCATGATAGGTGCAAGCTTGGATAACTGGTGCGACCGTGTATTCTTCGTAGGTTTCGACAAAGTTATCGACAGCCTTCTTGACACCTTGGATGAAGTCTGGATTTTGGCTGATAGACCCACCCAGGCTAATGACATCCGTGTCGATGAGATACTGAATATTGAGCAAACCTTGAGCCAGATTACGATTCATGCGCTCAATCGCTTCTTGACAAAGAGCATTTCCTGCTGCAGCTTCTTGGTAAATCTTGCGACCATCCCAGTCAGTCTGACCAGATTTTTCAATTACGTAGCGAACCATGTTTCCTGTGGATGCTAGTAGCGACCAGTTGTTGAGTTTTTCAGCTGGTTCAATGGTTGTCATATAGCCAAACTCACCACCTAAGCCGTGGCGACCACGGTGAAGTTTGCCATTGATAATCATAGCTCCGCCAATTCCTGTCCCAATCACGACACAGGCTGCATTTTCAATCTCTGGGTGAGCCAACAGTTCACTAAGTCCAACACAGTTGGCATCATTTTCTAGATGGACAGATAGCTTGTGATGAGCAAGAGCTTCATACCAAGAAAAACCGTGAATATAAGGCACGGCACTGATTCCCTCAATCACACCTGTTTCTTGTTTGACCGCGCCTGGAACGCTCATGGCGATCCCACTATAATCTTGTTCTGCCAAGCGTTGGTCTAGCCATGCCAGTAAATCTTCTAGGGTTTCTGGCGTCGGAGTACTTGTCTTATCTAGTATTTTTCCATCAGGAGTTAGACTGGCAAACTTAATCCCAGTTCCTCCAATATCAATGGTTGCAATGATCATATTTTCACCAAAAAAGGGGCGAATCAGCAATTAATCCTTACTCTTTCGCCCCTCCTTTCTATCTCATAGTATTAGTTATCAAACACTTCAAAACTGTTAAATGTCTTCTTTTTTGATCAATTCTGTGCGAATTTCTTGTGGCGCTAATAGTCCTGAATGAACTGGATATGGTCGCTCAAGTAAGTCCAAAATGGTTTGTTGGTGTTCTGATATGCGAACATTTTCTTGACTCATATTGTAGTAACGGAGGACATATCCTTCTTCATTTTCCGCCACTTTAAAGGCTGTTGGGCAAACTTGTGGTAAGCTGAGTGCCGCATGACTCAAGAGGCTACCAGTCGCTGCCACACTTCCTTCTTGTTTAGCAACTTGAAGACTAGTGAATGGTGTTTGGAAGGCTTTGGCACGACGGAAAGCGGAGAAGCGTTCCCCTGCTTGGTGGCATTCAAGAGCAAACTCGACTTCAAACTCACGCAAGCACTGAGCCTCTGGTGTCGGAAAGTAACCCCAGTCACCTAGCTCACCTGAGGCACGAAGGATGGTCACTGCAATGGTATCGTCGCCAAGGATTTCATACTCGTGCAGTCCTTTATTGGCCACCGTCACTCCTTTTTCATCATCATAAAGGCTGACAAAGGCTTGTTGGTGTTGTGGATTTTCAGGATTTTCCCAAGAAGCAGCTGGTTTGTTTGGTCGTGTCACCACCTCATAGATGCTTTCAGAGTCATTGCTTGGACGTGTGTTATGAGTCTTAACCAAGAGACGGATACGGTGGTCCTTGGCTGTGTTAGTAAAGCGAGTCTTGAAACGAATTTGTGGATTATCAACAAAGACGGTCATCTCTGTTTCAAGAGGAAGAATTGTCAATTCTTCTGAGCGACCAGCTTCGCGCGTCATAAACTCGATGATTCCTCTTTGTTCCGCATCCAGTTTTTCGTCTGCACTTACTGGAATTGTCAATTCATGCTTGAGCAAGATCTTGGCAAAACGAGCTGTATTTTCCAAGACTTCACAGCCTTTGAGTTCTGCGTAGATAGGCTCTGTTCCTTTTGGTTGGAAATAGATGTACTCATTTCCGATGTCACCACGGTCTTCAAAACGAAGAACATCCTCATAAGCTTCATGAGTTGTCTTGTCGTAGACTGTGATATTTTCATCCACACTGACCGTTACAAATGGCGTATCAATCACTCCATTTTGGTAAATACCGTCACGGTGTTCTTGTTCTCCTTCGAGCAATTGGAAGGTTGTCCAGGAAAGTGGTGCTAGATGAACAGGCACTGTCACGCGCACTTGACGAGCGATACGAGCCTGGCGGAACTTGTCTTTTGGTAAATCATACTCAAAATTAGCTCCCAGATCTTCGATTTTCGCTTCTACAGCATGCCCTTCCAAGTCTTCGACACGGTAGCTTGGCAAGGTCAAGGCTGCCATCTTCTTATAGCCTTCTGTTGGGTGCAATTCTTTGAAATCACAAGTCGCTACATCAATCACGGTGCTGACTGTATCAACCTTGTCATGCAAGCCTGTGTTAATGACGGTAAAGAGATAGTCGCTTTGGGCTTCATGAGTTGCGATTTTGCCCTTCCACTCGTTGAGAAGATTGGTCTTAACGAAGTTTCCAACTTGGTTAACCTTAGCAAAACGTGTTTCCATCTCACGATGAACCTCGTCCACACTACAGCCACAGATACTGTCATGTGGCGCATTTTGTAGAAGGACTTTCCAAGCATAGGTCAACTGGTCCTTATGGTTGTGGCCACCAGTGATGACAGTCAATGGCTCCACTACTTGTTCTAGGAGGTTGCTATTTTCTTGGAAGGCTTGTTTAAGGTAAATGCGTGATGAAGAAGTGTTGGCAAGTGTGTACCAACCATCTGTTTCCTGACTTGTCAACTCACCTGTAACCGTTGATAACTGCTCTGGTAGAGCACTTTCTACTGCGTGGACATAGTCATCAAAGGAACTATGAACAAAAGTCACATCTGGGAAGAGTTCATTTGCCACACGAATGGCTTCACTCAGATTTCGCTGTACAGGCTGGTGGTCACAGCCGTTCATCATCAACCATTGATTGGTCGAAGCATAGTCACGCACGTCTGACAATTTTTGTTTCCAGAAGGCCAGGGCCTCATCCTTATCAACTGGGATTTCATTCCCATTACTATACCAGTTGGCAAAGAGGATACCGAGAACACGACTTCCGTCCGCGCCCTGCCAGTACATTTCTGAAAACTGGGATGTAAACTGCTCATCTTCGAGGACTTGGTTGTCAAATCCAATCGGCTTGACACCACGACCAAAGGCTGCCACGTGAATGCCTGATTTTTGAAGGATTTGAGGCGCTTGTCCCATATTTCCAAAGGTATCTGGGAAGTAACCAATCTGGGTTGATTTGCCCCATTTTGCACATTCTGCTTGACCAATCAAGGTGTTGCGGACATTGGCTTCGCTAGAAATCAAGTAATCATCCTGCAAGATGTAAAAGGGACCAATTTTGAGTTTGCCTTGGTCGATGTAACCTTGGACTTTGTCGCGATTTTCAGGGCGAATTTCCAAGTAGTCATCTAGGACAATGGTTTGTCCATCCAAGTGGAAGCTCTTGAACTCAGGGTCATTTTCAAAAAGATCAAAAAGATTGTCAAATAATTCCACCAACTGCATACGGTGGCTTTCAAAAGGTAAGTACCACTCACGGTCCCAGTGACTGTGTGAGATAATATGTACAACAACATTTTCCATGAGTAAAACCTCATTCTAAATTTAAATTTTAACGTTTTAAATGTAAAGGTGTGATTCTGACACGAATCGGTGAAACTAAAGCGCGCTCCTTATACTCAATGAAAATCAAAGAGCAAACTAGGAAGCTAGCCGCAGTCTGCTCAAAGCACTGCTTTGAGGTTGTGGATAGAACTGATGAAGTCAGTAACCATACCTACGGCAAGGCGAAGCTGACGTGGTTTGAAGAGATTTTCGAAGAGTATTAGCGAATATCCAGGTAATCCAAGACCAATTCACAGAACATCATGTTGGCCCAAGAGAACCATTCACGAGAGTAAAGCGTTGGGTCGTCCACGTGGAAGCTTTCGTGCATAACACCTGTACCACCATCGCAAGCAACCAGCTGATCGAGCAAGAATTTTTTCTCTGCCTTATCTCTTGTTGTCAAGCCTTGGATAGAAAGGGCAATGGGCCAGATATAGCGATAGAAGGTATGAGAACTTCCGAGACCGCTAGCGTATTTCCCTTGGTAGAAATATGGATTTTCAGGGCTCAGAATAGTGCGGCGTGTAGCTTGATACACTTCGTCTTCAATGTCGCAATAGCCCAGATAAGGCGCAGCCAGCAAACTTGGTACATTTGGATCGTCCATGATGCTGGCATTTCCTAAACCATCCACTTCAAAGGCGTAAATCTTTTCACCCTTGCTGTTGGTGGTGTAAGCGTAGTTTTCGATTCCTTCTTGGATTTCAGACTGGAGACGCTTAGCATCTGCAATGACACTCTCGCTATCAGCTAGGTCTAGTTCTGCAAAGATTTCTTGGACATAACCCAAGACTACTACTACAAACATATTGGACGGAATCAAGTAGCTATACTGGCAGCAGTCATCACTCGGGCGAAAGGCTGACCAGGTCATACCAGTCACTGCAAAATCAGGTCCAAAGCCATCATTTACCAGAGTATCTTCCTTGCGGTCTGTATCTCGAACAAAACGATAAGGAGAGTTCTTGTGGTCTTGTTCCACCGTCCACAGATGAAGAATTTCCTTGGTCGCTGCGACAAAAGTCTCATCAAACTGACTAGTCTCACCAGTCTCTTTCCAGAGGAGATAAGCCAACTGCAAAGGATAGCAAAGAGAGTCCACCTCATACTTGCGTTCCCAAATCCAACCATTCAGGTCTGTGTGATCGGTCTCGTGGTGTCCCTTCCAGTTTTCCTCAATGTTAAAAGAGTTGGCATAAGGATCCTTGAGCACCAAGGTCATCTGACGCTTGACCAAACCAGCAATGGTCTGACGCAGGAGGGCATCTCTTTTAGCCACATGAAGATAGGGTCTGAGTTGGGCTGTCGAATCCCGAAGCCACATCGCAGGAATATCCCCTGTCAATACAAAAGTTGAGCCATCTTCTAGGATTTCAACCGTATTGTCCAAGGTGTCTGTGTAGCAACGCTCGAAAACATCTACCCACTCTGGATGGTCCTTAGCCCGCTCTGCTACTTCATCCAGCCATTCTCTAACAATTTCTTTCGAATAAACCATAAACTATTTTGCCTCTTTCAAACAGATTTTCATTTTCAGTATATAGTTTTTGAGACAGAAAATACATACACAAATGATAGTCATTTTTCTACAAAATTGCTTACTTTCGAACGCCATATCTAAAGGCACTCTTTTTCTGATATAATGTAGGAAAACAGCTAAAGGAAAGACTATGAAACCACTACTTGAAACCATTGATACCCGCTTTGGGACTGCTAGCAAGCATGCCTTTTCTCGGGGGAATACCCTGCCTTACACGGGCGTGCCTTTTGGGATGAATTATTTTGTGCCCCAGACCAGTGACCAGGAGGGAGCTTGGTTTTTCGAACCACATCTGCCCATCTTTCAAGGGATTCGATTGACCCACCAGCCCAGTCCTTGGATTGGCGACTATTCTTGGCTGCTTCTGACACCTGTCACCGGTCAACTGGGCGGAGATAGTCTCTTTCACCGCCAGTCTTCTTATGATATAGATAAAGCTTGCTTCCAGCCTCACTATTTGAAACTCTTTTCTCTGCGCTATCAGATTGAAAGCCAGCTTACTCCGACTTGCTACGGTGCTTCTATTCGTTTGGAGCAAAAGCAAGGTAAAGCCCTCTCCCTCTACCTTCACGCAGCAGATGAACTGAATGTAGAGCAAGTAGATAATCGAACTCTTGCCCTGCGACAAGAAGGTAAAACTGAGACCAACAAAAATCCACTGATACTGTTCACAGTCCTGCAAATAAATACGGATATTCTTGCTGTCAGCCAAGAAGGTGAAGACTGGCGAATTGACTTAGCAAGCAGTCAAGCAGAGATTCAACTAGCAACTTCTTTCATATCGCCTTCTCAAGCTCTGCTTAATCTATCTCAAAAGGACTTTGACAGCTGTAAAGTAAATGCGAAAGCGGACTGGGAAAATCTCCTCCATCGTTTTGATGTGCTAGAAACAGGAGAAGCTGACCGAACCTTCTTTGACCACTGCCTCTACAGAATCTTCCTCTTCCCGCAGACTTTTTATGAAGTGAACGAGTCAGGGCAAGCCATCCACATGGATCTGGCTACTGGTACTGTCAAGCCCGGCGTCCTCTTTAGCAACAATGGCTTCTGGGATACCTTCCGCACCACCTTCCCCCTCTTTGCGCTTGTCATACCGGAACACTATCACCGCTTTCTAGAAGGTTTCCTCAATAGCTACCGCGATACTGGTTTCCTGCCAAAATGGCTGGCCCCAGATGAACGTGGCATGATGCCTGGTACCCTGCTAGATGGCATTATCGCAGATAGCGCCTGCAAGGACATGGCCCCCGACCTAGAAGAAGAACTCCTCCAGGCTATGCTTGAAACAGCCAGCAAGTCCGACCCTCTCGGCATCAATGGCCGCCACGGACTAGCCCAATACCAAGAACTGGGCTACCTCTCTACCGACCACCACGAAAGTGTCAGTCACACCCTTGACTACGCCTATAGCGATTTTTGTATCGCCAGCTGTGCCGAAAAACTTGATCAGAATGACATCGCCCAGACTTATAAGGCTTCGTCACAAAATTACAAGCATCTATTTGACGCTGAGACAGGTTACATGCGTGCGCGAGACAGCCAAGGCAACTTCCGTCCTGACTTCTCCCCTTATAGTTGGGGACGCGACTACGCCGAATGCTCTGCCATTCAAGCGACTTTAGGCGTCCTCCACGACATCCCAGGCTTAATCCAGCTTATGGGTGGAAAAGAAGCCTTCAGCAATTATCTATTGAAAGCCTGTCAGGACGCTCCTCTCTTTGAAACCACCGGCTATGGTTACGAGATTCACGAGATGAGCGAGATGGCTACCGCTCCTTTTGGGCAAATCGCCATTTCCAACCAACCGAGCTTCCACATCCCTTATCTCTTTCGCTACAGCGACTACCCTGACTACACTGCTCTACTCATCAAAACCTTGCGTCAGAAAGCCTTTCACCCAAGCTGGGAAGCCTATCCTGGCGATGAGGACAATGGCAGTCTCTCTGCTTGGTATATCTGGTCAGCTCTTGGATTCTACCCGACCTGTCCAGGCAAACCAAGTTACGATCTCGGAATTCCTCTCTTTGACCATCTCCGTATCTACCTAGCTAAGAAAAATAAATGGCTGGATATCCATGCCGAGCAAAACCACAGCCATTTCAACTTTGTCAAAGAATGCCGATTGGACAAGACCATAGTATCTAGCATTCAACACCAAGACCTCTTGAAAGCTGAGCAACTAACCTTTACACTTAGCTGGTTGCCAAATCACTCATAACCAAAAGAACCTTTGCATCGCGCAAAGGTTCTTCTTTTATGAAACTTGGACCTGAAGCTGGTCAACCAGCTGACCATCTACTGTCAAATTCAGATAAAAATCTAAGCTTTTATCTCCTGCAAAATACAAGGTTGGTAGCGTTAGCCTTTTTTCAGTCTCACCAGCTTGAAACGTAAGGACTTGAATCTCGTCCCGATAGGCGACACCATGCACACCTGTCCCTGGTTGAATCGAAATCTTAGCTTCTAAAGGACTGCTAAATTCTATGCGCTTCACTGTAAAGTGGACATTTTCTCCCTTGGTCACAGCCAGACTTTTTTCTGAAAACTCTAGTTGCTGAACAGCTTCTTTTTTCGACAAGGTAGGTGTTTTATAGAGTGAAATCTTGGTTAACAAAGGCAAAGCCTGTGCCTCTGTAATGGTCACACGTATCTTCTGCGCCTCAACGACTGATCCTCGTAAGAGACGTTTGTAGCCAACAGTATAACCAGAACCAAACTCCTGCCAGACACCATCCAACTCTACCTGAACATGAAAAGCAGCGATGCGTTGCCCCAACTTCAAATCTTCTCTTAACTCAATCACATCAAAAGTTTTAAGTGCCCCTAAATCGAGCTCTAATTGGATTGGCAACTCTGCATCACTTGCCCAAGAACTAGCCTCCAGCCCATCTGTCAGATGATGACAGGCATAGTCTGGTGATAGAGCAGGACCAGATACCTTGGCTCCCAAAGCCAAATCCTCTTTATAGAGCTCGTCACGGTAGGCAGCAAATTCATAGAGACGCTGGATATCCTTTTCGTCAAAGAGTCCATCTTGGTTTGGCGGAATATTGAGTAAGAGAGGTGTACCCCGACCCACCGAGTGAAAGTAGATTTCGACCAATTCCTCGAGAGACTTGGGGTCCTGATCCTCATGGTAAAACCAGCCCGGCCGAAGAGAAACATCTGCCTCACCGATTGAAAATAGCGTCCCAAAGGGGTCTCCGTGCTGTAGATAATCTAATTCCGCCTCTGTCCCCAACTGGTCTGGCTTGACCTTTTGCCACAAGGGATTCCCTGCATAGCCTCGTTCATTCCCAATCCAGCGAATACTAGTTCCTTCAGTTGAGAAAATCAAACAATCGCCCTGCAAGTCACGAATGGTTTCAAACCAATTCTCAAACTCATAGTTGACCTGCTGGGCCCCTTCCCCTCGAGCACCATCCATCCAAACCTCAGCGAACTTACCAGCATTCCCATAGTCAGGATTTGATAAGATTTCCTTCAACTGAGCCAGATAATAGGCATTGTAGTCTGCTTCTCGGTCCACATGATAGAAGGGACTATGGACATCCCAAGGAGATAAATAAACCCCCATATCCATGTCAAACTCAGTTGCAGCCTGGGAAACTTCAAGGAGCAAGTCCCCCTTTCCATCCCTCCAAGGGCTAGCCTTGACCGAATAATCTGTATGTGCTGTCGGATAGAGCACAAAACCATCGTGGTGCTTAACTACCAAAATCAGCTTTTTAAAACCCGTTTCTTTAAGCACTCGAACCCATTCACGCGCATCCAACTTGGTCGGGTTAAAACGCTTGGGATCCTCTTGCCCACTTCCCCATTCTTGGTCATAAAAGGTATTGGGACCAAAATGGATAAAGGCAGCTAGTTTATCCTCTAAATAAACTAGCTGGGCCTGACTTGGTAATGCTCCATGTGGTTTTATGTTCGTCATCATCTCGTATCTCTTTCTCTTGTTCACAAAGTTATCCACAACTTGTGGATAAGAAAACATACCTAAAAACTAGTTTTTTCAGTCTCTAGCTCACCTGTCACCCTAAACAGCCCTTTGTCAAATAGCTCTGTACTAAGGTTTATACTAGCTTTCCAGAAATTCACTAACATACGGAACTATTTTCAGGATACTTCAACACCCTGAGTTGTATGTCATTTTCCCCTAGACTTATCCACAGACTGTGAATAAACTATTGTTCCAGACCGCTCTCTCTTTGACTATAACAAAAAGCGATAGCAGCGTCAATATGACTAAGCTCCCTTCCTAAATCCCCTGAAAAGATTCTATAATTTGTACAATCGTAGCTTTTGCATTCGCCAGCTAGTGAGAATCAGCCAGTAGAAAATGACCTTTTTATCACATTGTGAACAGCACAACTGTGGTACTATAATACCTAACAACCTAATCATTTCCAGTAAAAAATCCCGCAGATTTGCGGGATTCTCTCTTGCATCAATGCGCCAACATTTCTTGGGCGATTTCTTGGCCAGATAGGTTATCTGGGTAGTAGGTTGGCCAGTTATCCATCTCTTCAAAGAGGGCTTCTTGGCTAGTACCTCCAAAGAAGATATGGAAATGTTCTGCCTTGACTGGGGCGATATTGTGGTCACTAAACTGAACGTACTTGAACTGTCCAGCGTCCGCATCTGTTGCTTCAAAGAGGAAGCGCACGCCACGATTGCCTTTCTTATAAGTCAAGATTTTCTTGCCGACATACTTATAGGTGAATTTCTTGCTTTGGCCACCTTGAACAAATTCCATAGTGTTGTCCGTGATGTTGATTTTGGTCACATCTGTCTGATAGCCTTTTCTATAGTAGGCCTTGTACTCATCCTTGGTCATCTTGCCAGTCAACTTAGCCTTGTAGTCAAAGACTTGATCAAAAGTTCCATCCTCAAGGAAAGGATAGACCGACTGCCAGTTGCCAACATAGTCACTCAAGGTACGATCTTTGACATCTGCATCCTCAAAGTAACCATTGTGAACTGTCTTGGTGTTTTCTTCCTTCTCTGGCTCGATTTCTGGTCCTTCTTGGTCCGTTGTTTGTTTCAAAGCCTTGAGGTTTTTCTCCATCACGGAGATATAGTCCTCACCAGCCTTGGTTGCTTCTTCTGTCAGACTTTCTAGCGGATTGAGCACATCTAGTTTGACACCTGTTTCTTTTGAAAGTGTATTGGCGAGGGCTTGTGAGGCATTTTCTTCAAAGTAGATATAAGAAATCTTGTTTTTCTTGATATACTCGGTCAATTCTGCCAAACGTGCTGCTGATGGTTCTGCATCTGGTGAGAGACCTGAGATGGATACTTGCTTGAGACCGTAGTCCAAGGCAAGGTAGTTAAAGGCAGCGTGCTGGGTCACAAAGCTCTTTTGTTTGGCTTGAGACAAGCCATCTGTGTAGGCCTTATCCAATGCTTGCAATTTTTCAATATAGGCAGCTGCATTCTTCTCAAAAGTCTCTTTTTTATCAGGATAATCTGCTGACAAGCTGTCACGGATATGCTCTACCAGTTTGATGGCGCGTGCTGGTGAAAGCCAAACATGGGGATCGTAGTCGTGATGGTGACCCTCACCGTCATGATCATGCCCTTCCTCTTCTTCCTCACCACCTGGCAAGAGGAGCATATCACCTGTCGCCTTGATGATTTTCACCTTTTTCTTATCCAAGGATTCTAGCAATTTAGGAACCCATGTTTCCATATTTTCATTTTCATAGACAAAGGTATCTGCGTCTTGGATTTTGGCAACTGCCTTGGCAGACGGTTCGTATTCATGAGGTTCTGTACCAGCACCGATGAGGAGTTCTACATTAGCAGTATCTCCTGCGACTTGCTTGGTAAATTCGTAGACAGGGTAAAAGGTTGTCACGATATTTAGCTTCCCATCTGCCTGTTTTTGATTGGAACAAGCCACTAAAAACAAGGCACATAGACTAGCTAGTAGTAAGCTCAGTTTTTTCATTTCATTCTCCTATTTGATAAAACGTTTCAATAGACTGACTAACAAAAAGACAGCTACAAAGATAATGGTGATACTAGCGCTGGCAGGTGTTTCCGCATAGTAGGAAATATAAAGTCCTGCCACCATTCCCAAAAAACCAATAGCGCTGGCTAGTAACATAACGGATTTAAAGTTTTTCCCCAGACGAAGGGCAATACTAGCCGGCAAGACCATAATAGTCGACACCAGAAGAGCTCCTGCTGCAGGAATCATAAGGGCAATCGCCACCCCTGTCACCATGTTAAAGAGGATAGACATGGTACGAACTGGCAAGCCATCCACAAAGGCCGTGTCCTCATCAAAAGTCAGGATGTACATGGGACGTAAGAATAAGAAAGTCAAGAGCAAAACGACCGCAGCAATGGCAAAGAGGAATATCACCTGCTCCTGGCTAATGGTCACAATCGAACCAAAGAGGTATTGATCCAGACTCATGGAACTCGAACTTTTCCCCTTACTCATCACGATAAGGGAGACTGCAAGCCCTGTCGACATGAGGATGGCAGTCCCGATTTCCATAAAGTTCTTGTAAACCGTACGGAGATACTCCAGAAAAACCGCTGCAATCAAGACAATAGCAATGGTTGAAATCGTTGGAGAAATTCCTAAAACCAGACCAAAGGCTACCCCTGATAGAGAAACGTGACTGAGGGTGTCGCTCATGAGACTCTGACGACGTAAGATAAGGAAGGTCCCAAGAACTGGAGAAAAGAGACTCATGGCAATGACAGCCAAAAAGGCTCGCTGCATAAAGTCATAGGATAACAAACTAAGCATGCTCCACCTCCTGGTCGCTTTCGTGAACGTTGAAACAACGCCATGGCGAATCTTGGTTACGAACTAGATGAATATTGCGATCCGCATAGTCCTTGACTTCCTCAGGGTCATGGGTAATCATCAAAACAGCCTTGCCATGGTGATGAGCACTGTGGTGCATGAGTTCGTAAAATTCATTTTTGCTCCCTGCATCCATCCCTGTTGTCGGCTCATCCAAGACAAAGATATCTGGGTCAGAAGCAAACATCCGAGCAATCACTGCTCGTTGCTTTTGCCCACCAGAGAGGGAACCAATCCGTTTATCACGGTGTTCCCACATACCAACTGAGTCTAGACTAGCCTTGATATGCTCCTCATCGTGGGCATTCAAACGACGGAACCAGCCCTTTCGCGGATAGCGACCCGACTTGACAAATTCATAAACCGTACTTGGAAAGCCAGCATTAAAACTGGCTATCTGCTGGGGAAGATAGGCTATCCTAAGCTTTTTCCCATGAGTATTTGTCTTTGAGATGGTTACCTTGCCAAATCTCGGCTGCAAGATGCCTAGACTCGCCTTGATAAGAGTCGTCTTGGCAGCCCCATTTTCACCAGTCAGGGTGACAAACTCCCCACTATCAACACTGTAGTTGATATGCTCGAGGACAGGTTCCTTGTCATAATAGAAAGACAAGTCCTCTACTGTAATATACCGCATTATTTGATTTCTCCTACTAAAGCAGTTAAAAACCGCTGGATAACTTCTTGTTCATTTGGAGTAAACTGACTTGCCACTTGTTCATAGGCTGAGAGCGTGTGTTCATGATGATGGTGGTGTTCTGCCGCTACTGGTCGAGCTAGTTCTGTCAGTTGGTAAAAGATCACACGCGCATCTTTTGGGTCTCTCGATGTCTCTAACATGCCCTCTTTGACCAAAGACTTGATAGCCTTGGTCACTGCTGCCTGACTGACATTAAGGCGACGAGCTAGCTCCGAGTTAGTTAGGGATTCTTCCGACAAGAGCATGAGGATGTGTTCCTGAGTGTTGGTCAAGGCTACGTCACTCGTGCAATGCCCGATTAGAATTTCATGCTGGTTCTCAGATCTCAAGATCACCTCGTTTAAAAAGTTATCGATTTCCTGTGCAAGCTGTCTCATGTGTTACTCCTTCCCAAGCTATCTTTTCGTAAAAAACATAGATAGCCGCCGATTCTTTACTGGTTAATTATATCATAAACCAAAAAAGAGTCAAGGGAAAAAGGCGTAAAAACGTTTCCCTAGACTCTTCTAGATGTGAAATTTAACCTATTTTAGCTTTGGTTTTCGGCTCGATAAGATACCTGCCAAACCAGCTACCATTCCCATCAAGAGCAAGAAGATGGATTGTTCACTTCCTGTATTTGGGAGAGCTTTTTCTGAGACAACTGCCTTCTTGCTAAATTGACCTGCCACCTCATAAGTCAATGGCACATTTGTAGTCGCATCGTTAGCAGGCGCATTCGTTTGAGGCGTTTCTACTGGTAGACTAAAGTTTTTAGAATCCACAGAAATCGTCCGTGAGTTCGGATTGATCTTTTCATACTGGGTCAAATCAGCGGTTTTCAGATACTCTTCAAAGGCTGCATCCATAGAAGGACCTTCTTCTCGCGCACCACCTAACATCGTATAGCCATCGCCACCTGCAGCTAGGAAATCATTGGTTGCAAGATAGTAGGTTTTTGCGAGGTCTAGAAGATCATAACGACCAGTCGTGCGGTTTTTGACCTGGATGGCCAAGACACGTTTGCCTGATGGTAGGTTGGTATCATAGTAGACCTTCACACCTGAAACTTGCAAGAAACCACCACTTGGCTCCAACAATGGTTGCCCGTTCTCATCCAAGACCTTCTTGCCATCCTTATCGACCTGCAAGATAGATCCGAGTGATTTTTCAAACATATCCAAAACTTGTTGCCCCGTCACTTGGATTTGTGAGATGGTATTTCCAAATGGAAGAACGGCAATGACATTTCCTTTAGTGATCGGTTTGCCTTTTGCAATAGTTTCACGCAAGCCACCGCCATTTGTCACAGCGATGTCAGTCGGATGGCTAAATCCTGTTTGACCATACTGATAGAGAGAGTCCGCTACGACGTTTCCGAGGTTAGTTTCACGAACCCGAACATTTTCACGATCTCCGTTGAGTTCTACAGGGCTGTTTGAGACAATCTCAACCGCATTTTCAGCATCGTATTTTTGTTTAATGTCTTTGACTAGTTTTTCAACTGTTGGATTGGCTGGTAATTTTTTAGCATCTGCAGCCGGAATCTGAGTTGGATTGCCCAAAAGCTGACGTGATTTGTAGGTGATTTTCCCTACATTATGAAGGTAGCTTCCTGTCTGGTTATAGGTAACATTGTCGCCATAAGTCGTTGATTCTACTGTATGAGAGTGACCGTCGATTACTGTTACGCGTTTCCCTTTCAAACGAGGATTTTTAGACAAGGCTTCTGCCAAGGTTGAACCACGCCACTCAACTGGGGTTGTGGTATCCACACCCAAGTGAGCCAACACAACATAGTGTTTGTAGTCCTTACCTTCTGCACGAGCCTTGGCTTGAACTTCTTCGATGACCTTATTGACTTCAGAGATTGGATCTGTAAAAGTTACCCCTTTGACATTTTTAGGGTGAGTTTTGGTTGCTGTTTCAGGTGTTGTCACCCCGATTACAACAAACTCATCACCTTCCACAGTCTTATCTTTATCAACGATTGTAGAAGCTTCAAAGAGACGAGCACCATTGACGTAGGTATTTGAACTAAGTAATGGGAATTTCAAGATTTCCTTGTATTTCTTAGCTTCGTCCAAACCAAAGTCAAACTCATGGTTTCCTACTGCCATGGCATCATACTGCATCTGATTGAGAATTTCAGCGCGTGCTTCACCCTTTGTAGAGTTGGAAATCGGTAAACCTTGAAAAGCGTCTCCCGCATCAACAACCAGAGTATTTTGATTTGATTTCGCACGTTCCTGCTCAATAACTGTCGCTAACTTGGCATCTCCAATTACTCCCTTTTCCTCTACAATACGACCATGGACATCATTGGTGTGTAAGATAACGGTGTCCTTTTCTTCGCTTTTAGTAGATTCAGCAGGAGCTGACGGAGCTTCTGTAGGTGCAACTGCTTCTGAAGTCGCCGAAGTTTCCGGTACCGCAGGGTTCTCAACAGGAGCTGGAGTCGCCGACGTAGCAGGAGTCGCTACAACAGCTGAACTTTCTGCAGGAGTCGTTGCTTCTTCAGCATAGACTTGTCCAGCTAAGAAGGCTGGAGCTAACAGGGCTGTCGATAAGACAGGTAACAAAGAACGTTTGTTCATTTTAAAATCCCTTTCTTTTCTTTTTCTCTTTTATATTATACGCTATTTCTAAAAATTTTGAAACTTTTGACCCATTTGTATCTTAAATATTCGCCATTTAAACAAAAAAGCTTGGGTTCAAATCCCAAACTTTTAGCTCGTTTTATTGGAAATCTTTGATGTTCCCATCATAGGTCGCCCAGTCCTTGCTAAAGAAGCGGTCATTCATCTTGTAGTCTGGAGCTGGTTTCGGATCCGTCAAGAAAGGATTGACAACCTTATCAAAAGCCAGCCAACCTAACCATCCTAGATGAATGGTGTCCTTAACAAAATAAGGGTCCCCTCCATTTTTTGAAAAATCAGCAATATTGGTAAAACCCTGACTTTCTAATTGGTAACGAATTTTCTCCACTGCATGTTGGTACATTTCCTCGCTGAGCCCTGTGTACTCCATCCACTTCTTGTTAACCGGCTGAATGACAAAGAGCACATTGACATTCGACTTAGCAAATTGATTGAGGACCAGCTGCAAATCATTGTATTCAGAGGACTTGAGGAAGTTGTAATTTTTTTGATATCCTTCCCATTTTTTTAAATCCTTTTGAATCTCTCTCGTATAGAAATGATTTTCCATCCCCATATCGTTATTGGTCGTATTTGCTTCTGCGTCCTTACGAACAATTTTTTCTAACTCATCATAAGAAAATTGATCCGGAAGATCTTTTAAATAGTTCTCCACGTGTTCCTTGTACTTGAGTTGTCCTCGAATGGAGAATTGTCCAAAGAGAGCGGATTGTTTTTCGTTGAACCGCGCAAAAATATCAATAGCAACCTGATCAACATCTGATAATTCTTCACCCTTTGACAATTTTTGAACAATGCCTTTTAACGCAACATTAGGATTCTGCTTTAACAATCGAATAGCCGCATGCTTTGCAGCAATGTCACCAGATTGATTTCCCAAAAAAGCTGTCAATTGGTCACTGTTAAAAAATCTCTGAAACGCTGCGGGTTCATAATCTGTCTCCGTAAACCACTGAGGCGAAATCACAAATACAGCCTGCTTATTCTCTATTTCTGGCAAAATTTGCTGTAGACCAAAATATTGATTGAGAGAGGCTGCTCCTGCTTGACCTAGAAAGTAAGGACGATAGGGACGATGGTATTTTTCCGCTAAAACAGCTGGATGGACACTATCAAATCGAATCCATTCACTGGACCCTAGAAAAGGAATAAAACGCATATTTGGATCCGTAAGAGCCCTTACTTTTTGGCTTCTCTCTTTAAAACTCTCTGCACTAACAGAAGCCGCCGAGTATTTCTCCTCCGTCAGATTATGGCTTGTTGTACTTGGATAAAAAAAGATGAGCAGAAGAACCAAAAATCCAGCAATGAAGATAGGCCCGAAGATCAGCCACAAGCGTTTAAGCATTCTTCAACTCCGTAATACCTTCTACGATTTTATTAGCCGTATTCCAGTCATCACGACCGAACTCCGTCACTGGAACACGAATGTCAAAACGGTTTTCAATCTCAACAATCAATTCAACCGTTCCCATGCTATCCAAGACACCGGCATCAAAAAGATCTTCATCCATCATGTCAGAAACATCTTCCATAAACAACTCATCAATAATTTCAATAACTTCTGATTTGATATCCATTTTTTATATCCTTTTATTTTTTAAACCATAAATCATTCAAAAATCCAGAAAAGATTAAGAATGAAACCATCACGACATGGAAGGTGACAACCATGCCAAGCAACTGAATCCAGCGATTCTCAGGTAAGGAACCCTTTCCAGCTTTTTTCCGTTCTTTATTGAGTGCTTTTTTCTTACGAACCCAAGCGTCATTGATGACCAATCCAATCCCATGAAAAAGTCCATAGGCGATGTAGTACCAGGTCACACCATGCCAAAATCCCATAATCAGCATATTGAGAATATAGGCTACACTTGAGGTCACATTGCGATTTTTAAAAACCTTCTTTCTGGTCAACACCATGACCATCCGCATAAAGACAAAGTCACGGAACCAGAAAGACAGACTCATGTGCCAGCGATTCCAAAACTCTTTTAAATCCCTTGACAAAAAGGGCTTGTTAAAGTTGATAGGACTATGAATACCCATCAAGTTTGAAATAGCTAAGGCAAACATAGAGTAGCCCGCAAAGTCAAAGAAGAGCTCCAGACCAAAGGTGTACATGACCGCTAAAGCGTAGAGGTTAAAGAAACCACCTGTCTGCAAGGCCAAATTTTTCAACGGAGGCAATAATGTCTCTCCTAAAATGTGAGCCAAGATAAACTTGTAGAGGAAGCCAAGCATGATATATTTGACAGCCTCTTCTAGCATATCCATCAGCTCATCCCGCTCAGGAATGGTCTCGTAATTTTCATTGAAGCGTTTAAAACGATCAATGGGACCACTTGAGAAAGTCGGCATAAAAAGAAGAAAACGTAAGAATTGCCAGATCGTTAATTCCTTGATGACACCGTCTCTCAACTCAACGATAACCCCAACTGCACGAAAGGTCAAGTAAGAAATCCCTAAAAATCCAAACAAAGATTGAGGTCCATGAATAGCAGGAGATACTTTCACAAAGACGATTGGCAATAGGGATAGAAAGCTAACCAGGTAAAATATCCATTTACTATCCCGTTGTTTCCTGTACCTTTTGTAGAAAGATACAAGCAGCACTTGCCAGATAACATAAAGGATCAAAGCGCTTATTTGATTCGTCTTTCCACCGACCAACATGGTGACGATAAAGAAGAGACTAACGAGCACCTCATATAAGGCAAAACGTTTCTTGAAAAAAAGACCGATAAAGATAGGTAAAGTCGCAGCAATTACGTATAAAAAGTACTGAAGATCACCATAAGGTTCCAAATGAGGTAGCTGTTTATAAAGCTCCATCATCTACTGTTTACCTCGTTAATCAAGCCCTTGATATCAATTTTACCATTAGGCGTTAGCGGCAAACTGTCTCGATAAAGAAACTTAGACGGCATCATATAAGACATCATGATATCTGCTAGGTCTTCTTTGATAGCCTTGGTAATATCGATATCACGCTCAAACTGCTGACGGACACCGTCCTTTAGGATGACATAGGCCAGTAGATTTTGTACCTTGTGGTCCTTGTTATAACGTGGGACAGCAACAGCCGACTCGATAAAGCGAGACTTGTTGAGGTTTTGAGAGACATCTTCAAGCTCAATGCGATAACCATTAAACTTAATCTGGAAATCCATTCGTCCACCATAGAGAAGCAAGCCCTCATCTGTCATAGTTCCTACATCCCCTGTGTGGTAGGCTGGCAGACCTTCAAACTCAAAGAAAGCTTCTGCCGTTTTTTCAGGATTATTCATATAGCCTTTTGAAACAGCTGGCCCTGAAACGATAATTTCTCCCTGTTCACCATTTGGAACTTTCTTACCTTCCTCATCAATGACAAAGGTCGGAGAATCCGCCTTGGTATAGCCGATTGGCAGGCGTTTGAGAGTCTTCAACATCTCGTCTGTCACGGCAACTGCTGACAGGGCTACTGTCGCTTCTGTTGGACCGTAGGCATTGATAATACGAGCATTTGGGAATCGCTCACGTAGTTTTTGAGCTGTTTTGACCGTCAATTCTTCACCATCAAAGTAGAAATGCGTGATTCCTGGCATTTTCTCACTATTAAAGTCTTCTGACAACATGGCCATATCTGCAAAGGACGGCGTTGAGGTCCAGATAGCAATTGGCAAGGAAAAAATTGTCGCAAAGAGTTTTTTGAAGTCCTGAGTAATAGCTGAAGGAAGAGCGAAAAGCGTGCCACCCAGTGCCAAGGTTGGCGCCCAATACATGACAGATAGGTCAAAAGAATAAGGCGGCTGAGCCAGCATTTGCGGACGACTTGGCGTCGCAAATTCCTTATCTGTAATCATCCAGTTGGTAAAGCTGAGGAGATTATCATGGGAGATCTGCACTCCCTTAGGCTTACCAGTCGTACCAGAAGTAAAGATAATGTAGTAGTTGTCATCCCCCTTGACTGGATGGGTCATCTCGTAGCTAGAAGCTTGAGTAAAAGCTTCATGGACTTGCTCTAAATTCAGCATTGGTGTGCTAGTTTGCTCTAATGGAAAATCTGAGATAGCAATAATCAAGCTTGGCTCTGCAACTTCTACGATAGCAGAAACTCGTTCCAAGGCTGAATGGCTATCAATTGGAATGTAGGCATGACCTGACTTAGTTAGCGCTACAAAGGTAGCCAACATCTCATATTCCTGACCACCAAAAACGACGACTGGAGATTTCTCAGGCAAGCCTAGTTGGTCGATAGCTGCAGCCAAACTATCCGAATCAGCCTTCAGTTCACCATAAGTATGTTCTTGACCTAAAACATTGTAGACAGGATATGTTGGTTTCGTTTGAGCAAAGTGCTCAATCGTTTCAATCATATCTTTTATCGGTTTATTAGACACTGTTCCTCTTCTCCTTTAAACTAGAACTCATTATAAATAAAGGTGCCTTGGCTCTGACCAAGGTAACTAAAAAAATAAAGCAAACCAAGCAAGATTACAAAATATAGAGCCGTCCGGCCTAAAAATACATGTAAATTCCGTTGTTTTTTCATAAGCTATCCATTAATATATTATTTCTATTAACTATCAGTATGTATTGTTAGCATCTTATCTTCCTAACATTTTACCACTTTATCAACCTTTTTTTCAACTGTTTACCATAACTTAAAAATTGGTTTTAGCTTATTTTAAGATAAGTTAAAATATTAAGGTTTTGCCCATCAAAAAAGAGCCTGAGATTTCCATCTCAAACTCTGTTGCCAATCACTCTTTTATCTTAGAAAAGTGAAAATACGAGAACTGCTAGGGCCGCACCAACAATAGGTCCTACAACAGGAATCCAAGCATAAGACCAGTCCCCGTCTCCCTTGTTTGGAATTGGCAAGATGCTGTGCATGATACGAGGTCCAAGGTCACGAGCTGGGTTCAAGGCATAACCCGTTGTCCCACCTAGTGAAAGACCGATACCGACAATCAACGTTCCCACTGCAAAGGTCCCTAAACCGGCTTGAAGGTCATAGAGTCCCAAGGCAAAGATTGTCAAGAGCAAAACAAAGGTTCCAAGGATTTCGCTAACCAAGTTGGATACTGTGTTCTTGATTGCTGGTCCAGTACTAAAGGTCGCTAGGATATTGCCTGCATTTTCTTCTGCCTCATAATGCGGTTTGAATTGCAACCAAACCAAAATCTGAGCCACCATCGCTCCTGCGAATTGGGCTAGGATATAAGGGAAAACAGAAGCCCAAGAGAGCGTTCCTTTTAAGGCCATCGCAAACGTCACAGCTGGATTTAGGTGGGCTGGACTGAGCGTGCCAGATACAAAGGCCGCAACGGCTACAGCAATTCCCCATCCCATAGTAATCACGATCCATCCTGAATTGTTGCTCTTGGTTTTGGGAAGAACCACACCTGCAACAACACCATTTCCTAGGAGGATCAGGATTAAGGTCCCCAAAAATTCTCCAAATAATTCTTTCATCATATCTTTGTCTCCATTTAAATGAAGGGGCTGGCGACAAGGAATGCTGCCCTCCCCTCTCTTCTAGTTTTTCTTAATTTTTTAGTTCTGCCAAATCGTTTTGAGCAAGAGCTGCTTCGACATCCGCACGGTAGGCTGCTTTTTCTTCTTCGGTCCAATCATAGAATCGTCCCATTTCATCCAGAACTGGCTCAACGATGCTATCTAAACTATCACGCATAAAGAGCATGTGGTTGGTACGACGAAGAAGAAAGTCAACTGGGCTAAGAGCCAACTCATTGCGCATTGCATAGTGAAGGGACAAGGTATCTGCCAAGCTGAGTCCTGGCGCTTGTTCCAAGCTGTGAGCAAGTGCAAAGACTTTCGGTGCATTTGAACCGTAAAGATTTGCGAGATACTGGGCTTCCTTGCTATCCAAGCCACGTGAAACTCCAAGTTGAGCAAAGGCTTCAATTTCTGAGTCCACATTTGCTGGGTTCAATTCTCCACCTGAAACAGGGTAAGTCTTAGAGTTGATGAGTTTAAAGCTACGGTCAAATTCGGCTTTGAGGATGTCAACCACACGCTCCATAGCTCCTTCAGCCATCTTACGGTAGTCTGTGATTTTACCACCAGCAAGAGTCAACAGGCCATTGTCATCACGGTCCAAGCTCGAACCACGAGAAACTGCAGATGGGTCCAAATGTTTCTCAGATGTGCTGCTTTCAAGCTTGCTGACAGCAGATTCAACATCTTCACGCGTTTTTTCTTTCGAGAGATAAGCTTCGACAGTCGCAATCAAGCTATTGAAGCTCTCATCACTAATGGTTCCGTTATTCCCTCCATTGTAGTCAGAAGCGCTATTGCCTGCAATCAATGGACGAAGACCAGCCCAGCTGCTTTCGATATCATCAATGGTAATATTTGCTTCTGGGAAGCGGTTGTTGACAATGCCAAGTAGATAATCTACATCTTCCTGCGTCACTTTTGGATGTTCCAAATCGCCTGTGTAGTCTGTATCCGTTGTACCAAAGTAAGTCTTGTTTTCACGTGGGAGGACAAAGACCATCCGGCCGTCTCCCAAACCTGTATCAAAGTAAACTGGCTGTGAAACCTTGATCTTGCTTGAATCCACTACCAAGTGAACTCCCTTAGTTGGGCGCATTTGTGAGAATTGGGTTCCCTTATTGGACAAATTACGTACCTTATCGCTCCAAGGTCCAGTTGTGTTAATAACTAGGCGAGCCTTGATTTCAAAGACTTGGTCTGTCAACAAATCACGAGCTACAACACCTGTAATCTTGCCACTTTCATCAAAGAGGAAGCCTTCTGCCTTAACGTGGTTGGCAATGAGGGCACCGTCTTGGTTGGCACGTTTAATGTTTTCAATCACGAGACGCGCATCGTTGTTACGGAAGTCAAGATAAACTCCACCTCCTACCAAGCCTTCTTTCTTCAAGTTTGGCTGGCGTTCCAAGACTTCTTCCTTACTCAAGACCTTGTTAGCAGCTGGCGTGTTGCTAACACCTGCCAAAAGGTCGTACAAGTCCATGGCTACTTTGAGACGGAAAAGGCTAAAGGTCGCTCCATCTTCATCGTAAACTGGCAAGAGCATTGGATCTGGTTTTGGAATGTGTGGAGCGATTTGTTGAACCACCGCACGTTCAGAAACTGTATCTGAGACTACTTCCACGTCAAATTGTTTGAGGTAACGCAGACCTCCGTGGACCAATTTTGTTGAACGGCTAGATGTTCCTTCTGCGAAGTCCTGCATTTCAATCAATCCAGTGTCAAGTCCACTAGCTGCCGCTTGCAAGGCTACCCCAGCACCGGTAATCCCACCACCAATAATCAGGAGGTCCAGGGTGCGTTCCTGCATTTTTTTAATTGATAATTCTCGTGTTTTCTTTGAAAATTCCATATTTACACACTTTCTAACTGAGTCACTTTATTCTTTCAGTATTAGTCATCGATTTCCGCAAAGACTTGCGTTGCTTTCACAGCCTTCTTCCAGCCCTTGTAGAGTTGTTCCTTGCGAGATTCGTTCATCGATGGCTCAAAGAGTTCTCCAGTCTCATTCAAGAGCTTCAACTCATCCAAGTCCTTCCAGTAGCCTACTGACAAACCTGCTAGGAAGGCTGCTCCTAGAGCAGTTGTTTCCAAGTTTTTGGCGCGTGCGATGTCGATTCCCAAGATGTCAGCCTGGAACTGCATCAGGAAGTTGTTCATAGCTGCACCGCCATCTACCTTCAAGACTTGGATAGCTGTCTGAGCATCTACTTGCATGGTGTCGATGATGTCACGTACTTGATAAGCGATAGATTGCAAGGTTGCCTTGATAAAGTCTTCTTTGCTTGTTCCACGAGTTAAGCCAAAGACCGAACCACGAGCATTTTGGTTCCAATATGGAGCACCTAGACCTGTAAAGGCAGGTACTACATAAACTTCGTCATTGTTGTGAGAATTGAGAGCATATTTTTCAGACTCTGGTGAATTTTCAACCATGCGAAGTCCATCACGAAGCCACTGAATGGCACTTCCTGCGATGAAGATAGAACCTTCCAAGGCATAGTAAACCTTGCCGTTGATTCCATAACCAATCGTTGTCAAAAGGTTGTTTTCAGACAACTGCATCTCTTCACCAGTGTTCATAATGATGAAAGAACCTGTTCCATAAGTATTCTTGACCATACCTGGTTCAAAGGCCAACTGACCGAAGAGGGCTGCCTGTTGGTCCCCAGCCATACCTGAAATTGGTACTTCTCCACCGTAGAAATGGAATGGAGCAGTCTTGCCGTAGATTTCAGAGTTAGAACGAACTTCTGGAAGCATAGCCTTAGGAATGTTGAGGATTTCTAAAATCTCATCATCCCATTTGAGTTCTTTAATGTTATAGAGCATGGTACGAGCCGCATTTGAGTAGTCCGTCACATGAGCCGCACCGTCAGTCAATTTCCAAACCAACCAAGTATCAATGGTACCAAAGAGCAATTCTCCTTTTTCAGCTCGCTCTTGAGCACCTTCTACATGGTCCAGAATCCAGCGAACCTTAGTCGCTGAGAAGTAAGCATCGATGATCAAACCAGTCTTTTCATGGAATTTTTCCACATAACCTTGGCTTTTTAGTTGTTCAGCTAAAGGTGCTGTCTGGCGTGATTGCCAAACGATAGCATTGTAGATAGGGAGCCCTGTTTTCTTATCCCAGACGACAGTTGTTTCACGCTGGTTGGTAATCCCGATGGCTTCGATTTGACTTGGTTTCACACCACTTTCGATGAAAGCACCCGCGATAACTGACTGAACAGAGTTCCAAATTTCATTGGCATTGTGCTCAACCCAACCTGCTTGAGGGAAAATCTGAGTAAACTCTTTTTGACTAGAGCTGACCTTTTCTCCTTTTTTGTTAAAAATGATGGCACGAGAACTGGTCGTTCCTTGGTCAATAGCCATGATGTATTTTTCTTGTGACATGTGCTGTCCTCCTGATAAAATCTTGAGGGGGTTCCCTCTTTACAGTAACTAGTATACAAAATAAAGCGCTTTCTTGTTCCTCAATTTTTTTTAAATTTTAAAAAAATGTGAGGAGATTGTGCGAATTTCACAAAAAAGACCTGAAAATTCAGGCCTTTTAGGCAAAGAGCATCTGACGAATCTTCGCCAAATCTTCCATATCCAAATCATTTTTTAAATAATAGATCGGAGTCTGTTCTTTCTTATAAATAGGGTTGTTGGTAATCAACAAATCATAATGTCGACTGGGATCATAGGCTTCAATAGTAATAAAACGATTGTATTCCAAATACCGTTTCAAAATGGCAGCCATCCTAGAAAAGACAAGGAAACCAGATGTCAAATCCAGACCAATCCTCATATGTTGACCACCATTTTCAGCCATATATTCTATCAACTGGAGCCATTCCCAGAGAATTTTCTTATCCAAATCCGTCCCCTGCTGAAAGGCAGGTATAGCATGAAAAATTCTCTCTGCAGTCCCTCTAAAATCATGTTCCATCAGCAAATAGGGATGACGATTCTCTGTCTGGTATCTGTACTGATCTTGCAAGATATAGCCCTTGTAGAGATAAACTTGACCACAAAGCTGACTGAGTTCATAGGTGACATGGTCCTCTGTGTAGTCCCCCAGTAGCTCCTCTTTCTTCATCTCTTGAATCAATTGCGTAAGCAAATCGGCTAATTGCCCTCCAAAACCAAGAATATACTCCATAGTATGAAGAGGAAGAATACGATGGGAAAGGAGAAATGAAAAGAATACCATCATCTCACCATCCTCAGTTCCTAGAGGGATATGTTGCCCAGCAAAAAAGGACGGAGCCTTTCGAAGCAAACGAAGGTAGAAAATATTGTCAAAATACCCCCGCATTTTTTCTTCTATGACTTGAAACTGACAGGCATTGACCCGAAGACGCTGTTGACTGATGTGAGCCCAGAGAACCAAGTCCAATTTCTGACCTGAAGACAAGCTAGCACCGCAGATTTCTTCTAGGGTAGCAATCTCTTGTTTTCTCTCAGCTTTCTGCATGTGACCTTCCCACTCCTGACTGGACCAAATCTTGCGAAAAAGGCAGAAATAGAAATAGCGAATCTGATGCTCTGGACCTCGCCAACGGCCATTTTGGATGGATAAGTCAAACTCTGACAAAATCTGATTTAGACTAGCTAAGTGGCGACCAAGCGTGGCCTCGCTAATCATCAATTCTTGAGCCAGTTGATGGGCTAGGAACTGTTGGTGATAGAGAAGGTAAACCAAAATTTGGTACTTAATGGCATTGTCTAAAAACAAGCTCCGAATCTCTCTTCCCTTGGTATCTGCACTAATCGACAAACGCAGATTTTCATCTTCCAAGTGAATGGTCAGCTCTAGCCCTCTTTCCAAGGCATTTTCGTTAATCAGAGAAATGTACTTGGTTAAGGTCGCCTTTGAAAAACCTGTTTCTTCCATGGCTTTCTTGACTGTTGTCTGCGAATCTTGTAATAGAAAGGAAAGGACTAAAAATTGACCAGATTCTGCTTTTTCCATCAAATCGCCTAAATACATTTGTTACCCCTTTCATTCTCTCCTACAAGCATAGCATAAATCTTTCAAATGCTGAAATAATCTGTTTCTCATTTTATTTTAAGGTTGATTTCCTCGTCATTATTCCACAGAAACAGCAAACACACAACTCCCCCTTTGGGCATTTTTATGCTAAAATAGTAGCTATGGATAAAATTATTAAAACAATATCAGAAAGCGGAGCCTTTCGTGCTTTTGTCCTTGATAGCACTGAAACCGTCCGCACTGCTCAAGAAAAACATCAAACTCAAGCCAGTTCAACTGTCGCACTTGGTCGCACCCTTATCGCTAGCCAAATTCTCGCAGCCAATGAAAAAGGAAATACCAAACTAACAGTTAAAGTTCTTGGAACAAGCTCTCTCGGTGCCATCATCACGGTCGCAGATACCAAGGGAAACGTCAAAGGCTACGTTCAAAATCCAGGTGTTGACATCAAAAAGACTGCAACGGGTGAAGTCCTTGTTGGACCTTTTGTTGGAAACGGTCAATTCCTCGTTATCACAGACTATGGTACTGGAAATCCCTACAACTCCATGACTCCCCTCATCTCTGGGGAAATCGGTGAAGACTTAGCCTACTACCTGACTGAAAGTCAACAAACCCCTTCAGCAGTCGGCCTCAATGTTCTTTTGGATAAAGACGACAAGGTCAAAGTTGCCGGAGGTTTCCTTCTCCAAGTATTGCCAGGAGCCAAGGAAGAAGAGATTGCCCGCTTTGAAAAACGCATCCAAGAAATGCCAGCCATCTCAACCCTTCTAGAAAGCGATGACCATATCGAAGCCCTCCTCAAGGCCATCTATGGTGACGAATCCTACAAACGTCTATCTGAAGAAGAAATCCGTTTCCAATGTGACTGCAGCAAAGACCGTTTTATGAACGCTCTTGCCAGCCTTCCAAATTCAGACCTTGAGGAAATGAAAGAGGAAGACCACGGGGCAGAAATCACTTGTCAATTCTGCCAAACTACTTATAACTTTGATGAAAACGACCTGGAGGAACTCATTCGTGACAAATCTTAATACACCCTTTATGATTGGCAATGTTGAGATTCCCAATCGTACTGTTTTAGCACCCATGGCTGGCGTGACAAACTCAGCCTTTCGTACCATCGCAAAAGAGCTCGGAGCGGGGCTCGTTGTGATGGAAATGGTCTCTGACAAGGGAATCCAATACAACAATGAAAAAACCCTGCATATGCTTCATATCGATGAAGGAGAGAACCCTGTTTCTATCCAACTTTTTGGTAGCGATGAAGATAGCCTAGCACGCGCAGCAGAATTCATCCAAGAAAATACTAAGACCGATATCGTCGATATCAACATGGGCTGCCCAGTTAACAAAATCGTGAAAAACGAAGCTGGCGCTATGTGGCTCAAGGACCCAGATAAGATCTACTCTATTATCAACAAGGTCCAATCTGTCCTTGATATCCCCCTCACCGTCAAAATGCGCACTGGCTGGTCTGACCCATCCCTAGCCGTGGAGAATGCTCTCGCAGCTGAGGCAGCCGGTGTCTCTGCCCTCGCCATGCATGGCCGTACACGTGAGCAAATGTATACTGGTCATGCCGACCTTGAGACCCTTCACAAGGTTGCTCAAGCTTTGACCAAGATTCCCTTCATCGCAAACGGTGATATCCGTACTGTCCAAGAAGCCAAGCAACGCATAGAAGAAGTCGGTGCTGACGCAGTCATGATTGGCCGTGCTGCCATGGGAAATCCTTACCTCTTCAACCAAATCAACCATTACTTTGAAACAGGAGAAATTCTCCCTGATTTGACCTTTGAAGACAAGATGAAAATTGCCTACGAACACTTGAAACGCTTGATTAACCTCAAAGGAGAAAACGTCGCAGTTCGTGAATTCCGTGGCCTCGCTCCTCATTACCTCCGGGGAACATCTGGCGCTGCCAAACTCCGTGGAGCCATTTCGCAAGCTAGCACCCTAGCAGAGATTGAAGCCCTCTTGCAATTAGACAAAGCATAATAGAAAAAACCGTAACTCGCTTGGAGTTTACGGTTTTTTAGATTCTAGGAAAACCTAGAGACTATTATTGAATCAAGGCAACGCTTGAAACTTTACCATCCGCACCTGTTGTAATTTGGATGATTTTTCCTCCACCGATTTTGGCATTATACTTGCCATCATCAAGGGTGTAAGAGTAGCCTCTGATAGAATAGTTTTCTTTCTTTCCATCTGCAGTTTCTACTGTAAATTGGCCTCCTGATGAAACTGTAATAGTTTCGCCATTCGCTCCCTTCCAGTTGCCTGCAGCTGCTGAGAAGTCACCATCGACCATGGTTAAAACACCCTTGTAGCGTTTGTTGTGTTCTGCTTGCTTGTCTTGAAGTTTGCGGTCAGTTGTTGGATCATAGCCTGACTGGTTAGACTGGGCTTGAGAGTCTTGCTGAGTTAAAGGTGCCTGAGAAGGGGCTTGTTGACTAGGAGCTGCTTGTTCTTGTCTTGATTCAGGTGCTGGTTTCGCTTGTGACTGATCTGCCGTTGTAGAAGACTGACCAGAAGATGCCTGAGCCTTTTCAGATGAAGCTGAGCTTGAAGATTTTTGTGTCTTACTTTCTTTGCTAGAAGAAGCTGCTTTAGAACTTGATGATTGACTTGTCTTGGCAGAGCTACTGGTTTGAGTGGTTTCGTTTTTATTTCCACAAGCTCCTAGTAGCAAGGTAGAAGCCAATACAGTCGCTGCCATCAATTTGATATAGGTTTTCTTTTTCATTTTTCTACTCCTTTGTAACATTTTTGAAATGTTAAGAAATCTTTTTGTAACACAATTGTAACATTGGACCTTGAATCTGTCAACTATTTAGAGAAACTATTTTAAAAAATTTCTCTCTACTATCTCTATTCGTAATTGAAACAAAAAAATAGAAAATTTTTTAGATAAGAGTCCTATTTTTTACATCATCTTTGTGTAATCGCTTGCATTGCATTAGATAAAGGAATATAATAACATTGAAATAGAATATAAGAGGTGCACTCTTATGCTAAATAAGTATTACAAGTATCTTCCTTGGTTGATTTTGGGAGCTATTGGCTCTTATCAATCAGCCACTTACTATGCGCGAACTGCATTTGATGTCTTCTATCTGACTGCAATCTTTTTGATTGTTTATATCGCTTTGTTATTTTTGCACGAGAACTATCTCAAGTATCGATATAAAGACTTCTTTACTCACATGTTGAGTAATCCTAAGAAAGATAGCCATTCATAAAAAATGATGATAAATAAAAAGGTCGGGAAAAGTTCCCGGCCTCGTTTTTTATTTCAATCGATAGGTTTTTCTTGGTTTCTTTTTGGGCACTCGTTTGAGTCCGACTTCTTCTACATATTCGCCATATTTTACGAGAAAGTTATTGCTAACGATTGGGCGACCTGGGTTGATGAGATTGACCAGTTCAGTTCCTTCGTAAACAGTGAACTCTTCCTCCAGCAGATAAAGGAAGGTCGGATTCCAATCGAGACGGCCTTGGATTCGTTTGATGGATTCTTGGATTATGGCATAATGGTCAAAGGCGAAGGCTCTCTCCTCCAACTCTACTCCCTCTAGGAAGCACTTGCCCGTCTGAAAATCGACATCTACAAAAACCACATCCTTAGCATCATCTCCAGCCTGAACGAGATCTAAGGCACGACTAGGTAGGTACACCAAGTGGGCAATGGTCACCGTCCAGCCACGTGGATCACGACCAGGAGTCGATACGGTCATCAATTGCTCGATTTTTTCCAAAGGTAGATCGAGATTGACTTCTTCTCTCACTTCGCGTTGACAGGCATGCGCAGCATCCTCTCCCTTATCCATAAAGCCTCCAACCAGAGCCAAACAGTTTTGATAAGGGTGAGCCTTGCGACGGATCAGCAAGAGTTTGATCTTTCCTTCAACAAAGCAGTAGGCTACCATATCTACTGTCACACTTGGTTTTTCATATTGAGGGAGTTCCTGTCTGTAGTACCAATCCAAAAACTCCTCCTGACTGGCATGGATTTCAAAATATTCTTTTTCCGTCATCCCTGTTGGAATCTTCGTATCTACCATTTTAAACCTCCTTTCGAACTGCCTTGGTCCATTGGTACCATCCCACTAGACTATTGAGCGTGTAAACCCAGTACATCCCTTGGATGTGGATATTTTCACCCCACCAGAGGTAGATACTAAAGAGATTGGTTGCAATCCAGAAAATCCATTGCTCGCGGTAAAGACGTGTCATCAAGAGCTGACCAACACCATTGGTCGCATCGGTTACACTATCACGGAAAGGTCGAGCACTATTGATACTTTGATAAGCCAAGCCCATGCCAATCCAGATAATGGCAGTCAAGACCAAGTACTTGAGCCAGTCAAGAACAGATAATTTCTTAGCTTCAAAGTGAGATTCTTCTGGTTTTCCTTGGTCATTGATACGATTGGACAACCAAGCATAGAGACCAATCGGCTGCATGACAAAGAAGTAAACGGTCGTCAAGACTTCGCCATAAAAAGTCGCATTCATGGCCAAAATCAAATAGATAGCCGAGTTAATAGCCCCAAAGAGATAATTGCTTGCACGACCTTCTGCTACCAAAATAACACAGACAATCCCAGTCCAGGATGCAAATAAGCTAAGCCAGTCATGGCTTTCCGTATTTTGTGTAAACTCCAAGATCAAGGGGACACTTGACAGGGCGATGAGATACAACCACTGGAAAAGGCTACGGCCGACAAAGAGATCTTTCCAGAGCAGGTGCATGATCCCTGCAAAACCGATCTTGCGGGCTTCAGCATGGACATTTTTAAAGTTTTCGATAAATTGTGTGATTTTTTTAGTTAGTTTTTTCATATTTTTCTCCTAATCTGCTTGGTAAATGGCATCAATAGCCACTTTTGCTGCTTCATAATTGCCTAGATAATCCTCTGCTAGATAAACTAAAGGAATAGTCGTTAAGTATCGCTCCCTCATCTGGTCCAAATGCTGGGAAAAACTGTAGCGAATGTGGTCTTCTGCCATGGTCATATCTCTAAATCCGTCATTGACATAGGAACCGACAGGTTGCACGAAGAGAATCAAGTCCCATTTTTCCTTAGCCAAGATTGAAACAAAGAGATTGTCAAAGGTCTCTCCTGATAAGTCCCCTTGATCCTCAGTCTCCATGTAATAGTCATAGTAGCCCTTGGTTACCAAGGAGTTGGTATCGGCTATCACTAGGCCTCGATTGGCATTGCTGTCGATTAACTTGGAGGTCTGGTCATACTGTCCCAACAGGAGATAATAATAATCCTTTGGAGTCAATTCATCGTCGCGGACATTGTTTTTGATCTGGTACTCACGCGCGTATTCCAGACTAACGGGTGCATCGTAATACCTTGCCAAATCCTTGGCCAGAGTGGTCTTCCCATTGCTAGCACTTCCCATAATCAAGACTTTCTGGGTAAACTGACGACGGAAGGGTTGAGCGATGTATTTCCAATATTTGCTTGGATTTTCTCTAATCATAGTCGCTGAGATACCAAACTTTCTTTCTTGCAAGACAGTGCCAAATCCACGTTTAGCTAGCTCCTGTTGGTATTCTTCTTCTCCTACAAAGAAAGTCAGTCCTTGCTGGTTTTCATCATAGGAAATCTCCGCAAACATCTGGTCCAACCACTCCTGCCAGCCCAAAGGGTAACGGGGAAGGTTGGTCTCATCCAGCTTGCAGACAGAGGTCAATTCGTCATCACGAAAAGCCTCTCGGATATAGCGAAATCGTTTTTGAAGACTTAAACCTACCTGCTCACCTCGGTCTCCCTCATAGCCTGACACGACTACCCAGACCTGGTCACACTGACGCTTCGCTCGCTGGATCAGATCGATATGCCCTTGATGGAGAGGGGCAAAGGTCCCAAATACCACTGCTGTTTTCTTTTTCATAAACGTTTTATCTTTTTATAGTTTTTGATATTTTTATTTTCTATGTTTTTATTATACACTATATTTTTGTTTTGTCAATAGTTTTTTATCATTTTTTATAAAAAGGTAGCAAAAAAGAATCAGGAGGAATCCTGATTCTCTATTTTTAAGCAATATCAAATTTCAATTGTCCAGCTTTGACACCAATCTTAAGTGTCTTACCTGCCACCAATTCTCCCTTGAGAAGAAGTTCTGCCAACTTGTCTTCCACTTCTGTTTGCAGGGTTCTGCGAAGTGGGCGAGCTCCCATTTCTGGATTGTAACCGTGACTAGCTAGCAACTTCAGTGCCGAAGCTTGCAGTTTCAAGTCGATACCTTTCTCTGCCAGGCTAGCAATCAATGGTTTCACCATGATCTTAACAATTTCTTGCATGTGTTTGCTATCTAAGCTATGGAAGACCACCTTTTCATCAATACGGTTGATAAACTCTGGTCGATAAGTTTTTTTCAACTCTTCGAAGATGCGTTTTTCCATATTTTCCTGGTCAAAACGAATGTCTTTCGCGCCAAAGCCAACAGTCTTGTCATCACGAAGAGCCGTCGCACCAAGGTTTGACGTCATGATGATAATGGTATTTGAAAAATCAACCTTGCGCCCCTTGCTATCTGTCAAGACACCGTCGTCCAAAACCTGCAAGAGGACATTAAAGATGTCTGGATGGGCCTTTTCTACCTCGTCAAAGAGAAGCACTGAGTAAGGTTTGTTGCGAACCTTCTCAGTCAACTCCCCACCTTCCTCGTAGCCCACATAGCCAGGAGGTGCTCCATTGAGACGGCTAGCCGCAAATTTCTCCATATACTCACTCATATCAAAGCGGATAAGGGCTGATTCGTCATCAAAGAGGACTTCTGCCAGAGCCTTTGCCAATTCGGTCTTACCGACTCCTGTCGGCCCTAGGAACATAAAGGAACCAATCGGACGCTTGTGACTACGAATACCTGACTGATTGCGGCGAATGGCACGGCTAATACTTGAAACAGCTTGATCTTGGCCAATGACACGTTTGTGTAGTTCAGCCTCCAAATTCAGGTATTTCTTGGCATCCGTTTGAGTCAGTTTTTGGACTGGGATACCCGACAAGCGACTCAAGGTGGTCAAAATATCAGATTCTGTTACCAAGTCTTTATAGACAGGAACTTCCTCTTCTTTTGCGATTAGCTGGGCAGCTTGTTCCCACTTGCCATCCATCAGGGCCTTGTCAGCTGGAGTCAAGTCGGATTCGTCTGCTTTCACATGCTTGGATTTGTTTTGCACTGTTGCTGCCGCCTCATCTAAGAGGTCGATAGCAGAGTCTGGCAAGTGACGACTGGTCAAGTAACGATGCGCCATCTTAACAGCTGTTTCAACAGCTTCATCTGTGATTTGCACACGGTGGTGTTTCTCATAGGTGGCCTTCAAACCTTGCAAAATGGTCATACTGTCAGCTAGACTTGGCTCTTCAATCGTCACTTTGGCAAACCGACGAGAAAGGGCAGCATCTTTTTCGATGTGTTTCTGGTATTCTTCCTGAGTGGTGGCACCAACCGTTCTCAAAGTTCCACGAGCCAAGGCTGGCTTCAAGATATTGGCCGCATCTAGAGTCGAGTCAATACCACTCCCAGAACCAATGATGGTGTGGAGTTCATCGATAAAGAGGATCACTTTGCCGTCTTCCTCGATGTCCTTGATGATATTGTTCATGCGCTCTTCAAAATCTCCACGGAAACGTGTCCCTGCAACGACATTCATCAAATCAAGCTCCAAAACGCGCATCTTGGCCATTTCAGCTGGTACGTCCCCACTAGCAATACGCTGGGCAAGCCCAAGTGCTAAAGCTGTTTTCCCGACACCCGCATCTCCAACCAAGACCGGATTGTTCTTGGTCTTCCGGCTCAAGATTTGAATCATACGTGAGATTTCCTTGTCTCGACCGATAACTGGCTCTAACTTGCCAGAACGCGCTTGCTCCGTCAGGTCATGCGTGTAGTCCTCTAGACCACCACTTTGAGCTTGAGGCATGCCCATCATATTGGCCATGGAATTTTGCTTGTCAGATACTGTGCGATGGCGTTGACGCAAAGCCTTGAGGTCTTCACGAGTCCAGCCAGCACGCTCTTCTAGGTTGCGACGAAGAGCAGCAATTCTGACCTGATCTTTCTGGTCTTCATAAGAAAAGCCTGCTCTCTCCAAGATGCGAGTTGCCAAGGCATTACCATCATGCAAGATCGCATAGAGAACATGCTCTGTCCCTAGCACCTTTGCGTGGACCACTGAGGCCACATACTCTGCTTCTGCAAAGAGAACTTCCAAACGATGGGAAAAGGGCAATTCCGTAAAGGTTTCGTCTTGGCTATAGTCCGTTTCAGTCAGTTCCAACGCAACCTCTTCTAAACGGTCCATCTCGTATGGATAATCATTTAGAGTTGTACCTGCCACACTATAACTGTGATTGGACATGGCAATCAATAAATGCCAAGACTCTAGATAACGAGCTCCAAAATGGCCAGCAACCATGTAGGCACTTTCGATACATTCATTCAATGCTTTTGAATAGTTCATCTTACTTCTCTTTTCTATCTACCTCTTGTAATAGCTGTCGGAGCATATTGGCACGGACAACTGAGGATTCTTCCCCTAGGACACGATCTGTTGCTACTGAAGTCAGCAAGGTCATCTCCTGTTTGGTCATCAAGTCCTGCTCCACCAAAAGCTGGAGAATATCCTCATAGATCTCCTGACTAACTCGCTCACCAACCGAGTAAAGCAAATCGCGGAGCATCTCATGATGATTGGAAAACTCAATCCGGCCTATTCGAATGTAGCCTCCACCACCACGCTTGCTCTCAACCAAGTAACCTCTGCTTTCCGTAAAGCGGGTCTTGATGACATAGTTGATCTGACTCGGTACAACCTGGAAGGTATCTGCTAACTGGCTCCGTTGCAATTCCACGATACCAGATTGGTCTAAAATAGCCTTGATATAGGCTTCGATATGATCTGATGTATTTTTAAATCTCATAGTAAATCAAACTCCTTCTTTGAACCTTGACTATCTTTGACTATACTATCATTTAACACTCTATAAGTCAAATTTTTAGGGCTAAGCCCTTGGAAATACTGACTTTCTTCAAAAACAATTAGGCATTAAATCGCCTTAGTTTTTCTTGAAAGTTCCTAAAAAAGTGCACAAAAAAGAGCCCTAAAATGGGCGTAATATTGACGAGTTCAGCAGGCAAGAAACTAGCACGGTCAAACGTGCTTTTTTTATTACCTGCTAATATTATAGCATATCCTCTCAAACTTATATATAACCCGAATCCCGCAAAAGAAAAAGATAAAAGCATAGAGGATAGGGCGAAAGCCTCTCGCACTTTTATTTTATCAAATAGCAATATGAGAAGCAAGGATAAAAAGCCCTCAGAAATAAATCTAAGGACTTAAATAACGATGTGTTGGTTCGCTCACTTAATTAGTATACTTAATACTATTCAATTATAGTTTACTTTGAAATGTTCTTAATCCTTTCTGTAAATTTTTGAATCGCATTCAGTTCTGCAGGTCTTAAATGAGGGTACGCCTTAGTCCTCCCCCCATTTCGTTTAATATGTCCAAATTCAAGTAAATGAGTAAGAGATCCGTATTTAAAACTATATACGACCCAAACTCCATTTCTCACTCTTTTCTTACGCCATCCTTTTGAATATTTACCTGTTCTTTTAGGGCTAGTTTCCTTTAATTCTTTAACTGTTTCTTTAGCGACTTGCTCCGCAATTTTATCAACTTCTTCATTAACCTCTTCGCAATATTCTGCTAAAATATTTGCTAATTGTGCTGCTAAATCCATTTTCTAAAAACTCCTTCTATTTTTTTTAAATATCAACTTTTTACCCCCTTTTTGGTTGACAGCTTCCGACTTGGAAAAAGTTACCGCTCCCGGTACCTAAAATCAACGAAAATGCTTTACAAAGTGGGGGGGGGAGTGTCAATATCCTTTCAGTTCTATAAATCTTTTAGCGATTACCTTTCTACGGCTATTTATATAACGAGTAGTTTTATTTAGTTTCTCTGCCACGTCTTCCCAAGTCGCACCAGCTTCTAAATATCTCATTTTAAAAATTACTAGATCACTTTCAATTAAGTTTTCCATCAAGGTATCTACAACTAGTTTGAAACCTTCTAAATATCTTAGTGTTTGGTCTTCTTCAATTCTAATGATTGTCGCTTCAGTAGGACTAGATACTGTCTTTCCTTTCCCACCAGTATAATCTTCAGTGCTATGTTTCTTATTATGTATCAGTTCCTGTCTTCTCAAATAAATTTTATTAGCAAGCGTTCTATATCGCCCTAACTCAATATCTATCCCGTCCAGGTCTCTGTTACTCAACTCGTACATAGGCAAGTACCTCCACTTAAATTTAAAAATTTTTTTATCTTGCAATTTGTCAAATTGTAAATTCTGTCAAACTGACAAAAAGCGCTAAAAGCCTTCCAACACTCCACTTACCAGGTATCATTGTTTTAAGTTTGACAACTCTTCGGTATGACAAGTTCAAGGGAAATTTCTTTAGTTTATCCCCTCAGTTTCTCATATCTTACATTCTGTGAAACTCACTCCATTCTGTAACCCCCTGATATACCTTGCTTTCAAGCTATTACTTCTTTTCAGTTTATGCTTACTTTGTTATGTGAAATTTAGTAAAGCATAAAAGTAGGACTAGCGATATCTCTTCTGTTTCAGCCATATATCACTAGCCTTACTTAATTTGTTCCCTATTTTTCTAAATACACTTTGATGTCCCGATATTCCTTAGAAAAATCCATCCACCCGCTAATATCAGGGTTTAAGAATGGTAGGACAGTAAGCGGACTTACTTCTGTTCGATACGTCGATAGAGAATGTTTCTGACTTATTTCCCTGACTACACCTGTATGGATTTCTTCTACATCCTTCTTTAGTTCTTGAATTTCATCATATGCGTCCAGAATTCGTCTAAGTTTCTTTCGGTATTGTTTATAGATCTTCTTAGTTTCCATCCGTTGCTTAGTTTCTTTAAAAATGTATTCAAAGATGACTGCTTTAGCTTCTGAAAAATCACTATTATATTTTTCCTGAAGAGAATTAATAGCTTTTTCCATCTTTTCAAGCTGTTCCAAAGACTCTAAGTTGTTAGATAAAAAATTATCTATATTCTCAAATGAAACTGTTTGATTGCCTAAAAGACTCTTCCTTTTTTCGCTTAACTGTTCTCGTGCTGAATTAATCTTACTTTTTTTATTATCTAGATCATCCAGTGTTTCAAATACTTGATTAATATCCATTTCTTTCTCCTAGTTCCATTGAATAAAGTAACCACAATCTTCTTCAATTTTTTTTACATCAAATCGGGTATGTAAAATCAACCGTTTCCCAAAATAGTCATTCGCATTCACCCAACTAAGTGTATCTTTCTTTCGATCAAACAAAGTAACAAAGTTTTCTAGATCTCCGATAAAGCCTTTTTTATCACCTTTATTCCCTAATGTTGTATCATCTACAATTAAAAAGTTATCTACAAAGAATGTTTCACTTGTCCCTGTCTCTTTATCAACCTTAAGAAGATAATTTCCTGAAGTGTCTTTCATTTTTTCTAAGACACTAAATAGTGATTGACTAACAACCATAGATACATTGCGCTCTGGATTGATTAAAGAAACAATAGATTTCAAGTCGTCGATACTTGTAGCAGTCTGCACTTTCGCAGTTTGGAGAATTTTCCCAATCTCTTTATTTCGTGTTCTACGTTTTAATTTAATAATCTTCTTACCAAGAAAATCCGTTAAATTATATTGACCATCGTCTAATTGTTCCTGTGAAAAATCAAGTTTTCCACTGAATAATTTAACTAAGTAATCAACGCTGATAGTTTTCTTTTTATCTGCTTCTGTTCTCTCAACCGAATTTTCGCTAACTTCTTGTAATGAATCAGATTCAAAGTCAGTTACTTCATACTTCCCACCACGGGTACGAGTCTCAATAACATTTACTAGATCAACCAGTTCTTTACGTTGATGTTCATTTTCGTAACTATCAAGGATTGGTTTTTCAATGAGTACATGATTATTTTCTACGTTCATCCCTCTAGTGTTATAACCCGTACTTCGGATATAAGCTTCTAGATTTTCTTTTTGTTTAGCTAAGTTAGTTGTCATTTTTTTGCTCCTTCATCTTTTAATATCTGATTTTTGTTTATAATTTTTTCTAAAATTCTTTGCTTTTAGCTTTTCTTTTAGAACTCTCCGAGCCTTTAGAATCATCTTTTCTAGATTTTGATTTGTCTTGTTTGTTAGCATATTTTTCTAGTATTTCTTGTTTCCGTTGTTCTAAGCTATCATCTTCTTTTTTACACTGAGAAAAGATTTTCTGTCTTTTATCTGGATCCATAGAAAACTTATTGGCTACTACATACCCTAAAGAAGTATCTCCTGACATCTTCCTCACCCCCTTTCTATGCAAACAAAAAGGGACATACCACTAGCATTATATGCTTACGGTATGTCCCTGAGTTGTTCTCAATAGACCTATTTTTTAGTTTCTTTTTTGACTAGATGGGTAAATTTCCCATCTGAGTAGAATAAAGTTATCTCTCCAAACCTTGGAACTTTTTCTATCTCTATTATACCACATTTTTCGTAGACAACAAAGCCTTTTTCTGTTGCAAATCGCATTTTATCATCATTCATTGAAATTCTCCCCTCACTGTGTTTATAGTGTATCTCTTGTCTTTGATCGTAAAAGCCTTGAAAGTGTTCCCTTCTAAACCTTTCAAAATTCTACTTGAATTTCTAGCATTGTAAACAGTCCGCAGTTCGCTACTATCTAGGTTCGTGTTGAAAATCGTAGTTTCTCGATTGTTGATAATATCAAACAAGAAATCCTGTTCCCAGTCACTCTTAGGTGTTACCGTCCCATTTTTTGCCCCCAGGTCATCGATGATTAGAAAATCTACATCAACAAGCTTTTTAACCGCCTCATACTCTGTTAAGTTTGCATTTCTTCCATAAGCCCAGCCTTCTTTTATCTGCTTGATAATCTCGGTTAAGCTGACAAACAAGACACTCTTAGGCTCGTGCTTCTCCCTAAAACTCTCATTGATTTCTTTAGCCAAGGCAAGAGATAAATGACTTTTTCCTATTCCTGTGCTACCACTGATTAAAGTATTTCCCGTCATACCTGCAAGGTACTTCTGGACTTGCCCCTTTACAAACTCTAACATCTGACGCTCTTCTGTCGTCTTAACAAAGAAATTATCAAACGTTGCTCCTTTCAACTCGTTAGGGATCGTACTATCACGCATTAAGACATCATAAGTTTTAAAGTAAGCCTGTCTGTCCTCGAACTGCTGTAATAGGTCTTGTTCTTTTTGTTTAATCTCTCCCTTTACACACTCCGGGCAAAATGCTTGTACTTTTCTTTCTGAACTCCCTAACACTGGTACAGAAATTTCCCAATAATTTACCTGGTGAATATCGCAAACTTTATCCGATATTTTTCTGTTATTAAATTCTTTAAATTGTTCCTTCATCTTTGCAACTCCTAAAATGGTAGATCTGGAAAGTTGCCTTCGGACTTCCCTTTTATGGTTTTAGGCTTTTGATTCAAATAACCGTCAAACTTAGTTCCGAAAAGTGTTTCTGGTCTCAGATATTTAGAAAACTCAGGACTATCCTTCCATTCTGCCGTTTTAATATCTATCACCTGTTTAAAATCTTCAAGTGTATAGCCTTCTTTGAATCGTGCCATTATCGGCTTCAAGTTTTTGTCCAAATATTTATAATTTTTCCCAACTGTATGATTCAGATAAGCTAGAGGGATTCTTATTAAATACTTCTCAGGATGTCCTTTAGTTATTTCCTCAATCATTCTCGGAGTTAACCAATTTGGGAAAGTAAAGTCAGGTTTACCTGACAATATATATTCTTTATATAACTCTTTATCTGACTCTTTATCTATCTCTATATCTGTTGGACATGAGTTGGAAATAGTCTTTTTATTTTGGACATTCTCCAATTTTGGTATATCTTGACTATTTTTTCTTTGGTCTCGCTTATATTTCGCCCAGTTTGTTTCACTCTCAACCATGGCTTTTGCTTGCGATAATGTAGCATGGCCATCATCGTCTATCTGAATCAGTCCGCATTTTGTAAAATATGCAACTGTCATATTTATATCATCCTCGGACACATCCAATTTTAAGGCTAGCTCCTGTACCAAATTATCAAAATACCCCTCATAGTACAAAATACAATCATCTTCTAAACTTTCCAACATAAGACGGATATAAATCACTGTCATAGTGTAGCCACCAGGCATATTTTTAAGTCGTTTAATAAAAAGATTATCAAAAAACTTCTTATCAACTTTTAACCAAAAATATATTTTAGTCTTTGCCATCATCTACCCCCAAAAACTTTAAAACGTCTGAGATTTTATAATACGCTTTTCTAGTATCTTCAATAGGCGGTATATACTGCGGTAGTCCTGCACCTTCCCATTTTATCAAGGTTTTATCTCCTATGCCCAGTTCTTCCTTTAGTTCCACCTTACTGATCAAATCTAATCTTTTTTGAGGTACTTTCTCATGGCTTTTTAAATACCGTTCCACTGCTTCCAAAATCTTAGACTTTAAATCTTCAATCATTTTTTCAAACATATTAGTACCCCCATGGCTTAACCGCTGCAAGCTGAATATATCGCCCATAATCAGGGCTTAAATCCTCGCTAGTTGTTTCTATCGTCTGTGTACTTTCTCGCTCGATTTGGGCGCTTTTTTTGCGGTCTCGGCGGTTTAGATAAAGTAGTAGGCCAAGCAGTAGCAAAGTAAAGACAATAGACTGCGTATTGCTTAATTCTAGTTCATTCATGCTATGCCCTCGCTTTGTAATTCTTGATATAATTTACTTGATAGCTTCGCTCCATCTTCAGAAAGTCGTACACCTCTTCTGGAGTTACTTTATCATCTAAAAAGTCAATGATGAACTGAAAGAGGTTCGGATTTCTATCCTTGATTTCAGTAATTCGGTTGTCAAATTCTGATTGTGTCATGTTATCTAGATCTAGAGTCATATTTTTCTCCATTAGCCTTTCCTTGTCCTTTTTCTTGCCTGTTTTCTATATGGTATGCTTCACCACTCCAAACGCTGGGCGATTGCCCCAAGTTGGCGAACGCTTGTAGCGGTGTTTCGTGAGTAATTACCCATCTTTCAGCTAAACAAGGTCTTAGAATCACCCTGTCAGCACTTGATTTTCAAAACCTTTTCTAATTGCTTGCCTGCTCTTCGGTTTTTTTAGGTATTTGATAGAATAGATATTTTTTGCTATAATCAGAGCATAGAAAAAATTTCTATATCCTTAATCTTGTCGCTTGCTCGCCTCGTCTAAAATTTGAGCAAGTGATTTTTTTATTTTCTTTTTGCATGATTACTACCTGACTTTGGTTTATAAAGCAAGTCTTTACTTTCGATAAGATCTAGAATCCAACTGATTCCCTGTTCTACTGTTTCAAGAAATGCGCCCAGGTCTTCACTGTCCAAGTTCTCGTAGTTCATACAAATATATTCGGCTAGTGATCTGTCTTTCTCAACTAGCTTTTTAAAATCATTGGAATACTTAGGAATTTCTAACCCTTTGGCATTTGTAACTGTCTTAAATTCATTTTCCATTTTCTATACTCCTATGCTTTAAAAATTAATTCCTTAATTTCTGAATACCCCCTATTCAAGTTGATCATAGCTATTGCCATATCTTCCAAGCGCTGATAGCTTATCAGTTCTACACTTGTCAAGCCATCGATACCGTTCTTACTTTCTCGCTCCTTCATGAGTTGCGCTTTATGCTTCCCTGTCACTCCCTTTAGTAGTAAGTTTGTAAGTGTACTATAGGCATGCTTGGGGGCTTTCTCCCATGTTTGAATAGCTTCAGTTAAACTTTTACGCTTCGGCTTTTCCAGTTCTCTTTGAAGGTAGCGTTTAGAAAGTTCGTCACGCATCTCAAAGAATGCTTTGACTAGGTTTGTTTTGAAGTTGGCCACTTGCTCGGTATTTTTTAAAAATGTAACTAACAAGGTCGCTTGTTGCTCATTCAAAATATAGTCCTTGGTATTCTGGCCACTTTCCATAGCTTGGATTTTAAATCCGACCTTTCCGAACCGTTCAAACCTTTCTTGATGTTTGCGGATCGTCTTGGTTATTGTATGATGTTGCAATCCTGTACACTCTGCAACGATACTGCTCAGCGTATACGGTTCTTTCTTACCGTCCATATAAACCAGTTCCATTGGTTCGCTCCTTTCTTCTTGTAGATAGTGCTTGCCACCTAAAACAGTACCAAGGTAAATCATTGAGGTAGGGAAAAATTAGGAGAGAATGAACCCCTACAAACCCTTGATACTGCCATAGGTAGCAAGCAGAAATATTCTTGATTCTGTCTTATGCTCCTTTCTAGTAATCTTTAGCAAGCCATTCCATTACGCTAGCATAAATTCTTTTAGGAGCTTTATAATCACCTTTCAGAATTTTAGGAACTGTTTTAGGTGAAACTCCAATTTCAAAAGCTAACTCATAATTTTTTAATTGTAAATCGGCTTTTTTTCTTCGTAACGCTTTCGCTTGCGATTGTGTAATAATCATTTTTTCTCTCTCCTTTCTATGTTTTATTCTCATTTTGAGAATAATTTAAGTATATACTCTTTTTTTGAGAGTGTCAAGTGGTTTTATTCTTTTTTTGAGAATTTTTATAGAAAAAAATTCTTTGCTATGATATAATCAACTTAAAACAATTAAAGTAGGTTATACGCTGTGGAAATAAAGCTCAAAGAATTTAGAGAAAAAGAAAATTTATCTTTGAATAAACTTAGAAGAATTTTAAAAGAAAAATACAATATTACCGTTTCTGATAGTCAATTAATGTATTATGAAAATGGAACTCGAAAACCAAGAAACAATAAAGTATGGGAGAGTTTAGCAGATTACTTTGGGGTTAGTGTTGCAACTCTTTTAGGCCATGATGAAATATCTCCTGAAGAGATGACTACTAAATTACAAGATTTTTTCGAAAATCTTGATATGAATGAATTAAATAACATTAAACCAAATTATGATTTGCTAAAAAAGGTTCAATCAGCATATGAAAACGTTGAAGAACATATAAACAATCCAAAAAAATACGAGAATTTTGGCAAAGGTTTAGCTGATTTTAATCAAAGCTACATGCTAACTATCGAAAAGTTAATAGTTAATGATATAGAAATGGGGACGAATTTTGCAGATATTTTAATCAACTATATTTCTTTAAATGACTATGATAAAAAAATAGCTTTTGATTTAGTTCAAAAACTATCTGAGAGAGACAACGAAAAGGAGTAACCCCCATGGGATTTTTTGATACTGTAAAACAAGAAGGTAGTTTTTCTACCGCATCTGGAGTAAATGGACTACACTATGTTGTCCTTCAGGTAACTTTAAAAGAAAAGTTTTTCGGTACTGGATCAGGAAACCTTACAGAATTAGAAGATGTTATCAATAAACAAGCTTCAAAAGGTTATCGCCTGCATACAATCACAACCGCCAATGGTGGAAGCAAAGGACTAGGCGGTGGTGACCGTATCCAGGCTACAATGGTATTTGAGAAGATTATATAAACCAAACTACTAACCCTAAAAGGGGAATGGATTCTATCGGAAATTTTAAAAATTTTTTAACTAAAATACTTGACAAGATATAAAAAAGCCCTTATAATTAACGTAATCGATGAATAGATGCGCTTAGCATCACACCAAAAGGGCTTCACTTTGTGAGGCCCTTTTGCGTTGTAGAAAGAGGAATTGATGAAACCTTTTGCAGACGAAACAAAACAAATAGATATCTTAAAATCTAGAAATCTACTTTTTCTAGATGAAGACAAAGCAAAAAGAGTATTGATGAACTACGGTTACTACGAAGTAGTAAATGGATACAAAATGTTCTTGTTAGAAGACAGTAGTACGAGAGAACAGTATAAGCCAGGTGCTACTTTTGAACACTTGACTGCTCTATATGAACTCGATAAAAGTATTCGAAATGGTGTTATTCAAGCTTCACTAGAGATAGAATTATCACTCAGAACCGCCATAGCTTATACACTTGCTGAGGACTTCGGTGTAGAACAACGTCAGTATTTATATTATAAAAATTTTCGACAAGGAGATACTATTTGGAGCGACAGCCAGCCAACTAATGAACGAGCTATACTTCTTAACAAATTATTTCATCTTGAGAACAGAAATATAGAGCCTTTAAATCATTATAGAACTAACCACGGCCATATTCCGCCTTGGATTTTATTAAAGGAAAGCACCTTCGGAAACCTAAAATATATCTTCAAACTCCTGAAAGGCCCTCAAAAGGATAAAGTTATTTCAATTTGCTACGGCATTGATATTTCAGATGTAACAGACAATTTGAGATCCCTTTTTAAAGATACTCTTGATGTTGTAAATAGTTTCAGAAATAGAGCTGCTCATAGCGGAAGAATATTTAATTTTAAGTCAACTATCTATAAGATACGCTATAACAACACCTTTCACAATAAAGTAGAGATAACACCTGCTCAGTATCGTATAGGTTTGGGGCAAAGCGACCTTTATACATTATCAAAAATATTAGATTATTTTGACAATAAAAAGGCTAAAATAAATCTAGATGTTTATATCTCATATTCTATAAAAAAACATTGTGAAAATTATAAAGAGGATTTAGAGTTATTAGCAAATGAAATGAACTATCCTTTAGATGAATTAAAGCAAGAACTAAAGGAATAACAAGACATATCAATGTGTTTCAAACTTTTTTTAGAAACACTTGTAAAAATTTCTAAAAAGTGATATCATATTTTCCAATCGTAAAAGAAACCCTATGGGTTACACTGCTCTATACCTGTATCTCTATATAGGTCAGGGTTACAACAAGAAAATAAGTGTATCAGCTTTTTAGTTGGTACACTTTTTTCTATCTTTTCAAACCCCATATTCACCTCGTTTTCTATTCTGGTATAATTTTACCGTCCGTCCTCTTAAAATCGAAAATAGAGGGGTTCTCGTAGCTCCTCGCATGGTATAAACTCAAAACCTTTTCTAATTGCTTGCCTGCTGATGAAAAAGGAGTTAAAACCATGAAAATTACACAACACACGAAAAAAGACGGATCAGCAGTCTACCGCTCTAGTATCTATCTTGGCATTGATTCTGTAACTGGTAAGAAGGTCAAGACTACCATATCAGCACGAACAAAGAAAGAACTCAGAAATAAGGCCACTCAGGTCAAGGTAGAATTTGAGAAAAACGGCTCTACCCGGAAACAACGCTCACATATAACAACCTATAGCGAACTTGTGGACTTGTTTTGGCAAACCTACCAGCATACCGTAAAGACTAATACGCAGATTAAGATAAAAGGTTGCTTAAATAACTACCTCTTGCCCTCATTTGGTACTTACAAACTAGATAAACTTACTCCTGTTATTATCCAAACTCAGGTAAATAAGTGGGCGGATGAGTACAATCAAGACGGAACGGGGTATAAAGAATACAATCACCTTCACGCCTTAAATAAACGTATTCTACAGTATGGGGTTTCTATCCAAGCATTGGACAATAACCCTGCTCGTGATGTTGTCATTCCTAGAAAGATAACAAGAGATAAACAAGAAATTAAATACTTTCAAGATCAGGAACTTAAAAGCTTCCTCTCCTATCTCGATAACCTGGAGAATACCTTTGTCAATTTCTATGATACTGTGCTTTATAAAACGCTCCTAGCTACTGGACTGCGCATCCGTGAATGTCTGGCCCTGGAATGGTCTGATATTGATCTGCAGAACGGAACGATTGATATTAACAAAACACTCAACATTTTAAACCAGGTAAACGGTCCTAAGACAAAATCAAGCTATAGAGTTCTAGATATCGATCATAAAACAGTGCTCATGCTTCGCCTCTACCGAGCAAGACAAGCAGAAAACGGTAGAAACATTGGCTTAACCTATGAGAAAGTATTCTCTGATAGCTTTGACAACTATGTCAATACTCGAAAGGTTGATTATCGCCTACATAAGCACTTAAAAAACGCTAACTGTACTGATTTAGGCTTTCATGCTTTCCGCCACACTCACGCTAGTATCTTGCTTAATGCTGGCCTGCCATACAAGGAGATACAGACACGGCTTGGCCATGCAAAAATATCTGTAACTATGGACACTTACAGCCATTTATCAAAAGAGAACCAAAAAAGAGCAGTCTCATTCTTTGAAACTGCTCTCGAAAAAATAAAAAGTTCTTAAAAAAGTCCACAAAATAAAAAAGCGATACATAAAACCCTTATGTATCAACGATTATAGAATGATTTCGGTATAATTGACTATTATACCGAAATTTTTAATTTTTTTAAAGGAAAAGGGAACGAGTTGCGAAGATTATTATAAACTATCCAAAACAAAAAGATGGGACCGTAAAACGGTCACCATCATTTTGCTTTATTCAAAGTTAAGATTAGTCAACTTTTTTAGTACGGTATACAAGTCCTGCCAAAGCTGCAAGAACTAGACCAAGAATAGTAGAGAATGCTGTAAAGTCTGCTCCACCAGTGTTTGGCAAATCTCCCTTAGGCTGTTCACCCTTAGGATCTTCCTTAGGTTCTTCTTTTTTCGGTTCAGTATATGTGTTAGTGATTGTTGGGTTGTTACCTGTAACTGTTGCTACAAGTTGACCTGCACCATTATCAACGACTTCAACTGTCACTTCGTAAGAATTTTCATCATATTTGATATTCTCATCGTTACCTTTTACTTCAGTAATAGTGTAAGTGTGCTTACCTGCTGTTGCGTACTTAATAGCTTTGAAAGTAACAGTACCGTCTGCAGCGTTTGTAGCTGTTTCGATTACTTCGTTACCTTCTTTAAGTTCAAACTTAAACTGACCTGCTGCAAGTTCTTTTTTACCATTCAAGACTTTCTTAGCTGTGAAAGTTACTTGTGTTGAAGATGCAACATAAGTGTTTGTGAAGGTTGGGTTGTTGTCAGTTACAGTCGCAACAAGTTTGCCTTGACCATTATCTGTAACTTTTACTGTTACATTGTGAGTAGATTTATCATATGTCACACCTGCTTCGTTACCTGCTTTTTCAGAGATAGTGTAAGTGTGCTCACCAGCTTCTTTGTACTCGATACCTGCGAAAGCAACTGTACCGTCTGCAGCGTTTGTTGCTGTTCCGATTACTTTGTCACCTTCTTTAAGTTCAAACTCATATTTGCCTGCTTCAAGGGCTTTACCATTCAAGACTTTCTTAGCGGTAATATTTACAGTTGTTGAAGCTACTTTATAAGTGTTAGTGAAAGTTGGGTTGTTACCTATAACAGTTGCAACAAGTTTTCCTTCCCCGTTATCTTTAACGTTCACCTTAACTTCGTGTTTGGCAGTATCGTATGTCACACCTGCTTCACTACCTACTTTTTCTGAGATAGTGTAAGTGTGGTCGCCTGCTTCATTGAACTCAATGTCTTTGAAAGTCACAGTTCCGTCTGCAGCGTTTTTAGCTGTCGCAACGACTTTGTCACCTTCTTTAAGCTCGAATTCGTATTTATCAGCTTCAAGAGCTTTACCATCTAAGACTTTAGTAGCTGTGATCGTTGCACTTGTTGAAGCTGCTTTATAAGTGTTGGTGAAGGTTGGGTTGTTATCAGTTGCAGTTGCAACAAGTTTGCCTGCACCGTTGTCTGTAACTTTTACTGTTACAGTGTGAATAGTTTTATCGTACTTTACACCTGCTTCGCTACCTACTTTTTCTGAGATAGTGTAAGTATAGTCACCTGCTTCGTTGTACTCAATTTCTTTGAAAGTAACAGTTCCGTCTGCAGCGTTTGTAGCTGTCGCAACGACTTCTTCACCTTTTTTAAGTTCAAACTCATATTTACCAGCTTCAAGGGCTTTACCGTTCAAGACTTTCTTAGCTGTGATCGTTGCACTTGTTTTAGCTGCTTTATATGTGTTGGTGAAGGTTGGGTTGTTATCTGTAACAGCTGCAACAAGTTCACCTTGTCCATTATCTGTAACGTTTACTGTTACTTTATGAGTAGATTCATCGTATGTCACACCTGCTTCGCTACCTGCTTTTTCTGAGATAGTGTAAGTGTGGTCGCCTGCTTCATTGTATTCGATTTCTTTGAAAGTAACAGTACCGTCTGCAGCGTTTTTAGCTGTCGCAACGACTTTGTCACCTTCTTTAAGCTCGAATTCGTATTTATCAGCTTCAAGAGCTTTACCTTCCAAGACTTTCTTAGCGGTAATATTTACAGTTGTTGAAGCAGCTTTATAAGTGTTAGTGAAGGTTGGGTTGTTACCTGTAACAGTTGCAACAAGTTTTCCTTCCCCGTTATCTTTAACGTTCACCTTAACTTTGTGTTTGGCAGTATCGTATGTCACACCTTTTTCACTACCTGCTTTTTCAGTGATAGTGTAAGTGTAATCACCTGCTGTTTCGAACTCGATTTCTTTGAAAGTAACGGTGCCGTCTGCAGCGTTTTTAGCTGTCGCAACGACTTCTTCACCTTTTTTAAGTTCGAATTCGTATTTATCAGCTTCAAGCTCTTTACCGTTCAAGACTTTCTTAGCCTTGATTGTCGCGCTTGTTGAAGCGGCTTTATAAGTGTTAGTGAAAGTAAGATTATCAGCACCTGTTGCAGTTGCAACAAGTTGACCTTGGCCGTTATCTTTAACGACTACTGTTACTTCATAAGCATTTGGATCGTATTCAACTCCGGCTACATCACCAGCTTTTTCAGAAATAGTGAATGTACGAGTTTTCTCTTTTGTGAACGTAAGTTCTGGGAATTGAATCTTACCGTTTGCATCATTTGAAACAGTATGGAGAACTGTTCCGTTTTCTTTCAACTCAAATTCAAATTTGCCAGCCTCAAGAGCTTTACCCTTTAAGACTTTCTTAGCTTCAAGTTGCAGTTTTGCTTCTTTAGCAGCGTATGAGTTTGTAAATTCTTTCTTAGAATCTTCAAATTTGACGCTCGCTAATTTTTCACCCAAAACATCTTTTACTGTTACAGTCGCTTTAAGGACGTTCGCATCATAAGTGTATCCAGGTTTGTTATCATTAACTTCTTTAATGGTATAGTTAAAAGTTCCTGCTTCTTTGTATTTGATTGCCTCGAACTTCACTTTACCATTCTCGTCATTTTTGACAGTTTGTAAAACATTACCCTGATCATCTAGAAGTTGGAAGCTAAATGCATCTTTTTCAAGAGTTTTACCATTAAGTTTCTTAGTCACTTCTAGAGCAACCTCATCCGATTTGGCACCTACACCAATACCGTCAGTAGTTGTAATTGGTGCAAAACCTTCAAATTCTATTGGTTGGGCTTCCTCGTTTGTAGTGACAGTTACATTGTTCAATACACGTTTAGTAACTGGATTGACTGGTTTAGTCAAACGAGTACGATACATGATATAAAGCCCTTTATGATCTAAGGTTCCATTACCATTAGGTGTAATTGAGAAATGGTTCTTATCTGTTACTTGAACATGAGCCTTATCAAGTGATGATCGTCCGTAACCATTTTCCCAATCTGGGAAGTAGTAACCAGTAATATCACTCGCAAGAACTTGCCCATCAGGAATAGTATCTTGGATATTTACACCAGTGTATGATTTTGCATAACGGTTAACACGGATACGCCAGTTTACATAGTTAGGGTCGTCTGAATCTTGAACTCCCCATTTAGTAAATCCAGTTGGATCAACGTCTGGAACGATACGAGTCAAATGATAAACTCCTGCACCAGGAATGTTGATTTCATATTCCTTATTCTTTTCAACATGGTCCGCCCACACTACAGTAAATGATGCAACAATTTGTTTGTTCTCATTAAACTTCTTAAAGTACTCTTCGTTTGTTACTGTAATCTTAGCAGTATTCGTTGCCTTCTCTGTTGTCAGTGTTGCAATCGTTTCACCGTTCGGAGCTTTCAAATCTGTAGTAGAATCTACTTCGATTTTAAACTCATTTGGAACGTGATAAACCATGAAATCACCGTTTTTCAGAGTTACATTGTCTGGGAATGCGTAAGTTGTTTTAAGATAGAACTTACCTTCACCATATTTGGCATGATCGACTAATCGGTTCGTATTAATCGTCGGCTCTGTAGTCAAAGTGTACTCTGATTCAGTTTTTTCGGCAGCACTAACTACTCCATTAAGTCTTAGTGCAGGCAAAAAGACCGACACAACCAGTAGCAAGGCCATCAAGCCATGAAAGAGTTTTTTATTTCTCTTCGTCACCACATTATCCTCCTTATTGTCTATAATGGTTCAATTATATTATACAGAACCTTGACAGAATGTCAATTAAAATGATTCGGTTTTTATATTAACTTATCAGGTAGATGGATAAATCAGCCAATTCCGTTTCTGCATAAGCTTTGACACAATTAAATCCAAGCAAGATTCTTACTTGGATTTAATATATAATATTGTTCTAAGGATCTAAGTATTTAATCCCAATTCCGCTAAGATTTGACGTTTATAGGCAATTTTTTGGACTTCCTTGTCTTCACTCTGAGACCAATCTAGTTTAACCTCAGAAACAATCTGCCCAGGGCGATTTTTTAAGATATAGATACGGTCACTGAGATTGAGGGCCTCCTCGATACTATGCGTGATGATCAAGGTCGTCAGCTGTAGCTGTTTGTGAATCTCAAGGTACCAAGCGTGGAGTTCCATCTTTGTCATCTCGTCCAGGGCGCTAAAAGCCTCGTCAAGAAGAAAGAGCTTGTGGCCAAAAAGATAGGTCCGCAGCAAGGCCACACGCTGACGCATCCCCCCACTAAGTTCGTGAGGATACTTGTCCCGTACAGCTGTCAACTGGAAGGTCGCAAGGATGTCATCTGCTCGGGCAATGGCTTCTGCCTTATCCACCTTTTGAATCAAGAGGGGCAGGATGATATTGCCAAGCACCGTCTTGTGTTCCAAGAGTAAATCCTTTTGCAACATATAACTCACGCGTCCCTTGGGATTTTCCTCGCCATCAAGGACAATTCGCCCAGACTGGACTTCTAAAATCCCAGCGATTAGGTTAAAGAGGGTGGTCTTTCCTACACCACTTGGACCTAGAATAGAGACCACCTCACCTGACGTCACCTGCAGGTTGATATCCTCTAAAATTTTTTCATCGCCATAGGCATAGCTTACGTGTTCTAGTCTAATTTCTGTCATTATTTTACAAATTCATTAGTGAAACCTTTGTCTGTCAAGTCTTCTTTAAGGATACCATTTTCTTTATCCCATTTGTAGAAGGCATTCCAACGAGCAGCATCAAATTGTCCCCATTTTTCCTTATCGCTTGCGTATTCTTTTGACAAGTATTTTTGAGATTCGATGACAAAGTCGCGTTTTTCCTTGAGTTCAGGTGCATTTTTTATGAGGATATCTGCAGCTTCTTCTGGATGTTCCATGGCATATTGGTAACCTTTTTTGATAGCTTGGATAACTTTACGAGCTTCTTCTTTGTTGTCTTTGAGATAGTCGTTGTTAGCGATGATAACTGGTGAGTAGTAGTCAAACTCCTTGACATAATCTTTCAAATACATGAAGTTAGCATCTACGCCTTGCGATTTGGCAAGGATACCGTCCCAACCGTAGTAGATCCAAGCAGTATCAAAGACGCCATTAGCAATCGGTGTGATGGAGTTTGAGTCGTTGTTTGGTACTTTTTCGACCTTCTCAAAGTCTCCACCTTGAGATTCTACCAAGGTTTTCAACATAGCAAGCTCCGTTGGGTCATTCCAGGTTCCGTATTTCTTCCCAACTAAGTCCTTTGGACTGCTGACATTGTCAGATTTACGTGAGATGATTCCAGATGTATTGTGCTCAACGATAGCGGCAACGGCAGTGATTCCTGCCCCTTTTTCCAATTTCTTAGCCATGTAGTCTTGGAAATAGATAGCAAATGGCGCTTTGCCATTAATCACCAAGTCAGACGAGCTTTCTTCTGGTGGCAATTTCAAATCAACATCCACTCCAGCTTCTTTGAAATAACCTTTTTCCTTGGCAACATATAGCCCTGTGTGGTTAGTATTTGGCGTCCAGTCTAGGATAAAGTCAATCTTCTTGAGTTCTGCTTCTTTATTGTCCTTAGAAGCAGTCCCTTGACCACAAGCCACCAGCACGACAGCTACAAGAGCTGTCACAAGCGTTAAAAACACTTTCCATGTTTTCTTCATCTTCATTTCCTCTTTTCTTTTTCTAAAACATCCTTATCTTAGGGACGTTTCCATTTAATCACATATTTTTCACTAATATCGACCAACTTCATACCGAGAAGGCTGATAATCGACACCAGAATAATAATGGCAAACATGGTGTCATACTGAAACAGTTTCTTTGACTGAATCATGTAGACACCTAGTCCTTCAAAGCCTCCCAACCACTCAGATACCACTGTTGTGATAAAGGCATAGGAGACACTGACCCTCAGACCTGCATAAAAGTAAGGCAGACTGACTGGGATTTTAAAATGCCACAGGATTTGCCAAGGGTTTGCTCGCATCAGACTAAACAAGGTCAGCATATCCTTGTCACAGTGCCTAAAACCGTCCAAAATACTGACGATGATAGGGAAGGTTGTCGTCAAGATTATCAAGACAATCTTGGGCAAAATCCCATAACCTAGCCACAAGACCAAGATAGGGGCTATGGCAATAGTCGGAATGGTCTGAACAACCACCATCATAGGGTAAATCAGGTCATTGAGCCAAGTTAGACTGTCCATAAGCACAGCCATGATACAGGCAATCAAGACACCCAGCACTAGACCGAGTAAAGCCACTCTCAAGGTTGCCCAGCTATGGTGCCAGAGAAATTCTCTGTCACGAACAAAGGACTGGAGAATCTCAAGAGGAGTTGGCAGGATAAACTTGGGTAAAAGTTTGAATATTCCCGCTAACTGCCAGACCGACAAGACTCCGAGAAATCCCAAAAGACTAATCTGTTGTCTCATCATACTTTTCAAGTTTCTCATCAATGCTTAGAATCTCTCCTACATTTATTTTGACATTGGCAAAGACATTATCTGCCTCCTGCCCGGCCACTTCTAGCGCGTCTTTGAGAATGCGCATGAGCTCATCAAACTCCCCTTCCAAGACCGTTTCAAATGGTGTCACCACCATGGTCACGGACTGAGCTTGCAGATAAGCAATCACTTGATCGATAATAGCAATTCGATCAACCCCCTGTGATAGGGGCAAGACCTGCAAGGCAATGCTTGCTTTCATAAAAACCTCCTCTTCTCTGTTTTTCTTTTTGACAAAAAGAAAAACCTTTCCCATATATACGGAAAAGGTGCAGAATTCGACTAAGTATCCTTCCCTACGCTGGCATTACCCAGATCAGGTGCGGTCGAAGTTTAACACTTCCTCTCAGACTGTACACAGACTCCCGTATCTTATATGGACATATAGTAACGCAAACACAAGGAAAAGTCAAGGAAACTGCTTACAGAAAATCATGAAAAAGAGTTTGAAGACAAATGCTTCAAACTCCATCATAGTTTTCTTATTTAGCCTCGTACCAGGTTGCCCCTTCATTCTCATCAGCAATGAGTGGGACACTGAGCTGGATGGCTTCTTCCATGGTTTGTCTCACTAGAGTTTTGACGGCTTCTAGTTCTGATTTTGGAACCTCAAGGACAATTTCATCGTGCACTTGCAAGAGCATCTTGGTCTGATAGCCACCTTCAACTAGAGCTTTGTCTAGCTGAATCATAGCAATCTTAAGAATATCTGCTGCTGAACCCTGGATAGGAGAGTTAATGGCAGTTCGCTCTGCAAAACCACGAATGTTGAAGTTACGCGAATTGATATCTGGCAGCTCTCGACGACGCTTGAAAAGGGTCTCTACATAGCCCTTATCACGCGCCTCACGAACGACTTCATCCATGTAATTTTTAATACCTGGGAAGCGTTCAAAGTAAGTGTCGATGTAGGCTTTTGCTTCCTTACGGCTGATACCCAGATTATTAGACAAACCAAAATCTGAAATCCCATAAACCACTCCAAAGTTTACCGCCTTGGCATTACGACGGTCGTTTGGAGTCACATCTTCAGGACGTTCAATGCCAAAGACCCGCATGGCCGTTGAAGTATGGATGTCAGCTCCTTCTTGGAAAGCCTTAATTAAGTGCTCATCTTTAGAAATATGAGCCAAAACGCGCAATTCAATCTGTGAATAGTCCGAACTAAGCAGGACACTATTCTCCCACTCAGGCACAAAAGCCTTACGAATGAGACGACCTTGTTCCAAACGAACAGGGATATTTTGCAAGTTGGGATCCACACTAGACAGACGCCCAGTCTGGGTCAAATCCTGCACATAGCGCGTATGAATCTTGCCATCCGCCAAAATCCAGTCCTGCAAACCAATCACATAAGTAGACTGAATCTTAGCAATCTGACGGTAGTCGAGAATTTTCTTAACGATCGGAGCAATAGGAGCCAGACGCTCCAAAACATCTACCGCTGTCGAGTATCCAGTCTTGGTTTTCTTAGTGTATTCTAGTGGAAGGCCGAGCTTTTCAAAGAGAAGCACGCCCAACTGTTTAGGCGAGTTGATATTAAACTCCTCACCAGCCAGTTCATAAATCTCTTGAGTGAGTTGCTCAATGACGACCTCATTTTCAGCCTGCATTTCAAGTAGGGTTTCTTTTTTGACCTTGATACCAGCGATTTCCATCTTGGCAAGGACAAAGGCCAGAGGTTGCTCCATGTCATAGAGGAGATCTAACTGTCCATGTTCACCGAGTTTTTCAAGTAAAACAGGTTCGGTCTCAACCAATACAGCAACCTTGCGAGCTAGGTGTTCCAAGAATTTTTCTCGTTCAGGAATTGCCTTCTTGACACCCTTACCATAGAAATTCTCATCATCAACCAAATAAGTCTGACCATAGAGATTCGCAATGGTTGAAATTTCATTGTTCTCGACTGTTGAGAGTAAGTATTTTGCCAAGCGACTGTCAAAAGCAGGTGCTTGGAGATTCAAGCCCAAGCGATTTAAAAGAACCTTAGCTTTTTTAAAGTCATACACTTTCAGAGCTATTTTTTCTAGAAATTCCTTGAGAATTGGCTCCTGCAAGAGCTCAAGTTTATCTGTAGCGTAAAGTTTATCCCCACAGGACCAAGCAAAACCAACCAAGTCATCTGTATGGTAGTTTTCCCCAAAGAGTTCAAAGTGGAAGATAGAGTCTGTGCTCAGCATGTCTTGGCTGACGTGGTCAACGATAGTGAAATCCAAACTTTCAGGCGCATCCGTTGACGAAACATTCAAAGCTTGCTTGAGCTGTTTAAAGCCCATCTCATCGTAGAATTCTCCAAGATTTTCCACATCTGGACCACTATAGACCAAATCATCAAGGCCAATCTCAATTGGTGCCTGAGTCTCAATAGTCGCCAAAGTTTTAGACAGGAAGGCTTGTTCCTTGTCATTGATGAGATTTTCTTTCATCTTCGAAGCCTTTATGCCATCGATATTTTCATAAATACCTTCGAGCGAGCCGTGTTCTAGCAAGAGCTTGATACCCGTCTTTTCACCGATTTTCGTGACACCAGGGATATTATCAGACTTATCCCCCATAAGAGCCTTAAGATCAATAAACTGAGCTGGTGTGAGGCCCATCTTTTTCATGAGATAGTCCGGCGTAAAGGCCTCAAACTCAGCCACACCTTTCTTGGAAATCTCGACCACCGTATGCTCATCCGTCAACTGGATCAAATCCTTATCTCCGCTAACAATTGTCACATCAAAAGAATCCTTCTCAGCCAAACGGCCCAGAGTCCCGATGATATCATCTGCCTCATACTGGGGCAACTCGTAGTGTCGAATCCCAAGGTGGTCTAACAACTCACGAATGAAGGGAAATTGCTCACGAAACTCATCTGGAGTTTTAGCACGGCCACCCTTGTAGTCTGCATACATCTCTGTTCGGAAAGTCGTCTTGCCTGCATCAAAAGCTACCAAAACATGACTAGGCTCAACCCGCTCTAAGACATGATTCAACATGAGTTGAAAGCCATAGATTGCATTGGTATGAAGGCCATTAGCATTTTTAAAACGATCCAACTGCTGATAGAGCGCAAAAAAAGCTCGAAAGGCAACAGAAGATCCATCAATCAATAATAATTTTTTCTTGTCCATACATCCATTATAAAGGAAAGCGAGGAAAAATACCATCGGAAAGAGCTGAAAAACTTGGACTTATCACTATTTCACCATAAAAAAGAAAAGGACTATTCAAATCCTTTTCTTTTATTGATTTCATGCGATTTATTTATTCAATTTTCTCTTTGCAAATGGTAGCAAACCAAGAAGGAGACCAACAAATCCTAGCGATGCGACTGCTGAAGCATCTTGGCTTCCTGTATTTGGAAGGAATTGTTCATCCGTTGCTGCAGGCGCTTTGTAGGTACGATCTTGTTCAGTTCCGAGAGTAGGGCTTGTAGCCAAAGGAGCTACACTGCCAGTGTATTCTGGAACTTCATTTACTGCAGGTTCAATCTTTTCAGCATAGGCTGGAATAGTAGTCACTGCCGGAGCACCACTTTCTGCATAAACTGGAACATTTGCTACAGCTGGGGCGCCACTTTCTGCATAAGGCAGAGTGTTGTTTACTACTGGTGTACCACTTTCTCCGTAAGTTGGAACATTTGCTACGGCTGGGGCGCCACTTTCTGCATAGGCTGGAACACTCGCTACTGCCGGAGCACCGCTTTCTCCATAAACTGGAACATTCGCTACGGCTGGAGCGCCACTTTCGCCATAGGCTGGGAGTTCATTTACAGCAGCTTCTACCGCATTTACACCTTTGTTGTATTCTGGCAATTCTGCAGTCGCAGCTTCCACTGCGTTCACTCCACCTTTAAAGTCTTCAATTTCAAGAACAGCTGACATGACACTACTTAGAGTCTTAATAGCATCCTCATAGTCTGCTAAAGCTTGTTGCAATTCTTTTACTTGATCATTTTCAACACCATTTATTTTTGAAATAGAGATTTGTTCTTTAATTTTAATAACTTTTTTCTCTAATTTCAAAAGTTCTTGTTTCTTAGTATTTGTTTCTGGTCGCTTAGCTTCTTCTGCCTTCTTAGCCTCCTCGGCCTTCTTAGCTTCTTCTGCCTTCCTAGCTTCCTCTGCCTTCTTAGCTTCTTCTGCCTTCTTAGCTTCCTCTGCCTTCTTAGCTTCTTCTGCCTTCTTAGCTTCCTCTGCCTTCTTAGCTTCTTCGGCCTTCCTAGCTTCTTCTGCCTTCCTAGCTTCCTCTGCCTTCTTAGCTTCTTCCTCTTTCTTAGCTTCCTCGGCTGCTTCCTTGTCCGCTGCAGCGAGTGTAGCTTGGTCTTGGCTAGAAAGTTGAGATTGAGTCTTCGCTTCAGCTGGGGTTACCTGATCGCTCTCTTCTGCCAAGAAGTCAGCTAGCAAGTCTGAGGCGTCTAGCTCACCCTCTTCGATGGCTTTCAAGATAGCATCCTTGCCAATCACTTCTTTAGCTGCCTTAATGGCTGCTTCCTTATCAGTAATAGAGGCGTCTTTGTTGATGTCGTCGATGGTCGATTTTTCAATACCTTCAAGCGTTGAAAGCAATTCTGTTCGAACTTTTGCTGCTTCTTCCGCTGCTTCCTTGTCGGCTGTAGCGAGTTTAGATTGGTCTTGGCTTGAAAGTTGAGATTGAGTTTTTGCTTCGGCTCGTGTTACCTGATCGCTGTCTTCTGCCAAGAAATCTGCCAGTAAGTCGGACGCTTCGATATCTCCATCTTCGATAGCTTTCAAGATAGCATCCTTGCCAATCACTTCTTTAGCTGCCTTGATGGCTGCTTCCTTATCAGTGATAGTGGCATCCTTGTTGATATCATCGATGGTTGATTTTTCGATGCCTTCAAGAGTTGAAAGTAATTCGCTGTGAGCTTTGTCTTCCGCAGCTTGCTTAGCTTCTTCCTCTTTCTTGGCTTCCTCAGCTGCTTCCTTGTCCGCTGTAGCCAGTTTAGCTTGGTCTTGGCTTGAAAGCTGTGATTGAGTCTTCGATTCAGCTGGGCTTACCTGATCACTATCCTCTGCCAAGAAGTCTGCTAACAAGTCTGAGGCGTCTAGCTCACCCTCTTCGATGGCTTTCAAGATAGCGTCCTTGCCAATCACTTCTTTAGCCGCCTTGATTGCTGCTTCCTTATCAGTGATAGTGGCATCTTTGTTGATGTCGTCGATTGTCTCTCTTTCAATTTTTTCTAGGGTAGCGATTAAATCTGAGCGAACTTTAGCTGCATCAACCTGAGCCTCTTTATCAGCTTCGTCTAACTTAGCTTGGTCTTCATCTGTGAATTCTGATACAGGTTCAACTACTGTTTTGTGCTCGCTCGTATCTGCTGGCCAGTCTACAATAACATCACCAATCTCCAAATCCTCATCTGCGATAGCCTTCAAAAGGTCTTCTTTACCGATCTCTTCTTTGGCTTCTTTGATGGCCGTTTCTTTATCGGTGATTGAAGCGTCTTTTTTAATATCTTCAATTACAGCATTTTCAAGAGATTCTAGGGCTTGAACTAGAGCATCCGTCGCTTGAGACACTTGTTCTTTAGCATCTTTTTCAGCCTGGTCTAGTAGAGCCTTCTCCTCAGTAGATAATTTTTTATTAGTTTGAGCTTCAGGACCTGTTACCACAGCCTTATCTTCTGCACCTTCTGGCAATTCAGCGATGATATTATCTAGGCTGAGCTCTCCAGACTCAAGAGTGTCTGAAATATACATCTTACCGATATATTCCTTCACAGCTTCAGTTGCAGCCTCTTTGTCCTCAATTGCTTCCTTATCCTCAATATCACTAATAGCCTGTTCCTCAAGTTCATCCAAAGCCTTCATCAACTCTTCTTTGGTCATCTTAGCTGGATTTGTCGCACCAGGATTAGCTGGACTAGCGTTTTCTGATCCCTTTTCAGTTTGAGCACCGCTCTCCCCTTCTGTTCCAGCTTGTGGTTGTGCAGGAGCAACTGCCTGCTCTTCTGCTTTCCCTTCATCTGCCTTAACTACTGAAGGCTGTGAAACGAGTACACTAGCACCCAATACAGCTGCACTTGCTAAACTTGTTAAAATAACTTTCTTCTTGTCCATTAGATGATGCCCCTTTTTAGTTTTCGATGTTATTATATTATACTATATAAATAACGTCAACTAATTCGATATCCATTTTAAAATTTTATGAACAAGAAGAAAGCTTGTATGATGTTTAAGAAACACTTCCTATCCTTACCCCATCACTGTCTAGTCTGTAGCCATCAATAATCGTATTAACAGCTAAGGCTCCCGAAGCATCAACATAGTAATGTTTACCCGAGACTTGGAACCATTGACTAGCTTTCATCCGGCCAGATTCCTCTAAGTAATACCAAGTTCCCTTGTCTTTAAGCCATCCCGTCTGCATCTCACCCGAAGCCTTTAGATAATACCAGTGAGAGCCATCCTTAACCCAGCCAGTTGACATGGCCCCATTTTCTTTTAAATGATACCAATTGCCATTAACTTTTTTCCATCCTGTTGCTAGCTTACCATTCTCTCGGTAATACCAACTCCCTCCTTCTTTTTTCCAGCCTTTCTCTGTATTGCTTAACTTTGTATACTGCACATATCTTCTAGCACCACTGTAGGATAGATAACCGAGCCACTTATAACCATCCTTTTCAAGAACTTGATCATAACTCACACTCTCACCAGCATAATAGTAGTCAATAACCTGTCCTGTACTTGACGGTTGGTCCATAATCGGCGATTTCTCCGTGAATACTATTGTCCCACTAGACGGAAGCTCTGAGCTATGAGCATTCTCACCCGCACTATGGCTAGCAGATAAATCCCTAAAATGAATAAAACCTGTCATCGAATTAGCCTTGACTTTTCGACGGTTATACTTTTCTCGAACCCCGTAATTATACTCTTCGATCTCAATCGTATCTCCCGATACATTTGATACCCAGGCCACGTGCCCATAATAACCTTCTGTCGACCAAGCAATAGCCCCAACTTCTGGCTTAGTATCCACACGGTAGCCTTCTCGCCTTGCACGATGTCCCCATTCATTCGCATTTCCGTAGGCAGGAGGAATCTCAAAGCCATTTACACTACTCAAACGAAAGGCTGCAAAAGACGTACACTGGCGAGAATACATCCGCCACTGATCGATTTCAACACTACCATTTTTGTAGTGAAGCGGATAGTCATCTCCACGCGCTACACTGTCAGCCTGAACCGATTCCCCACCAAACAAAAAGGTACCCGTAACGAACAAAGTAGCCAGCCCTACACCCAACTGAGTACATTTACTCTTCTTAACTCCTGATTTAAAAAACGTCATTCATTCTCCTTAATAATATAAATTTCCGAGGTTACCCTCGTTTATACTATTCGGGAGAAAAAGAAAAAAGTGAGCAAAGCTCACTTCATTTTATGATTCTTGGTCTAGATAGCGAATCAAGTTCTTTTCTGTCAAGATATCTGAGTAGGTGAAGGATTCAACATAGACATTAGCTTGTTTATCTCCTTCAACATCCCCAAATTCAACGATAAATAGGGATGGATAAACCTCAATTAGCTTACCCAATCGATTTTTTTGGCGCTTACGGCCATTCTCCAAAGTCATTTCAACGACTTGTCCCTCATGTGCCTTGATCTCTTCTTTTATTTTTTTCATCTTGGCTACATCTGTAAATGCATCTGACATCTTATGCCTCCCTCTTTGAGATACTTGAAAATTTATTGTATTCTTTTTGGAAAATCAATTCCACCGTTCCACGAGCTCCACTACGGTTTTTCTCGATGATAACCTCAACCTTGTTATTTGGAATTCCTTCCTCTTCTTCACCAGCACGATCGTAGTAGTCGTCACGGTATAGAAAAGCTACGATATCCGCATCCTGCTCGATAGAACCCGATTCACGAATATCAGACAAGACTGGTCTCTTATCCTGACGCTGTTCCACTCCACGAGATAACTGACTGAGAGCAATGACTGGAACTTTCAATTCCTTAGCTAGAATTTTCAACTGACGAGAAATTTCAGAGACTTCTTGTTGGCGGTTTTCACGACCAGTTCCTGTGATAAGCTGTAGGTAGTCAATCAAAATCAAACCAAGATTTCCAGTTTCTTGAGCCAGTTTGCGTGAGCGCGAACGAATTTCCGTGATCCGAATCCCTGGTGTATCATCGATATAGATACTCGCGTTGGCTAGATTCCCTTGAGCAATGGTATACTTTTGCCACTCCTCATCAGTCAATTGACCCGTACGAATAGAATGAGACTCCACCAAACCTTCTGCTGCCAACATACGGTCTACTAGGCTTTCTGCACCCATTTCCAGTGAAAAAATAGCTACAGTCTTATCCAACTTGGTCCCGATGTTCTGAGCAATATTTAAGGCAAAGGCTGTCTTACCAACCGCTGGACGTGCCGCTAGGATAATCAACTCCTCCTCGTGGAGACCTGTTGTCATATGGTCCAACTCTCGATAACCCGTTGCAATACCTGTGATGTCCGTTGTTTGTTGTGACCGAACTTCTAGGTTTCCAAAGTTGATATTTAGAATATCTCGGATGTTCTTGAACCCACTACGATTGGCGTTTTCGCTAACATCAATGAGTCCCTTTTCTGCTTGAGCGATGATTTCATCTGCAGGCTTAGAAGCTTCATAGGCTTGGTTGACAGACTCTGTCAACTTGGAAATCAAGCGACGAAGCATAGCCTTTTCGGCTACAATTTTAGCATAATATTCCGCATTCGCTGAAGTTGGTACCGAGTTGACAATTTCAACAAGATAAGACAAGCCACCAATATTTTGGAGATCCCCTTGGCTATCCAAAATCGTTCGAACTGTCGTCGCATCAATTGCTTCCCCACGATCCGACAAATCTACCATCGCTTGGAAAATCAACCGATGAGCATACTTAAAGAAGTCACGAGAATCAATGTATTCTCGGACAAAAACGAGCTTACTCTCATCTATAAAAATAGCCCCCAGAACAGATTGTTCTGCTAAAATATCCTGAGGTTGAACTCGCAGTTCCTCTACTTCTGCCATCCGACTTTCCTTCCTTTTACAATCTTGTAAAGAAGTTATAAACTTAACCTTCTTTTACACGAAGATTGATGACACTGGTAACATCTTGGTAGATCTTCACTGGTACATCAATCAAACCTACTGCTCGAATTGGTGCTTGCACTTGAATATTGCGTTTGTCAATCTTGATACCAAATTGCTTTTGCAATTCTTCTGCAATCTTCTTGTTGGTGATGGATCCAAATGTACGACCATCTGGTCCAACCTTTTCAACAAACTCTACAACCGTTTCTTCTGCTTCTAGCTTAGCCTTGATGGCTTTTGCTTCAGCAATCATTTCAGCATGAGCCTTTTCTTCTGATTTTTGTTTTCCACGCAACTCACCCACTGCTTGAGCAGTCGCTTCCTTGGCCAAATTCTTTTTAATCAGGAAGTTTTGAGCGTAGCCAGTTGGCACTTCCTTAATTTCGCCTTTTTTTCCTTTTCCTTTAACATCTGCTAAAAAGATTACTTTCATTCTTCTTTCTCCTTTTCCTTTGCTTCTTCCAAGATTAGTTGAGTCAATTTTTCTCCTGCTTCTGTTAGACTCATATTCTCGATTTGTGCGGCAGCTAGATTAAAGTGACCACCGCCACCCAACTCTTCCATAATGCGTTGCACATTGATTTTACTACGACTTCGAGCCGAGATAGAGATAAATCCTTGTGTATTTTTTGCCAGAACGAAACTAGCCTCAATACCAGACATGGCTAGCATAGCATCGGCAGCCTTACTGATAACGACTGTGTCATAAGACATTGAGTCCTTAGCTTGGGCGATCAAGATATCTGAACCTAACTTACGACCTTGTAAAATGAGTTCATTTACCTCACGGTACTCTTCAAAATCTGTCGCAGCAATCTCCTGGATAGCAATACTGTCACTTCCCCGTGTTCTCAGATAGCTAGCCACATCAAAGGTTCGGCTCGTCACGCGAGATGTGAAATTCTTGGTATCCAGCATCATACCAGCCATCAAAACACTGGCCTGCATACGACTCAAACGATTCTTCTTAGAATTTTGGAACTGAATCAACTCTGTGACCAACTCACTGGCACTACTTGCCCCACTTTCAATATAGGTGATGACTGCATTCTCAGGGAAATCCTGATCACGTCTATGATGGTCAATAACAATAGTTTGCGTGAACAAATCATAAAAATCTTTTGACAAAGTCAAAGCCGTCTTGGAATGATCCACCAGAATCAATAATGAACGGTTTGTAACTAACTTCATCGCATCTGTAAGAGATAAAAGTTTCGTGACATCTTCCTTCTTCAAGAACTGAATAGCACGTTCGATATCTGCTGGCATATGGTCTGCATCATAGACAGCATAACTGTTCTCAATAATATTACTTGCAAACAACTGCATACCAACAGCAGAGCCCAAAGCATCCATATCTAGATTTTTATGACCGACTACAAAAACTTGGTCAACACTTCGAATCTTATCAGAAATGGCTGTCATCATGGCTCTGGTACGTGTACGAGTACGTTTGATAGATGCAGCAGTTCCTCCACCAAAGTAGACAGGATTCTTGGTTTCGTTATTTTCCTTGACCACCACCTGGTCACCACCGCGAACTTCTGCTAAGTTCAAGTTGAGCAAGGCAATTTTCCCTATCTCTTCATGGTTTCCATCACCATAAGAAAATCCCATACTTAAAGTTAGGGCTAGCTGCCTCTGTTTTGATTCTTCTCGGAAAGTATCAATAACAGAGAATTTATCATTCATCAATTCCTCTAGTACCGTGTAATCTGTGAATACATAAAAACGATCCATCCCCACACGGCGAGAAAACATAGCATACTTACTAGCAAATTCTGAAACAAAATTGGCTACAAAACTATTGATATGACTGATATCGGAGTCAGATGTCGCATCCTCCAAATCATCATAGTTATCTACTGAGATGACTCCAATGACTGGACGGCTAGTTACCAATTCAACAGTTGCTTCGTACTCCCCAGAAACATCAAAGAAATACAAAACACCCGAAGCCTTGTCCATATGGACAGCATACCGTGTTTCGCCCAAGGTAGCATACGAACCTGGATTCCCAACAGAAGCCTTGATGATGGTTTGAATTAACTCAACATCAATTTCCCCTTCTTCAGTCGTCAAAATCAGCTCAGCATAGGGATTAAACCATTCTACTTCTCCACTTGATAAGTCTAATTTCAGGACTCCCACCGGCATTTGATCAAGCAAAGTACTCAAGCTATTTTCAGCTTGGTGATTTACATATTGGATTTGTTCAATTTCGCTCTTTTCATACTGTTTTTTTTGCCATACAAATAAAAGCAAATAAAGCAGTACAAATAAAAACAAAACAATAATTGTTACAGCAAGATTATGTGAAAAAATAATCAGCAAAGTTAAGATTCCGAAAGTTGCAAGTCCTAGCCAGACCGCAGAAAACGGGATTAAATTATTTTTTTTCATTCTAAACCTCTTGCGCATTATTATATCACAAAAACCCTTAAAAAGCGACCTTTTAAAAGATGCAAGCCCTTCTTTCATGATTGATTTCTTCTAACCTCAGACACAAAAAGAGGAGGGAATCATCACCCTCCTACCCACGCGCTCAGTTCACTAACACCTAACGTTCCACGATAAGGGCTGTTCCCATCCCTCCTCCGATACAGAGAGTTGCTAACCCAGTTTTAGCATCACGTTTCATCATCTCATGTACCAGAGTCACTAAGATTCGGCAACCGGAGGCTCCAATTGGGTGACCAAGAGCAATGGCGCCACCATTGACATTGACAATATCTGTGTTAAAGCCAAGTGTTTTCCCAACTGTACAAGCCTGAGCAGCAAAGGCTTCATTTGACTCAATCAAGTCAAGATCTTCAACTGTCAAATTGCCTTTTTCAAGAGCCTTGCGAGTCGCATAAATTGGTCCACACCCCATCCTCTTAGGATCCAAACCTGCACTTGCATACGAACGAATGTGGGCAATCACTGAAAGTCCCAATTCTTCCGCTTTTTCAGCACTCATGACCAAGACAGCCGCTGCCCCGTCATTGATACCTGAAGCATTTCCCGCTGTGACAGAACCGTCTTTTTTGAAAACAGGACGCAGCTTAGACAGACTCTCCAAACTTGCATCTTTTCTAGGATATTCATCTGTATCAAAAACGATAGAATCGCCTTTGCGTTGAGGAATGACAACTGGCACAATCTCTTCTTTAAAGCGGCCAGATTCTATAGCCATAACTGCTCGTTTTTGTGACTCTAAAGCAAGAGCATCTTGTTCTTCTCGACTGACACCATATTCTTCGGCCACATTCTCAGCTGTAATCCCCATATGGTATTCGTTAAAGGCATCAGACAAACCGTCCTTGATCATAGTATCTACCACTTTTGAATCTCCCATACGGCCACCCCAACGGAAACTTGGCAAAACGTATGGAGCCTGACTCATGTTTTCTGCACCACCAGCTACGATAATATCTGCATCGCCACATCGAATCGCTTGAGCAGCCAACTGCACTGCCTTCAAACCTGAACCACAAACCTTATTGATGGTAAAGGCTGGTGTAAACTCAGAAAGTCCAGCACGAATGCTCATTTGACGAGCTACATTTTGACCTAAACCTGCTCCTAGGACATTCCCCATAATCACTTCATCTACCTGCTCTGGTTTGACATTGGCTTTTTCCAAAGCACTCTTTATAACCAAAGCTCCCAAATCAACAGCTGAAACATTCTTCAAACTTCCTCCAAAGGAGCCTATTGGAGTTCGCACTGCCGAAACAATCACCACGTCTTTCATAACTGTCCCCATTTATACCTTTTATAATGATGCAATACAAAAGTGGTTTACACCAGTGTAAACCACTTTGAAAATTCTATTTTATGATTCTTTCACTTCTAACAAGCCGACTTCACCATCTTCACGGCGATACAAAACATTTGTTGTTTGATCTTCTACATCTACATAGATAAAGAAATCATGTCCCAACAAATCCATTTGAAGAAGGGCTTCTTCTAAATCCATTGGCTTCAAATCAATTTGTTTTGAACGAACGACTTTTGGTTGCACAACATTTGCATCTTCAACTAGAGCATCTGTAAAGAGTTGACTTGTCGCAACTTTATTTTTATTCTTACGTTCGATTTTAGTTTTATTTTTACGAATCTGACGTTCAATTTTATCTGTCACAAGATCGATAGAACCATACATATCTTGAGAAATATCTTCAGCACGAAGAGTAATAGATCCAAGCGGAATTGTTACTTCAACCTTTGCTGTTTTTTCACGATAAACTTTCAAGTTCACACGTGCATCCAACTCCTGATCAGGTTGAAAATACTTTTCGATCTTTTCGAGTTTAGAAACTACATAATCACGAATTGCTTCTGTTACTTCTAGGTTTTCACCACGGATACTATATTTAATCATATAAGTACCTTCTTTCTAAACATTTTTATTTTTCTAACTATATTATAACGCTTTCATTTTCATTTTGCAAATTTTTCCCTCATCTTACAAGGGAAAAAGTTTTAACATCCAAAGCACCTGATTCTTCCAAAAGTCGTTTCACACGATTCACAGTTGCCCCTGTAGTATAGATGTCATCAATCAGCAAAATCTTCTTAGGAAGTGAGATACCATCTTTAATAAAAAATGGAATTTCAGTAGCTAACCTTTCTAAACGGCTTTTAGAAGAACTAGCACTCTCTTCTCTTTTTCCTAATATATCTTTAAAAGAAAAGCCTGCTACTTCAACCAAACCCTCGACTTGGTTAAACCCCCTCTCAAGCAATCTTTCAGGACTTAGAGGAATGACAACAAATTGATAACCTCTATACTTTTTCAGCTCCTCAGCAAGAACGGAAGCAAACACTTTTCTAAGCAAAAAATCGCCATCAAACTTATATTGACTGAAAAAGTCTTTCATAGCTTGATTATAGGTAAAGATTGCCTTATGATCAACCTGAACTCCTTCTTTACACCAAAGTTTACAATCTTGACATTGAGTTGACACCCCTGTTTTCATACAGTTTGGACAATATTTCTCACCAATCTTCTCAAAACTAGAAGCACAAGCTGAGCAAAGATAACTGCTCTCATTCTTCAAAAGGAAGAGACTACCAAAAGTTAACTCACTCTTTGTAGTCTGGCCACATAATAAACAGTTCATAACCCTGCCTCCTTATTCATCTGCTTGATTTCCTTGATTGCCTTTTTGATGGAAGCATTTAATCCATCATGAAAGAAGAGCAACTCACCAGTTGGTCTATCCATACTGCGTCCAACTCGCCCTCCAATCTGAATTAAACTAGACTTGGTAAAGAGACGATGATTAGCTTCTACTACGAAAACATCCACACAAGGGAAGGTAACCCCGCGTTCCAAGATTGTCGTACTGATCAGTATTGTTAGTTCTCCATCTCGAAAAGCTTGCACCTGCTCTAATCGGTCTTCTGTCACAGAAGACACAAAGCCAATGCTCTCATTCGGGAAATGCACATTTAGTATTTCTTTTAGTCCCTCACCTTTCTTAATCTCTGATGCAAAAATCAGCAATGGATAACCTGTTCTTCTCTGTTTCTCAATATAGGTCTTTAACTTGGTTGATAACTGGCTTTTCTCTAAACAGCGATTAAAATCCGATAACCAGACTGGTTTAGGAATAATCAAAGGATTTCCATGAAACCGTCTCGGCAAGCTTAATCGTTTTAATTCTCCTGTGCGAACCTTCCTATCTAACTCATCTGTAGAAGTTGCTGTAAGGAATATCCTCAATCCATCCTCCTTTACACTATTCTTTACAGCATAGTAAAGCATAGTGTTGTCGACATAAGGAAAGGCATCTACTTCATCCACTATCAACAAATCAAAAGCATGATAAAATTTTAATAACTGATGAGTTGTTGCAACTACTAAGGGTGTTCGAAAATAGGGCTCTGATTCGCCATGGAGTAGTGCTATCTCACAAGCAAAGTCATTCTGCAGTCGCTTATACAGTTCCAAACACACATCAATTCGAGGACTTGCCAAACAAACTGCACCACCATCATCAATCACTTTGGCAACAACTTGATAAATCATCTCTGTCTTTCCAGCTCCTGTGACAGCGTGAACTAAAGTCGGTTCTTTCTTTTCAACTGCTCGAATCAACCCCTCTGATACCTTTTCCTGAAAATAGGTTAACTGACCACACCATTTGAGGACATCTTGCTTAGGAAAATCTTCTTGCGGAAAATAGTATAAGGCTTGATCACTCCTGACTCGCTTCATCAGTAAGCACTCCCTACAATAGTATGCGCCAATAGGCAAATACCATTCTTCTAGAATCGAACTATTACAACGTTGACAAAACAGTTTCCCCTTCTCTTTTCTCATTGCTGGCAGTCTCACTGCTACCTGTCGTTCTTCTTCCGTTAATTCTTTCTCAGTAAACAAGCGACCGAGGTAATTTGGATTTACTTTCATACTTTAATATTCGTAAAAATCTAGCACTTTAGATATTTTTTTAGTACAATTGAATCATGGAATTTAGAACAATTAAAGAGGATGGGCAGGTCCAAGAAGAAATCAAAAAATCCCGATTTATCTGTCATGTCAAGCGTGTTTATAGCGAAGAAGAGGCTCGTGACTTCATCACTACCATCAAAAAAGAACACTATAAAGCCACCCATAACTGCTCTGCTTTTATTATAGGGGAACGCAGTGAGATCAAGCGTACGAGTGATGATGGGGAACCTAGTGGTACTGCTGGAGTCCCTATGCTGGGTGTCTTAGAAAATCATAATTTAACCAATCTCTGTGTGGTAGTGACACGCTACTTTGGTGGCATCAAACTAGGTGCTGGTGGTTTGATTCGTGCTTATGCAGGTAGTGTGGCCTTGGCTGTCAAAGAAATAGGCATTATTGAAATCAAAGAGCAAGCTGGCATAGCCATTCAGATGTCTTACGCTCAATACCAAGAGTATGGTAATTTCCTTAAAGAACATCATCTCATGGAACTCGAGACAAACTTTACAGATCAAATCGATACCATAATTTATGTTGATAAGGAAGAGAAAGAAAATATCAAGTCTGCTCTTGTAGAGTTTTTTAATGGAAAGGTTACTTTAACAAATCAAGGTTTACGAGAAGTTGAAGTTCCTGTAAACTTAGTGTAAACAAAGGAGAAATACATGGCGTTTGGAAAATTTATTCAAGGACTTGCTGGTAACTTCAGCGAGGAAAACAAAAAGACCCTTATCAAAGAATATGGACAATATCTACTAGAGAATGAAGAGATCCAAAGTGGATATAAGCTCATTCGTGACGCAATCATCTTTACAAATATTCGTATCATCTTTACAGATAAGCAAGGCGCTACTGGTCGCAAGATATCTGTTAAGTCACTCTTTTTGATGAACATTGTCAACGTTGAAATGGAGACTGCAGGAGCAGGTATAGATGATAGTGAGATTACGATCACTTATTTAGAGAATGTCTTTCTAAAAGCACATAATGAGCATTTTAGTTACCACAAATTTGAATTCCCTAAAAAAACGGACATCCTTCCGCTTTACACCTATTTATTAGAATTGGCTTATCACAATCGATTAAAAATTAATGGCTTAGACCTTTGATATAAAAAAATCCTATCACTTTGATAGTATTTCTATATTTTACAAATAGCCTTAAGCGCGTTATACTAGTATCATCTTATACAAAGAGGTATATCTATGGCTATTTATAACAATATCACTGAACTTATTGGACAAACACCGATTGTTAAACTTAACAACATTGTTCCAGAAGGTGCTGCAGATGTCTATGTTAAACTAGAAGCTTTTAACCCTGGATCGTCAGTAAAAGACCGCATTGCCCTTAGCATGATTGAAAAAGCGGAACAAGATGGTATTCTAAAACCGGGTGCTACCATTGTTGAAGCAACGAGTGGAAACACTGGTATCGGTCTTTCATGGGTCGGTGCTGCTAAAGGATATAAAGTTGTTATCGTCATGCCTGAAACGATGAGTGTGGAACGACGTAAGATTATCCAAGCCTATGGTGCTGAACTCGTCCTTACTCCTGGTAGCGAAGGAATGAAAGGGGCTATTGCCAAAGCTCAGGAAATCGCCGCTGAACGTGACGGCTTCCTTCCACTCCAATTTAATAATCCAGCTAACCCAGAAGTACACGAAAGAACAACAGGAGCTGAAATACTGGCTGCTTTCGGTTCTGATGGTTTAGATGCTTTTGTGGGTGGTGTTGGCACCGGTGGAACTATCTCAGGTGTTTCTCACGCTCTTAAAGCAGCAAATCCAAACATTCAAGTTTATGCAGTTGAGGCAGACGAGTCAGCTATCTTGTCTGGTGAAAAGCCAGGACCTCACAAAATTCAAGGCATCTCAGCTGGATTTATTCCTGAAACACTTGATACAAAGGCCTATGATGGTATCGTCCGCGTGACGTCAGATGATGCTCTAGCACTTGGCCGTGAAATTGGTGGAAAAGAAGGCTTCCTTGTTGGGATTTCTTCAGCTGCAGCGATTTACGGGGCAATTGAAGTTGCCAAGAAATTAGGTACAGGTAAGAAAGTCCTTGCTTTAGCACCAGATAACGGCGAACGTTATTTGTCTACAGCACTCTATGAATTTGAAGTGTAGCCTCCTAAATGCACTTAGCCCTTATTAAAGGGCTTTTTGTTTACTCATATAGAGCCTACTCTCTAGACCAAAAGAAAAAGGAAGCAATTTGCTTCCTTTTCTATTAGTTATTCAAGGCTGCTGCCATTGTAGCTGCAACTTCTGCTTCAAAGTCGTTTGCAGCTTTCTCGATACCTTCACCAACTTCAAAGCGAGCGAACTCAACTACTGAAGCATTTACTGATTCAAGGTAAGCTTCAACTGTCTTGCTGTCATCCATGATGTATACTTGTGCAAGAAGTGTGTATGCTTGGTCAACTTTAGTGTTGTCAAGCATGAAGCGGTCCATTTTACCTGGGATGATTTTGTCCCAGATTTTTTCTGGTTTGCCTTCTGCAGCCAACTCAGCTTTGATATCAGCTTCAGCTTGAGCAATCACTTCATCAGTCAATTGTGCTTTTGATCCATACTTCAAGTGTGGAAGAGCTGGTTTACCAACCATTGCACGGCTTTCGTTATCTTGATCGATTACGTGGTTCAATTGTGCCAACTCATCTTTAACGAACTGCTCATCCAATTCTTTGTAAGAAAGAACTGTTGGTTTCATCGCAGCAATGTGCATTGAGATTTGTTTAGCAAGCGCTTCGTCTCCACCTTCAATAACAGAGATAACACCGATACGACCACCATTGTGTTGGTATGCTCCGAAGTGTTGTGCATCTGTTTTTTCAAGCAAAGCAAAACGACGGAATGAGATTTTTTCACCGATTGTAGCTGTTGCAGATACATATGCAGCTTCAAGAGTTTCACCTGAAGGCATTGTCAAAGCAAGAGCTTCTTCGTTGTTCGCTGGTTTTCCTTCAGCAATTACTTTAGCTGTTGCGTTTACCAAGTCAACAAATTGAGCGTTTTTCGCAACGAAGTCAGTTTCAGCATTTACCTCGACTACTGCTGCAACGTTACCGTTAACAAATACACCAGTCAAACCTTCTGCAGCAACGCGGTCAGCTTTCTTAGCTGCCTTCGCCATACCTTTTTCGCGAAGCAATTCGATCGCTTTTTCGATATCACCGTCTGTTTCTACAAGCGCTTTTTTAGCGTCCATAACACCGGCACCAGATTTTTCACGCAACTCTTTTACAAGTTTAGCTGTAATTTCTGCCATTTTGATTCTCCTATATTTTTTAAAAATAGGAGAGCTGGGCTAGGCCCCGCCCTCCTAGGTAATTACTATTTATATGAATTAAGCGTTGTCGCCTTCTACAACTTCAACGATTTCTTCGATTGAGTCAGCTTGAGCTTCTGAAGCTGCAAATTCAGCCTCAACTGCTGCTGCATCTTCACCTTGACGTCCTTCGATGATAGCGTCAGCCAATTTAGCTGTGATCAATTTAACAGCGCGGATAGCGTCATCGTTAGCTGGGATGATTACATCGATATCGTCTGGGTCAGTGTTTGTGTCAACCATCGCTACAACTGGGATACCCAATTTTTTAGCTTCTTTAACAGCGATTTGTTCTTTATGTGGGTCAACTACGTACATTACATCTGGGATACGAGGCATGTCTTCGATACCACCCAAGAATTTTTCAAGACGTGCACGTTGTTTGTTAAGAAGTGCAACTTCTTTCTTAGGAAGAACATCGAAGATTCCTTCTTCTTCCATACGTTTGATTTCTTTCAAACGAGCGATACGTTTTTGGATAGTTCCCCAGTTAGTAAGAGTTCCACCCAACCAACGGTGGTTGATGTAGTATTGACCTGAACGTTCTGCTTCTTCTTTAACAGCGTCAGCAGCTTGTTTTTTAGTACCAACAAACAATACAACTGCATCGTTAGCTGCTGCATCACGCATAAAGTCGTATGCTTGGTCAGCGTATTTTACAGTTTGTTGCAAGTCGATAACGTGGATTCCGTTACGCTCAGTAAAGATGTACTTAGCCATCTTAGGGTTCCAGCGACGAGTTTGGTGACCAAAGTGTACACCAGCCTCAAGAAGTTGTTTCATTGAAATTACTGCCATGAGTATTTCTCCTTTTTGTTTTTTTCCTCTCCTCGACTTCAACTTGCAAAACGACCCAAGGGCAACAGTTTCACAATTCATCAAGAATGAGTATTATCGTTTACACGACAAGTTTTATTTTATCATAATTGGAGCTTTATTTCAAGTGATTTTATGATACTAAATTACTAGTTAAAAGCTCTAAATTTAAAACATCTCAACATATACTGCTGAGATGTTCTGATAGCTAATTTTTTTAAATTTAATGTAGTGACAAAATAATTAGTTTATGCTATCTACTTCGAAGTTTCTTACGAATCTTATAAGCTAAATTAAACAAGAAATATAATGAACTAATTGGATAGTTAAACTCACCAGCAAATTCTTCAATAGTGGGATTAAACTTAGACTTAAAATTAAATAACCCACCTTCTAAGTTGTTTTCAATTCCACCCATATTATGAGTATCTGCCCCACGTTCAAATGAATATTGAGCAGTCTCAAACCATGTTGGAATAGCAGGTTGATAATGCCTAAATTCCTCATTCATTCCAGCATATAAGTTTTCAGAAGTTTTCCCAAATTCGATGGTTAAAGTGCCAGACAACGGGACAATACTATCCCCTCTATCAATATAACTCTTAAGGAAAGAAATTTCTTCCTCTAATCGTTTTCTCTCTTGCTGATTATCTCTTATTTTACTTTCCTTCGTTTTATCTGTGAACTTCTGCGCTATTTTAAGATTCTTTTCGAGTTGCTGCTCAACTTCTTTCAGTCTATTAGGTAAGTCTAAATAGCTCAGTGTGATGAAGGAGTGATCAGGATAAGTATTCAGTAACTTCTGATAATAATCTTTACCTCGTAAACTGATATTCTTACGAGACTCTGTTTTCTTCATTAAAAATGAAAATTCATCTAATAAATCAAGGCCACCAAATTTCACTTCCAATCCTTTATTTCTTGCAGTTCGGATTGTCTGTTTAGTAGACTTGGATAGTTGATCTAGCGAGAAGTTTTCTTTATGAATATTAGCTTGAAAACGAGGTTGTATGTTTTCGGCCATATCCTTTGTCAAACCTGTCCAATGAACTTTGTTTTTTTGCAATTCCTCAATAATTTCAAAAGTTTTAGAATTTTGGATAGTTTCTTGATCGATAAGACTTAGGCTGATGAAAAGACTTGGATCAAATTTAACCATTATTGCATGGCTTTTTTTAGCAAGTTTTTTCAATGTTAAAAGCACAAATTTCAAAAGTTCTTTATCTTCATAATTAATAACTGGACCTCTTGGAATATAGAACATGGAAAATCCTAATGGAAGAGGCTGGATTAATATATTCGCTACTCCAACTAGTTGATTTTCTTTATAAAATCCAACTCTCTCATTCCCCCAAGTATCCTTTATCTTGGCCCAATCACTACTCTGCAATAAATTTCCTTGAGGATGATTTTGTAAAAATAAATCCCACTCATGAACATCAACATTCATTTTATAAGTAAACATAATTCCAGTACCAACTCTCTTAAAACCTTGTTATTCTTTCGTTAGATAAACATACTTATTCTAGCTATATATCTGATAATTTTCATCCAATCTTTAATTCCATAATGATAAAAACGTTCTGATGAAAATTTTTTATTAATACTATACAAAGGGTGAGATTAATAAAACCTCACCCTAAATTTTTTAATAATAATTAATATGTTAGTTTGGGTAAATATATCTTACTGTACCACGTGATGCTGTGGGATTAAACCATCCACGATAATTTCCGATTGGTTGAGTTCCGCTACCATCATAGTTACATTCTGAAACTTGAATGCGAGTTGGGGACTCAACAGCCGTAACAACTGCTACATGTCCGTATCCTCCATCATCCCATGAAGCAATTGCACCAACTTGTGGGGTAGAACCTGTACGGAATCCAGCTGCCGCTGCACTAGCTGCCCACTGACCGCCATTACCCCAATAATCACCGGCCCATGGAGCCAAGGTCTTAGCACCCCATGTACATTGACCTACAGGATAACTTGAAGCATTTGTACTGTATGTTGGACGCTGTCTAGTTGGAGTTGGAGCAGGTGCCGGAGTGTAGCTTGAATCATCATCTGATGAAGAGCTTGAAGTTGCTTGCACTTGATCTGAAAGTGTTGTATTTCCAGAAGCAACAACTGATTGTTGTTGGCTTGTTTGACGTGCTTTATAAGCTGCTTCTGCTTCAGCTGCTGCTTTTGCTTCTGCCTCTGCTGCTGCTTTTTGTTCCAATAAAGTAGCTTTATCACTTTCTGCAGTAGCTTTCTCTGCAGCAAGGTTTAACTCAGCAACTTTCAACTCTGCTTGTTTTGTTGTCAATGCTTGTGCATCGTCAGCAAGAGTTTGTTGGTTGGCAATTACGGTATTGATAGCTTCGTTATTCGTAACTTGTTTTTCAGCAATTGATTTTTTATCAGCCTTTTGTTGTTCCAACATTTTGTTGTTAGCTGATACAATCTCGCTCATGGCTGCAACACGTGAAATAGCTTCAGTAATTGATTTTGAGTTTACAATTGTGTTGATGTAGCTAGTTGCAGCACCGTTTGTTTGTGCGCTACGTGCTTGTTTTTCCAATGAGTCATTACGAGCAACAATGTTCTTAGAAAGCTCTGTAATTTCTCCTTCAAGTTTCTTAGACTCAGCTTGAAGTGTTTCATTTTCAGCTTGCAAGCTTGCTTGTTGTGTTTGAATAGCTGTAACTTGCGTTTGGATTTCATCTACTTGTTTTTGAGCTTCTTTTTGTTTAGCTGACAAGTCACTGATTTTACTATCTTGAGCAGCAATTTTTTCATCAGTTGTTTCAGCATGAACAGTTGTTAATACCGCCGCTTGTGAAACCAATACTGTACTTAACAAAAGTGACGCTAAGATTTTTTTCTTCATATTGTGTGAATACTCCTTCTATTTAAGACATTACTAGTATACCAAAAAAAGACATAATAAATATTACGCCTTTGTTACATTTATATTTCTTTCTCATAGATAATATTTTTCAAAAATGTATTGGAAAATCACCATCCATAAGAAGTTTAGAATCATTGATGGGACAAGACTATAGACAATGAAGACTGGCATAGAATCTACCGTCAATCCCACAGCCAAAGCAAGAAGATAACTCCCCATATCAAACAGAAAACTGATTACAATAATGGTCAACATCCTTGTCCAACGATTCGTCAATATCACGCTGTTAAACTTATGGAGCGAAGCACCAATCAAGATAAACAAAAGCGTGGCAATTCCAATTAAGTGGAAAAAATAAATATCGTAAACCAAACCCACTATACAACAATAGGCTAGATAGAGATACTCTGACACCTCGATTGTCTCAAATAAGAGAAACAAGAATAGAAAATGACTGGCTAAATGAAAGTGGGGGAAGAAGGATCCCGCTAATTGTCCAATATGTGCATCAATTAGTACGACAAAAGGGAGTAAAAAGAAAATACCAATTTGTTTTAACAGTCTCATTGCTAATTCCCCACTAACTCAACCACATGAAGATTTTTGGTGTCAGCACTTAACTTTACTGTTACTTCCTTTGTTAGATAATCACTGCTGTGTGTTGTAGCAACAACCTCTCCAACAGGGATATCCTTAACATTAAAGTTTCCGAGCCCCCCTGTAGTCACCTTGTCTCCTGCGCTAATGTCACTGTTACTATTTAATTGGCTAATTTTAAGCAGTTCTGACTCCTTATCATAACCAACGATAATCCCGTAAATTTCAGTAGAGCCATGCAGGATTTTAACAGAAATTTTGTCTGAATTTTCGGTGTTTGTCAATAGATTGACCGTTGTTGAATGATCCTCCACCTTTGAAACACTACCAATCAAGCCCCCGTTTGCAATGGCCAACATATTTTCAGAAGCTCCTTTTGAACTTCCCGCATCAATTGTTAACTCTTGTTTCCAAGATACTGGAGCTCGCATAATCACATCTGCTGCAATGGTTTTTGTAGCCTGCAATTTTGACTTCATATCCAGCAACTGACGTAATTGTTCATTTTCATTTTTTAAACTTTCTGATTGATTAGACTCCACCTCTAGTTGATAAAGCTGTTTTTTTAGACTTTCGTTTTCATTGTAAGTCTGCGTCAAATGTCCCAAATCTGATTTGAAAGTATCAAACCACTGAAAGGGTTTTTGAACAATTCTATCTACCAAGGAAATCCCATCTCCTAGTTTCGTCACAATAGCGCTTGAATAGGTTGTCACTAATAGTACAGAAACTGCCAGAACTGTGACAAAAACGATGATTAGATATTTTGATTTTTTAAAACGGTTCATATTCCTACCTTTATACTAAAAACCTGCTACTTTGAGCTTCTTATCAATCCTACAAACCTGCTAAGATTTTAAGAAAAATAAGAAACATCCCAGTACCAAAATCACAAGAATTGCCAGTGTATCCTTTTGACTCCATCTCAACTGTCTATACTGACTTCTACCCTTTCCTCCCTGATAACCACGCGCTTCCATTGCTATTGCCAATGAATCTGCACGCTTTAAGCTCGTCGCAAAAAGAGGAATTAAAATTGGAATCATAGCCTTTACTTTTTGAACGATGCTACCTTCGCCAAAGTCAACTCCACGAGCTTTTTGAGCATTCATAATTCTCGTTGTGTCATCCATCAAGGTTGGAACAAAACGCAAACTCATTGATAACATAAGACCAATTTCATGAACGGGAACTTTCACACGTTTCAGCGGTGCTAAAAGAGCTTCAACTGCGGCTGCCAGACTCAAAGGCATGGTCGTTAATGTTAGCAAGGTTGAAAAGAAAATAATCAACACAAAACGACAGAAAATGATTCCTGCTTGTTGCAAAGCATAATCCGTTATTTTTATAAAAGAAAACTCAAATAGGATATTTCCACTTGAAATGAAAAAGAGCTGAAAAAGAGTTGTAAAAGCAATCAAGAAGAACATGGATTTTAATCCCTGAACAAAAAATGAGAGGGAAACGCCTGACAAAGCGATAAATATACCTGTCGCTACAAACAGAATGAGATTGGTGAGGGGATTATTGGCCCAAAATACAATCAAAATCAGCAGAATCATGGCAAGCAATTTGCTACGGGGATCCAAGCGATGAATGATGGAATCCCCCGGTATATAACGCCCTAAAATCATACTATCCATTTAGCGACTCCTTAAACTCCTCTATCTTGATTGGCAATTTTTTAAAAGCTACACCTCTATCTGCCAAACGTTTACAAAAGGCTGTGATTTTAGGCACACCTAACTGTACTTTTCCCATAGAGGCTACATCTTGGAAAACTTCGCTCGGTTTGCCACTTTTGACCAAACGTCCCTTTTCCATAACATAGACCTGATCAGCATATGCAGCTACATCATCCATCAAATGCGTTACCAGAACGATTGTCATTCCAGAAAGGTGGAGTTTTTTAAACAAGATCATCAATTCTTTTCTGCCCAGAGGATCTAGTCCAGCTGTAGGCTCATCCAAAACTAAGACAGTTGGCTCCATGGCTAGCATACCTGCTATAGCCACACGTCTCATTTGGCCACCCGAAAGTTCAAAAGGACTGCGCTCAAAGAGTGACTCATCGATGCCCACCAAGGCTAACTTTTCACGCGCAATTTTCTTGGCCTCTTCCTCAGAAACTCCAAAATTTTGCGGTCCAAATGCAACATCTTTCAAAACAGTCTCTTCAAAAATCTGATTTTCAGCAAATTGAAACACTAGACCGACTTGCTTTCGAATCCGACGAATTTCTTTATTGGTTGATGTAGGGGTAATGACGGTATCGAAAACTCGAACAAAACCCTTACTTGGTACCAATAGGCCATTTAAAAGCTGTAAAATCGTTGATTTCCCACTACCTGTGTGCCCTACTAAAGCTGTATAGGAGCCATCCTCAATCGTCAAAGAAACATCAGTCAAGGCTGATGAAGATAGGGGAGTCCCCTCTTGATAGGTAAAGCTCACATTTTCTAGAGTAATTCCCATAACTTGTCCTCTAGCTCTCCTTCTGTCAAATAGTCATCCGGCAACTGATAACCAGTCTCTCTCAAAGATTCTCTCAATTGATTAGCAAAAGGTTCATCTAACCCTATCTGGTCAAGGTCATTCCGAGAAAAAAGTTCTCTTGGGCTGCTGGTTGACTCCACTTGGCCTTTTTTCATGACCAATACACGGTCACTCATCGCAACTTCCTCTAAATCATGTGTAATGGAGACGACTGTCATCTGGTGGTCTTTTCGTATCTCTTGAACTGTCTGAATCAGTTCTCTGCGTCCTTCAGGATCCAACATACTTGTAGCCTCGTCCAAAATCAAAATAGCTGGCCTCAAGGCAATAACTCCTGCAATAGCCACCCGTTGTTTTTGTCCACCAGATAAACGAGCTGGTTCTCTCTTCTTAAAGTCCAGCATACCTACCAACTCCAAAGATTCAGCCACTCTCTTCTTCATTTCTTCTCGAGGAAGTCCCTGATTTTCTAATCCAAAGGCGACATCATCTTCAACAGTTGCCCCCACAAATTGGTTATCTGGATTTTGAAAAACCATACCAATTTGACGGCGTAAGTCCCAAACATTCTCAGAGGACAGCAATTGCCCATCGATCCAGATTTCCCCAGACTCTGCTTCAAGTAATCCATCAATCAAACGGATAGTTGTCGATTTTCCACTTCCATTATGACCTACAATCGAAAGCCATTCTCCCCGTTTCACGTGAAACGAGACATTATTAACGTCATAATGATCCTGGTCTTCCTTATAACGAAAAGACAGATTTTTTACTTCAATAATCGATTTCATTTCGAACCAAATGTCCCTTTGAATACATGAGCGCTACCCTTGAAATAATCATAGCCAGAGTAGATAGTGAAAAACAAAGCTATATAAAGCAACAGTTGACCAATTAAATTCCAATGTAAGAGCAAAAAAATAATGGCAAACATCTGACTAAAGGTCTTGATTTTCCCTGGCATCGCTGCTGCTAGAACTGTCCCTCCCGTCTCAACAAGCAACAAACGCAAGCCTGTCACCGCAAGTTCACGACAGATGATAATAGCAACAACCCAAGCCGGAGCCATGCCTAACTCAATCAACATGATAAAAGCTGACATAACCAACAGCTTATCGGCCATCGGATCAGCAAATTTTCCAAAGTTGCTGACTACATTCCATTTGCGAGCAAGGTAACCATCAAAATAATCCGTTATACTAGCAACTGCAAAGATGATCGCTGCCAGCAAATGACTGCCTTGTGAATGGCCCAAAGTCAAAATAAGAATAAAGAGAGGTATAAAGAGAATTCTACCAATAGTTAATACATTAGGAATTTGTTCTTTTTTCATTGATTTTTCCTTAATCTGTAGTAAATGTAAGTGTTACAGTTCCAGTCTGAGTTGTCAGCTTCGAAGTATCAATCATTTGATTGTCCACAGTCACAGTAACTCCCTTCACTACACCTAAAGTAATGGTAACGGGATTCTTAGTTGAAACTGTTGTTTTTGCATTCTTATTGTCTGCGGATAGTGTCACACCACCCTCCAGCTCACTTCCTGAAACACTTACCCAACTAGTTGCATCTGAAACTGCCAGTTGAATCGTAGCCGTTTCCTTACTCGTTTTATACCGAGCTTCAATGCGGTTTCCTTCACCTGACACTGTAATAGTTGATTCCGTAGTAGAAGACGAGCTAGACGTCTGACTACTAGAAGATGAACTAGATGAGGTTGTTGAACTAGTCGAGTTCACAACACTATAATTAGCTGAAGAAGGACTTGGCTGAGTTTGGATGTAGTTCCAGACATAGTAAGTCACAAAAATTAAAATCGACAAAGCAAATAGAACGAAATAAAACAAGGGGAGATAAGACGTTTTTTTCTTATTTGATCGTCTGCGACCAGACAAGTCTTCTTCATCGACATCTACCTCTTCGTAGGTAATCATACTGCCTGAATCATATGCATCCAAAACAATACTTTCATCTAACTCTACTGCCCAGGCATATTTTCTTAAAAAAGAACGAGCATAGAAGGTACTAGGAAGTTGATCAAAATCATCTGCCTCCATAGCTTCTAGAAAATGCAACTGAATTTCAGTTTTTTCCTGCAATTCTTCTAAACTCAATCCCTGGTTAATTCTAGCTAAACGTAGAACCTCGCCAATTGTTTTTTTTCTCATACGTACCATTCCTTCTTTCTAGTATTAGTCATCTTTTAAGCTGGAAAGATTGTAAAATCAACTAGATCACCATTATCAATCAAACGATGTCCAGCTTCTAGAACATCCTCCAAAGTAATTTCCTGTAAAATTTTCGGAAAATCAAAAATTGTTTCTCCGCGATCCATCGGATCGTATTGAGTTGCAATAAATTCCAAGGAGTTCATGCTACTGAAAAATTCCCCAAACATCTCACTCTTAACAAGATCTAAATGTTCCTCTGTAATATCCGTATCACTACTAAACTGACGAATCGCTTTCCGAAATTGATGCGACAGAGAAACAGGCTCTTTGGTATCCATCGTCAATATCACAAAATGAAAGCGACTGTTGACTTCAACCTCAAGTGACAATGACGCATCTAACTTCCCAGTCTCATATAACTTTTGAAAACGATCAGAGGTCCAACCAAACATCATCGTAAATAGTAATTTCAATAAAATATTGTAACGATAAGACTCAGCTTCTGTTATTTGCCCATTACCTCTAATCGCAACAGCAAGTTTGGGTGAAGAAACTTCCATCCGAAGACTATCTGTTTGCCTCACAGACTGCAAGGGTAGTTTCTCTTTTGAAACGGTAAACTGTTCTAAAGTCTTCTTTTCCTTTTTCGAAAAGTATTCCTCAACAACTTTTACATCAATATTTCCAACTAAAAACAGTGACATGTTGACAGGTTTGTAAAAGTCAGTAAAGTTCTCTTTTAAATTTGAAACTTGAATATCAGAAATTGATTTTTCACTTCCAACTATATCTGTTGCTAAAGGAGTATCAGGATAAAGGTTGGCTAATGTTGCAAAAAACAAGCGTGAATCTGGATCATCTTGGTACATTTCTCGTTCTTGCTGGATAATATCCTGTTCCCTTAAAACTGATTCTTCTGTAAAATGAACATCTCCGACTAACTCATCTAGCAAATCTAAATTCTCTAATAGATGGTCAATTGTTGAAAAAAGATAGCTGGTCTTAGTAAAGCTTGTAAAGGCATTACTATCTGCACCTAATCGAGTAAAAGCAGCCATTATATCCTCAGAATTTTCTCTTTCAAACAATTTATGTTCAAGAAAATGTGCAATTCCTGCTGGATGATGACGTAAACCTTTTTCCAAGCTTGTATAAGTTGCATCTACAGAACCAAATTGAACTGTTACAATCCCATAAACCTCATTGAAATCTTGTTTAGGGAGTAAAGAAACTGTCAATCCATTTGACAATTGTGTTTTGTAGACTGTTTCCTTTACAGCAGGATAGTATTTTTCTTCAAAAGTAACCTTTGTCATTCTACTCCTTCCATAAAGTAAATCGCTTGTAACTTCAAACTGTTGGCAACTTTACATACAGCTTCTTTATCAACACTCTCTAATTTTGCCACCAATCGATCAATATCAAAGCTTGATTTCCCCAATAGAGCATTCAAATAGACTCTTTCAACTAAGGTCTGTTGATTATCTTGAGCCATCAACAAAGATCGTCGAATCATCTCCTTGGTTTGTTCAAGCTCAAAATCTGTAAAGTTACCCTTTTTCAGATCTAGCAATTGATGATTCATCATTTTTCTAGCCTGATTTCGATTTTCTCTATCAATACCCGCATACATCCTTAACAGACCACTAAACAAATCCAATTGACTAGAGACTGTGTAGGCTATTCCAGCATTTTCACGAACGTTTGTAAAAAGTTTCGAATGTGCAAATTCACCCAACAAACCATTCATCACAAGCATGGGCAAATGCTCATCATCGCCATATTTTATAGGAGAATGATACCCTAATTCCAAAATTGATTGCCCAACATTCCTCTGAATCATTCCCTCTCGTAGAACATTCGAATAAGACTGATAATATTGGATAGGAACACAGTTCTCTCTAGCTGTAAGGGATAATGACTTCAGTGATTCTGTGATTTCTACTTCATTAAAATCACCTAAGAAAAAGAAATCAATACGATCATTCTTCAGAGCATTCTGAAAGCACGTGTAGCTACTTTCTGGAGACTCATTTGAAATGCTATTTCGTAAATCACTGTATCTCAATTGAAGACGCTCATCATGGAAGAACAAGCTATCCAACTCCTTATGAGCAAAATAAAATGAATCATCCATATCAGTAGCTAAACTAGCCAATAACTGTTTTCTTTCAATTTCAAATAAGGCTGACTCAAAAGCACCATCTTGAACTAAGGGAGCAAATAAAGTCTGTTCTACCAATTCCAAAATTCGAGAAGTCAAGACATTTTTTTTACTCAAAAACTCATCCCGCACGTAGGTAAATGTTAAGTCAAGAATATGTGCTTGCCCTCTACGATAAGCACTTGTGGAAATATCTGTTCCATATAAACTTGCCAAGTATCTGCGAAATGCTTGTGATGTGGGATAAGCTTGATTTGCCGTCTCCAACATACTTGCACTTAACATGCGTCCTGCTATTGTCTCAAGAGATAAGGGAGCAGTAAAACGAATAGTGATTTTATTTGTTTTAAACTTTTTGGATTGAACAAAATGTGCTGAAATTCCAGGCACTAATTCCATACCTTACCTCCTTACATATAGAGTTCTATTATACCACGAAAATCAAAAATTTTCTTGTTCTCTTCATAGCTTTAAAGAGTAAAACCGTTTTCATTTCAGCTAACTTTCCTTCAGCTATTTCAAGGAAAATATGGTATAATACCAAAGATTGAGGTGAATTATGGAATACAAATTATTTGAAGAATTTATTACGCTCCAAGCCCTCCTAAAAGAACTTGGAATTATACAAAGCGGTGGTGCTATCAAATCCTTTTTAATAGATCATCAAGTTTACTTTAATGGCGAGTTAGAAAGTAGACGTGGGAAAAAAATCCGTATTGGAGATACGATTGACATTCCTGATTTAAAGATTGACATCACCTTGACACAACCAAGTTTAAAAGAGCAAGAAGAGTATCAAGCAGATAAGATTGAGAAAGAGCGAATTGCTAAACTTGTTAAAGAGATGAATAAAGGTGTCAAGAAAGAAAAACAAAAAACTTCTTCATCGCCTAAAACCAAACAAGTTCCACGTTTTCCAGGAAGATAACCATGTGGCTCCAACATTTAACAATTAAAACCTTTCGAAACTACAAAGAGGCAAAAATTGATTTCAATCCAAAATTAAATGTCTTTCTAGGTCAAAATGCACAAGGAAAAACCAATATTCTAGAAGCAATCTATTTCTTAGCCTTGACACGTAGTCATCGGACTCGTACAGATAAAAATCTCATTCATTTTGATAACGAGCAACTCCATCTTTCTGGCTTGCTACAGAAAAAAACAAGCTCTATCCCTCTAGAAATTGATTTAACGCCAAAAGGGCGTGTGACTAAGGTCAATCACTTAAAACAAGCTCGCCTATCAGACTACATCGGTCATATGAATGTTGTCCTCTTCGCACCTGAAGATCTCCAGCTAATTAAAGGATCACCTTCTGTCCGTCGAAAATTTATCGACATCGAACTGGGACAAATTAAACCAATCTACTTGTCAGACTTGTCAAACTATAATCACATACTCAAACAGAGAAATACCTACCTAAAATCCAGCCAGAAGATTGACGATACATTTCTGTCAGTCTTAGACGATCAGCTAGTAGAGTATGGGTGTCGTGTTATAAAGCATCGGATAAAATTCATTAAAGACTTAGAGAAATTTGGTCAAAAAAAACACTTAGAAATTTCAAATGAATTAGAAGAGCTGTCAATATCTTATCAATCATCTGTCAACTTCACCAATGAAGAACAGCTAACAAATTCTTTTAAAATTGCTTTGGAGAAAAGCCGATCCAGAGACTTATTTAAAAAGAATACTGGAGTTGGTCCTCATCGAGATGACATTGCTTTTTATATCAATGGAATGGATGCTAGTTTTGGAAGCCAAGGGCAACATCGTAGTCTTGTACTTTCTATCAAACTAGCAGAGATTGAACTAATGGAAAGCATTACTAACGAGTCTCCAATACTCTTGCTTGATGATGTTATGAGCGAACTTGACAACACACGACAATTAAAATTACTAGAAACTATTTCACAATCTATCCAAACCTTCATCACAACAACAAGTTTAGACCACTTACAAAACTTGCCAGAAAATCTTAGTATTTTCAACATCCAAAACGGTAAAATATCTGTAAATTAAAATTGACATCTTTGTAAATAAAAAAGAACTCCTGAAATTCAGGAGTTCTTTTTTACTTCTTACATAGAGTAGTTTGGCGCCTCATTAGTGATTTGTACATCATGAGGATGGCTTTCTTTGAGACCAGCACCTGACATTTCGATAAATTGAGCATTGTCGTGCAATTCTTTAAGATTAGCTGCACCACAGTAACCCATACCAGAGCGAATACCACCAAGCATTTGGAAGACAATGTCAGCTGCTGCGCCTTTATAGGCAACACGACCTTCAATTCCTTCTGGAACGAGTTTGTTTGCTTCATTGACAGAACCTTGGAAGTATCGGTCACTTGATCCTTTTTTCATTGCAGCGATTGATCCCATACCACGGTAAGTCTTAAACTTACGCCCTTGGAAAATTTCAGTTTCACCTGGTGCTTCATCTGTTCCAGCAAACATTGATCCAAGCATAACTGCATTTCCACCTGCAGCAAGGGCTTTTACAATATCTCCAGAATATTTGATTCCACCATCAGCAATAATCGTTTTTCCATATTCACGCGCAACTGCTGCCGCATCATAAATTGCTGTCACTTGTGGGACACCTACACCTGCAATCACACGAGTAGTACAGATAGAACCTGGTCCAATCCCGACTTTGACAACATCCACACCCGCATCATAAAGAGCACGCGCACCTTCAGCAGTTGCAATATTACCAGCAATCAAAGTGCGATCTGGGAAGTGAGCACGAATTTCAGCAATTTTACGTAGAACCCCAGCAGAGTGACCATGGGCAGTATCAATAACAATTGCGTCAGCTCCTGCTTCAAAAAGAGCCTCTGCACGTTCAAATGTATCTGAAGTAACACCTACTGCACCGGCAACTAGAAGACGACCAAACTCATCTTTTGCTGCGTTAGGAAATTCAATTACTTTTTCAATATCTTTAATAGTAATCAAGCCAGAAAGACGACCTTCTTCATCAACCAAAGGAAGTTTTTCAATACGGTGTTCTTGAAGAATATGTTCAGCTGTTGCAAGGTCTGTACCAACAGGAGCAGTGACAAGATTTTCACTGGTCATATGGTTTGAGATTGGCTGATTGTAATCTGAAATAAAGCGAAGATCTCGGTTTGTTAGAATACCAACCAATTTACGATTTTCAAGTGTCTCCACAACTGGAACACCACTGATACGGTAACGTCCCATAAGTTCATCTGCTTCAGCAATCGTGTGTTCTGGAGTCAAGAAGAATGGATCAATAATAACACCATTTTCAGAACGTTTTACCTTGCGAACTTCATCTGCCTGTTGCGCAATAGACATATTTTTATGGATTACTCCAAGACCACCTGCACGCGCAATGGCAATAGCCATTTGACTTTCTGTGACTGTATCCATGGCGGCTGTTATAATTGGGATATTTAAAGTCAGATTATCTGCCAATTTTGTTGTTAAATCTGCATCATTAGGCAACACATGACTTTCTGCTGGAATGAGCAATACATCATCAAAGGTAAAACCTTTTTTTAAAAATTTAGTATCCCAATTAGACATTGAAGTTTCCTCTTTTCTTTCTTTTTGAGCTTGACTCTTTTTGTATTGTATCTATCATACCATTCTATGAAAATTTGTCAATTATATTTATGGTAGAAATCATAAAAAAACTATCCCTGTGATCCTATGGAAGAGATAGTTTTACGATTCATATTTTATCTATTATTTAAAATAATTTAGTCCCATTGCTCCCTTAACTTCAGATAGAGTTTGACCTGCAACCTCACGTGCTTTTTCACTACCTTTTTGAAGCATATTGTACACTTCTCCCATATCCTTAGCAAAGTCAATACGGCGCTCACGAATAGGACCAAGTTCGCGTTCTAATATTTCAAGTAGATAACGTTTCGTCTTTACATCACCAAGACCACCACGTTGATAATGTTCTTTCATATCTGCAATGTCTTGAGCATCTTCTGGACGACCAAACACATCTAGATAATGGAAAACCATATTTCCTTCAATCTTACCTGGATCCTCAACCCGAATATGGTCTGGATCAGTATACATGCTCATGACTTTTTTACGCAAAGTATCAGCATCATCAGCTAGATAAATACCATTATTAAGGGATTTAGACATTTTAGCATTTCCATCTAAACCAGGCAAACGTCCTGCTCTCTCATTTTCTGGGTAAATACCTTCCGGCTCCACCAAGACCTCACAATTATAAGCATGATTAAAGGAACGAACAATCTCACGAGTTTGCTCAATCATTGGTTTCTGATCTGTCCCAACAGGAACATAATTAGCCTTGAAGGCAGTAATATCTGCTGCTTGCGCAATCGGATAAACCAAAAATCCTGTCGGAATACTTTCTCCAAACCCTTTTTGAGCAATCTCTGTTTTTACTGTCGGATTCCGTTCCAAACGAGCTAGTGACACCAAATTCATATAGTACATAGACAGCTCAGCCAACTCTGGAATCTGGCTTTGAATAAAGATGGTTGATTTACTTGGATCCAATCCAACTGCTAGGTAATCCAAGGCAACATTCCCAATCGATTCTAAAATCGTTTGAGGGTCTTTAGCGTGATCTGTCAATGCTTGTTGGTCCGCCAAAAAAACAAACATCTCATACTTGTCTTCTTCCTGCAGTAATACTCTATTTTTAAGACTCCCAACATAATGTCCAATATGCAGTTTTCCTGTTGGGCGATCTCCTGTTAAAATAATGGGTTTCGTCATTTTTTTCTCCTTCGAAATGGTCTCTTCAATTATAGCATTTTTTTGTTAAAATAACAGAAAATTATTTAAATCAAAAAACTAACTCATTGTAAATAAACCTGTAAACTTAATTGACACAAAATTGACAAACAAAAATTTGAATATTTCTCTCTTTTCTAGTAGAATAAATGTATTACATATTATAGGAGAAAAACATTGCTTACAGTATCTGATGTTTCACTACGTTTTAGTGATCGCAAACTTTTTGATGATGTCAATATCAAATTTACAGAAGGAAATACATATGGATTAATTGGTGCTAATGGTGCTGGGAAGTCTACATTCTTAAAAATCTTAGCTGGTGATATCGAGCCAACAACTGGTCACATCTCTCTTGGTCCAGATGAACGTCTCTCTGTTCTCCGTCAAAATCATTTTGACTATGAAGATGAGCGAGTTATTGATGTCGTCATTATGGGAAATGAAAAACTTTACAACATCATGAAAGAAAAAGATGCCATTTACATGAAGGAAGATTTTTCCGATGAAGATGGTGTTCGTGCAGCCGAACTCGAAGGTGAATTTGCTGAACTTGGAGGTTGGGAAGCAGAAAGTGAAGCGTCTCAACTACTTCAAAACCTAAACATTCCAGAAGAATTGCACTATCAAAACATGAGCGAATTGGCCAATGGTGAAAAAGTGAAGGTTCTCCTTGCTAAAGCACTTTTTGGTAAACCAGACGTTCTTCTCTTGGACGAGCCGACCAACGGGTTGGACATCCAATCTATTACTTGGCTAGAAGACTTCTTGATTGACTTTGATAACACCGTTATCGTAGTATCCCACGACCGTCACTTCTTAAACAAAGTATGTACACACATGGCCGACCTTGACTTTGGAAAAATCAAACTATATGTCGGAAACTATGACTTCTGGAAGGAATCTTCTGAACTCGCTGCTAAATTGCTAGCAGACCGTAATGCCAAGGCAGAAGAAAAAATTAAGCAATTGCAAGAATTCGTTGCTCGCTTCTCTGCCAACGCTTCTAAGTCAAGACAAGCAACGTCTCGTAAAAAAATGCTTGACAAGATTGAATTAGAAGAGATTGTTCCTTCTAGTCGTAAATACCCATTTATCAACTTTAAAGCAGAACGTGAGATTGGTAATGATCTCTTGACAGTAGAAAATTTAACTGTAAAGATTGATGGCGAAACTATCCTAGACAATATTAGTTTCATCTTGCGTCCAGGTGATAAAACAGCTCTTATTGGACAAAACGACATCCAAACAACTGCATTAATTCGTGCAATTATGGGTGACATCGACTATGAAGGAACTGTCAAGTGGGGAGTTACTACTAGCCGTTCTTACTTGCCAAAAGACAACTCGGCTGATTTTGCAGGAGGAGAGTCAATCCTTGACTGGTTGCGTCAATTTGCAAGTAAAGAAGAAGATGACAATACCTTCCTACGTGGTTTCCTTGGTCGTATGCTCTTCTCTGGTGATGAGGTTAACAAACCTGTAAACGTCTTGTCAGGGGGAGAAAAAGTACGTGTCATGCTTTCAAAACTCATGCTCTTGAAATCAAATGTCCTTGTACTTGATGATCCAACAAATCACTTGGACTTGGAATCTATCTCAAGCTTGAACGATGGATTGAAAAACTTTAAAGAATCAATCATCTTTGCCAGTCATGACCACGAGTTTATCCAAACTTTGGCAAACCATATCATTGTTTTGTCTAAGAATGGCGTCATTGATCGTATTGATGAAACCTACGATGAATTCCTAGAAAATGCAGAAGTGCAAGCAAAAGTTAAAGAACTTTGGAAAGATTAAATAAGACTTCAAAACTCAGTTGGGGTAACCAACTGAGTTTTCTATCATTCTACGAGGTAACATGAAATCATTTTTTAAAACATATTGGACCTATTTTGTTTCTTTCATCATTCCTTTAGTAATTATGACTGGAGTATACCTAACTCAAGGTATCTACTGGAATAGCGATACATCTCCACTATTAGGAGACGGTTTCCATCAATACGTTATTTTTGATGTGGCTTTACGAAATATTTTACATGGAAATGGTAGTTTGTTTTACACCTTTACAAGTGGCCTCGGACTGAATTTCTATGCTCTATCTAGTTATTACTTGGGTAGTTTTCTCTCACCTCTGGTTTACTTTTTTAATCTGTCGAATATGCCAGATGCTGTTTATCTGACCACTCTCTTAAAATTTGGATTGATTGGTCTGTCAACCTTCTTTAGTTTGACTAGATTATTTAAAGATATCCCAAAATTTTTAAAACTTGCCTTATCTACTTCCTATGCTTTAATGAGCTTCACTGTCAGTCAGTTAGAGATTAAAACCTGGCTAGATGTTTTTATCTTGATTCCTTTAATTATAACTGGTTTACTCCTACTTATAACACAAAAGAAGCGCTTACTATACTTTACAAGTTTATCAATCTTATTTATTCAAAATTATTATTTTGGGTATATGACAGCATTGTTTCTTATTTTCTGGTATCTCTGCCAAATTTCTTGGGACTTTAAAACTCGAAAATCATCTTTTCTTGATTTTGTTGTTACCTCCTTTTTAGCTGGAATGGCTAGTTTGATTATGACTCTTCCTACACTGTTTGATTTACAAACTCATGGAGAGAAGTTGACTGCCATCACAAAATTAAAGACAGATAGTAGCTGGTATTTGGATATTTTTGCAAAACAATTCATTGGATCTTTTGATACAACTAAATATGGATCTATACCAATGATTTTTGTTGGATTGCTTCCTTTTATTTTGACTATTCTATTTTTCACAATAAAATCCATAAGGTTTCACGTGAAACTTACCTATGCAATTTTCTTTACTTTTTTAATAACAAGCTTTTACATAGAAGCACTTGATTTATTTTGGCAAGGGATGCATACCCCAAATATGTTTTTGCATCGCTATGCTTGGATTTTTTCCACTCTGTTAATTTATACTTCAGCAGAAGTCTTAAATCGTCTGAAAGAACTGAAGCTATGGAATCTATTTGTCTCACTTTTTCTTGTACTAACAGGATTTTTGGCCACTGTCTATTTTAAATCACACTATTCTTTTTTAACAGATTTGAATATCCTACTCACTCTTGAATTTCTCCTGGTTTATGCTCCTTTACTCCTTGCAGTCATCAGAAAATTTATCTCTGTAAATCTATTTGCAATTCTTTTATCTTTATTTATAACAGTTGAGATAAGCCTAAATGCTTCAGCTCAAATGGAAGGAATAGCTAAAGAATGGGCTTTTGCTTCTCGCAGCGTCTATAATAGAGATGTCACTGCTATGGAATCTATTCTAAACCAAATTGACGATTCATTTACACGTACTGAAAAACTGCAAATTCAGACGGGAAATGACAGTATGAAATTTAATTACAATGGAATCTCTCAATTCTCGTCTGTACGAAATCGCTCAGCTAGCACTATTTTAGATAAACTGGGATTCAAATCCTCTGGAACTAACCTCAATCTTCGTTATACAAATAATAGTATTTTAGCAGACAGTTTATTTGGAATCCAATACAATATTTCAGAAACTCTCCTTGATAAATATGGATTTCAAGAGATTTATCAAAAGGATCATTTAACCTTATATAAAAATCAACTTTCCCTCCCCATTGCTTTTGCTACTCAATCTATTTATACCGATGTAAACTTTAATAATCACACTCTAGATAATCAAGCTTTATTTATAAACCAGCTTACTAATCTCAACTTGGATTACTTCTCCCAAATAGCATATGATAAAACAGATACTTCAGATGGTTTAACCAGCATCACAGGTTCTGCGAATGAAGATGCAAAGATTGATTATCAAATTGAGGTTCCTCAAAATAGTCAAGTCTATCTCTCTTTTTCAAATCTTCATTTTACAAACGATAAGCAAAAGAAAGTTGACATCATTGTCAATGGAGAAAAAAAGACTTTTACAACTGACAATGCATTTAATTTCTTTAATTTGGGTTATACTGAAGAACAAAAAACTTTCAATATCAGTGTTAGTTTCCCTGGAAATTCTCAGGTGTCCTTTGAATCTCCAACCTTCTATCGTTTAGATACTCAGGCTCTTACTGAGGCAATTCAAAAGATTAAAGAACAACCTGTAGAAGTATCCACCTCTAAAAATAAAGTCTTTGCTACATATGAAGTAAAACAAGATACCTCTATTTTCTTCACTATTCCTTATGACAAAGGTTGGTCTGCATACCAGGATGGGAAAAAACTTGAAATCAAGCAGGCTCAAACTGGTTTTATGAAAGTTGATGTTCCAAAAGGAAAAGGCACCATTACACTTTCCTTTATTCCCAATGGTTTTGTTATTGGAGCAGCCTGCTCACTAACTGCCCTTCTTCTTTTTGGGATCTATAATCACAGACGAAATTTATCTAAGACAGAAAAAGATTGGCCAATTCCTTGGTCAATCTTTTTAATCTTCTTCCATTTTCTTAGGTTGATAAGCTAGCATACCTAAAGCAGTAAAGAAAGCTAGTGTTATAATAAGGAAAATCACTTGGTGATGAATATTTCCTGTCATAGAGATTGTTTGTCGTAAACCTGATACAGAGTAACTCATTGGTAACCATGGACTGATACCTTTAAAGAAATCATTTGTCAATGCAAGGGGATAGGTCCCCGCACTTGATGCTAACTGTAATAATAGTAAAATAAGAGAGAAGAAGGCTCCTATACGGCTATTCCAAGTTGTTAATGCAGTTACCATAGACATAAATGTTAAGCTTGCGATAATAATTAAGAACAAGGTTCTCATTTCATGATTTGCTGTTAGACCAATAAGATGAACGCCACCATAGACTAAGACAGCGGCTAAAACAGCTATAACTCCATTTATCTCAAAGCGAGATTTGAACCAAGCCCAGCGAGTTTCAGGATGACGACCTGAAGGTAATTTAGCAAAAATCATATTTGTTGATAATGCAGCGACAAAGAGAGCGACTGATATCATATAAGGAGCCATAGCAATCCCATTTACAGGGACTTGGTCATTGTCTGTTTTTGAGAGAACTAGAGGTTCAGATAATGTTTCTGCATTTTTTGACTCTGTTGATGCTGATTTTAGTTGATTGCTAGCACTTCTTAAGCCTTGTCCTAGATTAGTAGTTCCTACTTGTAAACTTTCAATACCAGCAGTTAAAGTTGCTCCACCTTCAGCTAATTTTCCAGCACCATCTGCTATCTTCATAGCGCCACTTCCTAGTTGGGATGCTGCAGAAAGTAATTGTGTTGATTTATCTGTTAATTGATCAGAGCCAAATTGTAATTTAGTAAGACCTGCTATTAACTCTGGACTCTTATTGTTCAATTGAGCAGAACCAGATGATAGTTTTTCAATACCTGTTACTAATTCTGGAGTTTTCCCAGCTAGAGTATCCAAACCAGTTGTCAATTTTGAAGAGTTTTCTGTCAACTTGGTTGAGGCAGAAACCAATTGATCCAAACTTGTTGTTAAAGTTGTATTCTTTTCACTTAGTTGATTTACACCTAAAGAAATAGTATCCAATCCCTTAGTATACGCATTAACTCCATTTTCAATTGATTGACTTCCGGGAACTAACTGATTATCTACAGCATTTTGCAACTGTGTAAATCCACTTGACATAGATATCAAGGAACTAGACGCTATAGGTAAAAGTTGATTTGCTTTAGTCTGTAAAGTAGAAAGATTAGAGACTGGTTGGTTTATACTTCCTAAATTTTCTTTTAAATCTCCTGCCGTCGTTAAAATTGCTTTTGCTGACTCTATCGTAGAATTAGAATTATTTGAAACAGCTTCAGTCAATTCTTTTTTCTGAGTTTCAGTGAGAGATTGATAAGTTGCTGTTGCTTGAAGATTTGTAAGAATTTTCTCTTGCTCTGCTTGACTATTAGTCACAATAGTTTGAGCAAGAGTCGTTATATTTGTTAAGTCATTAGATATTGTATTTTTAAGATCAGTATTATCTGAAACTGTAACTGATTGGAGAGACTTATTCAACTCATCTAAACTGCTTGCTAACTGTGTTATATCCTCTTTCTGTTGAGATGAAGTATTTAATTGTGTGGATATTTCTTTGATTCCTTTATTTAATTGAGTAATACCGTCTCTCAATGTATCTGGTTGACTTGATAGTTGGTTTGTACCAACAGATAATTTGTCAACTCCGCTTGTATAGGCATTGACACCAACCGAAAATTGACTGAGACCTGAATTGAGTTGTGAAACTCCACCAGCATATGACTTCATCCCTGTATTTAACTGGTTGACACCTGCAACTAATTCTGGAGTTTTCGAAGATAATTGATTAAGTCCTGTGTCAACCTGTGAAACCGCACTTGTATAGTTCTGTAAACCATCATTAAATGTTCCTAAGCCACTATTCAGTTGCTTTACTCCTGTGACATACGTTGTCAACCCTTTTGTAAATTGATCTGTTCCATCCGAAAAGGTTAAACTTGAGCTAGCTAAAGTAGCAAGATTTGAAGACAATGTCTGACTTCCTACAGCTAACTGACTGGCCCCGTTAGCCAATTGTTCACTTCCATCGGCTGCCTTCGTTAAACCGGATTTTAAATCACCCATCTTTTGAAATAAAGCTTTCGTATAGGATTCGGTTACATTAGCAGAAACATTCTGTTTTAACTGTGTCATGGCAGAATCACTCATTTTACTTGCAATGAAGCTATGCCCGCTAGAAGTTTGATAGTTAATGGTCATTTGTTCTGGATGATCTGATAGAATAGAAGCAGCTTTTTCAGATAAGTCACTTGGTAAAGTCACTACCATGTAGTAGTCACCATCTTCTAGTCCTTTTTCCCCTTCCTCTTCATTAACAAAGTGAAAATCTAAAGCCTTATTTTCTTTTAAATTAGACACCATGTCTTCACCAATTCTCATTGTCTGTCCATTATAAAAAGCTTCCTTATCTTTATTGACAACTGCCACAGGTAACTCCGATACTTGACCATATGGATCCCACATGGACGATAAAAATATAATGTTGTATAAAGCTGGAATGAGAGAAATCCCTATCATTACAATGATAAAGGTCGGTTTTTTAAATATTGCTTTCCATTCTTTAAACATGTTTCCTCCTTTTTTACACATATTGTCTAAAATTTTGATATAATAGATTATACATAAAAAAATCTAAATTACAAGGTAAAAAATATTTTTTTAGACACATAGTCTATTTTTGTTTACAAGGAGGAATTATGAAAGAAAGTAACAAACGTTTAAAAACAAAACGAATTATCGAAAATGCCATGGTTCAATTATTGATGGACCAGCCCTTTGATCAAATTTCTACTGTCAAGTTAGCAGAAAAAGCCGGAATTAGTCGTTCCAGCTTTTACACTCACTACAAGGATAAGTATGATATGATTGAACTCTACCAAAGTAAGCTATTTCATACCTTTGAGTATATTTTCCAAAAACATGCTCATCACAAAAGAGATGCTATTTTAGAAGTATTTGAATATTTAGAGTCTGAGCCACTCTTGGCTGCACTCTTGTCTGAAAATGGAACAAAAGAAATCCAAAATTTCTTGAGAAATAAGCTTCACATTATGCTTAGCACCGACCTTCAGAAACGCTTTATGAAACTACAACTCACTCCAATAGAATTAGAATACAGCAGTATTTATCTAACAAATGCCCTATTTGGTGTTTGCCAGACTTGGATTGCTCACGGAAAAAAAGAAAGTCCGCAAGAAATGACAGACTTCCTTATGAAAATGTTAGGTGATGTCAGATAAAAAAAGAACACCAATGGTGTTCTTTTTTTATCTGACTCCGCCAGTAGGACTCGAACCTACGACATCATGATTAACAGTCATGCGCTACTACCAACTGAGCTATGGCGGATAAAATAGTCCGTACGGGATTCGAACCCGTGTTACCGCCGTGAAAAGGCGGTGTCTTAACCCCTTGACCAACGGACCATCTATCTGTAGCAGATATAACCATTATATCAATTTCTTACTAATTGTCAATCACTTTTTAGATTTTTTCTCTAGAATATCTTTTAGTTTACGAACTTTCAAACGGGTAATGGGACAACGATGATCTTCATAAAAGACAACTTCTAAATTCTTTCGATCAATTTCTCTCACATTTCCTACATTGACAAGGAAAGATTTATGGGAGCAATAAAATCGCTGGGTATGTTTGTCCTTTTCCTGAATATCTGTCATAGTTCCATAGAATTCTTTAGCAAAATTCTTACCAATAATCCGAAGTTTATGAGAAACTCCTGTGGTTTCGATATACAAAATGTCATGGTAAGGAATTTTCAAATCATTTCCTTTATAGTTGTAATCAAAATAGTCTACAACATCTTCGTTTTCAAGCAGCATACTCTTAGTGTAAAAAATACTCTGCTCGATGCGTTTTTTGAACAATTCATCATTGATATCTTTATCAACAAAATCTAGGGCTGATACCTGGTATTTATACGTTAAGGTAGCAAATTCAGATCGACTGGTAATAAAGACAATAATAGCATAAGGATTGTGATGACGGATAAACTGAGCCACTTCAAAGCCTTTTTTCTCGATTCCATGAATATCAATATCTAGGAAATAAAGCTGGTTTACTTCATCATTTTCGATATATTCCTTAAATTCACGAACTTTTCCTGTTGTCTTATATGAAATAGGAATATTCGATTCTTCCGAGATTTCATTTAATATTCTCTCTAGTCTCACTTGATGTTCAATAACATCTTCTAAAATTAATACTTTCATTCGAATTCCCTCTTAAATCTAATAATTTGTCTAAATGTGTTGTCTTCCATCTCAGTTTCTAAGATAATGTTGTCATACTTATCTAAGATCTCTTTGACATTATTAAGCCCTAGACCTCTATTTCTTCCCTTGGTAGAGAAACCTAAGGCAAATAGATCCTCTGAAGGCGTCATAGTGATTTTGCATGAATTCTGGATAACTATAACTGTTTCAAAATCCATTTTAATGACTGCAACTTCCATTTGTTTCAAATAACTATCTGCAGCACCTTCAACGGCATTGTTTAATAAAATGCTCATGATACGAACCAGATCAAGTAAATCTATTGACAGTCTAGTAATGATATCCTTTACTTCCAATGTAAACTCTACATCATTTTTTCGTGCATAGACAATCGATTGAGCAATTAAACTCCGTAAAGCAGAGTCTTCTATATTATTTAAATCAAAGTAAGTATATTTTTCTGACCTCAATTTCTGATTTGCTTTTACTAGGACTTCATTGTAAACCCTGTTAATTTCTTGTAAATCTCCACTGTCAATCGCCATTTGCATGCTAACAAGCATCCCTGCATAGTCATGACGAAAACCTCGAATTTCATTATACAACTCCACAATTTCATCAGTATAAGTCTGTAAATGTTTTTGTTCAAATTTCTTTTGTTTTAGAGCAATCTCTTTTTCAATTTGAACCTTGTGAGAATTCATTGCAAAGAAAATCAATAACAAGCAAATAAAAACAATGGTTGATAAAATACTTCCGAAGCTATTTAAATGATGAGTTGTACTTACTATATCTGAAATAAACAATAAGATATGCAAACCAAAGAAAGCAACTATTACTTTTTTTAAAAAAGGGTACAGATAATCTTTATCAAAATAAGTAAGTTCTAAATGGAAATAAGTAATAATTTTTTTAATAATTAAATATGTTAGTAATAGTACTCCTAAATAAAACATCACTTCATGTTCTATCACAAAAGCATCACCTGTTATAGAGGATAGGGTTACTGATAAAAAAGTATGTGTACTGTGATATAATAAAGACAATAGTAAACTGATAAACATTCCTTTATGCTTATCATATTTCTTTAAAACTACTATAGAAGTATATAGAATAAAAGGAAATATAAACTTTTCAATCCCTAACCCACCTAATGAAATAAAGTCAAAGAAAAATTCAGCTACAGACTGATATACAAATATACAAGCTATAAATAAATATCTTTCTTTTTTAGTTACTTTACAAATTAATTCATAGCTTATTGTTAAAATAAAAATATGAAGAATAACTATCCCAAATCCTAATAAACTCATCCTATCACCCTATAATATTACTACTTTGTCCTATTTGAAAAAAGATGTTTAAAAAAGTAAGGTAGTCTTTTATCTCCACCTCGAATCTCCTGCAATTCTGCCTCTGTTACTTCTTTAAATTGTTCCAACTTTACTGTATTTTTCATAATGAAATCTCCTGTATTATTTTTTCTTGTAAGTTAGCTTACACACCTATTATACAAAATGAAGACCATGTAAGAAAAAATTCTTCCCAACTGTACATTTTTGCACCTGAAACGCACTTTTTTAAGAAAAAAGCTGGGATTTACCCCAGCTTCGCATCTAAAATTGATCCCAGCAGGATTCGAACCTGCGACCGTTCGCTTAGAAGGCGAATGCTCTATCCAGCTGAGCTATGAGACCTAACATGACCATTCTATCAAAAAACAAGAGCTAAGTCAATCTTCTATTTGTGGTAAGGAGAACCCTGTTGAATTGTAAAAGCACGGTAAATTTGTTCAACTAAAACCAATCTCATTAACTGATGTGGTAATGTCAGATGGCCAAAACTGACAGAAAGATTGGCCCTATTTTTTACAACAGGAGCTAGACCCAAACTTCCTCCAATGATAAAAGTAAGTGTTGAATATCCTTTGATAGAAGCTTGCTCTAGTTGCTTACTAAATTCCTCTGAGGAGAGTGTTTTTCCTTCAATGGCTAGTACAACGACAAAGTCTCTTTCTCCAACCTTAGAAAGAATTCTTTCACCTTCTGTTTCCAAGATTTTTTGATTTTCTAATTCACTGGCTTTGTCAGGTGTCTTCTCATCAGTGAGCTCAATCATTTCTAATTTGGCGAAACGTGAAATTCGTTTGGTATATTCAGCAATACCATCTTTAAGGTATTTTTCTTTTAATTTTCCCACTGTTACAATTTTTATTTTCATTCTTCTATTCTATCATATCCACACTTCATTTCACATCTTATACACACAAAAATCATTCAAAAATACTAGTGAATTCACAGAATAAAGTGAGTTATCCACAACTTGTGTAAAACTTTAAGCTTTTAAGTTTGGATTAAGTTAATAGGTTTATAATCTGAGTAAATAAATAACAAACGGAGGCGTATATGAAACACTTACAAAAATTTTACAAAAAAGGAGTTAAAATTCTCGTAATCATTCTAATCGGATTTTTAAGCGGTGCCTTAGGAAGTTTCGTAACATTACAACTTTATCAAAAACAAGGAAATCAAGCTACAAATAATAATTCTGGCACTGTCACTCAAACATCCTATAAGAATGAAAATTCAACCACTCAAGCAGTAAATAAAGTTAAGGATGCTGTTGTCTCAATCATTACTTATTCTTCTTCTAGCAGTAGACAAAGTAGTGTATTTAATGCTGATGAAACTAATTCTGATTCAGACAATCAACAAATCGCAAGTGAGGGATCAGGTGTTATCTATAAAAAGGATGATAAAGATGCCTATCTTGTAACCAATACTCACGTTATCAATGGAGCTTCAAAAGTTGATATCCGCTTAGCAGATGGTACCAAGGTTCCTGGTGAAATTGTCGGATCTGATACCTTCTCTGATATTGCTGTCGTTAAAATTTCTTCAGAAAAAGTTACAACAGTGGCAGAATTTGGGGATTCAAGTCAACTTAGTGTTGGAGAAACAGCGATTGCTATCGGTAGTCCTCTAGGTTCAGAATATGCTAATACAGTTACACAGGGGATTGTTTCAAGTCTTAATCGAAATGTTTCTCTAAAATCTGAAGATGGTCAAGCTATTTCAACAAAAGCCATTCAAACAGATACGGCCATTAACCCTGGTAACTCTGGTGGTCCACTTGTAAATATTCAAGGACAAGTAATTGGTATTACATCAAGTAAAATTGCAAGTAATGGTGGAACATCTGTAGAAGGTCTTGGTTTTGCAATTCCTTCAAACGATGCACAAAATATCATTAAACAGCTTGAAAGTGATGGTAAAGTGACTCGTCCTGCTCTTGGAATTCAAATGGTCAATCTGTCAAATGTTGGAGCTAGTGATCTTAGAAAACTTAACATTCCAAGTGGCCTCACTTCAGGTGTAGTTGTTCGATCTGTTCAAAACAATATGCCAGCAAATGGACATCTTCAAAAATACGATGTCATTACCAAAGTTGACGACAAAGAGATTGCCTCATCAACAGACCTACAACATGCTCTTTACAATCATGCTATTGGAGATACTATCAAAATAACCTACTACCGTAACGGTAAGGAGGAAACAACTTCAATTAAACTAGATAAGAATTCTGGTGATTTAGAGTCTTAATTGACATCAGTGTAAAGAAAACTTTACAGAAAGTAAAAGATATGTTAGTGTAGAATCATGGAAAAATTTGAAATGATTTCTATCTCTGAAATACAAAAGAATCCTTACCAACCTCGAAAAGAATTTGATACAGATAAACTAAAGGAATTAGCTCAGTCAATCAAAGAAAATGGGCTCATCCAACCAATCATCGTTCGTCAATCTCCTGTAATTGGTTATGAAATCCTTGCAGGAGAGAGACGATATCGGGCTTCTCTCTTGGCTGGTCTGACCTCTATTCCAGCCGTTGTAAAGCACCTCTCAGATCAGGAAATGATGATCCAGTCAATCATTGAGAATTTGCAGAGAGAAAATTTAAATCCTGTTGAAGAAGCACGCGCCTACGAATCTTTAGTAGAAAAAGGATTTACTCACACTGAGATAGCGGATAAAATGGGGAAATCTCGTCCTTATATCACTAATTTTATTCGTTTACTTTCCCTACCAGAATATATCTTAGTTGAAGTAGAAAATGGAAAAATTTCTCAAGCGCATGCACGTTCTCTAGTTGGTTTAGACAAAGAGCAGCAAGACTATTTCTTCCAACTAATCAAAAATGAAGATATTTCTGTGAGAAAGTTAGAAGCACTTCTTACAGAGAAAAAACAAAAGAAGCAAAAAAAAAGTGATTCTTTCATCAAAGACGAAGAAGATAAATTAAAAAAACTACTCGGTTTAAGTGTAGAAATTAAACTTTCAAAAAAAGATACTGGAAAGATTATTATCTCCTTTTCAAGTCAAGAAGAATACGATAGAATTATTAACAGCCTGAAATAAGGCTGTTCTTTTATTTTCTCAACCCACAAATTTATCCACCAATTTTTTTATCAATAACCCTATTAAATCAAGGATTTTCCTATTTATCCCCAACCTGTGGATAAATACTACTAACATTGTGGATTCTTTTCCCCAATCTGTGGAAAAATCCTACTATCTATGGTAAAATAAGTCTAGCACTAAACTACTAAAATCATAGTAAAGGAGGAAAATTAGTTGAAAGAAAAGCAATTTTGGAATCGTATTTTAGAATTTGCTCAAGAAAGATTGACACGATCTATGTATGATTTCTATGCTACACCTGCTGAACTCATCAAAGTAGAAGAAAACACAGCTACTATATTTCTACCGAGATCAGAGATGGAAATGGTGTGGGAAAAGCAATTAAAAGATATTATTATTGCTGCTGGTTTTGAAATTTATGATTCTGAAATCAAACCTCACTATATTTTCACTAAACCTCAGAGCACAGAATCTCCTCAAGTAAATGATACGAATAGTGTCTCTACTTACGATTACACACCTGCACTACCAACGATTCCCTATTCCGAAACAGGGTTAAAAGAAAAATATACCTTTGATAACTTTATTCAAGGTGATGGGAATGTTTGGGCAGTGTCTGCTGCACTAGCTGTATCTGAAGATTTAGCTCTGACTTATAATCCTCTTTTTATCTATGGAGGACCTGGTCTTGGAAAGACTCACTTGCTCAATGCGATTGGAAATGAGATTTTGAAAAATATTCCTGATGCGCGTGTCAAGTACATTCCTGCCGAAAGCTTTATCAATGACTTTCTTGAACACTTGCGACTTGGGGAAATGGAAAATTTCAAAAAGACTTACCGTAGCCTTGATCTCTTATTGATCGATGATATCCAATCTCTCAGTGGCAAAAAAGTCGCGACCCAGGAAGAATTTTTCAATACCTTCAATGCTCTTCATGATAAGCAGAAACAGATTGTCCTAACCAGTGATCGAAGTCCTAAACACCTAGAAGGACTTGAAGAGAGACTTGTTACACGCTTTAGCTGGGGATTGACGCAAAATATCACTCCTCCTGACTTTGAGACACGTATCGCCATTCTTCAAAGTAAAACAGAGCACTTAGATTACCATTTCCAAAGTGATACTCTAGAATACTTGGCTGGCCAATTTGATTCAAATGTTAGAGAATTGGAAGGAGCAATCAACGATATCACTTTAATTGCCAGAGTGAAGAAGATTAAGGATATTACTATTGATATTGCTGCGGAAGCTATTAGAGCACGTAAGCAAGACGCCCGCCAGATACTTGTTATTCCAATTGAGAAAATCCAAACTGAAGTTGGTAATTTTTATGGAGTGAGTGTTAAAGAAATGAAAGGTACGAGACGAGTTCAGAACATCGTTTTAGCACGTCAGGTTGCTATGTATCTAGCTAGAGAACTGACAGATAACAGTCTTCCAAAAATTGGAAAAGAATTTGGCGGAAAGGATCACACCACCGTTATTCATGCCCATGCTAAAATCAAATCATTGATTGACGAAGACGATAATTTACGTTTAGAAATAGAAGCAATCAAAAAGAAAATTAAGTAG